>CAKTEQ010000001.1 GCA_934552825.1 uncultured Oscillospiraceae bacterium
CTGTCCATCCGCAAAGCAGCGGATGCCATGCAGCAGAACCGCGGCGTGATCGAGCGGCGGCAGGCCGCACTCTATCGAGCGTTTGGCCAGCTTTTGCAGCAGCGGGACGAGGCAGACGGTGTCTGTCGGCTGATGCAGAAAACTGAATACGATCAAAGGGATATAGAGGATTTGCTCGAATAATTGATGCAAAATCAAAGCGCTTGTCGTAGTGACAGGCGCTTCTTTTTTGCCCTTGTTATGACAAAAGCGTGACAGACCGCATCATTTTGTCCGTTGGAAAGTAGAAAGGGCAATTTGAAGCAGAACGCAAGGCTTGTCTTTACGTCCTCGAAACTTTTTTGAGAAATCTGGGACAAAACCGGTCTCTGATTCACTTAGCTAAGTAGAGGGAGGATCAGGGGTAAAAGAAGTTTTTTTGAAAGAGGGTGCCAAGTTTTTGAGGAAAAATGTCCGTTGTAAAGTGAGAGAGAAACGTCTGTGAGACAAAATCGTGACGCTCTGATTTATTCTGTCCGTTGAATAGTGAAAGGACATTTGGGAGCAAAAGCGCAGACCTCGCTCCTTCGACCTAAAAAAATTTTTCGGACAAAACCGGAAAATGTGTCCGTTGGTTATATAGAGGGGAAAACATTTTTCTCTCGACCCCTGTTTTTCTCTCGAAAATTGTCCGTTGTAAAGTGAAAGGCAAACAGCTTCGCTTCCAAACCGCCCTTCAAACAAAGTTTTCAAAATTGAAAGGAGAACCACTATGATCACTTACTACAACCACCCCCACATGACCGCTGTACCCACCCGCCTCCTGCTGGATACGAACCTCTCCGCAGAAGCCAAGCTCACCGGCGCGCTCTTGTACACCTTCGAAGACGGCGGTCTGAGTGCACAGGAACTTGTAAATGTTCTGCGCCTCCCGCCTGAAAAAGTTGCTCCGGTTTTTGCTGAACTCACCGGCAACGGCTATCTGGAAATCCTGGAAGAAAACGGTGCCTTCGGGCTGCACCTGAAGGGGTGATTCTCATGCCAGACCGCACGCGACCCATCCGCAAGGAAATCTGCCTGAATGAGCAGGAATTGAGCGTAGTTCGCCACAAGATGAATCAACTCGGCACCCGCAACTTCGGCGCGTATGCCCGGAAAATGCTGATCGACGGCTACATCATCAAGGTGGATTACACCGAGCAGAAAAAGTTAGCCGCTGCCGTCAGCCGTGCCGCCTCGAACATCAACCAGATTTGCCGACGCATCAACAGCACCGGTCACGTTTACGAAGATGACGTTGCCGAACTGAAAGCGCGGCAGGCCGAAATCTGGGAGCTGTTGAAAATACGGCAAAAGGATGAGCTTTGACCACAACGGGGTTTTCCATGTGTGGGTTTTCCGTCACCGGTTTTTCAGACGGTGGAGAGGCTGACGCCCCGGAGCGTACCGCAGGCGGATTTCAGGACGACGGTTTTTGTTCCGTTCATCGGAGCTGAAATTCATCCTCTAACTAATAAGAAATAAATCAAGATACAAGAGAATCAATCTATCAATCAATCAACACAAAAATGGATGGATTGATGGATGGGACAGGAGGTCAGATGAAAACTTTTTGCAAGCTCACGGCGCAGAGCCCGGCGGCGTCCTATGTGCCGCTTCCGAGGTTCCTTCTCCAAGACGAAGCCCTGCGGGACATCAGCAACGACGCAAAGGTGCTCTACGCGCTGCTGTTGGACAGAGCCAGCATCTCCCGGCAGAACGGCTATGTCGAGCCGGACGGTACCATCCGCCTCTACTTCACCTTGGAGCAGGCTCAGGTCAAGCTCCACCGCAGCCGTCAAAGCGCCACGCGAATCTTCCGGGAATTGGAGTACAGCGGCTTGATTATCCGAAAAAAGCAGGGCTTGGGCAAGCCCGCCCTCATCACGCTGAACTACCCGGCGGACGCAAAGCTCATCGCAAAGGAGGGCGAAGATGCACAAGCTTGACCCCATCGAGCGGCTGCCGGACAGCTCGCTCTTCCGCCTGACGCCGGGGCAGCTCCGCAGCGTGCGCGGTCTTGCAAAGCGCTGCTGCAACTTCTTGGATGGCGACTGCCTGCTGCTGGACGGTGTCTGCCCGCAGTACATCTCCCGCAGTCTGCTTTGTCGCTGGTTTCGCCGCGCCGTGCTGCCCCAGCAACCCAAGCTGGAACAGGCCATTCTCAGCCCGAAAAAACTCCGCCGCTGCGAAGTCTGCGGCAAGGGCATCCTCGCCCGCTCCGGCAGGACAAAATACTGCACTTCCTGTGCCAAGGACATCCACCGTCAGCAGAAAGCAAAATCCGCCCGCAGACGGCGGTCTGGTGTAGACAATTCAGGGTCAAAAACCCCTTGAATTGCAAGCCTTCCCGCACCGCCAAAGCCGCGCGGCAATACGATTTCCCTCGCAGCCCTGAAATTGAATTCTATTTGTCTACATAGCAGCCGGAACACACGCATAGATTGAAGCAGCAAACGCTCTGGAAAGGAGGGCAGCTATGGAAGTATTTCTGATCTTCCCGAAATTAAAGCAGGCGCAGCAGGAGCTTGGGCAAGAGCTGGCGAAGTTCCAGTCCCAGCAGGCGCTGAAATCCATCCAAAAGCTGCCCTGTTCCACGGAGCAGAAGCTGGAACTGGTAGACGCCGCAGTAAAGCACCTGAAGGGGCAGAAATGATACATACGCAAAACGGGCAGACCGGCATTCAATAGCCGGTCTGCTCGTTTTGCTATAATTACGCCTGCTTGAAATACTTCTCCCATGTGGATTTGAAAATCTGCTTGCGGTTTTGCTCCCAATGCTTGAGATTTCCAAGGCTGACGCCCAGCTTGTCCGCATATTGTTTTTGCGTCAGCCCCAGTTTCGTTCGGATTGCCTTGATCTGGTTGCCCTGACCATTCCTCAGAAATAGATTATAGTCATCCAGAAGCATATCGACCGGCACTTCAAAAAGCTGCGCGATTTTCTCCATGTGCTCCGGCGGATAGAGGTCCTTGCCGTATTCTTCGTAGTGGACATAGGTGCTCCGGTCTATCCCGGCGTAGTCTGCAACGTCTCTCTGCCGCAGTCCTTTCTGGTAGCGAAGCCAGCGCAGCTTGTCCGCTGTTTCGGTGATTTCCGAGAAGTCCGAGAACTGCAAATTGAACTTTTCCGCGTCCTGAAACTTGTGCGGCAGCACTACCGGAAACTGAAGAATCTGGAGCGGGGCTACTTTTACTGCACCCGATACATTGGAAATCAGAATATAGCAGCGGACTCCCACTCTCGCCAGTAGGCGCCATTTTGCCTCAAAAGACACCCGTTCCGCCACCTCAACCGCCGTTTGTTCCGTTGCGATAGTATAGCATTTTCTATACACTTTGAAGCATAGGTCGCGAGACGCACACCCTTATTGGGCTTATATGAGGATATTCCCTTTATGAGCCCGATAGTCCCGATAGATATCAGGTCTTCCTGGTCACTCTTAGGCGAATAGTATTTCTTAATTATATGGGCAACGAGGCGCATATTCCGCTCCACGAGTATGTTCCTCGCCTCCATATCTCCCGCCGCGTATTTTCCCAGATATTCCCTCTCCTCTTTTGCTGAGAGGGGCTTTGGGAACGAGCCCTGTCCCTGTGCCAGATGCAGACTGCAAAACATGCCGTTTAGTATGAGAAGCGTGCAGATAGAAAGCATTTATATCTCCCCTTTTACCTGTTTCTCCACTATTCTATTACGCGACGGCAAGTACACATTCCACTTCCCTCTGCCCGCTCACCTGAGCGCAGAAAAGAAGCCTGGACACATGACTATACCTAAACTCCTTGTACATAGTATTATTTACTAGAGTTCTTTAAGAACTTGAGGTACACGGTCGATGAGCAACCGGTAGCGCCTTGCGGTGTCAGCATTTCTGCCGCATTACTTTCTGTCGATAAGCTCATTTGGTTCATAGGTTATGGGGATGCCGTACAGATCGAATTGTTCAATAGTAAGATCTATATAGTGCCACTCCACTCTGTTGAAATAATGTGTACCTCCGCCGTCTACCCTTATCTGGCGGACAGATCTGCCAAATATATTTACTTGTTTTTCCTTATCCAACAGCACACAAAACACCCCCTGTACGTTTAACGTACAGGGGGTGTTTGAACTTCTGTCTAACAGGAGCGATTACAGCATCTCGATGACGCCGGCTGCGCCCATGCCGCCGCCGATGCACATTGTTACAAGACCGTACTTGCCGCCGATCTCCTGCAGGCGGTCGATGACCTTGCCCACCAGGATAGCACCTGTGCAGCCCAGAGGATGGCCCAGAGCTGTTGCGCCGCCGTAGGGATTGACCTTAGCCATATCCATCTTCAGCTCGCGGATGCAGGGGATGGACTGGGCAACGAAAGCTTCGTTGATCTCGATTGTGTCCATATCGTCCATCTTCAGGCCTGCGCGCTCAAGAGCCTTAGGAGCCGCATAGATGGGGCCGAGACCCATGTACTCAGCATTGCAGCCTGCAACTGCAAAGTTCTTCAGTCTTGCGATGGGCTTAATTCCCTTCTCAGCTGCCTTCTCTGCAGACATGAGGACGACGTATGCAACGCAGTCGTCTGTCTGAGAAGATGTAGCGGCTGTAACGATACCGTCAGCCTTGAAGCAGGGCTTCATCTCGCCCAGTGTCTCGACTGTGGAGTTAGCACGGATGCCCTGATCCTGGTCGAAGATCTGCTTGTTGCCCTCAGCGTCAACATACTCAACGGGAATGATGGAGGGAGCCAGCTTGCCTGCTGCCTGAGCTGCTGCTGCCTTCTTGTGGGACTCGACTGCAAAAGCGTCCAGCTCTTCACGTGTCAGGTTGTACTTCTCAGCAACGTTCTCAGCTGTCAGCCCCATCGCCATGTAAGCGCCGGGATAGTTGTCGTTCAGCCACTGATCCTGCCACTCGGGGAGGTGCTCACCGCCGCGGAATGTATCTGTCATGTCCTCGATACCGCCGGCTACCATAACGTCGCCCTGGCCGCAAGCGATAGCGTTTGCAGCTGTTGCGATGGACTGCAGACCGGAAGAGCAGAAACGGTTGATTGTCATGCCGCAGACGCTGTCGGGCAGCTCAGCGCGGTTGACGATCAGTCTTGCGATGTTCAGAGCTGTCTGCTCTCTGGGGAATGCGCAGCCCATGATAACATCCTCGATCTCCTCAGCCTTCAGCTGAGGAACTCTTGCCAGAACGCCCTTCAGAACCTGTGCGCCGTACTCGATGGGGTGCATTGTTGCGAGGGGGCCCTTACGTGTCTTGCTCACTGCGCTGCGGCCGTAAGCAACGATTACTACGTCTCTCATTTCCATGATAGTATTTCTCCTATTATATATTTTTTAAGTTGGATTACTTCTTGTATACGTGCCAGCCTTCGCCTGTCTTCTGACCGTACTTGCCCTCAGCGACCAGCTCCTTGACGGAAGCGGGTGTATCCCATGTTGTGATGGGCAGGGACTCCAGTGTGTCGCAGACGTGGGGGAATGTGTCCAGACCGGACATATCCATCATCTCGAAGGGCCCCATGGGGTGGTTCAGACCCAGCTTGATAGCTGTGTCGATATCGTCGACTGTTGCGACGCCGCACTCATAGCAGTGAACAGCCTCCAGCATGAAAGCGAACAGGCAGCGGTTTACGATGAAGCCCGGAGTATCTGTCTTGACTTCAACAGCGACCTTGCCGATACCGGCAGCCAGAGCCTTAACAGCAGCGACTGTCTCGTCGGATGTCTTGTCGCCCTTGATGACCTCGACCAGCTTCATAGCTGTAACAGGCATGAAGAAGTGCATACCAGCGCAGCGCTCGGGGTTCTTGCAGCCTTCCATGATCTTGGAAACGGACATGGAGGATGTGTTTGTGCACAGCAGAGCGTCGGGCTTGCAGATCTCGCCCAGAGTCTTGAATGTATCATACTTGAGGTCAAAAATCTCGGGAACAGCTTCGATAACTGCGTCGCAGTCCTTCACGCCTTCCAGCTCAACACATGTTGTGATGTTAGCCAGTGTAGCTTCAACGGACTCCTGAGTAGCCTTACCCTGAGCAACTCTCTTCTCCATGCTCTTGCGCATCTTTGCCAGAGCGTTGTCACAGAATTCCTGCTTGATATCGCGCAGAACTACCTTGTAGCCCTTAGAAGCTGCGACCTGAGCGATGCCGGAACCCATCTGACCAGCACCAAGAACGCCAATTGTCTTGATTTCCATTGTGTTTTCCTCCTACATTTTAATGTAATTAAAAACTATTTAATAAAACCCATTTTTAATATGTGTACGGATTGCACGTCTGAAATCCTCCGTCAACCGACAGGTGGATCCCCGTGACGAAACGGCAGCTGTCCGACGCGAGGAACGCGACAGGACCTGCTATCTCCCACTCGGTGCCAAACCGCCCCATTGGGTAATATTTCAGCAGTTCTTTCCTAACCTCCGGCAGCGCCAGCATATCTCTATTGATATCTGTCTCCACATTGCCGGGGCAAATGGCATTTACCGTGATGCCATACTTCGCCAGCTCACCTGCCAGCGATTTTGTGAACGCGAGAATTCCAGCTTTCGTAGCTGAGTAGTGCGCCAGACCACGCATGCCCACCTTACCGGAAATCGACGCGATATTGATTATCTTACCGCCGCCGTTTTCCTTCATGGACTCCACAACAGCCTGACTGCAATAGTACGTGCCGTTGAGATTAGTCTCCACAGCCCTGTTCCACTGCTCATCCGGCAGTTCTTCGAACGGTGTGGGCGTTCCAGAATACCCAGCGTTGTTCACCAAGATATCCACTTTACCGTACTCTTCCAGAGCCTTCGCGATCAAATTCTCCGCGTCCGCTCTGGAGCTCACGTCCGCCGTTACCGTAAGTGCGCTGCCGCCGTGGGATTTGATTATCCCCACAGTCTCGTCGCACTGCTCTTTGGAGCGGCTGCTGCATACGACATTTGCGCCATAATGGGCAAGTGTGAGGGCTATTGCGCGCCCGATGCCGCGTCCCGCGCCGGTGACTACCGCGGTCTTGCCGGCAAAATCCAGAGTGGGCATTCGGAGTTCGGAATATGTTATAGCCATTGCTCCTCCCTCCTTACACAGGGCTGACACTCATGCCGCCGTCAATGACGACCGCTGTGCCTGTCATATAGGACGCCATGTCCGACGCCAGAAACACCGCAGTGTTCCCGATGTCAGAGGGTTCGCCGATGATGTGCATTGCGCACATGCTCTCCAGTTCTTCCCTTATCCCGGGGTCCTGAGCTGCCCATCTGATTATTTCGGTGAGAATGAACCCGGGGCAGATCGCGTTCACGCGGATATTATACTTGCCCAGTTCATATGCGAGGTATCTCGTCAGCGCCAGCACGCCGCCCTTGGCGGAGCCGTATATGCCGTGCTGTCCCTTGCCGTCCAGTCCGGAGATGGAAGCGATATTGATTATGCTCCCGCCTTCGCCCTGGTCTATCATGACCTTCGCCGCCCGGCGGCTGAGCATATAGACGCCGCGGAGATTGATTTTGTGGACAGTATCCCACTCTTCCTCCGTTGTGTCAACAAGGTCCTTGACGGGGCCTCCGATACCCGCGTTATTCACAAGTACGTCGATGCGTCCGAAACGCTCCAGCGTCTTTGCTATGAGATTTTCTACATCCTCCTGCTTGCCGGAGTCTGCCTGAAGTCCGAGGCATTCTCGCCCCAGCTCCTCCATCTCACACTGAACTCTGTCGCAGTCGGTTTGCTTACGGCTCGTTACAACTACCTTCGCCCCACAGTACGCAAAAGCGTGCGCCGCCGCATAGCCGATCCCTGTAGTTGCGCCCGTTACGATGACTACCTTCCCGCTCATATCGAACGACGGGAATGGATTACCGTTTCTATTCACGATCTCCCCCCAGTTCATTTTCACCGCTGCCGGGGACGCTGGGCTTGCCCACCCCGTGTCCCCGGTTCGTGCTCTGTGTTATGGCTGAATTATTCAGCGGGGATGGACTGACCGCCGTCCACGAGGATGTATGTACCTGTCATGTAGCCGAAGGAATCGGAGCACATTGCCAGTGTAGGACCTGCGATGTCTTCGATCGTGCCCAGGCGGCGGACAGATGTTGCCTTAGCCTGCTGCTTGTAGTAAGCTGTCTGGTTGCCGTCCTTGTCGATGAAGAACTCTTCGTTCAGAGGAGTTACAACATAACCCGGGCAGATGCAGTTGACTGTGATGTTCTCACGGCCGAAGTTGTTAGCCAGTGTGCGTGCCAGGCTCAGGCAGCCTGCCTTGGAAGCGCCGTAGCCAACAACGCCCTTGCCGCCGATAAAGCCGCCGACAGAGGATGTGATGATGATCTTGCCGCCCTTGCCGCCGTTTGTAGCGTTCTGCTTGATCATCTGGCGGGCAGCCTCCTGGCAGAACATGAATGTACCTGTCAGGTTTGTTGCCAGGACCTTCTCGAAGTCAGCAGCTGTGTACTCGGGACGGCCTTCACGTGTCTCAACGACCATTGCTGTGGGACCGGCGATACCTGCGTTGTTGATGAGGATGTTCAGCTCGCCGAACTCTTCGACAGTCTTTTCGATGACCATCTTGATGTTCTCCTGCTTGCTGGAGTCAGCGGGGATGCCCAGAGCGCGGCCGCCCTTGCAGTAGTTCTCGTTCAGGTCAGCGACAGCGTCCTCAACCTTGGAAGCTGTGCGGGCTGTGATAACTACGTTGCAGCCGTAAGCTGCCAGTGCGCATGCCATACCAAAACCCAGACCCTGTGTGCCGCCTGTGATGATAGCGGTCTTACCTGTCAGGTCAAAGGAGGGGATGTCGATTTTTCTGTTCAGGTGTGCCATAATTACCTTCTCCTTCCGTTTTTTAACTGTGTAATAACACGCCGAAGCCCACCGCAGCCTAAGCTGCGGTGGGTATTCGTCTATTATCTCTTATTTCTTTGCCTTCAGGGCGTCGAAACGAGCGAGCATGAGGCGAGGTGTCTTTGTCTCGCGCTCGTATCTGGGGCACTCTTCGTAGCCCTTCAGACCTGCCAGATACTTTGCGATCTTCTTCAGCTCTTCCAGATCGTAACGGCTCATCAGAGAGATCTCTTCCATCAGAGGGGAACCGCCGCCGTGGACGCCTGCCACTGCCTGTGCTGCCTCGAAGCTGTCGCACAGCTTGTCTTCCATCATGCGCAGTACCCGATGTGTATCCTCGTCGGAGTATGCGGGATTACGCTTGATGTACTTGTGGCACAGATCTGCTGTTCTGGGATCGAAGAAGCTCTCTTCTGTGGGCAGGGATGCGCAGACACCGCCGCACAGGTCTGCCAGAATCTCGTACTCGTGGTAGATGTTGTGACCTGCGAGACGACGGCCTGCATTTGTGAGGATCTCGTCGGGGACCCACTGTCCGGAGGGGAACTCCACTGCGCGGTATGCGGATGCCTGGCCTGCCGCGAATACCAGCTCTGCTGTCTGGATGATGTCGCACAGCTTGCCGCGGACATGGCTCTCCTTCGCAATGTCGTTGACATCTGCGATGAGGGCTGCCTGGGATGCGATAACTTCAGAAACCGCTGTCTTGCAGCCTGTGTAGGAATGTCTGTGGTAATGAGCGAACATCAGTGCCAGGTAGCCTGCGTAACGGCACACGTTCTCGTGGTCACGGCCGCACATAAACACGCGGTCATAGGGAACGAATGTGTTGTCGAAGATCGTCAGGGACTCAACGTCGCCCACGTGTGCGAAGGGAGCGTCGATGTGCTTTCTCTTGTGGTGCAGGCCGGGCAGAGCCATGAGCTTGATGCCGTCCCAGTCAGCGGGCAGAGCAAATGCTACTGCGTAATCACTGTCCTCGGGAGCCATGAACTTTGTGGGGCAGCACATGATCTCGTCAACGTAAGGAGCGCAGGAGTTGCAGATCTTTGCGCCGCGGACGATGATGCCCTTGCAGGGCTTGCCGTCTACGCCGATACCGTCTACATCTGTCTCAACAACATGTACGAACACGTCGGGATCAGGCTGCATATGAGCTCTCTTATACTTGGGGTTACGGGAACCCTTGACGTCTGTCTGAGCGTTGTTGCAGATGAGGTCGTTCTTCTGGCAGTACTTGATGTACTCGAGGAGACGCTTGTGGTACTCGGTACCGCAGTCTGCGTCGCAGTCGTATGTTACGGAGTACAGAGCGTTCATGCAGTCTGTACCCATGCAGCGCTGCATGCAGCCGCCAACGCGGTGGCAGATCAGGCGTGTCATGAGCTGCTTCTTCAGCAGGTCCTCACGGCTGTGATGGATATTTGTGCAGCGGTTGATGATCTCGCCTTCCATGCCGGGAATGTTGGACTCTGCAAGGCATACATCAGCGAACTTGGGATCGTTTGCCATCTCATAGCACACGCTCATAACGTATGTGCCGCCCAGCATCCAGTCAGCCAGGTCACGCTCTGCGCCCTGCTTGCCGTTGGAACGGTCAATCAGCTCGCCGTGCAGATAGACGTTGGGCTTCATAGCCAGCATCCTTGCTTTGTACTGTTCATAAGTACCGATATTTGACATATTTGTGTCTCCTCCTAGTTATTTAGTTTTATTTTTCGCTTCGGGCTTCCGCAAAGGAAGCCCGAAACCTCATTATTCTTATTTCTTTGCCTTCAGGGCGTCGAAACGAGCGAGCATGAGGCGAGGTGTCTTTGTCTCGCGCTCGTATCTGGGGCACTCTTCGTAGCCCTTCAGACCTGCCAGATACTTTGCGATCTTCTTCAGCTCTTCCAGATCGTAACGGCTCATCAGAGAGATCTCTTCCATCAGAGGGGAACCGCCGCCGTGGACGCCTGCCACTGCCTGTGCTGCCTCGAAGCTGTCGCACAGCTTGTCTTCCATCATGCGCAGTACCCGATGTGTATCCTCGTCGGAGTATGCGGGATTACGCTTGATGTACTTGTGGCACAGATCTGCTGTTCTGGGATCGAAGAAGCTCTCTTCTGTGGGCAGGGATGCGCAGACACCGCCGCACAGGTCTGCCAGAATCTCGTACTCGTGGTAGATGTTGTGACCTGCGAGACGACGGCCTGCATTTGTGAGGATCTCGTCGGGGACCCACTGTCCGGAGGGGAACTCCACTGCGCGGTATGCGGATGCCTGGCCTGCCGCGAATACCAGCTCTGCTGTCTGGATGATGTCGCACAGCTTGCCGCGGACATGGCTCTCCTTCGCAATGTCGTTGACATCTGCGATGAGGGCTGCCTGGGATGCGATAACTTCAGAAACCGCTGTCTTGCAGCCTGTGTAGGAATGTCTGTGGTAATGAGCGAACATCAGTGCCAGGTAGCCTGCGTAACGGCACACGTTCTCGTGGTCACGGCCGCACATAAACACGCGGTCATAGGGAACGAATGTGTTGTCGAAGATCGTCAGGGACTCAACGTCGCCCACGTGTGCGAAGGGAGCGTCGATGTGCTTTCTCTTGTGGTGCAGGCCGGGCAGAGCCATGAGCTTGATGCCGTCCCAGTCAGCGGGCAGAGCAAATGCTACTGCGTAATCACTGTCCTCGGGAGCCATGAACTTTGTGGGGCAGCACATGATCTCGTCAACGTAAGGAGCGCAGGAGTTGCAGATCTTTGCGCCGCGGACGATGATGCCCTTGCAGGGCTTGCCGTCTACGCCGATACCGTCTACATCTGTCTCAACAACATGTACGAACACGTCGGGATCAGGCTGCATATGAGCTCTCTTATACTTGGGGTTACGGGAACCCTTGACGTCTGTCTGAGCGTTGTTGCAGATGAGGTCGTTCTTCTGGCAGTACTTGATGTACTCGAGGAGACGCTTGTGGTACTCGGTACCGCAGTCTGCGTCGCAGTCGTATGTTACGGAGTACAGAGCGTTCATGCAGTCTGTACCCATGCAGCGCTGCATGCAGCCGCCAACGCGGTGGCAGATCAGGCGTGTCATGAGCTGCTTCTTCAGCAGGTCCTCACGGCTGTGATGGATATTTGTGCAGCGGTTGATGATCTCGCCTTCCATGCCGGGAATGTTGGACTCTGCAAGGCATACATCAGCAAACTTGGGATCGTTTGCCATATCGTAGCAAACACCCATAACATATGTGCCGCCCAGCATCCAGTCAGCCAGGTCGCGCTCTGCGCCCTGCTTACCGTTGGAACGGTCGACCAGCTCACCGTGCAGATAGACGTTGGGCTTCATAGCCAGCATTCTCTGCTTATAGGCTTCGTAAGTACCAATGTTAGACATTTTTTCTTTCCTCCAAGTTTTTATTTATAATTATTTTAATTATAATCAGTTGATCGTCATGCCGCCGTCCACAGGGAACATAACACCTGTCATGTAACCGGCTGCGGGGGAAGCGATGAAGTTGATGACGCCTGCTATCTCCTCAGGCTGAGCATAGCGGCGAAGTGTGATCATTCTTGTAACTGCGGCAACGTTCTTCTCGTCAGCCATGACGTCCTTTGTCATATCTGTATATACATAGCCGGGAGCGATAGCGTTAACTGTGATGCCATAGCGGCCGAGCTCGTTTGCCATGATCTTTGTCAGGTGAGTGACAGCAGCCTTCAGAGAACCGTAGATAGTGTCACCGATAGGAGCCTTGATTCCGGCAGCGGAGGACAGGTTGATGATGCGGTAGGGGTGTGTGCCCTTCTCGCAGCCCTGAGCGATCATCTGCTTTGCAACAGCCTGGCTCATGAAGTACAGGCCCTTGTAGTCAGCGTCAACGTACTTGTCGAAGTAACCCTCGTCCATCTCGATCATCTTTACAGGCTCGCCGCCGAGACCTGCGTTGTTTACCAGGATATCTATCTTGCCGAACTCAGCGACAGTCTTTGCCACCAGGTTGTCTCTCGCCTCAGCGTTTGTGACGTCTGTTGCAACGCCCAGTGCCTTGCCGCCGGCTGCCTTGATTTCGTTTGCCACTGCGTCGCAGGCTTCCTGCTTGCGGCCTGTGATAACTACGGATGCGCCATAGTGAGCCATTGTCTCAGCGATGGCCTTGCCGATACCGCGTGTGGAACCTGTGATAATTGCTACTTTTCCTGTGAGATCATAAGTTGCTACGTTCATTTTCTTTACTCCCTTATTTTTTATGTGAAAAAAACTTTTCCCAATTTTAAGCGGTGTAGTATCTGTACACCGTGCCGTCCAGCTCCCGGCGGATCCTGCCCTCCTCCAGGAGGTAGTCAACGTGGGCGATAGCCTCGCCGACAGCGAACCACTTCTGGGCTATGGGGAAATCCTCCCACTTATTAGAGCTGCTTTTTATCTGCCATTTCATCTTCGAGGCGATCTCCGTCGCCGTCTGTCCCGGCGTCTGGGCGATTATACGCATTGTGTCCGCCAGGCGTTCCTGATGGTGCTGAAGTATCTCATCAACTCTCGTGTAGAAATCAGTATGCACTGTCCTGTGTGCGGGGAGTGGCAGCTCCACGTCGTATTTGCGGACTTTCCTGAGATTGTCGCAATACTGACCAAGGCTGTTCTTCATGCCGCTCCATGCTATGATATTCGGAGTTATGTCAAACAGAACGTGGTCACCGAGGAACATTATTTTCTCTTTTTCGACATATAGGACAGTATTACCCGGCGTATGACCGGGCACGAGGATGACTTCAAGGTCGTGCCCTCCGTAATGGAGAACGTCCCCATCCTTCACAGTTGTGAAGTCTGGTATTTTCGCCGGTGCGTATATCCTCGCAGGATTCATCTCCGCCTGCTTTGCCAGATCCTCCGGAGAAAAGCCCTGAAGAAGATACGCTTTGTCGCTCTCCTCCCAGTCGCTGCCTCTGAGGATTATGCTGCTGTCCGTCTCAGAGAGGTATATCCTGGATGACTCAGAAGCTATCTCAGGCGCGAGACCCAGATGATCCGAATGAAGATGGGTGACGTAGATATCCGTTTTCTCCATATCGAAGCTAAGCTGCTCCACCGCTTCATAGAGCGCCGCGCGGCACTCGTCCATGTTGAAGCCTGTGTCGATGATAAGGTTCCTGTCTTCACCCTTGATGAAATAGCTGTTCAGCCATTTGAGAGGATTTCTCGGCAGAGGAATTTCAACTCTGTAGATATTGTCTCTGACCTGTTCTATCATCGTTTACCTCCCATGGGCAGAATTCACCCTATACCACGCCACAGGACATTTTAACATATAACCTTTTTTTGTGCAACGGAAAAATTGCACCTTTTGGTGGGCACTTTTGACATTTATGACATAATTTTTTTACTCTTTTTGATAAATATGCGTTTACTTTGCCATATACCCCTGTCATACTCTCAAGGCGTCTCTTATTTACACCTGAAGCCTACCACATTTATTATTCCGGGACAACGCAAATTGGAGGAAGACGCGGATGAAAAATGAAAAAGAGGCAAAGTCTCTCGACCCTGCCTCTTTTGTTTAATTTTGAAATTACTCTTCCTCGGCGTTTGTCTTTGCGTCCTCGATGACCTTCTGCTGGATGTTGCCGGGAGCCTCTTCATAGCGCTCGAACTTGAACGTAAAGGAGCCTCTGCCCTGTGTCATGGAGCGCAGGTCGATGGTGTAGGAACCCATCTCCGCCATAGGCACTTCCGCCTCGACAATCTGGTTGCCATCCTCGTCGGGGTTCATGCCCATAACCCTGCCGCGGCGCTTGTTCAGATCGCCGATGACGTCGCCCATGTAGTCGCTGGGTACGGTAACAGCCAGAGCACCGATAGGTTCAAGGATCGTGGGCTGAGCGTTGGGGATGCCTTCCTTATAAGCGAGCTGAGCCGCCGTCTTGAACGCCATTTCGTTGGAGTCAACGGGGTGGTAAGAGCCGTCGTACAGCGTCGCCTTCAGGCCGACCACTGGGTAGCCGGCAAGGACACCCTTGTTGATAGAGTCACGCAGACCCTTTTCGACCGCGGGGAAGAAGTTCTTGGGCACGCTGCCGCCGAAAACTTCCTCGGCGAAGATGAGATCGTCTGTCTCGTCCTGGGGCTCGAAGCGGACCCAAACGTCACCGAACTGGCCGGAACCGCCGGACTGCTTCTTATGACGGCCGTGAGCCTCGACCTTTTTCTTGATCTTCTCACGGTAGGGAACCTTTGCGGTCTTGAGCTCAGCCTCAACACCGAAGCGGCTCTTGAGCTTGGAGCAGAGAACGTCGAGCTGGATGTCGCCGGCGCCTGCCAAGACCATCTGATGTGTCTCGCCGTTATTTGTGATAGTAAAGGAGATGTCCTCCTCATTGAGTCTCGCAAGACCAGCGGCGATCTTATCATCCTGACCCTTTGTCTTGGGCGCGATCGCCATGGAGTAGCAGGGCTCGGCAATGTCGAGACCGACAAATTCCACTTCGTTCTTAGGATCGCAGACCGTGTCGCCCGTCTTCCATTCCATCTTGCCGATAGCAGCGATATCACCGCAGATTATTTCCTTCGTCTCGGTGTTCTTCTTGCCGCACATTGTATAAATTCTGCCAAGCTTATCCGTGCTGCGCGCTCTCACGTTTCTCAGGGAAAGATCGGCTGTGATCTTGCCGGAGACGACCTTGACAAAGCTGTACTTGCCGAACTGGTCGGAAACCGTCTTAAAGACGAACGCGGCCACCGCGCCGTTCTCGTCGTACTTGACCTCGCCGCCGTCGACAGTCTTCTCAGGAGCTGCCTCCAGGGGGTTGGGTGCATAGTCGACAACAGCCTGCATAAACGCCTCTGTGCCCACGCCTTCGATGGCGCTGCCGCAGAACACGGGAACCACAGAACGGTCCTTAAGGCCGGCCTTGATGCCCTTTATCATTTGCTCTTCGTTCAGTTCCATAGCCTCGAAGTAAATCTCCATGAGCTCTTCGTCGGCACCTGCCGCCGCTTCCATAAGAGCCTCACGCAGGGAAGCCGCCGTATCAGCGTCAGCCGCAGGGATCTCACCCTTTGTGGTCTTGCCGCCGTTTGTTGTGTAGCAGACGTTATGCACCAGGTCGATGACGCCCTTACCGTCGGATGTGGGAGCTGTCACCGCGCAGACGATGCTGCCGTACTTCTCCTGAAGAGCAGACAGAACGCCTGCGAAATCGCCATTGTCCTCGTCGATCTTGGAGACATAGAACATAACGGGCTTGTTTGCGTTTTTAAGATATTTCCAGCTGCGCTCAGCGCCGACGGAAACTCCGTCCTTCGCCGTGCAGAAGATAACGCCTGCGTCAGCGGCGCGGATAGCCGCGACCGCGTCGCCCGCGAAGTCAAAGTAACCGGGGGCGTCCAGAACATTGATCTTGCTCTTGCCGAACATTACGGGCGCAACTGCCGTGGAGATGGAAATCTGGCGTTTTATCTCCTCTGCATCGTAGTCGCACACGGTGTTGCCGTCTGTGGTCCTGCCAAGGCGGTCGATCGCACCGGTGAGATACAGCATGCTCTCAGCCAGACTCGTTTTACCCGAGCTGCCATGACCGAGCAGGCAAATATTGCGGATATCTTTCGTTGTATAGCTCATTGGGTTTTCTCTCCTTCTGTATCTTCCGGAGCCAGCCGGAAGCAAATTCTTTCATGAAGTCACGCCAAAATTGGCGTTACCATTAGAGTATACAATAGAGCGTTGTCATTTTCAACACAAAATTTCACACTTTTCATGATAATTCTGTGATTTTTTGTTGCTTTTATCAATATCGGGTCACTCCGCTGGAGCAGATCAGCGCCGGAATGAGCCAGAGTGCCATGAAAAGCAGGATGTTTCCGGGCACAAGCGTGCCTGTCTGACCGATAAAGCAGAGATATGCCGCCAGCGCCATTGCTACTATGCTGCCGAGGATCATGAGCAGTACATTCCCCCGGACCACCTGCACCAGCTTTTTCGCGCCCAGCACCGCGGCCGCCGGAGGATAAAGCCCCGCCTTTGTGATAACGGCGCAGGGCGCGCCGCCCACGTCCGCATTTATGACCCGCTCGGAGTTGTCCACATAGGGCATCTCCATATTGTCCGTATCAACGTCAAATTTCGCTCTTATCATGGCAGGTGTGACATTGAAGTCTCTGCTTGTAACGAGGGGGCACACTGTGCTCTCGAGGAGCATATCCAGCGCCTCCGCCGTTTTTTCGGAGGCATTATAGGTTATGGCGAATATCCCCCGCAGCTCGCCGTTTATTGCCGTGAACACGGCGCTGGACACATTTGTCCCCTTTGGCAGAGGTATCGCGTTTATACGCATGAACTCGCCCGTGCCGCAGACCACATGGTCTCCCTGCACGCGCCCTTCCATACCGCCTTCCAGCATCCTGAAGCCATCCACAGACAGTTTGGAGCCGAAGTGCTCCTTTGCCAGCTTATCGAAAGCGGGGGCAAGGCAGCAGCCGCTCTCGTTCATCATCGCCGCCGTATAGGAGATAACGTCTTCACTTCCGGAGCCGACCAGCTTCATGCCGTTGAGCTCGACCTTTCCCTGTGCAAAGAGGTCATGATCTGTAATATTGAGATATGCCGCGCCCGCGAGGCTCGCGGCGCCCCTGTATCCTCCCAGAACCGCGCCGATGCGCCGGAGATTTTTCGTGAGCTTTGAAAATGGCAGCGTATACACGACAGCCGACGAAAGCGGCAGCGAGACACCCATGATACACGCCCACAAATGCAGGAAATCGCTCCCTTCCGTCTTTGCTCTGATAACTCCGGAGATCGCCGCGGACAGAATAAACACCGCACACGCCAATATATCCGCCGACCGCTTCCCCGCGTCC
Organism: uncultured Oscillospiraceae bacterium; assembly: GCA_934552825.1. Lineage (GTDB taxonomy): Bacteria > Bacillota > Clostridia > Oscillospirales > Oscillospiraceae > CAKTEQ01. The sequence goes on from CAKTEQ010000001.1 coordinate 17,677, forward strand.
GCAGCCGTGCACATGGAGACAAATCCGTCAGGGCTGTTGGAGGACTTCAATATGACGCTGTGGCCCATATAGAGCTTGTCCTCCCGGGTGAGTATCATGCGTCTCTCCTCCCCCGCTATGGTCTTGAGCGCTTTTGCGCAGGCGCCTTTGCCCAGCGCCGTGGACCAGAGCAGCAGCATGAGAACAGTTGCGCTCACAGCGCAGTACGGCAGCGCCGAAAGGCCCCGCTTTGTAACGAGGAACGCAGCCGCGTCCAGCGCCGTTATTATGTTCCCCAGCAACGCCACGAGATTAAGTCCGAAGCGCAGGCGCGTTACCTCTCTGACGGCGAATATCAATCTGTCGGCGCACAGTGCCATGACCAACACCTGCCCTATAAGCAGCGCAGCGCAGAGTGTCTGCACTTTGGGGCAGGGCAGCCCGAACGCAGCCGCGATAGAGAGATACCACATGGCAGCGCAGATAACAAACGCCGCAAAACACCTGATCCGCATTATTCCGTATCCGGCGCGGCACTGTTTCAGAGCCTCGTCCGGCGCCGGCTCATGAGTTTTCTCCTTCTTCGGTATCTCGTGAAGCGGCACGCGCCTCACTACCTTTTTCCCCTCCGGATTGACCGGCGCCTTATCCGCCATTTCTCCGGAGAATTTCACCACTTTGGGAGATTTTGCGTTCTTCGGTTCCGGCTTTACCGGCTCGGGGGTCTTTTCCCGCTTTTCCTTCGCGGCGGCGCTTTTCTTCGCCCGGTCCAGCTTCTGCTGTTCCCTCCGGTTGCGGCGGCGGACTATGTCAAGCTCTTTTTTGTATGCCGCCTTCTGCTGCTCCTGCTCCGCAAGAGCGGCGCTCACCTCGTCGCCTATATTTGTCTCTATGCTCTCCTCAGGCTCGGGCGCAACTTCCCGCGCAGGCTCAGGCAGCGGCTGCGCCTCTGCCGCGGGCGTTTCATTCTCAGCCCCGTCATCACCGGGAATGTCCCCGGCTTCCTGTTCCCCGCCGAACTCACGGAGTATATCCTCCAGGGAAAACTCCTGTTCCTGCTCCTGAGTGTTGAGCTTGTTCTCTTCTCTATCCATCAGGCATCTACCTCTCAGCCGTTTCTCTGTCTTACAGCCTCATACATCAGCACCGCCGCGGCAGCCGACGCGTTAAGGGAGGATATCTCCCCCTTCATGGGAATGCTCACCATGAAGTCACAGTTTTCCGCAACGAGACGGCTTATCCCCTGCCCCTCGTTTCCTATCACGATGGCCGCCGATCCTTTAAGATCCGCGTCATAGAGCATTCTGTCGCCGTCAGCCGCGGTGCCGAACACCCATACGCCCGCTTTTTTCAGCTCCTTTATCGCCGCCGTAATATTCGCCACTCTGGCAACGGGCACATATTCCAGCGCCCCTGCCGACGCCTTCGCGACCACCGCCGTGAGCCCCGCGCTGCGGCGCTTTGGCACTATTACGCCGTGCGCTCCCGCGGCGTCCGCCGTGCGGATTATCGCCCCCAGGTTGTGGGGATCGGAGAGCTCATCGCAGATGATTATCAAAGGGGCCTCGCCCGCCTGGCGCGCTTTGTCAAGTATCGCCTCTATGGTCGAGTACTCGTGCTCCGCGACTACCGCCACGACGCCCTGATGCACGCCGGTCATGCTCATTTCGTCCAGCTTGCGCCGGTCTGTCTCCACGACCACAGCGCCCGCCGCCCGGGCTTTGGAGGCGATATGCCCCAGTGCGGAATCCTCGCTGCCCTTGAGAAGGAAGATCTTATCTATATTCCTCCCCACCCGCAGCGCCTCGATAACGGCGTTGCGCCCCTCGATGATGGTGTTTTCCACACGCTCCCGGGGCTGCTCCCGCTCACCGTCGCTGCTCTCGATGAAGCCGGGCTTATTTCTGTACTTGTTATATCTTTTATCGTTCATTGCGTTACCTCATCCTGTTCAGGCGCGGCGTTTCCCGCCGCGTTCATATTAAAAGAAGTATATCACATCTTTTCATGTCATGAAAGGGGTTTTCGCAATATTGACAGGCTCTTCTGCTGATAATATAATTGAGATATCCCAAGAAAACGAAAGGATGTTACTATGAGCGAATGTACACACGACTGCGGCTCCTGCGGGGCGAACTGCTCCAGCCGTGAAAATAATATTGAAGATCTCCGCGCTCAGCTCAACGACAGCAGCAGCGTGAAGAAGGTTATCGCCGTCATAAGCGGCAAGGGCGGCGTAGGCAAAAGCCTTGTCACCTCCCTCATGGCATGCGCCATGGAGCAGCGGGGATATAAGACTGCCGTGCTCGACGCAGATATTACCGGCCCTTCCATTCCCAAAGCCTTCGGCATCGCGGACAAGCGCGCTGCCAGCACCGGGGATGCCATCGTCCCCGTCTCCACAAGAACAGGTATAGACGTAATGTCCATAAACCTGCTGCTTGAGGATGAGACCCAGCCCGTGATCTGGCGCGGTCCTGTTATCGCCGGCGCCGTAAAGCAGTTCTGGACCGATGTAAACTGGACTGATGTGGACTTCATGTTCGTGGATATGCCTCCCGGAACCGGAGACGTGCCCCTCACCGTATTCCAATCTCTTCCGGTCGACGGTATCATCGTCGTCACCTCCCCCCAGGAGATGGTGTCCATGATAGTCTCCAAGGCTGTTAATATGGCGCGGATGATGGACGTGCCCATCCTCGGCATCGTGGAGAATATGAGCTATTTCAAGTGCCCCGACTGCGGCAAGGTCCACCACATCTTCGGCGACAGCCACATCGATCAGCTTGCCGTTCTCAACAATCTCCTCGTGCTGGCAAAGCTGCCCATCGACCCCGCCTATCCGAACGCCTGCGACAGAGGCGAGATAGAGTCGGTCCAGTGCGGCGAGCTTAGCTACGCTGCCGACGTTGTTGAAAGCCTTATAAAATGACCCATATGAACACTAAAGGACGGCTTGCTGCCGTCCTTTTTTATCGCCGTTCCCCGCCGCCCGATCCTCCCGTATTATAGTCACGGAGGCAAATCCCCTCCAAAAACTCTAACAGGAGGAATACCCTTGCAGAAGAACAATACCGCCGCTGCGGCAGGCTGCGGCGAGGGCAAAGGTCCTCTGCCGTCCTGCGCGGCGCTCGCCTTTCCCTATATACCCATTCAGCCGGAGAACTCCGAAAAATACGACGCTCCCACAGCCCTCTCCCAGGGCACCCTCTTCCCCGGGCTGACGCTGCCGTTTATGAACTACGTGAATAAGCCCGGCAATATAACGGGCGAACTGGGTGAGCTGATGGCTCTGGATTTCGTTATAAACGAGCTTGGGCTGTATCTCGACACTCACCCCGACGACAAAGAGGCTCTCGAGCTGTATCTTCAGTATGTGGATCTGTCCAAGGAGGCTGCCGCCCGCTATACCGCCGCATTCGGCCCCATCACTCAGGAGCAGGTAACTTCCGCGGGCTATACCTGGCTTAAGAACCCCTGGCCATGGGACTATACCGAAAGGAATGGTGACTGATATATGTTTGTCTATGAGAAAAAGCTCCAGTACCCTGTGAAGATCGCCAATCCGAACCCGGCTCTGGCTAAGTTCATCATCTCCCAGTACGGCGGCCCCGACGGTGAGCTGGGCGCATCCCTTCGTTACCTGAGTCAGCGCTACTCCATGCCCTACCCGGAGCTAAAAGGCCTGCTCACCGATATCGGCACGGAGGAGCTTGGTCATCTGGAGATGGTGGGCGCTCTGGTACATCAGCTCACACGCTCCATGACGCCTGAAGAGATAAAGGCCGCCGGTTTTGATACGTATTTTGTAGACCACACCGCCGGCGTTTATCCTCAGTTTGCCTCCGGCACTCCCTGGTCCGCGTCCACAATGGCCGTCACCGGCGACGTCATCGCGGACCTCACGGAGGACCTCGCTGCGGAACAGAAGGCGCGGGTTACTTATGATAATATTCTGCGTCTGTCCGATGACCCGGATGTGAACGACGTCATCCGTTTTCTCCGTGAACGGGAGATCGTCCACTTCCAGCGTTTCGGCGAAGCTCTCCAGAGGGCGAAGGAGCGCATGGACCAGAAAAACGTGTATGCCATCAATCCCGCCTTCGACAGATAAAACAGATTTCACGATGGATTCTCCGGCGGCAGCTTGCCGCCGGAGAATCTTTTTATTCTGCCCTCTCAGGATACATACGAGGCGGCTCAGAAGATGGGGATAGAGCTTAAGAAGGAGTGGGTGGCGACGCTGGACAACAGGACGCGTCACGCCCACGCCATGGCAGACGGGCAGGTCGTAGCCGTGGACAAGCCCTTCAAGCTTGACGGGTATGATCTTATGTTCCCCGGCGATAAGAGCGCACCTGGGTATCTTGTGTATAACTGCCGCTGCACGACCATAGCAGCGTTCAAGGACTATGGCAAGGACGCAAAGCGCCGAAGCATCGACGGCGTTGGCAAGGACATGACCTATCAGGAGTGGGCAGAGCAGAAGAAAGCTGTTGCTTCGACGGCGAAAGATGGTATAATAAAAAGAGAGAATATTGTAATTGGAAAGAGCTTGGGAGCCGCCCGCAAAAGCATAGAAGTTTTGCTGCCCGATGGAGCAGTATCCAAATTAACGGAAGACACTGAAATAACTGACGTTGAAGTGTTTGCGGGTGCTGGCACAAATGTACCTTTGCGAGTAAAGGATTTCCTCGTTCAAAATTACGGTGGGCGCAGTGAATTGTGGCAACATGTCAAAGGGCGTGGATATGTTGACACTGAGGGCGGCTCAAGAAAGGCGATGCTACACTGGTTCGAAGAAGAAAGTGTTGGCATAGTGGAAATGAAAGTAAAAGGGTGGTCTAAGACGTGAGAGTTAAGTATATCGGCGATTACTACAGGGTAAGCCTGGTAAATGGCAAGGTTTATGAAGTAATCAGCATCGAAAACGGCTGGTATGAAATATATGACGAAACGGACGAGACTGCTTTTTATCCGCCGGACATGTTTGAAATAGTAGAATAGCACGAAACACGAAGCACTGTGTACCGAAAGGCGCACAGTGCTTTTTTGGAGGGAGAATGAGCGAGTATAAATTCACGGACAACAGCGGGAAGGCGTTGGATGCCCTGAGAGATCAGCTTATCAAGGGGCTGGAGACCTGCGGGCTTGTGGCTGAGGGGTATGCGAAGAAGCTGTGCGAGGGGTTTAAGCACCCGACAGGCAACCTGCGCAACAGCATAAGTCACCAGGTAGTGGACGAAGAACAGGCGGTATACATCGGCACCGATGTCAGGTATGCACATTATGTCGAGCTGGGCACGGGCAAGTACGCGACGACAGGCGGCGGCACGACTAAGGAGCGCTGGGTATACCGCGCGGAGGACGGCACGTTTCACATGGGGTATCCCCAGGTCGCGCGACCATATCTCAAGCCTGCGGGCGCAGACCACGAGGACGAGTATAAGCGGATAATCGAGGACGCTCTCAAGGGGTAAGAATTATTTAATTTAACGCTGTAAGTGTGCACCAAAAATTCAATAGATACCGATAGACTGAGGTCACAGTATATGCCCTCTTACGGAGTGCAACCGCTTCCGGTCATCCATAGATGTCCGAAATCTGATTGTAAAACGTTATTTATTACTTTATAATGTAATTAACAATGATCCGACAGGAGGGGTAAGAATGGAACCTAAATACACTGTGACACAAGCCGCTGACGGACTCTGGATATTTGACGAGGGCGGCATCCGCACCTTTCTGATCTGCGGCGGGGAGCGGGCGCTGCTTATCGACACCGGGCTCGGCTCAGTGGACTACCGCGCCGCGGCGGCTGAACTTACGAAGCTGCCGATAGAGCTTGCCAACACCCACGGGCACGAGGACCATGTCGGCGGCAACCGGGTATTTTCCCGGACGATGATGGACCCCTCAGGCGCCGCCGCGATGCGTACCAATTCAAAATGCCCGGATATTGAGGTCGTCCCGCTTAAAGAGGGGGATATTATCGATCTCGGCGGGCGGCATATAGAAGTCATTGCGTGCCCCGGGCATACGGACCATGACCTGACTTTTCTGGACGTGGAAAACCGCTTTCTCATCGGTGGCGATGTCGCCGTTGCGTCAGTGATCTTCATTTTTCCCGGCAGCTCGGATATCAAACTGCTGCAGCGCAGCGTGAGGCACCTCAAGGACCTCGGCAGCCGCTATGACGCCATTCTCCCCAGCCACGGGGACTGCCCTCTGGACAAGGGAATTCTGGACGAACTTGACCAGACTGCGCAGCTCGTTATCTCCGGGGAGGGCGGCGTTCCGACCGACATAGACCTGCCCACAGGCGAGTGCCTGCGGGGCAAAATGTACAGCGTCGGGCGGGCAAACATGCTCGCTGTGGATATCGCCGCCTCCGACATGCGCGCCGCCATGTGAGATTATATTGATATTATAAAGGGACCACGGGCAGCTGCCCATGGTCCCTTTATTTCAGCCTGCGGGAAACTCTCCCAGACTCTGAGTTTTACGCGGCGGTGTCGTAAAAATATCCGAAGTTATTAACCGAGTAGAGCCGGTCATACTTGATGTATCCGGGGGCAGCGCCGTCTATGAGCACGTCCTGTACACACTGGATCATAGACTCCCATACTTTCTCGGTACCCTGAGCGATAGTTCCCCGGAGGCAGCTCGCGTCATTCTCAGCACCCTTTTCGATCAGTTCCAGGACTGTCGGATCCTGCGTGGAACAAAAGATGCCCATCTGGTCAAGCCTGTCGCCGCAGTTGGCGACGACATAGTTGTTCGCTCCCACAGCCGCAGCGCAGCTCCATGTGAGAATTACACGGATATCCGAATCAATGGTGAACGCCTCCTGCGCAAAGGTAAACCCCTCATCAATAGAAGTCGCGACCTCTGTTGCCGTATGGATGAGCTGTATACGCTTATCCGCAGCCAACCCTTCCATATACGCCTCTGAACGTCCCGCCGCCAGCGCCGTCTGATAGCTGACAGTCACCATCGCTTTTATCTCGCCCTCTCCTGCATCGGGATAGCGCTGGTCTATCCACGCGGAGATCATGTCCACCGCGGCAGCACCCTGAGTATGGGGATCCACGCTCACCTTGCCGCTAACTTCGAAATCAGGCTCAGCCGCCAGCGTGAATACGGACGTCCCCGCTTCCATCGCCTGAGCGCAGGCATCGCCGGTACCGTCAACAAATCCCATTATGATTATCGCGCTTGCGCCCATGGTGACTGCGTTTTCCACCATGTCCACCATGCGGGCAAAGTTGCCCTCGCAGTCTCCATATGTATAGCTGAATCCCATTGCCTCAATATCCGCGCAAAGGCCGTCGTTTATCATGACCATAAGCGAGTCGGTAAGCAAGGGCGCGCCAAAGAAAATCAGCGGCTCCAGTCCAGCTTCCAGCTTTTCTTTTATGTATTCGTTCGGCTTTGATGCCTTAAGCTGTTCCACCGTAAGTCCATTGTAGGTGAGTTCTTCCGTATCAGCTGTCGGCTGTGTCGTCTCCGGCTGCGCTGCCGGCTCCTTTTGGGCACAGCCTCCCGCTGCCGCTATGGAAAACATCATCGTCAGTGCCAGTGCCAGGGTGAAAATCTTTTTCATCTTGCTCACTCCTCCTGTTTTTATATAAACTTATTGTCCATTTACAAGGAAAAGTATATCATCGTTTTTACGGATAAGAATTGCGATTTCCGGCATAATTTTAGTATATATGCTGCATTACACTTATCCATTTTTGATATAATTTGTGATAAATCACTAATCATTTTAACGTAAAAACCGCCCCCGGGATTTCAAAATCCCGGGGGCATTCCGATTATTTATATGACTGCCACAGCTCATAGTCGAACTCTGTCTCCCGCCCTGCCTGATCGCAGAACACCAGCGCCCGCTGCTTATGATAAGATATACCTGTCGTCTCAAAGCCTGTCGTCTCTATGCGTGCCGTGTATCTCTCCCCGTCAATGAGCACTGTGCGCTCTTCGGGAATGCAGAATGCGGCGATCAGGGGCGACGCCGCCAACACCGCGAGTTCACCCAGGAGGATAACGAGCATGCCTACCCCTATCCCGGCACGGGCAAGCTTCGCCATTCCCGGCACTCCCAGCAGCTTTGCCAGCAACAGCAGCGCCAGCAGAGCAAAAACAACGCTGCACAAAATACATATCAGAAGAGCCGCTTTGCTGAAGCCGCTCCGGAATTCAAGCCCGAAGTTCCCGGCGATGATCTTCGTCAGGAAATACAGCGCCGCCGCGAATATCATAACCAGAAAGTATTTGAGCAGGAACATTCCCTGCCTTCCAAGCTTTTCCTTCTCCATGCGGACACCCCCTCACCCGTGGAATATTACCATAATCTCCCGCTTTTTAGTGAAACCTGCATCAAAACTAAGAATTATTAAGCACTGTTTTGACACCTGCGCAGATTTTTCATTTTCTCTCACAATCGTCTTGACAAACTGTAATTTTAATTTTATAATTCCCCCATATTTCAAAAATGCGTTCCAACGAGGACAGGCTTCGGGATAACTGAGCAGAGAGAGGCGCCGGCAGGTGTAAGGCGTTGTCAGCTCCCCTGGCGGATCCCCTCGCAGCAGCTCCGCCGAAGCACAGTAGGCGGGGACGGCAGGCACCGTTAGCAGCCGGCGGGTTGTTTGATCCGGATAAGTGGTCGGCTGTGCCGGCAACAGGAGTGGTACCGCGGAAGTTTTGCTTTCGTCTCTTTCTTTATGACAGGGGCGGAGGCTTTTTTTATTTGCCGTACGGCATATGGAGGTAATTGAAATGGTGACACTGGACAAAGTTTATCACGCGGCATTCGTACTGCGGGACGTGGCGAGAAAGACCGATCTGATCGAAGCGCCCCGTCTCTCTTCAAGCGCGCACGTATACCTCAAAACAGAAAATCTTCAGGTGACAGGCTCTTTCAAGGTGCGCGGCGCTTATTACAAGATAAGCCAGCTCTCCCAGGAGGAGCGGGACCGGGGTATCGTCGCCTGCTCCGCCGGCAACCATGCTCAGGGTGTGGCCCTTGCCGCCACACACATGGGTATCCGCAGCGTAGTATGTATGCCGGACAGCGCCCCCATAATGAAGGTCGAGTCCACAAAGCGCCTGGGTGCGGAGGTCTGTCTCGTAAAGAACACCTACGACGACGCCCACGACAAAGCCGTGGAGCTTCAGCGGGAGACGGGTATGACCTTCATCCATCCGTATGACGATGACGAGGTCATCGCCGGGCAGGGCACAATCGGTCTCGAGATCCTTGACCAGCTGGAGGATGTAGACGCGGTCGTCGTACCTATCGGCGGAGGCGGACTCATCTCAGGCGTCGCCTTCGCCATGAAGAGCCTCAAGCCAGACGTGAAGGTATATGGCGTGCAGGCTGAGGGCGCGGCAAGCATGTTCAATGCCTTCCGGGATCATAAAATGGAGACTCTTGAGAGCGTGTCCACCTTCGCGGACGGCATCGCCGTAAAGACCCCCGGCGACATTACCTTCGAAATGGTTGAGAAATACGTGGATGACGTGGTCACAGTCACAGAGGACGAGACCGCCGCCGCGATACTCGCCCTCATGGAGAATCAGAAGCTTGTAGCAGAGGGCGCGGGCGCCGTCAGCGTGGCGGCAGTAATGTTCAATAAGCTCCCCCTGGCTGGGAAGAAGGTCGTCTGCCTCGTGAGCGGCGGCAATATCGACGTCAATATCCTCTCCCGGGTTATAACCCGCGGTCTCGTGATGAGCGGCCGCAACGCAAACCTCATGATCGCCCTTGTGGATAAGCCCGGTCAGCTCACGCAGGTCTCCTCCATAGTATCCCGGTGCGGCGGCAACGTAGTAAACGTGCACTATGACCACGCCGACCCCAACATGGCAATGAACAGCTGTTTCCTCAAGCTCGGTCTCGAGACGAGGGATCAGGCACAGATAGAAGAGATAAAGAAAGCTCTCACGGATGAAGGCTTTGAGCTTGTCACAGAGCGCGCTTAAGGCGCAGAAAGGATGTTCAAAATGGCTGCTGTTACTGAACTCAAAACGAACAATGCCCCCGCCGCGATCGGCCCTTACTCCCAAGGGCTCACCACCGGCGAACTTGTTTTCGTCTCCGGGCAGATTCCCGTTGACCCCGCCACCGGCGCAATGGCTGAGACCATAGAGGAGCAGACCGCCCAGTGTATCTCCAATCTCCGGGGCGTGCTGGCGGAGGCGGGCTGCACTCTCGCAAACGTGATAAAGACCACTGTGTTCCTTGCGGATCTCGGCGACTTTGCCGCTATGAATAAGGTCTACGGGGAGAATATGGCCTCCCCCGCTCCCGCGCGGAGCTGCGTGCAGGTCGCGGCTATTCCCAAGGGGGCAAAGGTCGAGATTGAGTGTATTGCCGTTAAGTAAAATTTTGCCGGGCGGTGCCGCTAATGGCGCCGCCCTTCTATTGCAGGAGGTGTAAAAATGCTGGTTCCTCTTTTGATCTACTGCACCGCCATATGTTTTCTCTGCTTCTGGCTCTTCGGCGCGGATAAGCGCAGGGCACGCAGACACGCCCGGAGGATCCCCGAGAAATCCCTCATAGCCCTCAGTCTTTTGGGCGGCGGACTTGGCGCCTGGGCCGGTATGTATGCCTTCCGCCACAAAACGCTCCACAGATCCTTCCGTATTCTTGTGCCCCTGGGCACCGTGATTTGGGTCCTGATCATCGCCGCCGTTTTTCTTCTTGAAAATCTTGACATATTGCCCTCTGTATGTTAGTCTTTTCGGACAAGTATTTTCCGCATATGCGGCAGCGAGACTTTTAGCAACCCTGCTTTGAGTCTCTTATTTTTACTCAAAAAGAAGGTTATAAAATGCCCGTTTTCCTGACCGTTCTCCTCTTTATTGTGGGTCTTGTCCTCATAGTAAAGGGCGGCGATTTCTTTGTGGACGCTGCCACATGGATCGCCGAAGCCACCGGTATCCCCCACTTTATCATCGGCGCGACTATCGTCAGTCTCGCAACGACTCTGCCGGAGATAATCGTCTCGTCCATCGCTGCGATGCAGGGTAAGGTGGACATGGCTATCGGCAACGCAGTCGGCTCGGTCACGGCAAACACAGGGCTAATAATGGGGCTTTCCGTACTGTTCATTCCCGCGGTAATAAAGCGCGCGAAGTTTATTCCGAAGGCGGTTTTGATGCTCCTCGCCACAGCTGCGCTGCTGCTTCTCACCTTCAAGACAGGCTCTCTCGGCCCGATCGGTGCGATCGTCATGTTCGTCATTTTCGCCGTGTTCATCTATGAAAATATTGTCTCTGCCAGGGGCGAGATGGGTGCCGCGGATAAGCCCCCTGTGGACAAAAAGCAGACGTTCCCCAATATTCTCAAGTTCGTCGGCGGCGCGGCGGCAATAGTCCTCGGTGCGGACCTCCTCGTGGACAACGGAAGCACGCTTGCGACGCTCATGGGTGCGCCGGAAAGCCTCGTGGCACTCACCTTCGTCGCCATAGGCACTTCTCTCCCTGAGCTTGTTACCGCTATCACCGCCATCAGGAAAAAGCAGTCCTCTCTCTCCGTGGGCAACATAATAGGCGCAAACATAATCGACATGACGCTCATCCTGCCTATCTGTTCCCTGATCTCCGGCGGCACTCTTCCCGTGAGCGCCCAGACCTACACTCTCGACCTTCCCGTGTGCCTGCTTATCATGCTTATCGCAATGGCCCCCACCATGATCCGGGGCAAATTCAGCCGCTGGCAGGGCGCGCTGACAATGATCCTGTACATAGGCTATATGGTCCTGCTCGCAGTAATATCCTGATTTTTCAGCCTCCCGGAAACGGGAGGCTTTTTCTTATTGAACCCCGGTGGCGCATGCTGTATAATTTATTCTGAACTTCAATGCAAGGGGTGTACTGCCATGAAGATACTGCTTTTGAGCTGCAGCACCGGCGAGGGTCATAACCACTGCGCTCTCGCCGCCCGGGAAGCGCTGGACAAACGCGGTCACGAGACGGAGTTCCTCGACATGATGCAGATGTTCGGCGGACCCGGTCCTCTCAGTTTCGATAAAATACTAAACAGGATATCCACGAAATCTCCCGAAGTTTTCGGAATGATGTACCACGCCGGAGAAATGTACAGTTCCACCGGCGTCACCTCCCCCGTATATCTCGCGAACACCCGCAGAGCGCGGCAGCTGAACGACTTCATCCGGGATAACGGCTATGATGCCGTCGTATGCTCCCACCTGTTCCCAATGGAGTCTCTCACCTTTCTTCGCAGGCGGGGCGAAGCCGCCGTGCGCTGCTACGGCATCCTCTCGGACTATACCTGCATCCCCTTCCTGCCGGAAACGGAGCTGGACGGCTATTTCCTCCCCCACGAAGATGTTATGGCTGACTGCATAAAAGCTGGTATGCCCGCCGAAAAGCTCTTCGTAACAGGTATGCCTGTGGCTGAAAAATTCACTGTTTCTATGACCAAAGCTCAGGCCCGGGAAGAGCTCGGGCTCCCTCAGGACAAGAAGATATACCTCGTCATGACCGGCGGCATAGGCTGCGGCGACGCCGTGACGCTCTGCAATACTCTCCGCCGCATTCCTGACGACTCTATCATCTGCACTCTTCCCGGGCGCAACGAGGAACTCCGTTTTACCCTCGAGGAGGAGTACAGGGGAGACCGCGTCATGGTCGTCCCGTTTACGGACAAGGTCCCCGTCTATATGCACGCCGCCGACGTGCTTCTCTCCAAAGCCGGCGGCATATCCAGCTCGGAGGCGGCAATACTCGGCGTACCCCTGGTGCACACTATGGCGATACCGGGCGTTGAAACGCTGAACGCCCAGTTTTTCCATTCCCACGGCCTCTCCCTCTTCGCTTCCGACGCGAGTGAAGCCGCCCGCTTCGCGGACAGGCTCATTTATGACAGCGCGCTCAGCGGGCGCATGCTCGCGGCTCAGAGCACCTGCCTGCCGAAGGACGGCGCTGAGCGCATAGCTCATCAGATCGAGGCTGACTTTTCTCTTTAAAATCAAATAAACAGCTCCGGCGCGGTTATCAGAACCGCGCCGGAGCTTGTTTTATCCTATCATGCTTTTGAATTCTTCCTCTGTGAGCACGGGGATCCCCAGCTCGTTCGCCTTTTTCAGCTTCGAACCCGCGTTCTCACCAGCCACAACATATGTGGTCTTTTTTGATACCGAGGACGATGCCTTTCCCCCGAAGCGTTCGATTATCTCGCTCGCTTCGTCTCTCGTAAAAAGCTCCAGCGCCCCGGTGAGGACAAATGTCATGCCTTTAAAACGCTTGTCATCCCCCTGCTCCCGGCTCTCAAAATTGACGCCGGCGGCTCGCAGTCGTTCGACGAGGTCCTTTGCCTGATCTCCGCTGAAAAACTCCACTATATTCTCCGCCGTAATCGCACCTATCTCATCTACAAGCGTCAGTGACTCTGCGTCCGCTGCCATAAGTGCGTCCAGAGTTTTGAAGTGCGCCGCCAGAACCTTCGCCGCGTGCTGCCCCACCTGCCTTATTCCAAAGGCGAAAAGCAGCCGACTCAGGTCGTTCTCCTTGGAGGCCTCGATAGCGCCTATAAGGTTCTCCGCGCTCTTTTTCCCGAAGCGCTCCAGCTGCTCCACATCCTCCGCTTTGAGATAATAGAGGTCCGCCGTGTTTTTCACGAGGCCCTTTGCCGTTATCTGTTCTACCGCCGCCTCGCCAAGGCCCTCTATGTCCATGGCATTGCGGGAGGCAAAGTGGGTTATCGCTCTCACCTGCTGGGCGGGACACTCCGCCCCGGTGCACCGGATTACCGCGCCGTCCTCGTCCCGCCTGGTAGGCGCGCCGCATACCGGGCAGAACTCAGGCAGCCTGTATGGCACCGCCCAGTCAGGGCGCTTATCCCTGACGACCTCCACAAGCTCCGGGATTATGTCCCCCGCCTTGCGGACTATTGCTGTATCTCCGATGCGCAGATCCTTCTCATCGATGAAATCCTGGTTGTGGAGCGTGACGTTTGTCACTGTTGTGCCCGCAAGGCGCACGGGCTCCAGCACAGCCTTCGGGGTCAGCGCCCCCGTCCGGCCCACCTGCACAACGATATCCAGCACCTTCGTCGGCTTCTTCTCCGGCGGATACTTGAACGCCGCCGCCCACCTGGGGAATTTTGAGGTGCTGCCCATGTCGGCCCGCTCACGCAGAGAGTCCACCTTCACCACCGCCCCGTCTATCTCGAAGGGGTACTGGTCCCGGTGCTCTCCTATCCGCTCTATCTCCCCGCAGCAGTCCTGCATATTATTGAGGATCTTCCTGGGTATCACCTTAAATCTCAGGCTTTCCAGATAATCCAGGGTCTCACTGTGAGTCGTAAACTCCATTCCCTCGCAGAGTTGGAGGTTGAACACGGCAATGTCAAGCTCACGCTTTGCCGCAATCTTCGGGTCAAGCTGACGCATTGAGCCCGCCGCAGCGTTGCGAGGATTCGCAAGGAGCGGCTCGCCCCGCTCTTCACGCTCCCGGTTCAGCTTTTCAAACACCGCCTTCGGCATATACACCTCACCGCGGACTATGAGCCGGGCGGGCCCGTTGTCAAGCTTCATGGGGATAGAGCGGATCGTGCGGATATTTTCCGTCACATCCTCGCCGGTTACTCCGTCGCCCCGGGTCGCCCCCCGGACGAACACACCGTTCTCATACTCCAGCGCAACGCTCAGGCCGTCGACCTTGGGCTCCACAGTATACCTCGCCTCACCCACAGCGCTTCTGACACGCTCCCCGAACTCCATAAGCTCATCCTCGGAAAACACATCCTGAAGGCTCTCCAGGGGCACCTCGTGGCGCACGCTCGCAAAGGACTTTACAGCCTCGCCCCCGACCCGCTGAGTTGGTGAGTCCGGCGTTATAAGCTCCGGGTGCTCCTTTTCGATGTCCTCAAGCTGGCGCAGCAGCATATCGTATTCATAGTCCGTCACGGTAGGCGCGTCGAGCACATAGTACCGGTAGTTATATTCGTTGAGCAGCTCTCGCAGGCGCGCCGCTTCTTTTGCAATATCCATTGTTCTGCCCCTCTCATCCCAAATTCAGGTAATTGTCGAGAGCCTCCTCGGCTGTGTCTACATTTTCAAAATAAGCATAGCTCTCCGGCACGCTGCCGATGAGCACTGTCTCCGCGATGCTGACATCGCTCTTCACTTCCGTCCCGGTCGTATACCCCGGGAGCAGCACACTGATGTAAACGCTCACGGACATCACTATCTGATGCCGCGTCTGATTGATGCCCGCCGACGTGAAAATATTCTCAAGCTCAGCGTTTGCAGAACTGACCGATATTATCCTCACAGGTATCACAGGCCCCCGCCCTGAGAAAAAGCCGCTGCTCAGTACGCTTCCAAGGGGTATCCCCAGGTCCGCTGTCTCCCCCTGAGCAATGCGCTCGATGACCTTATTTGTGATATCCGCCTTGAGCCGGTTCACAGCCGCCATATTTGTTTTCAGAGCTGTCACCCGCCCCTCGGCGTCCTTCTCCAGCGTTATAAGGTCATCGTAGCTGACGCCGCCGGAGGCGATCTCGTCGTTCACCGCATCGTTTATAGCCCGCACCGCAGCATTCGTGACCCGGGATTTCGCCATCTGGGTCATCAGTGGGCGGATACGCGTATTGAGAAATACCAGAGCCAGCAGCCCCAGCCCAAGAATTATCAAAAGGCCAAGGAGAAATTTTCCTCCGCCTCTCTGTCTCCGCCGGAAATGGATACGCATAACAGGGCACCCCCTCTTATGCAAATCCTATTCTCACGGCCGGCGTTTTATCCCAGCAGCTTCTCCGCAGCCAGCATTATCCCAAGCCTGCCCGACTCAAAGGTTATGCCGCCCTGCATATACACCGTATACGGCTCACGCATAGGCGCGTCGGCGGAAAGCTCGATGGAAGCGCCCTGGATGAACGCTCCCGCCGCCATTATCACGGGGCAGTCGTAGCCGGGCGTCTGGCAGGGCTCAGGGGTTACGAAAGCGTCCACAGGCGACCCCTTCTGAAGTCCCTGGCAGAATGCTATCACCCCCTCGGGCTTGCCGAAGGAAACCATCTGGATTATATCTCTGCGCGTATCGCAGTACCGGGGGCTGGGCTCATAACCCATCAATTCCATAATCCCCGCACAGAAAACCGCCGTTTTAAGAGCCTGGGACACCACATGAGACGCCATGAAAAGTCCCTGGAACATGAGGCGGTTGTTCCCGAGAGTCGCGCCGCATTCGCCGCCGATGCCCGGCGCCGTCATGCGGGCCGCCGCCCGCTCCACGAGATCCGCCCGTCCTACGATATATCCCCCCGATGGGGCTATTCCGCCGCCGGGGTTTTTTATCAGCGAGCCCGCCATCAGGTCTGCTCCGACCTGCGTTGGCTCCAGCTTCTCCACAAACTCGCCGTAGCAGTTGTCCACAAATATGTTTATATCCGGGTTCACCGCCTTGACGGCCCGGCATATCTCCCCTATCTCCTCAACGGAGAGGGAGTCTCTCGTACTGTACCCGCGGGAACGCTGGATGCCCACCGCTCCCACCTTTTTGTCCCTGCAGGCTTCGCGTATCGCCTGGATATCAGGCTTGCCCTCCGGCGTCATCTCCACCTGCCCGTATTCTATGCCGTACTCCTTGAGAGAGCCGGGGAAATCCCCGGATATCCCTATAACGCCGTGAAGGGTATCATATGGCGCTCCGGTGACGTACACCAGCTTCTGCCCGGGCTTTACGACCCCGAAGAGGGAGCAGGTGATTGCATGGGTCCCGCTCACGAGATTTACCCGGACGATAGCCGCCTCCGCGCCGAAGATCTCAGCATATACGGCTTCAAGTGTCTCCCGCCCGGCGTCGTTATACCCATAGCCCGTGGTACCGCCGAAAATACTGTCGGATACCCGATTGTTCCTGAAGGCGGAGAGGACCTTGCCGCTGTTGTAGTTCGCTATGTCCTCGATCTGCCTGAAGTATGGCTCCACCAGTTTTTCAGCCTGCGCCGCCAGCTCCTCCACCCGGGGTGAAATATTCAAAAAATCCATTTTACGTCTCCTTAGATCCTCTTGAGGAACGCTTCCGCAAGCCTTCTCATCCCCTCAATATCCTCCCAGGAGGTCACGGTGGAGGGCGAGTGGATGTACCGTACTGGCACGGCTATGCCCGCCGCCTTTACGCCCGCGCGGCTGCGCTGGATGGCTGACGCGTCGGTGCCGCCCGCTATATATTCCTTCGTCTGCCACTTTATTCCCTCGTCCTCAGCGCAGGCGGTGAGCAAGTCAAAAAGCTCCCTGTTATATATCGTGCCGCCGTCCATAAAGGGTATGACTGCCCCGCCGCCAACCTTGCATATCTGCTTTTCCGGGCTGACCGTCGGGATATCCGCGGCGGTTGTGCCCTCCACTACCAGCGCCACATCCGGCGTCACAGAAAAGGCTGCGCCGAACGCACCGCGCGTCCCCACTTCTTCCTGAACGGTGAAGGCAAAATATGTGTCGTAAGGCAGGTCGCAGTTTTTAATTATGTCAACCAATACAGCGCAGCCGACTCTGTCGTCCAGCGCCTTCGCTTTTACTTTTCCCTCGCCAAAGGACACAAAATCGCTCTCAAAGGCGCCTGTGTCCCCAAGTGTCACGAGCTTTTCCGCCGCTTCACGGCTCTCCGCGCCGATATCGATGTACATCTCCGACACCTTCGGCACCTTCTTCTCCTCCTCGTCGGAGACGAGATGATAGGCCTTCAGCCCGATTATGCCGCGCACACCGTTTTTGCCTATACGCACAGCTTTTCCGATAGCCACTCGTCGGTCCACGCCGCCTACAAAGCTGAATTTCAGGTAGCCGTCGTCCCCGATATTCGTGATTATCACGCCCACTTCATCCATATGAGCCGCCAGCATGACTTTTTTATCTCCGGGCTGCGCGCCCTTCTTAAGTGCTATGACGCTGCCCATATTGTCCACGCGCAGCTCCTGCACATGGTTTTTTATATTCTCTATTATGAACTCCCTTACCCGGTCCTCGTCGCCGGAAACTCCGGGCAGCAGGCAGAGTTTTTCAACAAGCTCTCTCATCACATTGCCTCCTTCATGCTTCTGACCAGCTCGCACATCAGCCTTGCCACACTCTCAGCGTCGCTGAGCTTCACCGTCTCAACAGGTGTGTGCATATAGCGCAGGGGCAGGGACAGCACGGATGTTGACACACCCTCACGGCTGACCTGCATCACCCAGCCGTTCGTCCCGGTGTTGCCGCCCATGACCTCGATCTGGAAGGGGATATCCTTGGCCTTTGCCAGGGATATAAGGCGGTTGGTGATGTTCTTATTCATGTTCGGGCCAACGCCGATGGCGGCGCCGCCGCCGAATTTCATCGTCTTTTCCTTTGGGGCGTCCGGTGTATCACCGTGGGTCACGTCGATAGCCACGCAGAAGTCCGGATCCACCGCGAACACACCCGTCTTTGCCCCGCGGCAGCCCACTTCTTCCTGGGTGCTCGCCATAACATAGAGGTCAACGGGAAGCTGTTCGTCCTTCAGCATATCCACAGCTCTGAGAATGATCCCTATGCAAGCCCTGTCGTCAAGGCTCTTGCCGCAGATCTTGTCGTCCCCCAGCATTTCAGCACCGCAGCGGAACACAATGGGTGTACCGAGAGGGATAAGCTCCTGCGCCTGCTCCTGAGTAAGCCCTGTGTCGATTACCATCTCTTTTATGGGCGTCGCCTTATCCATGTCCTCCCCGCTGAGCACATGGGGCGGCATGCACGCCACCACGCCGAAGCGCACAGGGTCCGTGAGTATGGCGACCTCTCTGTCCGGCAGCATTCTCGGGTCCACGCCGCCCAGTGTGGAAAAGCGGATAAAACCGCCCTTATCGATCTTCGTCACGATGAGGCCTATCTCATCCATATGGGCGTCCAGCAGGAGCTTCTTCGCTCCGGGCACGCCGCTTTTTCTCAGGGCAATGACGTTGCCCATAACGTCTGTATGCACCTCGTCCATATATCCTTTCAGGGTATCGCTGATTCTCGCCGCCACGCTCTCCTCGAAGCCGGAGGGGCCTTGAATGGAAGCAAGCTCAATTATCATGTCTTTAAGTTCCATAATCCTCTTCCCTCAAATATTATTGATTATTTCCTTGAATTTGTCGCCCCGTTCGGCGAAATTTCTGAACCTGTCGAAGGACGCGCACGCCGGCGAGAGAGTAACTATATCCCCCGGCTGGGTCATACCCGCCGCGGTCCTCACGGCCTGCTCGAAATCATCCACGGTGACTATCGGGAGCTTTTCCTTTTCGTATCCCGGCGCCTGCTCCACAGCGGCGCGTATCTTCCCGGCAGTATCTCCCGTGAGCACCATGGCCTTCACATGCTCCACAACCTCTGGTCCAAGTACATCGAAGGGGATGTGCTTGTCATATCCTCCGGCGATGAGTATCACCTTCTGCTTGAAGGACCGCAGGCCAGCAATAGTCCTGGATGGGCTGGAGGCTATGGAGTCGTTATAAAACCTGACGCCGTCCTTCTCCCGCACAAGCTCGATGCGGTGCTCCACGCCCTTGAATGTCCGGGCTGTCCTGCGTATGACCTCGTCGGGGACCATGTCTCCCACGGCCGCTATGGCAGCCATATAGTTCTCCACATTGTGGTCCCCGGGGATCAGGATGTCATCCCTCGTCATGACGGTCGTCTCCGAGCCGTTTTTCGCCCGAATGATATCTCCGCCTTTCAGATACACCCCGTTTTCCACCCTCTCCCGGCGGCTGAACAGACGCACCTCTCCGGCAGCCTTCGGCGCAAATCCGCGGGTTATGCCGTTGTCCTCGTTGAGCACCAGGATATCTCCGGCGCTCTGGTGGGTGAATATGTTCATCTTCGCGTCGATATACTCCTGCATATCCCTGTGGACGTCGAGATGGTTCGGCGCGAGGTTTGTAACTACCGCAATGTGCGGGCTCTTTTTAAGGGTCATAAGCTGGAAGGAGCTCAGCTCCAGAACAACGGCGTGCTCCGGCTTCATGAGCGGTGTGTCCGCCAGGAGAGGATGGCCTATGTTGCCTCCCAGCCATGCCGTCCTTCCAGCGTCCCGGAGAAGCTCGGAGATTATGGTCGTTGTGGTCGTCTTGCCGTCGCTCCCGGTAACGGCGATTATCGGGCAGGGGCAAACATCGAAGAACACCTCCATCTCGGAGGTTATAGCGCTCCCGCGCTCCTTCGCCTTCTCAAAGGCGGGTATATCCGGCCGGATGCCGGGGGACCGGAAGATAATATCCTGGTCCAGATCGTCCAGATACCCCTCCCCCAGGCGCAGCTTCGCGCCAAGGTTCTCCAGTGTATCTCCCGCCTGCCCCAGCGCCTGTCTGGTTATCTTGTCGCAGGCGGTCACGTCGATGCCGGCTGAGGCCAGCATCCCTATCAGGGGTCGGTTGCTCACGCCTATACCGACCACCGCCACGCGCTTGCCCTTAAGGGAATCGACGTACTCGTCTATGTTCATAAAATCACTCTCCAGTCGTGACTGTACATAATTTACTAATTTAATATAGTACCCCATTCAGGCAAAAATTTCAATCACATTGACAGAATTGGCGCAATAAAGTAAAATATACAGGTGAGTAAGCCAGACAGTCGCGCGGGCACGCCGAAAGGCCGCCCGTGAGGAAAGTCCGGGCTCCGCAGGGCAAGGATAACGGGTAACGCCCGCCCAGAGCGATCTGAGGAAAAGTGCAACAGAGATATACCGCCGGGGGCTTCCCCGGTAAGGGTGGAAAGGCGAAGGTAAGAGCTCGCCCGTCACATGGGAACATCGTGACGCTGTAAACTCTATCCGGAGCAACGCCGTGGAGAAAGCGCACAGCCTGCCCGGCTGCTTTCAGGAGGCGGCTTGAGCGTACCGGCAACGGTGCGTCTAGATAGATGACTGTCTAATACAGAACCCGGCTTACAGACTTGCTCACATAAAAAGAGAGGGGACATCCCCTCTCTTTTTTCTTGCAATCTTGACTCTGATAATTTATAGTTATTATTAACGAAATAGGAGGTGCTCAGCCTTGGACTTTTACTCATATTGCCAAAATAACCCCATACCCAAGTGGCCTTACCCTGTTGAATACGGCCAGGAAACCCGGGACAGCGCCGATGTGCTTGTCATCGGCGGCGGTATGGCGGGCTGCTTTGCCGCCATTCACGCGGCCCGTCTCGGCAAGAGCGTTATCGTAGTGGAAAAGGGCGCGACGGTCCGCTCCGGCGCCGCGGGTGCCGGCATTGACCACTGGATGTTCACCGCCACATGCCCCGCAGCGAAGCTCGGTCCCGATGAGATGTTCAAAATTTTCGATAACCGTGATCCTTTCGAGTCAAAGCATCTCCTCTATATAACCCTCAACGAGGCCTACGAGGCGCTTTTGGACCTGGAGGGCATGGGTGTCAAGATAAGGGACACAGATGACGATTTTGCGGGTGCTCCCTTCCGGGACGAGGAGACTAAGCACCTCTTTGCCTACGACTACGACGGGCGGTACTGCATCCGCATGTTCGGCGGCAAGCTGAAAATCGCCCTTCATAAAGAGATGAAGCGTCTCGGGATCAAAATATATGACCGTGTCATGGCGACGGCGCTTCTCAATGAGGACGGCAAGCCCGGCTCACGCGTTGTCGGCGCCGCAGGCGTTGGCACGAGGACCGGCCGGTTCTATGTTTTTAACGCCAAGGCCACTGTCCTCGCCACGGCGAAGCCTCTGCGCCTTTGGGAGTTCGGCACGGAAAACGTCGGCTCCTACTCCGCCCACGACGACCCGAACTGCGCGGGCGACGGGGATGTTATGGCCCTGCGCGCCGGGGCGCAGCTCGTGACGATGGAGCGCACCGGTTCCTGCGTGGGCAAATACCGCTACCCCGCTTACGGCGGCGGCAACGCCAGCAACACCTGGTATCCCGCAAACATGGTAGACGGCGAAAACAAGTACGTTCAGTGGGTGAACAGGGACGGCAATCCCGTGCCCGCCCCTGA
The DNA here is from genome assembly GCA_934552825.1 of uncultured Oscillospiraceae bacterium. Lineage (GTDB taxonomy): Bacteria > Bacillota > Clostridia > Oscillospirales > Oscillospiraceae > CAKTEQ01. The sequence continues at coordinate 39,649 of CAKTEQ010000001.1, forward strand.
TGATCGCTGCCGCTGCGCCGAGGGGCAGGATGCGTTCATGCCAATGGGCGCGGCGCCATATGAACTCAGGGGCTTCTCCTTCGCTCCTGATACGGCTCAGCGTATAAAGAACGGCGATCTTAAATACCCATTCTTCGCCGATCTGACGACTATGCCGGAGTATGAGCGCCGGGCTATATTCGGCCTTATGGTCGGCAACGAGGGCAAGAGCCGCGTGCCCGTATACCGTTATCTCACCCAGGCGGGCTTCGACCCGGAGAAGGATATGCTCCAGGCAAACATCGTCCCTCCCGACGTGGCGGGTCTGAACATGAACTACTGGAGCGCCTCCTACCCTGGCTGCAACAATATCAACGTCCGTGAGGTCGCCTTCTTCAACTACGGCGGCATTAAAGTCGACTGGGAAATGAAGTCCACTCTGCCCGGTCTTTTCGCCGCGGGCAACCAGGCGGCTGGCGTGGAAGGGGCTTCAACAGCCGCTGCCACAGGGCGTTACTGCGGCAGGCAGACGGCCGCTTTCTGCGACGAAAACGAGCTGCTTCCCACCGTCGAGACTCAAATTTCCGCCGAAAAAGAGCGTATCTATTCATTCATCAGCGAGGATGGCCGCTTCGGTTGGAAGGAAGTGCAGATAGGCCTGTGCCGCATGATGCAGGACTACGTGGGCGCCACCAAGAGCCGGGAAACGCTGGAAATGGGACGCTGGTGGCTAGACTCCATCCGGGAAAATGAACTGCGCCATATCACTGTGCGCAATCCTCACGATCTTGTCCGCGCTCTGGAGTGTGACGTTCGCCTTGAGGCGGGAAAGATAATCATCGAGAGTTCTCTCGCCAGGGAGACAAACAGCCGCGCTCTTGATTTCCACCGCATCGACAACGATACTTACCTGCCCCCTGAGGAGGATCATTACGTGGGCATAACCCTGCGGGACGGAAAAGTCGTCTCCGAGAATATCTCCATGCACTGGTGGCTGGGTGGCGTGTACTGCGGCAGTTATAAGGAGAACTATGAGAAATACTCAAAGGGAGGGGCTGTAAAATGAAAAAAGAGACATATATGCTGCCAAATCCCATGACTCCCTGCATCCCCATCACCTTCGACGAGGACCTCTGCGTTGGCTGCAACACCTGTGTGAACGTGTGCCGCACGGACGTTCTCATGCCTAACCCCACAAAGGGCGGCGTGCCGATAGTGCTCTATCCCGATGAGTGCTGGTTCTGCGGCTGCTGCGTGGAGGACTGCCCTGTTCCCGGGGCGAGCCAGTTTCACCAGCCTCTTAATCAGCAGCTTGCCTGGAAACGGAAGGCCACAGGCGAGCTTTTCCGCGTTGGCGGTACGGGCAATCCAGAGCCTTCAGTCAAAGGGGACGCGTATATATAAGCATAAAAACGAGCCGGCGGTAAAATCCGCCGGCTCGTTCTCTTTTTTATTCTCTTCCCTCTTTCAGGAATTTTTCAAGTCTGTCCAGACCAAGGCGTATGTTCTCCATGCTAGTAGCATATGACCACCGGCAGAAGTGGGGTGCGCCGAAGCCGCTCCCCGGCACAACAGCCACAAGCCCCTTCTCGAGCAGGAGATTTGCGAACACGTCGCTGTCCGTTATCTCAACGCCGTAGAGCTTTGTGCCTATGAGCTTTTCGATGTTCATCATAATGTAGAAAGCGCCCTCGGGCTTTAGGCAGCTCACACCTTCTATGTTGTTCACCCGACTGACGAAATAGTCTCTCCTCGCCTCAAATGCTTTGCGCATCACCTCGACGCTCTCCTGAGGACCAGAGTACGCCTCCAGCGCCGCGTACTGGGATATCATACTGGCGGCGGAGGTGGAGTGGCTCAGGTAGTCCGCCATGACCTTTGCAAGGCGGTCGTTCGCCGCGGCAAAGCCGATGCGCCAGCCCGTCATTGCATACGTCTTGGAAACGCCGTTTATGAGGATAGTCCGCTCCTTGATCTCGTCTCCCAGCGCCGCCATGCTAGTGAACTCCTTACCGTCGTATGTGAGCTTGCAGTATATCTCATCTGAGATTATATAAAGGTCATTTTCAACGCAGACCCTGCCTATCGCCTCAAGCTCCTCCCGGGTGTATATCATGCCGGTCGGGTTTGAGGGAGAGTTCATGATTATCAGCTTAGTCTTCGGCGTCACGGCAGCTCTCACCTGCTCCGCCGTCACCTTGAAGCCCGCGGCTTCCTCCGCGTCAACGACAACTGGCACACCTCCCGCCATACGTATCATCTCAATATAGCTCACCCAGTAGGGCGCCGGGAGAATCACCTCATCGCCGGGGTTTATCAGCACCATGAGCGCAATGAACACGTTATGCTTCGCTCCGCTGGTGACGACTATCTGCCCGGGCTTATAGTCTATGCCGTTATCCGCGTGCATCCTGTCACATATCGCCTGCTTGAGCGTATCCATACCAGAAGCTGCAGTGTATTTCGTACAGTTATTCTCAATGGCGCGTATCGCCGCGGCCTTTATATTATCGGGAGTGGCAAAATCCGGCTCACCTGCGCCGAAACCTATCACATCTACACCCTCTGCCTTCATCTTTTTAGCGAGGGAATCTATTGCCACCGTGGTGGAAGCGCGCACAGCGCTCGCAATCCTTGACAATTCCTTCAAAATTGCATCTACCCCTTCCTCTATAATTCATTTCACCTCTTATAATATGCTGTAGATTATACACTGGCCGGGATATTTGTGCAAGTTAAAAAATGTTAAATTTCATTTTTTATCTAAAATCTAACAATTTTGCCTCCCTCACCGGCCCTGTTATGCGCCCATTTTTCAAAGGTTCCTACGTCCTGATGCGAGGTCAATACATTAAATATGTAACTAATCAAATTTTTTTGTTGACACGGTGCGTTTAGGCTGATAAAATAATACGCGGTCTGTTCTGCCCTCTGGCAGACAGACGGATAATAAACTCCGCATTGACCCGGTTTTCAAGCTGCCTTCGGGCACGCCGGCTGAGAGCGAGACTCTGACAGATAAGAGAGGTAATTTCATGCACGCAATCATCGAAACAGGCGGTAAGCAGTACCGCGTCCAGGAGGGCGACGTCCTCTTCATCGAAAAGCTGGCTGTCGAAGCTGACGAGACTGTCACATTCGACAAGGTCCTGGCTATTACAGGCGACACAACGACTTTCGGCGCTCCCTATGTGGAAGGCGCAAAGGTCGAGGCCAAGGTCATCAAGAACGGTAAAAACAAGAAGATCTATGTCTTCAAGTACAGAGCTAAGAAGAACTACAGAATCAAGACAGGTCACCGCCAGCCCTACACAAAGGTCCAGATCGAAAAGATCGTCGGCTGATGACCACAGCAGTCTTTAAGACCGACGGGGACCGAATATGCGGCTTCACCGTTTCCGGTCATTCCGGCTATGACGCCGAAGGCAGCGACATTGTCTGTGCCGCGGTCACAAGCGCCGTCCGTTTTGCGGAGTGCGCTATGAACACGGTGCTCGGTCTCGGGATCCCCTTCAAGGCGGATGAAGAGACGGCGACTGTCACCTGCCGTCTTCCTCAGGGCTTCACCGATGAGCAGGATGAGGTGTATTGCCAGAATCTTCTGGTCGCCCTTATGGTCTATCTCGCGGAGCTCAAAGAGGAATACCCCAATAACATTGATGTTATCGAGCAATAGAAAGGAAGAATATTGATATGCTTAATATCGGTTTGCAGTTTTTCGCTCATAAGAAGGGCGTTAGTTCCACAAAGAACGGCCGTGACTCCGAGTCTAAGAGACTTGGCGCCAAGAGAGCCGACGGTCAGTTTGTCCTGGCCGGCAACATTCTTTACACACAGCGCGGCACAAAGATCCATCCCGGCACGAACGTCGGCCGCGGCAGCAACGACACACTCTTCGCTCTGAAGGACGGTATCGTTCGCTTCGAGCGTCTGGGCAAGGATCGCAAGCAGGTTTCTGTTTACGAGGCTCAGTAATCTCTGATTAAGCAAAACCCGAACTGCTTGGCTGTTCGGGTTTTCTTTTTCTCCTGAAAACCAAGGAGGTCACAAATGTTTATCGACAAAGCAAGAATTTCGATCCGCGCCGGAAAAGGCGGCAACGGCGCCGTCTCCTTCCACCGGGAGAAATATGTAGCCAACGGCGGTCCAGACGGGGGCGACGGCGGCAACGGCGGCAGCGTTATTTTCGTGGTGGACGATAATATGTCCACCCTTATGGACTTCCGCTACAAGCGCAAATACGTGGCTGCCAACGGAGTAGACGGCGGCGGAAAACGCTGTAAGGGCAAGGACGGCGAGTCCCTGCGCATCAAAGTCCCCAGAGGCACAATAATCCGCGACGCCGAGACAAACGAGATAATCAAGGACATGTCCGACTGCGACAGCTTTGTCGCGGCGAAGGGCGGCAAGGGCGGCTGGGGCAACCAGCATTTCGCAACTCCCACCCGGCAGGTCCCCCGCTTTGCCAAGAGCGGACTTCAGGGTGAAAGCCACGACATCGTGCTCGAGCTGAAGCTGCTGGCAGATGTGGGCCTTGTCGGCTTCCCGAACGTTGGCAAGAGCACGCTCCTCAGCGTTGTCACCCGCGCAAATCCAAAGATAGCCAACTACCACTTCACCACTCTCTACCCCAATCTGGGTGTCGTGATGGGTATTGACGGCGTGTCCTTCGTCATGGCCGACATTCCCGGAATCATCGAAGGTGCGGCGGACGGCGCCGGGCTGGGGCATGATTTCCTCCGCCATATCGACAGATGCCGCCTCATTCTTCACGTGATCGATGCCTCCGGCAGCGAGGGCCGTAATCCCATTGACGACTTTGAGAAAATCAACACCGAGCTGGCGCAGTACAGCCCTGAGCTGGCGTCGCGTCCTCAGATAGTAGTTGCGAACAAGTGCGATATAATCGACGATAACGAGAGCTACGAGGCGTTCAAGGCCTATATCAAGGAAAAAGGGCTTGACCTGTTCGAGATATCCGCCGCGACCCACCAGGGGCTCGAGCCGCTCATCGAAAAGGTAACTGAAACCCTCGCCACGCTCCCCCCGATAATGGTGTATGAGCCCGAGTATGTGCCCCGTATGCCTGAGATTGACACCTCTGAGAAGCTGGATATTCAGGTGTTTGACGACGTGTATATCGTGGAGGGGCCATGGCTGGAGCGCCTTATCAGCAATATAAACTTCGACGACAGCGAGTCCAGAATGTACTTCGACAGAATGCTCCGTCAGGCAGGGCTCTTCGACCGTCTTGAGGAAATGGGCATCCATGAGGGTGACACCGTCAGCATGTATGACCTGGAATTCGAATACCAACCCTGATAAATATGTAAGGCTGCGGCATAAGCCGCAGCCTTTTCTTTTAGAAATCAGCCATTAGCGCCGACCTTACAGGTTTTAGTCACCCTCCCGCAGAAACATCAGTGTCGGAATCCCCATATATTCCCGGACTTTTGCCACTTCTCCCATTCGGGATGCGGATATACTAATCCGACATCTCATTTCGTCATTTTCTCCTGCTTTACCTTATGGTCTATTACATGCCGCGATGCCAATTCACGGCAAATCTCGTCCAGGCTAATTCCCATCTCGGCCATTAAAACCATTATGTGATAAATTAGATCTGCTATTTCATAGACAGTTTCATTCTTATCCTCGGCTTTGGCCGCAATAATTACCTCTGTACTCTCTTCTCCGATTTTTTTCAAAATCTTATCCAAGCCTTTTTCAAAGAGATATGTCGTGTATGAGCCTTCTTTTTTCTCGGTTTTCCTGCCTTTTATCAGTTCCAGAAGCCCCTCATATGAGAATGGCTGCCTCTCTCCGCTCTCAAAGACGGGGTTCTCAAAGCAAGAGGTCGTGCCTAGATGACAGGACGGACCGTCGGGCTCAACTAAAACTACCAATGCATCCTTGTCGCAGTCCGCGATTATTGATACTATGTGCTGATAATTACCGCTGCTTTCTCCCTTCAACCAAAGCTCTTTCCGAGACCGGCTCCAGAAGCAGGTCAGTTCCTTTTCAATAGATATTTGCAGGCTCTCTCGGTTCATATACGCAAGAGTCAGCACGCGTTTTGTAACAGCATCGACAACAACGGCGGGTATTAAGCCCTTTTCGTCAAATTTAAGCTCGTCCATATCTATCATTTCGCATTCTCTCCTTACTTATTTTCTTGTCGGAATTCCGGCTTCAGCCATAATCGCCTTCAGTTCGGGGATTTTTACATCTCCAAAATGGAATATAGAGGCAGCCAATCCGGCGCTTATATCAGGGATTGCCCGAAAAAGCTTTACAAAATCATCAGCAGAGCCAGCTCCGCCGGAAGCAATAACGGGCACTTGGACCGCCCCGCAAATAGCATTGAGCATCTCGAGATCAAATCCCCCTTTGACTCCGTCGGTATCGATCGAATTTACAAAAATCTCTCCAGCGCCAAGGCCTACACATTTTTTTATCCATGAGATTGCTTCCATCCCGGTATTCTCTCTTCCACCCTTGGAAAACACACGGAACACCCCGTCGACACGTTTTATATCCACGGATAGCACCACGCACTGGCTTCCATAACGCTTCGCAGCTTCACTTATGAGTGTTGGGTTGTGAATCACTCCAGAGTTGACGCTCACCTTGTCGGCACCGCATTTCAGCACCCGTTCAAAATCTTCTACAGTGTTTATGCCGCCTCCCACAGTCAGCGGAATAAACACCTGTCTCGCCGTCTCGCATAGAACGTCCGCAAATAGCTGTCTGCCCTCTGCCGAGGCTGTGATATCGTAAAAGACAAGCTCATCTGCGCCGTGAGCGGAATAGTATTTTGCAAGGGTCACAGGGGAGGAAACATCCCTCAACTCGTCGAAATTTACGCCTTTGACAACACGTCCATCACGGACATCAAGACAGGGAATAATTCTTTTTGTAATCATTTTGCTACCTCAATGGCCTCTCTCAGATCAATTGCCCCCGTATAGTACGCTTTTCCAATGATTGCTCCGTATAGTCCGATCTTCGCCAGACAGGCAACGTCACCGATCGAACTGACTCCGCCAGAGGCGATTAACTGCCCGGAAAATTCCCTGGCTATTTGTGAGTAGAGTTCAAGATTTGTACCCTGCATTGCACCATCTCTGGAGATATCAGTGCAAATAAGCGTTCCAACACCCACCTCCTGCATTCGGCGGCAGAAATCAAACGCCTTGAGTTCTGTTTTTTCGGTCCAACCCTTGATTGCTACCTCACCGTCACGGATGTCGATGCCTACGGCTATCTTTTCACCGTACTTCTCAACGGCTCTTTCTACAAATCCCTGCTCTGTCGCCGCTGCAGTACCCAAAATCACCCGGTCAATACCGGCATCAAGATATCTGTCGATAACATCCATACTTCGAATACCTCCGCCCACCTCACAGAACAGAGCGCTGCGCCTTTTTATGTCACATATTGCATCGAAGTTGGGTGTCTCTCCTGAACGCGCCCCCTCCAGATCGACAATGTGCATATGCGTTGCGCCTCTGCGCGCAAAGTCTGCGGCAACCGCATAGGGGTCCCCATTATATACCGTCATCTGCGAATAATCCCCTTTGAAGAGCCGAACGGCTTTCCCCGAGAAAATGTCAACAGCAGGAAAGATCAGCATATGTCAACCTCCTTTAATTCGGCAAATGCTCTCAGAATTTCAAGCCCCACGCGTCCGCTCTTCTCGGGATGAAACTGGCACCCAAAGATGTTTTTCTTTTGCACAGCGGCAGTCAGCGGCACTGAATAATCAGCTGTAGCAATGACGCTATCCTTGCAGTTTGTTGCATAATAGGAATGAACAAAATAAACATGATCCCCGTCAGATACATGTCGAAACAGCGGGCTGTCTTTTGTAAGGTTCAGTGCGTTCCAACCAATATGCGGAATCCTCAAGTTCTTTTCAATGACGTCACCAATATATCGCACGTCTCCCTTCAGAAGCCCAAGTCCCCTGCACTCGCCGAACTCATAGCTTTTCTCAAAGAGGAGCTGCATCCCGAGGCAAATTCCCAGCAGCGGCTTCCCCTTTTCGGCTTCTCTAACCACTATCCTGTCGAGACGCGTATGCCGCAGTTTTTCTGCCGCATTAATAAAGGCCCCCACTCCGGGCAGCAGTATGCGGTCCGCATCGGATATTTTTTTTTCATCTGAAGTTACCTCTGCCGCAACGCCTATCGCCCGAAACGAGCTCTGGAGGGAAAACAGATTCCCCACACCGTAATCAATAATTGCAATCATCAGAGCACCCCTTTTGTTGACGGAATTTCGTCAGCAAATTCCGCATCAACAACTACTGCCTTCTTTAAAGTCCTTCCGGCAGATTTGAATGCCCCCTCGGCGATGTGGTGGGAATTCTCTCCCGAAAGCTTGCGGATATGCAGACTGCAGCCCGCATTTCTTACAAATCCCAGCCAGAATTCACGCACAAGCTCGGTATCGAAATCCCCAATCTTCTCAGTTGGGAACTCCAGCGCATATCCGAGACTCGATCTGCCGGAAAAATCCACCGCTGTCAAAATCAACGCCTCATCCATAGGCAGAGCGGTATCGCCGTATCGGCAGATTCCCTTCTTATCCTCCAGTGTTTCGGCAAATGCCTTCCCCAACACTATGCCGATATCTTCCACTGTGTGGTGGTAATCCACAGCCGTATCTCCGCGGCAGGTAATCGACAGGTCAAAGCGCCCATGCCGCGCAAAGAGCGTCAGCATATGATCGAGAAAGCCGCATCCCGTGTCAACACTGCTCTTCCCTGTGCCGTCCAGTGCAAGAGATAGTGAGATGTCTGTTTCGGCTGTTTTTCTGGTTATTATAGTCTTTCTCATATTTCCGTCTCCAATATTTCCTTCAGTTTTTTCGCCAAAATCTTCATCTGCTCACGGCTACCTATTGAAATACGGTTATAGTCTTTAAGAAGCGGCGTATCAAAATGGCGTATCAATACACCTTTCTCGCGCAAGCGCCTGTAAATTTCGTATCCCGGTACCGACTTATGCTTTGCAAAAACGAAATTGGCACAGGATGGCAGAACGAAAAAATCCAACGATTCAAGAATCTCTGTTGTCCACTCTCGGATCTTAACAATCTCAATACAGTTATTTCTGAAATAGTCTGCATCGCGAAGAGCCCCTATCCCCGCCGCCTCTGTCATTCTGTTGATATTATAGGGATTAGTGGAGTATTTTATTATGTTGAGATCTTTTATCAATTCCCGGCAGCCGAAGCCAAAGCCAAGCCTCGCCCCTGCAAGAGAACGTGATTTTGACATAGTTCCGACAACCAGGAGATTGTCATATTCCCGAACAAGCGGCAAAGCGCTCTCTCCGCCGAAATCGACATACGCCTCATCTATTACCACAACTCGGTCTCGGTTTGACGCCACTATACGCTCGATTTCGGAGCGCGGCAGGGCTATACCAGTAGGGGCATTTGGATTCGCCAAAAACACCGTCTCATCCCCACCTAAATAATCCTCAACACATATACGAAAATCTTTTCGGAGCGGAATTTCACGGTAAGAAATGCCGTTCAGCTCGGCAAATACCGAATAAAAGCCGTACGTTATATTGGGGAAAACCGCAGAGTGCTCCTTGTCGCAAAACGCCATAAAGGCGAAGTTCAGAATCTCATCCGAACCGTTGGTGAACAGAATTTCTTCCTTGTCCACGCCAAAGTATTCTGCAGCTTCACGGATGAGATCGCGGCACTCCGGATCCGAATAAAGCTGGAGATTTTCCGCTGCTTTTCTTGCCATGGTCTGAGCTGTCGGAGACGGAGGAAATGGCGATTCATTGGTATTCAATTTGATATACTGCTGTTCCTTTGGTTGTTCTCCCGGTATATAAGGCACCAATGCATCATACTTTTTGCTGAAAAACCGGCTCATCAATTGTCCCCCTTTACACGGATCAAAGCGCTCTCCGCGTGACCTGTAAGCCCCTCGGTTCGGGCAAAATATGCTACATCCTCAGCCACATTTTTCAAGGCCTCCGGGGTAAAGTATGTATATTGGATCTTTTTCACAAAATCATCAACCGATAGCGGGCTGGAGAAGCGTGCCGTTCCGCTTGTAGGCAGGGTATGGTTAGGGCCTGCTATATAGTCTCCCAGTGCCTCTGGACAATTATACCCCATGAATACAGAGCCTGCGTGACGCACCTTATCAAGATAATCAAACGGCTGCGCAACACATAGTTCAAGATGCTCGGGGGCTATCTTGTTGGATATTTCAATTGCCTGCTCAAGCGTTTCTGTCACAATTATTTTTCCGTTCTCCTCTACGGATGCTCTTGCTATTTCAGCTCTTTCCAGCAGCGGAAGTTGGTGCTCAATCTCTTTCTGCACCAAAAGTGCAAGCTCATATGAGTTAGTAACCAGTACCGAACTTGCCATCCTGTCGTGCTCTGCCTGTGAAAGCATATCTGCCGCCGCAAAGCGGGGATTCGTATTGCTGTCAGCTACAATGAGTATTTCGCTGGGACCTGCTATCATATCAATCGACACCTTGCCATAAACCTGTTTTTTGGCCTCGGCTACATATGCGTTGCCCGGTCCCACTATCTTGTCTACCGCGGGAATGCTCTCGGTGCCGAAAGCAAGTGCAGCAATCGCCTGGGCACCTCCAACCTTAAATATCTTATCCACACCCGCAACATACGCAGCTGCAAGAATGGCGGGGTTGACTTTGCCCTCTGCATTCGGAGGCGTCACCATGATCACCTCCCCGCATCCCGCTATTTTTGCCGGAATGGCATCCATAAGCACGGTTGACGGATATGCCGCCGTCCCCCCCGGAACATATAGCCCAACACGATCAAGAGGCGTTATTTTCTGACCAGTTACCACGCCGTCCTGCTCGTTCTGAAGAAAAGAGGTGCGTACCTGCTTGCGATGGAACTGTTCAATATTGTCAGCAGCCTTTTCAAGAACCTCTAAAAGCTTTGGCTCAACCGTGGCAGCCGCCTGGTCTATCTCTGCTTGCGTGACCGCAAGGCTTGTCAGCTCTGCTCCATCAAATTTTTTCCCGTAGTCAAAAAGCGCCGCGTCTCCCTCAGCGCAAACTCTTTCTATAATTTCCGATACTGCTGCCTCAACATTGACCTTTGGTTCCATGCGGGCAAAAATCTCGTTGTTCGGAACCTGTCCGTATTGGTATATCCTTATCATAATGTCTCCTTCACCTGCTTCGTCATTGCTTCGACAACCTCATTTATTTTCTTATTGATAAACTGGTATGCCGCTTTGTTGGCTATGAGCCGCGCGCTGATAGGCACCACCGTATCAAAAACCATCAGATTGTTCTCCTTGAGCGTGGTCCCTGTTTCCACAATGTCCACTATTACGTCAGACAGATTAAGTATTGGTGCAAGCTCAATTGAGCCGTTGAGGTGAATAATATCAATGTTCCTTCCCTTGGCGAGATAGTATGAGGCGGCAATGCGTGAAAATTTAGTAGCGACACGGAGGGTTCTGCCCGCATCGTCCCGGAAATCCCGCTTTGCCGCTACCGCCATATGGCATTTACCTATACGAAGGTCAAGAAGCTCGTATACATCCGGCTCATATTCAAGCAGAATATCCTTTCCCGCAACGCCAAGGTCGGCAGCTCCCCGTTCGACATAAATCGCAACATCAGAGGGCTTTACCCAAAAATACCGAACTCCGCACTCGTCGTTTTCAAAAATCAACTTTCGATTTTTTTCATGAATAGCACAACAATTGTATCCAGCATTTTCAAACATCGCATATACCTTTTCTCCCAGGCGTCCCTTTGGCAGAGCTATATTAAGCATTTTCTGCAATTACCTTCACCTCTCCGTCAACAATTTTAAGTGTTCGTCTGCAAACCAGCCCCTTCGGAATTCTGCTCTGCACCAAGACGGTCTCTCCGCTCTGTCGGAGTCTATCTGCCACACGGCTCACCACTTCCGGGGACTCCGCGCGATTATACAGGACAAGTGTATCAACATCGTATTCTCTTTCATCCCGGAACAACTGCTCCAGCCTGTCAGGATATACCGCAAAGCCGACAGCGCCTGATTTCCGTCCCATTTTTTTCATCAATGTATCATACTGCCCGCCTGAAATCACGCTGTCGGGGACTCCCCGGGTGAACCCCTTGAATACAAACCCATTATAATAGTTAAGATCGCCAACAGCAGAAAAGTCAACAAAGATAATGCCGCGTAGACTTTCAATACTATCAAGTGCCAACGTGATCCCCGCGAATTCAGAAAGGGTTTCCTCACAAACATAACCGCGAAGCAACCGCCTGACCTCGGGCAGCACCTGTGCCGGTGTGCCATGTATCGCCGACAAGCGCTGTATCACCGCAGCAGCATCCTCGGTACAGCTTCCATCACGGCACAGCAGCTCAAGCCCGTGACGGTTCTTTTCACCGAAAAGCCGGATTGCCTTTAATTTCTCGGATGCAGAAAAATTCATTGTGTCAAGCAGTTCGGACAAAATCCCTAAGTGGGACAACTCAAGCACGCAGTCATTTTTCAGGCAAAGGAGACTTTCTCCCGCCAGCCTCAGCACCTCGAAAACAGTGTATCCGTCAACATTTCCGATAGCCTCAAGCCCAGTCTGCATCAGCTCGCGAAAGCTGTTTGATCCCTTTGATACCCGGTATACGCTTTCATGATAGTAGACCTTCTGTACCGCCGGTATATCATCCCGTGCATTTTTTACTATCGAAAGTGTAACATCGGGTTTGAGCGCCATCAGCTTTCCGTTTGTATCAGTGAAAGTGAGGACATTCTCGGAGATAAGAAAATCCTTGTGGTTGGCATAGAAGTCATATTCTTCAAATTTGCTCATTTTATAATGGGTGTAACCATTGCGCTCATACAGCTCCCCCAGAGTAAACATAATTTGCTCGCAGGGGTTCAAAAAAAATGATTTCAAAGGTTTACTCCTCCTTTTTCCCAAGCTTCAAGATAGCCCATGTATATCCTCCGGCTCCGTATCTCAGGCACTTGCTGACTCGTCCGATCGTCGCCGTGCTAATCCCGATCTTCTCGTTGATCTCCTGATAATTTCTCCCCTCTGACAGCAGCACGGCAGCATTAAGCCGCTTTGCCATATCCAGAACCTCTTTTATAGTACAGAGATCGTCAAAAAACGCATAGCATTCGTCAATCGTCTCTAAATTCAGAATTGTTTGAAACAGTTGGTCGACCGATTTGCAATTGTAATTCATTGGCGCACCTCCCACTTTATCGCATTACCATATTATTACGTTATTAATTTATTACTTTCCTTTGTTAAAGTCAAGCGGCATCTAGAAAAAATTCTTCTGCAATTATCCGTTTTTTTATAGTCTTTTTTGGTACTTATACATATAGGTCTATGCCTATCTGATGGCGGCGACTTGCGATAGCCGGTCTGGCAGAGCTTGACCCCGAGAACATTAAGCTGTCCGACAACGAATGCATTTCAGGACTTTTGGCTTAGTTAAATTAGCATCACAAGAGTGATGCAGTCATCATGTACGTCCTTAAAGTTGAATACCAGTCCTGATAAATATGTAAGGCTGCGGCATAAGCCGCAGCCTTTTCTTTTCTGGATAAGCCTAAGTTACTTAAGGCCGTTCTCGTAGGCCTCGATCATCTTCTTGACCATCTGACCGCCTACGCTGCCTGCCTGTCTGGAAGTAAGGTCGCCGTTGTAACCCTGCTTCAGGTTAACGCCGACATCTGCAGCTGCTTCCATCTTGAACTTATTCATAGCCTCGCGTGCTTCGGGAATGTTAAGCTTGTTGTTATTCTTGCTGGACATGAGTCAAACTCCTTTTTTACGTTTCTTTGGGATCGCAAGACTATTTTTACCCCGATATCCGCCATTATTCTTTTCTCCGTTGGTAAGTTCTGTAAATCTCTATTGACCGCTGCCGGTCTTTCGAATAAAATGTATGAACAATAATAAAAACAAGGGGATTTGTGAAATGTCTGCAAAGCTCTATTTTCGTTACGGCGCCATGGGCAGCTCAAAAACCGCAAACGCGCTGATAGCCCGCTTTAATTATGAAGAAAACGGCATGGAAACTCTCCTGCTCAAGCCCGCTATCGACACCCGCGACGGGGAACAGCTTATCACTTCACGCGTCGGGCTTCAGTACCCATGCAAGCTTGTGGATGAGATCATCTCTTCCGACGGCACTATAATAAGCGAAGAGGACGAGATACGCAGCGGCAAATACGCCTGCATAATCATCGACGAAGCCCAGTTCCTTACAAAAGCCCAGGTAGATACTCTCGCCGTCATAGTGGACGATTACAACGTCCCCGTCATGTGCTACGGGCTTCGGGCGGATTTTCGCAATGAGTTTTTCCCCGGCAGCGCCAGGCTCATGGCCATTGCGGATAAAATCGAAGAGGTCAAGACCATCTGCTGGTGCGGCAGGAAGGCCACATGCAACGCCCGCTATAATGAATACGGCATAATAAAAGAGGGCGAGCAGATCGTCCTGGGAAGCAACGAAAAATACACGGCGCTGTGCCGCAAGCATTTCCGGGAGGGAAATCTGAACCTCCGGAAATCTGATTTTATCAAATAACAAAACGGGCTCCCGCCACGACGGCGGGAGCCCGTTTTTCATATCTCAGCCGCTTATTTTTCCGCTGCGGCTTTAACTTTTTTCTGGCGTTTTTTTACGCACCCGGCTACAATGCCGCCCAATGCGAGCAACGCCAGCACATTGGGTATAACCATGATGTTATTGAACATATCCGTCAGCTCCCACACAAGATCGTTGGAAAGGAGGGAACCCAAGAAGATAAATATGATCGCAAAGACAGAATATATCTTATCGGATTTCTGACCGAAGAGATACTTCACGTTTATTCTGCCGAAGAGGTTCCAGCTCACGATGGTGGAAAACGCGAAGAACAGCAGGCAGATTGCAACAAAGATGTTGCCGAAAGTCGTGCCGAACACGCTGCCGAAGGCGAGCTGCGCCATATTCGTCTTGGATATGCCCTCTGCCGCGCCGGAGGCCAGCACGCCGCCGCCCGCGTAAAGCGTCGTAATTACTACCAGAGCTGTCATTGTCAGGACGATAAACGTATCGATGAACACGCCGATCATAGCCACAACGCCCTGCTCGTGGGGATCCTTTACGTTCGCGAGAGCATGAGCGTGAGGCGTAGAGCCCATGCCGGCCTCATTGGAGAACAGGCCGCGCTTCGCGCCCTGGCTGATTGCCGTCTTGAGCGCATAGCCGATGGAACCGCCGATTATGGCGTTGGGCATGAATGCGTACTTAAATATCATGCCGATAGCTTCGGGGACATTTGTGATGCGGCAGACAATGACAATGAGAGAGCCCAGCACATAGAGACATGCCATAACAGGTACCAGCTTTTCCGTTACGGAGGCTATTCTCTTCAAGCCGCCCAGGAATATAAACGCCGCGGCAAGTGCCACGAGGATGCCGATTATCCATGTGGGAATGCCGAAAGCCGTTGAGCAGGTCTCACCGATGGAGTTGGACTGGACCATGCTTCCCATGAAGCCCAGCGCCAGCGTTATAGCGACAGCAAAGAAGCCCGCGAGGAACTTGCCGAACTTGCCCTTGAACGCCTGGCGGATATAGTACACGGGGCCGCCGGAAACCTGCCCGTCGACGCCGACGACTCTTGTCTTCTGAGCAAGGACCGCCTCAGCGTATATAGTCGCCATGCCGAAAAACGCGATTATCCACATCCAGAAAATAGCGCCGGGGCCACCGATGAGTATAGCGCCGCAGGCGCCGACGATATTACCCGTGCCTACCTGAGCCGCGATAGCTGTTGTGAGCGCCTGGAAAGAGCTCATGCCGCTCTTCTCCTTCTTGCCTCTCATCGAAAAGTTGCCGAACACTCTGCGCATACCTTCACCAAAGCAGCGCACCTGAACAAATTTCGTGCGTATTGAATAATACAGACCGCAGCCGATAAGCAGGATTATGAGAATATAATCCGACAGATACGCGTTTATAGCCTGTACTATTTTGAGCAGCACCTCTTCCATTTTCCCTTCTCCTCTCAAAAATAAAAAATAGCTGCCGCAGAAAAACATCCACAGCAACTCCGAAGAAAAAAATATGAACGCAGCTCAAAATATGCCGCGCCCTGTCCTTTTGCCTGAGAGATTCAGCGGATGCACCGCCTTGCACCTTCGGCACCCAATTTAATGGGATTCTCCAGAGTGTCCTCTGACGTCAGTTCCCGGTACCCCGAGTTCATACGCCCTCAATGGACAAATGTATTTGTAACACAACACAGGACGATTGTCAATAGGGATTGCAGGAATACCTGCACTTTTTGGGAATACGCTGTAACCCCTGTTGTGCATACCGTAAATCTATGTTAAAATCAACTAAAGAAAGCTTCAGGAGGTCCAGGACTTTGCGTGATGTAGTTGCGGCTCTCATCTGGAATGAGGGCAGATTCATGATCTGTCAGCGTCCGGCTCACAAAGCCCGGGGGCTTATGTGGGAATTTGTCGGCGGCAAGACGGAACCGGGAGAGACGAAGGAGCAGGCGCTGCGCCGTGAGTGCGAGGAGGAGCTCGGTATTCAGGTGCAGGCCGACAGCGTGTTTATCGAGCTGATTCACCAATACCCGGATATCACGATCGACCTCACCCTCTTCAACGCCCATATTGTCTCTGGCGAACCGAAGCTTCTGGAGCACAACGACCTGCACTGGATAACCCCAGGTGAGATAGATAACTATGTTTTCTGCCCCGCGGATATAGAAATACTCAAGAAGATCAAGGAAAGATACTCATAATGCGTACTGAAATACTGTTTATCGACAAAGACATATTGGTCGCCCTCAAGCCTCCCGGCGTTCTCTCCACAGACGAGCCGGGCGGTATGCCGGAGCTGCTCCGGGCAGAGCTTAACGACAGTGCCGCCGATATCCGCACTGTGCACCGGCTGGACCGGGTCGTGTCCGGAGTTATGGTCTTTGCGAGAAGCGCCGCCGCCGCGAGCGAGCTCTCCCGCCAGGTGCGGGAGAATATATTCTCCAAGGCCTACATCGCCGTCGTCCATTCCTCCCCGGCTGAACCGGAGGGTGTCCTGCGTGACCTGCTCCGGCGGGACAAGCGTGAGCGCAAGACTTACGTCGTGACCGAGATGGACAGGGACACCCGGCCGGCGGAGCTGAGATACAGGGTGCTCGGGTCTTCCGGGAGCCTTACGCTCCTGCGCATACATCTCATAACCGGCAGAACTCATCAGATACGCGCCCAGTTCTCCTCCCGGGGCATGCCCTTGGCAGGTGATAAAAAATACAGCACTCTCCCGGACGATTGCCCTATCGCCCTATGGTCAGAGCGGATAGGCTTTCTCCACCCTTCGAGCGGCGCTCAGGTGGAATTTACTCACTCACCACCCGAAATTTTCCCCTGGACTGAATTCAGTTCATGTATCTGAAGTACATATGGAGGCGACACCAGATGAATAAAAAACGTCACGGCATACTTTTTAACGAACAGCAGCTCGGTCCCTACCCCATGGAGAAGATACCCAGAGTAGATAAGCCCACCACGGAATTTTACGCGGTGCCGGAGCCGCGCCGTGCGGATCTGACTGTGGAAACCCTCATCGACGACCCGAAGTACGGCCCTAAAGTTGGTCCCGGCAAGGCTGAATTTGCTGATAAGGAGCCGGTTTTCCGGGCATTTATGGACGTGAATATGCTCCTGTCCAGCTGGGAAATGAACCCGGTGAATCCGGTGAAGTCTGATCTTCCGAAGGATCAAACCGTCCTGACGCGGCATATTAAAAAGCTGTGTCACTTCTGCGGCGCGGATCTGGTGGGCATATGTGAGGTCACGCCCGACGCCGTATACACCCATGACGACTTCGGCAATCCCATCGAATGCGGCTATAAGTACGCCATAGTTTTCGGTGTACGCAAGCAGCGGGACACTATCGCCGCGAGCTATGGCTGCGAGTGGATAGACGACGCCGTGAGCATGCAGGCATACCAGCGCACAGGCTGCATCGCGAACACCGTGACAAGCTATATCCGCCGCATGGGCTGGGAGGCCGAGCCCTCCATCGTCCCCCGCTACAAAACCCTCATGTCCAAGCTTGTCCTCTACGCCGGGCTCGGCGAGGCGAGCCGCCTCGGCATAATGGTAAATCCTTTCCTGGGCGCCATAGCGAAATACGGCACCGTCCTGACAAACCTCCCTCTTGATACGGATAAACCCATCGACTTCGGGCTCCAGGACTACTGTGAACACTGCAGCATATGCGCTGAGAATTGCTGCTCCAACGCTGTACCCAGAGGGGATAAGATCGATTATAACGGCGCCCACACATGGATACTCAAGGCCGAAAACTGCGCCATTTTCAACAGGACGAACCCCGTCGGCAAGGTCTGCGAACGCTGCACCAAGGTCTGTCCATGGAACCATATCGACAACGATCCGAAGCGCTTTGCCGACTGGGACGGGGACATTAAAAAGCTCCACGCCATGGCAAATGAGCAGGCAGCATTTTTGAAGGAACACAACTACATCTTCCCCGAGGAGGCAGACCAGAAATGGTGGCTTCCCCTGCGTTACAGCAGCGAGGACGGCGCATACCACAACACCAGGGAATTTGACTACAAGCGCCACGAGAGAAAGATGGCGTTCAACGAAAAATACCTTAACAAAAAGAAATAGTAAACTAAAAGGAGCGTATGCGGCTTTGCATACGCTCCTTCTGTATACTCTTTTATGAAAGAAGCAGCTTGTCGTCCGCTTCATCGCTGCCGCTCGCCTTGGAGAACATCTCAAGCAGATCGGGCACAGTGAGCTTTTTCTTGTCCTCGCCGCTCACGTCTACCACAATGCGTCCCTCGAACATCATGATGAGCCGGTTGCCGTGGGCAATGGCGTCACGCATATTATGAGTGACCATCATCGTCGTAAGATTATTCTCCCGGACTATCTTGTCGGATATCTGAAGCACTTTCTCCGCGGTCTTGGGGTCCAGAGCCGCTGTGTGCTCATCCAGCAGGAGCAGCTTCGGCTTTCTTATAGACGCCATAAGCAGCGTCAGCGCCTGTCTCTGACCTCCGGAGAGCAGACCAACCTTCGCCGTCATGCGGTCTTCAAGACCCAGTCCGAGGGTTTTGAGCTCCTGTCTGTAAAACTCACGTTCCTTGTTTGTTATGCCCGCGCGGAGCGTGCGTCTCGCGCCTCGTCTATATGCCAGCGCCAGGTTTTCCTCGATGCCCATTGTGGCGGCCGTGCCCATCATGGGGTCCTGGAACACTCTTCCGATAAATTTGGCGCGCTTATGCTCCGGCAGCTTTGTCACGTCCACGTCGTCGATTATTATGCTTCCGCTGTCGACAGTGAACACGCCTGCAACTGCGTTGAGCATGGTGGACTTTCCCGCGCCGTTGCCGCCTATGACAGTAACGAAATCACCGTCGTTCAGCTTCAGGTCCACGCCGTTCAGCGCCCGCTTTTCATTTACCGTGCCGGGATTGAAGGTTTTATACACTTTTCTCAGTTCAAGCATTTTCGTGCGCCTCCTTCACTGCTGCGGCGGGTGCCTTTTTCTTTGAGAGCTTGCCCTTCCAATAGGGTATCGCGAGGAACACCGCCACTATCGCCGCGGAGAGCAGCTTGAGGTAGTCGGAGTCCAGACCGAACCAGAGGACGATCTGCATGACGATATAATAAATAATAGCGCCTATTGACACGCTTGCAAGCTTGAGGGCAAAATTGCGGAATATCTTGGAGAAGATAACGTCGCCGATGATAACGGCTGCAAGCCCGATAACGATAGCTCCGCGCCCCATGTTTATATCCGCAAATCCCTGATACTGGCAGAAAAGTGCAGACGCCAGCGCCACAAGGCCGTTGGATATCATGAGCCCTATAACTTTATTGAAGTTTGTGTTGATGCCCTGAGCGCGAGCCATATTCTCATTCGCGCCGGTGGCACGAATGCTGCATCCCACCTCGCGCCCGAAGAACCAATAGAGCACAGCGATTATCACAACGGTGAACACGAGCCCTATGAGTATGGGGGATTTATAGAAGGGCGTATTGTGATCGAACAGATAGCGCGAAGAGACCAGCAGATTGTACTTGTCAACACTGATGGCCTGATTTGCTTTACCCATTATCTTCAGATTTATCGTATAGAGCGCCAGCTGCGTAAGTATACCGGAGAGCAGCGCAGGAATGCCCATCTTCGTTGTGAGAAGCCCCGTTATCATGCCCGCAGCCATGCCGGCGATAAAAGCTATAAGCAGCGCCAGCCACACGTTACAGCCGTTCATGATGAGCATGATGCTCACGGCAGCGCCTGTGCACATTGTGCCGTCAACCGTCAGGTCGGCAATGTCCAGGACTTTATAGGTGATGTACACGCCGATAGCCATGATGCCCCAGATAAGCCCCTGGGACACGGCGCCGGGCAGTGCATTGAGCAGTGCCATAATATTCATATTATCCTACCTCCAAGGCAAAGAGGGATGCAGCTAACAGCGCCGCATCCCCTTGCTGTTTTTCTTATTCGCTTTTAGCCGATCGCAACATAATCGTCGGGAACTGCGATACCCAGAGCTTCGCAGCGTGCCGCGTCATACTTCTTTGTGAACTGAGGCGCGAAGCGCACATCCATGTCGCCGGGGTTCGCACCCTCAACGAGGATCTCATAAGCCATCTCGCCTGTCGCATAGCCCAAATCGTAGTAGCTGATACTCAGAGTGGCAACGCCGCATCCGGCGCAGATGCCTTCCTCACCAGCGACGATAGGCACGCCAGCGGGCTGGCAGATATTGTTGATAGCTTCTGTGTTGGAAGCCGCTGTGTTGTCTGTTGGGATATAGATGACGTCGCAGGCAGAGCAGGCGCTCTGTGCAACAGAGGATACGTCGTTGGAGTCTACGAAGGAGAACTCCTTGCACTCATAGCCCATATCCTCCAGATAGCCCTTGATGACGCTTACCTGGTACTCGGAGTTTGCCTCAGCGGAGCAATACAGCAGACCGACAGTCTTTGCGTCGGGGAACAGCTCCTTGATGATCTCAGCCTGACCGTTCAGAGGAGCCAGGTCAGATGTGCCGGAGATATTTGTTCCTGTCTTGCCGGTCCAGTCGGAGATATCCAGCGCTGTTGCGTAGTCCGTTACGGAAGTGCCCAGGATGGGTATAGTACCTGTTGCGGCGCCCGCAGCCTGAAGAGCCGCTGTGGCGTTTGCCATGATGAGGTCAACGCCGCTGGAGACGAAGCCGTTTACGATGGTCGTGCAGTTTGCACTGTCGCCGGAAGCGTTCTGCTCCTGGAACTCGACCTTGTCGCCCAGCTTGTCCGTCAGAGCGTCCTTAAAGCCCTGTGTGGCGGCGTCGAGAGCTTCGTGCTGCACAAGCTGGCAGATGCCGACTGTATATGTCTTGTCGGCGGTATTTTCTGTGTTCCCTGTGTTTTCCGTGTTCTCAGCGTCTGTATTAGGCGTTGTCGTCTCTTCTGTCTTGCTGCCGCAGGCCGCAAATGTGAAGAGCATTGCAACCGCCAGAACGATAGCCAGAACCCTTGCAAGCTTTTTCATTTAATGTCCCTCCGTCCATTTTAGCTTTAGCACTTAAACACGCTGGTGCTTTTATGTGCTAAAGTAGTTTATGCTTTTTTATGGGCTCTTTCAAGCCCACCTGATGTTCCTTATTATAGCACCGTGCCCCGTAAAGTCAACCTGTAATTTAAAGCAATAAAGTATGAAAAAGCCTCCATATGCTTAGCTATATTGACAGCTCCGTTTTTTCAATCTCATCACGTTTTCTTTGACGCTTTGTAAATAATATGTAAAAAAGGACGCACGCGATTGATTCGCGTGCGTCCTTTTTTCATTGGGTTATCTGACCTTTGTCCAGGTCTCAGCACCTGCGACCATCTTATGATCGTGACCGTTGGCTGCTTCCATAACATCATAGTAGAAGCTGTCAGTTGTCTTCACGTCGGTGAACTGCGCGAGATTTTCAGCGCTGTCCACGAATGCCTTGTCGGCAGCTCTGCCGAGCATTCTGTTGACGATGACAACAACTTCCTTACGGCTGATAGCGCCGTTGGGGTCATAGTTCACAGGGGAGTCCGTGAGCCAACCCTTTGCAACTGCGGAGGCAATGTACTTGTAGCCCCAGAAGGATTCCGGTACGTCTGTGAACTGTACCTTGCCCTCGGAGAGGCTGAAGAAGCGTGCCGCCATAGCGCAGAACTCAGCTCTGGAAACAGAGGCGTTGGGCTTGAAGCTGCCGTCGGGATAGCCTGTGATAACGCCCTTGCCTGCCAGCGTTGTGACTGCCGTATAGTACCAGTCACTGGCCTTTACGTCTGTAAGAGTCACTGTCTTAGATGTCGTCTTGTCCACCAGCAGACGATAGAAGATCGTCGCGGCTTCCGCCCTTGTGAGGTTCCCATCGGGCTTGAAGGTTCCGTCAGGATAGCCCTGAATATAGGCGAAGTGGTCGTCGGTGATGAGGCTGAGATCCTCAGCGCCCGCTGTTACTGTGACATCGCTTGCGGGCATGGTGAAGGTGTATGTGGTGTCATTCACCTTCGTGAGAGGGATCTTATTGCCGTTCTTATCAAGAACGATAATATCGTTGGGGTCTGTGCCGGGTACAACTGTCAGAGTGATCTTGGTGCCAGCGGGGGCAGATGCTCTGTCAGACTTGACAGCGTCCTTCTGGCTGTCGGGGATGATTACTCTGTAAGAGGGAACGGTGTAGCCCGTGTCTCTCCCATCTGTCAGCTCGCCGTCGCCTCTGCCGGGATCGTAAGGCGTGCCGTCAGCAAATACTGTGACCGAGAATGCCATCATCATGACCATGGCGAGGAGAATGGCAAGGACTCGTTTCATAACAGATTTCATTGAAGTTCCTCCTTTTCACTGCTCCCCCGGTCTGCCGGAGCAGACCGGGAGTGCCATACTGTGTTAGTTGACGATGGTGTAGTTATTCGCGATGGCGAACATGACGTACTTGCCGGCAGGCAGTCTGCTATATGTCGCCTTATAGGTGTTGCCGGAGACATATTCCATCTCAACTTCGCGGACAGGCGTCTTGCCTGCGTAGTCTGCGTAACCCATCGTGCCGTCGTCAGCCTCGTCGCGGACATAGATTTTATATGTGACTGTGCCTGTGAGAGGACCTGTGATAGCTGTCTCGTTGCCGGCGTCGTCGATGTTGTACATATAGACATAAGATGTTGTCTTGCCGAGGGCACTGTACTTTGCAATGACCTTTGTGAGCTCTACATTCACGCTGACATCAATGCCTTCGCTCCAGTAGTTCAGGTTGCCGACTGTGACCTTAACGCTGAGTGTACCGTTGCCATTGTCTGTGACGGTAATCTGGAGGTTTAGGTCCTTGATAGTGTGGTTGAGGAGCTTTGCAAGACCGCCCTCGCCGTTGTGTTCTGTGGCTATCAGGTTGGCCTCGATTATCTTGAGGAGCTTTGCCTCGTCAAGAGTGCCGTCATCCTTGTAGATATCCTTGCGGAAGATGTTGAGCTTTGTGAGACCGTCTCTCAGGACGAGGTCAACAGGTCTCTGATAGATGTTCTGGATGCCGTCCTTGTTCTCCACATTGTAGTTCTTGATGGAGAGCGTGGAATTCACCTTATAGTCAGCCTCTCTGCCTGTGATGTGTACGTTCTGAGCGTCATACTTGACATTCGCGTCCTCGTCGATGTTGTGGTGATCGCCAATTTCGCACTCGTTGAGCCAAGCCAGAAGTGCGTTCAGGTCTGCCAGGGAGTCTCCCTCAACAAGGGCTGCCGCGAGGGCCGCCTCGTCGATACCCATTACCCAGTTGGGTTCGCCGTACATTCTCACGCTGTTCTGCTGGAATGCCTTCGCTGTATCGAAGTCGAAGCCCTTTGCGTCGTAGTCGCCCTGAGGAATTACAGCGCCGTCCGTCATACCCTTGTTGCCGGGATATGCGCCGTTTGTCACGGTGATGGTCTTTGCTGTGACCTCAACGTCGGGAGCTGTCTGGTCTGTAACGTACTTCACGTTGTAGTTCTTCTCTTCGCGGCCTGCCACAAGGATCTCGTAGCCGTTGTAAACGTCCAGGTTGTTATAGACATCCGCGTTGGAGACTGCCATACCGTCCGCTGTGAGTGCGGGCTCACCGGCAACAATATTGCCCTCGGTGTATGTGAGGCCTGTAACTGTTGTGCCGTAGACTGTTGCCGCCTCAACGGGTGTCACTGTGACCTCTCTGTCGTTCACTGTGAAGAGACCGCCGTATGTCTCGGACTGGTAATAGGGGTTAGCCGCGTCGACTGTACCCGTTGTCACCTGAGTGCCGACCTCGCTGCGGGTCTCGTTGCCCTTCACGATCTCGTTGTCGTAGACGACGATATTGTCATCTGTGAAGAAGACTCTCGGTGTGATGCCGAGCATCATCTTGTCATATGTGTCCTCGTTGTAGACAACGTTGGACTCGGGTACGCTCACCATGACTTCCTGCTTTGCCACTGTCAGCTCGAAGGAAGTGGAGATGGCCGTTACGCCGATGCCTCTTGTGACTGTGATAGTTGTCGTACCGACGCCAACTGTCTTCAGCCAGCCGGAAGTCGCGCTTGCGTCGCGCTCATCCGCCTTGTTAACGAACTTTGCAACGCTTTCGTTGGAGGAAGTCCATGTGATGAAGCTGGATGTGTTCGTGCCCATATCCGTCTTGCTGCCATATGTGTAGAGCTGGATGCGGTCGCCGTAGTAAGCGAGAGGCTTACCATCCCCGTCGACACCGTAGCCCTTAATGACGAGTGTGGGATAAGGATCATTGTCTGTGGCTGTGAAGATACCTGCCGCCTGGTCGTTGCCGTGGTCAACGAGCGTCACATCGTAGTTTGCCGCCAGGACGTCGTCCATGTAGACATATGTCTCGCCGACTGTTGTGTTGTCAATGTTCGTGTAATCCGCGAAGGTGAACTCGGGCTGGATCTGAACGTCACGCAGGGATGTATCCTTTGCAACGCCGCCTGTTGCCAGGCCTGTGTAAGTCGCTGTCATCTTCGGGAATGCGCCGAATCTCTGACGCATGTAAGAATCTGCCGTGATCGTCAGCTCCTTCGGTGTAATGCCGAACCCGGCGGACGTCTCGAAGGCTGTGTAGTTCTCGGTCTCGTTCACGTGAGCAGTGATGATATATGTACCCACGTTCTGAGGAGCCTGATATGCTACGCCGCCTGTCACGTCGCCTGCGTAGGAGTAGTAGACTTCACCGTTTTCGCTGCTTGTCACTGTGGGGCTTGTATCCATCAGCGCGGAGTCATAAACTTTCTCCTGCCTGCCCAGAGTCAGTTCGATCTCGGGACGTGCCTTTGCGATGGTGTAGATACCGTAAGCTGTGTCTGTAACAGTGCCGTTAGTGACTGTCGCTTTGATCAGATAGCGGCCGGCGTTTCCGGGAACAGTCTCTGTCCATGCGCCGCCGTTGTAGTACTCGACCTTAGCTGTGCCCTTTGTCGCGTCAGCCTTGGCGGGCTCGTTGCCCTCCTGGTTGTAAACGGTAGCTGTGTTGTAGATATCGATGAGTGCGCTTGCGGCGGACTTATCGACCGCGTTGATGACTTCATCGCCGGAGGTGACGTAGATCGTCTGGACCGCGCCGCCCTTGTAGTTGTCCTGCTCGGGTCTCGCGATAACTGTGTACTTACCCATGCGGTTCAGAGCGTCAACTCTCTCCACGCCCTCACCGTTGTGGTAGTAGTAGATCACGTCATAGCCGCCCAGCTCGTCGCCGGCCTGGTCGATGAGGTAAACGTCATCAGCTGTAAGTGTGATGTCCTTACCTGTATACTTGTAGGTGTTCTCCGCGATAGCGCCCTTGACCTGATTGCGCTGGACCAGCAGCTTCTCAGAGTAGCCGTTATCAACGAAGTTGTAGTTGTGAGCATCGTCGCCGATGAGCTCAACATTTCTCACCTTGAGGTTCTGCTCGCCTGCGTTGACGTTGTCCACGTAGCCCTCGCCCACTGCAAGGATGCTGTCGCCGTTGATAACGCCGATGTCCTCGCGAGGCTGACCGTCGGAACCTGTCGCCGCGTCGTGGAGAATGATCTCCTGGATGTTGACGAACTCTTCGCCGTTGTATACCTTCACCTGAGCTGTCAGATCGTCAATGCTGACGTCACGCTTTGCGATTGTGAATGTACCCTCGACGGACTTCTCAGTCCAGTATGCGGATGCGGGCAGTGTCACTGTGTAGTGGTATACGCCTGCCTCGTTGGGCTCGACGATGCTGCCCTCGGCGTCTGTGTAGACGACCTTCCAGGATGCCTGTGCAGCCTCTTCGTATTCCCAGTGCATCTCGTCAATGTGGACGCTCACGCCCTGAGTCTTGCCGTTGTAAACTGTCTCCTCGTTGCCCACAACGATGTCATAATCATTGTCGCGGACGGTGAGGTATTCCTTATAGTACTGGGTGTTGTAGCCGTTGTTGGGCTTAGCCTCGACCTCAATCGCGTAGAAGCCGGGCTCGGATGCCAGCCAGTCGAACTCGACGTGACCATTCACGTTGGCTCTTGTGGCGACCTCTTCCGGGTCGTCCAGTCTCATCTCGCCGACTCTTACTGTCATCTCAGCGATGGGCGTTTCGCCCTGAGCGCCGGATGCGTAAGTGTGGATCGTGACTGTCTCGCCCTGAACCGCGCCTTCCCAGCCCTCGCCGTGCTTGCTTGTGTTCAGGTTCACGGTGAGTGTGGTCTGGCCGTTCTTCGCTGTGAGGATGTTGGAGTAATAAGTTCTTGCGCCGTCCTTGATATCAGCAGTACCCACGGTGCCCTGATCGATCTGCTGCCAGGACGCCTGGACAGGAGCCGTATCCTTGACATTGACTACCGCGCGGTAAGCTGTATTCTCAGCTACCTGGACTGTGCAGGACTCACCCTCGCCAACCTTCTGCCATGGCCACTCGCTGTTGATATCCTTGCCGCTCGCATTCCAGGATGAGTAGTTCTCCACCTTCTGCCACTCGACTGTGTAATCCGTGCCGTACTGGAGCAGAGCCCAGTCGTCCACGCCGTTGCCGTAGTCCAGTGTGAACACGTCGCTGATGTTGAGCGTTACGCTCTCGTTCGCCGCGACTGCGTCCGCCAGGCTAGCGTCGCCCTCAACTGTGATGACGATACCGTTCTCTCTTGTGGGAGCAACGCTTGTCGCCACGTTCTGGACGTCCTCTTCCACGTGTACCGCGGAGGAGTAGATAGTGACGCTGCCGTTTGTCACACCGGCTGCCGCAAAGTCGTCAGCCCATGTGTCCGCCGCCGCGTCGTAGTTGCGGCTTGCGGCGTAGACCTTGTCGCCCTCGTAGACCGCTGTGATCTCGAGTTTGCGCATATCGTTCTCAGCCTCTGTGACAGGCAGCTCTGTTGTTGTGAAGGTGTAAACAGTCGTGCTGTCATTTGCGTTGAACGTGCCGTCTCTTGTCTCGCCGATCTCGACCCATGTCGTATCGTTGAGATAGTAGAATGTTACCTTGCCTGTGGGATGTGTCTCAGCTGTATCGTCGTTCTCAACGCCCTTGACGGCCGCCTTGAGCTCGACCTCACCCAGCTGATACTGCTCGTCGGGTACTGCCGTTACAACGATCTCAACATCCTGCAGTGTACCGACGACTACATACTTGGAATAAGCGATGCTGCCGTCGTATACGCCCTTACCTGTCAGCTTGACGCGGAACTTGTCGCTCATCTTGCCCGCGTCCACTGTGTAAGCAGCGTTTGCGCTGTCGCCGTTTGCGTTCTCCTCGTTGGAGCCCGTCTTGTACAGCCACTGGATATCGTAGCTGCCTTCCACGACCATACGGCCGTCCATAGCGACGACGGAGTAATCCTCTGTTGTAAAGTCTGTCTTGAGTGTTAGCTCGAATCTCACGCCCGCGAGCAGCTCTGTGAGATCATCTGTGTATGTTGTCTCGCTGGCTGCGGCGCCGTTCACCTTGCCTTCAAGGCTGGACTTCACAACGGGAGTCATGAGCTGAGTGGACATGACGTATACAACGTCTGTCCTTTCAGTCTCAGGCATGTCGTACTTCGGATCTGCCGTCTTTCCGACGGATGCGCTCTCGGCATATGTCGCACCCTCCTTGTACACAGCGTAGATACGTACTGTGTTTGCCTCGGAGTTTGCGTCGCCTGCTGTGTAAGCAGGCATCACGTACTGCATTGCCGCCACGCCGTCAACGACCTGGACGCCGAGACCGTTCTCGTTGAGAAGCTCGTCGTTCACACCGTCAACATAGCGATAGAAGTAAACCTTGCCTGTGCTTACAGTGTTGTCTGTGCCCTCTTCAAAGACTTCCGCCTTCAGAGTGACTTCCTGATTCTCGTACTGAGCGAAGTGGTCAACCGCGAACACGTCTGTCTTACCGTTGATGAGGACGTCAGCCGCCTCTTCCACAGCACCGGTGATGACCAGCTCAGTTGCGGTCTTTGTGAGCTCTACCTTGCTTGTTGTTCTTGTCTCAAGGTAGTTCACGTACTGCAGCTCGCCCGCGGCATTAAGCTCGCGCTTGTAGTCAGCGTCGTACTTGACCGCCTTGTTGTAGTGGCTGAGTACTGTTGTGGCCTCCACGTTTGTGGGATAGACCTGAGCCTTGTAGCTGTAGTGGACGTACTCAGGCGTCACCTTGAGGGTGTTGCTCGTGTTGTCTGTCCAGTCTACCAGCTTCCAGTTGTCGGAGGCTGCGTCCGCGCTGTCGGCATAGAGCCATACGATGCGGTAATCTGTGTCCGCCGTGAGTGTCGCTGTGTCGTCATCCGCCGCGACGACTGCGGGGATCTCCAGATAATATGTGTGGCCTGCGCTCATCGCGGTGACCGTTGCTGTTGTCTTGTTGCCGTTCGCGTCTGCCTCGTATATAGTCAGCTCGTTGTTGGCAACGTCCGCTGTCTCAGTCCAGGCGATAGCCGTGGAGAGAACCTTGACCTCAGCGGGCTCCTCAGTGTAGCTGCCGAGGAAGTATGCGGAACCGCCGTAGATCGCGTAGAAGTAGATGTAAGGATTCTGGGCTGCATCAGGCAGTTCGAAGTTCACGCTTGCAACGCCGCTCTGGTCAACACCAGCAACGCCCATAGCTGTGAGCGCCTCGATGTTGGCGACTGTGACGTCCGCGGTAGCGAGCTTCGCGTTTGTCCAGTAGAACTTGACTGTGCCCTGGTTTGCCTCGTTGAGGGACGCTACGTCGTAAACCGTCGCTGTGATCGTGATAACGTCGCCCTCATAACCCTCTGTGACTGTGTCGAGAGTTATCTTTGTCCAATCCTTCAGATCCACATGGATGACAACATCCGCCTCGGGCATATTGAAGGAATAGACGCCCTCTGTCAGGTTGACGGGAACTTCAACTGTCGCGCCGTCGTTGTCGTATGTGACGTAGACGTTGCGGACCTCGTTCTGCACGCCCTCGACCTCAAGAGCTTCAACTGTGAACTGAACGCCCTCGCCGGCCTTGAGTGTGCCCTCGCCCAGCGTGTAGCCATCGGGCTTGATGACTGTGACTTCCGCGCCGTTCATCTTGTAAGCTACACCGGCTTCGGTAGCCTTTGCTGTCTCTTCGATCTCAGCTGTGATGCTGTAATCCTTGGAGAGGTTCA
The DNA here is from genome assembly GCA_934552825.1 of uncultured Oscillospiraceae bacterium. Taxonomy (GTDB): domain Bacteria; phylum Bacillota; class Clostridia; order Oscillospirales; family Oscillospiraceae; genus CAKTEQ01. The sequence continues at coordinate 69,256 of CAKTEQ010000001.1, forward strand.
CGATGAAGGCTGTTGTGCCCTTCGCCATGACGAATGTCACTGTGTAAGTGTCTGTGCCCTCGTTGTGTGTGAGGGTATAGTCCAGAGCCTTCGCCTGGTTGTTCGAATCTGCGGAGTAGGCTTCCACGCCGTTGATGTGGTAGCCGTCCGCCAGAGTGAACTGGAAGTAGCCGTCGGCGCCCACGGGAACTGTACCCGTATATTGACCTGTCGTAGCGTCAATTGCGCCGAATGTATCGGATGTGCCGTTGTAGTTGTAGCCGCCGGAGAAGTTCTCCGCGCCTTCCTTGTCGTCAAATCTCACGATGAGAGTGGCGTTGGAGGCGCGCTTCACGTTCACAAGAACGTTAGCCTCAGGCATCACGAAGGACACTGTTACCGTGCCGTCGTCGTTCTCTGTGACTGTGTAGTCGGGCAGGAGCGCCGTGTAAGCGCCGTTGTCGTTCGCGCCGCTGGTGTTGACTGTGATGCAGTCCTTATCCAGAGCGTTGCCCGCTGTGGGCGCAAATGTCACGGAGACGGCTGTGCCTGTCTCCACCTGGCCGGGAAGCCCAGCGGGTACTGTGGGCGCGACAAGCTCCGCTATATCAACGCCATCGACCTGCTCGATGGCGAAGGTCACGCCCTTAGCGTTGTCCCACTTGGCGTAGAAGACCTTGTCGCCTGTTGTGCCGGCGGGTATAGCCTCTGTTTTCACTTCGTCGGTGCCGTCAGCATTCTTGAAGTTGCTGATGGTGTACCAGCCGCCGAATGTGTAGCCGAAGCGTGTTACCTCTGTGGGCAGAGTGAGGGGTGTGCCCTCAACATTGTATATCTGCTCCGCAGCCACGTTCATAGCGCCGCCGTTGAGGACATATGTAATAGTATACTCAACAAGGCTCCAGTTTGCTGTGAGCACTATGCTCTCATCCACCTGGATCGTGTCGCCGGGCAGGACGATAACAGGTTCGGCAGCACCCGCCGGCAGGTATGTCCAGTAGGTGAAGTAGTAGCCCGCACGCTCGGGGATGTAGGAGCTTACTGTTACTGTGTCGCCCGCTGTGACTGTCTGCTGTGCGGGTACGTTTGAAGCAGCGGGATCGTCATGGCCGTCGTCATAAGTGACTGTCAGCTTAGTGCCGACTCTCGCGATGGCGATAACCGTATCCTCCACAACATGGTCGATGAGGTAGATGTATTCATCGCCGTTGATGCCGACGATGGGCAGTTCCCTGCCGTTGGCTGTAACGACCATTGCGCTGAGGTCGTAGCCCTCAGCAGCGGTCACTGTGACCGTGACGGTATCATTGTAATTCACCACAAGGCCGTTGCCCGCTTCCGCAGGGTTGAGAACATAGTCGTTCGCCTTGACCACAAAGCCGTCGCCAATGTTCTCCTTCAGAGTGACCTTGTAGGTGTTGGCAGTCCACTTTGCCGCGAAGCTCTTGTTGCCCACTGTACCTGCGGGGAGGTCGGGCGTGGCTTCCGTCGCTGTGACACCTGCCGTTACGGCGTACCAGCCGTTGAATGTGTAGCCGGCCTTTGTCACGTCTGTGGGCAGAGTGACGGGGGTGCCGTATGTGTAGGACAGCACTTCACCTGTGTTGATGGTGCCGCCGTCCGCGTTGTAAGTAATATGGTATGTTGCGGGAACAACGCCGTAGACCGCTATCTTCTGATCCTCGGTGATGTTCTCGATAGTGTAGGTGAACACTCTCGCGGCAGTTGTGTCAACGCCGGGCAGAGGCTCGGCAGGCGGGAGAGCCACGCCGTTCGCGCTGACGACCATGGCGCTTGCGTCATAGCCCGCCGCCACCGTGATTGTGACTGTCGTCGTGCCGTTCTCGTTCACCACCGCGGGATCGGCTGTGCTTGTGAAGCCCATGCCCTGGTCGATCTTCACGTTATATGTGTTCTCGCCCCACTGAGCTGTGAGCACATAGCTGTTGTTCGCGCTTACCTCCAGCTGGGAGCCGGGCTGATACACTGTGCCGTTAGCAGCCTTCCATCCCTGGAATGTGTAGCCCGCTCTTACGGGCACGATGTTGGGTATCGTGTAGAGCCCCGCAAATTGGGAGATGTTGCCGGGCATGTTTGTTACCTCGCCCGCGCCGGCGCCGGACTCATATGTCACTGTACCGGGATTAGCCTGCCACACAGCATAGAGAGTGATGCTGATGTTGCCGCTGTATACATCGCCCGCATTATAAGCGACGTTGCCGTTGGCTGTGGTCGCCCAGCCTATCAGCTCGTAGCCCTGTCTGGTGAAGCTGGCCGGAGCTGTGAGCAGGATGTCCTCGTTGTGGTTCTTGTTGACCGCGGCGGTCAGACCGCCCTCGTAGTTGCTGTTATATGTGACGGTGTATGCCGTCTTCGCTGTTGTTACGTTGATAGTGGCGTTGTCCTGAATGTTCTTCAGTACGTAGACAGCGCCGTAGTTTTCCAGTGTGCCGGAGGTAGCCGTAATATTTGTTACGTTGACGCCCTCGGGCGTTGTCACTGTGAAGGTGAAGTCGCCGCCCTTACGCAGGTAGGGTGAGCTGCCCGCGGGGGTTATGGTGAAGTCGCTGCTGTTAGCCCAGCTCACGACCACCATTTCGGGCGCCTTCTCCTTCCAGACAGCCGTGAAGTTCAGCGTCTCTGTTACAAGGCTGCCGGGGAAGGTTGCGCCGCCGGCATATATATCGCCGGTCTTATAATACTTCCAACCCTCAAACGTATAGTTCTCGGTAGTTGTTGGTGTGGGCAGGACGAAGTCCGTATTCTCGGGGACTTCCAGAGCTGCACTCTTACCATCTGCGCTGACATATATAGAACTATCTTCAAATGTCATCGCCACGTCGGAAATGAATATCGCATCCTCAGTGCCGGTGGTCGGAGTGGCCGTACCACTGCTCAGGTTGACCTGCAGAGGCACGGATACATGCGTATATGCATTCTCCTTGTAATCGTATCTTCCCAGTTCGGCATCAAACGCTTCACTGTAGTATCTGTCAGTACTATATGCTCCCCACTGCGCCCAGCCCTGAATCCATGTGTCCAGAGTGAAGCTCTGCACGCCAGTGAGACTTCCGTCCAGAACGACCTTATTCGTAAATGTCGTTCCTATCTTAACGGGCACATCTGTATAATGCCAGTCGAACTCTTTGGCGTCCATGTTCTTGCCGTACGTCTCTGTTGAGCTCGTCTTCGCAAAACCTTCCGCTAGACCGATGGTCTGATTATCATCCTTCTTGTCACCCACGAAGTGACCACCAGGTTCCAAAAACATATCGCCATACTTTGTAAACATGGTAGTCCGGAAATCATACGAAACGCCGCCAGCATCGCCTAACAGGCGATTATCGGTACCAAGCATTTTTGATTTTGTGACCTCAACAGAGATGGGCACTTCCCAGTTGCCGTCGGCATTCTTCACCGGTGTACCGGCAGTGTATGTGGCAGATACCTCACCGCTGCCGATGTTAGTGGGGATTTGCACCGTCGCTGTATTTGCCACGGGAGTGACAACAGGTGTGCTGCCCAGGTCAACCGTGAGCGTGACAGGGGTAATTTTTGTGTTGCTCAAGTCACCCGAACCCTTCAGGTCTATGTTCAGAGTGAAGCTCTGCGTACCGGTGAGCGTTCCGTCCAGAAGGACACCGGTAGAATAGGTGTGGGTCAGAGTCTTCTTATCGGCAGACCGTGTAAAGTTTCTACTATAAACTACAGTGCCATCAGACTGTGTTTCCTGGATGAACTCGTAGTCATTATCCGACTGGAAGTTTACCCCACCAATGGTCCAAGCGTCTCCCACAAAATAGGGGGCGCCGCTCTCAAGCCATTTCTTTTCTGTGGCTCCCTCAGAGTATATCGTGTCGCCGCTGGCGGCAACGGGATAATGCATATACATCTGAGAGTATCCCTTGCCGGAACCGGAAGCGCCGTGCATCGTCGCCGTCTTTTTGGTTATTTCGACGGAGATGGGCACATTCCAGTAGCCCCCCGAGGTATTCGCCTGGGGTGTCCCGGCTGTTACCTTAACGTTCAGCTCGCCACTGCCGAGACCTGTTTTTGCTGTAACGGTCTTCGTGTCTCCACTGGTTGCAAATGCAGCCATGGGGAGCATGGTGAGCATCATGAGAAGCACCAGCAGAAAGCTTAGTGCGCGCTTTGTGCCGGACTTTACGTTTGCTTTCATTTTCTAATCATTCCTCCTCGCTTCAATTCTGCATAAATAAATTATATAGAATTCCACCGACCAGGTTTTGGAAACCTGGTCGGTTTCCCGACTCTGGTCGGATACATCGTTCCTCCTCTCTCCAACATCTTGGGTCTACTCTTAGCACATGATACTTATATATTGGTATTATATCTTCTGCTTTGGAAAAATTCAACAGCTATTTAAGCAATTTATATATAATTTCAGGCAAGCTAAACCCCAACGCCCTTCACTTCCTCAGGCCGCGGAGATACTCCTTCCGCTCCGGGGGCATCCGATAGCTCTCCAGCGCCTTCCGGATGGATTTGTTATGGACCCATTTGTCCATCACACCGTCCTCCATATACTGCACGGCGGCGTCATACTGCTTTATAAGGGCAACGCTGAAATACCACGCCACAGCCATATTTATATAATACTCCCCGCAGCAGGCGTCCGCCGCCAGCTTCAGGAATTCCTCCCGGAAGTTCCCGTCCAGATAATCCCGCATCAGCTCCACTATGCCGAAGCGGACGGTATATGTCTCCCCGCTCCCGAGCCAGCGGCGCACGTGCCAGAGTGTCTCCTCCGGCCGCTTTTTGAACACCTTCGGGGCGAGCATATCGCAGGTGGCCCAGTTGTCGATATATGGCAGGAAGCGCTCCGTCTCCTCCATGGCGGCGTCGTAGTCTTTTATCGTCATAATTAGCGCCGCGTGAAGGCTGTTCTCGTCCATGTAGCCGTGGGGCAGGGACGCCATGAAGTCCCGGGCGAGGGGCGTGCCGTTCAGCTCCTTCGCAAGAGCGCGCACCGCCGGGGTGCGCACGCCGATTACCCGTTCCGGCGCCGTCCCGGGATTGAGCTTTATGGTGAAGGCTCGGTATTCTTCGTCCTGAAGCTCAAAGAGCCTGCGGCGCACCTGCTGCTCCGGGCTGTATGTATCAAGCAGGCGCTCCTTGGCGGATTTTTTGAGCTGCTTTATCTCCCACTCCCGGCGCATGGCCTCCTCCCTCGTGGGGAACACCTCCAGGTGGGCAAGGCTCACCGGGGTGCGGGAGCGGGTACACTTGGACGCCGTGCCCGCGTTGTGGGCGGCAAGACGCTTTTCGATGTCGTTGGTCCAGCCGGTATAGAGCGTACTGTCCGCACAACGGAGTATATATGTATAATTTTTCTCCATTTCATCACCTCGCACTGTTAATATACACTGATATGCAGTTTTTTTCAATCAGAAGGAAGCCTCCCCTTGCTGCTTGAGGGAACCCGCGGGCGCGAAAGCCTCCCCTTGTTCACCAAGGGGAGCCTTTATAGGGCGCTCCGCTCCATCCACCGAAGGAGAACCGTAACTTCGCAAATCCAATAGTGCATTTTTATGGGGAGAGGTGTATAATCAGTCATCATATGCCCGGGGAGGGATAAGATGAGAAGCATAAGCGCGAAAGATATAGAGTCCGCCGTGGCGGAGCTGTGCGTCAAGGCGAACCTGAGCCTGCCGCCGGACGTGGAGCGGGCGCTGCGCCAGTCTGCCGGGGACGAGCCCTGGGAGAGCGCAAGGGACACCCTGTGCCTCCTCTGCCGCAATCTGGAGGCGGCGCGGGACCGGGGAACGCCCATCTGCCAGGACACGGGCGCTGCCTGTGTATTTCTGGAGATCGGGCAGGAGGTGCACATTGAAGGGGACCTCATCGCCGCCGTGAACGAGGGCGTGCGCCGGGGCTACGGGGAGGGGTATCTCCGCAAGAGCATCATCACGGACCCCCTGCGCCGGGTGAACTCCGGGGACAACACCCCCGCTTTTATCACGACGGAGATAGTCCCGGGGGATGTTCTCCGGGTAACCGTCGCCCCGAAGGGCTTCGGCAGCGAGAACATGAGCCGGCTCAAAATGCTGAAGCCCTCGGACGGGGCGGAGGGCGTAAAGGGCTTCGTGCTGGAGACAGTGCGTCTCGCGGGGGCAAACCCCTGCCCGCCCATTGTGCTGGGTATCGGCATCGGCGGCACCTTCGACAAGGTTGCGCACCTTGCGAAGAGGGCGCTGCTGCGGCCGCTGGACGTGCCGAACTGTGACGAATACTACGCCGCCATGGAGCGGGAGCTGCTGGGGCGGATAAACGCCCTCGGCATCGGGCCGCAGGGGTTCGGCGGCAGGACCACAGCCCTGGGAGTCGCTATCGAGACAGCGCCTACCCACGTGGCGGGGCTGCCCGTCGCCGTGAACGTGAGCTGCCATGTGACCCGCCGGGCGAGCTGTGAGCTTTGAGGAGGCTGCCATGGAATACAGGATAACGACACCCGTCACAAGAGAAGACCTCGCGTCCCTGCGCGCCGGGGATAAGGTGCTCCTCTCGGGCACGGTGTACACCGCCCGGGACGCCGCGCACCTGAGGCTGACGGAGCTGATAAATAAGGGCGAACCTCTGCCCCTCACCATGGAAGGCAGCGCCGTATACTACGTGGGCCCCACCCCTGAAAAGCCCGGGCAGGTCATCGGCTCCGCCGGCCCCACGACTTCCGGGCGCATGGACGCCTACTCCCCAACCCTGCTGGACCTGGGGCAGAAGATAATGATAGGCAAAGGGCTGCGCAGCCGGGAGGTCATAGACGCCATCGTGAGAAACGGCGCGGTATACCTAGGGGCTGTGGGCGGCGCCGGGGCTGTGATGGCGGAGAGCGTGAAATCTTGCGAGCCCGTCTGCTGGGAGGACCTGGGCTGCGAGGCGCTGCGGCAGCTGCAGGTGGAGAACTTCCCCCTGACGGTGGTCATCGACAGTCTCGGGAATAATCTGTATGAGCTTGGTCCGCAGGCATACCTGCGGAGTCTTGAGGAAAGGAAATGAACATGGATTACGCTGAAAAATCGCTGGAAATGCACTATGAGCTCCGGGGCAAGATCGAGGTGACCGCCCGGGCAAAGGTGGATAACAAGGAAGCGCTGAGCCTCGCCTACACTCCCGGCGTGGCGCAGCCCTGCCTGGAGATACAGAAGGACGTGAACAAGAGCTTCGAGCTGACGCGGCGCTGGAACACCGTCGCCGTGGTGACGGACGGCACCGCAGTGCTGGGGCTCGGGGATATCGGACCCGAGGCGGGCATGCCCGTGATGGAGGGGAAGTGCGTGCTGTTCAAGGAGTTCGGCGGCGTGGACGCCATACCTCTTTGCGTCAGGAGCAAGGACGTGGACGAGATTGTGAACACCGTGGCGCTTCTCGCCGGATCCTTCGGCGGCGTCAATCTGGAGGACATCTCCGCGCCCAGGTGCTTCGAGATCGAACGCAGGCTTAAGGAACGGTGCGACATACCCATCTTCCATGACGACCAGCACGGTACAGCCGTGATAACCCTCGCAGGGCTGACGAACGCCCTGAGGCTCGTGGGCAAGCGCCTTGAGGACGTGAAAATAGTCACCTCCGGCGCGGGCGCCGCTGGTATCGCCATTATAAAGCTCCTGGTGAGCATGGGCGCGAAGCACGTGGTCATGACGGACCGTACCGGCGCAATCTATGCCGGTCGGGCGGGGCTGAACGAAGCGAAGCGGGAGATCGCCGGGCTGACGAACCGGGAGCTTGAGAAGGGCTCCCTCGCGGACGTTATAAAGGGCGCGGATGTATTCATCGGCGTCTCCGCCCCCGGTGTGCTCACCTGCGATATGGTAAGCACCATGGCAAAGGACGCGATAATCTTCGCCTGCGCCAATCCTGTGCCTGAGATACTTCCCGACGAGGCCAAGGCAGCAGGAGCCGCGGTGGTGTCCACCGGGCGCAGCGACTTCCCCAACCAGGTGAACAATGTCCTCGCCTTCCCGGGTATCTTCCGGGGTGCGCTGGACGCCCGGGCCAGGGATATAAACGACGAGATGAAGATCGCCGCAGCATATGCTATTGCGGGCCTTGTGTCCGACGATGAACTGATGGCAGACTATATTCTCCCCGCGGCCTTCGACCCGAGAGTCAGGGACGCCGTGGCGGCGGCTGTGGAAAAGGCGGCGCGGTCGAGCGGCGTCGCAAGAGTATAAAAAAGAGTTCCCGGGAGCGCTGCTCCCGGGAACTCTTTTTGTTTTTCATTTTTCGCAGAAGAACTCAATCTCCTCGCCCACCGGGCCGATGCAGAAGGCGCAGCGGATCGGGAACGGCGGCTGGGAGGGTATCGTCACGTCCATGGGCTCCCTCGTTATCTCGTACCCCGCGGTGCGCACAGCGCTGACGCAGGCGTCAACGTCATCCGTCGCGAGAGCGATGTGGCGCACAGCCCCCTGGCCGGGCTCGTCTTTCCCGTCGGCAAATATCTCTATCCGCCCGGCGCCCGTGTCCAGCATAGCGCCTCCGTGGCGGCCCTCACCCCAGGCGCGCAGCAGCTCCATGCCCAGCACATCCCTGTAAAAGGCGACCGTCTCTTTGAACTTCTCCTCTCCGCAGCACTTCAGCGCCGCGTGGTGTATGCCGCTGATAAGCTTCTCCATGGTGCGTACCTCCATCGTTTTTTGTTGATTTTATCACGCACTTCCCCTGTGCGCAACAGAAAAGCGCTCCCGATTTCCTCGGGAGCGCTTTGTTTTTGGGGAATTATTCCTCTTCGGAACCCTCGGCCTCGCCTTCGTCGCTCAGCAGCGCACGGATGGAGAGTGAAACCTTCTTCTTCTCCATGTCAATGTCTGTGATCTTGACTGTGACTGTCTCGCCCTCGGCGAGTACGTCCTCAGGCTTGTTGATGCGGCGGTCAGCGATCTGGGAAATATGGATCAGGCCGTCGACACCGGGGATGATCTCAGCAAATGCTCCAAAAGGCATGAGCTTTACGATCTTAACGTCGATAACATCGCCGACGTTGTGGCTCGTTGTGAACACTGTCCAGGGGTTCTCGCCCTTGCCCTTGTAGCCCAGGGATATCTTCTTCTTTTCGGGATCGAAGGAGATGACATAAACGTCCACCTCGTCGCCGACGGACAGAACGTCCGCGGGGCTCTTGATGCGGCTCCAGCTCAGTTCGGAAACGTGGACCATGCCGTCGATACCGCCGATGTCCACAAATGCGCCGTAGGAGGTGAGGGACTTGACTGTGCCCTTATACTCCTTGCCGACCTCGATCTCGTTCCAGATCTTATCAGCTGCTGCCTTGCGTGCCTCATATGTGACGGCACGGATAGAGCCGACAACTCTTCTGCGGGCGCGGTTGACTTCTGTGATGCGGAGCTGGACCTTTGTCTTGAGCAGTTCTGTGAGAGAACCGCCTCTGGGCACGCCTGTCTGAGAAGCGGGCACGAAGACGCGGATACCCTTTACATTGACGACGATGCCGCCCTTGTTCTCTTCTGTGACGATGCCTTCTACTGTTGTCTTGTTCTCGCAGGCTTCCTCGATCTCGACCCAGTTCTTCTCTGCGTCCAGGCGCTTCTTGGAGAGCATTGCCGTACCCTCAACGTCGTTGACGCGGACTGTGAAGCACTCGATCTCGTCGCCAACCTTGACGATATCCTCGACCTTTGCGTTGGGATCGTCACTGAGCTGCTCGACAGGAATGATACCGGCGTGCTTTGTGCCAAGATCTACATAAACTTCCGTCGGTGTGATTGCTGTCACTATACCGGTTACCTTATCTCCTGTATTTAAAGTTTTAATTGCGCCTTCAAGCATTGAAGCGAAATCCTCTTCGAGGACTTCAATGTGCTCCTCTCCCACAGCATTTTTGATGATTTCATCGCTCATTTTGTCATAGACCTCCTTTATTATCCACCCAGGCGCCGAAGCCCCTGCGGTAATGCCAACGTTATCACACGCGCGGACGCAGCCGGGCTTTATGTCTCCGGCACTCTCGGCAAACAGCGTCCTCGGGCAGTTCTCCCGGCAAATGTCATACAGCTTGCGTGTGTTCGAGCTGCTGCGGTCGCCCACGACCACCATGACATCGCTCCTGGACGCTATCTCCGCCGCCTCCTTCTGGCGTTTACGTGTAGCTCCGCATATTGTATCAAAATTTTTCAGGTTTGTACACTCTTTTTTTAATTTATTAACGCAATTTTCATAAACGGCTCTGGTGTTCGTGGTCTGGCATACAGTGGAGACCGGAGCGTCCCTGTACCGGGGATTTTCCCTGAGCAGCCTGTCCACATCCTCCGCGCAGCTTACCACCGCGCCCCCTCTGCACCAGCCGAGAATGCCCTGCACTTCCGGGTGGTCCGGGTCTCCTATGACTATCACCCGGCGTCCGGCGCGGCTCTCTTCCATGGCTATCTCGTGTATCCTGCGCACATGGGGGCAGGTGGCGTCTATATAATCTATCCCCCGGCGCTCCAGCTCGTCATAGACCGCTTTCGTGACGCCGTGACTGCGGATTATCACGCCACGCCCCTCCGGCACCTCTTCAACGGAATTAACGGCGTAGGTATCCCGCTCTTCGAGGCGCAGCTCCACATTTTTATTATGTATTATGGCGCCGAGAGTTACATATTCCCCGGCGGGAGCGTCCATCGCCTTCTGCACCGCCATGCGCACGCCGGCGCAGTAGCCGGCGGATTTTGCAAGCTCAACGCTCATTCGCCGCTCACCTCGCCTTCACTTGCAGCGCTCAGGCGCTTCTGCCCGGTACTCTCCCCAAGAGCAAATATTTTATCCATTATCTCAGCGGCCGCCCGGCGCAGCTCCGCCGGGTCTCCATCGCTGCACCGGACGTAATACGGCTCGCCGATAACTATCAGGTTGCGGCGGAACACCCGCTTTTTCTCCGGAACGTACACCGGCAGCACCGGCACATTATTCTCCACGGCAAGGCGCACAGCGCCGCTCTTTGCCCGGACGAACTGCCCCGGATGCACGCGGGTGCCCTGGGGATAGATTATTACCTTATTCCCCTGACGAAGCTTTTCGTCCGCATGGGACATGGCGCCTCTGTCCGACTTGCCCCTTGCCACGCCGAACACATTGAAGGCCTTTAGAAAAGCTCCCAGCACCGGCACGCGCAGCAGTTCCGCCTTTGCCATGAAGCACGGCATACTGGGAAGGTCCATTCCCAGCAGCATCAAAAGGGGATCCGCATACCCGGAATGGTTCGCGCAAATCACCGCGCTGCCCTGTGGTATCTTCTCCCTCCCAACTTGCCGGGTCGGGTATACAGTCCCAAAGGTCAGCCTGACTATGAACAGCAGGATCCTGTAAATTATTCTCATCTTCCAAGCCTCTCCCTGACCGCATCTGTGACGACCCTCAGACTCTTTTCAAAGCTGTTGCCCGTGGTGTCGATAGTCACAGCGTCCGGCGCTGCCTTAAGAGGCGCCACGTCCCGCTCAGAGTCCTGCTTGTCTCTGTATTTCATGTCCCGAAGCACCGCCTGGAAATTCTCCTCCGTGCCGCGTTTCTTTAGCTCATCATACCTGCGGCGCGCTCTGTCCTCCGCCGTCGCCGTGAGAAATATCTTCACGTCGGCGTCCGGCAGCACCACGGTACCGATGTCCCGTCCGTCCATTATCACATTGTATTCCCGCGCCATACGCCGCTGCATCTCCAGGAGGAAATCACGCACCGCCGCCAGCTTCGACACGTCGGAGGCATACAGGGATATCTCCGGCTGGCGTATTTTGTCCGTCACGTTCTCTCCGTTGAGTATCACCTGCTGAGTTCCGTCCGGGGTGTACTCCAGCTCCAGATCCACGTTTTTAAGCTCCGGGATAACTTTCTCTATCTCTTCACGGACGATCCCGCGGCTGCGGGCATAGTACCCGACAGCCCGGTATATCGCGCCGGTATCAACATATATAAAGCCCAGCTTCCTTGCGACCGCCTTTGCAATGGTGCTCTTGCCCGCACCGGAAGGTCCGTCGATAGCTATGCTGTACTTTTTATCCGTCATTTCAAATCATTCCTCAATTTTATATTTTGCCATACCCTTCGCGGCAGCCACCGCCGTGGACCAGGCTATCTGAAGATTGAAGCCGCCTGTATAGGCGTCCACATCTATCACCTCGCCCGCAAAAAATAGCCCCTTTACGAGCTTTGACTCCATGGTGCCCGGATTGATCTCCTTGACGTTCACGCCGCCTGAGGTGATTATCGCCTCGTTTATGGGGCGAGTACCCCGGATATCCACTGGGAATGCCTTGATGATTTTCAGGAGCTTTCTCCTCTGCTCCCTTGTTATGGAGTTCACCTTCGTTTCAGGGTCCACACCGGTCAGCCGGATAACGATCGGTATCATCGTCCGGGGAAGCAGATCCCCCAGAGCGTTTGCGAAATCCCTGTTCGCGTACTTTTCAAAGTCTCTTAGTATGCGTTTATCCAGCTCCTTCTCGTCAAGGGCCGGCTTCAGGTCAATGCTGAGCCTGTAGTGCTCTTTCTCAAAGTCGCGCAGGTGTGCGCTGGCTGAGAGTATCATTGGCCCGGACACACCGAAGTGGGTAAACAGCATCTCGCCGAAATCCGTGTACACCTTTTTCCCCTGGGAGTTCAGGACCGTCAGCCCCACGTTTCTCAGGGACAGACCGGACAGCTCGCTGCAATAGCTCTGCTCTGCCTCGAGAGGCACAAGGCTCGCCCGCAGGGACGTGACCGTATGCCCCAGACGCTGCGCCTCCCGCAGTCCCCAGCCGTCGCTTCCCGTGACCTTGTAGGAGAGCCCGCCCGTAGCTATGAGAACACAGTCACACTCAAAACGCCTGTCCCCCGCGAGCACGGCTGTCACTCGCCCGTTCTCCGTCTCTATCTCCTTTGCCCGGCGGTGCACAAGCTCTGCGCCGCCTCGGCTCGACCACTTTTTCAGAGCGTTTACTATATCCCCGGCCTTATCCGACTTTGGGAACACCCGCTGTCCCCGCTCTGTCTTTAGCGGTACGCCCAATTCCTCGAAAAATTCCATTGTTTTTGCCGGCGGAAATGCCGAAAGACATGAAAAAAGGAAACGACTGTTGACGGGCACGTTTTTCAGCGTGTCCTGGACAGAACAGTCGTTTGTTACATTGCACCTTCCCTTGCCTGTTATAGCGAGCTTCTTGCCCGGGGAATCGTTTTTTTCAAGCAGGATGACAGAGCACCCAAGGCGCGCCGCTTCTCCGGTCGCCATGAGTCCTGCTGCACCCGCACCTATCACAACAACCTTTTTACTCAACCTTCTCGTAGACCTCGTATTCTTCCCAGATGTCCTCCAGTGTTTCAAACGTCTTCGCAAGCTCGCAGTTGTTCCTCTTGCCTACCGCCACTATGAGAGCGTTTATAAGGCTCAGCGGCGCCACGAGGGAGTCCACAAAGGACACCATGTCGCTGCGGGCATATAGCGTATGGCTTGCGCTGTTCACCAGGGGTGAATCGGGAGAGTCCGTTATGGCTATGACCTCAGCGCCCTTATCAGCGGAATATTTCATAGCCTGCACTGTCCGCTTGGAATACCTGGGGAAGCTGATGGCAATGACCGCGTCCTCGGGGCTGACCCGCAGCATCTGCTCGAACACCTCGCTGGCGGAATTCGTGCTGACGAGCTTCACATTGTCGAACATCAAATTGAAATAAAACGCCATAAAGCTGGCGATGGCGGCAGAACTCCTGACGCCCAGTATGTATATCCTTCTGGCGTTGACTATCGCGTTAACCGCCGCGTGGAACTCCTCCACGCTGTTTTCCTCCATCGTTGAGCGGATATTCTCAATATCCGACTGGAGAACGGTCGGCAGCACATCCTGAGAGCTTATCCGGTCGTTGCCGACCTCCATACGCTGTACGCTCGTGAGCTTTGTGCGTATCATCTCCTGGAGTGCGCGCTGCATCCCGGGGTATCCGTCATAGCCCAGCTCGGCGGCAAACCTGACCACCGTGGACTCGCTCACGCCCACAGTCCTGCCCATTTCGCTGGCTGTCATGAACGCCGCCTTGTCGTAGGATTCAGAGATAAATTTAGCTATCATCCGCTGTCCCTTGGAAAAACCGCTGAGATTATCGGAAATATTTCTGAGTACGTCTTTTTTCATTACCTGAAGGTCCTCTTCTTTCAATTTGCCGATGGCATTTGATAGAATAACTGCATCAGCGCAATGATTATATACGGCAGCGTCTGTAAATTCAACTGTTTTTTGCAAGTTTTGAGAAAAATCCTGCAAATTATACAAATTTTTATCTCAGCAGCAGCTCAAGCTCGTCTTTATCCAGCGTCCGCCACTCCCCCCGGCGCAGTCTGCCCAGGCTGAGCTCGCCCTCACGCACCCGGATGAGTCGCTTTACCTTGAGCCCCGCCTGTTCGCACATGCGGCGCACCTGGCGGTTGCGCCCCTCATGAATAACGATGGAGAGCGTCCCGGAACCTCCTCTGTCCTCGAGGACCTCCACCTTCGGCTTTTTCACGGGCTTTCCGTCCAGCTCCATAGGAGAGAGGAGCACTGTCAGTCCCGCGTCCACATCTCCGTCAACCCTCACCACATACTCCTTCTCCACCTGATGAGATGGATGCATGAGCCTGTTGGCGAAATCCCCGTCGTTCGTGAAAATCAGCAGGCCCTCACTCGCCATGTCCAGCCTGCCCACGGGATAAACTCTGGTCCCCGCGTCCTTCACCAGCTCCATCACAGTCTTTCTTCCCCGCTCATCCTTCACGGTGGTGACGTATCCGCGGGGTTTGTTCAGCATTATGTAAACCAGATCACTTTTCTCCGTGATTATCTTGCCGTCCACCGCGATCTCGTCCAGCTCGGGGTCCGCCTTGTCCCCCAGGAAGGCGCGCTCACCGTTCACGGTCACGCGCCCCCGCTCTATCATTTCCTCCGCCTTGCGCCGGGAGGTTATGCCCCTGGCGGAGATTATCTTCTGCAGTCTTTCTTCCATACTATCCTCCTGAGGCGGCATATACCGCCCCGCTTATTATTCAAGAGCCGCCGCTCTCGCCCAGAAATCCTCAAAGGCTGGCTTTGCAATGTCCTGCCCGCATACGAGGTCGCACCTGAGCTCGCTCCCGTCGGGCAGCGTGTATACTACATACCCCACCTTTTTCCCCAGCTTTATTCCGCCGTAGAGAAACCGTGGAAGGAAAAGCTCGCTTTTTACGCTTTCTTCCCTGAGAAGTGTGCACTTAATATCGCTTCCGTAAAGTATTTCCGCCTGCTCTGCCGTGCCGCCTATCACAGGCAGCGTGTATGCCACCGCGCCTTTTGCGCACAGGCTCCGCTCCTCAAAGAGTGAGAAACCGTAGTCCAGCAGCGCTGCATGGTCCTTCCAGTCGTCAGGGTCACTGATAGTTACGGCAATCAGCGTATGCCCGTCCCGCTGTGCGGCGGAGACAAGGATGCGGCCCGCGGCTTTTGTGTAGCCGGTTTTGACGCCCACGGCACCCTCATACATCTTCAGCAGCTTGTTGTGGTTCACCATGTGCCTGCCTGCGGCCGTGGTGCTTTCCGTGGCGACTATCCTGCAAAAATCCGGGTTTTCCATTGCGCAAGCGGTTATCAGCGCCAGATCATAGGCGCAGGAATGGTGGTTTTCCCCGTCCAGCCCGTGGGGATTTTCAAAAAAGCTGTCCCTGCATTTCAGCTCCCGCGCTTTTTCGTTCATCATATCTGCGAAGGTCTCTATGCTCCCCGCCGTGTGGCACGCCAGCGCCTCTGCCGCGTCATTGCCGGATTTGAGCATCAGGCAGTAGAGCAGGTCCTCCACCGTGAGCTTCTCCCCCGCCTGCAGGTATACGGAGGAACCTTCGATCCCCGTATACTCAGGAAGGATCTCCACCGTCTCTTCAAGAGCGCAGTTTTCCAGCACCACCAGCGCCGTCATGATTTTCGTAGTGCTTGCTACAAGCATAGGCTTTTCGCATTCCTTGCTGTAAAGCAGTGTTCGGCTGCCCGCATCCATAACAACAGCGCTGACCGCCGAAATTCCGGGGCTTTCCTCCCCTTTGGCGGCAGCGGCACCGGAGAATATAACAACGGCGCAAAGCAGCGCCGCGGCTGTTTTTCTTCCAAGGTTCAAAATAAGCACCTCCACAAAATGGATGTGCTTATTTTTCCCATATTATTCGGCTTTATCCTTTTTCTTGTCCACTATGTCGGATATCTTTTCAACCAGATCCGGCAGCGCATCCACGAGGCGGTCCACCGAACTTCCTGCAGGGGGATCAATGGACATGATTCTCACGCTGCCCTCTTTGACAACAACGAAGGCAACCGGTGTAATCTTCACCCCGGCGCCTGCGCCGCCGCCGAAATTTTTGTCGTCCTCCGCCTTCTTTCCGGAAAAATCCGAGCCGCCGGAGGCAAACCCAAAGCTGACCTTTGAGACGGGTATGAGCGTTACGCCGTCTGGCGTCGTGATGGAATCACCGATTATGGTGTTCACATCTATCATCTCGCGGATCTTCTGCATTGTTGTTGACATCACTTCTCCAATAGGATGACTCATTTTTGCACCGCCTTTTCTGTATTGTCCGTTTTCGTTTTCTTTATAAGTGGTATCAGGAACCCACAGGCGATGTATACCGCCTGCCACACTGCCAACGTGACCTTCGCGTCCAGATATATTGACGACTTCTCGCTCTCGAAATCCGCCCGGACTGTGAGGTCCCGCTTTTTCACGTTCAGATTATTCTCCAAAACAGGCACTATCATACCCATGAACGCCTGTCCCGCACCGTATTCAACGGCAACCTTCATCGGGTCGTCCCCCGCCGCCGTGTAGCACAAGGTCAGCCGGTCCACCCGCAGCTTCCTGCGCAGGCGGCGCAGCGCCTCAAGCACGTCCGGCAGCAGACTCTTCACCGTCTCCACTGTCCCGCCTTTTTTCTTGCCGACCGGCTCCTTCTTCTCACTTTTTTGCGAGGATCTCTTGCCCCGTCCTGTTAGTCTCACGTGAATCGGTCCGATGCAGGCGGCGGCATAGAAGCCGTCCTCGTCATACACCGCGTTCACGCCGACGCGCAGCAGTGCCAAAAGCAGCAGAACAAGTATTATTATGCCTATAATGATCAGCGCTGTCAATCCTTATCACCCTTTTTCAGCAGTTCCGTCGGGCATCTCCAGCTTTATCTGTCTTGGGTCCTCCGCCTCAGCGGCAGTCACGGTGAGGAGATTCCCCTCATCGTCCACCAGATCCGGCAGCTCGTCCAGACTTTCCATTCCGAAAGTCCTCAGGAAATTCTCCGTCGTCCGGTAGAGCTTCGGGCGCCCCGGCACGGCGAGAGTGCCCGCCTCGCAGATAAGATTGCGGTCCAGCAGAAGACCCACCGTATACGAGCTGTCAACCCCCCGTACCTGCTCAATATACCCTCTTGTAGTTGGCTGGTAATAGGCGACTATCGTGAGCGTCTCCAGTGCCGCGGGTGATAGCTTGGGCGGTTTGCGGGTCTCGAGGGTCTTCTGTATCAGCTCCCCCAGTTCCGGCGCCGAGCAGAGCTGCACGCTGTCCTCCATACGCAGAAGGCGTATTCCCCGGCGCTCATAGCTGTAAAAATCAGCCAGCTCTCTGACAGCCTGCTCCACCTGCTCCCGGCTCACCTCAAGGCACCGGGCTATGCGCGAGATATCCACGCTCTCACCAGATGCAAACAGGATACCCTCCACGGCGGACACTATTTCTTTATGTTCCATGGAATTACACCTCGTCACTCTGAATATCGTCGTCCAGCATCCCGGGCTCTCCGCCACAATATGTGACCCGCTCCTCGGTCCCGTCTTCTCCGCCGACGAAGCGGACTATGCCGGTCTTGCACATCTCCAGCAGGGCAATAAATGTCGCCACTATTTCCGAGCGGCTCCGGCTACCCTGGAACATGGCCCGCAGCTTCGCCGAACCCACCGTTATAAGCCGCCGCACCAGCTCCGCCGCCTTGCTCTTGACAGGAAAAGGCTGCGTGCCTACGATGCCGTTGAATGCGGATATCGGGGGCGGCAGCGCCTGGCGGCTCCTCTCAACTATGGAGTTCATCGCCCGCAGCAGATCCTTTTTGTCGTGCTCATAGCGGTAGGTCTTGTCTTTTTTATAGGGCTCAGGCAGTTTTGTGAATATACTGCGTCCGAATTCAGCTTTCGGCGCCAGCTCCGCCGCCCGCTCGCTTATCTTCCCGTATATTTCATGGCGGCGTCGCTCCTCCAGGCTGCGCATCAGCTCCTCCAGTTCGGAGACTGTCTCCTCGTCTCCGGCTGTGAGCAGCATCTTCGTCTTTAGATACATAAGATGGCTCGCCATAATGACAAACTCGCTGGCTATCTCAAGGTCCAGCCGCTTCATCTCGTCCAGATATTCAAGGTACTGCTCCAGAATAAGAGATATCTGGATGTCCCTTATCTCTATCTTATTCCTGCTGAGCAATGCGAGGATCAGGTCAAGAGGACCGTTAAAGTCCTCCATGTTCTCCGCCTTCGCCTTTATTATTCCTTGGAGATGATATACCGGCGTCTGTTCCATGGGCATCCCCCTTCATATAAACAGGGACATTATATCCCTCGGGAACATCGTTATTATGCAGAACTTGTCTATTACCCAGCTTCCTATGGAGACAATGAACCGGTTGACCACGCCCACATAGCAAAGCAGGAACACGATTATCATGAAGTACTTCTCTATCCTCATGAGCTTCAGATACATATCGTCCGGCAGGAAGGAGAAGACGACCTTGGAACCGTCCAGTGGCGGTATGGGTATCAGGTTGAACAGCCCCAGGAATGTGCTGCGTATCGCCATGAACACCAATATCATAAACACATACCAGCCCACCGTTGTCGTGATGAAACTCGTGCGCACCAGCACGGATGAAATCCCAAGTACCACCAGCGCCAGCACAAAATTCGCCGCAGGTCCCGCCAGGGCGCACAGCGCCATGCCGCCCTTCGGGTTCTTAAAGCGGCGCATATCTATGGGCACAGGCTTTGCCCAGCCGAAGCCCAGCGTCACCATCATTATAAGACCCAGTATGTCGATATGCTTCAGGGGGTTCAGGCTGAGCCTGCCCCGGTCCTTCGCTGTGGTGTCCCCCAGCTTGTATGCGGCAAAGCCGTGGGCCATCTCGTGGAACACTATGCAGGGCAGTGCCACCAGCAGGTTTATTAAGTAGGGCAGTATCCTCTGCCATTCAAAGCCTTTAAGTATATTCATAAGAGTTTTTCCGTCTCGCTCAGCAGCAGCGCGATAAGTTCTTCCCTGCCCGTGCCTTTTTCCGCGGAGAATGGCACGAGAGGCGTCTCATCCGAGAGCCCAAGGGTCTCTCTTATCCGGGCAAAATTTCCCTCCATCTCGCTCTTCTTGAGCTTATCCAGCTTGTTTGCCACTACTATGAAGGGCATTCCCGTCTCAACGAACCAGTTTGCCATGGTGCAGTCGTCCGCCGTAGGCTTATGCCGGGCGTCCACAATAAGCACGCCCACGCTGATAAGCCCGGATGCGAAATACGTCTCCATCAGTCTTCCCCAGCGGTCCCGCTCCGCCTTTGAGACTTTGGCGTATCCATAGCCCGGCAGGTCCACAAGATAGAGCTTTTTATCGATAAGAAAATAATTAATATGGGTAGTCTTCCCGGGCGCCGCGCCCACTCTGGCAAAATTCTTCCTGTTGAGTATACGGTTTATCACGGAGGATTTCCCCACGTTGGACCGCCCCGCGAAAGCGAGCTGAGGAAGGCGGTCCTCCGGAAAATCCTTTTTACTTGTGGCGGAGCGGATAAACTCCGTCTTTTGCAGATTTACTTCCATTTTCCGTCTCCGCCCTTTCTCACTGTCTTATCCGGCTCGGCTCAGCCTTGGGTTCCGGGATAACATAGCTCTCGCTCTGAGTCTTTTCCTCGACCCTAAAGGGCTTGAAACCGGAGAAATCCACCGCTTCCTTTATGACCTTATCCACGTCCGTCACCGTCACGAAGTTCAGTGCGTTTCTCACGAGGGGGTCTATCTCCTTCAGGTCTTTTTCATTGTCCGCGGGTATGATGACTGTCTTTATGCCGTTGCGCATTGCGGCCATCGTCTTTTCCCGCAGCCCGCCTATTGGCAGCACCCGGCCTCTCAGAGTTACTTCGCCCGTCATCGCCACAGACCGGCGCACCGGCGCGCCCGTGAGCGCCGATACGATAGCCGTCGTGACAGAAACACCGGCACTCGGACCATCCTTGGGTACGGCCCCCTCCGGGAAATGAATGTGTATGTCCTTTGTATTGTAAAAGTTCGGATCAATGCCCAGGCTGTCACAGCGGCTGCGAATGCAGGTGACGGCAGTCCTGGCGGACTCCTTCATAACATCCCCCAGGTTCCCCGTCAGCTCTATCTTGCCTGTTCCCGGGAGGACCGAGCACTCCACCTCAAGGAGCTCTCCGCCCACGCTGGTCCACGCCAGCCCGTTCACAACGCCGACTTCCAGTTCATTATCGATATGCTCCGGCGTAAAGCGGCGCACATCGAGATATTCCTCAAGATTTCCCGCCCTGACGGTGACTGTCTTTTCACCGCCGGAGACGAACTTCATGGCACTGCGGCGGCAAATCTTCGCGATCTCCCGCTCCAGCACGCGCACTCCGGATTCTCTCGTGTAGCCTGCGATGATCTCCCGCAGGGCATCGTCCGTGATGCGGAGCTTCCCCCGCTTTATGCCGTGCTTTTTCACCTGTTTGGGAATAAGATGGCGCTTTGCTATCTGCACTTTCTCCTCGTCCGTATAGCTGGGAAGCTCAATAACTTCCATCCTGTCCAGCAGGGCTCTGGGGATAGTGTCGGCTGTATTTGCGGTAGTGATGAACATGACCCGGCTCAGATCCACGGGCACCTCCACGAAATGGTCTCTGAAGGCGTGGTTCTGCTCTGTATCCAGCACCTCCAGAAGTGCTGCCGCTGGGTCGCCCATGTGGCTGGAGCCCATCTTGTCTATCTCGTCCAGCACCATGACCGGGTTGTTTACCCCCACCTGACACAGGGCGTTGATTACTCTGCCGGGCATCGCGCCCACGTATGTCTTTCTGTGACCTCTTATATCGCTCTCGTCCCGGACACCGCCCAGGCTTACTCGCACGGCTTTGCGGTTGAGCGCCTTTGCTATGCTCATGGCGATGGAGGTCTTGCCCACGCCGGGAGGGCCCACCAGGCATATGGTTTGCCCGGGTACGTCCGGCGTCAGCTTGCGCACGGCGACAGTCTCAAGAATACGCTCCTTCACTTTTTCCAGACCGTAATGCTCCCCGTTAAGGACCTTTTCGGTAGCCTCGACGCTTATACGCTCTTTTGTGGACTTATCCCAGGGGATATCCAGGCAAATGTCCAGATAATTGCGCAGCACAGCCGCCTCCTGGGAGCCGAAGGGCTGCTTTGCCATACGGCTGAGCTCCTTGAGAAGCTTATCCTTCACGTCCTGAGACGCGCCCAACTTCTCTATATTGGCTTTATACTTATCCTGCTCCTCGAAGGTGTCATCACCCTCGCCGAGCTCCCGCTGGATAACCTTCAGCTGTTCCCGCAGAACATAGTCCTTCTGGTTGCGGTTCATCTGATCCTGGACTTTTTCGGCTATGCCCTGCTCCAGGACAAGTATCTCGTTCTCCCGCTTGAGTATTTTCTGCACCATTTTGAGGCGCTTTATGGGCTGCAGTTCCTCCAGAACTCCCTGCTTCTCAGCGTGGCGGATGAGGATATTCTGGGCGATATAGTCAGAAATATATCCGGCGTCCGTGCTTGCGAGCACGTTTTCCAGCACCTCCGGCGTCGGCTTTGGGGCCAGATTCACGTATTGCTCAAAAAGCTCGCAGCAATATCTGATAAGCGCCTCGGTGGTGGGTGTATTCTTTCTGCTTTCCGGCGGAGCTATGCGCTCCACAACGGTATGGAAGCATGGACTCTCCTGCTCGATTGTAAGGAGCTTCGCTCTGCAGACGCCTTCCACCATCACCCGCACCGTGCTCTCGTTAGGCAGGCGGAGCACCTGCTTGATAATGCATATGGTGCCCACGGTGTAGAGATCATCACGCCTGGGGTCATCGGTGCGCGCGTCCTTCTGAGCGAGGAGGAATATCCTTCTCGAGCCCGCCATACACTCTTCCAGCGCCTTTATGGATTTTTCCCTGCCCACGTCGAAATGCATGAGCATTCTCGGGAATATAGTCAGCCCGCGCAGGGCGAGCATTGGTATTTTCTCAAATGCCGAGTTGGTATCTGTAATGATTGTTTCGCTCATATATAAAATGTCTCCTTAGCTAAATAGCGCAAGCAGCCGCACAGAGTTCCCCGTGCGGCTGAGATTTTTAAGCTGAGGGGGCTGCGGCGCCGTCAGCGCCGCACTCTTGCTCAACCGGTGTCCGGGCTGCAGCGCACTCAGGCACGCACATACTCCGGCTCTTCCTCTTTTCTGACTGCTTTGTCGGTCACGATGACCTTTTTGACATCAGGCTCGGAGGGCACTTCGTACATGACCTTCGTCATCACATCCTCCATTACGGAGCGCAGACCTCTGGCGCCTATCTGCCGCTCTATCGCCTTGTCGGCGATGGCTTCCAGCGCCTTGTGGGTGAACTGAAGGTCAACATCGTCGTATTCCATGAGCTTTATATACTGCTTTGTCAGAGCGTTCTTCGGCTCCGTCAGGATCCTTATGAGCTCATCTCTGCCCAGATCCTGCAAAGCGACCATAACCGGCAGACGACCAACAAGCTCAGGGATTATGCCGAATTTTATAACGTCATGGGGCTGGATATCCTTGAGTATCTCGCTGATATTTCTGTCGTTCTTGCCGTGGACGGACGCTTCGAAGCCGATGCCCCTCTTGGACTGGCGGCTTTCGATTATCTTCTCGATGCCGTCAAAGGCGCCTCCGCAGATAAAGAGGATATTCTCCGTATTTATCTGGATGAACTCCTGGTGGGGGTGCTTTCTGCCGCCCTGGGGAGGCACGTTTGCCACGGTACCTTCCAGTATTTTCAGCAGCGCCTGCTGCACACCCTCGCCGGAGACGTCCCTCGTGATGGAGGTGTTCTCGCTCTTGCGGGAGATCTTATCCATTTCGTCTATATATATTATGCCCCGCTGCGCCAATTCCACATCGAAATCAGCTGCCTGCAAAAGCCTCAGCAGGATATTTTCAACATCGTCGCCCACATAACCCGCTTCCGTAAGCGTCGTCGCGTCGGCGATCGCGAAGGGGACGTTCAGTATCTTTGCCAGAGTCTGGGCAAACAGCGTCTTGCCGCAGCCTGTGGGACCGACAAGCAGGATATTGCTCTTCTGGAGCTCTACATCCTCTCCGCCTCCATAGTATATGCGCTTATAGTGATTGTAAACCGCGACGGAGAGCGCTATCTTCGCCTGCTCCTGGCCGATTATATACTCGTCCATGAACCGCTTTATCTCCTCCGGGCGGGGGAGCTTATCCGGTACCTCCAGCTCTGTCTCCTCCAGGGGCTCCGGTATTTTGTCCTCGATGATGTTCATGCACAGGCGCACGCACTCGTCGCATATAAACACGCCCGGCCCGGCGATCAGTCTGCCTACCTTATCCTGGTGCTTTCCGCAGAAGGAGCACCGGACGTTCATATCTTCGTTCTTTGCCATTTATTCTCCCTCCCTTGGGGATTTGCTGCGGTCAAGTGCCGCAAACCAACTCCACCGCCCGAATATTATCCGGGCGGTGTTGAAGTCGGATCAAATGATCTTATCTTTTGTATATGACCTTGTCGATAAGGCCGTACTCCTTCGCCTCTTCAGCTGTAAGGAAGTGGTCTCTCTCGCAGTCCTTCGTGATCTCCTCGACGGACTTTCCCGTGTTGGATGCGAGTATCTCATTGAGATGCTTCTTCATCTTCAGGATGCGCTCAGCCTGGATCTGGATATCCGTCGCCTGACCCTGGCTGCCGCCAGAGGGCTGATGGATCATGATCTCAGCGTTGGGCAGGGCGATACGCTTGCCCTTTGTGCCGCTCGAGAGCAGGAATGCACCCATGGACGCCGCCATGCCTATGCAGATAGTGGAGACGTCGGGCTTGATGTACTGCATCGTGTCATATATGGCCATGCCGGAGGTTATGGAGCCGCCGGGGGAATTGATGTAGAACTGGATGTCCTTATCGGGATCCTGCGCCTCCAGATAGAGGAGCTGCGCCACGACCAGGCTCGCTGTTGTGTCGTTTACTTCCTCAGAGAGGAACACGATACGGTCATTGAGCAGTCTTGAGAAAATATCATAGGATCTCTCGCCTCTGCTTGTCTGCTCAACTACATATGGTACCAAACTCATTTTTTAGAACTCCTTTCTCAGCCACAAAGTTACCTTAACATTCTAGCCGTAAGGAAGGAAGATTATTCCTCGGTCTTTGCCTCGGGCTCGGCTTCTGTCTTTGTCTCAGCCGCAGCCTTCTTTGTGGTGGTTTTCTTTGCTGTTGTCTTCTTTGCGGCGGGCTTTTCCTCGGCAGTCTCGCCTGCGGGCTCTTCGGCAGTCTTCTTCGCCGCGGGCTTTCTCTTCTTCGTGACGACGCTCGCATCTCTGATTATCTGCTGAGCCTTGCGGCGGCGGATATCGTTTGTGATGTCCTCTGCCTTGACGATGGACTTGACCTGGTCAACTTCCATCTTGTATGTATCCGCCAGCATCTTGAACTCGTTCTCAATGTCCTCGTCGGTCACTTCAACGTTTTCAAGCTCCGCTACCTTGTTCAGAGCCAGCTCTGTCTTTACCATCTTCTCCGCTGTGGGTCTTGCGCCTTCCTTGATGATATCCATTGTCTGGCCCATCATCTCGGCGTACTTCTCCATGCTCAGACCCTGCTGCTGAAGCATCATATCCTGATCCTGGACCATCATGTCGATCTGGTTGTCCACGAGGCACTTGGGCACGTCCACCTTCATGCCGTCCAGAACCTGATCCATGATAGCTGTGAGGAAGTCTGTGTCAGCCTCCAGCTCGCGCTGCTTTGTCATTACCTTCTTCGCGTTCTCCTTGAGCGCGTCCAGAGTGTCAAACTCGGACACGTCCTGAGCGAAATCATCGTCCAGCTCAGGCAGGATCTTCTCCTTGACCTCGTGGAGCTTTATCTCGAAGACAACAGCCTTGCCGGCCAGTTCCTTGCTGGGATAGTCCTCAGGGAACGTGATGTCAATGTTCTTTGTCTCGCCGGCCTTCATGCCAACGATCTGCTCCTCAAAACCGGGGATAAAGCTGCCGGAGCCGAGAGCCAGGCTGTAATTCTCAGCAGAGCCGTTGTCAAAAGCCACGCCGTCCAGCAGGCCCTTGAAGTCGATGACGACAGTGTCACCCAGCTTTGCTTCTCTCTCAACTGTCACAAGGCGCGCGTTGCGCTCTCTGAGAGCGTCCAGCTCCTTGTTGATATCTTCCTCTGTGACCGCTTCTACCTTGCGCTCAGCCTTGAGTCCCTTGTACTCGCCCATCTCAACTTCGGGGTACAGAGTAACTGTCGCCTTGAAGACGTAGCCGCCCACCTCGGGGAACTCTACCAGCTCCACTGCGGGGTGGTCAACGGGTTCGAGGTTTGCCTCAACAACTGCTTCTGCGTAAGCCTGAGGATATGTCAAATTGATGCCGTCTTCATAGAAAACAGATGTACCGTATGTGGCCTCGATGACCTTTCTGGGCGCCTTGCCCTTTCTGAAGCCGGGGACAGTAATATCCTTTCTGCCCTGTCTGTAAGCCTGGTCCAGACCCTTGTCAAACTCTTCCTTTGTGACCTCAATTGTCATAACTGCGGTATTTGCCTCTGTTTTCTCGACATTTCTGAGTTTCATTATATTTCTTCCTCCTGTGACTTAACTGCTGATGGTGCAAGCATCCATAAGCTTATCTATTCTAACAGATACAAACACATATTTCCACAGTTTTTTCTTAAATTAATACATATTTTACATATTTTGAACTGAATTTCAGTCTTTTTCTTCTCCCACGGATATCTTCCAGGGCTTAAACCCTATATAATCGGCGGAAATCAGCCTGTACTGCACGCCGTCTGCTTCCCCCTGCTGGGCAAGACGGTGGCTTGGACCGTGGAGATGACCGTAAAAACACTGCTTCACGCCGAACTCGGCAAAGAGCTCCACGATCTCCGGCACGACATAGTTCTTATACCTGGGCGGATAGTGGAGAAAGCATATTTTCTCCCTGTCCCCCGCGCTTTCCAGGGACGAACGCAGGCGCAGCATCTCCCGCCGGAACACCTTTTCGTCATGGCAGTCGCCGAACTCGTCCTCATACCACCATCCCCGGGTGCCGCACAGGGCTGTATCCCCGTAAAAAAAGCAGTTATTATGGAGTATATCCAGCGTGTCGAGCCCGTTATCGGCGAAGAACTTTTTCATCTTCCCGGCTGTGCCCCACCAGTAGTCGTGATTGCCCTTGAGCAGGAGCTTTTTCCCCGGCAGATCGTTTATAAAACGGAAATCCTTGAGGGCGCCCTCAAGGCTCATGCCCCAGGAGCTGTCCCCGCAGAGTACTACCGTGTCCTCCCCGTCAACTTCTCTGAACCCCTCTCTGATGCGCTCAACATAATTCTCCCACCCGGGAAATACCTCCATGGACTTGTCCGCATCCAGAGACAGGTGAAGGTCGCCTATGGTGTACAGCGCCATATTCCGCTAACCTCCCGTCATTTCAAGAACGTCTGCACCACTTCCGCCATGCGTTCCTTCTCCACAGCCGTATTGAAGCGGCGTTTTTTATCCTTAAGCTCCATTATAGGCGCCGGGACGGGAACTCCGGTCGTCTCAAAAAGCTGATCTATGAGGCCGACTCCGCTGCCCGCAGGCGCTTTGTCCAAGGCTTTAAGAACACTGTCGCAGAACTTATAGGGGCTTGCCGTGGATACCACCACAGTGGGCGTAGCGTCCCCGGTCCTTGCCCTGTAGCGCAGCAGCACCTCGAAAGCGTCCGCCGTGTGGGGGTCGATTAGGTAGCCGAAGCTGTCCCAGCAGCTTTTTATAACCCGGCAGGCATTCGTCTCAGTGCAGTAGCCTGCGGAAAACGTCTCCCTGATGCCGTCCAGTATTTCCCCGGACACCGCGTATTCTCCCTTTTCCGCCAGGTCCTTCATATACCCAGCCACTTCTGCGGGATTTTTGCACATGTCGTAGAGCAGCCTCTCCAGATTGCTGGAGACGAGAATGTCCATGGACGGAGAGATGGTCGTATAGAAGGGTCTGTTTCTGTTATACACGCCTGTGTTTATGAAGTCTGTGAGGACATTGTTCATATTCGAGGCGCAGATGAGTCTGTTTACCGGCAGGCCCATGCTCTTCGCGTAATAGCCCGCGAGTATATTTCCGAAGTTTCCGGTGGGCACGCAGAAGTTTATCTTGTCCCCCAGCTCTATCTTCCCCTGTTTTACGAGGTCACAGTAGGCAGATATGTAATATACCACCTGCGGCAGCACACGCCCCCAGTTTATAGAGTTTGCGGAGGAGAGGAAATATCCTCTGCCGTCCAGCTTCCGGCGCAGCTCCTCGTCGGTGAATATCTTCTTCACGCCTGTCTGGGCATCGTCAAAATTGCCGTAGACCGCGCACACGCCAACGTTTTTGCCCTTCTGGGATGTCATCTGGAGCTCCTGCACGGCGGATACGCCGTCCTTGGGATAGAACACCAGTATCTTCGTCCCCTCCACGTCGCAGAAGCCCTCCATGGCTGCCTTGCCCGTGTCGCCGGAGGTGGCGACGAGTATGCACACCGTGCGCCTTTCGCCGCATTTCTCGATGGACGAGGTGAGCAGGTGGGGCAGCGCCTGAAGAGCCATGTCCTTAAAGGCACAGGTAGGGCCGTGCCACAGCTCAAGGAAATGCGTGGTGTCGTCCAGGCTTTTCACCGGGGCTATCTCCGGCGTATCGAACTTCCCGCCCAGATAGGCCTTTTCGCAGATAGCCGTCAGCTCCGCCACGGAGAACTCCTCAAGGAATCCCCCGAGGATGTAAACAGCTCTCTGTATGTAATTCATGTCCACCATGCTGCCTATTGTCTTGAGGTTGAGGTTCGGCAGCATTTCCGGAGTGAAAAGACCGCCGTCGTTGGCAAGCCCCTGTCTTATCGCCTGAGCCGCCGTAAATTTAATGCTCGTGTCTCTTGTGCTTAAGTAACGCATATTGATCCCACCTGCCTGTTCAAATTATCGTGGAACAGCTTATCCGCGACCCGGCGGGAATACCCCGCAGTGAGCACGGCGCTGTAAATCTTGTCTATGTCCTGCACCCCGGATATACCATCCGGGAGCTCATCGCAGCCGTCAAAATCACAGCCGAGGCCGATGTTGTCCTCCCCTCCGAGCCGGATAAAATGCTCTATGTGGCGGAGGATAGTATCTATATCAGCGTCCGGACCGAGAAAACCGCGGTAGAGATTTATCCCCACCGTGCCGCCCCGGCGCTTTATCTCAAGGAATTGTTCGTCCGTCAGGTTTCGCTTCGCACCCCAGACCGCTCTTGAATTCGAATGGCTGGCGATAAATGGTGCGTCAGTCAGCTCGCAGAGGTCCCAAAATCCCCTGTCCGACATATGGGAGACGTCCAGAATAATACCAAGCTCCTGAGCTTTTTTTACCATGTCCCGCCCCTTCGCCGTCAGTCCGGAGCCGGAGCCATTAACGCTTCCGCACCAGAGATTATCGTGGTTCCAGACGGGGTTGAGCATACGCACGCCCCTGTCTCTGGCTTTTTCCAGTTTGTCCGGATCGCAGTCTATCAGCTCTCCGCCTTCGATTGAAAGGAATGCCGCTATCTTTCCCTCTTTTTCCGCCCGGTCAGCCTCCCGGGCCGTGGTGCACAGAACAGCGGTATCGCTGTTTTCCCCGATCTCTCTCAGGAAATTTTCGAGCATACCGTCGTACAGCCTTCCAAAGTCCCCGGCATACCTATCATCGGCATACAGGGCAAACACCTGCTTTGCCCCAGAGTATTTACCGGCGCGTTTAAGGTCCCAGTGTCCGCCGTTTTCCAGCAGACTCTCCCCCTGTGTAAACATCCTCCAGGCAGTATCGCAGTGCCCGTCAAAAAAACGGATATCCATATTCTCTCCTAAAAAGCGTTCTCAATGTGATTTATGCTCACAGGTCCCCTCTCTCCCTCCGGAGCGTAGACCTCCACCACATCAAACCGGCATGGGCAGTCAAGCTCCCGCTCGCCCAGCCATATTTCCGCCGTAGTGCGCAGACGGCGCTGCTTGTGCCCGTCTACAAATTCCATCGCGGGCGCGAAATTGCCGTTTTTGCGGAGCTTCACCTCCACAAAAATTATCATATTCTTCTTTTTTGCGATGAGGTCTATCTCCCCATAGCGTGTACGATAGCCCGCGGAGATTATCTCGTACTTCTTCCTCCGGAGATAATTTGCCGCCTGCTCCTCGCCCCATTTGCCTAAAAGCTTCGTATTCATGATCAGTGCATTTTCCTGAGGAACGTGAGCCTGTGTATCGGGCAGGGTCCCAGTTCCCTTATGGCGTCATAGTGCGCCTTTGTACCGTATCCCTTGTGCTTTTCAAAGGCGTACCCCGGGTACTTCTCAGCCATCTCAAGCATGAACCGGTCCCTTGTCACCTTGGCGAGGACCGAGGCCGCGGCGATGCTCATGCAGCGCCCATCCCCGCCTACAACGCACTCGGCTGGGTACTCGATCCCTTTCGTCCTGTTCCCGTCAATGAGCACCAGGTCGAAGGGGATATGTATCTGCTCTATTGCCCTGCTCATAGCAAGAAAGGTCGCGTTGAGGATATTCATTTCGTCGATCTCCTCGTGAGTGGCAAAAGCTATGCCGTAAGCGAGAGCTGTATCCTTTATAACCTCGAACAGCGCCTCCCGCTTCTTCTCCGTCAGCTTTTTTGAGTCGTTAAGCCCAGGTATCTCCGCGTCAGGCGGCAGTATCACCGCCGCCGCGCATACAGGTCCCGCGAGGGGGCCTCTTCCGGCTTCGTCGACGCCCGCGAGGACCTGAAAGCCCTCAGCTCTCTTCTCCCTTTCAAAGCTCACAAGGTCTGCTGCCGTGTTCTTACCCACGCTCCACGTCCTCCGGCATCTCAAGAGTTATGCGGCCAAGCTTGCCGCCCCTGTACTCGTCCAGGAGTATCTTCGCCATGCGCTCCAGATCAACCTCGCCGCCGGAGATGAGAAAACCCCGCTTTCTTCCGCAGGCTTCAAGTATCTCCCATCCCTGCATATCCCTGTTCAATGTGACTTTATACCGTTCCTCAAGAGCGCCGGGGTATTTCCTGTTAAGGTCGGCGCAGAGACTTGAAGCGAGGCTCTCAATATCCATTATATCGTCCTTGACCGCGCCTGTGTAAGCCAGGTTGAGCCCTATGCTCTGGTCCTCGAATTTGGGCCAGAGAATGCCGGGAGTATCCAGCATTTCCACGCCCGAGTCCAGGCGCACCCACTGCTTTCCCCGGGTCACGCCGGGGCGGTCCTCAGCCTTCGCGGTCTTGCGCTTTGCCACTCTGTTTATAAACGATGACTTCCCCACATTGGGCACGCCCACTATCATCACTTTTACCATGCGCCCGGCCTGGCCTTTTCCCGCGTAGGAGTCCAGTTTCTCCTTGAGCAGGATTTTAACTGCCGGGAGGAAGGTGTTCACGCCGTTTCCCGTTTTGCTGTCCGTCAGAACGACGGCATAGCCCATGTCCCTGAAGTATTTCGTCCATACCTTCGTGCGCTCGGGGTCAGCCTGATCCACCCGGTTGAGAATTATCATCCTGGGCTTCCCGCCCGCCATGGAGTCGATATCCGGGTTGCGGCTGGAGACAGGTATCCTCGCGTCCAGAACCTCGCACACGGCGTCCACGTTCTTCACATTTTCCGTCATCATGCGGCGGGCTTTGGTCATATGCCCGGGATACCACTGTATCTGCTGCATCTCCCCGCTCCTTTCTCAGTTGACTTTGCCTATGCTGCCGAAGGGAAACAGGCGAATTACAAGCCTGCCTATTATGCAGCGCTCATCCACCTGACCTATGACGGATACGCGGCTGTCGGTACTCGCGTTGCGGTTGTCGCCCATGACGAACACGCACCCCTCCTTCACCGTGAGAGGAAATGTCACATCCCCCTGGGCTCTTGTCGGCTCCGCGATATACGGCTCGTCCATGAGCGTCCCGTCCACCCAGACCTGGCTGGTCGTGAAGTCTATATCCACCGTCTGCCCTTCCGTGGCAATGACGCGCTTTATTATCGATTCATCCCCAAAGGCGCGCTTTGTGAGCACAACAATGTCTCCCGGCTCCGGGTCTACGCTTATGCACTGTAAAAGGACCCTGTCCCCCGCGTGGAGGGTGGGCACCATGCTGCTGCCCTTGACGCCCACGATGCGGAAGAAAAAGGTGAACATTATCACCACTACTATCACCGCTGTTGCCAGCGCCTTCGCCCAGTCGAAAAGCTCCAGGCCGAATGACTGCTTCCCGCCATCGCCACCGCTCTCTCCTCCGTCTCCTTCGGGGTCGCCGAGATCTCCTTCATCCGCAGCGCCGCCCAGTGTGAGCTCTTCCTCCCCGGAGGCGTTATCTCTATTTTCTTCTCCCTCGTCCGGGAGGAAGCTGTTATCCTTGAATCCCATTTTGTCTCTCCTTTCCACCATGAGAGTCCATAATGGTATATTATACACACTAATAATAAAAAAAGAAAGAAGTTTATATTGGTTAATTCAAATGAAAAAGCAGCTCCCTACGGAAGCTGCTTTTCTCATTTCATCAGATGAGTTCCTTGACCTTTGCCGCCTTACCGACTCTGTTTCTGAGGTAGTAGAGCTTTGCTCTTCTGACCTTACCGCGGCGGACAGTCTCGATCTTCTCGATTGTGGGGGAATGCAGGGGGAATACCTTCTCTGTGCCCACGCCGTAAGAAATACGACGGACAGTGATAGTCTCCTCGATACCGCCATGCTTGCGTGCGATGACGATGCCTTCGTAAACCTGAATTCTCTCTCTTGTGCCTTCCTTGACCTTTACATGAACTCTTACAGTGTCGCCCACCTTAGCCTCGGGAACGTCCTGCTTCATGTACTGGGATGACAGTGCTTTGACCAGATCCATGATCTTTCCTCCTATTATTCAGCCGTTCTTGCCACCATCAAAATGGAGCAGAGGACCAACCGTTTTCGCAAATGCTTGAGAAGTATACCACAAACGTCCCCGGCACGCAAGTATTTTTTCAATTTCAGCGGAATTTCTCCATATTTTCGTCCAAAATACTCCGTCTGAGATAAGAAGCAAAGTTCGGAGCTATGTCCGGAGCGTATTTTTCTATCGCCGCCGTCACATATACGGGGTTGAGATACGGCGTCATGCCCTCGAGGACGGCGCGGATACCCACGGTGTTCTCTCCAGGAGTAAACGTAAGCTCCCGGATGAGCGGCTTTATGTCCGTATCCGTCATGCGGCGCTTTTTCCCCTTCTTCAGCACCACCAGTTCCGGCAGGCTGAAAACCTCATCCAGCCTTTCCGCAATACACTCCGGCGTGCCCGCGTCATATTCAAGAGTTATCTCGTTTTCAACGTATTTTATCTTCCCTATGGGCAAACCGCCCTCGTATTCTTCCATGACAACTATTCCCGCCGGCAGGCAGGCGTTGAGCCTGCTGATTATATCTCTCTCGTCCGCGCCGTCGTTAAGAGCAAAATCCAGTATCTCGCAGACGCTTTCGTGGGCTACCGGCATGGGCAGCGCGATGGTCACGTATGCCCGGGGGTTGAACCCCTCAGTATGCCACAGGTCTATTCCCGCCCGGACAAACGCCCGCTGAAACGTGCGCATAAGGTCAAGATGTGATATATATGCGGCTGTGCCGGTCTTTGAAAATATGAGCCGCTTCTTATTCATCGCACTTACCTCCATTGAGCAGGTTCGCGCCGCAGCCGGCGCAGCCGTGACGGCAGTCCGGTGTCACCACGCCCTCGTAAGCCCGGTGCCGCTCCCGGAGCAGGAATTTCTCCCCCACACCGGTCGTCGTCACCCGCCAGGGCAGCACTTCGTCCTCCCCGCGCTCCCGGTTCGCGTAAAATGCCGGGTCGATGCCCGTCTGCTCAAAAGCGTCGGTCCAGTTTTCAAGGCTGAAATACTCGTCCCAAGCGTCCAGATGCGCTCCGTTGCGCCACGCCTGCTCTATCGCTTCAGCCACACGCCTGTCTCCCCTGGAGAGCACGGCTTCAATAAAGCTGGTGTCGGCGTCATGGTAGCTGTATGACACGTTCCGTGCCCGTATCTCCTCCTTCAGGAGCTGCTGCTTGCGCCGGAATTCCTCCATGGTATCCTGCTTTTCCCATTGGAACGGGGTATGCGCCTTCGGTACAAAGCAGGAGGTGGACACGGTTATCCGCACTCCGCGGGTCTTGTTCACCGCGTGGAGCCGCCACTCGTGGAGCACCTTCTCCGCAAGGCGGGCAATACCCAATACATCCTCATCCGTTTCTGTTGGCAGCCCCATCATAAAGTAGAGCTTGACTCCGTTCCACCCCGCGGCGAACGCCGTGCGGCAGGCGGAGAGGACGTCCTCCTCCGTCACGTTTTTGTTTATCGCGTCCCTGAGTCGCTGGGTCCCCGCCTCCGGCGCGAAGGTCATCCCGGAGCGGCGCACCTTCTGTATCTTCTGCATCAGCTCCATGGAGAAATTATCCGCCCGCAGGCTCGGCAGGGCGAGATTTGTCTTTCGCGGCTCGCAGAATTCAAGCAGCCCGTCGCAGAGCCTTCCCAGGTCCTTATAGTCGCTCGTACTGAGGGAAGAGAGCGTTATCTCCTCATAGCCCGACTCCTTCAGCATACGCTCGCCGTCCGCTATGAGCTTATCGCAGGACTTGCTGCGCACAGGCCTGTACGCAAAGCCCGCCTGGCAGAACCGGCAGCCCCGGATACAGCCCCGGAACAGTTCGAGATTTACTCTGTCGTGGACTATCTCCGTGTTCGGCACAAGCTCGGGCGTCGTGTAGTACACGGTATCGAGGTCCTTCACTATGCGCTTTGTCACCGTTTCCGGCGCGCCGTTCGTAGGAGTTATGCTCCTGACAGTACCATCGCCGTTGTACTCGACGTCGTAAAACGCAGGCACATATACCCCCTGTATTTTTACGGCTTCCCTCAGGTAATCCTGCTTTGTGCCACCGCCGCCGCGCACTTTCATATACAGCTCCAGCAGCTCTCGCGTGAGCTCCTCCCCCTCTCCGAGGCTGACGAGGTCCACAAATGGCGCGATCGGCTCGGAGTTGTAGCAGCAGCACCCGCCCGCTATCACAAGGGGCATATCGTCCGTACGGTCCGCGCTGCGCACCGGCAGGCCCGCGAGATCCAGCATATTGAGCATATTGGTGTACGCCATCTCATAGCCGAGAGAAAAAGCAATAACGTCGAAATCCCGTATCTCGTCGCCGCTCTCCAGTGTGAAAAGGGGGATGCCGTTTTCCCGCATGGCGCTCTCCATATCCCCCCACGGCGCGAACACACGTTCGCACCACACGTCCTGAATGCTGTTCGCGACGCCGCAGAGGATACGCATGCCTATATTTGACATGCCTATCTCATATGTATCAGGGAAGCAGAACGCCATGCGCAGGCGCACTTTATCCTTGTTTTTGATTATTGCCCCCAGCTCTCCGCCGGTGTAGCGCGCGGGCTTCTGCACCGTGGGCAGTATGCGCCTGAGTTTTTCGTTCATATCATTCCTCTGTTTTACTTCATATTACTTACCGCTTCTGCGGCGTTTGATTTTTTAATTTTATAACATTCTTCATTTTATTTCAACCGCCTTGAAATTCTCTGGCAGTATTATACAATAGTCATGCAATAACGAACATAAGGAGGATGGCCCATGCAGCTTGAATATCCGAAACTTTTTGAGCCTCTCGTCGCAGGCAAGAACATATTCCGCAACCGTATCTTCGGCGGTCCCCATTACGCCGGTGTGCCCCTGCCCGGACTCAACCGGCACAGTATGCATGTGGAGACTCTGGCTGAGGAGGCCAGAGGCGGCGCGGCTAAGGTAACTATCGGCGATACGATGACCGACCCCGTCCACGGCATTCAGCCCTGGGAGGACTGGACCGTTGACCGCGTGCATTCTATGTTCTTCGGCGAATGCGCCGCGGCTATCAAGCAGTATGGCGCGAAGGCGTTCATCCAGCTCAGCCATCCCGGCGCTTACGCTATCGTGAAGAACCCCATCGCCCCCATGGACATAGACTTCAAGGACGGCACCCACGTAACCGGCATGACCGAGGACCTCATGAAGCACGTCATCGACCACTATGCCGAGGCGGCCATGAACGCAAAGACCTGCGGCTTTGACGGCGTTATGATCCACGGCGGGCACGGCTGGCTGCTCAGCCAGTTCCTCTCCCCCCTGACAAATCAGCGTACCGACGAATACGGCGGCAGCCCCGAGAACCGCGGGCGCTTCCCCGCCCGGGTGGTGCGTGCCATCCGCGAAGCTGTCGGCCCGGATTTCCTCGTTGAATACCGCATCAGCGGCTGTGAATATGTCCCCGGCGGCATTACTCCTGAGATGGCAGCCACATTCCTGGAGAGTGTCCAGGACGACCTGGATCTCGTCAACGTCTCCGGAGGCACCGAGGCCAACCCGAACATGCCCTTCAAGCCCAGGACCGTTCTGTCCGTCTACCAGCCCCGTGGCTATTTCGTAAACGACGCGGCCTACATAAAGAGCCGCCTGCATATCCCTGTGTCCGCAGTGGGGTCCATCAACACCCCGGCTCAGGCGGAGGAAATTCTTGAGAGCGGCAAGGCTGACGCCGTGACGATGGTGCGCGCTCTTATCGCCGATCCATATCTTCCCGAGAAAACCCGTCGAGGCTGCTCCGGCGATATAGCCAACTGCATCCGCTGCTACGCCTGCCTGGGTGAGTCCGAGACGAAAAAGACCTTCGCCTGCTCCGTGAACCCCACTTTCCCCAGGACCTACCGTACTATGTACGAATACGCAAACCGCCCCGAGAAACGCAATGTTCTCGTCATCGGAGGCGGCTGCGCCGGACTCAAGGCAGCGGCGACAGCTGCAGACAGGGGCCACAGTGTAACTCTTGTTGAAAAGAGCGGCAGCCTCGGCGGAATACTCAAATTCACCGATCACGACGACCTCAAGGAAGAGCTGCGGGACCACAAGAATTATCTTATCCGCCAGGTCGAGAAGCGCGCCGTCAATGTTCTTCTCAGCACGGAGATCACAAAGGAGAACATCGCCTCCTTCAACGCCGACGCCATCATCGTGGCGACAGGCTCCGAAAAGGTCGTGCCTCCCATTGAGGGCATCGAAAACGCTGTACACATCCTCGATATGTACGCCGGCATCGATAAGGTCGGAAAAAACGTCGTAATAGTCGGCGGCGGGCTCTCCGGTGTGGAGGGCGCCGTGGAGCTGGCGCGCAAGGGCCACAAGGTGACTGTTCTGGAGGCCGCCAAGGGCTTTGCGAGGGACTCCAACCGCATGAACTCAATGGGTCTTATGGAGGCCTGCGAGGAACTGAAGGACTCCGCTTCCTTTATCGATGAGGCGAGCGTGAAAGCCATTGGCAAGGATCTCGTCCGCTACGAAAAGGGCGGCGAGACCGTCACACTTCCCGCCGACACAGTGGTCTACTGCACAGGAATGAAGTCCGTCAACGGCCTCTATCTGGATATCTGCAATGCCGCTCCCTTTGTGGAGATGGCAGGCGACTGCGTCCGCCCCCGGCGCACCATGGAAGCTATCCGTGAAGGCTATTTCACGGCGCTGAACATAAAGTAAAGCCAAAAGCAAGCAGCCGGGCGTTTCCCATATGGAAACGCCCGGCTGTTATTTTTCTCAATTATCAGTGGACATGACAGCAGGAGCAGTCCCCGCTGCAGAGCTGCTCAGGGTCATAGGCAATGCCGTGCTTGTCATAGTAGTCCTTGACCGCTGCCTTAACGGCCTCCTCCGCGAGGACAGAGCAGTGTATCTTGTGGGCAGGCAGCCCCCCCAGCGCTTCTACCACCGCCTTGTTTGTGAGCTCAAGAGCATCACCTATCGGCTTACCCTTTATCATCTCGGTGGCGATAGAGGATGTGGCAATGGCGCTGGCACAGCCGAAGGTGATAAACTTAACGTCCGTGATAATACCGTCGTCCACCTTGATATACATCTTCATGATATCGCCGCACTTGGCGTTGCCCACCTCACCGATACCGTCGGCGTTCTCGATGGTCCCAACATTTCTCGGGTTCCGGAAATGATCCATAACTTTTTCACTGTACAGCATATCTATTCTCCTTTACAGCAGGTGCGTTCTCTTGCCGTTCTCCAGATCCTGCCAGACCGGCGACATGTTTCTCAGATATTCAACAACTTCCTTGACGCTCTCCACGATGTAGTCCATCTGCTCCATGGTGTTCTCCTCGCAGATGCTCAGCCGCAGGGAGCCGTGGGCGACCTCGTGGGGCAGCCCCAGCGCCAGCAGTACATGGCTGGGGTCCAGAGAACCGGAGGTACATGCGCTTCCTGAAGAAGCGGCGATGCCCTTGTCATCCAGCATGAGCAGCAGGCTCTCCCCCTCAACGCCCTCAAAGCACATATTCACAGTGCCCGGCACCCGCTTGTCACGGCTGCCGTTCAGGCGGCTGTGGGGTATCTCCGAGAGTCCCGAGATGAGCCTGTCCCTCAGAGCACTGATCTTCTCCATGTTCTCATCCATGTGCTCTATATTCTCCTGAAGGGCCTCCGCCATTCCCACGATGCCGGGGATGTTCTCCGTACCGGGGCGTTTGCCCCGCTCCTGAGCGCCGCCGAATATAATGTTCACAAGGGGAATGCCCCGCTTCGCGTAGAGCACACCCACTCCCTTAGGCCCGTGGAATTTATGCCCGGAGACGGAAAGCATGTCTATGTTCATCTCCTTCACGTCAACAGGCACGTGCCCGACAGCCTGCACGGCGTCCGTGTGGAACAGCACACCCTTCTCCCGGCACAGCGCGCCGATCTCCCTGATGGGCTGAAGGGTCCCTATCTCGTTGTTCGCGAACATGACCGTCACGAGGGCCGTATCCGGTCTGAGCGCCTCTTCCAGGTCCTCAAGGCACACAACTCCGTCCTCATGGACGGGCAGCAGCGTCACTTCAAAACCCTGCTTTTCCAAATTCTCCAGAGTATGCAGCACGGCGTGGTGCTCAAAAGCCGTGGAGATTATGTGCTTTTTCCCCTTGCGCTCCCCGAATTTCGCTGCGCTGGTTATAGCCTGGACGTCAGCCTCGCTGCCGCCGCTTGTAAAATATATCTCCGCCGGAGCTGCCCCCAGTGCAGCGGCTATCCGCTCTCTGGCGCTCTCAAGGGCCTGCTTTGCAAGCTGTCCCGGCGTATGAAGGGTGGATGGATTGCCGAAAAGCTCATCGAAATAGGGCATCATAGCATCTTTCGCCCTGGGGCTGAGCTTCGTCGTCGCGGCATTGTCTGCATATATGTTCATAGGTTTGCTCCTTTCTTATTCCTATCTTCTCAATAGGAATATAACATATATATCCTACTTAGTCAATAGGATATTTGCATAAATTAAAAGGCCCCGGAATTTTAATTCCCGAAGCCTCTTCACCTTAGCACGTCGCCGCGGATTATGTCCTCCACGCTGACGCTGCTCAAGTATTCATCCATAACCCTGTCCAGCTCGCGCCACATGGGCATTGTCATGCAGCTGCCCGCCCGCTCGCAGGGGGCACTGTCTCTGTCGATGCACGCCACCGGCGCGATGGAGCCCTCTGTCACACTGAGTATCTCCGCTGCGGTGATGTCCTTAGGTTCCCGGGCAAGCCTGTATCCGCCGTCCTTTCCCCGCTGGCTCGTCACTATTCCCGCTTTATTCAGCAGCGCCACGATAGCCTCCAGATACTTCACGGAGACCTCCTGTCGCTGGGAAATGCTCTTAAGGGATACAAAGCCGTCCTTATCGTGCCGGGCGAGGTCAAGGACAACTCTCAGAGCGTACCGTCCTCTTGTTGAAATTCGCATTGCGCACCTTCTCTCTTATTCCCATATATACCATAGGAATTCCTTTTTTGCAAGCAGAAGAAAAGAATTCCCCGGTCAGGGACCGGGGAATTCCCCTTACTTGTGTTCTTCGATAAAAGAGAGTATCTGCTCTATCTGGCGCTGTGTCTCTCCGACACTCGGTCCGCCGTAGCTCATGCGTGTCTCCACGCAGTTGTCAAGGTCGATAGCCTTATAGACATCCTGGCTGAACACAGGCGAGAACTCCCCGAACTCCTCAAGAGTCAGCTCCTCGAGTATTTTCCCCTTCTCCGTGCAGTAGGCCACGAGCTTACCCGTCACCGTATACGCGTCCCGGAAGGGCACGCCCTTTTTCGTAAGATAATCGGCGCAGTCCGTGGCGTTTATAAATCCCCTGCCAGCTGCGAGCCGCATATTGTCCTCCCGGACTGTCATTGTGTTTATCATAGCTGCGAACACCGGCACGCACATCTTCACCGTGTCCACAGCGTCGAATACAGGCTCCTTGTCCTCCTGCATGTCCTTATTATATGCCAGGGGCAGACCCTTCATGGCTGTTAGCAGGCTCATGAGGTCACCATATACCCGCCCGGTCTTGCCGCGCACCAGCTCAGCGACGTCCGGATTTTTCTTCTGGGGCATGATGGATGAGCCCGTGGAGTAGGCGTCATCCAGCTCGATGAACTTGAACTCCCAGCTGCACCACAGGATGACCTCCTCAGCGAAGCGGGAAAGATGCATCATCAGTATGGACAGTGCGCTCATAAGCTCTATT
Source organism: uncultured Oscillospiraceae bacterium (assembly GCA_934552825.1). GTDB lineage: Bacteria > Bacillota > Clostridia > Oscillospirales > Oscillospiraceae > CAKTEQ01. Next base: position 109,036 of record CAKTEQ010000001.1, read on the forward strand.
GCGTAATCCCTGTCGCTCACCCCGTCAAGGCTGTTGGACATGGGTGCGTCAAAGCCCAGGAGCAGCGCCGTCTGCTGCCTGTCTATGGGATATGTCGTTCCCGCTAGAGCGCCGCTGCCCAGGGGGCAGCAGTTCATGCGCCCGGCGCAGTCCTCAAGGCGTGTAACGTCACGGCTGAGCATATTCCCGTAAGCCATCAGGTGATGGGCGAAGGTTATGGGCTGGGCACGCTGGAGGTGGGTGTAGCCGGGCATGACGGTCTTTGTGTACTTCTTCGCCTGCTCGCAGAGCACCTGCTGGAAGTTCAGCACCATGTTCTTGATCTCTTTTATCTCATGTCGCAGATAGAGCCTGAGATCCACCGCCACCTGGTCGTTGCGGCTGCGCGCTGTGTGCAGGCGTTTGCCCGCGTCGCCTATGCGCTTTGTCAGCAGCGCCTCGACATTCATATGGATGTCCTCGTTGTCCGGAGTGAACTCCACCTTGCCCTGCTCCGCGTCCTCAAGGATGCCCTCAAGGCCCGCAACGATGGCGCTGACATCCTCCTGAGAGATTATCCCGCAGTCCCCGAGCATAGTCGCATGGGCTATGGAACCCATTATATCCTCTTTATACATCCGGGCGTCGAACTGGATGGACGAATTGAAATCGTTCACCAGCGCGTCCGTCTCCTTGTTAAAGCGTCCTGACCAAAGTTTCATATCTGTCTTACTTGTTCAGCAGGCCCTGATCTACCATAGCCTGCACCTGGATGGGCAGACCGAAGAGGTTGATGAAGCCCTCTGCGTCCTTCTGATTGTAATCGCTCTCGCCGAATGTGGCTATCTCCTCTGAGTAGAGGGAGTTGGGGCTCCACACGCCGGCGTTTATCATGTTGCCCTTGTAGAGCTTCAGCTTCACCTTGCCTGTGACCTTCTCCTGTGTCTTGTCCACGAACGCGGACAGCGCCTCCCGCAGGGGTGTGAACCACTGACCGTTATATACCAGCTCTGCAAAAGTGATGGCGAGCTTCTGCTTTTCGTGCATTGTCATCTTGTCCAGAGTTATTGTCTCCAGCACGCCGTGAGCCTTATAGAGTATTGCGCCGCCCGGAGTCTCATAGACGCCCCGGCACTTCATGCCCACAAGGCGGTTCTCAACGATGTCCAGCAGGCCGATGCCGTTTGCGCCGCCAACCTCATTCAGTTTGAGAATGATATCCTTTGCGCTCATTTTCACGCCGTCCAGCGCTACGGGGACACCCTGTTCAAATTCCAGCATCACATATGTGGGCTTGTCCGGCGCCATGATGGGAGAAACGCCCATCTCCAGGAAGCCCTCCTTCTCGTACTGAGGCTCGTTGCCGGGGTCCTCCAGGTCCAGACCCTCATGGCTCAGGTGCCAGAGGTTCTTGTCCTTGGAGTAATTCGTCTCCCTGTTTATCTTCAGAGGCACATTATGCGCCTCGGCGTAGTCAATTTCCTCCTCGCGGGACTTTATATCCCACTCACGCCAGGGTGCAATGATCGGCATATCGGGTGCAAAGTGCTTGATCGCCAGCTCGAAGCGCACCTGGTCGTTGCCTTTGCCGGTACAGCCGTGGCAGATGGCGTCGGCGTTCTCCGCCTTCGCAATCTCAACAAGGCGCTTTGCGATGCAGGGACGGGCGTGGCTCGTGCCCAGCAGGTACTCCTCATATACGGCGCCGGCTTTCATCGTGGGGATAATGTACTCGTCAACGTATTCGTCCGTCAGATCCTCGATATAGAGCTTGGAAGCACCGGTCTTTATCGCCTTCTCCTCCAGCCCCTCCAGTTCGTCTGCCTGACCTACGTTGCCGGATACGGCTATCACTTCGCAGTTGTTGTAATTCTCCTTCAGCCAGGGGATGATGATGGATGTATCCAGACCGCCGGAATATGCCAGAACTACCTTCTTTATCTTGCTCTTATCTTTAATCATTGGTATGTACCTCCGTCGATTTGTTGTTTGATGGTATGACTATACACCCATCATGTATATTATGCAAGAGTTTTTCGTATATTTTTGCATATTTATGAATAACGCCCTATGCAGCATTGCATGGGGCGTATGGTTTTATATATTTTCGCAATTACGGGCGGACGTATTTCACAACGCCCTTCTCCGTAACGTGTCTGAGTCTCCCCGTCTCCACGGCATAGTCCAGAAATGTGCGCATATTTCGCTCTATCAAGCAGCAGGCAATCGGGTCACCGCCCCGCATTGAATATTTATCCATCAGCGCCTCTATCATCCGGCATAGGTCCATGGGCGCATCCGCAAGGGCCGTAACATCATCTGTCACCCGTTCCAGCTTTTCTATGTTTTTCTCCACAAGATCCCCTATGTCCGTGAACACCTCGCTCCTATGAGCGGCGATATAGAAAGCGCACCCTGTGTCCCGGATGAGGCATTTCGATGTTATGTCCGCCTTTATATTCATGGAATAGGGCAGCTTCCCGTTTTTCAGTCCCTCGTAACCCAGCACGGCGTCGCCCATCTGCATGACGCCGTCCGGCGTTATGATGCAGGTGTGGCCGGCGCTGTGTCCCGGCGTCGCCAGCAGGCCGAACTGCGCCCCGTCCACAGTTATGCTCTGCTCCTCCGGACGGAAAAATCCGTCCACCGGCGTGTGGGCATTGCCGAAATATTTCTCCGCGTCTTCAAAATTCATATACGGCAGCGCCGCCTGAAGGGCATACTGCGTATCGCATATGGCGGCCTCCGCATAGGGCACATATATTTTCGTGCCGTAACGCTCCCTGAGCTTTTTCCCACAGCCCACATGATCCACATGGCAGTGAGTGGCAATGGCCGCGATAATATTCATGCCCTCCCCCTCCGCGAGAGCGCACAGTGCGTCAAAATCATATAGCCCAATGCCGCAGTCCAGCAGGACAAAATTTCTCCCGCTCGTATTGTAGGCCGCGACTCCCAGCCCGTACATATCAATAAGGTATGTCCGCTCAGTGAGCCGGCGCATTTCCAGATGACCTTTGTTTTCTTCTTCAAGGATCGTCATTTTTCCACCTTCTTTATATTTCTTAACTTTATCAAAAGCAGGCCATCTTTGCAAGTTTTTCCTCTATACTCAGAGTCTGCCTTGTGATAGAATAAATGACATCAAATCAGCACCTGCGGAACAAAAGGAGGAACTATGAGATCAAACAAAATCAAACGCGTCGCCGCCTCCCTTCTGGCGGTCATGATGCTCAGCACGGCGGTTTTCGCCTCTGAGGCTTATGGTCCGGAGGTATACCGTTCAAACATAGCCCTCGGGCATGAAGCCACTCTCTCCAAAGGTCTCTTCTGGAGCGAAACGTCTTCAAAGACCCGGGCTGAAACATATATAGCCTATACCCCGAACACGACCATAATCCCCGTTGTGGACTACGGCGGCACCATCGTCAGCACCACGTCCATGGCCGACGTCAGCGCCCGCCTCCAGGCAAAGGGCATGACTCTTGCCGGCGGCATAAACGGCGATTACTTCGTCATGGCGACAGGGGAGTCTCTCGGCCTGCTTGTTACGGACGGCGTAATGCGCTCCACCTCCACCTATCTGCCAGCACTCGGCTTCAGAGCGGACGGCAGCGCGGTCATCGGCTACCCCAACACGAAGGTGACCGTGACGACCAGCAACCTCAACGCAGCAGGCTTCACAATAAACGACATCAACAAAAGCCGCACAAGGACAAACTGCGTCCTCCTGACCCCGGATTACGCCTCCACGACACTCACAACAGAACCTGGCGTGGACGTGATAATCGAGAACCTCTCCGGTGAATTCACCATCGGCGGCACCGTCACGGGCACCGTCCGCCAGGTGGTTAACTCCAGCGGCGCCATAGATATCCCCACCGGCTGCTGCGTGCTCACTATCAACGCAAAGAGCAGCGACACATGGCGCATGGGCATGATGGGCAGCCTTATGCCCGGCGACTCCATATCCTTTTCCGTCACGGCGGACGACCCCGCATGGAGCCAGGTGGTCACAGCGCTGGGCGGCATGTACGTACTTGTGGAAAACGGTCGGGCTGTGAAGGGTCTTGAGACAACTACGCCTCCCAGGACAGTCGTGGGCGTGAAAGCGGACGGCACCGTCCTCTTCTATAACTCCCCCAGCACCACCGAGGGCGCCGCGACAACGCTTGACCAGGTCGCCGTGCGCCTTACGGAGCTCGGCTGCGTCTCTGCCATATGCCTTGACGGCGGCGGCAGCAGCACCGTTGCCGCAACCTATCCCGGCAGCGTGAACTACTCCATAATAAACAGCCCTTCCGGCGGCTCGCTGCGCTCCTGCTCCAACTATCTGGTCCTGGCAAATACGGCGCTCTCCGACGGTATCGCAAGGAGTCTCTGGGTCTACCCCTATGATGTCGCAGTGCTCTCCGGAGCCACAGTGAACTTTACGGCCAAGGCAGCCGATTCCGCCTCCAGGGCGGCGACCCTTCCCGCAGGCGTGACATATTCCGTATCCGGCAGCGGGACGATCAGTGAAAGCGGACTTTACACCGCCTATACCGCCGGCACAGACACCGTTATGGCGTCCGGCGGCGGTCTCGCGACGGGCACCGCCACGGTTAAAGTGACCTCCACGCCAGACTCCATAGTCATCAAGAACCAGGAGACGGACGCGAAGCTCACCTCCCTCAACATTCAGCCCGGCGAGACGATAGACCTCACCGCAAAGGCCTATTCCAACCACGTTGACCTCGTCTCCCAGGATACCTGCTTCACATGGAGCGCCGACGCCGCCATCGGCACCATAACCACGGACGGCGTCTTCACCGCCTCCGGCGGCGGCGAGGGGTACATAACCGTATCCGCGGGCGGCACCGTCAGCCAGCTCAAGGTCCGCGTGCGCAGTACCCCCACTACTCTCGCGGACTTTGAAAGCTCTGTCCTTGGAGGCACAGCCTCCGGAATAACGGCGACCCGTGAAACCGCCTCTGACCTTGTGAAGTTCGGCAAGGGCAGCATGAAGCTCGCCTATACCCTCGCCGACGGCTTTGCCACTATTCAGGGCGCCGCTGTAAACAAGCCCGAGGGCGCCGGCAATCTCATTCTCTCCGTATACGGTGATAATTCCGGCAACACCCTCTACGCTGTCATCAACAGCACCGCAGTCGAGGTCTGCACCCTCAGCTTCAAGGGCTGGAAAACCGTCTCCGTGCCCATCGACTCCGCAAAGGGCGTGTTCGACGGCTTTGTAATAAGCGGCAAAACAGACAGCGGCGTAATATACACCGACCAGGTGGTCTGCTCCAATACTGCCGCCGTCGATACAGCGCCGCCCACGATAACAGGTTCTCTCTCCGGCAGGACGCTCACCGTATCCGTGACGGATAACACCACAGACGACTGTGTCATTTCCCTCACATACGACGGAAAAACTCAGACCATAACTCCCGAGGACGGTACCTTCATGTACACCGCCCCCTCCGGCAAGGGTGTCCACCGCATCACAGTAACTGCCGTGGACGCTTACGGCAACCGCAGTTCCTATTCCGCAATCGTAGGCGACGCCACCGAGGACGAGAGCCCCTTTGCCGACATGGGCAAACACTGGGCCAAGGACTCTGTTAATTACCTCTATAAGTTCAATATAGTCTCCGGTATCCCCAACGGCGATAAACTCAATTACAATCCCGACAGCAACATGACCCGCGCCCAGTTCGCTGTCATCGTCGCGAACTGGATGGGAATAGATACAGGCTCTTACAGCTCTGTCCAGCTCCCCTTTGACGACGCCGCTTCCATCCCCTCCTGGGCACTTAACTCCGTGAAAGCGATGTACTCCCTCGGCATCATCAAGGGCAATCAGAGTGGGAACAAGCTCCTGTTCAACCAGGGCAGCAGCATTACCCGCGCCGAAGCCTGCACCATCATCGGAAGGACCCAGCCAAAGGGCTACTCCTCCGGTACTCTCAGCTTTTCCGACAGCGGTAAGGTGCCCGCATGGGCCTCTGAATACATGAGTGCCCTCGCCGCAAGAGGCGTCATCTCCGGCTACAACGGCAAGGTGGAGCCCGGCGCAAACATAACCCGCGCGCAGGCGGCGAAAATTCTCTGCTCTCTCATTTGAAATCCGTTGAATAAACATCCCCGGCATGGTACAATGGAGCGGTGTTGACCACCGCTCCATTTACTTTGAATGTACAGGAATGATACTTATGATAAAAGGCTGCAAAAAACTGAAGATCGTCGTGGCGCTGCTTCTCGTGCTGGCCGTGCTCGGCGGCGCCGTGCTGTTCCACTTCCGCTCCCTTGAGGACAGGAGCAACACGAATGTCTCCATTGTAATGGAGTACTACGACCTGCTCATGCTGGAAAGCGACGGGGATATCTCCGCAGTTGTGTCCCAGCTTGCCAAGAGCGGGCTCAACGCCGTGATATTTACAGACAGCAGCACCATAAACAGCGACATTGCCAAAGCCGGCGGCGTGAAATGCGGCTTCAGCCCCATCTCCCTCACCTCCGCTCAGGACTATCTCAGCACATATACCGTCAACCGCTGTGATTTTCCTCTGCTTACAAGCTATTCTCTTCCCCCCGAGGGCAGCGAAAACCTCGCCAGAGCCGGCATCACCGTCGCTCTGCGGTATGACCTCTCCACCGGCAACATATTCTCCCCGGAAAACTTCGATCCCAATGTGACGGATTCTCTTCTCGTCACAAGCGCCCCCTATGAGTTCACCGCCGGGAAGAACGGCTATAATTTCTCTGACAGCGTCGGCTCCGTTGCCCAGACCGTCAACACTGACGGCGTGCGCGCCGTTATGGTACCCACGCTTCTGGATACAGAGAACGGTGTCGTAAAGGATCCCCAGGTCTATGCGGACTACATCTCCCAGCTCTGCGGCGCCATCCACGAGCTCGGCTTCGACACGGGCAGCAATTTCTACTCCGCCTACAAGAGCAGCCCCATAGCCTCCATACCTACACTGTTCGTTTTCTTCGGCGTATGCGCGGCGGTGCTCCTGTTCGTGAATACCTTCAAGCCCCTTTCCCAGAAGCTGAATTTTCTTATTTTAATTCTGCTGCTTTTGTTCTCCGGAGCCGGCTTCGTGCTCCACAGGGAGCTGTGCGCAAAGTTCCTCAGCGTTCTCGTGCGTATTGCTTTGCCCTGTCTCGCCTTCTATATGCTCACGCTGTACGCCGGCAGATTCGCCCGTTCAAACGGGAACTATGGTCTGGGCTACGCCGTAGTCTGCAGCGCCGCCCTGAGCTGCCTTGCGGGGCTTATAATACTCTGCGGCGAGCTTGCGGCGAATCTCCTGCTCCTGAACGCGCAGGCCTTTTCCGGACTTGTCTCCTTTGAGCTCACATTCTTTGTGGATATAGTCGTCTGCGCCTATGTCATATACATAACCTTCCGCCACATCTACAAAACTGAGGACACGACCGCGGGCGAGTATTTCGGCGGGCTCTGGTACAGTCTTTGGAATCACGCCACACGCACTCTCGCCATAATTCTCGCCGTCATCGTGGCCGTGATACTTTACTTTCTCGCCCTCCGGGACGGCTGCGCGGCACTGGGCGAATCCGTCGGCGCCTCCTGGTACAAGGTCATCGGCTGCAGCCCAAGGATAATGCAGTATCTCATCAGCTATCCGTGCGGGGCGCTCGGCCTGCTTCTGTGTTCCCGGCGCATGCGCGGCTGCGCCTGGATATTCATCTTTCTCAGCTCCGCGACTGTCTTCTCCATGAACAGAATGTTCTCCACAGCTCTGGAACCTATCTCCCGGAGCTTTGCTGGTGCCCTCGTAAGCTGTCTGCTGGGCTTCATCGTAAGCGTGGTGATCTGCGGCGTTGTTACAGCGCTGCTCAGAGCGTTCAAGTTCCGCCACGAGCGCGAATGGTGGAATCGCGAAAACTGAATTCAGCATTCCACGGCGGACGGAAAAATTTCCCGTCCGCCGTATTTGTATATTTCGCTGTTTTCTTCTGCGGAACCGGCGGTTTTTTCGGCTTGAAAGCCCCGGGGTATTGTGCTAAGATTTCCGGGACGGGTCTCCAACACCCCGTCCAAACGGCTTTATACCGCTGTACGGTAAGCTTAGCTTAAACTGTTCACCGTACTCTAAATAACAAAATGGAGGATCCCTACATGAACAGGAACAAAATCATTCGCATCACCCTTGCAGGTGTGGTCGCGGCGCTGTACACCGTGCTCACCGTCGCGCTGCCCCAACTGTCCTACGGTCCCATTCAGATACGCTTTGCCGAAGCGCTCTGTATGCTGCCGCTCATCTTCCCGGAGACTGTCGCGGGCGTCACACTCGGCTGCCTCATCTCGAACCTGCTGTCCCCCTTCGGCGCGGCGGACATCATTTTCGGGACCCTTGCCACCCTCATCGCCACGCTGATAGTATCGCGCATGAAAAACAAATGGCTTGCCCCCATACCCATCGTTCTCTCCAACGGCATCATAGTGGGCGGGCTCATAGCCTGGTACGAGACCGGCTTTACCCAAGCGTTTCTCCCCGCCTTTGTCTATAACTGCGGAACCGTCGCCCTCGGCGAGGCTGTGGTCTGCTGGACCCTCGGCGTTCTGCTGGTGAAGGTTATGCCCGGTATTATGAATAAGGCGAAAATAAAATAAACAGATATATGAAAGTAAAGCCCCGGCAGAAGTCTCATGATATGACTTCTGCCGGGGCTTTGTTACTGTTTTTTATTGCTTTTACAGCGTCGCCGCCATCACGGCTTTTATCGTGTGCATCCGGTTCTCCGCCTCGTCGAACACGATGGACTGCCTGCCCTCGAACACTTCGTCCGTTACCTCCATGCAGTCCCTTGCGAACTTCTCGCCCATCTCCTTGCCCACCTGGGTCTTGAGATCGTGATATGCGGGCAGACAGTGCATGAAAACAGCCTGCTCCCCAGCGTTCGCCATTACGGCGGCATTCACCTGATAGGCTCCCAGGTCGTCGATGCGCTCTTTCCACACCTCCACGCTTTCGCCCATGGATACCCACACATCCGTGTAGATAACGTCGGCGCCCTTCGTTCCCTTCTCCACGTCTGTCTCAAAGCTGAGCTTGCCGCCTGTGACAGCGCAGATCTTCTCGCACTTTTCGATAAGTTCCCTGTTAGGAAAATACTTCTCCGGCGCGCAGGCGGTGAACTCCATACCCATCTTCGCGCAGCCTATCATGAGTGAATTCGCCATATTGTACCTGGCGTCGCCCATATAGACGAATTTGATGCCCTTCAGCTTGCCGAAATGCTCCTTTATCGTCAGAAAATCCGCCAGCACCTGGGTGGGGTGGAACTCGTTTGTAAGCCCGTTCCACACCGGCACACCGGCGTATTCTGCCAGTTCCTCAACTATCTCCTGCCCGAAGCCGCGGTACTCGATGCCCTCGAACATCCGTCCGAGCACCCGGGCCGTATCCGCGATGCTCTCCTTCTGTCCTATCTGGGACGCTTTTGGGTCCAGATATGTGGCGCCCATGCCCAGGTCCTGGGCCGCGACCTCAAAGCTGCACCGGGTGCGCGTGCTTGTCTTTTCGAATATCAGCGCCACGTTCTTCCCCTCGTGCATTCTGTGGGGCACGCCCGCCTTTTTCTTCTGCTTCAGGTCCGCCGCGAGAGTCAGGAGATAATCTATCTCCTCCGGTGAATAATCAAGCAGAGTGAGAAAATTTCTTCCCTTAAGATTTACCATAGCCGCCTCACTTTCCGCAGGCTGCTTTCAGCACAGCCACCGCTTTTTCAAGTTCATCCATGGGGATGTTGAGCGCCGGAAGCAGGCGCACCTTCGTCTTTGCCGTGAGGACCAGCACGCCCTGCTCCATGCAGTCCGCGACTATATCCTTAGCCGGACGCTCCGTCTCCACGCCTATCATAAGCCCCATTCCGCTGACGCTTTTTACGCCCTTAGCCCCCTGAAGCGCTTTGAAAACATAGTCCGATTTCTCCCTCACCTGCCGGAGAAGCTCCTCGTCAATGCGCTCCATTATGCTGATAGCTCCGGCACAGCAAACGGGGTTTCCTCCGAATGTGGATCCGTGAAGCCCCGGCTGGAACACATCCTGAACCTTCTCCCCCAGCATGCAGACGCCCAGAGGCAGCCCGCCGCCGATGCCCTTCGCTGTTGTGACGATGTCCGGCGTGACGCCGAAGTTCATATAACCGTAGAGCTTGCCGGTCCTGCCGTTGCCCGTCTGCACCTCGTCCATCACGAGAAGCGCCCCGTGCTCCCGGCACAGCTCCGCAACGCCCTTAACGAATTTCTCCTCCAGGGGCATCACGCCGCCCTCGCCCTGGACGCTCTCCATCATCACGGCGGCGACGTCGTTCGTCTCCATGAGCTTCTTTACGCTGTCCAAATCGTTTGCGCCGGCGTATATAAAGCCCTCCGTCAGAGGCGTGAAGTCCTTGTGGAAAACCTCCTGTCCCGTTGCGGCGAGGGTAGTTATCGTCCTGCCGTGGAAGCTGTTCACGAGAGTGATGATCTTGCAGTCCACACCCTTTGTGTCCTTTGCATACTTCCGGGCGGCCTTGATGGCGCACTCGTTCGCCTCAGCGCCCGAGTTGCAGAAGAAGACCTTTTTCATGCCCGTCTTTTCGCACAGAAGCTCAGCCAGCTTCGCGCAGGGTTCGGAGTAATACAGGTTCGACATATGCTGGAGCTTGTTGAGCTGCTCCGTCACTGCGCTGACCCACTGCTCGTCCCCTATGCCGAAGATATTGACGGCGATGCCGCTGCCGAGATCGATATATTCCTTCCCGTCCTCGTCCCGGATGACGGATCCCTTGCCCTCCTTCAGAACTACGGGGAAGCGGGAATACGAATGGGCGATATACTCGCTGTCCAGTTCCTTAATACTCTTTGTCATTTTCTTCGTCTCCTACTATCATCGTGCCGGCGCCCTCATCCGTAAGCAGCTCGATGAGTATGGCGTGGGGCACCCTGCCGTCCATTATGATCACTTTCTTCACGCCGTGGCTTATCGCCTCGATGCAGCACTCAACCTTCGGTATCATGCCGCCTGAGATGACGCCCTCCCGGAAAAGCTCCACCGCCTCACTCACCGTGAGGTCGTGTATCATGGATTTGGGGTCCTCTATATCCCGGAAGATACCTGCGATATCCGTCATGCTGATGAGCCTTTCCGCCCCCATGGCGCCCGCGATATATGCCGCCGCCGTGTCCGCGTTTATGTTATATACATTGCCCTCCTTGTCGCATCCGATAGTGGAAACCACTGGGATGTAGCCCTTTTCCATAACGTCCAGTATCGGCGATACATTCACGCCGGTAATGCTGCCGACAAAGCCAAGCTTGTCGTTTTTCGGCCGGGCGCATATCATACTGCCGTCCACCCCGGAGATGCCCATTGCTTTGCCCCCGTTCATCTCCAGCAGATTAACGAGGGTCTTGTTTATCTTCCCCGCGAGGACCATCTGCACCACTTCCGCGGTCTCCTTATCCGTCACCCGGAGCCCGTCCACGAATTTGCTCTCCTTGCCTATTTTGTTGAGCATCTCCGTTATCTCAGGGCCGCCTCCGTGGACAAGGACCACTTTTACTCCGATCAGCTGGAGCAGGACGATGTCCTCCATCACCTGCTGCTTCAGGTGCTCGTTCACCATGGCATTGCCGCCGTATTTCACGACGATTATCTTGTTGTAATACTTCTGTATATAAGGCAGCGCCTGGGTCAGCACCTCAGCCCGCTGCGCGTTCGTAAGCTCCACCGACATTTTTCTTCACCTCAGGTTCTGTAATCACCGTTTATCTTCACATAGTCATAGGTCAGGTCGCAGCCCCACGCCACAGCGCTGAAGCTGCCCTGCTTAAGATCAACAAGTATTTCTATCTCGTTCTCACCAAGCACCTTTTTAGCCTTCTCCTCCGAGAAATCCACCCCGGCGCCGTTCACGCACACCGAAACTTCACCGCCCGGAGACTTAAAGCCCACGTCGATCTTCTCCACGTCCACATCCGCGCCGCTGTAACCGATAGCGCAGAGAATACGACCCCAGTTGGCGTCTTCGCCGAACATCGCCGCCTTTGTTAGGGAGGAGCAGATTATGCTCTTTGCTACGGTCTTTGCCGTATTCTCGTCCTTTGCCCCGGCAACTCTGCACTCGAGCAGCTTTGTCGCGCCCTCGCCGTCCCCGGCGATACAGCGGCTGAGGTAAACATTGACTGTGTTGAGCGCCATCATGAAAGCGTCGAAGTCCGCCCCCTCCGATGCGATAACGGCGTTGCCCGCCATGCCGTTTGCCATTATAGCTACCATGTCATTGGTCGAAGTGTCCCCATCCACGGAGACCATATTGAAAGTATTCGCGATGTCGCCCTTGAGGGCTTTTGAGAGCATTTCGGGCGTTATCGCCGTGTCCGTCGTAAGGAAGGTCAGGGTTGTCGCCATGTTGGGATGTATCATGCCGGATCCCTTTGATATGCCGCCTATGGTGCACACCGCGCCGCCCGCCTCAAACTGGACGGCTATCTCCTTCAGCTTCGTATCCGTCGTCATTATGCCCTCTGCCGCAAGAGCGCTGCCCTTTTCAGTCAGGCCCTTTACCAGCTCGTCCATGCCGTTTTTGATAGGCTCGATGCTCAGCTTCTGACCTATGACGCCGGTGGACGCCACTATCACGTCCTTCGGGTCAATGCCAAGGGCGGAACCTGTGAGTGCGCACATACTCTCGGCGATCTCGATGCCGTTTGAGTTGCATGTATTCGCATTGCCGCTGTTGCAGATCACAGCCTGGGCATAGCCGTCGGCTATATTCTGCTTTGTCACCGTGATGGGCGCGCCCTTCACCAGATTCGTCGTATAAACGGCGGCGGCAGCAGCCCTATTTTCGCTGTATATCAGGGCAAGGTCCCTGTTCGTCTTGTTCTTCCTGACACCGCAGTGGATGCCGTTTGCCTTGAACCCCTTCGCGGCGCAGACGCCGCCTTCCACCTGTTTCATGCTGACCTCCAAAAAATCAGATATCAAGTCCCGCTGCCGGGTCGAGGCCCAGCACTATATTCATACATTCGATAGCCGCGCCTGACGCGCCTTTGCCGAGGTTGTTAAACACCGCGATCAGCGTCATGCGCTCCTCGTTGCCCTCCACGCAGATATGCATGGAGTCCTTGTCGCTGAGTGTCATGGCGGATATATATCCGCCCGCGTCGAGTGACAGCCTGTATTTCACAATATTCCCTGTGTATAGCGCTGCGTACACGCTCTTAACGTCCTCTATCGTCTTTCCATCGGCAAGATCCCCCGCGAACAGCGGGATTATTACCTCCATGCCGCTGTAAAAATCGCTGGATAGGGGCATGAACGCCGGGGCGTTTTCGATCCCGGTCACAGCCATCATCTCTTTCAGATGCTTGTGCTGCTGGCCCAGCGCGTAGAGCCGGGGCGCTTTATACAGAGGGCTTCTTCCCTCGTCTTCATATTCACCTATCATTTTCTTCCCGCCGCCGCTGTAGCCTGTCACAGAGGTGACCGCCAGGTGCGCGTTCTTTTTCAGCACGCCCTCTTTCACCAGCGGGGCTATGAGCGCGACAAAACCGCTGGCGTGACAGCCCGGCACGGCTATTCGCTTCGCGCTCTTTATCTTCCCGAACTGTTCGGGGGATATCTCCGGAAAACCGTACACCCAGCCCGGCGCGGTCCTGTGTGCCGTCGAAGTGTCCAGCACCACCACGTCCGGATTTTCAATAAGACTCACGGATTCCCGGGCGGCATCGTCCGGAAGGCACAGGAAGGCTATATCGCAGGCGTTCAGCGCCTGCTTTCTCGCCTGAACGTCCTTTCGCTCCTCATCGGAAAGGCTGATGAGCTGAATATCGCCTCTCTCAGTAAGGCGCTCATATATGCGCAGCCCCGTAGTACCCGCGCTGCCGTCGATAAACACTTTCTTCATCTTCATCGTTCCTTTCCCTCTTATTAAGCGGGCGCACCCGCTCACGATAGATTTAAGTATACACCCGCCGTTTTGATTTGCCAATGCCCGAAATGCATAAATATTATATAAATTTCCGTATATTCCTGTAATAATCAGAAAAATATCCGTAATATGCATTGAATATTCACGCGAATATGTAAAAGGCAAAGCCGCGGACGGCTCTGCCTTTTTGTCACTTTTTCCTTACGATATTATCCTTGTCCTTATATATGCTGTTCTCCGGCACGATGCCCCGCACGCAGGAAACCGGGTAGATATTCGAGCCGCGCCCTATCACCGCACCCGGATTGAGCACGCTGTTGCACCCGACTTCAACACCGTCGCCAAGCATCGCGCCCACTTTTTTCCGCCCGGTGTCAACGATCTGCTCCCCGTCCTTCACGGCGACGTGGAGCTTGTCGCTTTTCACGTTGCTGGTTATGGAACCGGCGCCCATATGCGCCTTGTAGCCCAGTATAGAGTCACCCACATAGTTATAGTGGGGCACCTGAACATTGTCAAAGAGTATCACGTTTTTAAGCTCCGTCGAGTTCCCAACGACGCAGTTGTCCCCCACAAGGGCATTTCCCCTTATAAAGGCGCAGTGGCGCACCTCTGTTCCATGGCCGATTATGCACGGCCCCTTTATATACGCGGTGGGAAAAACCTCCGCGTCCTTAGCTATCCATACGTCCTCGCCGGAAAGCTCAAATTCATCCCCGGGCAAATTCCTGCCCAGTTCGCGGATAATATCGCCTATACCTGCCAGCGCCTCCCAGGGGTACTCGAACTTCTCAAGATACTCCCCCGCTATCGTATGCGTAAGGTCATAGAGCTCTTTTGTAGTCAGCATTATTTTTTCACCTCGATAAGATGTCCGGAGTTCTCCATGGCGAGAATGATGCGGTCCACGTTCTCCTCGCACTCGGCATACGTCGTCGCCTCAGCCATGACTCTCAGCACAGGCTCCGTACCGCTCTTGCGCAGCAGGACTCTGCCATTGTCCCCCAGCAGTTCTGTGCAGTCCTCCACGGCTGCGATGACCTTCTCGTCCTCCATCGTCCCGTCCTTATCGTCCACCCGCACATTTTTCAGCACCTGGGGATACATCGTGACCCCCGCGGCCAGCGCCGAGAGGGGCAGCTGAGTGTCTATCATGACCTCCATGAGCATTATCGCCGTGATAAGTCCGTCACCCGTGTGGGAATACTTTCTGAAAATTATGTGCCCGGATTGCTCACCGCCCAGAATGAAGTTGTTTGCCTTCATGTTTTCATAGACATATCTGTCTCCAACGGCGGTCTTTTCGTAGCGGATGCCCAGCTTATCAAACGCCTTGTAAAGCCCGAAGTTGGACATAACCGTTGTGACGACGGTGTCCCCCGCGAGCTGGCCCTTATCCCGCAGGTGCTTTGCACAGATGTACATTATCACATCGCCGTTTATCTCATTGCCCTGCTCGTCTACCGCGAGGCACCGGTCGGCGTCTCCGTCGAAGGCAAATCCGGCTTCCAGTCCGTTTTCCACAACGTATTTTTTGAGTCCCTCCAGATGTGTTGAACCGCAGTCCTCGTTTATGTTCACTCCGTCGGGCTTGTCGTTTATGACATATGTCTTGGCTCCAAGTGCCTCAAACACGGCTCTGCCTATCATCCAGGAACTGCCGTTGGCACAGTCCAGTGCCACACGTCTGTCGCTGAAGGGATGCGTCGCGAGACTGGCGAGGTAGCCTATGTATCTGTTTCTGCCTGAGTAATAGTCGACGGTGCAGCCCACGGCGCCCTCAGTCGCCCAGGGCAGCTCGCCGTGCTCTCCATCGATGAACCGCTCGAGCTCCGCCTGCATATCGTCGTCCATCTTCTCCCCTTCGCCGTTCATCAGCTTTATGCCGTTGTCATAGAAGGGGTTGTGGCTGGCGGATATCATCACTCCGCAGTCAAAGCTCCCTGTTCTCGTTATGAAGCTTACACAGGGTGTTGTCGTAACATGGAGCAGGTACGCATCCGCGCCGGAAGAGGTTATCCCCGCGGCGAGAGCGCTCTCAAACATATAAGATGAGCGGCGCGTGTCCTTGCCGATAACGATCTTCGCCTTATCGTTCTTGTGTCTCTGTCCGTAATACCAGCCGAGAAAGCGCCCCGTCTTGAAGGCGTGCTCCGCCGTAAGATCTACTCCTGCCTTGCCTCTGAAGCCGTCGGTCCCGAAATACTTACCCATATATTCTTCTCCCTTCGCAGGAAAGCCTGCCAATGTAACATTTCAATTATACTGTGCCCGATACCGGTCTATGTTTCCCATTAAAGGGCGTAGACCAGCTCAAAGGGGCCCGCAATTTTCACGCCGGAGTCTGTCCACTCCGCCGTGACCTCGCCTTTCTCAAGGTGCACCGTGCACTTATCGCCGCATTTTCCTTCGGCCAGCGCCGCTGTGAAGGCTGCCGCCGCTGCGTACACTCCCCGGCGGACTTCTCTGCCGCTGCGCCATGCGCGCACTATAAGATTCTCCTCGTCCCGCACCTGTGTGAAGTCTGTTTCAATATCGTCAGGGAAATACTCTATCGCGCTTATCCCTTCGCCCACAAGCTCAATATCGAACTTCCCGGCGTCCGCCACATAAAAGACGCAGTGGGTGCAGTCAAATCCCACGCAGGACACTTTTCCCCGCTCGCCGAAAAGCTCGATCTCCCTGGCGATAAAATCATCGCCGCCGGCTTCGATCCCAAGCTCCGCCGGTCTGAGCGCCGGAAGTCCAAGATTTACCGTTACCGCCGCCGTCATAGTTTTTCCTCCATTTTTTACCGCTGCTGATAATTTCAGCGTCTCCGCGCATTATAAGAAATATAATCCTTATGAAAGGCGGCGCCGCAAATGTCAGTCGTATTTATCCGCGTTATAATCCTCTACGCCCTCATAGTCGCTGCCATGCGTGTCATGGGCAAGCGTCAGCTCGGAGAGCTGGAGCCCACAGAGCTGGTCATGGCCATGATAATATCCGACCTGGCAGCTGTCCCCATGCAGGACATGGGCATTCCCCTGCTCACGGGTATCATCCCGATCATAACTCTGGTATGCCTGTCACTGATACTCTCCGAGGCCTCCGTTATGTCCATCAGGTTCCGACGTCTCATGAGCGGCAGCTCTAGCATAATTATCGACCGCGGGCAAATAAATCAGCACGAAATGCGCCGCAACCGCCTCACTGTGGACGAACTGCTGGAGTCTCTGAGGCTCCAGGGGGTCCTGGATATCAGTGTCGTCAAATATGCCGTGCTGGAGTCCAACGGGCAGCTGTCCGTCATCCCATATCCCTCCGAATCTCCGGTCACGCCGTCCATGCTGAACATCCAGGCGGACGGCGGGGATATGCCCGTGATAATAGTCAACTGCGGCCATATACTCGATTCAAATCTGATCTCTGCAGGCAGGGACCGGAACTGGCTTGAAAAGCAGCTTAAGGAACGCAGAATAAAAAGCGTGGACGACATATACCTTCTCACCGTAGACGAGGGCGGGCGAGTATATGTCCAGCTGCGCCGGGAGGGCAGAAAATGAAAAACATCCGCGGACTAATGATACCCGTCGCCGTACTCTTTGTGCTCTTCATTCTGTGCTGCCTGAACATGCGCCGCATCGACCGGTGTGTGGACGATCTTCTGAACACTCTGGAGCAGGTGGACCGTCTCGCCGAAGCGGCGGACTGGCAGTCCGCCGAGGACACTACTCTCGCCGCTAAAAAGCGCTGGGAGGACAACTTCCCCTATCTCTGCATCTTCATAAATCACTCTGACACAGAGTCCGTCACCACATCCTTCAACTCCGCCCTGAGCTGTCTCTACTCGGGGGATTTTGAAGATTTCCGCTGCTCGCTCAGCGAACTAAAAAGCGAGCTTACGATAATCTCCGAGGCTGAGCATATTACCTTTGAGAATATTTTGTAATTATTTATCCTTGAGGAGCTTGTTCAGCTCCGTCATGAACGTATCTATATCCTTGAACTGGCGGTATACGGACGCAAAGCGCACATAGGCCACCTCATCCAGTCCCTTGAGCTTATCCATCACCAGCTCGCCTATCCTGTCGCTGGAGACCTCTCTGTCCATGGAACTCTGGATGGTCTGCTCAATATCGTCAGCGCTGCGCTCCAGCTCGCTCAGGGGCACCTGGCGCTTTTCGCAGGCGCGCACCATACCATTGAGTATCTTCATCTTGTCAAAAGCCTGGCGCGTGCCGTCCTTCTTTATTACGACTATGGGCATGCGCTCCATTATTTCATAAGTCGTGAACCGCTTCTGGCAGGCGAGGCACTCCCTGCGCCGGCGGATACTCGCTCCGTCGTCAGCGGGGCGGGAGTCGATTACCTTGCTGTCCGGATGCTTGCAGTATGGACATTTCATAAAAAAACCCCTTCCGATGCGGCAATTGCCGGAAACGGCTGCCGCGAGCTTTGCATTCATGGAGCCATTTTACCACCGGTTGGGGTTTAATACAATATTCAGTTGAGCTTTACACGCTATATCTTGATATTTTTTAAGCTCAGGAAAAAGCGGACCATCGTCCCTTTTCTCCCCGAGCCTACCATGTACTTACAATATTCTCCACCACTCGACTCAGCTCCTCCGGTGTGGTCCCCAGAGCGCATACCAGCGCCGCGGTCCTGTTTATTCTGCCGCTGTTCACAGTTATATTCCGCACTTCATTTCTCCCGTTTCTGCCTACCAGCTCCAGGCCGTAGTTCTCGCAGAGCATATCATCCCCCTGGAATATCTCCTCGATGATTATATAACACCTTATTCTCTCGCTGAAAGACTCAACATATCCATACAGCAGTTTTCTCATAAGTTCCTCCCAGGGCTCTGCATTTTTTGAAATTTTCTCACATTTTTAATTCCTTCGCAACAATTTATATCCACTTCATTCGACGTCCTGCGACGTTTTCTATATAATAACCCATCATATACGTCGCAGGACGTCGAAAAATAATTGCGGAAAATAATAACATTGTCCCCTTTTTGCAGACGTGGTATCCTGCTCTGTGAAAGGCGGCGATAAATTTGCGAACTTTTTTCAAGCGTCTGAGCCGGATGTGCGACGGCTCCTACACGATCCTCCGCTGGGGACTTCTCCTCTCCCTGACCTGCGCCGTCTGTGCCCTTTGTGTCATCCTCTGGGCCGGTGAGTTTTCCGCCAGGACCTACTCCCTCTGGCAGTACGCCCGTGTCCTCAAGGACACGCCGCCCGCGCTGCTGCTTATAAGCGTGCTGGGCAGCGCCGTCGCCGAGGATGTCCGCCCATAAAAAATCCCGTACGGAAATCCGTACGGGATTTTTTCTTTTATTCTGCCATCTGGGCGCTCAGCTCCCGGGCAAGCTCAAGGTCCTGAGCCGCCCGCTTTTCGCGTTCCTTGTCGTCGTGCTCAAGGTTATTGCCGTTTTCGTCGAAGAGTATCATGTTCTCCTCCGTTATAGCAAACGCAATAGCCTGACCGGGGGCAAAATCCATACCGCTCTGCCCGTCGTCCTGGACAACGATAGTAGCGTCCTCGTCATAGAACTTGATATGCACATGGATATTTGAGCCCATCAGCTCTGTCAGCTCCACCGTGGCAGGGAAGGCTGCCGCCGTCTTTGCCACAACCATATGCTCCGGTCTCACGCCCAGAGTTATATTCTGGGGCTGGATCTCGTTCATAGTGAGCCGCACCTGCTTTGCAAGCGGCAGCTCCACACGCACTCCTCTGAGCATAACGTAATAGGTCTCCCCGTCCCTGCGCAGCTCGCTCTTGAAAAAGTTCATCTGAGGCGTGCCGATAAAGCCGGCGACGAAGATATTCGTGGGGTCATAGAACACCTCCCTGGGCGTGCCTATCTGCTGGACGAAGCCGTCCTTCATTATCACTATACGGTCGCCAAGGGTCATGGCCTCAGTCTGGTCATGGGTCACGTATACAAAAGTGGAGTCCATCTTCCGCCGCAGCTTTATTATCTCCGCGCGCATCTGGTTTCGCAGCTTCGCGTCCAGGTTGGAGAGTGGCTCGTCCATGAGGAACACCTTCGGGGTGCGCACGATGGCGCGCCCTATGGCAACGCGCTGGCGCTGGCCGCCGGAGAGGGCCTTCGGCTTTCTCTTCAGCAGGTCCTTGATATCCAGTATCTCCGCCGCCTCCATGACCTTCTCCTTTATGACCCGCTTCGGAAACTTCCGCAGCTTGAGTCCATAGGCAATGTTGTCATACACAGTCATGTGGGGGTAGAGGGCATAGTCCTGGAACACCATTGCGATGTCCCTGTCCTTTGGGGGGACGTCGTTTACCACCTTGCCGTCTATGCTTATGGTCCCGCCGGATATCTCCTCCAGCCCCGCTATCATGCGCAGCGCCGTGCTCTTGCCGCAGCCGGAAGGGCCCACCAAAACGATGAACTCCCCGTCCGCTATGTTCATATTGAAATCCTGAACGGCAACGACGCTCTTGTCGTAGACCTTTTTTACATTTTTAAGTTCAACGCTCGCCATTTACCGCTCCACCTTCTCTTTTTCGTATTCCCGTTCACGGTGCTCCTCGATGTGCTTCTCCAGAGCCTCGGGTATCTTCTTTTCTGCCTTTTTCACGTTTCTCACTATGAACTTCACTATTATCACTATGTACCGCACCACGGGATAGATGAGCAGCAGCCCCATGATCACCATGAGCAGCGCCAGATAGTCCTCCGTGAGGCGCACCGCGTTCTCCCAATAGGGATAGATCACGCCGTTTTCACGCATGGAGCGCTTGCCGAAGTTCCCGGCCACCTTTATAAGGCTGCCTATGGAATACCTGCTGCTGTTCTCAACAATATCCCCCGTGCCGATGGGGAAGTTGTCCTGCACTATCTTAAGTCCGAAGCCGGATACAAGATTGGGCAGGACTATCTCATAGGATGTTATCTTCTCCTGTGTCACGCTGTAAAAGGCGTCGTAGCACATGAACATCCCCGCGCCGTCAACATAGGCTGCCGTCGTCGCGAAATCCTTCTCCCGCTTCACAACGCCTGCCACCTGATACGGTACGCCGTTGATATTCACGCTCATTCCCGTCACGTCGAAGCTGCCGAAGAGCTTCCACGCGAGCTCCTCATCCAGTACAACACGGTCCTGCATGAAGTCGTCGTCGGAAATATAGCTGCCGCTCCGGAGATACAGGGGGTGGAAGAGGAAGAAGTCTCCCCCAACACCAATGGTCTTCACCGTCGCTGAGCCGAAATCCGTGGAGACGGAAATATCCCCGATGGCGCTGTAAGCGTCCCTGTAAAGGCTGCCGTCCTCCGGCGCCACAATGGAAGCTTCTGTCATCTGCGTGTTCAGCGTGCTGCGGAAAGTGTAGATGGCCGCCTCTTCCAGAGCGTCCGCCTCTGTGAGGTAGCAGCCTATCTGGGCAAAGCCCATGTCGCTGCCGCCACGGAAGGCATCGGCGGCGTCAAGGGTCGGCAGAGTACCCGCAATGCGGGAAAAGATTATCAGGCACACGAAAAACAGCGCTATAAGTCCCAGAGATATCCAGTCGCCGAGGCGTACTTTTTTAATTATCCCTTTCAGCCTGCTCATTGATCGTCCACCAATCTCACCTGAGTGCCCGCCTCCACCGGCTTCGTGGAGGTGGTTATTACGTAATCGCCGCTGCTGAGTCCGGATACGGCTGTGAGGTTATCGTCCTTGGCCAGCTCCTGCACGTCCACGCGGGTGGCGATATAGCGGTTGCCCAGAGGACTGTTCTTGGAGACTATGGCCAGCACGAACGTGCCGTTCGTGTCTGTGCGGACGGCACTGTTGGGCACCAGAGCGTCATAGCTTGCGCTCTTCTGCCCGATGGAGAGAGTCAGGTTCGTGCCCGGCTCAACATCCCCTGTTATCTTGAATTCCAAGACCTTGCCCTTGCCGCCGCTGGCGTTCTTGATGCCCTCAAGCGTGGCTGTGATGTCGCTGCCCCAGTAGTAGTTCACAACGTTGGCAGTATCGCCCAGCTTCACCTGCTTTGCCTGCTCATTAGTCACCTGTATCTGGATGGTATAGCCCCGGCTCGTCACGTTTATGGTGGCGAGGGGCGAGCCCGCGCCGATGGTGTTGCCCGCCGTGGCGGAGATGGTACCGATAGTACCGGAGACGTTTGCCGTGACTTCGGCGGCGTCATAGTCCTTCTTCAGATCCTGGAGGTTCTTGCGCAGCTCATCCAGGTTCTCCTTCTGAGCCTTCAGGTCCAAAGGTACGTCGCTGCCCAGACTCTGGTTGAAGATGAGGTCCTCAAGAGCGTTCTTCGCGTCCGTCAGTGTCGTCGCGGCAGTCTGGGCCTTGGAGAGGTTGTCAACAGCCGCCTGGGCGCTGTCTACCGCCGTCTGAGCGGCGGTTGCGCTCTGCTGGAGCGTTCTGAGGTTTGCTTCAAAGCCGGACACTGTCATCTGAGCCGCCGCCAGATTGCTCTGGGCGCTTGCCAGCGCTCCGGCGACCTGAGATGCGTCCGTGACGAGCGAGCTGGCGCTCACAAGGCGGCTGACTTCCAGTTCAGCCGCGGATATGGCGTTTTTGTCCGCTGTAATAGTTGTGTAGGCTGTGGACATCGTCTTTGCTTCCTCAGGCGTTATCGACCCGTCGGCTTCGATTATCAGGTCCGTAGCCTTGGCGAAAGCCGCCATACGGTTCTCGTCGCCCCCTGCAAGGCTTGAAAGTCTCGCATATGCGTCGCCGTAGATTATCTGGTCACGGCTGAGCGCCGCGTTGGCTGCGGAGAGCTCGTTGTATTTATCCTGGATAGTCTGGAGCTCGGATATCTGCGTTGTGAGGTCTGTTATCTGAGTTTTCGCCTGATTATACGCCGTTTCTGCGCTTGTCACCGCCGCGTCTGCCGCGGTTTTCTGCTGGTTCGCGGCCTGGAGCTGCGCCTTTGCGGAGTTTATCTCCGCTGTGAGCTGGGACACGTCCACAGAAGTATATGCCTTGTACTCCGCGAGAGCGTCGTCATATGCCTTCTGCGCCTTTTCCAGGGCGCGCTTGTCCTGCGCAGAGGTGTTGGACTGGCTGAGCAGCGCCTTCTGGTAAGCCAGCTCCGCCTGCTCCAGGGCGTCCTGAGCGGCCTTGACCTCGTCGCTCTCCTCGGACTCAAGGATGAACAGCACGTCCCCCGCGTTTACAGCCTGCCCCTCCTTGACCATGACGGACTGGACCTTGCGGGTCTGCTTGAGGACCACCTCGTAGGCCTCGTTGGCGGTGACAGTGCCGCTGCCACGTATCTTCGCGTTTATCGTGCCCGACGCTACCATCTGTGTCGCGACCTCGGGCAGAGAGTGGTTCATTATCGTCTGGGAAAAGAAGGTGAGTATCAGCAGCACCACGAGGAAGATTATCGCCGCGGTCTTCACCCATTCTCTCTTTTTTCTTTTGTTCTCAACTTCCATTGTTAGACTCCCCTCAGCTTATTATCCTTTTACCGAGCCCGAATGGGCAATTCCCTCCACGAGGTACTCTTCACCGTGCAGGAAGAGGAGAAGTCCCGGTATCATATAGATAACGGCGATGGCAAAGGCTATGCCGATCTCCCCCGCGTTGATGGTGGAAAGGTACACGGAAAGGGGCTGCTTCGTGGCGTCGGGCAGAAGGATGATGGGCTGTTCCACCATGTTCCAGTAGTCCACGAAAACAAGTATTGCTATTGAATATATGGCGCTGCGGCACTGGGGCAGGCAGATGTTTTTGAATATCTGCCATTCGTTTGAGCCGTCCAGCTTCGCAGACTCTATAAGTGACTTTGGTATCCTGCGCATGAACTTTGTCAGCAGGAACACCGAGAAGGGAGCGAAAGCCCCCGGGAAGATTATCGCCCAGCGCGTATTAAGTATGCCGAGCCAGTCGCTGACAAGATAGTTCGGCACCAGCGTCACCTGATATGGCATGAGCATGAGGATGACGTATGAAAAGAATATGACGTCGCTCACCTTGCCGCGCCAACGGGTGAAGCCATAGGCCGCGATGCACGCCACGCCCACCTGCAGCAGAACTATGGGCACCACGAGGATGACCGAGTTCCAGAATTTCAGCAGATAGTCCGGGCTTTTGAAGAGCACGGTTATGTACTGGGAAAAGCTCACCTTGTCCGGCAGGAACTTCAGGTTTATCACCTTGGATATGAAGCTCTTGCCGTCCGTCGCGTTGGAGAACACCGTGCCGTAGTTCGCCGTTATCTCGCTCTGGGTCATGAATGAATTCGTTATTGTGAGTATTGTCGGCAGCAGAAACAGCACCGCGAACGCCAGCGCTATTATGGTCAGGACAGTGCGGGAGAAATATCTTTTCTTTTTCATCCTTCCACGTCCTTTCCGAAGCGGTTCTCGATGAAGAACAGCAGAGCGATGAGCACTACCATCGCCAGCGCCATGAGCACCGCCGCCGCCGAGAGCTTCTGATAATCCAGCGCATCGAACATGTTGTTCATGAAGTGCTGGAGCATATACATCCCATCATATGGGTATTTCCCCGTCAGGAGATATACCTCCCTGAACACCTTAAAGGAGTTGATTATGGACAAAATCGTCACAAACAGCACCGTCGGGGAGAGATATCTCAGCTTGATATGGAAGAATTTATGAGCCGAGGAGGCCCCCTCCACGTCCGCGACCTCAAGGAGCGTTTTCGGTATGTTGTTCAGCGCCGCCATGAAGAGTATCATGTTATACCCCAGGTTCTTCCAGAGGAACAGGAGCGTCACCACCACCAGGCAGTAGTCCGACTTGAGCCAGTCTATCTTGTCCGCTCCGAACACGGCGAGAAATTCATTCACAACGCCGTTATAGTGGAACAGCACCTGCCACACCAGGATTATAGACGCCACCGGCACCATCATCGGGCTGAGGAAAAACGTCCTGAACTGGCTCTTCATGGGGATGCGGCATTCCAGCATCAGCGCCAGCAGCAGTGAGAGTATCACTGCTGCCGGTACTGCCATCGCCGTAAACTTCAGGGTGTTCTTTACAGCCACCTTGAAAACCGGGTTATTTATTGTGTTTATATAGTTCGTGAGACCTACGAAGTCCTTGTTCAGCACCCCCGCCGTAACGGAGTAGTACACCACCACCGCAAAGGGCAGTATGAAGAACAGCAGCACTCCGCAGAAGCTTGGTCCGAGAAAGCCGATGCAGTTGAGCGCATTGCGCACTTTGAGGTTGCTCTTGTTCCAGAGAGTTTTCAATTTTGCCTTTCGCCTCGCTTTCTCAGAAATTCAGGTCACATCTGCTCGCCTACGTAAAGACCCACACGGCTCTGGATCATCTTCGCCGTCTCCTCAGCGGACTTCTGTCCCTCGAAGAAGGCGGAGGTCTCGTCTTTGATAAGGTCCAGTACCTCCTGGTCGTATGTCATGACTCTTGTTGTGCTGTTAATCACTTCCATGATCTTGTCGTACTCCGCCTGTGTCATGGCATAGACGTCGATCATTTCGTCGCTGTTGGATGTGCCGTAGGAATACAGGGGAATGGGCTCGCCGTCCGCAGTGTACTCCTGTTTCATTGCGTTCTCAGCCTGCTTTTCAAAGGCCTTCTTATTCGTGGAGAATCCTCCCCACATATTATCGCTCTGGTATTCCTCTGTAAGGAACTGACCCATGAACTGCCAGGCAACGTCCTTGTTGCTGCAGGTCTTGGACATGGCGATGCCGTCGTTCACGGAGAACGCCGCGCCGTAGCCCTCGTCAGCGGGGAAACCAACGTATGTAACGTCGCTGCCCAGGGAGGACTTCATCTCCTGTGCGGAGTCGAAGTTGTACAGATACACTGTGTTGAGGAGCTGCTTGCCCTCCTTCATGCGGGTGTAATCGTCCTCATACTCGTCCCAGTTGAAGTCGTCCCACACGCTGTCGTCAGCAAAGCTCGCCGCAAATTCCAGTGTGGATATGAACTCAGGTGTGTCAAAGCTGCACTTTCCCGTCTCCCAATCAATGTAAGAGGACATGTTCATGGAGATGAAGCTGTTGAGGATATCCGTCTTTGTTGCTGTTGTGTTGAACACCTGCGCGCCTTCGGGCAGCGTTGCGAGAGCCGCCTTCAGGTCATCGAGAGTCCATCCCAGCTTGTCGCCCACGACGCTTGTGAGGCCGGCCGTTGTCTGCACGCTGAAGGCGGACACCGTCTGATAGAGCTTGCCGTCTATCTCTACGGCCTGGAACACGTTCTCCAGCAGGTCGCTTCTGCCGAAGCGGGTGTCATTCTCGATATAGGGCCAGAGATCCTCAAGGACGTCCCTGCCGGCGTACTTGGCGATGGGGATATTAGCCGTATATATCATATCAGGCACATTGCCGGAGATGATCTCCGTGTTGAGCTTTGTGAGACCTGCATAGTAGTCGTCGTCCGTTGCGTACTCGGAGTAATCCTTGACCTTGATGCGGTACTCGTTGTTCTTCTTGTTGAACTCGATTATCCGGCTGCGCAGATTCCAGTCAAGATACATGCAGGCAAGAGTGAGTTCCTTCTTCTGCACTATGTTGGAGGGATCTGTGGGAGTGAGCGTGATTATCTCAGTCTTGTTCGAGTTATTGCTCCACGTTGTGCTCAGAGCGATTACCGTGCCGTCGTCCTTCATGGTAAAACTCTGGATATTGCTGGAGTCCACGTCGTAGTCCATCCAGTCAACAAGCTTATCGCTTGTGTCTGTGGTCTCGTTATAGCCGAATATCTTGCCGTTGTTATTGTAGCAATAGCGGTACTCACCGAAGCCGGGCATAAGGCTGTACGCATTCTGCGCCAGCTTTATCTCATCCCCGAACTCACCTGTCGTCATATTGATAAGCTTGAAGGTTGAGCCGGAGTAGTCGTCGCTGTATACCACGGCGCCTATCTCGTCGGCGCTTATCTGCTGGAGATCGCCGATGTTATTGGATTCAATAGTCTTGACGAGCTGGCCCTCGGTGTTGACCAGATAGAGGTTCGTCCAGTCCGTGAAGATGATGTTGCCCTTGCTGTCCACCTTGATGGAGCCCACATAGTCAGCGCCCACGTCAGGTACCTTCGTCGCGGAGATCTCATTGCCCTGGGTGTCGAACTTATGGATATAATACTCCTGTGTAGAACCTGTCTGGTAATCCCACTTATTGTCGTTATCTGGGTCAAAGTCCGCGGGCAGCTCATAGGAGTAGGCATATGCATACTCGATGATTATGAAGCCGCCGTCAGCCGTGGGCTCCATACTCTGAACGTAGCTGCCGCTGTCCTCGCCGTTTTCAACGGCGGGTGTATACCCCGCAAGGCGCTGCACATTGCTGCCGTCCAGCTCCATGGAGAGTATGACGGGTTCGGTTTTGTCATAGTCCCAACTCTCACCGGTAGTCTCGTCCGTATATGTCTCCTTGCCTGTCACTACATCGGCGTTGAGGAATATCTTATTGCCGCTTATTACCATGCTGTTGATATACTGCAGGTTGTCATAATTGATGGTCTTGTAGTCCACCAGAAACGCGTACTTCGCGCTGAGCTGGTCGGCATCCTCATTTTTACCGCCGTTCTCGCCTTTCTTGCCGCAGCCCGTCAGGCATATGGATGCCAGGGCCGCTATTGCGAGAACGATCGCAATAAGCCTTTTTTTCATTTTATTACCTCTCCTTTTAAAGATTGATTTTATAGTCACGCTTTCTTGGACGATACCGCCCCGGAAAACGTTCCATTACTCTGCTGGGTCCAGCCGCGTCACGGGAATGAGTATCTCCGCGGCGAAACGGTTGTTCTCAATATATGTGCAGAAGGAGCCACCCATCTGCTCCATGAGCTTCACACAGGTCTTGAGCCCTATTTTCGTGCTCTCCACCTTTCTCGGCGCCGCGGGAATGCTGTTTGCGATATAAATACTGAGTTTGTCGCCCTCCTCCCGGATCCATGCGTACACTCTCTCCCGCTGGTCGGCGTGCTTTTTTATGTTGCCGATCACATTGTCGATGACGCGCTTGAGGAACTGGGCATCCACGCAGACAACGGCGCCTTCTCCCATGTCCACGCTCACATCCACCCGCCATCCCGTGTCCTTCAACTCCACCAGCCGCTCCAACACCATCTGCTCCATGAGAATCCGGGCGTCATACGCCTCCATCTCGGGCTGGATGTCCTCCCTGCCGAAGGCGAGAAAGTATCTGAAGAGCCGGTCCGTCAGGTCCTTGAGCTGCAGACTCTTGCTGCGTACGGTCTCAATGTACTTATCCCGCTCCTCATCCGAGCTGTACTGCTTCTCGTCCAGCAGGTCGAGGTAGCCGAGCATGGTGGTGAGGGGTGTGCGTATATCGTGGGATATCGCTGTGATGAGGTCCCGGTTCGCCTGCATGGCGACGCGCTCATTCTCCATCTGCTGCACAACAGAGGCGCGCATATGGTCCATCTCCCTGGCGAGCTGGGCAAGCTCGTCGTTGCCCTGCGCCGCGATAGGCGTTTCAAGGTCGCCCGCCCCCATCTTCTCCGCGTCTCTGGAGAGCTTCACGATACCCCGGGTTATATGGCTCGTGTAGAGGAGCAGCGTCACGGCAAACACAACGCACGCCGCTATCAGGGCGATAACGCGCACAGCGTCGTACATGGCTTGCTCCGAGTATTCATAGAGCTGGACCTTATATACTCCATCCGTGAACTTCACGTTGAAATACGTCTCATCCCCCTCGTTCTGGGAGATACTCTCGTATTTCGTCCCGGTGTAATTGTTAGGGAGCAGATCTGAGTCCCAGTAGCCCGCCTCGAGCTTCAGGCGGTTGTCATCGTAGACGAACACGGTAACATACTTTTTGTCCATCGTCCACGCGGCCACCGCCGCCGTGTCCTTTGACGACACGGAATTCTCCCGGACGTATTTCTTGAACTCGTACTTACCCTCCTCGAGCCGCCTCGTGCACTCCTGAGAGGTCATGTATGTGTCCTTTACCGCGTTGTCCCCTATGGCTATGCTCAGCATATATACGCCCACAGCCAGCAGTGCGCCGGTGAGCAGCACGTAGACCGCCTTCATATACAGGGATGACAATATCTGCCGCTTTGACTTTTTTTCTTCTTTAGCCAATCTGATACCCCTTCCCCCAGACGGTATGGATTATCTTGGGGTTGGCGGCGTCCTGCTCGATCTTTTTACGCAGGTTGAGTATGTGCACCATGACGGTGTTGGAGGAGGACGGGAGGTACTTCTCCTTCCACACGCCCTCATACAGCCGCTGCGCCGATATGGGCTGCCCCCGGTTCTTCATGAGAAATTCAAGGATACTGTATTCCACATTTGTCAGGTCGATGGTCTCGCCGCCTCTGACCACGGCGTTTTTGTCCTTCATAAGGCGCAGGCCCTGGACCTCATCCGCGCTCTCCGGTTTCCCTCGGTAGTCCCTGTATCTCCTCACAAGAGATGATACCTTAGCCAGAAGCTCCGCCCTTGAGAAGGGCTTGCCCAGATAATCGTCCCCTCCCGAGGAATAGGCGTCCACCTTGTCTCCGTCCTGTGTCCGCGCTGTGAGAAACAGCACCGGCACCGTGGATATTCCCCGTATTCGTCTGCACGCCTCAACGCCGGAAATGCCGGGCATCATTATGTCCATTATAACGAGATCCATGTCCTGCTTTTCAGCCATGCAGCTCACAGCCTCGTCTCCGTTCGTGGCAGTGAACACCTCGTATCCCTTGGCTTCCAGCATAAGCCGCACGACCTGCCGTATATCCGGCTCATCGTCAACAACTAAAATCCTGATCTTTTCTTCCATAGTCGTTTCGGGGGGATCCGCCCCCGCGCGCTCACCTCTTTCCCGTCATAGCGATATATCTGCCCTATTTCACGGCTAAACTATATCATACTTTTTTCATCAATGCTCCATATTGGACCGCCTTTTAAGAAATTTTAAGGCTGGGGCGCCTTGTGTGCATTTTGACCGCAGCTCTTGGGAAAATATATTTGATTTTTATGCATATAACCGTTGACATAACCGCAAGTATTGTGGTTTAATGACGCCATAATTTTTTATTTGAAAAATGCGTTGACGGAATTATGTTTCTATCGGAGCGTTTCAGAGAGCCGGCGTAAGCTGCGAGCCGGTACCAAGGATAGAAAACAGTCTGCTTCCCGAGCAGGTCCTCCCAAATGAAAAAAGTAGGTGGGCACGTGGGGTCACGTTACAGACCGGAGGCTTGTCAGAGTCTCGCTAAGGCCGCCGCTGCCGGCGGTAAACCAGGGTGGTACCGCGGAACCGTAACTTTCGCCCCTGAGGCTCAACAGCTTCAGGGGCTTTTTTGTTTTCCCGGAAAGGAGTATTAAAATGCGAATTATCAACCTCAGTGATGTAACTCTCAGATGCTGCGCGATGGACAAGGGCTTCTCCCTCAGCTTCCGCGAAAAGATCGAGACCGCAAAAATGCTGGATAAGCTCCATGTGTCCGTCATAGAGCTCGCCCCCATAGTCCAGGATAAAACCGACTCTCTGCTTATTAAATCTATCGCGGGTGTTGTGAAAAACAGTGTCGTCGCCGTACCTGTGGAACTAAATCCCGTCTCCGTGGGGCGCACATGGGAGGCTCTCCGGAGCGCGCGTCAGCCGAGGCTTCAGGTCCGGGCGCCTATGAGCGACGCACAGATGGAATATATGCTTCACCTTAAACCCCAGGCTGTTATCGCCGCTGTGGGCGAAACCGTCTCCGCCTGCCGTGCTCTCTGCGCCGACGTGGAGTTTGTCGCCGAGGATGCGACCCGGGGCGAAGGGGAGTTCGTAAAGAACGCCGTTGCCGCCGCGATCGCCGCTGGCGCGGGCACCGTCACCTTCTGCGACAGCGCGGGCATCATGATGCCGGATGAGTTCTCCCGGATGATATCCGGCATCTTCCAGGATATCCCGGAGCTTAAGGCCGTGACCGTGGGCATCTCCTGCAGCGATGCGCTCGGTATGGCCAACGCCTGCGCGGTACAGGCGCTGCGTGAGGGCGCCGGCGAGGTCAAGTGCAGCATCGCCGCCGGCGGCGTCCCCTCCCTCTCCGCCATGGCTGAAATAATCTCCGCCCGGGGTGAAAGCTGCGGTATAAGCTGCTCGCTGCGCACCACAGCCCTGCGCACCACAGCGGCACAAATAGAGCGCATGGTGAACACTATGCGCAGCTGCAGTTCTCCCTTTGACAACGGCGTGGATAACTATGAGGCGGGCAGCATGGTCCTCTCATCTGGAGATGACGCCGCCGCCGTTGGCGAGGCCGCTGTGAAGCTGGGCTACGAACTCAGCGAGGAGGACAAGGCCAAGGTATTCGAGGCTTTCAAGTCAGTCGTCAGCCGAAAGGAACGCATCACCGGCAAGGAACTCGACAGCATAGTCGCCTCCGTCGCCATGCAGGTTCCGCCCACCTATACTCTGGAGAGCTACGTCATAAACTCCGGCAACGTCATAACTGCCACCGCCGCCGTAAAGCTCGTCCGCGCGGGCAGGACCCTCAGCGGCTTCTGCACAGGAGACGGCCCCATCGATGCCGCCTTCCTCGCCATTGATCAAATAGTGGGCACCCACTTTGAACTGGACGATTTTCAGATACAGGCGGTTACCGAGGGCCGGGAGGCAATGGGCGAAACCGTGGTCAAACTCCGCTCCGGCGGCAAGGTATATTCCGGCCGCGGTATCTCCACTGATATAATCGGCGCCTCTGTCATGGCATATATCAGCGTCGTCAACAAAATCGTATATGAGGAGGACCGCATATGAACCTCTCTTTTTCCACCAGAGGCTGGCAGCAGCTCACCTGGGACGAGATAGTACGCACAGCCCGGGAAATGCGTTTTCAGGGCATCGAAATATACGGTATAGGGGATGACCCCTCACTCACGGACAGGGGCGGTCCTTTTCATAAATACAACTGCGCCGCCACAGTGCGCGCGCTCCGGGACGCGGGCATATCGATCGCCTGCTTTGACACTAATCTGGATATCTCCGTCAGCAGCGGCTCCGTGACTGAGTCCGTCCGTGCCGTGATGGACGTATCCGCCGCCGCGGGCGTACCCTATGTGTCCCTGTGCGCGAAGCTGGGGGACATTGACACCGCCCGGGAGAACATCGCGTCGCTGCTGGACGACGCCGAAGCTGTCGGCGCAACGCTGCTCATCAAAACGACCGGCATCTTCAGCAACACGGAAACTCTTAGGGATCTTCTCAATTTCTTCGCGAACGACCATATCGCCGTCCTCTGGGATATGCACAAAACCTACCGTTCCGGCGGTGAGAGCGCCGCAAAGACCATAACCAATCTGGGCGCTTACGTACGCCACGTCCATGTGCGGGACTCCAACGACGACGGATCATACAACCTCATCGGAGAGGGCACGCTCCCCATGCGGGACATGATGGATTCCCTCGCCTCCATTAACTACGACGGCTTTATCTCCCTGGAGTGGAAGCCCGAGTGGATGGAGGACCTCCGGGACAAGGACATTATCTTCCCCCACTTTGTTAACTACATGAGCCGCTTTGAAAGCCCCCGCCTGAACAGAACCCACCTCTACGACAACAACGCCCACACCGGCAAATTTGTCTGGAAAAAGGACGCCCTCATCGACGAGACCTTCGGCGGCGTGCTGGACAGAATGGTAAGAGAGTTCCCCGACCAGACCGCGGTCAAATTCACAACGCTCAACTATACAAGGACATATTATGAGTTCCGTGAGGACGTTGACGAGTGCGCCCGCGCCCTTATCGCCATGGGTGTAAAACCCGGCACTCATGTCGCCATGTGGGCGACGAACCTGCCTCAGTGGTACATAGCCTTCTGGGCGACGGTGAAGATAGGCGCAGTGCTCGTCACGGTGAACACCGCCTATAAAATATACGAACTCGAGTACCTCCTGCGCCAGTCCGACACCCATACGCTCATCATGGAGCAGGGCTATAAGGGGCTGGACTATGCCGCCATCGTCAATGAACTGTGCCCTGAACTGAAGGACACGAAGGCGGGCGAGGGACTCCGCTGCCACCGTCTTCCCTTCCTCAGAAACGTGATAACCGTCGGCTTCAAGCAGAAGGGCAGCCTCTCCTGGGACGAGTTCATCGACCGGGGCGAGAGCGTATCCAGGGAGGAGGTCCGGCGCATGGCTGCCTCCGTCTCCCCGTATGACGTGTGCAACATGCAGTACACCTCCGGCACCACCGGCTTCCCTAAGGGCGTCATGCTCACTCACTACAACGTGGTGAATAACGGCAAATGCATAGGCGACAGAATGGACCTGTCCACCGCGGACAGGATGATGATACAGGTACCCATGTTCCACTGCTTCGGCATGGTCCTCGCCATGACCGCAGCCATGACCCACGGCGCAACCATCCTCCCCCTGCCGTACTTCTCACCGAAGCCCGCCCTCAACTGCATCCACCAGGAGCGGATAACCGCATTCCACGGCGTGCCTACAATGTTCATCGCTCTGCTGGAGCATCCCGACTTCGCCAAGACGGACTTCAGCCACATGCGCACCGGCATTATGGCAGGCTCTCCCTGCCCCATAGCAGTGATGCAGGAGGTCGTGGACAGGATGAACATGCACGAGATAACCATAGTCTATGGTCAGACAGAGTCGTCCCCCGGCTGCACCATGAGCTCAACTGACGACCCCCTCGAGGTCCGCGTGGGCACTGTGGGCCGTGCGCTGCCGGAGATTGAGTGCCGCATTGTCGATCCGGAGACGAATGAGGAGCTCCCTGTTGGGGAGATCGGCGAATTTGTCGCCCGGGGCTACAATGTTATGAAGGGATACTACAAAATGCCCGAAGCTACCCGCAGCGCCATCGACGCCGAGGGCTGGCTCCACACAGGCGACCTCGCCTGCAAGACCGAGGACGGCAACTACCGCATCACAGGCCGCCTCAAGGACATGATAATCCGCGGCGGCGAGAATATTTATCCCAAGGAGATTGAGGAGTTCATCTACACCTGTGACAAGGTCAAGGACGTGCAGGTCATCGGCGTGCCGGACGAGCAGTACGGCGAAGAGGTCATGGCGTGCGTCATCCTCAAGGACGGCGAGAAGATGACCGAGGATGAGATGAAGGCGTATATATCCGCCAACATGGCAAAGCACAAGGTCCCCAGATATATTGATTTCGTGACGGAATTCCCCATGAACGCCGCCGGCAAGATACTCAAATACAAGATGCGCGAGGAAGCTGTGGAAAAACTCAAGCTCCAGAACGCCGCGAATATTGTTACCGCATGAGTGAAAGGAGAAAGACAATGGATATCAGCATCACGAGAACCATATCCCCCAAGACAAAGCCCGCCGCAAACGAGTTGGGCTTCGGCAAATACTTCACCGACCACATGTTCCTCATGAATTACAGCTCCGAAAAGGGCTGGTATGATCCCCGCATAGTTCCCTTCGGTCCCATGCCCATGCACCCGGCGTCCACCGTGTTCCACTATGGTGCCGAAGTTTTCGAGGGCATGAAAGCCTACCGCTTCCCGGACGGCTCAGTGCACCTGTTCCGCCCTGACATGAACGCAAAGCGCATCAACCGCTCGGCTGAGCGTATCCGTATTCCCCAGATACCCGAGGAGATGTTCATCGAAGCTGTCAACGCCCTTGTGAGCATCGATTCCGACTGGGTTCCCAGCGAACCCGGCACCTCCCTTTATATCCGCCCCTTCCTTTTCGGCAACGACGAGACTCTGGGCATACATACTATCCACAACGGCGTGTTCTGCATCATTCTCTCCCCTGTGGGCAGCTACTATGCCGAGGGTATCAACCCCGTTAAGATAACCATCGAAACTGAGGACGTGCGCGCCGTCCGGGGCGGCACCGGCTACACAAAGTGCGGCGGCAACTACGCAGCGTCCATGCGCGCCGGTGAAGAAGCTGAGAAAAAGGGCTTCACTCAGGTGCTGTGGCTGGACGGTGTGGAGCGCAAGTATATTGAAGAGGTCGGCGCCATGAACATCATGTTCAAAATCTCCGGCAAGGTGGTGACCCCTGCCCTGCTCGGCTCCATCCTCCCAGGCGTCACCCGGGACTCCATCCTCACCATCGCGAAGGAATGGGGTTATGAAGTGGAAGAACGCCGCATTTCTCTGGACGAGGTGATCGCCGCCGCCAAGGACGGTACCCTCGAAGAGGTCTGGGGTACCGGCACCGCCGCCGTGGTCTCCCCAGTGGGCTGGCTTTACGTGGGCGATGAGTGCTATACGATAAACGGCGGTAAAATAGGTGAACTCACTCAGAAATTCTATGACGAACTCACAGGCATCCAGTGGGGCACCCGCCCTGACAATCATCATTGGATGACCGACGTAAAATGATCATCTCCGGGAGGACTCCATGAAAGAGAAGAAATTTGTTACCGTGGACGGCAACGAGGCGGCGGCTCACGTGGCCTACGCCTTCACCGAGATCGCGGCGATATACCCCATAACTCCCTCCTCACCTATGGCGGGCAAAACCGACGCCTGGTCCGCAAGAGGAAAGAAGAACCTCTTCGGACAGACCGTCACGCTGGTCGAGATGCAGAGCGAGGCTGGCGCCATCGGCGCCGTCCACGGCGCTGTGCAGACAGGCGCCCTCTCCACCTCATATACATCCAGCCAGGGGCTTATGCTGATGATACCCGTTATGCACCGCATCTCTGGCGAGCGCCTGCCTGCCGTGCTGCACGTCGCCTCCCGCACGGTCGGAACCCACGCCATGAGCATCTTCGGCGACCACTCAGACGTGATGAACTGCCGTCAGACCGGGTGGGCTATGATATCCAGCGGCTCCGTTCAGGAAACCATGGATCTCGCCGCCGTCGCCCATCTTGCCGCCATAAAGTCCAGCATCCCATTCATGCACTTCTTTGACGGCTTCCGCACCTCTCACGAGGTCACTAAGGTGGAGCAGATGGACTACGAGGATCTGGAACCCCTCATCGACAGAGAGGCTCTCCAAAAATTCAGGGACAACGCCCTGAACCCGGAGCACCCCACACTGCGCAACACCGTCCAAAACGGCGACGTCTATTTCCAGGTGCGCGAGGCGAACAACAAGGATTATGACGCCGTGCCCAGCATCGTGGAGGACTATTTTCAGGAGATAAACCGCATTACCGGGCGGGACTATCACATCTTCAATTACTACGGCGATCCTGAGGCTACCGACGTGGTTATTGCCATGGGCTCCGTCTCCGGTACAATATGCGAAGCCGTTGATTACATCAACGCCCAGGGTGGCAAGGCAGGGTTCCTTCAGGTCCACCTCTACCGTCCCTTCGCGAGCGGCGTCTTTCTCTCGTCGCTGCCCGAAACCGTAAAACGCATTGCCGTGCTGGATCGCTGCAAGGAGATGGGCAGCGCCGGAGAGCCTCTTTATCAGGACGTCTGCACCGCCTTCACTAACCAGGGCCGGGACGTCTATATCATCGGCGGGCGCTACGGCCTCTCCTCTAAGGACACCGACCCCTCCCAGATAGTCGCGGTCTTTGAAAATCTTGCAAAGCCGCACAGTATCGAGAGCTTCACCATCGGCATCACGGACGACGTCACCGGGCGCTCCCTACCTGTGCACCCCATATCCGATATCGGCGACGCCGGCATGGTCTGCTGCAAATTCTGGGGGCTCGGCTCCGACGGCACTGTGGGCGCGAACCACAACACTGTGGAGATAATCAACGACTACACCCCCTTCTACGCCCAGGCTTATTTTGAGTATGACACAAAGAAGTCCTACGGCATCACGAAGAGCCATCTCCGCTTCGGTCCGAAGCCAATCCGCGGCTCCTATTATGTAAAAAGCGCCGATTTCGTCGCCTGTCATAACCAGACTTATGTAAACCGCTATGACATCGTCGACGAGATAAAGCCCGGTGGTATTTTCCTCCTCAATTGCGTCTGGAAGCCCGACGAGCTGGAAAAACAGCTCCCGGCGAAAGTCCGCCGTCTGCTGGCGCGCAATCATATTCGTTTCTTCACCATCGATGCTACGAAAATAGCTGGGGAGCTCGGCCTCGGCAACAGGACCAACACCGTCCTTCAGGCCGCGTTCTTCGCCCTGACTAGCATCATCCCCCTTGACGAAGCTCTCGGCTGCCTGAAAGACGCCGCCAAAAAGACTTACTTCAAGAAAGGACAGGAGATAGTCGACCTCAACATCGCGGCGATCGACGCGGGCGCTTCCGGCGCTGTGGAGATACCCGTACCGGAAAATTGGGCGGATGCTCAGGATGAAAACACGCCCCAGCCGAAGCTCATCGACGCTGTGAAGGACATACTCATCCCCATCACCTCTCAGCACGGGGACGATATGCCCGTGAGCGTATTCACAAAATACGCCGACGGCCACATTGATATGGGGCTCACGGCCTATGAAAAACGAGGCATCGCGACCGCAGTTCCAAAGTGGGACGCGGAAAAGTGCATCCAGTGCAACCGCTGCTCCCTTGTGTGCCCCCACGCGGTCATCCGCCCCTATCTGCTCAGTGATGAAGAGGTGAAAAACGCCCCCTCCGGCGTTACCGCAGTGCCCGCAAAAGGCGCAAAGGGGCTCTCATACACCATCCTCGTTTCCACCCTTGACTGCACCGGCTGCGGGAGCTGCGCCGACACCTGCATCGCCAAGGATAAGGCTATTGAGATGGTCCCCGCCGTGTTCACTCCGGAGCAGAGCACCGCCTGGGAATACGGTCTTTCCCTCACGGACAAGGGCGATGTGTTCGACCCGTACACCGTGAAGGGCAGCCAGTTCCGCCAGCCCCTTGTGGAGTTCTCCGGTGCCTGTGCCGGCTGCGGCGAGACGCCCTATGCAAAGCTCATGACTCAGCTCTTCGGAGACAGGGTCTATTGGGCAAACGGCACAGGATGCAGCCAAGCCTGGGGTGCTCCAATGCCGAGCATTCCCTACACAGTCAACAAGCGTGGGCACGGCGTCGCCTGGACAAACTCCCTCTTCGAGAACAACGCCGAGCTGGAGCTTGGTATGTTCCTCTCTGTGCGCCAGCAGCGTGAGGCTCAACGCATTAAAGTTCAGGCCCTTATGGAAAGCGGCTGCTCCCCCGCCCTCAAAGCGGCGGCGAAGGAATGGCTGGAGACCTACGACGATTTTGCCCTTTCCCGGCAAACCTCCGACGCTCTCATATCAGCTCTCGAGGCTGAGATGAGCAGCGCCGCCAATGAGATACTCCTGCGGAAGGACCAGCTCTGCAAAAAGTGCTTCTGGATGTACGGCGGAGACGGCTGGGCATATGACATCGGCTTTGGCGGTCTTGACCACGTCATCGCCTCAGGCGAAGATATCAACGTATTCGTCATCGACACGGAGGTCTATTCCAACACCGGCGGTCAGTCCTCCAAGGCGACGCCTCTCGGCGCCGTCGCCCAGTTCACCGACTCCGGCAAAAAGACCAGGAAGAAGGATCTAGGCGCCATATTTATGTCTTACGGAAATGTTTATGTGGCGCAGGTCGCCATGGGCGCAGATCCCAACCAGCTTCTTAAGGCTATGAAGGAGGCGGAGGCGCACAAGGGGCCCTCCCTCGTCATCGCCTACACCCCCTGTATCAGCCATGGTATCCGCTCCGGTATGGACAAGGTCCAGCGGGAGATGAAATTTGCCGTTGACTCCGGCTACTGGACGCTCTACCGCTATGACCCCGAGCGGGACAAGCTCACTCTCGACTCGAAGGAACCCACCATGGACTATGAAAAGTTCCTGGACATGGAGAACCGCTACCATGGTCTGCGCCTCACCTTCCCGGAGCAGGCCGACGCCCTCTTCGCCCAGGCGAAAAAGGACGCCGCCGCCCGGTACAGAAAGTATAAAGCCATGTCCGAGAGATAATATCCTCAAAAAATTGTTTCCCTGTGAAAACCACTTGCTTTTCACAGGGAAACAGTATACTATGGCAACTATACTCCGAAAGGTGCGTGATACCAATGAAAAAAGTCACCGTCAAAGTGCCCGCGACCACCGCTAACATAGGTCCCGGCTTTGACTGTCTGGGCTGTGCCTTCAGCCTTTACGACACCCTAACATATGAAATTATGGACTCCGGTCTTGAGATAATCGGCGACTCCCCCGCATACTGCAATGAACACAATCTCGCCGTCCGGGGCTACAAATCCGTGACCGACAGGCTTGCCATTCCCATGGACGGCCTCCGGATAACCGCTGACTACCGCATCCCCATGTCCCACGGTCTCGGCTCCAGCGCCGCCATGATAGTCGCCGGGGCCGCGGCAGCCAACGCTCTCCACGGCTCTCCCTTCACAAAAGACGAACTGCTGGAAATAACCACGCCCCTTGAGGGGCATCCGGACAACCTCGCTCCCGCCCTCTTCGGCGGGCTTACCGCCTCTCTCATGCTGGGCGAAAAGCCCGTCACGGTCAGGTACACTTTGAGCAAAAACGTAGCCTTCACCGTGCTCATACCGGACTTCAACCTTAGCACCTCTCTCGCCCGCAGCGTCCTGCCGGACACTGTTTCGAGAGGGGATGCCATCTTCAACATTTCCCACACGGCAGTGCTCCTGAAAGCCCTTGAGCTAGGTGACGGGGAAATCATCTCCGCCGCTCTTGACGACAGGCTCCACCAGCCTTACCGGAGCAGTCTCATCCCCGGCTATGAGGAGATCCGTGCCCTCGCCCTGGACTGCGGGGCGGACGGCTTCTGCATATCCGGCGCGGGTCCCACGCTGCTGAGCGTGTCCACCGCTCCCAGCGTTCCCGAGAGGTTGGAGAGAGCCATGGAGCGCTTCCCCACCTGGAAGGTCATGACTCTCCGCACCGACTCAGAGGGTGTTAAAGCCGAATAAAGGATTCCTCCGGGCATTAAGCCGCCCGGGAATATAACAGTAAATGTATAAAAGCAGCCGCAGCGGTACAAGACCGCTGCGGCTGCTTTTTGTCTTGCATATATCGCCCGTTTACGTTTCCTCCGCCTCGTCCGCCTGCTCCTCCTGAACAGTTCCGGTCCCAGCGGCTCCCTCCGGAAACGCCGCGCGCAGGACCGCCTGAGGGTAGTTCACGGATAGTTCAACGTGCCGCCCACGCTTTTCCGCAGCCGCTTCCAGCTCGTTTATTATGTCAACCAACACATCTCTTGTAAGATAACCTCCCCGCCAGTGGAATATAAAGTAGTCCAGCTTCTTGCGCATCGCCTGGTCGGCACGGCTCCGGACGTCTTCCAGCTTTGTATAGGACCGCTTTTCCACTTTGTAGTAAAAGCCGTCCGGGTCGGTGCATTCCGGCACCGGGTATATCACAGCTCGATGGTCCCGGAAAAATCGCCTGTCATCCAGGTTGAAATAGTCGTATCTCCTGCCTCCGTAACGCCCGAGAGTATTGTCATAAGTGGCGTCCATATGATAATACCGCCCGTCGATCTTCACCACGTTCCAGGCATGGGCATACTTCACACCATTTTCCGGGTCCGCGGCGCTCACAGCGGTGATGCACTCCACCCCAAGCTCGCCGCACAAAAGCTGTACCGTCTTCGCGATACCCTCGCAGACGCCCACTCCGTTTATCAGAGGCCCGGTCACCTCGTGGGAATATGGCTTTTTCAGCTTATCGTACCGGACGTTATCGCAGATAAAGTCGTGTATGAAAAGCTCCTTCTCCCGCTGGCTTTTGTCCAGGACGGGGCGCACCAGCTTTGTCACTCTGGCGGCTATGGCTTTCCTGTGCTCCCGGATGCGGTTTTTATCGAAGAGATATTCCGGCACGATCTCGCAGTATTCGCTCCCTTGGGCGAATCTCCAGGAAAAGGAGGTGACATAGAATATGTCCGGTCTGTCCAGCTTAAGTCGGAAGAAAACATCCCACAGCCCGCTGCCTTCCAGCCGCAGGACCCTTGTACCGGCTTCCAGCGCCGTAAAGCAGGCGAGCATCTTCTCGTAAACTCCCTGCTCCGCCCGGCTCATATGCCGGTAATAATACCCGTGCGCCACTTTTTTCTCCCTTCCCGGAAAAGAGGAGCAGATGCAGCGCACCTGCTCCTCTTTATTTATCTCTTACTTATCCTCAGCGGGCTTTTCCTGCTGAGCCGCCTTCAGCTTCGCGATCTCCTCTTCCTGGAGCACTCTGTAAGCCACCTTGCCGACCAGCGTCTTGGGAAGCTCGTCCCTGAACTCAATGTCATAAGGCATTGCATACTTCGCCACATACTTGCGGCAGTAATTCAGGAGGAGCTTTTTCTTCTCCTCGCTCTTCTCGATACCTGGCTTTAGCATGACGAATGCCTTGACTTTCT
Source organism: uncultured Oscillospiraceae bacterium (assembly GCA_934552825.1). Classification (GTDB taxonomy): domain Bacteria; phylum Bacillota; class Clostridia; order Oscillospirales; family Oscillospiraceae; genus CAKTEQ01. The sequence goes on from CAKTEQ010000001.1 coordinate 150,145, forward strand.
CTATCTTCAGAGAGTCGGGCACACCTATAACGCAGCTCATCTGCACAAGCTCGTGGCCATCCAGCACGTTCTCGATCTGGGATGGATACACGTTATATCCACTGGTGACGATCATTCTCTTTAGCCGCTGCTTGAAGTAAATAAATCCGTCCTCGTCCATGGTGCCAAGGTCGCCGGTGTGGACCCATGTGCGCCCGTCGTCGTGGACCTTCAGCGTCTCGGCGTTCTCCTCCGGGTGGTTCAGGTAGCCCATCATTACTGTGGGGCCGGAGATGCATATCTCCCCCTCCTCGCCGTAGGGCACCTCTTCCGTCGTGCCGACTTTAACTATCTTATAGAACGTATCCGGGAACGGCTGGCCTATAGAGCCCTCCTTCTGCATATGCGTCGGCGTAAGGCAGCTGGCTGTGACGCACTCCGTAGTGCCGTAGCCCTCGCGTATCTGAACAGAGGCGTTGTGGTCATAGAGGAACTTGTCAAAGCGCTTTTTCAGCTCCACGCTCAGGGAGTCGCCGCCGGAGAACACACCCTTGAGGCAGCTCAGATCCACGCCGTCCATGCACTTCTGCCTCAGCAGCGCTTCGTACAGCGTAGGTACGCCCGCGATGAAATTGCAGTGGTGCTTCTTTATGAGCTTTGCGTAGCTCTCCGGAGTAAACCGGGGCACGAGTATGCACCGGCCACCCGTCTCCAGCATTGTGTGAATGCTTACACCCAGGCCGAAGCCGTGGAACATGGGCATGACCGCCAGCATTGAGTCGCCGGGGCGGAACATGGGGTTCGTCGCGATGACCTGGCAGCCCAGGGCATTGAAATTGAGGTTAGAGAGGAGAATTCCCTTTGTTGTGCCGGTGGTGCCGCCGCTATAAAGAATTACCGCCCCATCCTCTGCCTTCCGCTCCACCTTATACTTCCAGTGATAGTTGCGCCCGCCGCGCATGAACGCCTTCCACGTGGTCACAGGGGCGTCCTTGGGTATCTTCTCGATTTTCCTGCCCTCGGTGAGCATATAGCCCGCCTTGATGGGCTTTGTGAGTTCGTCCTTTATGCTGGCGAGTATCACGTTCGTCAGGTTGACGTTGGGGCGGATCGCCTCAAACTTGTGGAAAAACTGATCCAGCGTCACGGCGCAGATGCTGCCGGACTCATTGATATAGAACTCTATCTCCTTTTCGCTGGAGAGAGGGTGGACCATGTTCGCTATGGCGCCGACCACGTTCACCGCGTAAAAGGCGATAACAGTCTGGGGGCAGTTGGGCATGCATATGGTTACCTTGTCGTCCTCCCGCACGCCTATGGCCTTGAAGGCCCGGGCGCATATCTCCACCTGCTCCGCGAATTCCTTATATGTAGTGTGCTTGCCCATGAAGTCATAGGCTATGTAATTGGGATATTTCCTGGCTATTGCCTGCACGCTCTCCCACATGGTCCCCTTGGGATATTCCAGAGTGGGTGGAACGTCGCCGTAATTGTTAAGCCACGGGGCTCTTACTGTGCTGCTTTCCATCATAATCCACCTTTTCTGCTGCGGGCTTATCCAGCTCCTGCGGATGTTCCAGCAAATATTTCAGAAGTCTGACTGTTTTAGAATAGTAATAACCGTCTGCAATGCGCTCATCTATCGTTATGCCAAGGTCAAGGCTTGGACGCATCTCATATGTGCCGTCTTCATTGTAGAAGGGTCTGTCCTTCACCTCGCCTATCGCCACGAAAACCGAGTTTGTGCCCCAGTTTGTCAGGTGGTGGTAGCCGCTTTTGAGCTTTATGGAGCCCAGGTTCGTCAGCACCGCCGTGCAGTAATAGGGGTCTGTGCCGATAAGGGACAAGGGCACCTTGCCGTGTCTGTCCAGAAATCGGATGAACGCGATTATGGTCTTGGATATAACCCGTGGCATCTTGTTGAACATATCCATCGCGTCGGTGGATGTGTCTTTCTTCTCGCTCCGGCAGGCGGTTATCTGCCTGTAAATATCCTCATGGATACTGTCGATCGTCGTGTCATCATTGGCATGCACCACAGCCAGCGCTTCCTCCGACTCGTCGGAAAACTGTTTTTTCACCACAAATGCCGCCGTCAGCTCGTTGCGCTGATAGATATTCTTGTTCGCGATAAAGCGGTTCATCTTAGGGCGCTGGTTGATCGTCTTTAGCAGCGCCGCCACCACAAGGTGGAACAGGGTATATTTGAACTCCGGATTGCCGGCGTTCTTCTCCCTGAGGAACTCCTGAGCCGCGGTGATGTCGATCCGCTCAGATATGAACGCCTCGTTGTCACACCGATCTGGGTACAGCAGCGGCACAATGAAGTGCATACCGTCCAGGTTGCGGACAAGATAGCCGTCCTTGCGGTCCCCCAGCCGTTTTTTCCGTTTTTCCATCGGTCTCTCTTCTCTCTTTTCTTTTTTTATTATGCAGCCGGTCTCTCACCCCCGGTCACACTCCCGCTATTTTAGCATAAGCCTGCCAAAACGTAAACCAAAATCGCTTAAATCAGGTCATTTTCTCCTAAAATTAAGGCTTTTCCGGAATTCAGATCCTGGGCTTTCCGAAGAAGAAGGCAGCCTTAAGCCCCGGTCCGCAGTTGGTGCCTATGGTCGTGCCGATATATGTGTAGTACACATCCTTGAAGCCGATATCCTCCCGGAGCTTTTCGCCGAAGCGCTGCGCGTCCTCAAGTATGTCCGAATGGCAGATGAACAGCGTCTGGTTCTCCGGCTCCACGGCCAGCTCCTTAATGATATTCTCGATTTTCTTCTCCGTTGCCTTCTGTCCGCGAACCTTCTCCGTAACGATGAGGTGCCCGCCGACATCCAGGTTGAGGATAGGATTGATGTTCAGCGCGTGCGCCACTACCATGCCTGTACGGCTTACTCTGCCGCTGCGGTAGAGATATGTGAGATCGGAGGTGGTGTAATATGTGTTTACGTTCGCCTTGTTTTCCTCCAGCCATTTGACGCACTCCTCGGGCGTGCAGTCCACGTCGCGCATATCCGCCGCTTTCAGCGCCAGCATACCGTAGCCGGTGGAAGCCAGCGTGGAGTCAACGAGGTATATGGGCGTGTCCGGGTGGTCCTCACGGAACATCTCCGCCGCCGTCTGAGCGTTGTTGAAGGTCCCGGAAATGCCGCTGCCCATGCAGATGTGGACTATAGGAAGCCCTCTTTCCAACATGCCCTCCCAGAATTCTGTGAACTTGACAACATTGATCTGGCTTGTATGGGGCACCTTGCCCGCCCTCATTAGGCCGTAAAAAGCCTTGCAGTCCTCAGGGCGCATCGTGTCCTCATACGGCGTCTCGTCTATTATATACTCCATGTGCAGAGGTACTATGTCACGCTCCTCAAGCAGACTTATGGGCAAATCGCAGCCCGAATCCGTGGAAATACAATACCTTGCCATTTTCTCTCCTCCTATTATATATTTTTACTTTAATCTCAATACACACTATAAACATAAATCTCCAACAACTTTATATGCCATTGTGAAGTATTTGTCAAGTAAATAACCTTTCCCCTGCCCCTCATTCTACCCACCGGCGCAGTGTGTTGAAAATACGGCAAAATCGCAAGGTTTTCGCCCTGTGTTTTATGCTGATAGCTGAAAATTCGCCTTGGGGCTGTTTTGCGTTGACAAACACGCTCTCGGTCTGTTAGGATTGTTGTGTCGAAAAGGAAATAAACTTGTCAGTATAGGTTCGGATTTATGGCCCGAATGTTTCTACCGCACGCCAAAGCTGCGACTATTGACTCGCTCTGCAAAAACTGTCCACGGAAGATACTATCCCGGGGCTCTTTTATTTTTTTGCGGCTTGAACCTGTCTGGCAGACTGATTTGTTCGGTCTGTTTTTTTCTTTTACCATTTTTGGAAGGAGTTGTGGATTATGAAAGCACTTGAAGAGAAGATTCTGCGGGAAGGTATCGTTCTCCCCGGCGGAGTGCTGAAGGTCGGCAGCTTCCTCAACCAGCAGATTGATACCGCTTTCCTCACTTCCATGGGCGATGAGATCGCGAGACTTTTCGCCGACTGCGGCGTTACGAAGATACTTACCATCGAGGCATCCGGCATCGCCATTGCCGTGGCTGCAGGCATGAAGATGAACGTACCCGTCGTCTTTGCGAAAAAAAGCAAAACCTCCAACGTCAGCGGCGGGGTCTATTCTGCGAAGATACATTCCTTTACCCACAACAACGACTACGACGCCGTCGTCAGCCGTGACTATATCTCCGAAAATGACACCGTTCTCCTGGTGGACGATTTTCTGGCGGTGGGCAATGCTCTCAAGGGGCTCATAGATATCGTCGAGCAGGCCGGCGCGAAGGTCGCCGGAGCCGCGATAGCGATAGAAAAGGGCTTCCAGCACGGCGGCGATGAGCTGCGTGCCAAGGGCTACCGCATCGAATCCCTTGCTGTTATAGACAGTATGGACGATTCCGCCATAATTTATCGTTCCTGAAAGAGGACGGCTTTATTATTCCCGGTTTCAATTTAATTGAAATATAAAAACGTAAATTTTTGCCATAGGCAAGGAGGAAATGAAATGAAGAAGATCGTATCAATCCTGCTGGCTGTTGTCATGCTGCTGAGCGTCTGCGCACTGTTCGCGGGCTGCGGTGACAAGGCTGCAAGCGACAAAAACAACGCAAATGCAAACACAGAGAACACAGAGAACACAGAAAACACAGCTACCGATTTCAAGGTCGGTTTCATCTGCCTGCACGATGAAAACTCCACCTACGACCTCAACTTCATCAACGCTGCCAAGGAAGCCTGCGAGCAGGTTGGCGTTGAGTACGTCATCCGCACAAACATTCCCGAAGGCCAGGAATGCTACAATGCGGCGGCTGAGCTGGTTGACGACGGCTGCGGCATCATCTTTGCCGACTCCTTCGGTCACGAGGATTACATGATCCAGGCTGCCAAGGAGTTCCCCGACGTTCAGTTCTGCCACTCCACAGGCACAAAGGCTCACACTGAGAACCTTGCTAACTACCACAACGCTTTTGCCTCCATCTATGAGGGCCGTTACCTGGCTGGCGTCGCTGCCGGCATGAAGCTCAACGAGATGATCGACGCCGGCGAGTTCACAGCCGACGAGGCAAAGATTGGTTATGTTGGCGCTTTCACTTACGCTGAGGTTATCTCCGGTTACACATCCTTCTTCCTGGGCGCGCGTTCCGTCTGCCCCACAGCTACGATGGAAGTCACCTTCACAGGCTCCTGGTATGACGAGACAGCTGAGAAGGAAGGCGCAACAAAGCTCATCAACAACGGCTGCAAGCTCATCAGCCAGCACGCTGACTCCATGGGCGCTCCCACAGCCTGCGAGACAGCCGGCGTTCCCAACGTCTCCTACAACGGCAGCACTATCGCAGCCTGCCCCGAAACATTCATCGTTTCCTCCCGCATCAACTGGGCTCCTTACTACGTCTACGCTATCACAGCCGCTATGAACGGCGAAGCCATCGACGCTGACTGGACAGGCACTCTTACAACAGGCTCCGTTGTCCTGACAGAGATCAACGAGGCTGTGGCAGCCGAGGGCACACAGACTGCCATCGACGAGATTAAGGCAAAGCTGGAGAGCGGCGAGATCTCCGTCTTCGACGTTGCAACATTCACAGTCGGCGGAAAGCAGCTCAGCTCCTACGAGGCTGACGTTGACACTGATCCCGACTACACACCCGACACAGAAGTCATCGAGGACGGCGCGTTCCAGGAATCCAAGTTCCGCTCCGCTCCCTACTTTGACCTGCGCATCGACGGCATCAACCTGCTGGACGAGAGCTATTGATTTTCTGAGCATTGCACTGCGGCAGACCCCGCGCAGGGGTCTGCCGCATTACCTGCTTTATAGGGGAGGACGGGGAAATTCCCGTTTTCCCCCATAAAGCAGCCTTTCTGTTTCCGCGGGTCTTGACCGGCACGCCTGAATGAAATAGAATTGTGCTGTGACGTGACAATTTTCGACTAAGAGGAGTGACGCCTTTGGAAAACAAAGTTGCTGCGGTTAAAATGCGCAATATCACAAAAACCTTCGGCTCCGTCGTAGCCAACAACAAGGTCTGGCTGGATATCTACCGGGGCGAGATACTTGCACTGCTGGGTGAAAACGGCAGCGGCAAGACCACGCTCATGAATATGCTCTCCGGTATTTATTATCCCGACGAGGGGCAGATCTATATCGACGGACAGGAGGTAACCATCTCCTCCCCCAAGGAGGCCTTTGACCTGGGCATCGGCATGATCCACCAGCACTTCAAGCTGGTCGACGTGCTCACAGCCGCCGAAAATATAGTCCTCGGTCTCAAGGAAAAAGGGCGGCTCAATATTGACAAGGTCGCCGAAAAGGTTAAGGCCATCTGCGACGAATACGGCTTCGACGTGGATCCCTACCAGAAGATATATGATATGTCCGTCTCTCAGAAGCAGACCGTAGAGATAGTCAAGGTCCTCTATCGTGGTGCGGATATCCTCATTCTGGACGAACCTACCGCCGTGCTCACACCTCAGGAGACGGACAAGCTCTTCTCCGTCCTGCGCAACATGCGCGACGCCGGCAAGGCGATCGTTATAATCACCCATAAAATGCACGAGGTGGAGGCGCTAAGCGACCGCGTTGCCGTCCTGCGCCACGGTGAATTCGTCGGCGATATGCTCACGAAGGACACCAACGCCCAGGAGATGACCAACATGATGGTCGGGCGCCCCGTAATTCTGAACATCGAGCGCCCCGCTCCTGTCGACCCCAAGCCCCGCATCAATGTACAGGGGCTAACAGTGCGCAGCATTGATGGTGTCCTCAAGCTGGACGACGTCTCCTTCACCGCCAACTCTGGGGAAATCCTGGGCATCGCCGGTATCTCCGGCTGCGGTCAGAAGGAGCTTCTCGAGGCAATAGCCGGGCTCCAGCCCACGGAAGGCGGCTCCATCTCCTACATAAACGACGACGGCAGCGAGGAACAGCTCCTTGGCAAGGACCCCCTCACCATTTCCCAGATGGGCGTGACGCTCTCCTTCGTCCCGGAGGACCGTCTCGGCATGGGTCTCGTCGGCAGCATGGACCTTACGGACAACATGATGCTCCGCTCCTTCCGCCGGGGGAGAGGTTTCTTCGCGGACCGGAAAACCCCGAAAGATCTGGCAGAAAAGGTCGTCCGGGAGCTGGAGGTCAATACCCCCGGCGTTAGCACCCCCGTACGCCGTCTCTCCGGCGGCAATGTTCAGAAGGTACTCGTGGGCCGTGAGATTGCCTCCGCGCCCACGGTCCTGCTCACGGCTTACGCCGTGCGTGGTCTGGATATAAACTCTTCTTACACTATTTACGACCTTATCAACCAGCAGAAGAAGAAAGGCGTCGCCGTTATCTTCGTTGGCGAGGACCTTGACGTGCTCCTTGAGCTGTGCGACCGCATCCTCGTACTTTGCGGCGGCAAGGTCAGCGGTATAGTTCCCGGCGAAGGCGCCACAAAGCGCGAAGTCGGCATGATGATGACAAAGTTGGGAGGCGGTGAAACAAATGAATAAGCACAATAACGCCCCCCTCATTCACATTACAAAGCGCAAGGCAATGCCCTGGTACGCTTCCTGGGGCATCAGAGCTGCTGCCATTATCGTGGCTCTCATCGTCTGCGCCCTTATAACAAATTTGCTCACAGGTGAAAACCCCATCCGGGTCTACGCTACGATGCTGAAGGGTGCCTTCGGCTCACCCCGCAAGATATGGGTGCTCTGCCAGAATATCGCGATCCTGCTGTGCGTATCCCTGGCTCTTACTCCCGCGTTCAAGATGCGTTTCTGGAACCTGGGCGGCGAGGGACAGATACTCATCGGCGGTCTCGCGGCCGCTGCGTGCATGATCTGCCTGGCAGGCAAGCTTTCAAACAGCATGCTCATCCTTGTCATGGTTCTCGCCTCCATCGCGGCGGGCGCCATCTGGGCGCTCATCCCCGCCTTCTTCAAGGCAAAGTGGAACACCAACGAGACGCTCTTCACCCTTATGATGAACTATGTCGCAACGCAGCTTGTGGCATACTTCGTAATTATCTGGGAGGTCCCCAAGGGCGCAGGTCAGATAGGCATCATCAATCAGTCGACCGAAGCCGGCTGGCTTCCTGTGCTGGGCGGTCAGAAATACCTGCTTAATATCGTAGTTGTCGCTGTGATAACAATAGGTATGTACATCTATCTTAAGTACAGCAAGCACGGCTATGAGATAAACGTTGTCGGCGAGAGCGAACGCACAGCCCGCTATGTAGGCATCAAGGTAGAAAAGGTCATCCTCCGCACTCTCGCCCTTTCCGGCGCCATATGCGGCATCGCTGGCCTGCTCCTCGTGGGCGGCACCGACCATACTATCACTACAACCATCGCCGACGGCCGCGGCTTCACCGCCGTCATGGTGGCGTGGCTCGCCAAGTTCAACCCCATCTTCATGGTGTTTACAAGCTTCCTGCTCGTTTTCCTCAGCAGGGGCGCCAGTGAGATCGCGACAGGCTTCGGTCTGAACCACTCCTTCGGAGATATCCTCACAGGCGTGATACTTTTCTTCATAATCGGCTGTGAGTTCTTCATCAACTATCAGATACATTTCCGCAGATCCGCAAAGAAGGAGGTCGAAGCCAATGTTTGATATAGTCTCCTTCATCCCACGCGCCGTGGTCCAGAGTATTCCGCTGCTCTATGGCAGCACCGGCGAGATACTCACCCAGAAATCCGGCAACCTCAACCTCGGCACCCCCGGTGTCATGTATGTCGGCGGTATATGCGGCGTTATCGGCGCCTTCCTTTATGAGCAGGGCTGCGGCGGCAGCATGAACGGCTTTCTCGCCATCATGATCCCTCTGCTGTGCTGTCTTGCAGGTTCTCTTCTCATGGGTCTGCTCTACTGCTTCCTGACGGTAACTCTCCGGGCCAATCAGAACGTAACGGGTCTCGCCATGACCACCTTCGGCGTGGGCTTCGGCAACTTCTTCGGCGGCTCGCTCATCAAAATAACCGGCAGCGAAGTTCCCTCTATCGCCCTCTCCGCAACCAGCAGCTACTTCAGCCGTTCTCTGCCCTTCGCGGACTCTCTCGGCTGGTTCGGTAAGATATTCCTCTCCTACGGCTTTCTCGCTTATGCGGCTATTATCATAGCTTTCATGGCGTCCTATTTTCTGCGCCATACCCGCACCGGGCTCAACCTCCGGGCTGTGGGCGAGAGCCCCGCTACGGCGGACGCCGGCGGCATCAATATCACCCGCTATAAATATACAGCCACCTGCATCGGCTGCATGATAGCCGGTCTCGGCGGACTGTACTATGTCATGGACTACGCCTGCGGCGTCTGGTCCAACGACGCCTTCGGCGACAGGGGCTGGCTTGCTATCGCGCTGGTCATCTTCACCACATGGCGCCCCAACGTCAGCGTTATCGCGTCCATACTCTTCGGCGGACTTTATATCCTGTATCTGTTCATCCCCACAGGTATGAACCTCGCCACAAAGGAGCTTTACAAGATGCTGCCATATCTGGTCACCATCGTTGTACTTGTGGTCGTTTCCATGCGCAACAAGCGGGAGAACAATCCTCCCGCAAGCCTCGGCCTTGCATACTTCCGGGAAGACCGATAGCCAAAACAGCAAAAAACTCCGTATGGCTTTTGCCATACGGAGTTTTTTTATCCCTCTGCCAGTTCCGTCAGAGTGTCTCCCGCTATTCTGTATACCGTCCAGTCGGTCATGGGTTCCGCGCCAAGGGAAAGATAAAAATCGATGCTCGGCTTGTTCCAGTTGAGGCACCACCACTCAAGTCTTCCGCAGCCCCGCTCCACAGCGGTCTGCGCCAGCTTTCTGAGCAGGGCTTTGCCGTAGCCCTTTCCCCGGTGCTCCGGTTTCACAAACAGGTCCTCAAGATATATCCCCGCTCTGCCGAGGAAGGTTGAAAAGTTATGGAAATACAGGGCGAAGCCGACTTCTTTTCCGTTCTCCAGGACGAATATCACCTCTGCTTTCTGTTTGTCAAATATCCACTCCTCCAGCGTCTTTTCATCCGCGACCACATCGCTCAGCATTTTTTCGTATTCGGCGAGACCTCTTATAAATCCCAGTATCAGCGGCGTGTCCTCCCGCTGTGCGTTTCTGAATTCCGGCGTACTGTCCATCTTGATTTATCCCCTTCTCAGAGCTTTTTCTCAAGGAGCACCAGGTCTATGCTCCGCAGTCTGTTGAACGTACAGTGCACGATATCCGCCTCCCGGTAGCCCAGTTTTTTATAGAGGCTGCGGGCTATGGTGTTTTTCACGTTCGTATCTATCCGGAGCACCTTGCAGCCCAGTTCTCTCCCCAGCTCCTCATAGAAGCCGGCAAAAGCCGTCCCCACGCCCTTTTTCCCTGTATCGGGGTCCACTACAAGCGTATGCAGCACGAGCACATCATCGTCCTCGGCCTGAAACGTCCAGTTTGCCCCCGCGTATACGTCCACCTGGAGCTTGTTTATTATTCCAGCCGCCAAAAGCTGCCCGTCCTCCTCGCATACATAGAGGTCTCCCCGCTCAAGCGCCTCCTCAGCGGTCGAGCGCACCGGATATATCGCGGGGTCCCAGCCTATGGTGACCTCGCCGTTCTGCTCCTTCCTGTGGATATGGTCATATATTTCTGCCACATTGGGTATATCCGCCGCCGTCCCTTTTCTGAAAACCAATGCTAATTCTCCTCTCATCTGTGTATAAGTCCTTCAAAATCCTGTTGGACAGTCATATTGACAAAGTCCTCAATCGTCCTCTGTATGTATGGCTTGTCCATCCATTCTATCCGTATGGGGTACCTCTCCCCCGTCCGAACAACAGTCAGCTCCGCCAGCTCTTCCTGGGAGAGCAGGTCGTAGAGCATCGCGTCCGGCACGAAGCACGCCCCGCCGCCCATCAGGCATACGCGGAGTATTGTAGCAATGTTCTCCGACACCATTATGCGTCTGGCGACAACGCCGTATTTTTTCAGCAGCGCTGACGCGATCCTGCCCGTTATGTCCCCGCTTTTACTGGCGAGGAAAGGCATCTCCTGGAGCACCGTGAGGTCGCCGTCCTCCAGCCGATGGCGCATGTCGCCCTTAAGGAGCGCATTTGGCACCGCCGCAAGCATCTCCTCCTCGTACAAAAGCCTGGAGCGTATCTCCGGCTCCTCATCGAAGTGTGCCTCGATGGCGACGTCGATCTCCCCCTCCTTGAGCTTTTCCTGCAGTACAGCGTTTGTGTCTTCAGTTATGTCAACCTCAACATTAGGGTACTTTTTCTGGTGCTCCATTATAAGAGCCGGCATGAAAAGCCTGCTTCTGGTGAATGACACGCCCACGCGTATCACACCCGTGTCCATACACGCGATATCCCTAAACTCACGCCCCATGGCATCATAGAGCTTTAGAAACCGCACGGCATACTGATAGAACTTCTGCCCGGCGTATGTCAGCTCAAGCCTTGGGCGGCGCTGGAAAAGCACACATTGCAGTTCCTTCTCCATCGCCGCGACATGGGCACTCATGGTCTGCTGGGTTATGTTCAGCTCCTGCGCCGCCCGGCTTATGCTGCCTTTTTCAACGATAACGCTGAAGTAATACATCGGCAGCAGATTCATCGCTTCACCGCCCTCCATTCACAGTTTATACACTGTATTATATACCACATAAAATCAGTTTACAAGCTGTGAAATTGCCTGTTATATTATCATGAGAATTGAGGTGTTTATCTTGGCGGAAATCCTTCTACTGATAGTTTTGCCGGCTCTCTTATTGCCAGCGTTGCCGCCGGCATTTCGATACTTGTCCCTCTGCTTTTCGGCTGCCTGCTCTTCTTTGACTATGGGCTATGGAAGACCCGCAGTCTGAAAAGTACTCTGAGTCTTGCTCTCAGCGGCGTACTCACGGTTAAAAATGTGATAATAACCCTCGCCTTTATTGGCATGATAACCGCTGTGTGGCGCTGCTGCGGCACTATCGCGTTCGTCGTCTATTTCAGCGTCTCCCTCCAGCAGCAGCGTCAGGGATATTTTTCTTGATAACTACGCCCTGCCTGTTATAACGGTCCTTCCGGCAGTTCTGATAATCCTGTTGTCTCTGTTCCGGATGAATGTCAAGCTGGTAATGGCGTACAGCATCCTCTCCGGCGTGCTCATCTTGGTTTTCGTTCAGGGCATGGATATATGGGAAACTCTCGGCATCATGCTCACAGCTCAGCTCTGCGAGCATCTTGAAGCCGATGGAAGCACCCTCGCCATAGATCTCGAAAACTCTGTCGTTGTGCTCTCCGCTTTTATTCCTGGTCCGTATCCTTTACGGTCCCCGCCGGCGCTGTGGACGCGCCTCTCGGCTGTCTGCCTTTCGCCTGTTACCTGTGGCTGCTGCCTCTGTTCAATTTCATATTCCGCAAAATACGTTCCGGGAAAAAGCTTACTCCCTGTCTTGAAAAATAAAATAGCCGGGCGGTCATGTGGACCGCCCGGCCGTTTTTTATCGCTTATTCCTCGTTGGGCTGCTCCTGCTGCTCCTCCTGAGAGGCGGCTTCCTTTGCTGGGTTTATGGAAGCATGGAAGGAATTGCGCACCTGGCGCAGGTTTGCAACACTCTGCATAACTGAGTCCTCAGCGCTCTTCATCATCTGTTCCACATAGATACTGGCGCTGTGGCGCAGCTCCTTGCTTTTCGCCTCAGCGTTTGCTATCATCTCGCGGCTCTTCTTGACGGCGAGGTTGTATATCTCCTCCTGAGTCGCCATCTTGGCAGCCTCTTCCTCGGCGACCTGCTTGATAGCCTCGGCTTCCCGCTTCGCGCCGGCAATATAGTCAGCCCGGGCAGATACCAGCATCTGAGCCTCGCTGACCTCTGTGGGTATCGCTGCTCTGATCTCGTCGATCAGCTCGATCATCTTTTCTCTCTCAAGGACGCACTTTTCGCTGCTGAAGGGCATACCCTTGGCATCCTGCACTGTGTTGAACAGTACGTCAACAAGTTCTTCAAGCTTACCGCTCATTTGATTCAACCTCTCTTTTCCTTAATTCTTTCTCTGACTTCGCCCACCAGCTCGGCGGGTATATATTCCTCCAGGTTCGCACCGAACAGTGCCAGCTCGCGCACCGCGCTGGAGCTGAGATATATATACTTTTCGTCCGAAGGAATGAATATCGTCTCTACCGTGGGGCCAAGACGCCTGTTATATACGTTCATTGTGAACTCCATATCGAAATCCGAGGCGTTGCGCAGCCCCTTAACGATTGCGTCGAAGCCCTTGCGCTCGGAATACAGGGCTATGAAGTCCTCCGTCATATCCACGTCCAGATTTGGGATATCCTTCGTCACCCGGCGGAGCTGCTCCATGCGTTCCTCGGGGGTAAAGAGATAATTCTTCCCCGTGTTGTGAGTCACGCAGACGGTCACTCTGTCAAACAGCTTTGCCGTCCGGCGGAATATGTCGATATGCCCCCATGTCACCGGGTCGTAACTGCCCGGGCAGACTGCCGTCCTCATGGATTTTCAGCCTCCTCAGTCCTGCGGCTCTTTAGCGAACACGGATATCTTTATCTTCCCGTAACGATAGCTCTTTCTGAGCCGGTAAGGCTCCTGAAGCTCGGGAAGCTCCTTATCCGCAGGAGATTCACAAATAATTATACCACCATCTGTTAAAATGTCAAATTCAGCGGCTTTCACCAGCGCTTTGTCCAGCAGCCCGCTATTATAGGGCGGGTCCAGAAAAACTATGTCATACTTTCCGCAGCGGGTAATGAATGACATGGCGTCCGCCTGCATTATCTCGCACAAGTCACCAAAGCCAGTCGTTTTCACGTTTTCCCTGATGCAGGCCGCCGCGGCCTTTCCCTGGTCCACAAAGGTAACGTACTTTGCCCCCCGGGATAGCGCCTCAATGCCCATCTGCCCCGTACCCGCAAATAGATCAAGGAAACGCCTGCCCTCAATATCAAACTGGATTATGTTGAAAACTGACTCCTTCACCATATCCGTGGTGGGGCGCGTGTCCAGTCCATCCAGCGCCTTGAGCTTTCTGCCTCTGGCTGTACCTGTTATAACTCTCATTTTTCTTCCTCCCTGTGGAAATGTCCGTAAACGTTCCGGGCTGTGCTCATCGGCACCGCTGCCGCGAGCTGTTCCAGGCTCGCCTTTCTGATATTCTTAACGCTGCCGAACGCCTTTATAAGCTGCTTCTTTCTCACGTCGCCTACGCCCGCTATATCGTCCAGCTCCGAATGTCTCAGGCTTTTTTCACGGCGCTTGCGGTGGAAGGTGATCGCCGTGTTATGGGTCTCCTCCTGAATGCCGCCGATGAAGGAAAAAAGGCTCTGGCTGCTCTTTATCCCGGTCTCCCTGCCGAACTCGTCGGTCAGGGCTCTCGTCCTGTGTCTGTCGTCCTTCACCATACCGAATACGGCGATGGGATAGCCGAATTCCTCCACTACCTCCCGGGCTACTTTCGTATGCCCGGCACCGCCGTCTATAAGCATCAGGTCAGGCAGGGGCGCAAAATGCTCGTCCCCGTCCTTATACCGCTGGAGCCTCCGGCGCAGCACCTGCGCCATGGCGGCGTAGTCGTCCTGTCCCGTCTGATCCTTTATAATGAAAGCGCGGTAATCCCGCTTCCTCGGCTTGCCGTCCACGAAAACCGTCATCGCGCCGACTATCTCGCTGTTTCCTGTGTTGGATATATCGTAAGCCTCGATCCTCCGGGGGATGTCCTCCATTGCGAGCGTCTTGCCGAGCTGCTCCAGCAGGTGGCTGCGTCTGTCCTCCGCCGTCGTCTGGCGCTCCGCCTCTTCCTTCGCGTTGAGACAGGCAAGCTGAGTGAGCTTGACATTATCCCCCCGCCGAGGCACCTGAAAGCGCACCGTTCTGCCGCAGCTCTCGCTGAGATATCTGGCGAGCTCCTCCATGCCTTCAAATTCCATTGGCAGGAGTATGCGTCCGGGTATCTGGCTGCGCTCAAAGTAATACTGCTGCAGAAGCTGGGAGAATATCTCCTCAGGCTGGTCTTCAACACTGTCTGAAATCACCGTGAAATCCTTGTCCACAAGGCTGCCGCCCACATAGTGCAGCACCGCAAAGCCTGTCTTTGCCTCGCCCTTGTAAAAGCCCGCCACGTCCATATCCGCCCGGCTCACGGCGAGTACCTTCTGGCGCTCGCTGAGTTTTTCTATGGCACGCATCCTGTCCCGGAGTTCAGCCGCCCGCTCGAATTGAAGCATGTCCGCCGCCTGAAGCATTTTCTCCTCCAGCTCTCTGTGGAGGTTATCCGTTTTCCCCTGGAGGATAAGCACCGCCTGACGTATATTATCCCTGTATTCGTCCCCGTCCGGCTCACCACGGCAGTATCCGGAACACCGGTCCATGGAGAAATTCAGGCAGGGGCGCTCCCTGCCGATGTCCCTCGGGAACTTCCTTGTGCAGGTGGGCATTTTCAGAGCCAGCAGCACTGCTTCAACTGCCTGCCGCGTCACAAAGCGGCTCCCGTATGGGCCGAAATAGTCCGCCCCGTCCTGCTCCTTCTTCCCTGCCAGGGAGAATACCGGGTACTCCTCATGGGACAGGCGCACGAAGGGATAGCCCTTACCGTCCTTCAGAAGGATATTATACTTTGGCATATGCAGCTTTATAAGGGAGCACTCCAGCACCAGCGCTTCAAACTCCGAGTCCGCGACGATTATATGGAAATCGTCTATCTGGGAAATCATCTTCCTCGTCTTGGGCGTATGAGCCGACGAGGACTGAAAATACTGGCTTACGCGGTTTTTCAGTGCCTTCGCTTTGCCCACATATATCACCTGCCCGCTCTTGTCCAGCATTATATAAACGCCGGGCTTCAGGGGCAGGTCTCTCACTTTTTCTTTTAACTTTTCCTTTTTGGGATTTTCCATGTTATGAACTCCATTAAAAAATGCGCCGTCGGAAAGCAACGGCGCATTTTACATTCAAAGATGGTCTGTATCACTCGGAAAAATCGCTGTTGATGAGCTCCGCCAGAGCGTTGACCGCCTGCTCCTCATCGTCACCGTCGGACGCAAGCGTGATGACATCGCCCTTGACTATCCCCAGGGAAAGAACTCCGAGGAGGCTCTTCGCGTTGACTCTGCGCTCGTCCTTCTCCACCCAGATGCTGCTTTTGAATTCATTCGCCTTCTGGATGAAAAATGTTGCGGGTCTGGCGTGCAGACCAACCTGATTGTTGACAACTGCTTCCTTGATATACATATATCCCACGCTCCTCAAGAATTGATTTGTGCCGAATAAGTGAACCTTACAAAATCACCATTTCTGCTTTGTTATAGAATACCAAACCCCGGCGGGTTCGTCAATAATTTTTTGAATTTTACAGGGCCGCTCACTTCAGTTCAACCACCGTGACGCCATTTTCGCCCTCGCCGTACCGTCCCAGGCGGAAGCTCTTCACCTGCTTCGACCTTTTAAGCGTGTTATGCACCGCCTGGCGCAGGGCACCTGTGCCCTTGCCGTGGATTATCGTCACTGTGTTCAGGTTCGCCAGCATGGCCGTATCCAGATAGCGCTGGAGCACATCGACAGCCTCATCCGTCATCATGCCCCGCAGATCAAGCTCACCCGATACGCCCAGCGTACGGAGCTGACGCTCTGTTTTCTGCGGCGTTACGCGGGCGGATTTCTTGGGCTTCTCCTCCTCAAGGAGCAGCACTTCATTCTCCTTCGCGGTTATCTTCATAGCTCCCGCAAGGAGATTAAGCTCCCCATCCTTGCCTATGGAAACGACCTCTGCTTTTGTTCCCAGCTTCTTCAGCTTCACCGTATCCCCGACACGTATCTTGCGGGAGGATACCTCGTCATCCTGCGGCCGCTGGAAGGCGAGCTGGCTCTCCGCCTCGTTTATCCTGCGGCGCAGCTCCGCGCGCTGTTCATTTATCTGCTGCCAATTCTCGCTCTTGCGGCTCTGCTTGCGCAGCTCCTTCATCTCCGCCATGACGGAGTCGGACATAGCACGGGTCTCGTCGATTATATGCTGAGCCTCCGCCTTTGCCTTTTCCTCCGCCTTCTGACGTATCTGCTCCGTCTTCTCCCGCAGCTCCGCCGCCTGAGCCTTCAGCATTTCCGCCTCACGCAGTGCCTTCGCCGCCTCAGCTTTCGCTTTTTCCATGTCCTGCCGGGCAGCGTCAAGTTCCTGGATGACCTCCTCGAAGGCAGTGCTGCTGGAATCCATATGCTCCCGTGCCTTCTTTATAACGCTCTCGTCAAGCCCGAGCCGCCTCGATATGGCAAAAGCGTTGGACTTCCCGGGTAGGCCTATGAGCAGACGGTATGTAGGCCGCAGCGTCTTCACGTCGAACTCGCAGGAGGCGTTGGCGACACCCTTAGTCGCCGTGGCGAACACCTTGAGCTCCGCATAGTGGGTCGTCGCCGCGATGCAGCAGCCCCAGCTTCTGAGGTTTTCTATGACGGCTATCGCCAGCGCCGCACCCTCCACCGGGTCTGTACCCGCGCCCAATTCGTCGAAGAGTATGAGGCTTCCGCCGTCCGCCTCCCCCATGATATCGATTATATTCTTCATATGGGCGGAAAATGTGGAAAGGGACTGCTCGATGCTCTGCTCGTCCCCTATGTCCGAGAGGACCTTGTCAAAAATGCGCACCTGACTGCCGTCGTTCACAGGGATGTGCAGCCCCGCCTGAGCCATAACCGTCAGCAGGCCGATGGTCTTGAGCGCCACCGTCTTACCTCCCGTATTGGGGCCGGTTATGACAAGGGTGTCAAAGCTCTCCCCCAGCTCCACGTCGATCGGCACGACTTTTTTACCGTCTATGAGAGGGTGGCGCGCTCCCCTGAATATCAGTCCGTGCCCCGCCGGCGCTATCCCCGGTGCCATGGCGTTCATTCTGTATGAGAGCTTCGCCTTAGCGAAGATGAGGTCGAGCGCCGTGAGAGCGTCATAGTCCGTGAGAATATTCTCCCGGCGGCTGTCGCACATAGCCGTGAGTTCCGCGAGTATGCGTTCTATCTCCGCCTTCTCCCGGGCCGCCAGCTCCCGTATCTCGTTGTTCGCCTGGACCACCTGCATCGGCTCTATGAACACCGTCGCGCCGGTCTGGGATATATCGTGAACAAGGCCGCTCACAGCTCCCTTGAACTCCGCCTTGACGGGCACCACATATCTGCCGCCCCGCGTTGTTATAATAGGCTCCTGCAGCACAGACGCATAGTGAGTTGACGTTATTATCTTCTGAAGCACTTCCCTTATGCGGGAGTTCGCCGCTCTGGTGAGCCGGCGTATGTTGCTCAGCTCCACGCTTGCGCTGTCCGCTATCTCCTCCTCGGAGACTATTGAATTGGCTATCCGCTCTTCAAGGGCCCGGTCCGGCGTGAGCCGGCTGAAGAGGAAATCTATATGCTCCTTCCCCTGCGCCTCGCCGTCACCATAGGACTGTACCTCTCTCGCGCTGCGCAGCACCCCCGCCACCGTAAGCAGCTCTCTCGTGCTGAGCACTCCACCCATCTCGGCGCGCTTCATGGGCGCTGTAACGTCCTTTACTCCTGAAAAGGAGGGACTTCCGTAAAGTCCTATCATATACCGCGCCGCCGTGCACTGATCCAGGAGAACCCTTATGCTCTCCTCATCCGTTCCCGGGCGCAGCTCCAGCGCGTCCTGCTTTGCTTTCTCGGAGACTGCCTCCCCCGCAAGCATATGCAGCACCGCGTCAAATTGCAGATTATTTAGAGATTTTTCAAAAAGCTCTGTCATTTTATCCTCCGTCAAAGGGCAAACAGCCCTTTGTAAAAATCAAGTGTATGAAACCCGCGGTCCAACTGGGCATATATATACGCCTCGCTCACATTCCCCAGTTCATCGAGAGTCCCCTCGGACGCCGTAAAGGAAAATAGCTTCCTTATGTCGCAGCGGATAATGTGCCGGATAGCCGCCAGAGTCCCGGGGCTCACGGGCATGGATATGCCCCCAGGTATATGCTCCCGGCAGGCGGCGCAGTGGAGCACGCCCTGAGTGACGTTAAAGCGCGCGTTCTCCGGGAATCCCTCTCCGCAGACCGCACAGTTCTCCACCATAGGCGCAAACCCCGTCAGACACATGAGCCGCAGCTCAAACGCCGGCTTGACCACCTTCTGGGGCTTTTTAAGCGTGTCCAGCGCATAGAGGCTGTTCAGCGCGAGGCTGAGCAGGGCGCGGCTGTCCTCATTCTCCTGTGTCACCGCCTCCAACAGCTCCATGAAATACGCCCCAAGGCTCATAAGCTCGATATCCCGCCGCAGCCCGGGGAATATCTCCACCGTCTCCCCGCCGTTCATGCTTGTCCTGTCCCGATACGTGAAAAGCTCCATCTCGGAATAGGCGAAGAGCTGGGTGCAGGCGGTTATCCTGCTGCCCTTGCGCCGGGCTCCTCTCGCCGCAACAGTGAGCTTCCCCTCCGGCGTGAGGACCGTGAGTATTTTATCCGCCTCTTTGTAATTCACTTCCCGTAGGACCAGGCCCGCTGTTGTCGTTTCCATTCTCGCTCCTATGTAAGAGGGGAGTCACATCCCCTCTTCCTCCTTATCAAGCTCTTTGAAGAGAAGATAAAAGCAAACGTCTCCCGTCTCTTCAAAGAGGGTCCAGAAATTGCGGCTGTTCACAGGCTCATACCTCCATCCACTCATTTCGGTCTGCCTGATTATTGTCGCACTTTTCCCGCTGTTCTATTCAGTTCTCGTATCCGAAGTTGCGCATCTGGGCGATGTTGTCCCGCCAGTTCTCCTTGACCTTTACCCATGTCTGGAGATAGACCTTCGTGCCCATGAAGCGCTCGATATCCCGGCGGCTCAGCTCTCCTATCCGCTTGAGCATATCTCCGTGCTTGCCGATTATTATGCCCTTGTGCCCGGACTTTTCGCAGTAGATAGTCGCCTCCACGTCGATTATGCCGTTATCCCGCTCGGTAAAGCGCGTTATTTCGACAGCTGTGCCGTGCGGTACTTCCCTCTCCAGGCAGAGCAGGAGCTTTTCGCGAATTATCTCCGCCACTATCTGCTTTTCCGGCTGATCCGTCACCATATCGTCCGGGAAGAGCTGGGGTCCCTCCTCTGCGTACTTCTCCAGCAGCCCCATAAGTTCGTCCACGCCCTCGTTGTTCTTCGCAGATATGGGCATTATGGCGTCGAACTCGTGGACCTGAGTATATGCCGCTATAACGGCAAGAAGCTCCTCTTTCTTTACTGTGTCTATCTTATTTATCACCAGCACTGCCGGCACCTTCGTCTCTTTTATCCGCTCTATGAGCTCCTGCTCCTGGGTGCCCACGTTCGCTATCGGCTCCACCAGCAGCAGCACCGCGTCCACATCCGCGACACTCTCCTTGACTATGTTCACCATATAGTCGCCCAACCGCGTGCGCGCCTTATGGAACCCCGGCGTGTCCATGAATACGAACTGCGTATCTCCCCTGTTCACCACGGCGCAGATGCGGTTGCGCGTGGTCTGGGGCTTGTTTGTTACTATCGCTATCTTCTCACCCACTAGGGCGTTTGTCAGGGTGGATTTCCCCACATTGGGGCGTCCCGCTATTGTTATCATCGCAGATCTTGTTATCATAAGTATTCTCTCCCGTGCCCCGCAGGGCTCTGATTTATCTGGTAAGACCCATCTTCTCCAAGGTCATCTCCTCATGCCGGCGCATCTGCTTCTGCATCTCTCCCTCGTCCACATGGTCATAGCCCAAAAGGTGCATCATGCTGTGCACGGTTAGATATGCCAGCTCGCGCTCGAAGCTGTGTCCGAACTCCTCCGCCTGCGCCCTTGCCCGCTGGACGGAGATGACAATGTCGCCCAGGGGGCAGAAGCCCGTCTCCGGGTCGATCTCATCCTCCGGGATCACCGGGTTCTCCGGCTCAAGCTCCAGCATTGGGAAGGACAACACATCTGTCGATCTGTCTATCTCCCGGAAGCGGTTATTCAGCTCCCGGATGGCATCGTCGTCCACCATCAGCACATTCACGCTGCACGGCTGGTTCACGCCCTCAGTCTTCAGCGCCGTTATTATCACTTTTTTTATGAGCCGGCGCGCCTTGAAGGTAATGCCGCCGGCAGCGTTTGTTATTGTGACTGAATGCTTCATCTTCTTACCGCCTTCGTCTTCTTCTCCTCGTACTCCTCATACGCCTTTATTATCCGCTGCACGAGCACGTGGCGCACCACGTCCTTGTCCGTCAGGGTGCAGATGGCCACGTCCTCGATGCCCTCCAGCACCCGCATTGCCTCCCGGAGCCCGCTCACCTTGTCGCCAGGCAGGTCGATCTGGGTTATATCCCCCGTGACGACTATCTTGGAATTGAACCCGAGACGGGTCAGAAACATCTTCATCTGCTCCCGGGAGGTGTTCTGCGCCTCGTCCAGGATTATGAAGGAATCGTCCAGCGTCCGCCCGCGCATATACGCCAGCGGCGCGACCTCAATGCTGCCCCTCTCCAGATATTTGTTATATGTGTCGGCCCCGAGCATCTCGAAGAGCGCGTCGTACAGGGGGCGCAGATATGGGTCCACCTTATTCTGCAGATCCCCCGGGAGAAATCCCAGCTTCTCCCCCGCCTCCACGGCAGGCCGCGTGAGGATAATGCGGTTTATTTTCTTTTCCCTGAACGCCGCCACCGCCGCCGCCACGGCGAGGTAGGTCTTACCTGTACCGGCCGGTCCCACGCCGAGGGTTATGGTATTCTTGGCAATAGCCTCAACATACTTTTTCTGCCCGATCGTCTTTGCCTTTACGGGCTTTCCTCCCGCGGTTATACACACCACGTCCCGGGAGAGCTCGCCTATCTTGTCGCTCTCGCCGCTGTCCACCAGGTTCATGACGTATTTCACCATCTGCTCCGTCACAGTTTCACCCCGCCCGGCAAGCTTCACGAGCCCCTCAAGGGTCTTTGCGGCGTTATACACCTGCTCCGCCTCTCCTGTGACTTTTATCTCTCCATCCCGGCTCACGACCTTTACACCGTAAGCCTCCTCTATCGTTTTCAGGTTTTCATCAAAAGAGCCGAACACGTTGACGACTTCTTCCATTCTTTCAAAGCCAAGCACCTGCTCCAAGTTTTTTCATTCCTTTCCCGCCCAGGCGTCCTCCGGCGTCGGCTCCAGTTTCGTCCCGACTCCTATCTGCTCCAGGCACTCACCATATAATGTGCCCAGGAGCACGCCGTTTTTTTCTCTGAAATTTATATTCCACGCGCTTACCTCACCCTCGTCCAGCAGAGAGAGGAGCTGCTCATAAAGGCTCTCCTCCAGCATCTTCTCCGCCTCGGCGCGGGGTATCTCCCCGGGCTGTATATCGTATGGGTAATAGGTCTCCGTCATAAGGGAGATTGGCAGCGCCATAATACCGAAAATATCAAATTCTTTCACGTTTATCATTTTATCACAACTTGCAAACGGAATTCCACTCTTTAATGACAATTTTATGCCCTTCTTACCAAACATCAGGGTCCTTACCGTGAGCTTTCCCCCTGTATACACCTTCTCGCCGCACGCGAGGGGCATTTCTCCCCTAAGGGTATACCAGGTCCGTGCCCAGACCTCCCCCGAAGCGTAGAGATATCTTGTCTCCTCCCTCACGTCCACAGCCTCGCCGGTTATGAGCACATCGCCCTCGGCGACCGTCATTCCCCGCTGCACCTTTCCCACTCCTGAGAGCACCCGCACCTCTGTTACGAGCCCGTCCCTTTTTGCCACCACCTGAGTTTTCTCCGTCATGTCGATGAGCTCCGGTTTTTCCTTCCGCTCCCTCACCTGGACGTGGGCGGTGCTCCCGCGCATATTGACAGAGAACCATATGAGCTTATCCACCCGCAGCAGCATCCTGTTTCTCAGGGCGTAAGAGTCCACCGAGGACACCTTTGTTCCCAGCGTCACGCCCTCCTCTTCCATGGCAATAAGTATCTCTCCTGCGGAGACCGTCTCGTTCCCGGATATCTCGATCCTCCACACAAAGCCCGACGCCCACACCAGCGCCGCCGCACACAGGGCCGCCGCACCCAAAAGCAGCCACCGTCCCTTTGCCTTCCCGGCTACCGCCGGTGTGCCGAACAGTCCAATGCGCTTTATCGCAAGTCCCGCGCTGCTCATGTCGCTCTTCATGAGTCTGCGGTAGTCCCTCCAGTAGAGCCGGGCCGAGGCACTGTCGTTCCCGGTGTGCTCAAAGTTCTTAAATTCTATGCCTCTTTCGGCGCACAGGTTCACAAAGCGCTCCACGCGCCTGCCGCTTATCTCAATATCCGCAAAACCCCTCATGAAGCTGAAAATTCCCACTTTTCCGCCCCCCTTATTTGAGAAATTCCAGTTTTTCCATATCTCCGGTCACAACTATCTCATGCCGGTTCATGGCGCATATCTCAAGGTCCCGGCCCGTTATGCCCAGCAAAATGCCCCCGCAGTCTATGTCTATACGCCCGCTGCCGTATTCGGCGACGCCGTGGTGGTTTTCTATAAGCAGCCTCCGGTTCCCTGTGATCACCATGCGGCTCGCTCCAGCGGCGTCCACCGGCAGGGCGAACATCTCCGCCGTGCGTTCTATAACTCTTCTGCGCTGTTTACTCACATTACCCCTCCTTTGTCTCTTTAACATATCTATGCTTCCGGGACAAATTTCTTTACCTCCGCGCATAGGAATAACTCGAAGGAGGTCTTCAAATGCTTCTTAGAAAAACGAAATCATATCTCGCGGCGGCAGCGCTGGTACTGTGCGCGCTGGCGCTTCTCCTTTTTTCCGAAGACGCTCTTCAGGGCGGCCGTGACGGCATAGCTCTGTGTGTTCAGACCGTCATTCCCTCTCTGTACCCGTTCTTTGCAGTCTCCTCCATGATGGTGACCCTTGGCTTTGCGGATAAGCTCGGCAGGCTGGCGCAGGGGATCATGCGTCCTCTTTTTTCCCTCTCAGGAGCCTGCTCTCTGCCCGTTATACTCGGGCTGATATCAGGCTCCCCCTCCGGAGTTCGCAGCTGCGTGGAGCTCTGCTCCAGGGGTATTATCTCAAAGGACGACGCCGAACGTGTTGTGGGCTTCTGCAACAACTGCGGTCCCGCCTTCATAATCGGCATGGTTGGCGGTACGCTCTTTTCCTCAGTCCGGCTGGGCGTTTACCTCTACGCCGTGCACATCTTCTCCTCCCTGGCCTTCGGCATTATGACAGGCGCTCTAAACCGGGAGACACGCGGCTCCGCCGAAAAATGCTCTAACGCACGCACTGTGGGAGTTGCCCGGGCGTTCACCGACTCTGTTACGGGCGCATGGGCATCCATACTCACCGTGTGCGCCTTCGTGATCTTCTTCTCCGTCATGATAAGCGTGCTGCGCGGCTCCGGTGTCCTCGGTGCCGCTGCCGCCGCTTTGGGAAAGATGCTCCACAGGGACAGCAGCACCATACTTCAGGTGCTCACGGGTTTTTTCGAGATGACAGCCGGCGTCGCAGGGGTGGACGGGAGCAGTCTTAAAACCATGCTCGTCACAACGTCTTTCACTCTCGGGTGGTCCGGTCTCTCCTCGCTCTTCCAGGCTCTCGCCGTCATGTCCGGGAGCGGGCTGTCCCCAAAAAGGCTCATAGTGGGAAAGCTGTTTCAGGGGCTGTGCTCCGCCCTTGTCACTTATTTGACAGCGGATATCGCCATAGCGAAATTTGTCCCCGCATTCATGCCAATACGCGGAAACATGGTCTCTTCCCTCTCTCCCGGTTTCACAGTTCTTCTTGTTTTTATGCTTTTTATCTGGATAAGTCTCGCGGCGGTCTTCACCCGAAAGCAAGGGTGATTCGCCCCTTGCAAGATGCCGCTCCATCCTTTATAATGTGAGTAAGCTAAATTATTCAGGAGGACGGACAATGGTACGCGTCGACAAGGAAAACTACTATCTGGACATTGCCGGGACTGTGCTGGAGCGGGCAACCTGCCTGCGCAGAGCTTACGGCGCAATAATCGTGCGCAACGACGAGATCATCTCCACCGGCTACAACGGCTCTCCCAGAGGGCGCAAAAACTGCGTGGATATGGGCTTTTGCGTGCGTGAGTCGCTGAGCGTCCCCAGCGGCGAGCGCTACGAGCTGTGCCGCTCTGTCCACGCCGAGGCAAACGCCATCATCTCCGCCCGACGCAGCGACATGATAGGCGCCACGCTCTATCTTGTGGGTAAGGATTATAAGACCGGCGAGCTTCTGCGGGACACCACCTCCTGCTCTATGTGCCGGCGGCAAATTATAAACGCAGGAATCATCCGGGTCGTCATCCGCAACACAGAGACTGAGTACACCGTCGTCAACGTTGACGACTGGGTATCGGAGGACGAAACTCTCGAGCTGTACAAGAGAATTAAACTGAAATAAAGGAATCGGCTTTGGTCAGACCCAAAGCCGATTCCTTTATTTCATACGTCCACCAGTACTGTTATGACATTGCCCTTAATTTCTGCCGCGCCGCCCTTTACGGGAACTCTTTTCTCCTCACTCCCGAGACGATACATTATCTCTCCCGCTCCAAGGCGTGCAAGAACCGGGGCGTGACCCCGCATCACCCCCATTGAGCCATCGCTGAGGCAGAGTGAAACATAGTCGGCCTCCGTCTCCGCCAGTGTTCCGAAAGGAGATACTATCAGCAGCTTAAGCTCTCCGCTCATAAGCTTTTCCCCTTTTCCATGACCTCCTCAATAGCCCCCGCCATGAGGAAGCACTGCTCAGGTATACTGTCGCAGTCCCCCTGAAGTATGGCCTGAAAGCCCTTCAGGGTGTCCTCAGTTTTCACATAGCGCCCCTTTGTGCCGGTGAAATTCTCCGCCACATGGAAGGGCTGGGACATGAATCGCTGTATGCGCCGCGCCCTGTTGACTGTAAGTCTGTCCTCCGGCGCGAGTTCGTCCATACCGAGAATGGCAATTATGTCCTGGAGCTCCGCATAGCGCTGGAGCACCTGTTTCACATCCCGGGCAGTCTCGTAGTGCTCATGTCCCACCACGGAAGGTGAGAGCATATTTGACGAGGACGCCAGGGGATCCACCGCCGGGTAAATACCCAGCTCGGATATGTTTCTGGAAAGCACCGTCGTGGCATCCAGATGTGCAAACGCCGTGGCGGGAGCCGGGTCAGTGAGGTCGTCTGCGGGGACGTAAATCGCCTGCACGGAGGTTATAGAGCCTTTCTTCGTGGAGACTATGCGCTCCTGAAGCTGACCCATCTCAGATGCCAGTGTGGGCTGATAGCCCACAGCTGAGGGCATTCTCCCCAGCAGCGCCGAAACCTCGGAGCCCGCCTGGGTAAATCTGAAAATATTATCAATAAACAGCAGCACATCCTTATGGGAGTTGTCCCGGAAATGCTCTGCCAGAGTAAGACCGGAAAGGGGTACGCGCAGTCTCGCGCCGCTGGGCTCGTTCATCTGCCCGAAAACGAGCGCCGTCTTATCTATGACCCCCGACTCGTTCATCTCGTTCCAGAGATCGTTGCCCTCTCTGGAGCGCTCGCCGACCCCCGCGAACACTGAATAACCGTCGTGCTCATAGGCGATGTTCCGGATAAGCTCCATGATGAGCACGGTCTTACCCACGCCCGCGCCGCCAAAGAGCCCTATCTTACCGCCCTTGCTGTACGGTGTCATCAGGTCGATGACTTTTATCCCCGTCTCCAGTATCTCCGTAGAGGGGACGATATCCGTAAACGAAGGCGCCTCATGGTGTATGGAGCTGCGCTTTTCAGCCTGCACCGGTCCCTTCCCGTCGATCGGGTCGCCGATGACGTTGAGCATACGCCCCAGCGTCCCCTCGCCGACAGGCACGGAGATGGGAGCGCCCGTGTCCACTGCCTCCATCCCCCGGGAAATACCGTCCGTCGGGAACAGGGAGATGCACCGTACCATGCCCGCGCCTATCTGCTGGAGCACCTCCATCACTATTCTGCCGCTGCTTGTCTGCACCTCCAGCGCGTTGAAAATGTCCGGCTGTCCCAGCCCTTTTTCAAACTGGACGTCCACCACCGGACCTATAACTCTTGTTATCAGGCCTTTTGTTCCGCCTGCCATACCATCACCCCCGTGTATAACTGGAGCCGCCCAGGATATCCAACAGCTCCGTAGTCACCGAGCTCTGGCGCATCCTGTTCAGCCTTGTTTCGAGGCTCTTTATCATTTCTTCCGAGTTGTCCGCCGCAGTGCGCATCGCCGTGAGGGTAGCGCTGTGGCAGGCCGCCGCTCCGGACAGGAACGCGCCGTATAGCTGCGCCCTCAGGCACCGCTGCGTGAACTCTTCCCTTAATCCGTCCCCTTCCGGAAGGACGAGATAATCCGTATCTTTCTCCCCGGAAAACTCAACGGGCAAAAACGTCCGGCTGACAGGCTCATGCACCAGCATGTTTTTGAACTGCTGGTACACAAGCACCACCCTTTCCGCCTCGCCGGAGACATAGAGTTCCAGCAGCTCCCGGGCGAGCCCGTCCGTCATTTCAGGGTCCGGCACATCACTGATCGCGCGCTCATCTGCGCCCTCTATGCGTCCCGCGAGCCATTTGCCGCAGGCTATCACCCTGCTGCCCTCTTCCCGGTTTTCCCGGAAATAACGCAGCAGGTCTGCGTTGAAGGAGCCGCACAGGCCTCGGTTTCCGGCAACGAGGACATAATATGTCCTGCCGCGCTTATCGTCTTTGCGGGATATTCCGCCTCCGCCGGCGGCTTTTAAAAATCTGCTGCAGCAGTCCATATAGGGGCGGAACGCCTCGTAACGCTGGAGCGTCCTGTTGTATTTTGACACCGCCACAGTCTTCATGGCGTTGGTCATCTGGTTCGTACTCTTCGCGCTCGCCAGATGCTTCCTCAATTCGCTGAGCCCTGCCATTACATCTCCTCCGCACAGCTTCGTGCAAACAATATAATGCTGCTCTTCAGCTCGTCGCTCATTTTCCTGCCAGTCTCAAGCTCCGCCATTACCTCCGGATGTTCCTCCTTCATGCGCCGGATAAGCGTATCCTCGAACGCACCGACGGCACTGCTGTCAATGCCGTCCGCCGCGCCCTCGGAAACGGCGAATATCACAAGCGCCTGCTCTCCGTCGCTCAGGGGCTTATACTGCTCCTGCCTGAGCGCCGCGGTCATCCGCTCACCACGGGCGAGGGAGGCTTTTGTGCTCTCGTCCAGATCTGAGCCGAACTGGGAGAATGTCTGCAATTCCCTGTACTGTGCCAGTTCCATGCGCAGCCTTCCGGACACCTGCTTGAGCAGATCCGTCTGGGCGGAACCGCCCACCCGCGACACCGAGAGCCCCACATTCACAGCCGGGCGCTGGCCCTGATTGAACAGGTCCGTCTCCAGGAATATCTGCCCGTCCGTTATTGAGATGACGTTCGTCGGTATGAAGGAAGAGATGTCCCCAGCCTGTGTCTCAATTATAGGCAGCGCAGTCATACTGCCGCCGCCCAACTCGTCGCTGAGCTTCGCGCTCCGTTCCAGAAGTCTGGAGTGGAGATAGAAAATATCTCCCGGGTACGCTTCACGTCCGGGCGGGCGGTGGAGCAGGAGAGATATTTCTCTGTATGCCACAGCGTGCTTCGAAAGGTCGTCATAGACGATGAGCACGTCCTTGCCCTTATACATGAAATACTCGCCCATGGCCGCTCCGGCGTATGGGGCTATGTACTGCATGGGCGCGGACTTAAACGCGTCGGCACAGACGATTATCGTATAATCCATTGCGCCGCATTTCTCAAGGCGATCCCTTATGGAAGCGACCGTGGTCACCTTCTGCCCTATGGCGACATAGATGCAGATAACATCCTTACCTTTCTGGTTGATGATCGCGTCCACCGCAAGGGCTGTTTTGCCCGTCTGCCTGTCGCCGATTACCAATTCGCGCTGACCCTTGCCGACCGGTACGAGGGCATCGATAGCCTTGATGCCCGTCTTAAGGGGCTGTGCCACCTTCTGGCGGCTCAGGATGCCGGGCGCTGCCGACTCGATACTGCGGTAATGAGAGGTACGGATATTGCCTTTCCCGTCTATGGGGTTACCCAGAGGATC
Organism: uncultured Oscillospiraceae bacterium; assembly: GCA_934552825.1. GTDB lineage: Bacteria > Bacillota > Clostridia > Oscillospirales > Oscillospiraceae > CAKTEQ01. The sequence continues at coordinate 179,156 of CAKTEQ010000001.1, forward strand.
TACAACTCTGCCCAGCATGGCGCTGCCGACGGGAATGCCCGCCATACGGTTCAGACGGCGCACCCGGTCCATGACCTCGATATGCTCGTAAGCGCCGAACACGACGCAGCCTATACGGTCCGCCTCGATGTCCAGTATCATACCCTGCTCACCGCAATCGAACTCCACCAGCTCGCCATACATGATGTCCGAGAGGCCGTCCAGCCAGCATATTCCGTCGGAAACGCTCACGACTCTGCCCCACTGGTATTCATCTACAGTCGTGCGGAGCGTCGCCAGACCGTACATGATTATCTGGAGCATCTCCTCAGCGTCTGTCTCAAGATTTATGTCCTGGGAGTCCATCGTCGGCACCACATTATCCAGATAGTTCAGCACCGTCCCGTCATAGAGTGTGTCTCCTATTCTCAGGCGCAGGCCGCCTATGAGCTTAGGATCGTTCTTCACCCAGAAGGACGCCTTGCCGCCGATCTTGTCCAGCATGTCGTCTATCGCACCGCGTATTCTCTTCACAAGGTTCTCGTCCAGGGGAAATGCCGAGTTCAGCGTCACGTAGAGCACCTCGTGCTGCATGAGGTATGCGGCGTCCCCCGGAGTTATCTCGGCCCGGGCAAGTATCTGGTCCACGACCAGCGGTTCAACCATCCTGAGCTTCGCCGCATATTCCGGACGGGAGAGGATCTCCTTTGCCCGCTCGGAGACCTTTTTCAGAGTATCCTCTTTAACACGCTGGAGCATATCAAGACGCATTGTATTCATACGCTCTTCGCTCTCAGCCCGCTGCTTCTCAATGCTTTCCCGCGCGGCCTCAGCCGCGGCTTCAGCCGCCCTGCTGACGATGCTCTCCCCCTCCCGGGCGGCAGCTGTCAGTTCAGCGGAAGCCTCCTCGCTCTTTTCCTGAAGCGCAAGTTGAGCAGAGCGGGCCTTCTCCTCGCCCTGCTCGGCTTTTTTAAGTCCTTCCTCCACAGTCTCTTCGTGCTCGCGCAGCTTCTTTCCAAGAAACTTCCGCCCCACTATCACAAGGACTACGGCAAGAATGACAAAATTTATTATCGTGTAGACAAGTATCATGATTCTTTATCCTTACTGTCCCGATGGTAACGGATCGTCACACTGTTGCCGTTGGACTGCATTCCCTTCTCCACGTTCACCATCAGCTCACGCAGTTTGCTCTCCGGAGGCACGGATATTATCTTCTCCGCGAGGGTGGATGCGAGCCGCTCAACGCCGTCCCGCAGCTGCTCCGTGAGCGCCTGCTCCTGCTCCTTGAGCTCAGCTTCATAGCGCTCCTGTCCCAGAACCGTCTGCTTTTCGGTCTCGGCGGCGAGGCGGGCATTCTCCTCCCGAACCCGCGCCAGCTTTTCCTCCAGCTCGCACTCCTGCCCCGCTTTGAGCCGTTCCAGCTCCTCCTCATGCTCAAGGCGCCGCTTCTCAAGCTCGGCCTCGGCCTTTTCGCCCGCGGCTATGCCTGAAGTGATCTTCTCCTGCCGCTCGTGCATTACTTTGAGCAGAGGCTTAAACAGCAGCTTTGTCAGGGCAAACATGAGAACGAGAAAACATATCACAGTCCAAATCAGCACCGAAATATCGATACTCATTTTTCTCTCCTCAGATCTTTGCTATCAGCATGAACGCTATGAGCAGACCGTAAATAGTGAGCGCCTCGATAAGTGCCAGGGAAATGATGAGCGTAGAGCGCACATTGCCCGCGGCTTCGGGCTGACGTGCGATAGCCTCCATCGCGGACTGGGCGGCTTTGCCCTGTGCCATTGCGGGGAAAATAGTGCTCACAGCGATGCAGAGCGCTGCTGCCAATGCGATAATTGCAGATGTCATGATATTTACTCTCCTTTTCTTATTCCAGTGTTGTTGCGTCGTCGATATAGATCCCTGCCAGCATGGTGAACACCACAGCCTGAATGCCGCAGAACAGAAGGCTCAGCACCATCATCAGCAGCGGCGCGCCTATGGGCAGTATTTCATAGAGCTGCTCCATTACCGTCTCTTCGCCGAAGATGTTGCCGAAAAGACGCAGCGCCAGGGATACAGGTCTGACGATCTCATCTATTATCATAAACGGCAGCATTATGACCACCGGCTTTATGAAATGCTTGAAATAATGCACACCGTTGCTGCGCACGCCCAGATAATGTATGGCGCAGAACACGACGATGCCGAGCCCCGCCGTAACAGACAGTGAAGACGTGGGCGCTTTGAACCCCTTTATTATCCCGGCGCCGGGCAGCAGCCCCGAATAATTGCAGAACGCTATGAAGATGAACAGCGTGGCAAAAAAGCCGAAATATCTCTTCGTTTTCTCCTCGCCGAGCACACCCTTGATAAAATTCTCCAGGGCGCCCACGCCTACCTCCGCCGCGTTCTGCAGCTTCCCGGGCTTTTCTTTAATATGCCGCGATATGATAAACGCCAGCACGATAAGCACGGCGACTATCGCCCACATAGTTGTCACCTCGGCTGTTACGCCGAGTCCGAACACCTTAAACAGTACTTCTGATTTCTCTCCCATATGTTAATCGTCACCCCCATCAGGACTCCTGCCGACTCCCGCCGCCCTGTTAGCCAGAAACGCCGAGGGTATCGTTATTCCGAGCACCGCGCCCAGCAGCGTCGCCATGACCGAGCAGTCCATCTTTTCCCAGCCGCCCGCCAGATACGCCAGCACAAGCACGAGAATATTTATTATCCCCCTTATGACCGATGCCTTCAGTACCGGCTTCATGTCCGTGGGGCTTTTTGCACTCTTAAGAACGCGCCTGAGTATCACCATATAGTTCAGAAACGCGGCGGCTGCGCCCACCGCGAAAAATATAACGCCGCCTATCATATCGGCGTTTGATATCTCCATAACAGCACCCCTCTCATACAGGTCCGCAAATTCCCGGGTATAGGCAAAAAGCCGCCAGATAACTGACGGCGCGCTCCCTGCTGAACCCTTGCCGTCCCGCAGAATTCTTTTATATATATTGGAATTATATACCTAGGCGGCAGATTGTCAATAATCCGGCTCCCGTTATAATACCATAAAATATGCTTCTTTTGGTAATACCAACCGTGCATATCGGCATATCAATTTCATCTGTTATGGCATTCTGAACCAGATTTTTTAATAATCTGTTAAAAAGATATGAACAAATTATGAAAATAGTCTTGTCTAACTGTATATTCACATGGTATACTTATATAAACATACACGCAAACAGGTTCAAGACCCGTTTGCGTATTTTGTCAATTTATGAAGAAAGAGGTTTGATTATGGAAGAAAACAAACGCGGGTCGTTTGGCAGCACTATGGGATTTCTCATGGCGGCAGTCGGCTCTGCAGTCGGACTGGGCAACATTTGGGGATTCCCGTACAAGATGGGCAAAAACGGCGGCTTCGCATTTTTGCTTATCTATCTTGTCCTTGTAATTTTCGTCGGTTTTGTGGTCATGGTTGGCGAACTCACCATCGGCCGTAAAACAGGTCTGGGCGCTGTCGGCGCGTACAAGAAGCTCTCAAAGCGCTTTTCATGGGTAGGCTGGCTCGGAGTCATCTCCGCCTTCCTCATCCTCTGCTTCTACTGCGTCCTGGGCGGTATGGTACTGCGCTACATGGTCGGCTACGTCATCGCTATCTTCGGCGGAGACGGCTGGGCTGGCGCCGACACAGGCTTTTTCAGCTTCCTGCTCTATGATTTCCGCGGCATGATAATCTTCTTTGCTATCTTCCTTGTACTCAACTGCCTTATCGTTATGGGCGGCATCAAGGGCGGCATTGAGAAGTTTTCCACCATCGCAATGCCCGCGCTTTTCGTCATTCTCGTAGCCATAGTCATCTACGTTGCCTGCCAGGACGGTGCAGGCGCAGGCTACGCTTTCATGTTCAAGCCCGACTTCACATTCTTTGAGAGCACGAAGTCCTTCTTCGACGTGTTCAAGACTGCCGCGGGTCAGATGTTCTTCTCCCTTTCCCTCGGTATGTCCGCAATGATAACATACGGCTCTTACCTGCCTAAGAATGAGCACATCCAGAAGAACGCCGTCATCATCTGCATCTCCGATACGCTCGTCGCGCTTCTCGCCGGCATGGCTGTCATGCCCGCATGTGCGGCCTTCGGCGTCGACTACGGCGCGGGCCCCGGTCTGCTGTTCCATTCCATGCAGACAGTTTTCGCGAACATGGGCTCCATCGGCAACTTCATCGGCTTCCTCTTCTACCTGCTGGTGTTCATCGCGGCTATTACATCTTCCATTTCCCTGCTGGAGGGTGTCTCCTCCACAGCTATCGACAAGCGCATACTAAAGGGCAAGTCCCCCCGCCGCAAGACGATAACAATAATCTTCGCTGTTATCATCTTCATCGTGGGTCTGCCTGTCGCGCTTGACGCTCTGGGCAGCGGCTCCGCCGCCGTCAAGAATCCCGCTGAGCTGTTCGGCTTCGTCGGCGATGCCGTCAGAGGCTGGAACGACTGCTGGCTTGACTTCTATGACATGATCTCCGAGGGTATCCTCATGCCTCTGGGCGCACTGGTGATGAGCCTGCTCATCGGCTGGTACCTCAAGACAAAGTCTGTTAAGGAAGAGTGCGAGCTGAGCGGTGCCAAGTTCAAGGGCTATCTCTTCTTCGACATCTGCTTCAAGATCGTCGTGCCCATCATCATGGCTGTTGTTCTCTTCGCTCAGATAGAGAGCTTCTTCATCGGCTGATTTTTAAAAGCATAAACCAGCGCCGTGGCTTTGCTTCGGCGCTGTTTTTTGTGCTATAATCTCCATATCATTCGGTGGGAGGTGTCCGCAGATGCGTAAAGCTGAACGGGAGATAAAGGATTTTGGGAGCATAGTGGAACTGTTGGGCAGATGCGATACGATACGTCTCGGGCTGAACAACGGCGAGTATCCCTATGTTGTGCCCGTTTCTTTCGGATTTGAAGTTTCGGAGGGCAGGATCGTCATATATATCCACGGTGCCCGGGATGGACTGAAGCGTCAGCTCATCGCCGCAAACGGCAAGGTATGCGTCGAAGCGGACCTTTTCAACGGTTATACTGGTACTGGACATGGAATCACGGCGGACTACGCAAGCGTCATCGGCTTCGGCAGCATATCCCCCGTGGAAGGGGATGAAGCCGTGCACGGCATCTCCCTCATTCTGGAGCACTGTGGGATAGAGGGCTATGCCCCCGCCTCCTGCATTGCCCTGAACATCACCGCAGTGGACAGAATAGTCCTCGACAGGGTCACAGGTAAAAAGCGCTTTTAATGTGCTCTGAAAAGTCTTGATTTTTCGGCTGTTTTCAGTTATCCTTATAACTACCCTGTGCAGCGGTATCGAAGTGGTCATAACGGGGCTGACTCGAAATCAGTTTGAGGGAAACCTCACGAGGGTTCGAATCCCTCCCGCTGCGCCAAAGGGCTCTGAAAGCTTTACGTTTTCAGAGCCCTTTTTCTTTTGCGGTACTGTCCCGCAATATCCTTATTGCAATAATCTGCCAATGTGGTAGAATTGACGGAGAAATCTTTGTTTTTACAGGGGTATTCATATGGATATTATTATCGTCGGATGCGGAAAGATCGGCAAGTCCATAATCGCGAGCCTTACAGCCGAGGGGCACGATATCACAGTCATCGAACAGGACCCGGACGTTCTCTCCGAGGTCACAAATATTTATGATGTCATAGGCATATGCGGCAGCGGCGTGGATTACGAAACACTTGCAGAAGCGGGCATCGACAAGGCCGAGATGTTTGTCTCCGTTACGGGCTCGGACGAAATGAATATGCTCAGCTGCTTCTTCGCGAAGAAAATGGGCGCTGCGCACACCATCGCCCGGATACGCAACCCGGAGTATAACGACAGGAGCCTCGGCTTCATGCGCCAGCAGCTCGCCCTGAGCATGTCCGTTAACCCCGAGCGTCTCGCCGCCCGGGAGCTTTTCAATATTCTGCGGCTGCCCAACGCCGCGAAGGTCGAGAGCTTTTCCAGAGGCAACTTTGAGATGGTCGAGATCCGAATCAGCGAAGGCTCGGAGCTGGACGGTCTCTCCCTGAGCCGCATGCGCGAAAAATACAAGGCGAGCGTCCTTGTCTGTGCCGTGGAGCGGGACAGTCAGCTTTACATTCCCGACGGCAACTTTGTCCTGCGTAAGGGGGACAAAATTGGCCTTATCGCCTCCCACACCGAGGTCCAGAAGCTGCTTAAGCTGCTGGGCGCTCTTAGACGCCAGGCGAAAAACATCATGATACTTGGCGGCAGCAAGACCGCCTATTACCTCGCAAAAATGTGCTGCTCCACCGGCATGAACGTAAAGATAATCGAAAAAAATCAGAAGCGCTGTGAGGAGCTCTCAGTCCTGCTGCCTAAGGCTATGATAATCTGCGGAGACGGCGCTCAGCAGGAGCTGCTCCTGGAAGAGGGCATTACATCCCAGGACGCCTTTGTCTCACTCACAGGCATGGACGAGGAGAACATCATCATCTCCCTGTTTGCCTCCCGCCAGAGGGTCCCAAAGGTCATATCCAAGATAAACCGCAGCGAGATGCTCACCATGGCGCGCCAGATGGGTCTGGAGAGCATAATAACTCCCCGGGAGATCACCTCGAACATCCTCGTGCGCTTTGCCCGCGCCCTTGAAAACTCCATGGGTAGCAATGTGGAAACCCTTTACAGACTCATGGATGGCAAGGCTGAGGCCCTGGAATTCAATGCCGGGAGCGATCTCACCTTCCTGAACAAGCCCCTCAAGGAGCTTAACTTCAGGAAAAACATACTCATCGGCGGCATCCTGAGGGGCAGAAAGACGATCATCCCCTCCGGCGACGACATGATCCTCCCCGGAGACAGAGTCATCGTTCTCGCTGCGGATCAGCGTCTTCAGGACCTCTCCGACATTATCAATAAGTAAGGGGAATAGCCGTTTATGAATCGCAGAATGGTTTTCCATACAGTGGGACAGATGCTGAAGGTCGAGGGACTGCTTATGGTTCTGCCCGCCATCGTCTCACTCATATACGGTGAAAAGTGCTTCTGGGCATTCGTCATAGCTGTCGCTGTCGCTGTCGCTCTGGGTTACTTTTTCACCCTGACCTGCCGCAGCAAAAACCGGGTCATCTTCGCCAAAGAGGGCTTCGTGACCGTGGCGCTGGCCTGGGTATTCCTCTCTCTGGTAGGCGCGCTGCCCTTTGTCATCAGCGGGGACATCCCTTCATATGTGGACGCATTTTTTGAGACCGTGAGCGGCTTTACGACCACTGGTGCCTCCATACTTACAGACGTCGAAGCCCTCAGCCGCGGCGCTCTCTTCTGGCGCAGCTTTACCCACTGGGTCGGCGGTATGGGCATACTCGTTTTCATCGTCGCGGTTATACCCATGGTCTCCGACCGCAATATACACATACTCCGTGCCGAAATGCCCGGCCCCACGATGGGAAAGCTCGTCCCGCGCCTTGGGCAGACGGCGAAAATCCTCTATCTAATTTATATGATCATGACCGTGGTGCAGATAATCATGCTCCTGTGCGGCGGCATGCCCCTTTTTGAGAGCTGCATCTACTCCTTCGGCACGGCGGGTACAGGCGGCTTTGCTGTAAACGCCGACTGTCTCGCGGGGTACTCGAGCTATATACAGTGGGTCATAACCATATTCATGCTCCTTTTCGGTGTCAACTTCAACCTGTATTACATGATACTCATCCGCCGTGTGCGCTCTGTTGCAAGGAGTGACGAGTTCTGGTGCTACCTAGCCTTCTTCGTCCTCGCCGCCGCCGCGATAACGGTTAATATCCTGCCCCTATACAAAAACGTCTCCGACTGCATACGGCTCGCCGCATTCCAGGTCAGCTCCGTCATGACAACCACCGGCTACGCCACGGCGGACTTCAATCTCTGGCCAGATTTTTCAAAGGCTATACTCTTGATCCTTATGTTCGTTGGCGGCTGCGCCGGTTCCACCGCAGGCGGGCTGAAGGTGAGCCGCGTTGTCATGCTCTTTAAGCTGGGGCGCCGGGAGATGCACAAGCTGCTCCACCCCCGCTCCGTGCGCAGCGTCCGCCTTGAGGGCAAAAAGCTGGACGACTCCGTCCTATACGGCGTCGGCTCGTACCTGGCGGTGTATGTGCTGCTGTTCTTCCTGCTGTTTTTGATAATCAGCTTCGAACCCTTCGGCTTCGAGACTAATTTCACAGCCGTAGCCACCTGCATAAATAATGTCGGCCCCGGTTTCGGAATGGTCGGACCAGCGGGAAGCTTCGCAGCTTACAGCGGCTTTTCCAAGATAATCCTGTCCATCGCAATGCTCCTCGGCAGACTGGAAATATACCCCCTGCTTATCTGCCTGACTCCCTCCACCTGGACAAAGAAATAAAAAAATCCCGCAGGGCTTTAAGCCCTGCGGGATTTGATTTTATATTATTCCAGCGCGCCTCTGCACTCCAGATACTTCACAAGCAGCTGTGCCATGTCAGCCTTTGACACCTTTGAGGTGTTCAGGCAGATGTCATAGTTATCCGCTCTGCCCCAGAGACCTTCACTGAAAAAGTTATAATACGCGGCGCGCTCCCTGTCCGCCTTCTTGATGCGCTTTGCCGCATCATTGCGTCCGTAGCCGTCGCGCTCCATAACGTGCGCAATACGGTCCTCGTCCTGGGCGGAGATAAAGACACTGACAACGTCGAAAGTGTCCGCCAGGAGCTTATCAGCCCGTCTGCCGACGATCACGCAGGGTGACTTCTCCGCCAGTTCTCTTATGGTATCCACCTGAGCTTTGTACACCTGCTCGCCCAGCGTGCTGCCGCCGCCGTAAAATCCGCCGGTCAAGCCAGCGTCCAGGGAATACATCAGCCCCAGATTCCGCTTCTCATCAAAGGATTTCAAAAACTCGCTGCGCATGCCGCTCTTTTTGGACATCTCCTGGAGCAGCTCGCCGTCATAATAAGGTACGTTCAGCAGTTCCGCGAGTCTCTTGCCCACTTCTCTGCCGCCGCTTCCGAATTCTCTTCCTATCGTAATAACAGTTCCCTTTTTCAATGTGCTCATTGAAATTCCTCCTGTCTGCCTCGGCTGGTTTCTACTCTCTGATTTTACCATTTCCCCGGAATTTTTCAAGTCCTTTTGTTAGCAGACTCGACTTTTTCCCCTTTCTCTGGTATGCTTTATCCAAGGAGATGACCGACGATGAAAATACTTGTCAGCGCCTGCCTGCTGGGCGTAAAATGCCGGTATGATGGCAGGGATAATTTCTTCCATAAGCTCTCAGCCCTTAAAGAAAAGCACACCCTCATTCCTGTCTGCCCCGAGATAATGGGCGGACTGCCCACGCCCCGCGCCCCCTCTGAGGTGCAGGACGGCAGGGTCATCTCGAACGCAGGTGACGACGTTACGGAAAACTTCCGCCGGGGTGCCATGGAAGCGCTACGCTTGGCTGAGTTTTTCGGCTGCGGCTGCGCTGTTCTGAAAGAACGCAGCCCCTCCTGCGGTCTCGGCAGTATATATGACGGCACCTTTTCAAAGACTCTCGTCCCCGGCAGCGGCGTTACCGCCGCCCTCCTTACGGAAAATGGCATCACAGTATACGGCGAGAGTGAGATAGATAAACTCCTCTGAACAAAGAATTCCCCTCCGAACAGTCGGAGGGGAATTCTTATTATCTTTTATATATGAGGGGGATCATAGGGGGTCCCGACGTTCCCGCCGGGGATGATCATTGCCGTCTGCTCCTCTTCGACCTTCGGCAGACGCGCCAGCATTGCCGCCGCCTGGGCGCGCGTCGCCGCGCCCGCGGGCTTCAGTCTGCCGCCAACAATGCCGTCTATCATGTTGTATGCCTCTGCCCAGCTCATTGCGCTCTTTGCCCACTGTGCTATCTCGTCGGAGTCATTATACACGCTCAGACCGCCTCTGGCTGTTGTGTCAAGGTTCTTGTGCGCCGCATAGCGGAACATGATCGCCGCCAACTCTTCAAGGCTCACAGGCTCGTCGGGACGGAAAGTGCCGTCCCCATAGCCCTTGACAATGCCCTTGGAGACTGCCCACTTCACAGCGTCGGTATAATACATACCCTTCGCCACATCCTTGAAGCCGTCGCCCACTGCGTAGGGTCTGCCCTCGTTGCGCCAGAGAATGGCTACTATCATACCTCTTGTGATGCTCTGGTTGGGTGCGAATGTGTATGTATCCACACCGTCCATGAGGCCGTTGTCGTAGCAATAGAACACGTCGTCATAGTACCAAGCGCCCTGGAGCACATCTGTGAAAGGCATATACTTGGGTGCCTCAGTTACAGGCAGGATGGGAAGCACGGGAGCGGGGATCGCGCCCTTGACATAGACGGGCGCAGCGCCTGTCATGCTTATCTCGTCATAGTTGCCGTCCCCGTCGTAGCGTCCGCTGGAGACGCCATATGTCATCTCGACGCCGTCCGCAAAGTAGATATAATCACGCACGGATACGGCAACCACTTCGTCAGAGTCGGTAGTCGCAAGGCTGACCTCACCGGCGTTGAAGTATATCCCGTAGTCAGCGTTCACCGCATCATCCTCGGAGATTGCCTTGACTGTGCTGCCTTTGAAATAAACCTTGCCGTTGGAAGCGATGGCGTAATCCTCGGCGGAAATGTCGATGGCGCCGCCATAGAACACAGCGTCACCCCCTGTCATTATTCCATAGCAGCCCGCGTTGATAATTATATTCCCGCCGTAGACCTTCAGATCGTTTACGTTTATGCCGTCGTCATCTGTCGTAATATCCAGGGTCACCGTTCCCCGGATCTCCAAATCGCCGCTGTTGATGCTGTCATCACCGGCGGTGATGGCAAGACTGCCTGTACCGTAGATGAGGCCGTCGCCATCAATTTTGATGCCATAGTCATAGTCGTCATTCATGATTATGGTATTGCTGCCATAGACCGCGATCTTTGCGCCGTCCGGCAGAAATATGCCATATCCGCTGTGGTTCGGGATGTTCAACGTGAGACCGTTCATGGTGAAGGTCTTCGTGCTCTGGATCCATGTCCAGCCGTCGCCGCTCGCGTCCGCCGTCGCGCCGGTGAGGTCGATTTTCTCCGTCAGGGGCGCCGCGCTGACTGTCATTGCCGCGCCGGGCACCAGCATCACTGCCATCAGCAGTACGAGGAAAATACTGAGCGCTCTCTTCTTCATGATTCTCTCCTCCTGAATTCAGAGTTTTTGTGTCCATATATGGACACAAAGCGGGGGACGTCCCCCGTCCGCGTTATCATGTGTTTATTATACCATATTTTCCCCTGCCGCTCAACATTAAAAATAATAAAAACGGCGCGCCTCTCTCCCTCAGAGCGGCGCGCCGTCTCATTATTCCTGATTTACTATATTGTAATACGTCCGCGCTGTCACGCCGTACACAACGGCATATACTGCCGCGAAGATCACCGCCGTCGCTGCGGTGCACGGCCCGAAGAGTCTCGCGTCCGCCATCACCAGCCCGTTGAGTATGCCGTTGAGCATGGGGAAAGCAAAGGCGAGGTGTATGCACGCCACGGCTATGGGCAGGAAGAACACCGTCATTACCTGGCTGCGGATACTCCTTTTAACCTCGGCGCCGCTCATGCCGACGCTGCGCATTATCTTAAAGCGGGCGCTGTCGTCATAACCCTCGGACACCTGCTTATAGTAGATTATCATCACCGTCACGGCGAGGAAGAGGATACCCAGGAATATTCCCAGGAAAAAGAGGCTGCCGTATATCTCCATCACCGACGCGTGATACTCATACGCTATGTCGTACATGCCCCGCTCAAAGCTCACGGAGCCGTTGAAGATATCCTCATCCGCCACCTCGGCGAACTTCATGCAAAAATCCTCCCGGTCGTCCACGCCGCCGGCTATATCCATGCCAAGATATACGGTTGGCAGAGTGTCCGTCGCCGTGCCGTATACCTCGCCCGTGTTGCCCACGGCAAGCACCACCTCGCGCATGGTCGAATACTGCTGTTTGGAGCTGATAGTACCCGGATAGTATCTGGCAACAACTATGTTCTCCGCCTTCTCGCCGCAGTCTGCAATGACTTTCTCCGCGATGTCCGCGAGCTTTGCGTCGTCCTGCTCATCGCTGGCGCTGAAATACACCTGCACATCCCGGGGGCACACGTCCTCCATCATGCTGTCCACCCCCGCATAGAGGCACACAGTGGTGGAGACCGTCACCAGTACCATTGTTGAGAGGATGCAGATGTTCGCTAACCCCACAGCATTTTGCTTCATGCGGTAGAGCATGCCGGAGACCACCGTGAAATGGTTCGGCTTATAGTAATAGCGCTTGTTCTTCTTAAGTCCCTTTAGAACGGCTATGGATATTGACGTGAACAGGCAGTAGGTGCCGATGATGACCAGCATCACAGCCACGAAAAACAGGAGCATCGCCGTCACCGGATCCTTGATGCGCACTGCCATAAGGTACCCCAGGGCAAGAGATACAACGCCGATGACCGTGAGCGCCCAGCGCACCTTCGGCTCCCGCTCCCCCGCTTTCGATGAGCTGAGCAGCTCCATGGGGTTGGACCGGTATACTGACAGAGCGTTTTTCAGGAAGGTGAGCAGGAATATCCCGCAGAACACCCCCGCCGTCACACCCGCGGCGTATGTATCCAGCTTCAGAGGAAAGTCGGGCGCGTACCCAACGAGCTTCATCAGCAGCAGCGCCAGGAGCTTGCTTATGACGACGCCGGCCACAAGCCCGCCCGCCAGACCTATCAGACCCGACATCAGGTTCTCTAGGAATATGACCCGGGCTATATGGCGCTTTTCCATGCCCAGGATGTTGTAGATGCCGAACTCCTTTTTACGCCGCTTCGTTATGAAGCTGTTCGTATAAAAAATGAATATGAGGGAGAATATCCCGATTATCCACGTGCCGAAGGAGAGCATGCCGCCCACCGTCGCACTCTTCTTCGCAAGCTCCGCCGTGAGCATACGAAGATCATAAAACAGGCATATCGTAACCGCCGACATGACCATATACGGCACGTACACCCGCCTGTTGCGCCTGAGGCTGCCCCAGGCGAGGCGCAGATAGAGACCGCTGCTCACTTCTCCTCACCTCCGGTGGAAAGCGCCGTGAGGCTTGTGGATATCTTCACGTAGAATTCCTCGGCGGTCATGGCGCCCCGGTAGAGCTGGTGATAGACTCTGCCGTCCTTGATGAACATCACACGCCCTGCCCGGCTCGCCGCGAGGACGCTGTGCGTCACCATGAGTATCGTCTGCCCGTCCGCGTTTATCTCTCCGAACATATTCAGCAGTTCGTTTGTTGATTTGGAGTCCAGCGCGCCTGTGGGCTCATCCGCCAGGAGGATGCCCGGGTTCGTTATTATCGCCCGGGCGACGGCCGTGCGCTGCTTCTGGCCGCCGGATATCTCATAAGGGTATTTGTCCAGCAGGTCATTTATGCCCAGCTGCCTGACTATCGGCTCTATCCTGCACTCCATCTCATGATGCTTCATCCCCGCCAGCACCAGCGGCAGCAGGATATTGTCCCGGACGCTGAAGGTATCCAGCAGGTTGAAGTCCTGGAACACAAAGCCCAGGTTTTCCCGGCGGAATCGGGCGATATCACGCTCCGGTATGTCACCAAGGTTTTTGCCGTTGAGGAGCACCTCGCCGCTGGTCGGTCTGTCCAGCGCCGCCAATATGTTCAGCAGTGTCGTCTTGCCCGAGCCGGACTCACCCATTATCGCCACGAACTCCCCCTTCTCCACGGAGAAACTAACGTCTTCAAGGGCCTGGACCTGGGCGCCGCCGAAGCGGGAGGTATATATTTTTCTTAGATTATTCACCAGTAAGACGGCCATGGCTTTTCTTCCTTTCTCTTTTTTTACGGGAGCTATTTTACCTCCGCCGCCCCGGCGCTGCCATAGCTTTGCCTTACAAAAACGCAGACAACCTTACATTATTGTAAGATTACCTGCGGAGCCGTAAGCCGGAGAGTGACTCTCGTGCCCCGGCCGGGCTGAGACTCTATAAAAATGCCGTGCCCCAGCGTGTCCATTACGCGCTTTGAGAGATACAGCCCTATACCAGTCGATTTTTTGTCCATGCGTCCGTTGAAACCGGTGAAGCCCCGCTCGAACACCCGTGGCAGATCCTCCCGGTTTATGCCGATGCCGTTATCTTCCACGCGAAGATCCGTATCTCCGTCCATGTATATCCTGACAACGCCGCCCGGAGCGTATTTCACAGCGTTTGAGATAACCTGCTCCAGCACGAACACGAGCCATTTCTCGTCTGTTACCGCCCGGTAGTCAAGATTTCCATTCTCAAGGCGCACACCGCCGCCGATGAATAGGGGTGCGTATTTCTTCACCGCCTGATTGACCATGTCCTCTACACTGTACTCCCCGAAGCTCATATCTCCGCTCATGGAGTCCGCGCGAAGATACTGCATGACCATCTCCGCATAGCGTTCCACCTTGAAAAGCTCCGTTCGCAGCGCCAAAGTATTTCCTCCCTCCGTCTGCTGGAGCAGTACGCTCATCGCCGCGATAGGTGTTTTTATCTGGTGCGCCCAGAGGGCGTAGTAGTCTTCCTGCTCCGCCCGGCGGGCGTCTGCTCTGCGAACAAGCTTCTTTATGTAGCGGTCCTGCTTCTCCATTAGTGCCGTATACTCCCGGGCAATACCCCGGGGCTTTCCCGGCAGGTTCTCCCAGTGTACCTCCTCACTGTCCATCAAAATCCAAAGCTCCCGGCGGCGCCTGTACCAGATGACATACCCTATAATAAGCGCCGCCGCGCAGACCACGCCGCTCAGGAGCAGTCCATAGAGCGCCGCGTCGCCCCCGGCGCCGTAAAGCCAGCTCAGCGCGGCGAATATTCCCGCCACAGCGAGCACGAGAATTATCGCGGCGAGTTGTTCCCTCAAGTATCTGAAAAACATATCATTCCACCATGTATCCCTGCCCCTTCCGGGTCAGGATAAGATTTTTTACACCCGCCTCCTCCAGCTTCCTGCGCAGGCGCGTGATATTCACCGTGAGCGTATTGTCATCGATAAAGCTCTCGCTCTCCCAGAGACGCTGCATGAGCACGTCCCTGGGAACTACGCTCCCCGCGTTCTCGAAGAGCACCTGCAGTATGCGCAGCTCGTTCTTCGTGAGCTCCACCCGCCCGGCAGGGCACTGTACGGCACTGCCCCCAAGATCGAGTATCACTCCGCCCCGCTCGATGATGTTCATCTCCCCGCCGAAAGCATATGTCCGGCGCATTACCGCCTGCACCTTCGCGGACATTACACCCAGGTCAAAGGGCTTTGCTATGAAGTCGTCCCCTCCCATATTCATCGCCATGATGATATTCATGTTGTCGCTGGCGGAGGAGATGAATATTATGGGCACCTTTGAAATCTTCCGTATCTCGCTGCACCAATAGTATCCACTGAAGCATGGCAGGGATATATCCATCAGCACCAATCGGGGCGCGGCTTCGGCGAATTCCTCCATTACCCGGCGGAAATCCTTCACCCGCACAGGCTCAAAGTCCCATTTCTTAAGCTGTGCTTCCATAGCCGCCGCTATCGTGACGTCGTCCTCGACTATAAGTATTTTGCCGTTCATGATATCCCCCCTGTTCTTCTCAATCATTATATACGAATTTGCGTTGTAATCAAAGAAAAGCTGTGCTAAAATTCAGATGTTAATTTTTCTGGTCAGTGTCAGGGGAAGCGGAGTGAAATTCTCCCGCGAGGCCGTCACTGTGAAGGGCATTGCCCAAAGTCAGATCGCCTGGCTGACCAGCCGTTCAGAGAGCTGCGGACACCGGCTGAACAGGAACAGTCTTGTTCTCCTCTTTTCTCTGGGCGGCAGAGATAAAAAGAGGAGGATTTTTATGGCAAAGCAAAACAAGCAGAGCAAAAAAACGCTTATTGCGGTGATTGCCCTTGTGGTAGTCGTCGCACTGGCAGTGGGCGCTTACTTTCTGTTCTTCAACAACAGCGGTACGCCCGGCGCCAAGGAGCTGACCGTGGAGGTAGTCCACGGGGACGGCAGCGTGAAGGACTTCACCATCCATACGGATGAGGAGTATCTGCGGGGCGCAATGGAACAGGAAGACCTGATCCAGGGCACCGAGAGCGAGTACGGGCTTTTCGTCACCACCGTTGACGGCGAGACCGCTGATGACAGCCAGCAGCAGTGGTGGTGCGTCACCAAGGGCGGCGAGATGCTCATGACAGGCGTGGACAGCACCCCCATTCTGGACGGCGAGCAGTATGAGTTCACCCTCACCACAGGCTGGTAAGCGCCGGCTCACCACCCGGGAGACGACGCTCCTCGCCATTATGGGCGCGCTCATGTTCGCGACCCAGGTGGCTATGGCGTCCCTCCCGAATATTCACATTGTTGCGGTGCTCATCATACTTTCCACCTTCTTTTTCAGGTGGCGGGCACTGTACGCCATATTCGTGTTTGACCTGCTTGAGGGCATCATGTACGGCTTCGGTATCTGGTGGATAAGTTATCTCTATATCTGGGTCATTCTCGTGGCTCTCGTAATGCTTCTCGGCAAGAGCAGCAGCCCCCTTTTCTGGGCGTGCATCGCCGGGGTTTACGGCTTATCCTTCGGGGCGTTCTGCTCAATCCCATATCTTTTCATCGGCGGACCGTCCATGGCTTTCGCCTATTGGGTCAGCGGAATAACCTTCGACCTCATCCACTGCGGCGGCAATTTTGTCATGACCCTGGTGCTCATAAAGCCACTCTACCGGGCTATGGCTCTCGCGCTGGGCTCTGATAAACCGAATATGTTTCCAAAGGCTGAATAGTGTTCCTGTAAAAAATGCACCTGACAAACTGTCAGGTGCATTTTATTATCCGTATATTCCCTTGAGGGCGCTCATGAGCCACGCCGAGATAAGCCCTGTCACGGTCCCCGTGACCGCGGCACACACCAGCAGTACCGGCAGATACGCCGCCGTTACCATGGTACCCATCAGAACCATTGACGCAGCGATCTGCCCGATGACATGCGCCGCCGCGCCCAGCACCGACACTCCCACCGGGGACAGCCCCCGTATCCTCATCGTTCCGAGCATCGCGGCATACGCAAGGACGCCTCCCGCCAAGGAGTACAGCGCTGCTGTGATATTCCCCGCGAAAACCGCCGAGAGTATACATTTTCCCGCCAGCACCCAAAGCCCGCCGCCCGGCCCTATAGCATACAGCGCCAGCATAACAGCCACATTGGAAAGCCCCAGCCGAAAGCCCGGCACCGGCACGAATGACGGTATCCACCGTTCCAGGAGGGACAGCACCAGTGCCGACGCCACGAACACAGCGCAAAGGGTGATCTTTCTCGTTTTTCCGCTTATCCTCTCCACGCCGTCACCTCACAACCGCGTCCACGCCGTCGCCGAGCACTCTTACCACAGCACGGTCCGGGAGACACGCCGCCGTATCCCCGGGAACTTTGAGCATACCGCTGCGGACGCAGTCCCCGTTGGGGCATGTGGAGCGGACGAAGCCTATCTCCCCATCCCGCACAGCGATGGTGCAGGGGTACTCTCCGCCGAGCTCTATCTCCCTGTCCGGCGATGTGTCCAGATCTATCTCGCAGACAACTTCACCCCCCAGGATTATCTCGCCTCTGCGTCCGCTCCCGGCCCCCTGCCGCCCCAGGATCAGGAATGTCCCCAGCGCCAGCAGCAGCACGAAAGCTATCGCGGCGGCATCCAGCAGGGAGGGCCTCAGTCTGTATTCACCTTTCGACCGTTTCATAGGCATATCCGCCGTCCTGCTCCTCAAATTCTATTCCCCCGGTCACGAGGACACGGCGGTCCTCCGTCACCAGTATCATCTCGAAATCATCGCTCTCCCGCCACAGCTCAAGGGCCTTCTCCTCCCCCATGACGAACAGCGCCGTGGAAAGTCCGTCCGCTTCCACGCCGCCGGAGCTGATAACAGTCACTGATATAAGCCCGCTATCCGCGCTGCGGCCTGTCTCCGGGTCGATTATATGGTGATATGTCCTGCCGCCGGACTCAAAATATCTCTGATACCCACCTGAGGTGACTATACTGCAGTTCCCGGCCGAGATGACCCCTATCCTGCCGCTCTCGTCGAGGGGGTCCTGCACAGCCACCCGCCAGAGAGAGCCGTCAGGCTTTGCGCCCACCAGTATCACATTGCCCCCGAGATATGCCATGGCGCTCCTGACGCCGTGCTTTTCCATCACGGTGCGGAAAACATCACCGGCGTAGCCCTTGGCGATCCCGCCCAGATCTATCCTGCTGCCTTCCGCAAGCTCCACATACTCGCCTTCCATGCGGATATTCCTGTAACTGACCTTTTCCAGCGCCGCCGCTATATCTCCGTCGTCCGGTAATGTCCCGCCGCCCGGGAAATCCCAGAGCTCCATTACCGGCGCTATCGTTATATCAAAGGCGCCGTCCGTCCTGACACTCACGTCCAGGGCCGCGCTTATCACTCTCGCCCCGTCGGGCGAAACGGTCCCGGAGCCGTTCCCGTTGAGCCGTGCTATGGGGCTTGCGGGGTTCAGGGCGTCCAGCTCATCGTCCAGCCGTTCTATCTCACTTTTTGCCTCGGCGAGTGCCTCATCTTTCCCCGTGCCGCAGGCTCTGAGTGTCATTACAGTGTCCATCGCCGTGAAGGAGACTTCCCTCTCAGCGTTTCCCGAGCAGCCTGAAAGGAGCAAAATAATGCAGATTATGGGGATTATCCGGATTTTTTTCATCTTTTCCGCTCCTTCCGGTCATTTACATGGTGAAATTTTACCACCCCGACCATTTTTAATCAAGTAATTGCTCTTGCATCGTGAGAAAAACTTTGCTATAATGGCAAAAGCGATTTTGTCCTCTTGGACAAAATATATCAGTGGAGGTTTTTCCATGGCTTCAAATAAATCTGCCGCGCCCGGAAGAAAACGCAACTCCGGCGACGCAGTGGTTGTAACCTTTTTCTCAATAATCATAGCGATATGCTATTATATAGTCATGTATCGTCTGTTCAGTCGAGCTGATACCTTCCTCGCCCTCCACGGCGTTCTGAAGGTACTGCGGTGGGTATTCCTCGGGTTTGCCGCCGCTCTCGCCGTCCTTGCTGTGAAGGCGCGCAGGGACGGGAAGGAGCTTGCTCCCCGGCGTTTCGGTTGGGGCACGTTCATAGCTCTAATGCTCGATCTGAGCTTTTTCCTCATGACTTTTTATTATCTTGACGGAGCAAAGCTTGCGTGCATAGCCTTCATCACCTTGGCAGTTCTGCGCCTTATTTACCTCATCTACGGCTGGGAGTTCACCTTCGCCGCTATCGAGTTCGCAGCTGCCGAGATCGCGCTGTATCTGAAGATATACTATTACGGTATACTCGCTTACATCGCCGTTGCGCTGGCTGTCCTCGTGATTTTCGCCGTGTTCGAAGTCGAACTCGTGGCGAAGCATCACGGCGGCAGGCTCGTGGTGAAGGAACACCGCTACTATGTGCTCAGGAA
Source organism: uncultured Oscillospiraceae bacterium (assembly GCA_934552825.1). GTDB lineage: Bacteria > Bacillota > Clostridia > Oscillospirales > Oscillospiraceae > CAKTEQ01. The sequence goes on from CAKTEQ010000001.1 coordinate 198,617, forward strand.
GAACACAAAGTACTTTATCACCTTCCTCTCCGCGGCACTCTCCGTCATCGCCATCGCAGCTGGTCTGGTAAGTTCTGTTATCGGTTTCTATGCGATGATCGCCTTGGCGTGTGTAGCTTTTGTGTACATTGTTTACTACACCGTGAAGCTTATGTAATTGCAAAGATAAAAGTATATTCAGGATGCGGCGCATAGTGCTGCATCCTTTTTTCATTACAAATAACTTATCAAAGGAGAGATAAAAATGCGTCAAAAGATTTTATCCGCTATCGAACAGAACAGCCGCATCTCCGCAAAGGAGCTGGCGGTCCTCCTCGGCATGGACGAGGCCGAAATAATCCGCGAGATCGCAGCCATGGAGGCTGACGGCATAATCTGCGGCTACCATACCCTCATCGACTGGGAGAAGGCAGGCAGCGACATGGTCACCGCCCTCATCGAAGTCCGCGTGACGCCCCAGCGCGGGCACGGCTATGACCACATCGCCGAACGCATCTACAACTATCCCGAGGTTTTCGCCGTATACCTCATCTCCGGCGCTTACGACCTGCTTGTTACTCTGGAGGGCAAGAGCCTTAAGGAGGTCTCCAACTTTGTCTCCGAGAAGCTCTCCACCATCGACGGCGTGCTCAGCACCGCCACACATTTTATTCTCAAAAAATACAAGGACCACGGAACTATAATCGGCAAACCCAGCAAGGATGAAAGGATTCAGGTGTCATTATGAGAAACCCTCTGTCAAATACTATCGTTAACATTCAGCCCTCCGGAATACGCAAATTTTTCGATATAGTCAGCGAAATGGGCGACGCTATCAGCCTTGGCGTCGGCGAGCCGGACTTCGACACCCCCTGGCACATCCGTGACGAGGGCATATACTCCCTGGAAAAGGGCAGAACCTTCTACACCTCCAATTCCGGACTCAAGGAGCTCAGGGAGGAGATATGCAATTACCTCAAGCGCAAATTCGACCTTACATATGATCCCGTCCGTGAGACCATCGTCACGGTGGGCGGCAGCGAAGCTATCGACATTGCCTTGCGCGCCATGCTGGATCCCGGAGATGAGGTCCTCATCCCCCAGCCCAGCTATGTCTCCTACGAGCCCTGCACTGTCCTCGCCGGCGGCAAGCCTGTCATCATTGACCTGAAGGCCGAAAACGAATTCCGTCTCACGGCGCAGGAAATAGAAGACGCCGTAACGGACAAGACGAAGATACTTATCCTCCCCTTCCCCAACAACCCCACTGGCGCCATCATGGAGAAGGAGGACCTGGAGAGCATCGCAAAGGTCATCGAAAAGCACGATCTCTTCGTCATATCCGACGAGATATACGCAGAGCTCACCTATAAGGGGCACCACACCTCTATCGCGAACATCCCCGGCATGCAGGAGCGCACAATACTCATAAACGGCTTCTCCAAGGCCTATGCCATGACCGGCTGGCGTCTCGGCTACGTCTGCGGCCCGGAGGAGATAATCGCCCAGATGCTGAAGATACACCAGTATGCCATAATGTGCGCACCCACCACCAGCCAGTACGCTGCCGTGGAAGCTCTGCGCGCCGGCGACGGGGACATTGAAGTCATGCGCAGTTCCTACGACCAGCGCCGCCGGTATCTTCTCAACGCCTTTAAGGAGCTTGGCATAGACTGCTTCGAGCCCTTCGGCGCCTTCTACGTCTTCCCATGCATAAAGGAATTCGGTATGACCAGCGATGAATTCGCCACAAAGCTCCTCATGGAGGAAAAGCTCGCCGTCGTCCCCGGCACTGCCTTCGGCGCCTGCGGCGAGGGGTATCTGCGCATATCCTACGCATATTCGCTGGAAAACCTTAAGATCGCCATGGAACGTATTGAGCGCTTCATCAGAAAACTGAGAGGTAACTAAATGGCAAAGCTTGAAAAACGTATCAGCGGCAGCTTCGACGAAATACTCTCCCGTATAGAAAACGGTATACTCGACGGCAGCATCTCCGCCACGCTGGAGGACGTCAGCAATTTCACCGGCAGCTGCAGCCGCTGCTGCGTGAGAGTATTCGAACGGTACAGCTATCTCGGCAAGAACCGGGTCAGCATGAGCGTGACCCTTTATCAGGAGAACGGCGGGGATATCTGCCTGTCCGCCATAACATCCGGCGGCAGCCAGGCGGTGTTCTTCAAGATAAACACATTCGGCGAGGAGGCATTCCTCGATAAGCTCCGCGAGCTCATATAAGTCAAAAACGCAGAGACCCGCGCCCCATAAAATCCGGGGTGCGGGCCTTTCACTATTCCTTATTTTATCTTACTCGTCTGTACCCTGAGTCTCTTCCGGCAGCCCCCGCACAAAGGACATTCCAAGATCCTTGTTCCTGTCCGCAAAGAGGAAGAAGGGCTGCGTTACGCTGAAGAGTATCCCCAGCACCGTGAACACAATGCAGCTTGCGGGACTGCAGGACTTATATATCTTGTAGAGGGAAATGTAGGCGAAAACGGAATAAGTTATCGTCAGCGCCGTCACCACGAGACCGACTACAAGCAGTATGAAGCTCGCCGCGACAATGTCCATCTTGCCCGCGCCGCGCCATATGTACTGGCGGATGAACACGTTGTTCATAACGTTCAGCACGATTCCCGCCACGCCGGTGCCTATGGAAAAGCCCAGCAGGAGTTTGCGTCTGCTCCTGACGATACCGTTGACCTTCAGATCATAATCGTCCGCAATACTGCCTATGGTGTAAGCGGACAGGAACGGCACCCACGCGAACCCGTAAAGGGACAGACCGCGTCGCTTTGCGATCTTATAGAGGCTCAAGCTCTGGAAAACGTACATTACAACAGCCAGCGCCAAGGCTATAACTGTTATCGTGATCAGCGCTATCACAGCGCCCGATATCACAGCTCTCCCCTGGGCGGATGAGAAAAACTCGTCCAGGGTATTCTCTACTTCCCACATTTCATATCTGAAATCACTCATGGAAACACCCTCTTCCAATAAATTCGGCAATATTATACTCCCCGATAACCTTCATTACAACCGTCTCCGCAGGGGCGCAATCTTAATTTTCTCTTATTTTTCATCCCTCTATCCGTCATTTTCCCCTTTCAACCGGGTAAAAGTTATGATATAATTCCTTCCCATATGTAATAATTCCGGGAAAGGAGGTATCTGAGCGTGAAAAAGTCAAAAATCCTCATCATCGGCGGCGATTTCATCAATCTCTTTTTTGAAAAAAAACTGATGCGCTCCGCCGCAGCCCTCACATATTACCTCACCCTCTCCGTCTTTCCCGTGCTCATCTGCCTGTCCCTGCTGCTCGGCTCATTCAAGATAGACCCTGCCAGTGTGGAGAGTCTCCTGGACGGAGTCTTCCCCTCCGGGACTATCGACCTCATTGAGGACTATCTGAGCTATGTTAACACAAACAACTCCCCCACCCTCTTCTGGGCGGGCATAATCCTGCTGTTCACCACCTCCTCCGGCGCCTTCCGCTGCATCACTACCACTATGGTGGACATTCAGGGGCGCGCCCTGTTTTCCGGCTTTTGGGGAACGCTTTTCAGCTTCGTTTTCTCGATTATCTTCCTCGTTATGATGTACATCTCCGTGGCTATCGTCATAACGGGCAAATGGTTCATCAACTGGCTCCAGAACTATTTCCATATTTCCTGGTTTCTCTTCCAATGGCACTGGCTCCGGTTCATCTTCCTGTTCGCCGTCATGTTCCTGATAATATATATTATCTATTGGCTGTGCACACCCAAGAAGATCGACCACCGGGTGTTCACCGGCGCATTTGTCAGCGCCATAGCGGTCATTGTAATAAGCATTATTTTCTCCGCGTTTATCACTTACTCCTCCAGATACTCCCTTGTTTACGGAAGCCTTGTCTCCGTTATCATAATGATGGTATGGCTCTACGCCTGCGCCACGACGCTCCTGAGCGGTAATCTTCTCAATTTTGTTCTTAACAAAAACAGACGCGGCTTTTACGACGAGGACGCCGCGGGCTGAACTCAATAAAAAACCTCCGTATGGCGCTGCCATACGGAGGTTTTTTATTTCAGTCTCTCCAGCATCATCTCATACCCGCCGGTACCATACTCCAGGCAGCGCTTTACCCTGCCCACCGTAGCGGAGCTCGCGCCTGTCTGTTCCGTCACCTGCTGGTAGCTCTCCCCAGCGGCCAAGGCCTTGGCAACTTCAAGTCGCTGGGAAATTGTCTGTACCTCTTTTACTGTGCAGACGTCTTCGAAATACTTATAGCATTCATCGATATCCTTAAGCATAATAATGGATTTGAAGAACTCATCTGTCTGTTTATTCCTGGGCAAACTCATGGTTTATACCTCCTCAATACGCCATAACGCGTTATCATTTTAACACGCTAAGACGATAAATTCAATCTTTCTTTCAGCGTGACAAAAGAAGGGTTGACAAGTGTTAAAAATCGTGTAGAATTAGAGTTAAGAAAGAGAAAGGGAGGACTCCTAATGAACGAGCAGAATAACATCCCCGGCAGAGGCGCCGCTATTGCCAGCTTGGTATTGGGCATCGTATCAGTCGTGTTCTGGTTCTTTGGCTGGCTCGCACTGGTATCCGTCGTCACAGGTATTGTTGGTCTTATTTGCGCCGTGAACGCAAAGAAAGCGGGTTTTGAAGGCGGCATGAAAACAGCCGGCTTTGTCCTGTCCATCATTGGTCTCGTCGGCGGTGCTATCGTACTTATTGCCTGTGTTGCATGCACAAGTGCCGCAGGTGCTGCAGGTCTGTTTGACTCATACAGCTGGTAATCTTTAAGCAGCAGAAAACGAAGGGGGCGATGCCCCCTTCATTTTTTCTATGAGGTGTTATCTTATATGTTTCCTTACTTCACTCTTTTCGGCAGGCAGATATATCTTTACGGCTTATGCGCCTTTCTCGGCGCTGCTCTTGGGTGGATACTCATGCACGTACGCCTTAAGCGCAATCCCGTCATGAAGGATACCGACTGCGAGATGGCGTTCATCTTCGCTCTGATAGGTGTGTTCGTAGGTGCAAAGGTCCTGAGCATCATAACGGTGCTGCCGGATATTATAAGGGACATCGGCATGCTCTCCACGGACCCCAAGGTCTTTCTCTCCCGGTATCTCTATTCCGGCTTCGTGTTTTACGGTGGGCTTATCGGCGGCATACTGGGCGTGTGGATATACTCCCGGCGCAGCCGCATACCCTTCAGGAATTTCATAACCGTGATGCTGCCCTCCGTGCCCCTTATCCACGCTGTGGGCAGGCTCGGGTGCTTCTTCTCCGGCTGCTGCTACGGCATCCCCAGCGAAAAATTCGGCATCATCTTCAAAAATTCGGAGATAGCTCCGAATGATATCCCCCTTCTCCCCACTCAGCTTATCGAGACAGCCGGCAACCTAATTATAACTCTCGTCCTGGTGCTGTATATGCGCCGGCGTGACCGCCACCCATACCGTGCGCTGGCACTGTATCTCACAATGTACGGCGTTGTGCGTTTTGTCCTCGAGTTCTTCCGCTACGACGCCTACCGCGGCTTCGTGGGAGCGTTTTCCACAAGCCAGTGGATATGCTTCGGCGTGTGGATCTTCGCAGGTATTCTCGTCGCCCTTGCCCGGCGGGAGGAAAAGAAAACTGAAGGATAAGCAAAACCGCCCGGGACATATCCCGGGCGGTTTTTACACGTCATTCTTTACGATATCCTCAAGGGTCTCACCCTTTACGGCCACATAGCTGCCTCCGTCCCGCAGCATCACAACAGGCGGCACCGGTATACGGTTGTACCGGGACGCCATGGAGTAGTTATAGGCGCCGGTAGTGCAAACGGCTATGATGTCCCCCCGCCGGATCTCCGGCAGAGTCACCTGCGGCTGGATTATGTCCCCGCTCTCACAGCAGCGCCCCACCACATCAGCCGTGATTTTGTTCTCTTCGTTCATTCGGTTCGCGGCAAACAGGGTATACTCAGAGCCGTAGAGGGCGTATCTGGGGTTATCCGTCATGCCGCCGTCCACGGAGACATAGTTCTTGTATCCCGGTATGCGCTTGATAGTGCCTGCCGTGTAAAGCGTCATGCCCGCGTCCGCAACGATGCTCCGGCCCGGCTCCATTATCACCTTCGGCAGCTTGATGCCAAGTCTTTCCCCGTTCTCCTTCACGCGGCGGGCCACCTCTCCTATGCTCTCGCCCATGTCGAACACGGGGTCGCCCTCCGTATAGCGCACGCCGTAGCCGCCGCCCAGGTCCAGAACTTCGGTTATAAACCCATACTTCTCCGCAGCCATAGCCATGAACCCCATCATTATATCGCTGCCGCGGAGAAAAGTGTCCGCATCGAACACCTGGGAACCTATATGACAGTGGAAGCCTTCAAGCTTCACGTTCTTAAGCTCCAGCACGAAGCGCAGCAGTTCTTCAGCCTGCCCCGTCTCTATGGCGACGCCGAATTTGGAGTCCACCTTCCCGGTGTTCACCGCCTCATAAGTGTGCGTATCTATGCCCGGCGTAAGGCGCAGGATCACCCGTTGGATAATTTCCCTTTTGGCGGCCTCCTCCTGTATCCCCTGAAGCTCCTCAAGATTATCGGCAACGAAGCAGCCCACACCGTGCTCCATAGCAAAAGCAATATCGTATTCCGTCTTATTATTGGAGTGAAAATATACCTTCTCCATGTCAAATCCGGCGCAATATGCTGTGTATATCTCCCCCACGGAAACCACGTCCACGCCGAGCCCTTCCTCCTGCATTATGACGTACATCCGCTTGAAGCAGGCCGCCTTGCTGGCATAGATAGGGAATGAACCCTCCCCGAAATAGCTGGCCATCGCCTGCTTATATACCCGGCAGTTGTGCCTTATTCTATCCTCATCCATAAGATAAAGCGGCGTAGCGTACTTCGCAGCCAGCTCCACCGTATCCTGCCCGGCAAAGGTGAGGTGCCCCTTCCCGTTTACGCCAATATTCTCACATATCATTGTTCTGCCTCACTTCACGAACTCGTTGTATATGGCGCGCAGCGCGGGCACGTAGTCCTCGCCGCTCACCCCTACGATTATATTCAGCTCGCTGGAGCCCTGATCTATCATCTTTATATTCACGCCGGCGTCGCCGATCGCTGTGAACACGCGCCCCGCAGTGCCCTTTGCGCTGACAAGTCCGCGTCCCACCACCGCAATGAGTGCTATATCCCGTTCCACGCTGATGGTGTCCGGTTCAACCGCCCGGCATATATCGTCTATGACCCGCTGCTCTATGCCGGCCATGGATTTCTCGTCCACGATCACCGAGAGGGTGTCGATGCCTGAGGGCAGATGTTCAAAGGACACCCCATGCTTTTCCAGCACGGCCAGCACTTTTCTGCCGAATCCCAGCTCGCTGTTCATCATGTCCTTTTCCACGGATATCGTCATAAAGCCCTTATGCCCGGCAACACCCGTCACCTGATGGGGAGGCATGTCATCCTTACCAACTGTCGGCACAATAAACGTCCCTCTTGCATCGGGATCGTTCGTGTTCCTTATATTTATCGGGATGCCTACTTCCCGCACAGGGAAAATCGCCTCGTCATGAAGAACGGTCGCGCCCATGTAGCTCAGCTCCCGCAGCTCCTTATATGTTATCGTGGCTATGGGTTCCGGATCCGGTACACACCGTGGGTCTGCCATGAGCATTCCGGACACATCGGTCCAGTTCTCGTATATGTCCGCCTCAACCGCGCAGGCGACTATGGAACCCGTTATATCGCTGCCGCCCCGGGAAAATGTCCGGATGCTGCCGTTATGCATCTTTCCGTAAAATCCTGGGACTACCGCGCGCTCGTGCTTCTTCAGCTCCTTGGACGCCCTGCGCTGAGTATCCGCACTGTCGAAAACGCCGTTGTCCTTAAACCTCACTATATCCGCCGCGTCCACGAAATCATATCCCATGAAATCCGCAAGGATCATGGCGTTGAGATATTCCCCGCGGGACGCTGCGTAGTCCCTTCCTATCTTGTGCTCGATAAGCGTCTTTATCGTTGCAAACTCCTTTGAAAGGTCGAGCTTCAGCCCCAGGTCATGGATGATGTCCTCATAGCGTCTGATTATCCGGGAAAACACCTCGTCGATGCTCCTGTCCTCCTGGGCAAGTTCGAAGCACTCATAAAGCATATCGGTCACTTTTTCGTCATCGTCGCTGCGCTTGCCGGGGGCCGACGCCACCACATAGCGACGGCTGTCCTCCTCCTTGATTATCGCCGCGACCTTTCTGAAATGCTCCGCGTCAGCCAGTGAGCTGCCGCCGAATTTGACAACTTTAAGTTCCATATTACCCGCTCCTCTCTGCCCGGCTCGGCCCCGGACGGCTTTTGCTGTCATTCTATCCTATGATAAAGTGCTTTTCAAGCGGATAAAACGGCGGCGCATTCTTTTCTACGTTAAAGTGCAAATGTCACGCCTTTACCGCGCACTTTATATGAAATTTGCACGTCTTTTCATCCCGCGCCCTCCCAGGGCTTGAGCCTGGTACTCTTTTGTGCTATGCTTGGTACAAACATAACTTGGAGGACAGCTTATGAATTCCCCATTCGAGATTGCTCACGGTTACGCCGCTGTAGGCGCCGCAAAGACAAAACTCCCCCCTTTGAAAATGTTCCTGCTGGCTGTTATGGCAGGGCTTTTCATAGCCTTCGGCGCAGTCACTTCAACCATCGCGTCGAGCGGAGTGGGCATTGCCGGCGCCGCGAGGCTCATATCAGGCGCGGTGTTCCCCGTTGGGCTCACCCTTGTTATTCTGGCGGGCAGTGAGCTTTTTACAGGGAACTGCCTTATAATAATCCCGGTCCTCACCGGCGAGGTGAGGATATCGGCGTTTATAAGATGTCTTTTTATAGTATATCTCGGCAATCTCATCGGCAGCATGATCGTTGCGGGACTTGTTGTACTGGGCGGCATACCGGTTCTGCACGCCGCCACGGATACCGCGCTTGCAAAGGTCTCTCTCCCTTTTTGGGAGGCGTTCGTCAGGGGCGTGCTGTGCAATATTCTGGTCTGTCTTGCGGTATGGGTCTCCTTTGCGGGCAAGACCCCGGGCAGCAAGATCGCCGCTATCTATCTTCCCATACTTGCCTTCGTTGTGTGCGGCTTTGAGCACAGCGTGGCAAATATGTACTATATTCCCGTCGGTATCCTCACAGCCGCTAAACACGGCGCGGACATACCCGGGCTCACGTGGGGCGCTATGTTTCTGAAAAATCTGCTGCCCGTTACTCTCGGCAATATGGCCGGCGGCATGGCCCTTGGCGCCGCATACTGGGGTATTTATCTGAATGGAAAAGGGTGACAACTATGAAAGAAATACTCATGATAGGCACCGGAGGCACCATCGCCTCCGAGATGACGCCCGAGGGCTACGCCCCTGAGCTCACCAGCGAGCAGCTGCTGAATTACGTACCGGACATCTCTGACTTCTGCAGCGTGACCTGCACCCAGGTCTGCAACCTGGACAGCACAAATATCACCCCGGATATCTGGCTGGATATCGCGGAAACCATACGCCGCAATTACGACCGCTACGACGGCTTCGTCATAGCCCACGGAACCGATACTATGGCGTATTCTGCCGCCGCTATGAGCTACCTTGTTCAGAACAGTCCAAAGCCTATCATATTCACCGGCTCCCAGAAACCCATAAATTCCGAGACTACCGACTCCAAGACGAATCTGCGGGACAGCTTTATCTGTGCCAGCGCCGATACTCTCTCCGGTGTGTTTATCGTCTTTAACGGGAAGGTCATTCTGGGTACCCGGGCGAGAAAGACCCATTCCAAGAGCTTTCAGGCGTTCTCCAGTATCAACTACCCCTTTGTCGCCGTGCTTCAGGACGGCTATCTCCTCCAGTATATCGACAGTCCCCGCCCGGCAGCTCCCGTGTTCTATGAGTCGCTGGACAGGAAAGTCGGGCTTGTGAAGATGATCCCGGGCACCGACATCGGGCTTATATCCTATATGCTGGAGCACAATGACGCGCTGATAATCGAAAGCTTCGGCGTGGGCGGGCTTCCCAGCTACGAGGGCAGCGACTTCTACTCCGTTATCGAAAGCGCCGTTAAAAACGGCAAGACAGTCCTCATGACGACTCAGGTCCAGCATGAGGGCAGCGACCTCGCCGTATACAATGTGGGGCACAGGCTCAAGAATACACTTAATCTCCTGGAGGCGTACGACATGACAACAGAGGCCGCCGTTGCGAAGCTTATGTGGGTCCTGGGGCAGACGAAGGACGGGGATAAGATCCGTGAGCTTTTCTATACCCCCATCGCCCACGACATACTGAATCAGTCCAGATAGAACAAAAAACAGAGCCGCCAGTGGCGGCTCTGTTTTTTTGCCTTTCCTTATCCATGATATTCAAACCCAAAGGAGTTCACCGTATATATCTCGTCGTATGCCCAGCAGGGACCTTCCTCCGCTCCCGACAGGAGCTTAAGAGCCACCTCCGCGAGGGTGATGCCCGGGGTCTCCCCGCCGTAGGCTGTGAGTCCACGGACGACAGCGCCATTCTCGGCAGAGCTCTCAATAAGTGTCTGTACCTCCGGCTGGAGGTTGCCCGTTGCCACCACGCATACCTCGCCGAGAGGCATATCCGGCAGGGACGTGATATAATTGTTGATGCCAGTGAGCTGATCTGCATCGGACATGATGAAGCAGCGCAGACTGTTATCCGCCGTGAGTGCAGCTTCGGCAAAGTTAAAACCAGCTTCAGCGGTATTGTTTGTTACTTCCTGGCGATAGGAAATATATGCCTTGTCCGAAGCCTCGATTGTCTCCAAAATACCCTGAGTCCTGGCTATGTATTCCTGCAGATTGGTCTGAATCGCCACGGCTACGGGGATGCTCTTGTCCTCAGCGTCTGGCCAGGTCTTGTCAATGAAGTCCAGCATCATCTGCGCCGTCACAGTACCTGTGGCATAGTTGTCGGTAGTAAGTCCGCCGTCCACCTCGTATTCCGGCTGAGCGGAGAGTATCGTCACGATTATGCCGTCCTCTCTCGCCTTTGTGATTATATCCTCAAGTCCCGTAGGATCCATGGGGGAAATGCACAGGAGTGCCGCGTCCATAGTCATATAGTTCTCGATTAGAGGCACGAACTGGGTCATGTCCAGCTCAGCGGAGGCATACTGAGGGTTAAACCCGTGCTCCTCCATAACTCCCATCCACTGGTCTCTTATTACCTGGAGCGCCTCGGGTGCGTATGTTGGGAAGATCGTCGCCACAAGCTCACCGTTACCCATATAAGTTGTCCAATCGATCTTCTCATCGGTCTTTTCTGTATTCTCCTCCGCCTGCCCCGGTTTGTCCGGCGTCGTTTTCGATTCTGCCTTTTTCCCGCACGCGGTCAGGGACGCAAGGGAAAGGAGCAGGCACAGCGTCATAATAACAGCAAGCAACTTTTTCATAGTTTTACCCTCCTATTACAGTTGATATTTAGCTATATCATCTACATTTTTTACAATACAGCAAGTTAATTATTCTGTAAAGTGGCTGTTTTCCCGTTTTCTATTGCCAAAACGCATAGTTGACTTCTTCCCTCAACCATGCTACCCTCAGTTTATAAAGGAGGCGCTGCATATGACCGTAGATCAGCTTCGTCAGTTTATCGCCGTTGCGAAACACCTTAATTTCTCCCGCGGTGCGGAGGAAATGTTTCTCCATCAGAGCACCGTGAGCAAAAATATCGCCGCACTGGAGGCGGAGATGGGTGGGGCGCTCTTCATAAGGAAAAAGAACAACCTGCGCCTTACTGACGCGGGGATGCTGCTTTATAATGAGGCCCCCCAGCTTGTGGATAAATTCGATATGCTGGAAAAACGCGCCATGAACATCATGAGCGGCGCCAGCGGAAACATACGCATCATATCGGCGGGAGGATATCTGTCCGCCATCACCCCGACTTACAAGGAGTTTTCCTCCCTCTATCCCAACATTGCTCTGGATGTCACCGAGGTCCGCCAGCCATTCACCGCGGAGCTTTTCCAGAGCGTCCTCGACGGCAGTCACGACCTTGCCATAGTTCCCACAGGGGAGCTGCCCGCCGGGGAGGACAATCTTGAGACACGCCTGCTGTTCCGTGACCGCTTCTCCGTGCTCACGTCCCCGAGTCACCCTCTCTGCGGGCGCGGCAGCGTCAGCGCAAGTGAGCTCTCCGGAGAAACCGTTCTGGTCCTGGACTACATGAAGCTTATGCCTATACAGCTTGTTGAAAACTCCCTCTTCATAAACGGTATCCCCGGCATCACTATTGAAATGATAGATTCTCCGGAAGCCCCCCAGCCCCCATCCTATCTCCTGCTTAAGGTCCAGTCCGGAGCCGGTATTGCCATTGTCCCCCGAATATCTGCCCTCACCGCCGGGTGGACCGGAAAAATGGAGGATCTCTCGGACCTGTTCCTGCCTTTTGATATCAGCATCATATGGCGAAAGAATAACATCAACCCCTCTTTGCAGCTCTTCACAGGGATACTTGAGAAGTATTTACCCCGCTTATAATTTCGTTTTCTCATCGTTACCCGCTTCATTATGACTTCTATGCATATAACTTCGGAAAATATACGTTTTACAAAACTCAAATCCCTATTGTATGATTTACTCGTAAAGCGAAAAAACGAACCGGGGTGATATCATGTCAGAGATAAGACGACTGGACAAGAGCGGCATGGAGAAGGAGCGCGCCAGGCTCAAGCGCCTGAGGGACAGAATGCTCATCTCCCCCAGCGCCTGCCTGGAAAGGCTGCGCGCCATGACCGAGATATACAAAAAAACAGAGGGGCAGCCTATGCCCATCCGCCGGGGGCTTGCCCTGAAGGAGACCCTCTCCCGCCTGACAGTATGTATTCAGGAGGATGAATTTATCGTCGGACGCCCCACCGGCAAGCGCCGGGGCTCTCCCCTTATGCCCGAGATACGGGATGACTGGTACATGAACGAGATAGACACCATCTCCACCAGACCTATCGACAGATTCGAGCCGCTCACCGCAGACGAGCGCGCCGCTGTCGATGAGCTGATACCATATTGGGCGGGCAAGAGCGTCAATTCCCGGGCAAACGGCGAGATGCCCGAAGAACTCGCCGCGGCTTATGCCGTGGTGGTCGGCGGCGGAGTATCCGGCAACAACCACTATTTCGCCCACCAGAGCATAGACTACACCGTCATTCTCAAAAAGGGCGCAAAGCGCCTCATCGCCGAGCTTGACGAGCGTATCAGTAAAACACGCCTCAGTGACGTGAACGAGTACAGCCGCCGCGTCCACTGGACCGCTTCCCGGCTTGCTTTGGAGGGCATGCTCGTATTTGCGGAGCGCTACGCTTTTGAGGCGGAACGCCTTGCAGCTGAAGAGCAGGATCCCGAGCGACGGGCAGAGCTTCAGAAAATCGCCGAAAACTGCCGGAAAGTCCCCGCCGAGCCGGCGGAAACTTTTGAACAGGCGGTCCAGTGCATATGGTTCACATTCATCACCCTCATGAACGAGGCCTGGGGCAACGCCACAGGCTTCATGCGGGCGGACCAGTACCTCTATCCCTACTATAAAGCGGACAAGGACAGAGGCGCCCTCACAGATGCGCGCGCTTATGAGCTGCTCGGCATGCTCATGGTTAAGGCAAACGAGGCTGTCATTCTTTACTCGCAGCAGGCGGCTGCAAATATGGCGGGCTTCTGCATCGGCTCAAACTTCATTCTCGGCGGCTGCGGCAGCGACGGTAAGACCAGCGTGAACGATCTGTCCTATCTGTTTCTTGAGGCCGAAGAGGATATCGGGCTGAACTCCGAAGAGATCGTCATCCGTGTCAGCGACGATATGCCCGATTCTTTCCTGCTGCGCGCCTTTGAGGTATCCAAGGGATTGTGCGGCAAGTTCAAGTGGATCGGCGATAATATCAGCATCCGCCAGATGCTGGTGGACGGCAGAACTCTTGAGCAGGCGCGCAATTATGTCATCATAGGCTGCACCTCTCCTTCCGTACCCGGCGAGAGCTTTGATTTTCTCCACTGTTCTCTCGTAGTACCCATGGTGCTGGAACTGGTGTTCAACGACGGCAAAAACCCTGTTACCGGTATGCAGGCGGGTCCTCACACCGGCGATCCCCGGGATTTTACCTCCTTCCAGGAGCTTTGGGACGCCTTTGTTATCCAGACGAAGGCTGCCATGGAAGTGACTCGTATGCGGGGCAACTTTGAGCTTAAGGCTCATGCGGCTCTCGTACCCAATCCTTTCCAGAGCGTCCTCAGCCCCATATGCACGGAGCGCGGCGAGGACATTCTCTCCGGCGGTACACGCCCCAACGTCACTCTCGCCTGCTCCACAGGCGGCATTGTAAACGCCGCCGACGCCCTGGCCGCCTGTAAGAAGCTCATATTTGATGAGAAAAAGCTGACTATGGCTCAGATGCTTGATGCCTGCAAAGCGGACTTCAACGGCTGCGAGAAGGTACTGCGCATGATAGAAAAGTGCCCCAAATTCGGCAACGGAGACCCCTATGTGGACAGTATCTGCAACGATATAATCTCCGTGCTGGACGAAACTCCCCCCACTCACGAGTATGCGTTCGGAGGCAAGCCCACCGTCTGCGGCTCCATCGTGACGGGAAACGTCCCCTGCGGCGCCATCATGGGCGCCCAGCCGGACGGACGCCGTGCGGGCACACCTCTTGCGGAGGGCGGTCTGTCCCCCCATCAGGGCAGAAATGTCTCCGGAGTTACGGCAACTATGCGCTCCGTAGCCGGGCTGGACCATCTTAAACTGCGCCACGGCAGCGTGCTCAATCTGCGTTTTGACCCCGACGCTGTGAAGGACGAGAGCAAGATGAAGAAGCTCACTCAGATGATGCGCGCATATTTTGCCATTGGCGGCTTCCTTGTGCAGTTCAACTTTGTGAGCACTGAGACCCTCAGGGATGCACAGGCGCACCCGGAGAATTACAGAGATCTGGTGGTGCGTGTTGCCACTTACTCCGCATACTTTGTGGAACTCTCCAAAGCCATGCAGGCCGACATTATCGCCCGGCTTGAGAATAAGACTCTTTGACATACGGAGCTGGTATAATGGGAAAGTATGACAATGCCCGCGGGCTTATATTCAACATCGTCCACGGCTCATTTGTGGACGGCTGGGGCATACGCACCACGATTTTTCTCAAAGGCTGCCCCCTGCGCTGCATATGGTGCTGCAACCCGGAGGGCCAGCGTCTCGCGCCTGAGATGAAGGTGACCTACGAGGACTGCGACGGCTGCGGCGACTGCGTTTCCTCCTGTCCGGAAAAGGCGCTGAGCGTCGAAAACGGCATTATACACCTGGACAGGGGCGCCTGTTCCCTGTGCGGCAAATGCTTTAGTGCCTGCCCCACGGACGCCCTTGGAATTTTCGGCAGATGGTACACCGTTGAAGAGATGTTCGATATCATCGTGAAGGATAAGCCATTTTACGACGCCTCTGGAGGCGGGCTCACCATCGGCGGCGGGGAGGCGAGCCTCTACCCAGAGTTCTGCCTGGGCCTTATAGAGAGGTGCCGCGAGGCGGGCATCTCCGCCGCAATAGACACCTGCGGCTTTACCGTGTCGGAAGCGGGCTTTGAGGCGCTTGCGGCGGCTGATTTCCTTCTGTTTGATATTAAAGGCATGGACGAAACGGCCCATATCAGAAACACCGGCGTCTCCAACAGACCCATACATGAAAACTTGCGGCGGCTGGACGCCCAGGGACAGCAGTTCATAATCCGCTACCCCGCCATCCCAGGATATAACGACAGCGATGAAGAGCTCCGCAACGCCGCCCGCTTCCTCCGGGATATAAAGGGTGTAAGGCGGGTCGATGTTATCCCTGTCCACAGATACGGGGAGAATAAATACCGTCAGCTGGATATGCCCTATGAGCTTTCAGCTGATCCGATACCGGATGCCCGGCAGGAGGAGATACGCTCCATTTTCGCCTCCTGCGGGCTGGAAACTCAGCTTGGGGGCTGACCGGCAGAATAAAGAGAGGCACAATGACGCGCATTGTGCCTCTCTTGCATCATTTGCCAGTTTTTGTTTCTAAAATTGCAAATTTCTCTTTTTCACCGGCTCTGATAATAATATACACATACCGTTGTAATTTTGCCTTTCAAATGGTATACCTTTGATAAAATTGAATAATCTCTCCAAAAAACGCCGTTTTTTCGTTGACAAACCGGCGGTGTCAAGTCATAATATTTTCATCAAATCAATGCAAAATTGCAGCTTCAGCTGCTTTCAGTTTCAAAACATAAAGGAGGATAACTCATGAACGCATATGTACAGCGCGTACTTGACGCAACAGCCGCCAAGAACGCCAACGAACCGGAATTCCTTCAGACAGTGGAGGAGGTCCTCACCTCTCTCGCCCCTGTTGTTGACAGACACCCCGAATACGAAAAAGCCGCTCTTCTGGAGCGTCTCGTTGAGCCGGACAGAGTTTTCCAGTTCCGCGTGACCTGGACTGACGATGCCGGCGTCCCCCATGTAAACCGCGGCTACCGCATTCAGTTCAACGGAGCCATCGGTCCCTACAAGGGCGGTCTCAGATTTCATCCCACGGTCAACCTCTCAGTGCTGAAGTTCCTGGGTTTTGAGCAGACTTTCAAGAACAGTCTCACAACGCTGCCTATCGGCGGTGCGAAGGGCGGTTCCGACTTTGATCCTCACGGCAAAAGCGACGCTGAGATCATGCGCTTCTGCCAGAGCTTCATGACCGAGCTATGCAAGTACATCGGCGCCGACACTGACGTTCCCGCAGGCGATATCGGCGTGGGTGGCAGAGAGATTGGTTTCCTCTACGGTCAGTACAAGCGCATCCGCGGTGAGCACACAGGTGTTCTTACCGGCAAAGGTCTCACATACGGCGGCTCTCTCGCCCGCACAGAGGCAACTGGTTTCGGTCTGTGCTACTTCACGCAGGAAATGCTCAAGGACCATGGCGACTCCTTCCAGGGTAAGACCGTTGTGGTTTCCGGCTCCGGCAATGTGGCTATCTACGCCGTTAAAAAGGCGACGGAGCTCGGCGCGAGGGTCGTAGCCATGTCCGACTCCAACGGCTATATTTACGACAAGAACGGCATCGACCTCGACCTCATCAAGGACATCAAGGAGGTCCGCCGCGGCCGTATCAAGGAGTATGTTGACGTACACAAGGACGCAGAGTACCACGAGGACGCAAACGGCTCCAAGGGCATCTGGACCGTCCCCTGCGACATTGCTCTCCCCTGCGCTACTCAGAACGAACTCAATCTCGACTCCGCCAAAGCTCTCATAGCAAACGGCGTTAAGGTCGTCGCCGAGGGCGCCAACATGCCCTCCACTCCCGACGCTATCGAAACTCTCCAGGCTGCCGGTGTACTCTTTGGTCCCGCCAAGGCTGCAAACGCGGGCGGCGTCGCGACCTCCGCTCTCGAAATGAGCCAGAACTCCATGCGCTACTCCTGGACCTTTGAGGAGGTCGACGCAAAGCTCAAGGACATCATGGTCGGCATTTATCGTAACTGCGCCGATTCCGCAAAGGAATACGGTCTGGAAGGCAACTATGCCGCCGGCGCAAACATTGCCGGTTTCCTGAAGGTCGCCGACGCCATGATGGCGCAGGGTCTTATCTGATCTTTGAATTATATATGCAAGCCGCGCCCCGGACATATCCGGGGCGCGGCTTTTAAGTATTTTCAGGAGTTTATTATACCTTTATCAGTCTTTCCACTCGAACTTTCTGGGAGCGCCGAGGCCCAGCATTGCGCGCGCCTGCTCGCAGTTTGCGATAGGACGCTCGATGAGCTTCGCGATCTGCATGACCTTCTCGACGAGCTGGGCGTTGGAGTCCGCCTTCTTGCCCTTGCCCAGGTACACGTTGTCCTCCATGCCGACGCGGACGTTGAAGCCATGGATGAGAGCTTCCGTCAGGATGGGGAACTGCTGTGTGCCCGTAGCAATGATATTCAGCAGAGTATTTCTGGGGCATACCTGTTTGAGCATATCCATGAACTCGGGGAGATTCCAGTTGGAACCCGTCGTATAGACGAAGGACACCCAGTTGGGTCCGCCCGTTGGATCTGTCCAGCCCTTGTTGATGAGGCGGCGGACATAGTGCAGATCGGTCATGGCAAAGCACTCAAATTCGGGCTTCACGCCGTACTGCTTCATGAGATCCAGAGAAATGTCAACGTCGGAAGGTGTGATAAAGTAACCGTAGTTGATCACCCAATCCTCGGGGTGCTCGGGGGGATTTGCCTTCATGGGGATCTGGGAGCAGTAGCAGGAGACATCGCAGGAGCCGACTTCCGCGCCAGCTTCGATAATAGATGTACGTCTGTCCGTCACATAGTTCTGGTCATCAAACACCTGGCGGCCGCAGATATTCGTGTTGTTGATGATGATATCCGGGCACTTCTCGCGGATCTTTGCGTTGACCTCACGGTAAAGTTCAGGATCATAGGACATTTCGGAGAGGTGATCCTTCTTGCGGGTGTGGATATGCACCATCGTAGCGCCGGCCTTGTATGCCTCGTATGTGCTCTCTACCTGCTCCTCGATAGTCTCGGGCAGGTTGGGGTTGGCTTCCTTGCCCTGGTTGCCGCCTGTGATAGCGCAGGTAACAATCGCGGGAGGAAATCCGGACAGGCCGCGCTTCCACATTGTCTCTGTGTACCATACGGGGTCTCTCAGGTTATCTACCAATGCTCTCTGTACATAATCTTCCATCATCTGAATGTACCTCCTCGTTAAAATCATGGGCACTGGTTTACACCGCACCCTGCGTTATTTTCTTACAAAAACAAAATATCCTATGGCAGTATCTTTGTCAATGATGCTGGGTTGCGCATTTTGCACGCGATTTCCTTCCGACATTCTTCACAATTTCCTCCCTTTGAGTTATAATACACACCGGATGTGATAACATGATTCGCAATTATCTTGCCACTCTCGAATACGACGGCACAAAATACAACGGATGGCAGAAGCAAGGCAACACGGAAAACACGATACAAGGGAAGCTGGAGACACTGCTCTCCCGCCTGTTGGAGCAGGATATTGAAGTAAACGGCGCAGGCCGCACCGACAAGGGCGTACACGCCCTCGGGCAGCGGGCGAGCTTCCGCTGCGACACCAGCCTTTCTCCTAGGGAACTCATGGCCAAGGTGAACGAATTTCTCCCCCGGGACATCGCCATTAAATCCCTTGAACCGGTACCGCCCCGCTTCCATGCCAGGCTTAACGCGAGGGGAAAGACTTATCGCTATACGCTGATTATTAACGGCGAAAAGAACGTCTTCTCCGGGAATTACGCCTGGTCAATGACGGAGACGCCCGATATCGGCCTGATGAAAGCCGCCGCTCATCACCTTCTCGGTGAGCACGATTTTCTCCCCTTCAGCGACCTTAAAAAGAGCAAAAAGTCAACTATACGGCGCATTGATGATATAGATATCAAAAAAGACGGGAACAGGATCACCATCGACTTCACTGGAAACGGCTTTCTTTACCACATGGTGCGCAGGATGGTCTCCGCACTGACCGACGCCGGACTTGGTAAGCTGACTCCAGAGCAGCTCGGTGAAGCCCTCACCTACGGCAGCGGCTCTTTTCTCCCGCCCCCGGCGCCCGCAAGGGGATTGTTTCTTTTGGATATATACTATAAATAAGCCACCATAAATTTTTGTTTATAGTCCTGTTTTGCCTGCGTTTTATGTTGGATAAACCGGCTTTTGCCTGAAAAAAATTATATCAAGTTTGTGTTTTTAGAAGGAGACTTTATATGGCGTCGAGCAAGGAATACTTTGATTATATTATGGAACAGCTCTCCGGCCTTGAGGACATATCCAGCCGGGCTATGATGGGCGAATATATAATTTACTACCGTGGCAGGATCGCCGGCGGTGTGTATGACGACCGTTTCCTCGTAAAAAACGTGCCGTCCGCGGCGGCCTATATGCCACCAGATGCGCACCTCGAAACACCCTATGAGGGGGCAAAGCCAATGCTCCTCGTTGACAATGTTGACAGCCGCGAATATCTGACCGGTCTGTTAAATGCCATGTACGACGAGCTGCCCTCGCCCAAAAAGAGAAAGAAATAAAAAGACTCCGTGCAGGGATACTGCACGGAGTCTTTTCTGTATGCTTGTTATTCGTCGAGAAGCGTCTTCTCCTTGTTCCAGAAGTAATCCTTCGTAAGCTTCACAACGACGCCGCTCAGCCCGATCAGAGCTATAAGGTTGGGTATCGCCATGAGACCGTTAAGTGTGTCCGCGATGTCCCAGGCAAGCCCCAGGTCCATGGTAGCACCCACAATACACACCAGAACGAACACCACCTGATAAGCCTTCATTGCTTTCTTGCCGCCGATGAATTCGCAGCAGCGGGAGCCGTAAAGTCCCCAGCTCAGCGTTGTGGAAAGGGCAAACAGAACTATGCCGACCGCGATTATCAGTGCGCCCACCTTGCTGCCAAACACTGTACCCAGCGCGGCAGAGTTAAGAGCCGTCGTACCCTTCACGCCGTAGTTCAGGTCAATGCCGCTCATTAGTAGAGTAAGACCTGTAAGGGTGCAGATGACGATAGTGTCCATAAACACTTCGAAGATGCCGTAGAGCCCCTGCTTTACGGGGTTTGTCTCAGAAGTTGCCGCATGTGCCATGGGCGCGGAGCCAAGACCCGCCTCGTTGGAGAACACGCCGCGCTTCATGCCCCATGTGAGCGCCATAAACGCAGAGCCCACAACGCCGCCTGTAACTGCAGCGGGCTTGAAGGCGCCTGTGAATATCTCACCCAGAACAGTTCCGATAGAACCGATATTCGCGAAAACGACCACCAGGCACGCTACAATATAAATAACGCTCATGAAGGGCACCAGTCTCTCTGTCACGCTGCCCAGACGCTTGATACCGCCGATAAGAGTGACCGCCACGATGACTGCAATGATCATGCCCATGATTATGTTAACTGTTGTATGAGAAGAATATGCCGGGTTGAACGCCTCGATCGCCGTGTTGATGGAGCTTGTGATAGTGCCCACCTGAACGGCGTTGCCGATACCGAACGCCGCAAGGCCGCCGAAGATGCAGAATATAACGCCCAGCCACTTCCAGTTCTTGCCCAGACCGTTCTTGATATAATACATGGGACCGCCGACCCAGTCACCGTCAGGGTTGCGCTCACGGAACTTGACCGCCAGCAGGACCTCGGCGTACTTTGTACACATACCGATGAGCGCTGTGACCCACAGCCAAAAGATGGAACCGGCGCCGCCAAGGGTAACAGCGAATGTGATACCCGCGATATTGCCTGTACCCACCGTCGCGGCAAGCGCCGTTGTTACAGCCTGGAAAGGTGTTACCTCGCCCTTTCCCGCCTTCGTCTTTGTGAACATTTTGCCCACAGTATTCTTCATGGCATAGCCGAATTTCCTGAACTGCACGCCTCTGTTCCTGATAGTAAGGAACAAACCCGTACCCACAAGAAGTATCAGCATGGGTATTCCCCAGACCACGTTGTTGATGGCTGAATTTACTCTTTCAATAGCATCCAGCATCGTTCTCATCTCCTCCATTCTTAAACTGAAAATGAAAAAGAGGCGCGCCGAACACGGCTCACCTCTCAAAAACCAAAACACGAACAGCGGGCATACGGAATCCAACCCCGCTGTCCACAACTGCATCTGTCCTTTTGCCTGAGAGATTTGCGCGCCGCGCTTTTCACCTTCGGCCCCCGCGCTTTTAAGCGGGCGTCTCCAGATTACCGTCCCCCTGCAGTCATCGACCTTATAAAAGGCTCCTGATAGTGTTACTCCTTCGGCTGGCGCGGCAAGCCGCGCCACTTTTCCGCAGGTTTCATCCGATCCTCTATTCAAACATAGACAGAATTTTAACAGAAAATTCATAGTTTTGCAAGTGAATTCTATAATATTGCAAATTTTTATTTATTTCTCCAGTATACTGTGTTAGAATAGCCAGTAAACGGCAACATATTAACGAAACGGGTGCATTTTTATGATATCTTTATTTGCAAAACTATTTATCCCCGGCAGCCATGATGTCACCATCCCAGCGGTGCGGCAAAAATACGGCATACTCTGCGGTGTTTGCGGCATCGCCCTTAACTTTCTGCTCTTCGCCATCAAGTTCTTGGCGGGTAACCTGAGCGGCGCTATCTCCATAACCGCGGACGCATTCAATAACCTGTCCGATGCGGGTTCCTCTCTCGTCACTCTTCTCGGCTTCAAGTTCGCCGGCGCCGCCGCGGACCACGAGCACCCCTTCGGACACGGACGTATTGAATACATAGCCGGTTTTATCGTCTCAATGCTCATAATTATCATGGCATTCGAGCTTGGAAAAAGCTCTGTAGAGAAGATCCTCCACCCGGAGAGTGTGGAGCGCAGCGTCCTCGTGATAGCTATCCTCGCCGTCTCCATATGCGTAAAGCTGTACATGTATATTTACAACAGACGCATCGGCAAAAAAATCGGCTCTGTCTCCATGAAAGCCACCGCGGCAGACAGCCTCAGCGATATGATAGCCACCTCTGTGGTGCTCATATGCCTTGCTATAAGCCCCCTGCTGCCCTTCAATATTGACGGCTGGTGCGGTATCGCCGTTGCGCTGTTCATCTTCTATTCAGGCATATCCGCCGCCAAGGACACGATCGATCCTCTCCTCGGTCAGCCCCCTGCTCCCGAGTTCGTCGATAAGATAAAAAAAATCGTCATGTCCCACCCGGAGATATACGCCATGCACGATCTCGTTGTCCACGACTACGGTCCCGGGCGCGTTATGGTGTCCCTCCACGGCGAGGTTCCCGGAAATATGGACATATACCGGCTCCACGACGTTATCGACCGCATTGAGGCGGAACTCAAGAGCCAGCTGGGCTGCGAAGCGTGCATACACATGGACCCTATCGACACTGACAGTGACTCGGTGATGTCCATGCGAGGCTCCGTGGAGGACATCGTGCGTGGCCTTGACCCTGAACTCTCCATTCACGATTTCCGCATGATAAGCGGTCCCACCCACACAAACCTCATCTTTGACCTTGTAACTCCTCCGGGATTTCCGGTGGGCGACGGCGGTCTGAAACGCCGTGTTTCCGACGCAGTGAGAGAACAATTTCCTGCCTGCAGCTGCGTAATAAAGGTCGAGCGGTCCTACATATAAGAAGTCACCCCGGAGACATCCTCCGGGGTGACTTCTTTTTTATTCGTGTTCCTTGGCTTTGCCCAGGTACGCTTCCTTTATCTGCTCGTTCTCCAGCAGCTCCGCGCCCGGCCCCTCCATGGTTATGTTGCCCGTCTCCATGACATATGCCCAGGAGGCGGTTTTAAGGGCCATGTTAGCGTTCTGCTCGATAAGCAGTACTGTGACGCCCTGCTTATTTATCTCCTTGATTATCTCGAAGATATTCTTGACAATAAGAGGCGCAAGGCCTAGAGATGGTTCATCCATCATGATGAGCTTCGGCTTGCTCATGAGCGCTCTGCCCACCGCCAGCATCTGCTGCTCGCCGCCGGAGAGCGTACCGCCCGCCTGCCAGCTTCTCTCCTTGAGGCGGGGGAAGAGGTCAAACACCCAGTTGATATCGTCGGTCAGGTCGTCCTTACGCAGGTACGCGCCTATCTTCAAATTCTCGAGGACCGTCATATCCGGGAATATCTTCCGTCCCTCGGGTACCATTGTGATTCCCTTTGCAACGATGGACGTGGGGTCCGCCCCGGTGATGTCCTCGCCCATAAACTCAATCTTGCCCGCTTCGGGCTTTTCAATTCCGGCGATGGACCGCAGTGTCGTCGACTTGCCCGCGCCGTTGGCGCCGATGAGGGTGACTATCTGGCCCTCCTCAACTTGGAGATCTATGCCGCGCACGGCCTTGATGCCGCCGAAGCTGACTCTCAGATTTTCGATCTTAAGCATCTTCCTCATCCACCCCCAGATATGCGTCGATAACACGCTGATTGTTCTGAATTTCGGCGGGAACGCCCTGGGCGATCTCGCTGCCGAAGTCGATAACATAGATATAGTCAGAGATTTTCATGACGAGATCCATATGGTGCTCGATAAGGAACACTGTGATATGGTACTTTTCCTTTATCTCCTTGATGAACTCCGCCAGTTCCTGAGTTTCCTGGGGGTTCATTCCCGCCGCAGGTTCATCCAGGAGCAGGAGCTTTGGATTTGTTGCCAGAGCACGAGCTATCTCAAGACGTCTCTGGAGGCCATAGGGCAGACTTGTCGCTATCTCGTCCTTGAACTTGTCAAGTCCCTGCTCCCGGAGCAGTTCCATCGTCTCCTCACGCATACGCTTTTCTTCCTTCTTATTTCCGCGGAAGATCGCGCTGAACACATTCTGCTTTGCGCGCATATGCTTTGCAACGAGCACGTTCTCGAAAACCGTCATGCTCTTCCAGAGACGGATATTCTGGAATGTGCGGGCAATGCCCAGCTTTGTTATTCTGTCGGGCGTGGGCTGAACGCAGCTCTTGCCCACATACGCCACAGCGTTCTCACCTTTGTACTGCTTTTTCATCTTGCCCCGGGGATGACTTCTCACCATGGGTTTGCCCATGAATTCCACGAAACCGTTTGTGGGCTGGTATACGCCCGTTATGCAGTTGAACGCAGTTGTCTTGCCGGCGCCGTTAGGGCCAATAAGCGCCACTATCTGCCCTTCATTTATGTCGAGAGACAGGTTATTGACAGCCACGACGCCGCCGAACTGCATAGTGACGTTCTCCACATGAAGCACGTTCTTGCTCATTTGGACGCCACCTCCTCCTTTTCAGACTCAGCCGGCGGTTGATCCTTAGGTTTTTTCCTTAGCTTCGCCTTAAGTCTTGTGAAGGATATCTCCTTATCGCCCATTATACCCTTGCTGAAGAACAGCACGATTATCATGATGACAACAGAGAACACGACCTTGCGGAAGCCGTCTCTGAAGATGGGCACGCTCATTCCGAAGAAGGAGCCGCTGTCCAGGAAGCGCAGCCACCACTCGGAGCAGGCAATGTAGAGGAACGCGGCGATACAGCTGCCGGAAACAGATCCGATACCGCCGATAACCACCATGAGGAGTATCTCATATGTCATAGCCGTCTTAAAAGCGGACGCCTGGACTGTTGCCTGATACATGGCGAGCAGGGCGCCGCCCACTCCGGCGAAAAAGCTGGAGATGATGAAGGAGAGCATCTTGTGCTTGAAGAGGTTCACGCCCATAGCCTCCGCCGCGACTTCGTCGTCACGTACCGCCTTTAGTGCACGGCCATAGGAAGAGTTGATGAGTAGAACGATGAGCAGGATGCATATCGACACGATTATGAACGGGAACAGAGTGCTGAACTTCAGAGTAACGTCCCCGAACACCAGCTTCATGTCCGCAAAGGTCGTGTACTTTCTCAGGAGGTTCGAACCGTTTGTGATGCGGCCCAGGCCCTCCCACTGGAACACGGCGCGGATTATCTCAGCAAAGCCCAGTGTCGCGATAGCGAGGTAGTCGCTCTTCAGTCTGAGCACGGGAATGCCGATGAGCGTGGCGAAGATAGCCGTGATAAGGCCGGCGATTATTATAGCGATGACAACGCCGATGAGCGTGCCCGCATTCGCGCCCAGCAGGCTGCTGAATGCCTCAGGGATTGAAAAGCGGATAGTGCCGCCTTCAAAGTACTGGTATACAGCCTCATGCTGCTCCGCGGGGATGCAGAAGATGGAGTAGGCGTAAGCGCCCACCAACATGAATCCCGCCTGACCAAGGGAGAACAGACCCGTGAAGCCGTTAAGCAGGTTCATGGACACGCAAAGCAGTGAATATATCGCGCCCTTTTTGAGCACGGGTACCAGCATGAGCGTGAAGGAGTTCTGGGGCAGGACGTTGTCCAGCAGATATGCCAGAGCATAGAGCGCCAGCAGAAGCACGATGCCTATATACTTCCCTGTATTGTCCTTTTTTGCAAGTGTTGTAGTCTTTGTACTCATGGCGCTCACCTCAAACCTTATCGGTGGCCTTCTCACCGAAGATACCGGTGGGCTTGACCAGCAGGATAACTATCAGGAGGACGAACGTAAACGCGTCGGAGAACGTGGTCAGACCGACGCCCTTTATGATGTTCTCGCAGATACCGATGATGAATGCGCCGATAACAGCGCCGGGGATGGAACCGATACCGCCGAACACAGCCGCTACGAAGGCCTTAAGGCCCGGCATAGAGCCGGATGTGGGGATAACGGATGTGTAGTTGGAGAAGTACAGCAGCGAGCCGACAGCCGCGAGGAAGCAGCCGATGATGAACGTCACGCTGATGACGCTGTTGATCTTGATACCCATGAGCTGGCTCGTCTCAAAATCCTTGGAGACGGCGCGCATCGCCATGCCTATCTTCGTGTGGTTGATAAGGAGCATGAGCACTATCACGAGCACTATCGTCAGCACCGGGGTGATGAGCGTGACCATCTTTGTGGTAGCGCCGAGAATTGTGACGGACTTGCTCAAAAACGGGATCGCGGGGTACACCTGAGGCAGACCGCCTGTGAAGTACAGCGCGCAGTTCTGGAGCAGGTAGCTCACGCCGATGGCGGAGATCATTACACTCATGCGGGGCGCGCTTCTCAGTGGCTTATACGCCACGCGCTCGATAACAAAGCCGAGCACCATAGTTGCTATGAGGACGATGGGGATGGCTATGTAGAGGGGCAGAGACGCCGACGCATAAACCATCACGAGACCCGCGACCATGAAGATATCGCCGTGGGCAAAGTTGATAAGGCGAAGAATACCGTAAACCATGGTATATCCTATGGCTATCAGTGCGTACTGACCGCCCACGGAGATACCTGCTAGGATATACGGCATATTCGCGCTCAAAAATGCAGACATTGAGGTTTTTCCTCCCTCTTATTAGTTTGTTTCGGCATTACAATCAGGGCACAATCAACAGCTTATGCGCTGATTGTAATACCCAATCGCCCGGATCCGCCGCAAATTCCCTCCTCTGGGATATTCCGGTTTCGTATCCATAACACCATTCATGGCAGGGGTCCCTAAAAGAGACCCCTGCCACAGTCATTGAGATTAAATAAGTTTCAGTATAATTGAATATTCAAATTCGCTTACTTAACGCCCTGGACTGCCGCAAAGTCCCAAGCACCTGTCTCAGTGTTTGCAACCTTGATGTAAGCAGTGTCGCGCATTGCATCGCCAATATCATCGAACTTTATCTCGCCTGTGATGCCAGTATAGACTGTGTCGACAAGGGCGTCTCTCACAGCACCGGCGTCTGTTGTGCCGGCATTCTTCAGAGCCTCAAGAGCTGTGAAGTATGCGTCGTAGCCCATGACTGTAACTGCTGCAATAGTATCATCGCCGCCGTTGTTGGCCTTCGCGTCAGCATTGGAGTTGATCCATGCCTTGATGCCCTCTTCAAACTCGGGATCAGCGCCCTCCTGATAGAAGGTGGAGACGTAGATGGACAGGTCCTTACCCGCAGCAGCACTCAGGATAACATTGGAATCCCATGTGTCGCCAGCCAGCAGGGGGATATTGATGCCCTGTGCTGCAGCCTGCTCGATGATGAGCTGTGCATAGCTCAGGGAGCAGGGAGCGAAGATTGCTTCCGCACCGGCGTTCTTAGCGTTTGTCAGGTAAGATGTGAAGTCAGAGTTGTTCTCGGGGAAGCTCTCTGTAATGACTTCCATGCCCAGATCCTCAGCTGCCTTTACAAAGTAGTTGATAAGGCCCTGATCATAGTCGTTGCCCAGCTGACCCAGGCAGTAAACTGTTCTGGCACCCAGCTTTTCATATGCGTAGTTAGCATCTACGGTGCCCTGGAAGGGATCCAGGAAGCAGATGCGGAAGTAGTAATCGTTGCCGTCAGTTACCTGGGGGTTTGTGCATGTAACGCCGATGGCGGGGATGCCGGCTTCTTCAAATGTGGGGCCTGCCGCAATAGCAACGCTGGAGCCGTAGGAGCCCAGGATAACAGAGCAGCCTGCACCCACGAGCTTTGTAGCGGCGGAGACAGCCTTGTCTGTGGAAGACTCGTTATCTGCGTAGACCAGCTCGACATTGTATGTCTTGCCGCCGATCTCAACTGTGGGCTGTACGTAGTTAGCGTACTGCATGCCCAGGATCTCCTGCTTGCCGCCCGCGCCGTTGTCGCCGGACTGGGGCTCGTAAACACCGATATAGACAGTGTCAGCCGCTGTGTTCTCGCCGTCAACCGCGTTGTTGTTCGCCTCTTCCTTCTTCTCGCCGCAAGCAGCGAGGGAAGCGAAGGAAGCGAGCATCAGCACTGCCAGAATGATAGCCAATACTTTTTTCATGATGATTCCTCCAATTGCACTTCTTTTAACTAAAATTGTGTGCTTAAAATAATCGGATGTGCGCTCTTCAGTGTTCGCAGATATACGGGCGGCTTATGTCCATATATCACAGACATCTGTCCTTCGCAAAACGATATATTATATTCTACCATCCTTTTTCCAATTTGCAAGTCTTATTTTCACAAGTATTTAACATTTGGAATATTTACCGATTTATTATCCAAATATCGGTTATTTTTGCATCAGGCGGAACTTTTTCCTGCATTTTACGCAAAAGGCAGGTTATCACTGCTTATTATATGGTCACATTATGGAAATTGCGCCGGATGACACAATAATCATTGAAATAGCCGGGAATATTTGCTATATTGTAGTGTATTAAAAATTTCAGCACATTTCCGCTTAGAATACAACTCCGAGAAAGGATGCCCCGGCGGGGCTGGTGGAAAACATGGAAACACTAATGACAATCAGAGAACTGCACAAAAACTATAAAGAGCTGGCCGGCGGGACCGTTCAGGTCGGCGGCTGGGTACGCAGCATCCGCGCCTCCAAGGCCTTCGGCTTCATCGTCCTGAACGACGGTACCTTTTTTGACGCCGTCCAGGTCGTTTATCACGATGATCTGGCGAATTTCGCGGACATTTCCAAGTTCAACGTGGGTACAGCCATAATTGTAAAGGGCACTCTCGTCGAGACGCCTGAAGCAAAGCAGCCCTTCGAGATACAGGCAGCGGAGATCGCGGTCGAGGGTGCGTCCACCCCCGATTATCCTCTCCAGAAAAAGCGCCACAGCTTCGAGTATCTGCGCACGATAACCCACCTCCGCCCCCGCACCAACACCTTCCAGGCGGTTTTCCGCATACGCAGCCTGGCGGCCTACGCCATTCACAAGTTCTTCCAGGACCGCAACTTCATCTATGTGCACACACCCATCATCACAGGTTCCGACTGCGAAGGCGCGGGCGAGATGTTCCAGGTGACAACTCTCAATCTGGCAGATCCCCCCCGCACCGAGGAGGGCAAGATAGACTACACTGAGGACTTCTTCAACAAGGAGACGAACCTCACCGTGTCTGGTCAGCTCAACGCGGAGACCTTCGCCATGGCGTTCCGCAACGTCTACACATTCGGCCCCACCTTCCGCGCCGAGAATTCCAACACCACCCGCCACGCGGCTGAGTTCTGGATGATCGAGCCCGAGATTGCCTTTGCGGACCTGCAGGACGACATGCGTCTCGCAGAGGACATGCTCAAATTCGTCATCACCTATGTCATGGAGCACGCCCCCGAGGAGATGGCGTTTTTCAACCAGTTCGTGGACAAGGGGCTTATCGACCGTCTCGAGCACGTGGTGAACTCCGAGTTCGGCCGCATCACATATACCGACGCTGTCGCTGAGCTGGAAAAGCACAACGACAAGTTTGACTACAAGGTCTTCTGGGGCTGCGACCTCCAGACAGAGCACGAGCGCTATCTCACCGAGGAGATATTCAAGCGCCCCGTCTTCGTCACCGATTACCCCAAGGAGATAAAGGCCTTCTACATGAAGCTCAACCCCGACGGGAAGACCGTTGCCGCTATGGACTGCCTTGTCCCCGGCATCGGCGAGATAATCGGCGGCAGCCAGCGCGAGGACGACTATGATACTCTCGTAAAGCGCATGGCGGAGTGCGGGCTCAAGGAGGAGGACTACGGCTTCTACCTGGACCTGAGAAAGTACGGCACCGTCCGCCACGCAGGCTTCGGTCTGGGCTTCGAGCGCTGCGTCATGTACCTCACCGGCATGGGCAACATCCGCGACGTGCTTCCCTTCCCCAGAACAGTAAACAACTGCGATCTGTAAACAAATTTTCTCCCCGCGGGCAAGCCTGTGGGGAGATTTTGGTATTAATTTTAATGACGTTAAAGAGAGAGGTGTGAAGTAATTATGAAAAATTTTACTGATCTTACAGACCTGAGAAACAAAAAAGGCTTTATCTGCGATATGGACGGAGTCATCTACCGGGGCAACATTCTGCTGCCTGGCGTCAAGGATTTCGTAAGCTGGATGCTCCGGGAGAACAAGGAATTCCTGTTCCTCACAAACTCGAGCCAGCGGTCCCCCCGTGAGCTTCGCCAGAAGCTGATGCGCATGGGGCTGGACATCAGCGAGGATCATTTTTATACGAGCGCCCTCGCCACCGCCGCTTTCCTGAAAAAACAGATGCCGGGCTGCACCGCGTATGTGATAGGCGACGCCGGGCTTATGAACGCCCTGTACGACGCGGGCATAACCATGAACGACGTCGACCCGGACTATGTTATTGTGGGCGAATGCGCGAGCTATAACTACGATATGATAAGCAAGGCCGTCTCTCTCGTGCTCAGAGGCGCGCGGCTCATCGCCACCAACTCCGACCTCACAGGGCCCGCGGAAGAGGGCGTCACCCCCGCCTGCCGCTCCCTCGTAGCGCCGGTGGAACTGTGCACCGGCAAACAGGCGTACTTCCTCGGCAAACCCAATCCCCTCATGATGCGCACAGGGCTCAAGCTGCTTGGCGTTCACTCTGAGGAGGCTGTCATGATAGGCGACAGGATGGACACGGATATAATCGCCGGCATGGAAACCGGTCTTGACACGGTCCTCGTCCTGTCCGGATGCACCCGCGCGAAGGATGTGGAGTCCTTCCCCTACCGACCAACTTACATACTGGACGGCGTGGGCGATATCGCCCCGGGCGCGGAAGTATAAACCATGAAAAACGCTGACAGATACCTCCGGGAAACTCCTATGCTGGACTACTCATCACCGGATATAGAAAAACTTGTTCTGTCCCGCGGCTGGCGGGATATGCCGCCCTTTGACCGCATCAGGGCTATCTATGACTTTGTCCGTGACGAGATACTTTTCGGCTATAATACGGATGACTCGATCCCCGCGTCAAAGGTCCTCGCCGACGGCTACGGACAGTGCAACACCAAGGGCACCCTCTTCATGGCGGTACTCAGGAGCTGCTCGGTCCCCTGCCGGGTCCACGGCTTCACTATCGACAAAAAGCTACAGAAGGGCGCGATGACGGGGTTTGTCTACCGCAGCGCGCCGAGGAATGTGTTTCATAGCTGGGTGGAGGTGCTCCTTGACGGCGTCTGGTACGAGCTTGAGGCCTTTATTCTGGACAGCTCATATCTCTCGGCGCTGAAGCGGCTCAACCCGGACTGCACCGGCGCCTTCTGCGGGTACGGCGTGGCCGTGAAGGATTTTTCTTCTCCGGTAATTGACTTTGCCCGGAACAATACATATATTCAGAGGGAGGGCATCAATCAAGATTTCGGCGTATACGACTGCCCTGACGACCTGCTCCGGGAACACCATCAGGAGCTTTCTCCCCTGAAGGCATTTGCTTACCGGCACCTCGGCAGGCATCTTATGAACCGAAACGTAAAGAGGATAAGAAAAGGGTGAGGTCTCACTTGACCTCACCCTTTTTATTATCCTTGACAGACATCAGCACAACCATGCCGATTATCATGGCGAAGGCGATTATATCCTCCACCGTAAACTTCGTCCCAAGCCAAATGGCGCTCAGTATCGCCGCACTCACCGGCTCCGCACAGCCCAGCAGTCCCGCCTTAACTCCGCCGAGATCGCTGACCCCCTGAAGATACAGGGCAAAGGCCAGAGCTGTGCCGACCACCGTGATGAGGGCGACCCAGAGGAGCGTCGTCACCTCCGTCGGAAATGGCAGTCTCCATCCTCTCACCAGGAAAAATAAAACCGCTCCGCCTATGAGCATCCCATAGCCCGTGCAGACGGGGCAGCTGTATTTCTTCACAAGATCCCCCGGCAGCAGCGTGTAGAACGCCATGCCTAACGCCGCGGCTATGCCCCAGGCAAGCCCTCGTGCCGAGAGCACAAGTTCTTTCGGATGCCCGTGGGTGGCGAGGAGGAACACTCCCCCCAGCGCCAGCAATACAGCGGCGCCCTCCCACACTGTCGGCAGTCGGCGCCCGCGCAGGCACACCCACGCGAGAACGAACACTTCCCCCACGTATTGCAGCACCGTAGCGGTAGCGGAATTTGAATAGTATATCGCCGTCAGGTATGTATACTGGCATATCATCAGCCCGAAGAGCCCGAACAGCACAAGGCGCACTGCGTCCCGCCTGTCCTTCCAGATATCCGCCATGCCACGAGGATTTTTGAAAAGCCCCACTATAAGCAGGATCACTCCGGATCCCAGCATACGCACCATAGTGAGCCATTGGCTGCTCACCCCGCAGTTTGAAAAAATATGCTGCCCCACGGTGCCGGATATTCCCCAGCAGATACCTCCCGCCAGAGTGCACACGGTCCCACGCAGCAACTTATTATCAGTCATCACTCTTCGCCCCCAGAATTCTCTCGGTCCAGTCTATACTGTCCCCGCAGAAAAAGCAACAGCCTCCCGGAAATATATCGGGAGGCTGTTTTTTCAGCGCTGTACCGCGCTCTGGAGAACGGTATTCGTTATGCTGCCGGCAACAGCAAGCCCGCCGCCGCCGTTTTCCACAATGCACACAAACGCCAGGGGGTGCTCCTCATCCCTGAGGAATCCAACAAACCAGGAGTGGGGGCTGACACCGTCCTGCACCTCCGCCGTACCGCTCTTGGCGCAGATATCGAGTCCCGGGAATGTCCCCTCGCCGTACTTCAAAACCACATTGTTCCGCATCATACCGGCGATTCTCTCAGCCTTCTCCCGGGACATATACCGCCCATCGGTGCTCTTTGAGCAGATACTTGTGGGCAGGCCCCATGAAGTGGTCGTTTTCTTTACCGTCCGAGGGTTCGTGGCGGTGCCGCCGTTTGCTATAGCGCCTACGAACCGCAGCATAGCCGCTGGGTTTACCAGGTCATGGAACTGTCCGATGCCGGACCAGGCAAGGCCTATGCTCCCGTCCTCGGCGACCTCAAAATATCCCGCCGCTGTGATGACTCCGCTCACCTTGAAGCTGTCAAGCAGCCCGTATTTCTCAGCATACTGCTGTATCACTTCCCCGCCCAGGTCCAGACTCATCTGCGCGAATACGCAGTTGCAGGACTCCGCCAAGGCTGTGGGTATATCTATTATCCCGTGGTTTCCCGTGCAGCGCACCAGGTCCCCGTTCACATCGTACGTGCCGCGGCACTCATAGGTACGTGTGTCAAAATCCTCGAACAGGTCCATCGCGGCGCTGAGCGTGACGAGCTTGAAGACAGAGCCCGGAGTGAACGTGGAGGAGAGGAAACGGTTCATATAAACACCGGAATACCTGCTGCTCTCCGAATCAAAACCCCCGGGATCATTGGGGTCAAAGGCGGGTGTGCTGACCATGCACAGGACCTCCCCCGTCTCGTAGTTATACACCGCCACGGCGCCCTTGCGTCCGTTCAGAGCATTGTACGCCACCCGGTTCAGCTCGGAGTCTATGGTGAGATACAGGTCATTTCCCTTGCCGCCCACGGAATATACCCCGTTTATAATATCATAGCCCATCAGCTTATCCGCCTGTGCTGTGAGTGCTCCGGAGCCTATGTTCCCCGCGATATCTCCCACAGCATGAAGCGTGGATACCCTGGTGGTCCAATCGTCGTTATAGTATCTGTGCCCGTCGTTCGTTGTCCCGGAGAGCACAACGCCGTTTCTGTCCAGTATACTGCCCATACGCAGCACTCCGTCAGAATAAACGTGGGTATTGAACGGGGCGCTGACCCAGCTGCTGCCCTTGGTGCACAGCTTAATTATGTAAACCACAACTCCCAGTGCCAGGAACAGCACGAGCAGCAGCGCCGCTGCGGAGCGTCTTTTGATTTTCTTCATAGGTCAAAATTCTCCCAATCGTCGTCCTCTTCCCAGTCCACACCGTCAAAATTATAATCGTTCCAATCTATGCCGTCATCAGGGTTATTGCTGTAATCCAGCGGCTCAAAGTCCTCCGGATGTCCGTGCTCCCGGAGATATTCCTCTCTCCGGGCGGCGTCTTTCTCCGCCTCGCTCTTTTTCTCCACCCTGACAACGAAGCTGCCGCCTCTGCGGGTATCCGCGGCCTTTATAAACGCCAGCAGGCACCAGCAGCATATCATACTGCTGCCGCCCTTGGACACAAAGGGGAACGTCACGCCGGTCAGCGGTATTATGTCAACTGAGCCAAATACGTTGAGCATAAGCTGCACAATGAACATACTCACAGCCGCGCAGGCGGCGATAGTGTAATAAGAGGACCGGGCTGCCGCGGAGAATTTCACCGTGCTCACCGCCATCACCGCCACCGAGCCTATAGCGGCGAGGGCAACTATCAGGCCCAATTCCTCGCAGACTATGCCGAAAACCAGGTCCATGTCCGCGAAGACGATACCCTTCATCCAGCCCATACCCGCGCCAAGGCCGAGGAGCCCTCCGCTCGCCGCGGCGGACATCGTCCTCGTCTGCTGGTAGCCGCCCTCATAAGCGTGCTGCCACGCGTGCCCCCATGTGAGGAACCGCTCCGCGATATAGGGCTTGAAGCGCATAACGATGACGCCCGCCAGCGCCGCCGCCACGATACACAGCACGACCGTGGCAATATTCCCCGAGCGCATGAACGCAATTATGAGAAACGCCACGAAGAACACCACCGCCGTGCCGAAGTCTCCCATGAGCGCCAGCGCGCCGCCGCAGACCACGGTGAACGCCGCGAACATAATGAGATTCCGCTTCGCGAACAGGCGGTCAAGAGTAGCCGCACCCACGAATACGAAGGCAATCTTTACGAATTCCGATGGCTGAAAAGATATACCGCCTATCTGCACCCAGTTGGCAGAGCCGTATATCCGCTGACCGAAGACCACGTTAAACGCCAGCAGCGCCGCGGCGAGGGCCGCCACCGGCCAGCGCAGGAGCCTCACTCTGGTCAGGTCCCGGAGTATCCACCCCAGCATAAGGAACATTATCACGCCTGCCAGCATCATCGCCGTTGTCTTCACTATGTCGCCGGGCGCGGCGGAGGCTACTACGCTCAACCCTATGCTGCACAGGAAAAACGCCAGCGTCTCCACCTCGAACCCCGTTCTGCCCATGGCGCGCATAAGCAGGTATTCTGCCCATGACATCACAGCCAGAGCGGCAAAACAAGCCGGCACAGCCCACGCCACGCTGCTTTTCATGGCAATGCAGTGCTGCATTGCCAGCAGCAGGATAAATAGCGTCAAGTACACGAGCGTACCACTGTTTTTAATGTCCTTGCCGGGCTTCGGTCTGGCGAGCTGCTGCTCGCGGCGCTCCTCCTCGCTCAGGGCGACAAGCGTCATCTCGACGCCTCCTGCCTCGATAACATCCCCGTAAGTTACGCCGCAGCTTCCCTCGACCACAGCGCCGTTCACCCGGGTGCCGCCCTTTGAACCCAGGTCCGTCACTATCCACGTGCCGTCCTTCTGGCGCATAAGCGCCGCGTGGGCCCGGGATACGGACGGGTAGTTCAGAACGATGTCATTCGAAGCCGCCCTGCCTATAAGGTTCTCCCAGTGGCTCACAGGCAGGCGTGCGCCCCCCGGCAGGCTGAGCCAGCACCAGGTCTCGCCCACGGTGCGCTCCCGCAGCAGGGAGAAGGCGCACCGGAGCACCACCGCCAGTGCAAGCCCGACGAGCAGCACTCTTATTACCATTGTGAAATATCCGGGCACAGCGGATATGACACCCTCCACACCCCGAGCGATATTATCAGTCATCTTTTATACCTCATGAGGTCCCATCGCCTCGTGGAGCCGGTCAGTTATCGCGCCTCTGAACACCCGCTG
Organism: uncultured Oscillospiraceae bacterium; assembly: GCA_934552825.1. GTDB lineage: Bacteria > Bacillota > Clostridia > Oscillospirales > Oscillospiraceae > CAKTEQ01. The sequence continues at coordinate 234,717 of CAKTEQ010000001.1, forward strand.
CGCGTTGAGATGCAGGGAGCTGAGCGTCCCGGCGGTGTGCTCCATGGCTATATTCCCGGCAAACGATACATCCTGGTCGATTATGAAGCGTACTTCCTTGTCGCTCTGAGGGCGCTGAATTATGCCGGGTCCGGCGTGCAGCCGCAGCCGGCACCCGCCGGGTATTAGCATCTCCACATCCGTCGAGCACTTTGCGACGGACGTCTCCCGGACGTCCTCTTCATCCAGCACGCCGATATATGCGGGATTTATGAGCTCGCTCCAGGGCGTGTCCTCAAGGTCCAGCTTTTTCCGGGACACCGCGTTTATGTACCTCAGCCCGATCCGTTCGAAAAATGCGGGCTTATAGATCCCGATGAAGTGCATAAGGAGCTTGTCCAGGCGCTTGGCAAAGTCCTCCCACCCCTGATATCTGAGGGTAGAGATCGCTATGAACGTGCGCGTCAGGTTCACCTTCCACAGACCGTCCGCGGAGATGAACTGGTAATTCACTGTGGGCTCCGGCGTCTCAAACCGGGCATTCGGCGTGCCGGCTCCCACGATTCTCGGCGCCGCCTGCTCCTTGAGCTGGGCATACCGGGGAAAGTCTCCCCTCACCGCCTCCTGGAACTCCACTGGCTCCTTTGCGCCGATGGTGAGTATGGGCGGGAATTTTATCTGGCATATTGTCTCTGTGAGAGGGCTGTTGTCATATAAGCACCTCTCCGCATTGGATAGGATCATTTTTATCATTCCTTTTCATTGCAGGCTATACATATCTATTATATATTTTCTGCACTTTTTTTCAATACTTCACCGTTTTCTTAAGTTGTAATTGACATTTTCCTCCCCTTGAACACGGCCTATTTTGTAAAGATTCTGTTAATAATACTCAGTATTAATGACAAATTCACATCTTAAATATAAAATTAGTAACGATAAAGACAGATTACCCGGAGGAAAAAACATGCTTGTTTTGAAAAACATAACGAAGGACTATATCGCCGGCGATTCCACTGTAAAAGCCCTGAAAGGAGTATCTCTCGCCTTTCGCGAGAGCGAATTCGTATCCATACTCGGTCAGTCCGGCTGCGGCAAGACGACCCTGCTGAACATCATCGGCGGACTGGACCAGTATACAACAGGCGACCTGGTGATAAACGGCAAGAGCACAAAGGACTTCACCGACCGTGACTGGGACACATACCGCAACCATTCCATCGGCTTCGTATTCCAGACCTACAACCTGATTCACCATCAGAGCGTGTTGGCGAACGTGGAGCTTGCCCTTACCCTCTCCGGCGTGAGCAAAGCGGAGCGGCGCCGGCGCGCTGTCCACGCCCTCGAACAGGTAGGGCTGGGCGACCAGCTCTATAAAAAGCCGAACCAGATGTCCGGCGGTCAGATGCAGCGCGTCGCCATAGCCCGCGCTCTTGTGAACGATCCTGATATTCTTCTCGCCGACGAACCCACCGGTGCACTGGACAGCGAGACCAGTGTGCAGATAATGGAGATACTCAAGGAGATCTCCAAAAACAAGCTAATCATCATGGTGACCCATAATCCGGCGCTGGCGCAGGATTATTCCACCAGGATAATCCGTCTGCTGGACGGTTCCGTGACCGGCGACTCCATGCCTTTTGACCCTGAGCCGGAGTCCCCCGCGAGAGAGGGAAAGCGCCGCCGCAAGCCCTCTATGGGGTTTTTCACAGCGCTGTCCCTCTCCCTCAACAACCTGATGACAAAAAAGGCCCGCACCCTCCTCACTGCGTTTGCCGGATCCATCGGCATAATCGGCATAGCCCTTATTCTGTCCCTCTCCAACGGCATTCAGAATTACATCGACAGAGTCCAGGCGGACACGCTCTCGAGCTATCCCATCACCATCGAGAAGGAGTCCGTGGATCTGTCCAGCATGATAACCACCATGATGGGCGCGAACAGCAGCGGCGGCAAGCATGATCTTGACGCCGTCTACTCCAACACCGTCATGTACGACCTGATGAACTCAATGACCACCGCCAATGTCAACATGAACGACATGGCGTCCTTTAAAGAATATCTTGAGGACGAGAACAACGGGTTTTCCCAGCATATTAGCGCTGTACAGTATGGCTACGGGCTTGACATGAATGTCTACACAAAGGACGATAACGGCGAAATAATCAAATCCGATGTTACGGAGCTGCTCAACAACACCATGTCCGCCATGTACGGCGGCGATTACAGTTCCTATTTCTCCACCTTCTCCGGCGCATATTCCCAGTTTGACGCCTGGCAGGAGATGCTCCCCGGGGAAAACGGCGAGGCTGTGAGCGATATCCTAAGAGATCAGTACGACGTCATCTACGGGAACTGGCCGGAGAGCTATGACGAAGTCGTGCTCATCGTTGACAAAAACAACGAGGTGAGCGACCTCGTTCTCTATTCCCTCGGTCTCAAGTCCAGCGACAGCCTCACCCAGGCTATGGAGAGCATGATGAATATGGAGGAGGTCACCTCACAGGTGGAGAGCTGGAGCTATGAGGACATCTGCGGGCGCACCTTCAAGGTCATTCTTCCCTGCGAACGCTACCAGTACGACAGCGCTTCCGGCACATACACTGACGTCTCCCTCACGGATACAGGGCTCCGCTATCTCTACGACAGCGGCGACGTGGGCGTGGAACTGAAGATAGTAGGCATACTCAGAGAGAACGAGGACGCTGTCTCCACCATGCTCTCCGGCGCCATCGGCTACACCAGCGCGCTGACCGACCGCATGATAGATGTCACCGCCGAATCCCCCATCGTCAAGGCCCAGCTCGGCAGTAAGGACACTGACGTCATCCTCAGTCTCCCCTTCGCTGACGGCGAGGAGGCCACCCTCGAGGATATGGCGGAGGCTGTTAATTCCTACATTTCCGGACTCACCAACGCCGAAAAGGCAAACCTTTACACCGCGTTCATGAGCGTCCCCTCCAACGACTATCTCACGGCAGCCGTGGACGACGCCATGAGCCAGATGACCCGTGAATACGTGGAGACAATGCTCATGGAAAGCTACGCCGCCGAAACCGGAATGGACGAGAGCAAGCTCCGGGAATATGTGGATCAGATGGACGACGAAACGCTCATGGCGTACGTCCGGGAGACGGTCGAGCAGTCGGTAAAGGACCAGTACGCACAGAGCGTGCAGGCGCAGCTTGGAGCAATGACAACGGATCAGCTCGCCCTCGTGCTGGACAGCACCAAGCTCACGGACGAACAGTACGAGTATATATACAGCGAACTGCTGCCGGAGACGGTTTCTACCTCCACATATGAGGATAATCTTGAGCTGCTCGGTTATGTGGATAAATCCGTGCCCACATCCATCAGCATCTATGCCTCCACCTTTGCGGATAAGGACGCAATAGCGGATCTCATAACTTCTTACAACGAAAGTGTTGACGAGGAGCACCAGATATCTTACACTGATTACGTTGCCCTTCTCATGAGCAGCATCACCACCATAATCAACGCCATAAGCTATGTGCTTATAGCATTTGTCGCCATATCCCTGGTGGTAAGCTCCATAATGATAGGCATCATCACATATATCTCGGTTCTGGAGCGCACAAAGGAGATCGGCATTCTCCGGGCGATAGGCGCCTCCAAAAAGGACATTTCCCGGGTATTCAACGCGGAGACCCTCATCGTCGGTTTCACCTCCGGAATTATCGGCATTGGGCTCACCCTGCTGCTAACCATACCTATCAATCTTATTGTCCACTCCCTCACAGGCATCCAGAGTCTGAACGCCGCGCTGCCGGCTGCAGGCGCCATTATTCTCGTGCTCATCAGCATGCTGCTTACCTTCATCGCCGGGCTTATCCCCTCCGGTATTGCCGCGAAGAAGGATCCTGTGGTAGCCCTGCGCGCCGAGTGATATAAAAGCGAAAGGAAGAATCCCCAGATGAGAAATCGCTTTATCAGATTTATGTACGGGAGAAACGGGTCGGACGCTCTTGCCCGTCTCTTCACAATAATCGCCTTTGTTCTCATTGTGCTGAGCATAATTTTCAACAGGGTATATGCCCCTGTGGGCGCTCTCATGTGGGTGCTGGCCATAGTGAGCCTTGTTTACTCATATGTGAGAGTATTCTCAAAGCAGCTCGACAAGCGCCGGGCAGAGAACGCCAAATACCTCGCCTGGCGCAACCGTATACACACCCGCCGCACCCAGGGGCGCTATTACAAGTTCTTTAAGTGCCCCCAGTGTAAGGCATCCATGCGCGTGCCGCGGGGCAAAGGGAAGATAAGAGTCACCTGCCACAAGTGCGGGAATGTGTTTATAACCAAAAGCTGATATGTTCGGATATGTTATTGCCAACTGCGCAGAAATGGACAAGGATCAGCTCCGGCGCTACCGGAGCGTTTACTGCGGCGTATGCGCGGATATAAAGGAACGCCACGGCAGCCTGTGCCGCCTGGCGCTCACATACGATATGACCTTTCTCGTCATGCTCCTGTCCGCTCTCTACGAGCCGGAGGAGCGGCTGAATATGGAGCGCTGCATCGTCCATCCGGCGTCGGCGCATCCCGTATGCCGTTCCGATATGACCGCCTACGGCGCGGACATGAATGTTGCTCTGGCATACTATAACTGCATGGACGACTGGTTCGACGACCACTCCCCCGCAAGCCTCGCAAAGGCTAAAATACTGAAGGGCGAGACGGAAAACCTCGCGGAGATGTATCCCCGGCAGATGAACGCCATCAAGGACTGCCTCCGGGATCTGAGCGATGTGGAGAAAAACCGCAGCCCAAATCCCGATGACGGCGCCAACATATTTGGAAAGCTCATGGGTGAGCTGTTCGTCCGCCGTGAGGATTACTGGTCCGGCCGCCTGCGCAGTCTTGGGACGAACCTGGGCAGATTTATCTATCTTATGGACGCCTGTCTGGATCTTAAAAAGGACCTTAAGAAGGGGCTGTATAACCCCATCGCCTCCATGAATGATCTGGACCGTCCCGCCGCCCTGAGCATGTTCATGGCTGACTGCGCAAATGATTTCGAGGTGCTCCCCATTGTGAAGGACGCCGATATTCTAAGAAATATTCTATATTCAGGCGTGTGGACGCGCTACCGCCTGGCTGAAAAAGAGGGCAAACTATGACAAGAGACCCTTATGAGGTCCTGGGCATCTCTCGAGACGCCTCAGACGAGGAGATAAAAACAGCATACCGCAACCTTGCAAAGAAGTATCATCCCGATCTGCATCCGGACGACAAAAACGCTCAGGAGAAGATGAACGAGATAAACGCCGCCTACGACCAGATCAAGAACCCCCAGAACTATCGCCAGCAGGCCTCGCAGCAAAGCTACGGCGGCGGGTACGGCAGCGGCGGGTATAATGGATACTCGGACCCCTTCACTGATTTCTTCTCCGGTTGGCAACGACAGTATCAGGAGCAGCAGCGCCGGTATAACAACGAGCCCGCCGGTATACGCGCCGCGAGGAACTACATCTCCACCGGACGGTACAGCGAAGCTATCAATGCCCTCAACGGAGTGGCTGCTGCTAATCGCAGCGCCGAGTGGTATTATCTCAGCGCCGTCGCCAACTACAGTCTGGGCAATAGGATAACCGCTCTTGAACATGCCCAGAAAGCTGTGTCCATGGATCCCGGCAATTCCGAGTACAGCCAGCTTCTCAGACAGATACAGACAAACGGTCAGGCCTATCAGACCCGCAGCCGCAGCCTGTATACGGACAGCGCCACCAAAATATGCCTCGGGCTCTGCGCCGCAAATCTCTGCGCAAGATTTTTCTGCTGGGGCGGCTTCTGCTGACAAAAAGGAAAAACACCGGCGGCAGCGTGAACGCTGCCGCCGGTGTTCACTTTTAGTGGCCTCTGTGCCTTTCCCGCTTTTTCTCCTGCCTTAGGGCAAAACGGCGCGCCCGCTCCTCTTTCCTCTGCTCCCTGGTGCGCTCCCGGCGAAGGAGTTTGTTCTCTTCCCGCTGGAGGCGGATAGCCTGCTGGGCCTTCGTCCCGATCCCGCGCTCGCACAGGCTCGCCTTTATCTCCCTGCGCATCCTCTTGGGATTGACCCGGCGCTCTGTCTCCACGGGCGCGCTTACCGGCTGGCTCATGGGCAGCGCTTTCCAGTTCGCGAGCATATAGGCAGAAACCTCAAAATCCTTCGGCTCAGCGCCGAAGGTCACCTTACACGCCTGATATTTCCCCTCGTCCCAGTGCTCATAGACCCCAATCCAAAACGGATCTTCAAACAGAACTCTCAGGCTGCACCGCACGCTCATCTTTAATCTCCCTCTTGAACTTCTCCTCAAATTCGTCGAGCCACCGAAGCAGTGTCCCGTATACCATTCCCTGCTGATTTATTATCTCCCTTCCAACGAGAGGGATCTCCCTGTACTGCCCGGCGTATTCCAGATTCTCTTCGGCCGCCTCCCGGAGTTTTTCCCGGAGGGTGTTTACCAGGTCGGCCGCGTCTCCCCTGTCAACTTTATTGAGATTCGAGATCACAGTGTTAAAATCAAAAATCACCTGCACCGGCTGCACCGCCTGAGCCCGCAGCAGCTCCATGAAATACCTGCGGCCCTCCTCGGTAATGGAATACACAGCCTTGTCCCCCCGGCGCTCACCCTTAACCGTCTCCCGGCGGAGATACCCCGCCTCGCTCAGGCGCAGAACCTTTCTGTATACCGACGGCACGCTCACCCTGGTCCACCTGGAAAGCTGATGGTACTCCACGTCCTTTTGTATATCATAAGCGCTGCGCGGGCCATCTGCCGCCATTCCCAGAATGATTATGTCCAAGGTATGCATATTGCGCCCCTCCTTTTTACTATCATTGATAGTAAACTTATTCCGGCAATTAGTCAAGAAAATGTTTTCCCGACGTTGAAAAATATAATATCTATGGTAAACTTTAGTGAGTTTCTAATAGGAGTGAACTTAATGCCTGAGCTTTTTACGCGCTGGGGGAGCACGATCAGCACCGCACCTCTTAGTGAATATCCAAGGCCCCAGCTGCGCCGGGACAGCTATATCAACCTCAACGGCGTATGGATGTACGCCATAACAAAAAGCCCCGTTCCTCCCGAGGAATACGAGGGCGGGATTCTTGTTCCCTTTTCGCCGGAGAGCCTCCTCTCCTGCGTACGTCGCCAGGTGGGCAGGAGCGACTATATTCACTATATGCGCACCTTTCCCTCGCCTGAAGCCGGCGAAAACCAGCGTGTTCTGCTCAACTTCGGCGCTGTGGATCAGCGGGCAAAAGTTTTTATAAACGGGTTCCCTGTGGGGGAACATGCCGGGGGCTACCTTCCCTTTTCTCTGGATATAACCGGCGCTCTGCGCCCCGGAGAAAATGTGCTGACAGTCACCGTGCGGGACAATGCGGATGACGAAACCCTTGCCCACGGAAGGCAGAGCTATGAGCCCGGCGGGCTGTGGCACAGCGCCTTTTCCGGCATCTGGCAGACGGTCTGGCTGGAGGTCGTACCGGAGGAGCACATAACATCCCTGACCATCACGCCGGATATTGATTCCGGCACCGTAAGCATAGCCATAGCGGGCGCGGCGGACGGGCAGTGCCGCGTTTATTCCGGCGGCGTTCTTCACGCCTCCGGAGCCATAGCCTCAGGCGAATGCACGCTGTCTATGGGTGATTTTCGCCTGTGGTCCACAGATGATCCGTTTCTCTACGACGTGGAGCTTATCTGCGGCGAAGACCGGGTATACAGCTACTTCGGCATGCGTAAATTCAGCACCGTCCCGTATCGGGGCAGATATGTCACCGCTCTGAACAACAGGCCCTTCTTTATGAAAGGCATCCTGGACCAGGGAATGTGGAGCGACAGTATGGCGACGCCCCCCGCCGACGACGCCATGATAAGCGATATTGAAACAGCCCGCAGCCTGGGCTTCAACATGATACATAAGAGCGCCAAGATAGAGCCTCTGCGCTGGTACTATCACTGTGACCGTCTCGGCATGCTCGTCTGGCAGGACATGGTTCCCTCCGGAGGCAGGCAGGACGATAGCCTGACAAAGGCGGTGTCCCGCCTGGGCATGCTCCTGAAGGACAGTCATTACGGTATATACGGCAGGCGCAGCCGGGAGGGACGGGAGCAGTTCCGCCGGGACTGTCTTGACACCTGCGCCCTTCTCAAAAACTGCGTCTCCCTGTGTACCTGGGTGCTTTTCAGCCGCGGCAGAGGGCAATTCGACTCCATGGAGCTTACTCAGCTCCTATGGGACAGCGACCCTACCCGGCTTGTTGACAGCGCCTGCGGCGGGCATGACCAGCTTGGCGGCGATTTCAAGAGCCGGCATATTTACGGGCACCGGATACACCTCAAGGGCGACAATTACCGAGCTCTTGCCCTCAGCGCTTTCGGCTCCTGCGGCCTTGACGTGGCGGGGCACACCCTGTGCCGCGTTCCCTCCTGCAAGGAGACCTTCGGCTCCGCTGAAAAGCTCAGCCTTGAGCTTGAAAAGCTCTTTTCCGGGCAGCTTCCCCCTCTCATTATCCGGGAAAAGCTCTCCGTCTGCATATTCACCCAGCTCAGTGACACAGAGGACGAGGTCGACGGGCTCCTCACGACCGACCGGGAAGTTTTGAAGATAGCTCCCGATCGCCTGCGCCCTCTTCTGGACGCGCTTGAATTTGAAGAATAAAAAAGGACCGGCGTGTTTTCCCCACACGCCGGTCCTTTTTTACTTTTTCTTTTCTCGCAGGAATGCGTCGAATTCCTCACGCGTCTTGAATTTAACGGGAAGAGCCGTGAATTCCTTCGCCTGCTCCTTACCCTGAAGCACACGCAGCGCTCCCTGCGCCAGCGCCGCCATCTCCTCCTCACCGGGGTAGATGTCGATACGCGCCATTTTGCGCACCTTATCTGCCGAGGGGGCAACAAAAGCCTCGTTGTGCGCCATGCCGCCCGTATATACGATAGCCGCCACGTCGCAGCCCATAGCCGCGTACATCTCGCCTATGCCCTTTGTTATCTGATAATTAAATGCGGCGATAACATCCTGAGCGAGCTTATCTCCCTCATCCGCCAGCTTCTTCACGTCTCTTGCATCACTGGTGCCGAAGTAGGCGTAGAAGCCGCCCTTCTTCGTCAGCAGGTCTATGACCTCCCCGTGTGTATATTTGCCGGAGAAACATATTTTCGCGACCTCTTTTGTCGGCAGTCCGCCCGCTCTCTCCGGGCTCATGGGGCCCATAGCCGTGCAGAGCATATCCACGAGTTTACCGCGCTCATACGCGTTTATTGATACGCCGCCGCCCATGTGGACGACGATATAATTATTGTCCTCAAATACCTCGCCATGCTCCTGAGCAGAGGTGCGGGCGACCCGCCGGGAGTTGAGCACATGGGTCACGCTCTGTATCTTCACGTCGGGCAGACCCGTGTATTTCGCGATGGGGTTCAGCTCGTCCACGGTAAGGGGGTCATATATGATGCAGGGCACCTTCCCCTCCGAAACGGCGTCCGCCATAAGGCAGGCGAGGTTGGAGGCGTGCTCAGCGAGAGGCGCGTATCTTATCACGTCCTTCATGTGCCCGTTTACGGCGTAAGCTCCGCCGGTGCATGGGGGCAGCATTCCGCCCCGGGCTGCTATCATGTCAAAGTCGTCCAGCTTATAGCCGTTATCTGTGAGGAATTTCTTCACCTGCTCATTACGGGCGGGGAGCTGGTCGAGAATATTCTCCGCTGCCATTACGGCCTCTCTGGGTATATCAATGTTAATTTTCGCAGCTTCCTTATTATCCTCGAACACAGCGAGCTTCGTGGAAGTCGAACCTGGATTTATTACCAATACTCTGTACATTTTTACCTCCTGTCATGCGGGATATTTCTCTTTAAGTTTCTTTGAAAGTGCATTAACAAGCACGAGCAGCGCCGTTGTGACCACAGACGCAGCGGCGTAGAGTATCCACGCGTTCTGATAGCTTCCGAATTTTTCAAACACCGCCCCGGACACGACAGGTCCTATGGACATACCGCCCGTCATGAACATGGTCACCGTACCATAGATGGTGCCATACTCCTTTGTTCCGAAGGTGGTGGAGGTCATAGTTGTGGAAATTACAGTGGAGGTCATGTTGCCGAGACCGAACGCCACAGCGAAGGCATATGCCATAACGATATTTTTCGCCAGTATCATGCACACCATGGACACTACCAGCAGCACGCAGCTGTATATAAGTCCAGTCTTTACGCCGGCTTTATCAAATATCCAGCCTATGACCAGCTTACCCACGCAGATGAACACCATAAATACGGACACAACGCCCGCCGCAACCGCGTCGGAATAGGCGAAATCCTCCATGAGCGAGGAGGCGACACACTGCTGCACGCCCATAACAACTACCGAACCTATGAACATGGCTATGCACATTATCCAGAACTGAGCAGTCTTCAGCGCCTGACCTGCAGTAAGTCCCTGCCACCTGTTCTGGGCAGCCTCGCTTCCCGCCTCGTTCAGCTTGTCATAGCCGTAGGGCTTCGCGTTCGCCTGATCCGGCGTGGGGACCGCCAGTATGACTACGATGATTATCGTGACAAAGGACACAACGCCCATACCCCAGTAAGCCGTCTGCCAGCCGTAGGTATTGAGGAGGAACTTTGATATCTGTGTATATACCAGTCCGCCCGCGCTGGAGCCCATGAAGGCTATGGACGTCGCGGTGCTGCGCTTTTCCACGAACCACTCGTTTATGAGCATTGTAGCCGGCGTCGCGGAGATAAGTGATGTGCCCACGCCTCTGAAGAAAGAGGCAATATAGAACTGGGGCAGCGTGCGGCAGAAAGAATATGCCACAAAGCACGCAAGATTAATAACGCCGCCTATGATTATATACAGGCGCGCGCTGGAAAACTTCTTGCTGAAGATCTTCCCCGCTATGGGTGACGCGACAAGCCCCGCGAGGGTCGCGATAGTGTAGTAGAGATTGAATTTCGTTTGGCTGAAGTTAAGTGCCTCTGCCACGGGCTTATACAGCAGGGACAGTCCGTTCGCACCCAGCCCGATGGTAGTGAACATGAGTATGAACGAGGCCGCCAGGACCAGCCAGGGTCTTATTGATTTCTTCACCGCAAACCTCCCCACGCGTCAGAATTGCCCGTTTTTGCGGACATAAGCGTGTTATTTTATTATTCTATATTCTGTACAGGTCACTGGCAACAAGAATTTTTTACAGTAAGCATTAACTTACATATCTTGTTCGCTTCCGTTTCAAGCAGCATATTCTGTATTATTTCAACTCTATCTGCCATTATCTCTGTATTTTATCATATTATTCCGCATATTCGCAACATTTTATATCAAATCATCTTTCATGCACTCTGGTGGTGTCCGAGATTTTTATAATCAGATCGTCGTATTTATCGCTAAAATATTACTCTCGGTATATATCGTTGTGATTGAAATACCCACCCTCCCGGTGTATAATAAATTATTAATTATGTTGTCAATGAGGTGTTGTTATGGCAAATCTTATCTGCGATTTCTGCGGCGGCGCTATCAGCGTCCAAAGCGGCGGCAAGGCCGTCTGCTCCAACTGCAGCATCGAATATTCAAAGGATCGCATAATGGAGATGCTCGGCGTGAGCGCTAAGAACCGCGTGAATGAGGGCATCACCCTCAGTGCCGGCATAAACTGCACCGTCGCCGTGAAGCCGGACGGCACTGTCAGCATTCTCGGTGAGCTCTGCGGCAACCAGAAGGACGCTGAAAAGCTCCGCCTCGTGAAGCAGGCGAGCGCCGGATGGACTCACGCCCTCTTCCTGCGGACAAACGGCACCGTCGCCGCCATAGGCGAAAACTTTGAAGGTGAGTGCCTTACGGATTTCTGGCAGGATATCGTCCAGGTGAGCGCCGGCTGGTCACACAGCCTTGGACTCCGGGCTGACGGCACCGTCGCTGCAACGGGAGAGAATGCCGCTGTTCTCCGGCAGGTCGAACAGTGGAAGGACATGAAGCAGGTATCCGCCGGGTATCTTTACAGCGTCGGGCTTAAAGCTGACGGCACCGTCACAGCCTTGGGCGAAAACGACTTTGACCAGTGTGAGACCGGCGACTGGCGGGATATCATCCAGATTTCCGCCGGGCACGAGCACACCGTCGGACTCAAAGCTGACGGCACTGTCGTCGCCGTGGGGTGCAATGACGACGGCCAGTGCGACGTGGGTGATTGGCGGGATATCGTTCAGGTGGCGGCAGGCTGGGCCCATACCGTGGCCCTCCGGGCGGACGGTACCGTCGTCTGCGCCGGGTACAGCGGCGAGGATAACAGGCAGTGCTCCACGGAGACATGGAAAAATGTCCGCCAGGTGGCAGCCGGCGGCTCTCATACCATTGCCGTGACGCAGGAGGGTAAAATACTCGCGGCCGGCAGCAGCAAATACGGTCAGGCTTCGGTAGAAAACTGGGACCTTGAATAAAAATATATAATCAAATAGTGTGCGGCGGCACCGACTTCGATCTCCCCGCTATCATCATAGACGGCGACGTGGATGTGTACTGCTCAAACATCGAGCTGCTCGCCAACGAGAGCGACGCTCCCTCCCTTGTTATTCTCGGGGGCAGTCTCCGCACCGACTCTCTTACCACCGAAAGCGGTATATTCGTCGGCGGCGGCATACTTGCCTGCCACTATCTCCGGGGCGGCGGACGCTGCATCTTCCTGGACGGGCTCGCCATTATTGACAGTGTGGAGGAAGGCCCTCCCATGGAGGTCATCCTCTCAGGAGGGAGCTGTTACTCGGCCGACGCCATGCCGGACGGCTCGAAAATACTGGCAGGCCCCGGCACGTTTTGGGCAAGCCGCATCGATGGTCTGGACATCACCGACTACGGCGGCACCGTTGCAGACTGCGAAACACCCGCCAGCCCATACTTCTCCATGGCATACAGCGGCAACTGGGCACCCTCCGGGGAGGGCACCGGAATGACCTATGACTCCCTGCACCTCACGGAACTGGACGGGCGCTATTTCTTCGGCAGGCTAAATCTTGAAAACGCCGCGGCGGACTCCCTTGACGCATGGGGCACCATGGAGCTGAATCTGCTGGGCGACTCCTCGGCAGAGCATCTGGGTGCCACGGGCATCCTCCTTACCGGCGATGGCACGATAAGCTGCGGCGGCATAAACATCTGGGGTTACGGTGGCTGCCACGCCCCAGTTCTCGCCCTAAGGGACAGCGTCTCAGTGTCCGTCCACGGCAGCGGAGATGCTTCTGAGGAAGTGCTCACCATCGGTTCAAACGCCGAAGAGCGCGCCCTCCTGCTCGCTGACGGCGGCGTGCTCCATATTGACGGCAGCGTCTGGCTCCAGAACGCCGACCTTAAAATCACCGGCGGCTAAATCCGCATAACGGGCAGCCTCTCTATGGAGAGAGGTTCCGTTGAGATAAGCGGCGGCACCGTCACCCTGGCCAGGGGACTTTGGCTGGGTGAGGGGGATATACTCATCACCGGCGGCACCGTCATCGTTCCAGGCGGCGAAAGCTCTCTTGCCGCCGAGAACGGGCAGCTCATAGTCTCCGGCGGAACTGTGACAGGGCCTTAAATCAAGAATAAAAAACGCAGCGTGAACCCTGAGAGATTCACGCTGCGTTTTTTATCTGTAATTTTCCGCTATCCGCTCCGCCATGCCCCGGAACTCGTCCGCGACCCGCTGAGGGTAGAGTATGCGCACGCCCTCCCCAAGGCCGAATACCCACGCCATGAACTGCGGGCTCACGTCCACCTCCAGCGTTGCCGTGAAGGCGTCGTCCCCATCCGGCACCAGCATGATATCCTCTCCGAAGCGGTCGATCACAACTCCGGCAAGGTTCGAGGAAAATCTCAGACGCACCTGTTCCGTGCTGCCCCCAAACATACCGAACACCCGCTTTGCGTACCGGGCGAGATTCAGCTCCCGGAAACGCTCGATGCCCCTTCGCTCGCTCTCAAGGAGACGTATCCTCGCCATCTTGTCCACCCGGTAATGCTTCAGTATATCCGCCTGGGCGTCATAGGCGATGAGGTAATAGTTCTCGTCGTCCCAGGTGAGGGCAAAGGGACTGACAACATAGTCCTGCCCGTCCCTGCGCAGGACCTTTTCCTTTTTCATGTTATATTCGTAGTATTTAAAGGCTATCTCCCGGTTCTCCGCGATAGCCGCGTGCAGCTCATCCACGTTATAGTATATGCTCTCGTTCATGGTCTTCACTCTGTCCCTGATAAAGAGCTGGCGGCGCAGCGTCCGCCGCTGGGCCTCGCTGCACTGAGTGCCCAGCTTTTCGATGAGCTCCATGGATTTTTTATAAGTTATAAACTTCGAGGACTGCACCGCGTCCACAAGGAGCTTCAGCTCCGGCAGTTCAAAGCCCCGCCCTGTGAGTGCATAGCCGCTGAGCCCTCCCCGCCCGCTGGCGATATCAAATCCGAACTCCCGGAGAGCCTCAATATCCCCATATACGCTCTTGCGCTCGGCGTGGATGCCGTACTTCTCCAGCTCACTCAGAAGCTGAGGCATGGAAATGCTCGTCTCCCCGTCAGTCTTTTCCCACAGTATCTTCAGCACATAGAGTATCTTCAGCTTCTGGTTTTCGCTCCTCGCCATAGTCTTCCTCCTCCGGATAGAACATATCCGTATAATCGCCCTCGTCCAGCACCGCCTCACGGCGCTTCTCTATTCTGGACAGTATCGGGTACATAACAATGGACACAAGTCCCGTGGAAAAACCGTTGTTGTAAAGATTAAGTCCACCCAGCGGGCTGCCCGCGAAAAGCACGACGCTGGAGTGCAGGAACCCCGCCGCGAAGCCGGGCACAATGCCGAAGATATCTGTTATAGGCGCAAGTCCTGTGCAGAAAAGGCCGGCCAGAAGCATCACCGGATCGTCCATCTCCCATTTGTTGAGAGCGCTGCCCAAAAGGACGCCCAGCATCACAGGCAGGATATTTCTCGGATTCATGCCGGCGACGGCAAAAGCCGCGACCACCATTATCCCGCCCACCGTGGGTCCGTTCACCGCGCCCCCGGACACGAGCACATACCCCAGTGCCAGCGCGCCGCAAAGGGATATATTAATGAGTACCGCCGGAGCGCCGAAGCGGGATATATAGTCGTTCGGCGCTCTGTCCCTGCACCGTATAAGCTCGCCGTAGCTCTTCACAGCTTTTCTGCCTCCGCTGAGCCCCGCCGCGAGCAGCACAAGAAACACCCCGCCCATGAAAAAGCTCATGACATTCGTATACCGGGTGCTCCAGAAATACGTACTCTCCGGCGCGGCGCCGAACGCCTTGAAAAGGGATACAAGCACCATTGCAAGCAACCCTCCGGCAAAGCCCATGTTAAAGAGATTCATACCGTTTTGAATATGGAAAGTGTGGGATGAGAGGATCAGCATCACAAACCCGATGACCACTCCCACACCAAGCGCCATGGCTATATGCCCGGGCGTACCCCCCTGCCTGAAGGCGACGAAGGACACCAATGGCGCGAGGGTAGACGCCATCAGGGAAATATGCACGTATTTAACGAACTTCTCCCTTGTAAAAACAGAATAGAGCCACGTTCCGAAGATTATGGGCAGCATATTCGCAAGGTTTTTGCCGAAGAGGGCAAAGCCCGCCATAAGGCCCAGGGTGGTAACGGTGGAACCTGTGACCGGGTCCCTGGTGAGACACAGCAGCCCCACAGAGACGCCTATCACAGCGGCGCTGTTTATGAGCGCCGCCCCCGCTCCGGCGGAGGCAAAATAGTCGGTTATGAGCGTGTCTTCGGTCGTGATAATAGTATAGAGCCCCCGGAGTATCTCCCCCGGAGACGAGAGGACGAAGCCCAGCGCCGCCATGCAGGCGGCGAGGAGAAGGAAGGCGAGATATATGGCGCTGCCGTGACGAATTATCTTCATGGTAACTCCTCAAAATCTTTTTATAAAACTATAACAGATTTTCGTCCCGCCGTAAAGAGAGCTCCGCATCCGTATGGATGCGGAGCAAAGCTCATTCATCTTCAAGATTGGATCTGAAATTGCCGAATATTCTCAGGTCGTCACTGGCGGCGGAGAGCTCGCGTATCACATCCGGCATACCCGGCGCGAGCAGATCCCCCGTGAATTCCAGGAAAAACATATACTTGAACTTACAGTTTGGCACGGGGCGCGACTCAAGGCGCACCATGTTCAGTCCGTTCCGCGCGAATATGCCCAATATCTCATACAGTGAGCCGCTTTCATGGGGCACACGGAAGCTTGTGCATATCTTATCCCGTCCCGGGCGCAGCTCCATGGCAGAAGACACTATCACAAAGCGCGTCGTATTATGGGGATTGTCGTTCACACCCTCCAGGAGTATTTTAAGCCCATATATCTCGGCGCAGCGCTCGCTGCATATGGCCCCCCTGGTCTTATCGCCCAACTGCGCGACCATACGAGCGCTCCCCGCCGTGTCCTCCTGAGCTACAGCGTTCCAGCCGTACCTCGCTATATTGTGCTCGCACTGGAAAAGGCCCTGCTCATGGGAATAAACAGTCCTTATATCCTGTTCCCGCGCCTCGGGAAGCACGGCAAGACAGTGGTTTACCCTCACTGTCGTCTCCCCCACTATGAAGCACTCGTACTCGGTGAGCAGGTCGAACACCTGTCTTATTGCGCCGGAGGTGGTGTTCTCAATGGGCAAAACGCCGTAGTCGGCTCTGCCGTCCTTCACGGCGGAAAACACGTCCTCAAACTGGGAAAGCCCCTGGGTCGCTACTTCCCTCCCGAAAAACCTCATTGCGGCTATCTCGCTGTAAGCGCCGGGCTCTCCTTGGTATACGACGTGGGGAGCGGCGACCGGCTCGCGCCTGCCCCTGAGGTTCAAAGCATATCTCTCATATGTTTCGTTCATATTCCGCAGCCTCAATCCATATTTCTGCCCAGGAGCGCCGTCATGCCGTTTATCTTCGTCATCAGCTCTCCAAACTGAGCGGGAGTTATGGACTGCTGCCCGTCACACTTGGCGTGAGGCGGATCATTGTGGACCTCGATCATCACGCCGTCCGCGCCTGCGGCGATGCCCGCCAGCGTGAGCGGCTCTACGAGCCAGGAATAACCGCCGGAATGGCTGGGGTCGATTATTACCGGAAGGTGGCTCATGCGTTTTATGGCAGGTATCGCGGAGACATCCAGAGTGTTGCGTGTATAGTTCTCGAAGGTCCTGATGCCCCGCTCACAAAGGATAACATTCTCGTTGCCCCCTGCCATGATGTACTCTGCGGACATTATCCACTCCTCATATGTGTTGGAGAGGCCCCGCTTGAGGAGCACGGGCTTGGACATTTTGCCGACCTCCTTAAGAAGGTCGAAGTTCTGCATATTTCGGGCGCCTATCTGCACCAGGTCCACTTTCTCTTCGAAAAGATCGCAGAACTGGGGCCCCATCAACTCGGTAACTATGGGCATACCTGTCTCGGCCTTTGCCTCCAGTAAAAGCTTAAGACCGTCCTTCCCCATGCCCTGGAAGGAATAGGGAGAGGTGCGGGGCTTGAAGGCGCCGCCTCTGAGCATCGCTGCACCGGATGCGCTGACACTGCGGGCGATGTCGATTATCTGCTCCTCGCTCTCCACAGAGCAGGGCCCGGCTATGACGGCAAAATTATTGCCTCCGACTTTTATGCCGCTCACATCCACGATAGTGTCATCGGGATGGAACTTACGGTTTGCTTTCTTATAGGGCTCCTGAACGCGCATTACGCGCTCCACGTTTTCGTTAAGGAGAATATCCTCCTCGTTGAGCCCCAGTGTATCTCCCACCAGGCCGAGGATGCTGCAGCCAACGCCGTTCGTGACGCTTACCTTAAAGCCCTCCGCCTCAAATTTTGCCGTAAGCTTCCTTATGCTCACCTGGTCGGTGTTGGGCTTCATTATGATTACCACGTTTCGTTACCTCCTTAAAGAAAATGCCACCCGGATCACCGGATGGCACTATTATAAATAAAAGATACGCGCTTTTCAACGAATTTATTCCCGGCTAAATTTCTAAAGAAATCCAGCCGCTTCAGTCGTATTTTGTGAAGAATTCAGCCGTTATCCCCTCATATCGCTCAGGATCAGAGTACCAGCTGCGTATGTGCCCCGCCCCCGGGAACGTATGTATCTCCTTCGGCGCCGTGCAGAGGTCGTAATTCTTCCGGCTCATGGATGCGGGCACAAAGGTATCCGCCTCTCCGTGGATGAACATTACGGGCACCCGGCATTTTCTCATGGCGTCAAATGTTGAACACTGCCCAAAGGTAAACCCGCCAAGGAGCTTGCAGAAGAGGTTGAGCTGCGGATAGAAGAAAAAGAAGCTGGAGTGCATGTTCTTCCGGATTATATGGCGGCATATGTCCTTTCCCGAGGAAAAGCCGCAGTCCTCTATGACACCGTGGACATAGGTTGGCAGCCCCACTCCCGTGCTGTCCATAACCGTCGTCGCGCCCATGGACGCCCCGAACACATATAACGGCAGGTCAGGGAAAAGCTCGTGCGTCCGCTCCACCCATTTCAGAACGTCATACCGTTCCTTCACGCCGAAGCAGATATACCTCCCGCCGCTCTCTCCGTGCGCGCGCTGATCCGGGAAAACAACGCTGCAGCCCATGTTCATGAGCATCTCCCCCGGGCCGCTGAAGTCGTCGGCCCATGTGCTGCGCCATCCGTGAAAACAGATAACAACGCGCTCAGCTCCGGGCAATGCGTACATCCTTCCAACGAGAGCCTCCCCGTCGTCGGCTGTCACGGAGATCTTCTCCATAGGCATCGCTCTGAGTCTGGCGGCCCGCGTCTCTCTGTCGGAGTGCCTCCGGCCCGCGACGGCCCTCCCTGTGCCCTTCAGCACACGTTGGACCCATGAGGGCAGCTTCGGCTGGACTCTGTCTATGGCGTTGCGCGCCATAATATACGACGCCGCAAGGGACAGCGCCAAAAGCACCGCCACCGCCGCGATTATCCATACCCATGCTCCCATTTGCCGCTTCCCCTTTCATAGTGATGGGGGATATTATATCACACCATGAAGGAAAATCAACTGTATTTCCCCTCAAATATAACGCCGTCGCCCCTGCCGAGAAGCTTTTTCCGCTTCTCTTCATCCCTCACGGTCCACCATATCATCCCGGTCCTCCAGAGTTTTCTGCACAGGAGCAGTGACAGTCCCGCCCGCTCCCCAACGCGGGGCGCAATGAGGTCCGGCCGCGTGATGACATTTGTGATCAGGCTCCCGAGAAGTCTGCCCGCCCCCGGCAGCCTTGCCGTAAGCTGGCATCTGATATAGCTTCCCGCGTGGAACCTGAACCAGATCAGCGCTCTCGGATCGAAACTCTCCACGATATACTCCCCCGCTCCCCTCTCAAGCTCAGCCAACACGGCGGGGCAGATGCGCCGGGTATCCCCCGCCGTTTTTATCTCCACGATGCTCTTTCTCTTCCCCAGGACACTGAGTGCCTCACTTAGGGTCGGCATCTTGCTCCCGTCGCCAAGCGTACGGCATCGCAGCTCTTCAAGGGTCAGCTCCCCCACCTTTCCCGGCATGGCGCAGGTGCGCGCCGTGTCAGCGTCATGGATCACCACAGGGACGCCGTCCGACGTAAGACGCACATCCAGTTCCGCACCGAAGGCTCCGCATTTCTTAAATGCCGCCAGGGAATTTTCCGGAACAGCGCCGCCGTGCAACCCTCTGTGGGCATAGGCGCACCCCAGGAATCGCCGAACTTCCCCTCTCTTTCTCAGTCTCGGTTTTATCGCCAGCAGATAGAGCGCCCAAAGTGCCGCGGCCGTCAGCAGTAAGTTCATCTTATAGCCTCCATCCTTAAACATGTGTTTTTTTATTGTATAAAAATAAAAATATAGTGAAATCTCAGTGCTTTTATGATATGCTTTTTGTGATTATACACACAAATCCGGGAGGTTAAGCCATGAGCATTGACGTTCACCCCTTCACTGATGAATATGCGGAATTCCTCAGGGATGAGTCCAGGAGCACCGGATACGCCGAGTCCATCTCCTTCCCTTCAAACGGCGAGGAACTGGCGGCGGTCATAGGGAATCCCTCCCTTGAAGACACCCCGCTCACCATCCAGGGCGGACGGACAGGTCTGTCCGCGGCCGCAGTACCCCAGGGCGGACATATAATCAACTTAAGCCGGATGGACAGAATACTCGGCGCCAGGCTGGAAGCCGACGGCAGCGCCTTTGTCACGGTGCAGCCCGGCGTTGTCCTGGGCACACTGCGCAAAGCTCTCCTGCGTGGCGAGACTGACACCGAGGGCTGGGATGAGAACAGCCTGGAGGCCTGGCGGAGCATCACCGGGGGCAAGTACTTCTTCTCCCCCGATCCCACCGAAACCTCCGCCACTATCGGCGGTATGGTCGGCTGCGGTGCCTCCGGAGCCCGTTCCTTCGGCTTCGGCTCCGTCAGATCGTATGTGGAGAGTATGCGTCTCGTTTTGGCTGACGGGCGCACCTTATCCCTGCGCCGTGGCGAGAATTTCGCCGACGGCAGAGTGTTTGCACTCACCTGCGATGACGGCAGCACAGTTTCCGGTGTTCTGCCGAATCACCTGATGCCAAATGTAAAGAACGCCTCCGGATATTATATCACGCCCGGCATGGATATGCTCGACCTTTTCATCGGCGGCGAGGGCACGCTTGCCATAGCCTCGGAGATCGAGCTGCGTCTGCGCCCCTCCCCCGCCGCCTGCTGGGGTATAACCAGCTTTTTCCCTGACGAAAAGAGTGCGCTGAGATTCGTGCGGTGTCTCCGCGGGGACGCGTGCAGCGCGTCAGCCTTCAGCCATCGCCCGATAGCCATCGAGTTTTTCGACGAACGCTCTCTGCGCCTGCTCCGGGAGAAAAAGCGCACGACTGCCGCTTTTGCCGCCATTCAGGAGATAAAGGAGAGCTATAACTGCGCCGTTTACACCGAGCTGCACGGGGACGGGGACGACAAGCTTTTCGCGCTCCTGGCGGAGTTCACGGCTCTCCTGGCCCTCTGCGGCGGAGACGGGAACGAAACATGGGCTGCCGTGAATTCTAGAGATATGGAGAAGCTCCAGTTCTTCCGCCACGCCGTACCGGAATGTGTCAACATGACCATAGATGAGCGGCGCAAGACCTCTCCGACTATAACTAAGCTGGGTACGGATATGGCGGTTACGGACAGGGACCTGGAATGGGTGATGGCAATGTACCGCCGGGACCTGGACGCCGCAGGTCTCGACTACGTGGTGTTCGGACACATCGGCAGCAATCATCTCCATGTGAACATCCTCCCAAGAGACTCCGGCGAGTATGCCACGGGAAAGGCGCTCTACCTCAAGTGGGCGCGGGAGATATCCGCCCGGGGCGGTACGGTCTCCGCCGAACACGGCGTCGGCAAGCTCAAGGCGGACTTCTTCGCCGTGATGGCAGGTGAGAAGCGCCTTGATGAGCTGAGAGCGCTGAAAAGCCTCTTTGACCCCGGCTTCCGGCTCAACCCCGGCAATATGTTCTCCCCCGGAGAGGAGGTGCGAAAATGAACATAACCGTCTGCATAAAGCAGGTCCCCGGCTCAAACGAGGTCAGGATGGACCCCGTCACCAACACCATAATCCGCGATGCTGAGGACGCCGTGATAAACCCCTTCGATACCTTCGGCATCGAGGAGGCCATACGTCTCAAGGAGCGGTTCGGCGGGCACATAACCGCCCTGTCCATGGGCATTCCCGCCGTCAGCGAACTGCTGCGGGAGACGATAAGCCTCGGCTGCGACGAGGGTATACTTCTCTCCGACAGAGCTTTTGCCGGCGCCGATACTCTCGCCACGGCGTACGCCCTCAGCCTCGCCGTGCCAAACGGCTGCGACCTTATCATCTGCGGCAAGCAGGCGACAGACGGCGACACCGCCCAGGTCGGTCCGATGCTGGCGGAAATGCTCGCCATAGGTCACCTTTCAGACGTGAGCGAGGTGGTCGACGTGTCTGGCGGGAAAATCACCTGCCGCCGCATGACCGATGACGGCTACGAACTGGTTTCAATGATCCTGCCCGCTCTCATCACCGTCACAAAAGAGATAAACGTCCCCCGCCTGCCCAGCGTTCTGGGGCTGCTGCGGGGTAAAAGCGCCCCCGTCCCGGTACTCTCCGCGGCAGACGTAAAGGCTGACACCGCCCGTACCGGGCTGACCGGCTCCCCTACACAGGTGGTGCGCACGTTCATCCCCTCCCACACAGCGGCTAGCATAACTCTCCCCGGCAATTCCCCCCGGGAAAAAGCTGCGGCGCTCGCTGCCGCGCTCCGTGAGCGTGGAATTATATAGGAGGTGCACCATGGCAAGTATAAAGATCATCGCCGAAAAGTGTCTGGGCTGCGAGAAGTGTCTCGGCGCCTGTCCCTTCGGTGCAATACATATCCACAACAAGAGAGCCTCCATCGGCGAAAGCTGCCGGCTCTGCTCAGCTTGCGTATCTAAGTGTCCCTTCGGCGCGATAGTCCTTGAAAAGGGCGGCGGTCCGAAAGAAGACACCGGCGCCTATGAGGGCCTTTGGGTCTTCGCGGAGACCTTCCTGGGCGAACTGCGCCCTGTTGCCCTGGAGCTTCTCGGTCAGGCGGCAGGGCTCTCAGAAGACATGGGCTGCGCCGTCACCGCCGTTATGATAGGCGATAACGTGGAGCATCTCGCCCAGGAGCTGATATCTCACGGAGCTGACAGAGTCATCTTCTCCCAGAGCCCGGAGCTCAGGGATTTTAACGACGAGATATACACCCGCATAGCAGCGGACATGGTCCGCCGGGAAAAGCCGGCTGTAATTCTTATGGGTGCGACGGCCTACGGGCGCTCCTTCGCCCCACGCCTTGCCGCCCGCCTGGGCACCGGACTCACGGCAGACTGCACACGCCTGAGTTATGACAGTGAAAAGGGGCTGCTGGAACAGACTCGTCCCGCCTTCGGCGGCAACCTGATGGCGACGATAATCTGCCCTGACCACCGCCCCCAGATGGCTACGGTTCGCCCCCACGTCTTCAAGATACCGGCTCCCGACCCCGCCCGCACGGGCGAAGTCATCTCTTTTCCAGTGTCCGATTTCTCCACAGACACAGAGACTATATCCCGCCTGCTCCGGGACGAGGACGAGCTCTCAATTGCGGACGCGGATATCATCGTCGCCGTGGGGCGCGGCATAGGTGGGGAGAAAAACATCTCCCTTGCGAAAAAGCTCGCGGATATTCTCGGTGCCGCTCTGGGCGCGAGCCGCGCCGTCGTGGACAGCGGCCTTATGCCCTATACAGCCCAGATAGGTCAGACGGGCAAGACCGTCGCTCCAAAGCTCTATATCGCCTGCGGCATATCCGGCGCCGTTCAGCACACCGTGGGTATGTCCGGCGCCGAGACCGTCGTCGCTGTCAACAGCGATCCTGACGCGCCCATTTTCGCCGTCTCGGACTACTGCGTCGTGAGCGACTGCGGCGAGTTCCTTCGCTCCTTCATTGAAGAGCTGGAAAAATGAGCCGCAAAATTGACAGTATGCCCTCCGGGCTATAAAATAAACGTATCACCAGGAGGGCTATATGGATAATTTTCTGAAAAAACACCTTGAGTCGCATCCCCTCGCCCAGGCCCGGGACGCCGTGAAGTTCCTTTACCAGCGCAGCTTCGGGGGCGGACACATGATAACTGACGCCGCCTCCTGCCGGGAACGCACCGCGGCTGAGACAGCTCTGGCGCAGGGTACGGCTCCCCATGAGCTGCTGGGCGGCGGACTTGGCCGCCTCAGCCTCACGACGGCCCGGGACGCCGGGCTCAGCCCATCCACGGCGGCGGATATGTTCATTATAACTGCAAACACCCACACGCCTGATAGCGCCGCCTTTCACATGGCGCTCAGTGAAGCGCTCCCACTGCCCGGATGGCATGATTTCACGGTGCGATATAAAGAGGCGGGCTGCCCCAGCCTGCACCACAGCGATGCATACCGGGCGGCGTACCGTCCCGCTTACAGAGTCGTGCGCAGCGCCTTCATCGCTATCGTCCCCCTGGCGGCGGCGATAGACCGGGCGCTCATGGAACAGGAGTTCGTCACCGTCGCTGTTGACGGCCCCTGCGGCAGCGGGAAAAGTTCCCTCGCTGGGAGTCTTGCGGAGCTATATAGCGGAAATCTTTTTCACACGGACGACTTTTTCCCTCAGCCGCATCAGCGCGGTGACGGCCGGCTGGACATCCCCGGCGGCAACCTGGACCACGAGCGTCTCCTTGAGCAAGTGTTCATACCGCTGAGTCTCGGACACGCCGTCTCGGCGCAAAAGTTCTCCTGCTCCCGCATGGCCCTCTCCGCTCCGGCGGAATATCCCATAAGGCGTGTAAATATCGTGGAGGGTTCCTACAGCCTGCACCCGTCTTTCAGGGCGTATGCTAACATAAAAGCTTTTGTTTCAGTAAGCGGCGGGACTCAACGCTCGCGTATTCTCCGCCGGGGAGATGACTACGAGGTGTTCAGGACACTCTGGATACCCCTTGAAAACAAGTACTTTGACGCCTGCCGCGTAAAAAACGCTGCGGACGTTATTATAGATAACGAGGAGGATGACAGATGATATACCGTAAATTCCCCCGGGGCAGTGAGGAGACTTCCCTGCTGGGCATGGGCTGCATGCGTCTGCCCCGAGTGGGCGACAGCGAGAGCGTGGACTTCCCCGAGGCTGAAAAGCTGCTTGACTATGCCTATTCCAAGGGCATCAACTATTTCGACACAGCCTACGTGTACCACGGCGGCGAGAGCGAAAAGACGCTGGGTATGGCCCTTAAAAAGTACCCCCGGGAGAGCTATTTCATCGCTGACAAGATGCCCATATTTATAATTGAGAACAAGGAGATGGTGGCGGAGATATTCCAGGAGCAGCTGGACCGCTGCGGCGTGGATTACTTCGATTTCTACCTCTGCCACAGCCTGAACGAGAACACCATTGACGCATACCTCAAGTACAACGTCGTGCCGTATCTTCTGGATATGAAAAAGCAGGGGAAGATAAGGTACCTAGGCTTTTCCAACCACGGCGCACCCGAGACCATGAGCCGCTTTCTCGACCAGGCGGACTGGGACTTTGTCCAGATACAGCTGAACTATCTGGACTGGGATCATCATCATGGCAGGGAGCTCTACGAAATACTGAGGTCCAGGCATATCCCCATGATGATAATGGAGCCTGTCCGGGGCGGACGCCTCTCCTCCCTCACAGATGATGCAAATGCCCTGCTCACCCAGGCAGCGCCCGACCGATCCATATCCAGTTGGGCAATGCGCTGGCTCCAAGGGCTTGACGGCATCCAGGTCGTGCTCTCCGGCATGAGCGATACTGACCAGGTGGACGACAACGTCAGGACTTTTGACACCCCCGCTCCCCTCAGCGAGGCTGAGAAAGACACTCTCCAAAATGCCCTCGGCCTTTTTATGGAGAAGTTCAGCACTCCCTGCACCGGCTGCCGCTACTGCACTGAGACCTGCCCAGTTGGGCTGCAGATACCGGACGTAATAGACATCTACAACGAAATGCTCCTGTCCGATGCCCAAGTCCCATACATAAAATCCATGGAGCAGCCTGAAAACAGGCAGCCCACCGCCTGCGTTGCCTGCGGTCAGTGTCTCAAGCGCTGCCCCCAGTTCATCGACATTCCCGGCATCATGAAGGATATGATCTGCCGCCGAGATGAGTTCTTCGCCACAGGCGGGAGATTTTGACATAAAAATTCCCGTATGGCAAGCCATACGGGAATTTTTCTTTTTATTTCGCGTGAAAGTGCATTATGAGCTTTGATATGGGCTTATAGATGATGAACACCACGACAGCGTTTATCCCCGCCTTAATAAGGTTAAAGGGCAGGATGACCGGCAGGAGCAGGTCCTTTATGGCTGCAACAGGCATGCCGGTGAAGAGAGGTGTTATGATAAGGTTCGCCGGCATCATGATAACGCCCATGGACACCGTGCCTATAAGCAGCGCCAGCGCCGCGCCCAGGTGCGTCTTTTTTACTCTGTAAATATTCCCGGCTACGAGCACGAAGGTGCATGTGGCAACGATGTGCATTATGATGCCGTAAAAACCGCTGCCGGCGCTCACGGTGAGACCCTGTATCAGCGCCGCTATGATGGTCACGATCACACCCGCCGTGGGCCCGAAGGCGAAGGTGCATATGAGGATGGGTATATCCGCCGGGTCATACTCAAGATAAGCCGCCGCCGGGAAGATGGGGAAGTGTATCACCGCCACCATCACGATGCTCAGCGCGGCCAGCATTGCCATTGCCGTAAGCTTTCTTGTTTTGATACTCTTTGTCGTCTGCATTTTTTCTTCCTTTCTCCGTTTCGGTTCTTTCTTCGGAAAGGGCAGAAATAAAAATACGCCCTGACGCAAAACGTCAGGGCGACAGAATACACTGCACTTTTCTTCTCTCATCCAGACTGTAACTGTCGGTCACGGAATTGCACCGTGTCAGCCATGCTCGCGCATGGGTCGTGGACTTTCACCACCGGTGGGGAATTGCGCCCCGCCCCGAAGAACAATATTTACTCACGATTGGAGTATAGCGCTGCCGCGGCAGTTTGTCAAGCAGTTTATGTTGACAATTCTCCCGCCTGCCATTAAAATCAATTTATAAGCTTCGTAAATTCAGAAAGGGGTTTTGTGATATGAAAAGAATCATCGCCGCCGCACTGTGCGTCCTTATGCTCGCCGGTCTGCTCTGCGGCTGCGGCAGCAAGGGAGCCGAGACGCAGAACCCTGTCGCCACCATAAAGCTCGCTGGAGGGGATATCATCAAGATCGAGCTCTATCCCGACGCCGCTCCCAACACAGTAAACAACTTCATTTATCTCATCAATGAGGGCTTCTACGACGGACTCACCTTCCACAGAGTTGTAAAGGATATGCTCGTGCAGGCGGGCGACCCTGACAATAACTGCAACGGCGGTCCCGGCTATACCATAGCCGGCGAGTTCCTCAAGAACGGTTATGACAATACCCTCTCTCACACGGTGGGCACCGTCTCAATGGCACGCCGGTCCTCCGGATATGACACGGCGGGCAGTCAGTTCTTCATTCTCACCGCAGACGTCACGGAGCTGGACGGCTTCTACGCGGCTTTCGGCAAGGTAATCGAGGGTATGGATGTTGTCAACGCCATAAGCCAGCTTGATACTGACGAAAACGGCAAGCCTCTGGACACCATAAAAATCAAAAAGATGACTGTTGACACCTTCGGCGCCGACTTCCCTCAGCCCGAGGTCATAAAGGATAAATAAACGCACCAAACAACGCGCCTCCGTTACCGGAGGCGCGTTGTTTTATCCGAACACTCTCAAAAGATATCCCGCGGCCACAGCCGAGCCTATAACTCCAGCCACATTCGGCCCCATGGCGTGCATAAGGAGAAAATTTCCCGGGTTCTCCCGCTGCCCCTCTCTCTGGGCCACGCGTGCCGCCATAGGCACGGCGGAGACTCCAGCAGCGCCGATAAGCGGGTTTATCTTCCCGCCGGTCAGCGCGCACATGAGCTTTCCCAGGAGCACTCCGCCCGCCGTGGAAAAGGCGAACGCCGCAAACCCCAGCAGTATTATCTCCAGAGTTCTCACTGTGAGGAAATTATAATACACCGTCGTCGCCCCTACGCTCACAGCCAGGAACACCGTCACCGTGTTCATAAGTCCATTCTGAACCGTGGCGCTGAGACGCTCCGTCACTCCGCACTCTCTCAGGAGATTTCCCAGCATCAGGCTCCCCAGCAGCGGCGTCACTCCCGGCAGCAGCAGGCAGGTTATCACCGTCACCGCCACAGGAAAAATTATCCGCGTGCTCCGTGGCACCTCTCTTTTTGCCTCCATCATTATGCTCCGCTCCTTCTTCGTTGTGAGAAGCCGCATTATGGGCGGCTGAATAAGAGGGATGAGCGCCATATATGAATACGCCGCGATGACTATCGGGCCGAGATATTCCGGCGCCAGTATCTTTGTCAGCCATATTGCCGTCGGACCGTCCGCGCCGCCAATTATTGCGATGGCTGCCGCGGCTTTTGCCCCGAAGCCCAGCAGTGCCGCGAGAAACAGCGCCCCATAAACCCCGAGCTGCGCCGCGGCGCCCAGGAGCATGGACCTTGGATCCGCCAGCAGCGCAGAGAAATCCGTCATCGCCCCTACCCCGAGGAATATCAGGGACGGATAGAGACCAGTCTTCACCCCGATGTAAAGTATGTCCAGCAGTCCGCCGGAGCGGAACACCTCCCCATAGTCCGTCCCGCCCGTCCACAGTTCCGGGGTGAACACACCGGAGAGGGGCAAATTTGTGAGGATCATTCCAAAAGCTATCCCCACCAACAGCAAAGGCTCGAATTTTTTAACGATACCGAGATACAGCAGCAAGCCCCCAAGCAGCAGCATGATTATCTGGCGAAAATCAGTGATGGCATATATTCCCGTGGACTCCCACAGGCTCACAGCGACGCTCTCCATATTTCACCCCAATGTCATTATCGTGTCCCCGACCGCCACGCTCTCACCAACGGCAGCGGCAATGCTGTGCACCACACCGGAACACTGGGCGGCAACCTCATTTTCCATCTTCATCGCTTCGATCACCGCGACGATCTGCCCTCTTTCCACCTTCTGCCCCACCTTGACGTTTATTCCCGTCACCTTCCCAGGCAGGGGCGCGGCGACAGGCGTTCCCCGCCCCGGTGCGCTCCGGGCTGCGGGCGGACGTTCGGTCCGGCGCAATTCCCCTTCGGCGGGCACCGCTATCTCCGCCCTGCCCTTCTCCACGCAGACCTCATATACCTCCTCGCCCAGTGTCACTCTGTATATCATCTTTCTCCTCCAAAGCTCTTATGGATATAAACCTCAGCTGTTTTCCCGTATAGTCCGTGACTATCGCCATTATCATCGCCGCCCGTTCCGGAGATACGCCCACAAGTCGCACCTCCTCCGGCACCTGCGGCTTCTTTTTCCTCTGTCTGCCCCGGAGGGCGTATACGGCTCCCATGAGCACTCCCAGCACGGCAAACACCACGAGCAGCCCCGCCGCCGCCGTTTTCAGTGCTTCTCTAAGGCTCATTCTCTCTCCTCCAACGGCTCGACCGTATATGCCAAGCTCCGCTCCCGGCTCTGCTCCCTTTTTTCAAGGAACTCCCTTCCCGCCGACGGGAAGAGCGCAAAGGTGAGCACGTCCTCCTCCCGGCGGGCGAGGGCACCTGCTTCTTTCTCCGCTTTTTTAAGTCCCGGGGCAATCGTATCCGCAAAGCGGCCTTTGAAGGGGCGTTCTCCCCCAAGGACTCTTTTCTCCAGAGCTTCGTCTATCTTTCCCGGCGGTGCGCCGTACTCTCCCCGGATATATGCCCTGACCTCACGGCTCACAGTCTTATACCGCTCACCTGTTATCACGTTGCTCACAGCCTGATTGCCAACCATCTGGGACATTGGGGTGACGAGCGGCGGGTATCCCAATTCCGCACGTACACGGGGTATCTCCTCCAGCGCCTCGTCAAGCTTATCCGAAGCCCCCATCTCCTCAAGGTTCGCTATCATATTGGAGAGCATCCCCCCGGGCACCTTATAGTTGAGGGCGTCCGTATCCGTGACCATCGCTCTTGGCTTCAGCAGTCCCTGGGCAAGATACCGGTCCCTCAGCGGGCGAAACAGGTCGTTTACCCCCTTTATGTCTTCGGGTACAAGCCCTGTGGCATAGCCCAGCTGACTCAGGGCATAGTTCAGCGTCTCAGTAGCGGGCTGGCTCGTCCCGCCGGAGAAGGAGGACACCGCCGTATCAATGATCCCGCAGCCCGCATTCACGGCGGCAAGCGCCGCCATATACGCCATTCCCGTCGTGCAGTGGGTGTGCAGGACCACCGGTGTGTCCGGCAGCGCATCTTTCAAAGCGGCAACTATAGTTGCCGCCTCTCTGGGCGTTATAACACCCGCCATGTCCTTCACGCACACGGTGGCACAGCCCATGCTTTTCAGCTCCCTGCCCAGCTCTACAAACTTTTTCACCGTGTGCACCGGGCTCGTCGTATAGCATATGGCTCCGGCGGCCTCGCCGCCGTATTTGAGCGTCGCCTCCACCGCCGTGCGGACATTGCGCAGATCGTTCAGCGCGTCAAACACCCGGACTATATCTATCCCGTTTTTTATGCTCAGCTCTACGAATTTCTCCACAATATCGTCAGGGTAATGCCGGTATCCCAGCAGATTCTGTCCCCGCAGGAGCATTTGCAGCCGGCTGCGGGGCATAAGCCGGCGCATTGTCCTCAGCCGTTCCCAGGGATCCTCGTTCAGATATCTCAGGCAGGCGTCAAATGTCGCACCGCCCCAGCACTCCACGCTGTAATAGCCGCACCTGTCTATCAGTGGCAGGGCGGGCAAAACATCACTGAGCGGCATCCGCGTCGCCATAAGGCTCTGGTTCCCGTCACGCAGCACCGTCTCCGTAAAACGCACAGTATCCGTTTTCCATCCACTCCTCCGGTCAAAATCAGCTCTTTTGGCTTAGTTTTCCTTCACCCGGCAGAAATATGCAAAAAGAGTGCGGAGAAAAAACTCCGCACTCTTTTCAGTGGCTTTTGATCTTATTTCTTGATGATGCCCGTATAAACAGCCTCGCCGGAACGGCCATAGAGCAGACCGCCCAGCATCTGGCAGAAGCCTACCTTGGGGTCAGCGATCTGGATGCCGGGGTCAGCCTCGTGTCTGAGCTGACGGACAACGTCAACCACCACGCGGGCGCCGGACGCGCCCAGAGGATGGCCAAGGCTCAGCAGACCGCCGGACAGGTTGAATGGTGTGCGTCCGCCGTACTCGCAGTACTTGTCGTGTACCAGCTTCTTGCAGTCGCCCACGTCGCACAGACCCATCTCTTCGTAGCACAGCAGCTCTTCATGGGAGAAAGCGTCGTGGAGCTCCACCAGGTCAAGATCCTTGGGGCCCACGCCTGCCATCTCGTATGTTTCACGGGCAGCTCTGGGGAAGCCGATGTTCATATCGACCTCTGCGCCGTTGCCCTTTATGAACATGCCGGATGTGAGGAGAGATGCATCCATCTTCACCAGCTTCGTGGTGTACTGCATGGCGATCTCCTTCGTGCACATGATGACTGCCGCTGCGCCGTCACTCATGGGGCAGCACATCAGGTTGGTCACGGGGGAGGAGACCATGTTGCCGTGTACGATATCGTCGATGCTTATCTCCTTGCGGTAGTGAGCGTAGGGATTGTAAAGTGCCGCTCTGTGGTTCTTCCAGGAGGGATAGCACATCTCTTCAATAGTAAGGCCGCGGGTCTTCATGAGGCGGTGAACTGTCTGGCCTGTACCTGCCAGGGGGATAAAGCCGATCTGATCGTTGAAGGAGCCCTTCGCGGAGGGAACAAGCCCGCCCGCCAGTGGGGATGTGCTCAGTGACTCTACGCCGATCGCTATGCCGATGTCATGGATGCCGAAGGCGATGTCCTTCCAAAGGCCGTGTACTGCCGTCGCGCCTGTGGAGCATGCATTCTCCACGTTGATGCACTCAATGTACTCCACTCCGAAGTGCTGCAGTATCGCCTGCGCTGTCGTGGATGCGTCCTCAATTCGTCCCGCGTATGCTACGTCGAACTTCCGGGGATCTACTCCCGCGTCCTTTATCGCCGCGTCTGCCGCGATCACGCCAAGCTCCTCCGCGCTGATCTGAGGCTGCTTGCCGAACTTTGACTGTCCGATGCCTATGATATATACGTCTCTCAGTCCGTCTACCTGATACATTGTTCTTCCTCCCTTTCCTTACTTCAGCACTCTCGCCTTGTAGCCG
Source organism: uncultured Oscillospiraceae bacterium (assembly GCA_934552825.1). Taxonomy (GTDB): domain Bacteria; phylum Bacillota; class Clostridia; order Oscillospirales; family Oscillospiraceae; genus CAKTEQ01. The sequence continues at coordinate 266,515 of CAKTEQ010000001.1, forward strand.
ATGTACTCGTTCTCTTCGTCTTCCGCTATCGGAGCCGTCACGATCTCTACCTTGGAGTCGATCTCAAACTCGTCGCCCTTCTTCAGGTGCTCGGGATCATCTATCTCCATGATCGCCTGGATAAGAAGACCGTTGTCAAACTCCACCTGCGCAAGTCCGTGAGGTACTTTGAAGGGTGGCATCGCTCTGTACATTACTGTGTAGGAATACAGGTTGCCGTACTTCGGCAGGGGCAGTATTTCCATATTCTCTGTCGCGCACACGCCGCACTTCTCCTCGGGCGGGAAGTACAGCTTGCCGCAGTCCTTGCAACGGCTGTAGCACGCTACCAGACCGTCTGCCGTCTCTCTCATGACGTTCTTGTTGAACAGTACCTTGTTCTTCATCTTGCCTACTCTCCTTTTGTTAATTTATACATATAATTCACATAGTAACACCGTCAGCCATTATGTCATTTCATTTTGAGTTTTGTCAAGCAACTCGGCATCATTGTCAATATTAGTTTACTTTTCTCCGCAGCTTGTAGTATTCGGATTGTATATTCCCAAAAATCAGCACACCTGAACGGTGTCCCGCGGCATTTTTAAGGCGGGATTATCTTTGGATTTAATTATTTTAACGTAGAATTATTCTGAAGATACACCACTTTATTTCAGGAAAATTTCAAAAAATTTTCAAAATTTACATATTATTTTCATATATTGGGACAACAAAGCAAAAAATCATGGCACGGATAACTCCGTGCCATGATATCTCCATTTTATTTTGTTACGATAGCTGTGTAAACAGCCTCGCCGGAACGGCCATACAGGCTGCCTCCGCGCATCTGGCAGAAGCCGATGTGAGGATCAGCGATCTGGATGCCGGGGTCGGCCTCGTGTCTGAGCTGACGGACAACGTCAACCACCACGCGGGCGCCGGACGCGCCCAGAGGATGGCCAAGGCTCAGCAGACCGCCGGACAGGTTGAATGGTGTGCGTCCGCCGTACTCGCAGTACTTGTCGTGTACCAGCTTCTTGCAGTCGCCCACGTCGCACAGACCCATCTCTTCGTAGCACAGCAGCTCTTCATGGGAGAAAGCGTCGTGGAGCTCCACCAGGTCAAGATCCTTGGGGCCCACGCCTGCCATCTCGTATGTTTCACGGGCAGCTCTGGGGAAGCCGATGTTCATATCGACCTCTGCGCCGTTGCCCTTTATGAACATGCCGGATGTGAGGAGAGATGCATCCATCTTCACCAGCTTCGTGGTGTACTGCATGGCGATCTCCTTCGTGCACATGATGACTGCCGCTGCGCCGTCACTCATGGGGCAGCACATCAGGTTGGTCACGGGGGAGGAGACCATGTTGCCGTGTACGATATCGTCGATGCTTATCTCCTTGCGGTAGTGAGCGTAGGGATTGTAAAGTGCCGCTCTGTGGTTCTTCCAGGAGGGATAGCACATCTCTTCAATAGTAAGGCCGCGGGTCTTCATGAGGCGGTGAACTGTCTGGCCTGTACCTGCCAGGGGGATAAAGCCGATCTGATCGTTGAAGGAGCCCTTCGCGGAGGGAACAAGCCCGCCCGCCAGTGGGGATGTGCTCAGTGACTCTACGCCGATCGCTATGCCGATGTCATGGATGCCGAAGGCGATGTCCTTCCAAAGGCCGTGTACTGCCGTCGCGCCTGTGGAGCATGCATTCTCCACGTTGATGCACTCAATGTACTCCACTCCGAAGTGCTGCAGTATCGCCTGCGCTGTCGTGGATGCGTCCTCAATTCGTCCCGCGTATGCTACGTCGAACTTCCGGGGATCTACTCCCGCGTCCTTTATCGCCGCGTCTGCCGCGATCACGCCAAGCTCCTCCGCGCTGATCTGAGGCTGCTTGCCGAACTTTGACTGTCCGATGCCTATGATATATACGTCTCTCAGTCCGTCTACCTGATACATTGTTCTTCCTCCCTTTCCTTACTTCAGCACTCTCGCCTTGTAGCCGATGTACTCGTTCTCTTCGTCTTCCGCTATCGGAGCCGTCACGATCTCTACCTTGGAGTCGATCTCAAACTCGTCGCCCTTCTTCAGGTGCTCGGGATCATCTATCTCCATGATCGCCTGGATAAGAAGACCGTTGTCAAACTCCACCTGCGCAAGTCCGTGAGGTACTTTGAAGGGTGGCATCGCTCTGTACATTACTGTGTAGGAATACAGGTTGCCGTACTTCGGCAGGGGCAGTATTTCCATATTCTCTGTCGCGCACACGCCGCACTTCTCCTCGGGCGGGAAGTACAGCTTGCCGCAGTCCTTGCAACGGCTGTAGCACGCTACCAGACCGTCTGCCGTCTCTCTCATGACGTTCTTGTTGAACAGTACCTTGTTCTTCATCTTGCCTACTCTCCTTTTTATGTGATGTCGATTCTTTCAATCAGCAGTTGCTTTCAATGCAAGTCCCCACTTGCCAACTATGATATTATTGCATCAATCACAGTATTTTGTCAAGTATTTAGGTGCTTTTATATGTATAATCTATACTTTTTCGAAAAAGTGTGGTGGGCTATTTTTATATTATCCCAAACTTCTTTCGATGGCATTTCCCCTCCAGGTGTCTCTTATCAGAAAGCGTGGCTTAATTCTATCTAAGAAGGCCGCCCCCGACTGTTATTGTCGGGGGCGGCCTTTCCACCTCAGTCTCTTATGACCTCGCCCAGCATGGGCTTTACGTCGAACATTCCGGCGGCATTCTGCTCATCATAATCTATATGCATACTGTCAAGGGAGGAACCCACGCGTATGAGCACATTCTCCATGACTATGGTGCGCAGTCCGGCACCGCAGCGCACTTTTACCGTGTCGCCGTCCTTATAGCCGAACTTCTCGGCTGTCGCGGTACTCATATGTATGTGCCGGTTTGCGACGATCGCGCCCTCTTCAAGCTCCAGCGTACCCGCTGGACCAACTATCGTGATGGGCGAAGAGCCCTTCACATCGCCGCTGTTTCTCACAGGCGGCTTTATCCCCAGAGTCCGGGCGTCCGTGAAGCTCACCTCCACCTGCACGTCCCGGCGGTTCGGGCCCAAAATCGACACATTCTCTATCTCCCCCCGAGGTCCTCTCAGTGTGACCTTCTCCTGGCAGGCAAACGCCTTTGCCAGCGTCAGGGAGCGCTTCGGCTGGAGCTTGTAGCCCTTGCCGAAAAGTATTTCCGCAGTCTCGTCCGTCAGGTGCACATGACGCCCGGAACCCTCTATCTCAACTATCAGCTTTTCCAAGTTTATCCCTCTCTTCCAAAACGCTTATATGGTGAGGATTCCAACGTGGACCGCCTCGCTGGACCGTCCGGCGCGTCCGCCGCCGACCATCTGCACCATGCCCGCGCCCCGCTTCTTAATCTGGACCTCCACAGGGGCCTGGCCTCTCAGCTGACGAGTCACGTCGCACACGACTCTCGCCCCGGAGGCGCCCAGGGGGTGACCCTGAGAGAGCATTCCTCCGGAGAGATTGACGGGGCAGCGCCCGCCCATCTCAAGATCTCCGGAGCGGATGAGCTTTGCCGACTCAAAGGGCTCGCAGAGAAGCATCTGCTCGTAGCTCACTATCTCTTCCGGCGAGTACGCGTCGTGCATCTCGATGCAGTTAAGATCCATAGGACCAACGCCGGAGTCCTCATATATCTCCCGGCAGGTGCGCGCAAGGCCGTATTCCGGGTTCACCTCGCAGGTGTCGCCGGTGAAATACCCGCTGCTCATGAAGCTGCTGTTGAAGCGCACGAGCTGAGTCGTATAGCGCTGGGCGATCTCCTTAGTGCAGAGTATCACCGCGGCGGCGCCGTCGGAGTTTGGGCAGCACATGAGCTTCGTGATGGGACTGGCGATCATCTCGGAGTTGACTATCTCCTCGATGGTGAGCGCCTTGCGGTAATGGGCATAAGGGTTGAACACCGCCGCTTTGTGGTTCTTATAGGCGGCGTATGCCATATCCTCCATGGTGCAGCCTCTGGTCTCCATAAGGTGATGGGCTATGTGCCCCATGCCGGAGACCGCCGTATGACCTATCTGGTCGTTATAGGACCCCTTTGCCGCGGGCACGAGCTTGCCGGCGATACGGCTGCGGCTGAGGGACTCGACGCCGATGGCGATGCCGATGTCATACGCGCCGAGGGCAATGTCCTTCCAGAGACAGTGTACTGCCGTGGAGCCTGTTGAGCAGGCGTTTTCCACATTGATGCACTCTATCTGCTGAATGCCGAAGTGCTGCACGATGGACTGGGATGTGGTGGAGGCATCCTCGATGCGTCCCGCAAAGGCGACCTGAAGTATCTTCGGATCTATGCCCGCGTCCTCGATAGCGCGGCGGGCTGCGACGGTGCCGAGCTCCTCCGCCGAAAACTGGGGCTGCTTTGTAAAGCGTGTCTGTCCAACGCCGATCACGTAGACTTCACGTAGGTTATCTCTCCTCATTTCCCTTCCTCCTCGTCCACAACTTTATACCAGAAGCCCACGTACTCCTTCTGCTCATCCTCCCAGAGGGTGTCTATCTCCACCTTGCACCGGGAACCGATTTTGAACTCGTTGCCCCGCTCCAGCTTGTCGGGGTCAGGAATGCGCAGGGGGCCCTCAATGCGCAGCCCGTTTTCAAAGTCCACTTGAGCGAGGGCGTGGGGCGTGGGATAGAGGTTTACTGGGCGGTAGAGCACCGTGTAAGTGTACATAGTGCCGTACTTTGGCATCTCCACCTCTTCCATTTCCGCATTACAGCCCCGACGGCAGGACTCCTCCCGGGGAAAATATACGCTGCCGCACTTCGGGCAGCGGCTCGCGACGACCACGGGACCCTTGTCGGTCTCCTTTATAACGTCGCTTCGGAAGAATACTTTTTCCTTCATAGCTCCTCCTTGATCCGGCTTTATTATTTTTGTTGGGAATTTTGCTCCCAGGGTTTCCTGTTTCATTTTTGCACAGGGGAACGGCACCTGTCAACGCCGGCCCCCACCATTGCCGATGATTGCATCACAGGAGCTCAATTTGCTGTTTTACGCAACAGCCGCACTCTTCCAGGTAATATCCGGGCAAAAAACGGTTCAGTTTCAAAAAGTTGAATGTTCCCATAACTTCAACCCGTATTCTGCATTTTACCGGTGATTTTTGCTGTGCTATACTCAGCTTGACTTAATTCCCCGGGAACTTAAAACTACTAAAACAGGAGGCTATCTGCTATGAGCGAATGGAAGAATCTCACAGAGGAATACAGCCAGCTTTGGACCTATACCGATAAGCTGCACCGCAGCGGTCTGTCCGACTTTGCCCCAGCTATCGTAACCTGCGCAATAACCGGTGGTAATCAGGGTAAGGACGCGAACCCCAACCTGCCCGAAACTCTCGAAGAGCAGGTACAGTCCACGTACGAAGCGTACAAGGCGGGCGCCGTCATGGTGCATATTCACCGCCGCGACCCCAAAAACACCCGCACACGCTCCACCGACCCCGAGGAGTACCGGGAGGTCAATATCAAGATCAGGGAAAAGTGCCCGGATATTATTATCAATAACACCTGCCTTTGCGGCGCCGCCGTCGTCGGCAGCGAGCGCCAGCCCAATATGAGCGTCTCCCTCACGGCTGAGCCGGAGGTCGCCAGCATCGACACCTCCGTATACGGCGTGGGCAAGGCTTTTTACACCATCACTCCCGACGAGGTGCGCCACTATGCCGACGAGATGGCCAAGCGCGGCACAAAGCCCGAATTTGAGTGCTTCCAGCTCGTGGACGTATATTTCCTGAAGAAGCTTATCGACAGCGGCTACACCGATCCCTTCGGCGGTCCCCACTGGCTCCAGTTCGTTTTCACCAAGGACAGCAACTGGCCCATCCCCGACTTCATGAGCATGCTTGTGCGCTCCATGCCCCACAACACTATGCTCGGCGTGATAGCCGCGGGCGCGCAGCAGTGGCCCGTCCTCGCCCAGGGTCTTATCTGGGGCACGAACGTCCGCGTAGGCATGGAGGACAACATATACCTGGGCCGCGGCAAGCTGGCTGATTCCAACGCTCAGCTTGTGGAGAAGATAATCAACATCGCCGACGAGCTCGGCAGACGCGTTGCCACCTGCGAGCAGGCGCGTGCAATGCTCGGTCTCGGCGCTCCCCGCACCTGGTGATATACACTCAGCACAAAATGGCTGCGTATCTGTGATACGCAGCCATTTTCGCACATACATATTTATATCTATAATTTACTGCACCGGCTCCGTGTCCTCCGTTTGGGGGAACTCCTTTCTGAACCGCGCCAGCATATCCGCGAGAAGCTCGCTGTCGTCATCGGAGCGCCACAGGAGCATCATGTCGTATGGCAGCTCGAAATCCACTATCTCCACAAGCTCGCAGCCGCTGGAATACGCCTGGGCTATCATCCTCGGCAGCAGGGCTATGCCCACGCCCGCGCGCACCTGCAGGAGCAGCGCTTCAATATCCGGCAGCTCTATGCTTACTCCGTCAGTCAGGAAAGAGGTGGTCGCCCCCAGGTCAAAAAGCTTTGAGATCACTGTCTTATGCACCCCGTCCGCATGGCGGTCCACAAGAACCACATGTTCTCCCTGCAGGTCGGAGAACTCTATCTTCCCCCGCTTAGCGAAGTGGTGGTACTCCGACACCATCAGCACCATGTTGTCCTCAAATAGCTTCATGCTTTCAAACCCGTCCAGAGCTTCGGGCAGTTCAAATGAATACGCCCCTATCAACTCCGCGTGTGGATTTGAGCAGACCTCCTCGAGGCTGCCTCGTGTGTAGGGCGACAGACGCATATGGGCAGGTCCGTATTTTCGCACAAAGCCGTTGAGGGCCCGGAATATGCCGGCATTGTATATCCTCGGCATATCCACATGCAGCACACCCACGGTATCCGTTCCGGAGGCATATACCCGCTCCTCCATCTTTTTTATCTCCTGGAGCAGGCTCGGCGCCATTCTGAGCAGCGTCTCCCCCGCCGGCGTGAGCTTTACAAAACGGTTATTACGGTTAAAGAGCTTTACGCCCAGATCATTTTCCAGTTCTGATATATTACGGCTGAGAGTGGACTGACTGAGAAACATACTCTTGGCAGCCTTTGTAAAATTCATGTACCGCGCCACTGTCAGGAAGCATTCCAGATGTTCAAGTACCATAATATCATCCCCCATGTCATTTTTCACATTGGAGAGCGGCTTCTCTTTAATGATAATTTTATAATACCATCGCACAATTCTCAAGTCAAATCGCACGTTGGCATGCATGCGGGATAAAAAGTGTAAAAATATATAATTTAAGCCCTATAACAGCCATATATTTAGTTAATAATGCACAATCAGGGATATTGTAGATCATAATTGCAATGACTGCAACATCGCTTTGTTGCAACTTCTTGACTTTACTTCCCATAACTGATATTTGTATCTAGAGGATTTTGACACCGTTCTCTGGAGTGGCTTCCCCCAGCGAACAATTCTTACAAGCGATGGATATTATTTGATAAGCATCACACCGAAAACTTTAAATGGAGGTTTCCTGATGAAAAAGTTGCTTTCTTTGATCCTGATTCTTGCAATTCTGTTTTCTCTTTGCTCTCTGGCCGCTTGTGGTGAGAAGAATAAAGAGCAGAAAGTCCCTGAAAATGAAGTCGAAAACACAGAAAATACTGAAACCGTTGAAGAAGAGGAGATTGATATCGAAACTCTCAAGGCCTCCAAGCCCAACGAGTATGTCCGGGAAAAGGTTGAAGCGGGCATCCCCGTGACTATCGCTTTCTGTGGCATGGCAAACGGTTACTTTACCATGACCCAGATGGCGGGTGGCATCGGCGAGGCAATGGAGAAAGAGGGCTTCGTCTACCAGACAGCCTGCGCCGACTCGGACGTCTCCAAAATGCTTGACCAATGCGAGAACTTCATCACTATGGGCTGCGCCGCTATCGTGCTTATGGCGGGCGACGGCAACCCCTTCGTAGACCTGAACACTCAGGCATTGGAGATGGGCACATATCTCGTTTTCTACGGCATTGACGTAGACTTCGACGCTCTCAATACTCAGACCGACACAAAGGCCGTCGGCGAGGCTTCCTCCCGTATGCTCCTTGAGTGGGCTGACCAGCGCTATCCCGACGCTGGCGAGGGCGAACTCCATGCGGCTGTTCTGGGCCACGTGGGCATGCTTGAGACCAAGAACATGTACGACGGTGCTATGAGCGTGCTGAAGGCCGACCCCCGGGTCACCATCGGCTACTCCAATGACGGCGCGTTCTCCCTCGAGGACGGCTTTACATACACAGAAGCGGCTATGACCGCTGACCCGGATATCCGCCTCATCTGGGCGTTCCAGATGGGCACGGCTATCGGTGTAAACAGCTACCTTATCTCACAGGACTATGATCTCACCGAGTTCTGCGTGGTCGGCAACTCCGTTGACGATACCACTGAGCAGGCCCTTAAGGACGCCTCCGAGGGTAAGGGCACTATCCGCGGAACGATCCAGGCGGGTGAATCCGTGACAGCCACAACAGTCAAGCTCATTCTGGACGCGTTGGACGGCAAGGTGCAGCCTCCCTACACCGCGATGGATCCCCTGTATCCCGTGACGTCCTCCGAATGGACGTTCAGCGGCATTTGATCATTACGTTCACTGTAAAACTTTATAATTAAAGCAGAGGCGTGCTCTTTGCACGCCTCTGCTTTTCGGGAGCCTTCTGCGACCCCCCCTTATCAAATTTGCTATATACATTTTTCCCGGACGGAGGTTATTACCCTAAATGATAAACACAAAAAAACCGTGGCTCGCCGCCGTGGGTGCGTTTCTCATGCTTTTCGCTGTTGGACTCACCTCGGGGGGGCTGTCTGTCTTCTACCTGCCTGTTACGGAGGATCTTGGCTTTTCCCAGACCTCCTTTTCAATGTACATATCAATAATCGCCCTGACTGGTATCGTGAGCTTCCCCCTAAGCGGAAGCCTCACCTCAAAGTATAACCGGCACATCCGCTGGTTCGTGCGTGCCGGCGCCGTTGGTTGTCTCCTGTGCTTCTTCCTCTATTCCAGGGCGAAGAGCCTCGCACTGTTCTATGCAGCGTCGGTCCTTATGGGCTTTTTCGTCTCCACATACGCTAATGTTATCGCGACGTCTATCGTTAACAACTGGTTTTACAGCCGCCGTGCGCTGATCGTATCAGTGATATACACGGGTACAAGTCTCGGCAGCATCTTCTTTGTTCAGTTGGGCAGCTCCATAATTCTAAATCTGGGCTGGCGGGCAGCATACGTCATTCTCGGAGGCATCGACTGCCTTATCCTGCTGATAGCCTCCTGCCTTATCTCCCCCAAGCCGGAACTTCTCGGGCTCTATCCCTATGGCTGGGACAACTCCGCCCAAGCACAGAGTGCCGCACCTCAGACGGGGCTCACCTTGCCCCAGGCGCTCAAAACTCTCTCCTTCTGGGTGCTGAGCATCGGCATTTTCATCGGATGCATCTATGTAATGGGCATTCAGCAGTCGATAGTCCCCTCTCTCCAGGTGGATTTCGGCTATACGCCCATTGCCGCCGCTGCCATTTTCTCTGTCTATAACATATCCTGTTGCGTAGGTAAGATACTCATGGGTGTTGTGATGGACCGCTGGGGCTTTGTAGCCGCTCTCATCTATATGCTCGTGCTCCTGACGGCGGCGATGATATTGATGCTCAACGCCTCTGTTACGGCTGTCGCCGTGGCGTTTGCCGTGTGCTTCGGACTCGGCAATATGTTTGCCAGCGTGATAGCCTCCAATTCCACCTCGGGCATCTTCGGTGTGCGGGATTACAGCTCAATTTTTGGTGCTGTGACAATCTTCTATGTAGTTGGCATGGCGGTGGGCCCTCTCGCCGCTGGCAGCATCGTGGATATGACCGGCAGTTATCATAAGTCCTGGTATGTCTACGGTGCGCTCATACTCATATCCGGAGCAATAGTCCTTGCGGCATACCTTTCCCGGAATAAGCTGCGGGAAAAATACAGCGATCAGTTCTGACAAAACGCCGTGGGCCGGCAAATGGACCCACGGCGTTTTATATCCTAAAATAACAAAAACGAGGATAAAATCAATGCACAATCTCGCAGATTTATCTCCCTTAATGCAACTTCCGGCACTGACCCTCAGCGCCATTGACACCCCCGAAAACCCGGTACATAATTGACTTGTCAAAACCCTCACTGCCAAGGAAACAGCTTCCGGGGCCTGTCCTTTGGCAGAATTCCGAGTCCCGGGCAACTCAAATACAACAGGAGGAATTTTAGATGCGTAAAGCTTTGTTTGAAAAATCCGATGCCGGTCAGTGGACACCCCGCGCCGTACATATCCCTTTCGTCCCCTATGAGGAGTACACAAAGATCCTCGCCGAGGGCTTCAAGTTCAAGCGCAAGGACGGCATAGTCGAGATCAAGATGCACACAAACGGCGGCCCCATGAGCTGGGACGGCCTGCACCACAGAGGCATATGGCAGATGTGCTGCTATGTCGGCCAGGACCGTGACAACGAGATAGTCATCCTGGGCGGCGAAGGCGACCAGTTCACCGCCAGCATCACAGGCGGCGATGGCAAGGTTACAACAAGAGAAGAGGCCAAGGCCAACGGCGGCCAGGCAAAAGACGAGTCCGCCGGCTTCATGGACCTGCACCCCCTCTACGAGTGGTGCTACTACGATGGCTGCAACGAGATCGAGGGCCTTGTGAATGACCTTGAGCAGCCCACCATCGGCATCATGAACGGCCCCGGGTTCCACACGGATATCGTTCTCTTCTGCGACATCACTCTCGCGGCTGAGCACGCATGGACCTCCGATATGCACTTCCAGATCAACATGATCCCCGGCGACGGCATCCAGATCGCATGGCGCGAGCTGCTGGGCCGCAAGAGATTTGCCTACGCTGAGTACACAGGCCAGATCCTCACGGCCAAGAAGATGCTCGAGTACGGCATGGTCAACGAGGTCATCCCCCTGGAGAAGATCTACGACAGAGCCTGGGAGATTGCAGAGCTCATGATGGCTTCCGCCTCCTCCGCAACACGCCGCGTCACAGCTCAGGTCCTGCGCGGGCCCTGGAAGGAAGACCTCGCGAAGGAGCTGCGCCCCAACTTTGGCACAGAGATGTGGATAACTGCTGCGGAGCATTCTCCTCACGACAACATGTTCTGGATCTGCAAGACCATCGAGGCAGAGGCTGCCATGGAAGACGAGCGCAACGGTCTCGTTACATATCCCAAGCTGGGCGAGATCGAGCTGTAATCGGTTCAGCAGCTCGGCGGCTCGGAGGTCCATATGGAAAAAAAGCGTATTTTTGTGATAAATCCCGGATCCACATCCACGAAGATCGCCCTGTTCGAGAACGAGCAGTGCCTGTTCCGCCAGTCTCTTCCCGTGGACACGGAAGCTGTGAAAACCATGTATAAGGCTGTGGAGCAGCTGCCCATGCGCCTCGCCGCCGTGGAGGATTTCATCCGGGAAAACGGCATTGACTTCAACACCGTCGATATCATAGCCTGCAGGGGCGGCATGATCCCCCCCTGCAGGAACCTCTCCGGCAAGGAGCCGGAAGGCGTTGCCTTCCAGGTGAACCGGCTGATGGTGGACGTAGTCGCGAACTTCGCCCAGGCGCAGCACGCGGCGTCCCTCGCCTGCATGATAGGTCTCGGGCTCTCCGAGCGGTACGGCGGCATCCCCTGCATCATCTACGATTCGGTGCTCTCCTATGAGTACTGCAAAGAGGCGCAGTACACAGGGCTCCCCGGCTTCATGAACAACGGCAGCGGACACGTGCTCAACGGGCGCATCGTATCCAGGAAAGCCGCTGAAAAAATGGGGCGCAATTACGAGGACTGCAATTTCGTCCTCGCCCATCTGGGCGGCGGCTGCACCGTGCAGGCCCACCGCAGAGGCAAGATAATCGACAGCACCTATGACGTAATCTCCCCGGAGCGTCTCGGGCGGGTGCAGAGCATAAAGCTCGCTGCCCTGTGCTACAGCGGGAAATACACAAAGCCTGAGCTGGACAAAATGATGACCGGCGGCAGCGGCTTCATCGCCTATACCGGCACAAGCGATTGCCGGGAGATCGCCCGGCGGGCTGAAAACGGCGATGAGACGGCGGCTTTCATGTTCGATCTCATGGCCTACCAGCTTGCGAAGGCCATTGGCGAAATGGCGGGCGCCCTGGAGGGCAATGTGGACCGTGTGGTCTTTACCGGCGGCATTGCGAACGTGAGTATGCTTATGGATAAGATCCTGCCTAAGGTCAGGTATCTTGCGCCCGCGGAGGTCATCCCCGGCGAGCTCGAAATGGAGGCTCTCGCTATGGGCGGGCAGCGTGTTGCGATGGGGCTGGAAAAAGCCAATGAATTCAATATGATACCGGAGCAATTCGGTACACTTGAGGAATTCTACGACGCAATAAAATAAAAAGGAAGCACTATTGCTTAAGCAGTAGTGCTTCCTTTTTTCAGTCTGAAAGTCCCGCTTCAAGGAACTCCCGGAGCTTTTGAACGGGCATGGGATACCATGCGCAGCGCCCCGGTTCCACAGGCAGTATCAGAGGGATCACATTTTCCCCCGTCTGCTCCATGACTATCGACCCAAAGAACTGCTCCGCCGTCAGGCGGCAGCCAGTAGGCAGGCAATTCGCCAGCAGCGCCTTTTCAATGGGCGCGTAAGTCTCGACCGAACACATTCCGCTCCTGTAGGCAGCCCGGGACATCACCGCCATACCAACTGCCAGCGCCTGTCCCGAACTCACCTTGCCCCTGCTGGCCCGGCGCAGTATGCCCCCTATGGTATCTCCAAAGTGCAGCAGGCCTGCCGTGTCCCCTTCTGTCTCGCTGCCAGCGTAGAATGACGCCCGTATCTTCATACAGTTCCGGATCACATCCTCGAGCATATTCCGGTAGTTATACTGCAGCGTCTCCAGCAAAGTTGGCGACGCCAGCGCCCCAAGACGTATCATCTCTGCCGCGCCGTCGCAGAACATCTGCTGGTCCAGGGCATTTAGCACGCCTGTGTCGCAGAACACGACCGCCGGAGGGTATTTTAACGACAGCAGATCCTCCCCGGCATCCAGATCCAGCCACGATACGCCGCCGACGGTAGACGAAACAGCCGCAGCCAGCGTCGTGGGGAACAGCACATAGGGTATGCCGCCCATATAGCTGCCCGCTGCAAAACCTGTGCAGTCGCACAGAGAACCGCCGCCAAAGGCTATGAGAATATCCCGCTTGTCAACATGGGAATTACCGATACTTTCCAGCAGGTCCTTCACTGCGGAAATATTCTTGCCCTCTCTGCCCTCAGGCGCCATATATTTAACGACGATAAATCCCGCCGCCATAAGACTGTTCGCCAGCTTATCCCCGTAAAGGCCGTCAACAGTGTCATCCATTACAACGATCGCCGCCCGGGCTTCGGGGAATTTTTCCCGCAGCGCTCCCCCCGCTTCGGTGAGGCAGTCGTCGCCGGTATACGTCTCCGGCAATAACGCGCGCAGTCTCGCCTCAGCCTTTCTTCTGTCTTCTGTTCTCATGGCAAAGCCTCCCTGCGAATAATTGTAATTAATTTACAATTATGTTACCACAGGGAAAAATGCAATTCAATCTGGGATGTTATGCATTATCCGTATCAAGCTTATTTTGTACTGCTAAATCTGAAAAACACCGTGTATTCTTACATTTTTATAACATTTTGTTTTATAAATTAATAAAACAAAATGTTTTGCCTATACTCTTCCGTGAAGGAGGGATCGGCAAATGTATGAGAGAATACGCCACTTAAGAGAAGACCACGACCTGACTCAAAAGGAACTCGCCGCATACCTGCGCTGCTCTCAGGTGTGCTACTCACACTATGAACTCGGCAGGCGGGATATTCCCACCGACGTGCTGATACGCCTTGCTGATTTCTACCTCACAAGTGTGGATTATCTCCTCGGTCTGACTGATGAGACCGCGCCCTATCCTAAAAAACGGTAAAAATAAAGCGCCCTGAGATATTTCTTATCAGGGCGCTTTATTTTATCTTATATACTGGACGCTGTCATCCGATTTCATTCCGGGCGGAATATCGTTCAGCTGCGGCACCATGCACACTGTGGTATCGTTGGATAGGTCCTTTATTTCGCCGGTGTACCCGAAAGCGACAGGCTGGTATTCCCGCAAAATATCCTGTTCCTCCACGAGCCTGTGTTTCAGATCCTCCCGCTGCTGCGCGACTATTTTGAGCAGCTCTGCGGCTCGTCTGTCCAACTCGGTTATCTTTCGGTCCGCTTCCCGTCTGCCTTTAAGGTCAAAGAATTTAAGAGAGCTTTTCTGATTTTTAAGACGCAGTATTTCCGCCTTAAGCTCATTTCTCTCCGCCTCCTCGGGGAGGTCTTTCAGGGTCGTCTCTATCAGTTCCACATTGTCCCGGGCAGCCAGAGTCTTCTCAACCGCTTCCTTCACGGCGAGGGCATCTCTCCGCTCTTCGGCATTATCCAGTATCATATCCTGCGCATATTTAATACACCAGTTGATCGCTTTGTCCACGTCGTAGAAGACTTGGGGGAAGTTTTTATCTTTCAGATCGACCATGGACTTATTAGAGTTTGACAAGGGCATCCACGGCTCACCGCTGCCGCAATTCGGACACACATGGGATACCCCGGATATCCTCGCCCGGCAGCCGCACCCCGCTTCAGGGTTGCTGGTGTGGATCTCCTCATCAAGAACATCGTGAAAACGCCGGCACGCCCCCACCCGCGCTATCGCCTCGCCGATCGCGTAATGGGACACACGCCTCGCCGATTCTCTGGAATCGCTCACGTCGAAGTAGCCATACCCGCTCACCGCCTGAACGTGTACTGTGGCCATATGTACTATGGGTGCCCCACACCTGGAGCAGACGTGCCTGAGAAGAATATTCTGTGTTCTCGTAGCAGTTATTGTTCCTGGCATTGCTTTCACCTCCAAGTACTTAAATTATTTCATAAAAGCACCTGCCTGTCAAACAGAAAAGGCCGCGGCACATGCCGCGGCCTTTGGTGGAGACTGGCGGACTCGAACCGTCGACCTCCTGCGTGTGAAGCAGGCGCTCTAACCAGCTGAGCTAAGCCTCCATATACAACGAGGGAGTCTCTTTCAAAAACTCCCTCAAAGATTTCTGGTGACGCGTACGAGAATCGAACTCGTGTTACCGCCGTGAAAGGGCGGTGTCTTAACCGCTTGACCAACGCGCCATGTGTTGGGCGAACCAAATGGTCCGCCCGTCCACGTGTGGTAGCGGCGACTGGATTTGAACCAGTGACACTTCGGGTATGAACCGAATGCTCTGGCCAACTGAGCTACGCCGCCATATTGCTCCTGTCAGAGCAAGAGCTATTATATTGTACCCCACCCTCTTTGTCAAGGATTATTTTTCAATTCTTCAAACTTTTTTCAGGTGTTCAGGACTATATCTCCCACATCCCCGGCGGTGCGGGCGATATGATCTGCTCCGTAACGGCTCAGCTCCTCGAGGCTTCCAAAACCGTAGAGCACGCCTATGCACTCAACGCCCAGCTCCTTGGAACTCTCAATATCGTACATTCTGTCCCCCACCATAACAGCCTGGCTGAAATCAATGATTCCCGCCTGCTCCAGTGCCCAGCGCATTACGGAAGTCTTATCCTTGCGCAGCACATCGTCTGACCCGGCAAGCACGTGGAAATACTCCGCAAACCCTATGTGCTCCATGATGCTCACAGCGAGGGACTCCTTCTTTGACGTCGCCAGCACCAGCGTGCACCCCGCATCATGCAGACGCTTTATCATTTCCCGCACACCGTCATACACGCTGCACTCATACTGCCCCTTCGCCGAATAGTACTCCCGGTACTTCGCCAGCGCGGGAGCCGCGTTTTCCTCCCCGAGCTCGATCGCCATCGAGTCGATGAGAGGCGGACCTATGTACTTCATAAAATCCTGTTTATTTATATTCTCCCTGCCGTAAAACTTAAGTGCGTACTCAAAGCCGTTGAGTATGCCCGGCGCGGAGTCAATTATCGTGCCGTCAAGATCGAACATTACATATTTTTTCATAGCTGACCATCCCAAGTCTGAATTATCTTCTTGTGATTATATAATCTCGGGCGCTTCTTTTCAACCGTTTCTTTGTCCACTGGACTAACGGCAGATTATTTGGTAAAATAATATAATTAGTATCATCAAAGGCGGTGACTTCATGGGGAATGCGGAAATACTCGCTCCGGTCGGCGGCAGCGAGCAGCTCATTGCCGCAGTCCGCTCCGGCGCGGACGCCGTTTATCTGGGCACAAAGCTCTTCAACGCCCGGCGTAATGCCGACAATTTCGGCGACAGTCTGGAAGCCGCCGTGAAATACTGCCACGGACGCGGAGTCAAGGTGCACGTGACTGTCAACACCCTCATCATGGATGCCGAACGTGATTCCCTTATCCATGAAGCCGAACGCATCGCAAGAAGCGGCGCGGACGCCGTGATAATCCAGGATCTCGCCGTGGCGCGTATCTTTCGGGAGTGCTGCCCGGAGATGCCCATGCACGCTTCAACCCAGCTCACCGTGCATAACCTCTCCGGCGCTCTTATGGCAAAAGACCTGGGCTTCAGCCGTGTCGTCCCCGCCCGGGAGCTAAGCCTTGAGGAGATACGCGAAATAGCCAAAAGCGGGCTGGAGATCGAGTGTTTTGTCCACGGTGCCCTGTGTATGTGCCTGTCCGGCGCGTGCTATCTCAGCTCAATGCTGGGCGGGCGCAGCGGCAACCGGGGACTCTGCGCTCAGCCCTGCCGCCTGGACTTCCGTTCCGGCGGGCGGCACTACGCCCTCAGCCTGAAGGATATGTCATACATAGACAAAATAAACGCCCTTCTGGACGCGGGCGTCTGCTCGTTCAAAATAGAGGGCCGCATGAAACGCCCGGAATATGTGGCGGCGGCTGTTTCCGCCTGCCGGGACGCTCTTGCGGGCAGGCAGCCTGATATGGACACGCTGCGGGCTGTTTTTTCACGCAGCGGCTTTACCGACGGTTACCTGACCGGCAGGCGCACTCTCGACATGTTCGGCCACAGGACAAAAGAGGACGTTCAGAACTCCGCCGCCGTCATGAGCTCCCTCGCGGGGCTTTACAGGGCTGAACGCATGAGCGTGCCCGTGGATATGACTCTCTCCCTGAATTCCGGCGTACCGGCAGAGCTAAGCGTTTCCGACGGCGAAAATACCGTTTCCGTCACCGGAGCTGTGCCGCAGGCGGCGATGACCCGCCCCACGGACAGGGAAAATGCCGGGAGAAACCTCGGAAAAACAGGCGGCACTCCATTCTTTCTCCGGGATCTGGCGCTTGAAAACGCCGGATCGCTCGCGCTGCCTCCCTCGGAGATCAACGCCCTGAGGAGAGATGCCCTTGAAAAGCTCCTCTCTCTTCGGGAGACTCCTGTGGAAAAAGTCTTCTCCCCGACGGAGCCGGAGCCCTTGCCATCGAGGGATCCGCCTTCGAAAGCTGCGCTGCGCCTGAGATTTGAGTCCTCCCGGCAGATACCGGAGAACTCCGGAGACCATGTTATAATACTCCCCATTGAGGAGATCGCCGCCCACCCCGACCTTCTGACCCGTTTTGGCGGCAGGCTCTGGGGTGAGATGCCTGCCGCTGTGTTTCCCACGGCTGAGCCCGGCGTTAAAAAAACGCTGGAAAAGCTCAGGAATGTCGGGTTTAAGGACATCTACGCCGGAAACATCGGCACGGTCCGCATGGCGCTCGACGCCGGATTCACCGTCCACGGCGGGCACGGGCTGAATATTCTCAACAGCTTTTCCCTCGAAGAGCTGCGCCGGCTCGGTCTTGCGGACGGAACGCTCTCCTTTGAGCTTAATATGAACGCCGCGCGCGGCATTGCCGGTACGCTTCCGCGGGGCATAATAGCCTATGGATATCTGCCCCTCATGACTATGCGCGCCTGCCCCGCCCAGAGCAAAGGCGGCTGCGGCAAGTGTGGCGGAGTATCTCAGCTCACTGACCGCATGGGGATAGACTTCCCCCTTATCTGCCACCGCAGGCAGTATGTCACTCTGCTTAATTCCCGCCCTCTGCACATGGCGGAAAAGCTCCCGTCCGGTTTTGACTTCATGACGCTCTTCTTTACGACGGAGACCAAAGATCAATGCCGGGAAATCATCACAGACTACACGCTCGGGCGCGCCTTCTCCGGCGAGCGCACAAAAGGGCTTTATTACAGAGAATTGAGGTAAAACAACATGACAAAGAAAATCGAACTGCTCGCCCCCGCGGGTGATCTGGAGCGTCTTGATACTGCCATATACTTCGGCGCTGACGCCGTGTACATGGGCGGTCCCCAGCTGCAGCTCCGTGCCGACAGTGTGGGCTTTACCATGGAGACGCTCGCCGAGGGCATCAGCCGTGCTCACCGCAGCCGCAGGAAGGCGTATGTCACCGTTAATTCCTTCGTCTACAACGACGAGATAACCACCCTTTCCCAGTACGCGAAGGCTCTGCACGACATGGGTGCTGACGCTGTAATAGTCTCGGATCTTGGCGCTATCGCCACTATTCGGGAGGCTGTGCCGGAGCTTGAGGTCCATGTAAGCACTCAGGCGAACTGCCTTAACTATGCCGCTGCCCGGGTATATCACGACATGGGCGCAAAGCGCATAGTGCTGGCGCGGGAGATGTCCCTGGACGAGATAAAGCGCCTTAGGGATAAGATACCGGAGGATTTGGAGCTGGAGTGCTTCGTTCACGGCGCCATGTGTATGTCATACTCAGGGCGCTGCCTTCTCTCCGCCTTTCTCAACAACCGCAGCGGCAACAGGGGTGAATGCACTCAGCCCTGCCGCTGGTCCTACCACCTTGTGGAGAATAACCGTCCCGGCGAGTATTTCGAGGTTGAAGAGAGCGAGAACGGCACCGCGATACTCAGCTCCTATGACCTTAACTGCATCGAATTCCTGGACGAGCTGGCTGACGCCGGCGTGAACTCCTTCAAGATCGAGGGGCGTATGAAGTCCCCGTATTACGTGGGTACTGTGGTGAACGCCTACCGCCGCGCCATGGACGGCACGGCTCCTCTGAAAAAGCTGAAAAAAGAGCTTGACTGTGTGAGCCACCGTCCCTATTCAAGCGGCTTCTATTTCGGCAAGATGAAGCAGCACAACCCCGCTGACGGCGGCGCGTATCAGCAGGACTGCACCTTTGTCGGCGTCGTGCAGGAGTGCTGGGACGGCAAAATACGCGTTGAACAGCGCAACCGTTTCCGTATCGGCGAC
The DNA here is from genome assembly GCA_934552825.1 of uncultured Oscillospiraceae bacterium. Taxonomy (GTDB): domain Bacteria; phylum Bacillota; class Clostridia; order Oscillospirales; family Oscillospiraceae; genus CAKTEQ01. The sequence continues at coordinate 285,790 of CAKTEQ010000001.1, forward strand.
GAGCTCGAGGTCGTATCCCCCCATTCTCTGGGCGAGAGCTTCTATGTGGATGAGCTGGTGGACGAGGACGGCTTCGAACTGATGAGCGCCTCACGCCCCCAGGAGATGGTGGAGATGCCCTGCTCCCTGGACCTGCAATACGGCGACATACTCCGCCGCAGGGAGGTGCCCCTGGAAGATGAGAACGAAGAGGAATCCGGCTCCAATAAGGATGAGCAGCGCCTTATAGAAGAGCTTAACGAAGAGCTGGGCGGCGGCTTTGACTTTATGTAACCGGTCCGGAACATGAAAATAACCGTGCTTTATAAAAAGCACGGTTATTTTTTGACTTTTTAGAGTATGCGTCAGCCTATCAGGCCCAGGTAGCCCAGGGCTATGCCCACTCCTGCCGAGCCGAGAATATAGAACAGCGGATGCCCATCCAGCTTTTTTATGAGGAGATAGATCACCGCCGCCAGAAGAATTCCCGGGATGCTGAAGATATCCCAGAATACTCCCGTTGCCTTGTAGAGGTCCACATTCAGCAGCGCGATGCGCACCACGCTTATCCCAGCCGCCGCTATCAGCCCCGTCGAACAGGGGCGCAGCCCGTAAAACACGTTCTGCACTACCGGCTTATCGCTGAAGGACTTCAAAAAACGTGCGATTATCAGGATGATGATTATAGACGGCAGAACGAGCGCCAGCGTCGATATCAGCGCGCCCGGTATCCCCGCAACCTTGAACCCGAAATACGTCGCCGCGTTCACACCGATAGGCCCGGGCGTAGCCTCGGAGATTGCGACCATGTCCGCCACGTCCGCGCTTGTGAACAGCCCGGACCGCGCGCCGAAATCCTCCAGAAACGGCAGCGTTGCAAGGCCGCCGCCCACGGCGAAAAGTCCCGTTTTGAAAAACTCCCACGCAAGCTGAAGGTATATCATTTCTTCACCTCCAGAGCCTTTATGATGACACCGGCAACACCCGCCGCCAGCACGAAAATGACAGGGGAGATGTCAAGCACCAGAGACAGCACCAGCACCGCCGCGAATATCAGCAGCGTTATCCAGTCCACAACGCTCTTCTTCACCAGCTTCACGACGGCGTTGAGGATGAGCACACAAACGCACACGCGTATGCCCCAAAAGGCGTACTGCACGGCTTTTATGTCCGCGAAATTCTGCAGGAAAGCGGCTATCACAGTAATTATCACGAGAGAGGGGAAAACTACCCCCAGCGTCGCGACAATTCCGCCGATCACCCCCGCCTGAGAATATCCCACAAATGTCGCCGTGTTCACCGCAATGACTCCCGGCGTACATTGGCCGATGGCGAAATAGTCCATCACCTGCTCCTCAGTCGCCCAGCGGCGCTTCTCGACAACTTCCCGCTGGAGCATGGGGAGCATCGCGTAGCCGCCGCCAAAGGTCAGCACACCGATACGGCCAAAAGCCAGGAACAGCTCCCAAAGTTTCTTCATACTGCCTCCTCTTACTTTATTTCAGCAAGCATCTCCTGTACGTCCCCGTCAGTAACAAAGCATCCGCCGATGCCCCACGTGCGCGCCACCCATAAAAGGTCGTTAAAGCGGACAAGCTCCAGCTCCAACGTGGAAAACTCCCCCGTGCTGCGCCGTACTGTTATAAATATCTGCGCCGGGAACTTGTAATTCTCCGACTCGGAGGAATACGCGTCGCTGGACAGGGCCAGGACTGCCTCTATTTTCCCCCTGTTTGCCTCGTCCATACTGAGCGTATATGTCCCTGTATCGTCATGGATCGTAACGGACTCCACAGTATCCTCATCCACTCCCACAAGGGGGTTCATCACAGCGACCTCCGCCAGGCTGAAGTCGAGGCTCCTTGCAGACTCACCGCTGACAAGGCATATCATGCCGTCCCCTGCGAGACGGATGAACCTCCTGCCTTCATCGTCCTGACCTCCCAGCTCTACCGTGAGAGTCTCCTCCCCCGTCGTGATGGTCACGGTGGTCTTCTTGCCAAATCCGCACGCCTCTGCGGTCTCCGGCGTCGGAGCGTAATCATAGCAGCTCTCTGGTCTTATGCTTGAAGCGGCGGCGATTATCCTCTGTCCCGCGTCACCGTCAACAGCGAGAGCGCCGTAGTCATTTGCGATGACCCAGCTGCAATCTGTGCGCCAGGTCTGAGGGGCATCGGGAGTGAACGCCTCCAGAGTCAGGGTCTCGCCGCCCCGCGCTGCCGACACGGAGGTTATCTCGCCGGAAATGCTCATGTCGGGCAGCAGGACATAGCGGTTCTCGCCTTCCAGGAGCCCATCTATAAACCCGGCGGCAACAGAATATATGCCCTTTAGGCCCTGGATCTTGACATAGTACACATCTGTAATATCGTTATAATCACCGACCGTGCAGACAGTCTCGTCCTTTCCAGAGAATATCCTCAGCGTCAGGCAGGGCGTGTTCAGCCCATACTCTCCGCTGTCGCCTCTGTCGGCGATCTTATCCACCGTCCGGCTTGCTATCTCCGCGGCGAGGGAGCTGATCTTCCCGCTGTCCGCCGGGAACGCGCTGTCGTCGGCGCTGCCCCAGCCCTCCGCCGTTTTTACAAAGAAGAATTCCGCCTCACCAGTCACAGATATTCCGGTTATTTCGTCAGCCCCGAAGCCGCTTATAAAGCGCCGTTCGCTGCCGCTCCTACCGTCCTTCATCAGGGTGAGCCCTACGCACACCAGCGCGCCCACCGCTATTACAGCGATGAGCGCAATGATGAGATTTTTATGTTTTTTCATCAGTGTTTTTTCCTTTTATATATCACTACCGCACCGGCTATCACTGCCGCAATGGGGAGCACCGCCATGAAGAACACCGTCAGGCTTCTGCCGTCGGCAGTATTGATATTAAGATATTCCACAGCCAGGTCCTTCCCGTGGATGCTGATGCTGCTCTCGTGCTCGCAGGTCCATCCGAAGGCGTTGACCAGCAGGTCATAGTTCGCACCGGAGACCAGGGTATCCGCGTCGTCCGTCGAAAAGAGGTAGGAGGTGAACCAGACTATGCGTCCGTTATACTTGCCATCCTCAACGGCTACCGCGAGGTCAAAGCCGCCCTGAATATCCCCTTCCTCAAAATCGTATGTCTGCATATTCGCCACATCAACCTTGGAATAAGCCGTGTCCGTGGTCATGAGCAGCGGCGTTATTTTCAGGCTGTCTCTGTAAGTTTCAGCCGTCTCGATGCCCTGAGCCGTAGGGTAGAGCACCGCGTAGCCCGCCGCCGAGAGGGGCGCTGTTATCTCGTGGCTGCCGTACTCAGGGATAAGATAGTGGGGATAGCCGTAATAGGTGTGGCCGCTGTCCCCCTCCATGATGACGCCATCCACCAGGCTCAGCCCGTACTCAGCCATGAATTTCTCCAGATTGGGGCGTCCCTCCTCAAGGTAGAACGTCGTGAGCATAAGGTTGCCGCCGGACTTCATATAGTCCTCCAGCATTCTGATATCATTCTCCGTATAGTCCGTGAGCGGGCTGTTTATGAGCACGCAGGTGGCGTCCTCGGGAATACTCTCCACAGTGAGCGTATTGAGCTCCGCAACGTCGATATTCTGATCCTCCAGCTTCTTCAGCATGGAGTCGCTGAGCGCCGCCTCCCCGTGGTTCGTTATGGTGTAGAGTGTCGGCAGGGTATCGCTGACCACATAGTCAACAGCGGAGGTTATCCTGTTTTCACCGTCAAACGTATTCTCCGCGGCGTATCCGCCCGTGTTCTGATTATAGGTGTATGACGTCACCACGATGTCCTCGTATGGGATAAGCTTATAGCGCTTATCCGACTCCACGACGATGCTGTTCAGGCTTATCTCCGTATCCGTATATTTCTTCACAAAGCCCGGCTGGACGTTCGGATCAACATATTTCACCTGCAGCCTGCCGGAAAGCCCTTCATATTTGCCAAGCAGCTCCGTAATGGCGGCGTTCTCCGCCCCCGTCTCCGCTATAAGATATACCGTCACATCCTCATCCAGCCCGGAGACTATCTCCTTTGTCTGGTCAGAGAGGGAATAAAGGCTGGCTGACGTGAGGTCGAGATTTGTATAGTTCGTGGGTATCTTGCCCACCAGAATGTTGATTACAACAGCCGCCGCTATGGCAATGAGTATGAGCAGGGCGCTGTATCCTCCAAGGCGGAGTCTGCGTCTGTTTTCGGAATTCATGTTTTTCATCAGCTCCACCTCCTCTTCTCCATTGATTCAACAGTGAAAAATACGAACAGAGCTATCACCGTGAGATAATACACAACTGCCGTGAGGTCAAATACGCCGTTTACAAAATTCGCAAACCTTGCGAAGGGGGACACGACCGCCAACAGATGCTGGAACTTGCCCGCAAGGAGATCCCCGTCTATGAAATTCACCACGGCCATTATCACTTCCAGCAGCGCCGCCGCGGCAAGGCCCGCAAGACGGCTCTTCGTAAGCCCCCACACGACAAAGCCGAAGGCGATTATCAGCACCGTAAAGCCGACGAACGACCCGACAGCCGTCGCCGGAACAAAGGAGGCAAGGCTCGTGAGAAAATAGCACAGCAGTGTCACCGCGAATGTCATTACCGCGGCGACGATCTGATTTTCCGTCAGGGACGACATGAACATGCCCACAGCCAGCAGACTGCACCCCAGCAGGTACCAGGCGAATATCGCCCCATAACTCCGCAGCAGAGACACTGACCCGTATATGGACAGGAAAACCGGGTATATGCACATGATGACGACCGGCGCAAGCAACACCGTTATCATGGCGAAATACTTCCCCAGCGCAACCTTTGTCATGCTTATGGGAAGGGAATAAAGAAGCTGGTCCGTTTTCTGGCGTCTGTCCTCCGCTATGACACGCATGGAGAGGATAGGTACCGCAATTATGTAAACCAGATTCATATAACTCAGAACGTACTCAAAATATGGGACACGGCTTCTGAAGTTGATTATCATGGCGAACATGCCTGTGAAGAACAGGATAAATGCCATGAACACATAGCCGGTGAAGCCCGTAAAATAGGACCGCAGCTCTCGCTTGTATACCGCGCTCATTCTTCCTCACCCTCCTTTTCCTCCGGGTCTTCCGGATCTCCGGCGGTCAGCTCCATGAACACGTCCTCCAGGCTCGCGGTACTGCTCGTCATCTCAAGGATGACGCAGCCCGCGCCCACCAGAGCTTTGAACACGGCCTCACGCAGGTCCAGTTCGCTGTCATGAGAAAGGGCGGCAGATATCTCGCCATTCTCCCCGGCGCTCACTGTCAGGCTGTCCACGCCCTCGATCTTCTCCAGGGCGGCGCGTATTTTCCCCTCGTCTCCCCGGAGAGTGAGGCTCATGCGGCAGCTGCCCCTGAACATGCCGAGGATCTCCCGGGTACTACCGCTGGCGGCGAGCCTTCCGTGGGATATCATGATGATATGGTCGCACACGGCTCTCACCTCAGAGAGTATGTGGCTGGAGAGAATTACCGTATGGTTCTTCCCCAGCTCTTTTATAAGCTCGCGTATCTCGACTATCTGAGCCGGGTCGAGCCCCACCGTTGGCTCGTCCAGTATTATGAGCTGAGGGTCCCCAAGTATCGCCTGAGCTATGCCCACGCGCTGCTTATATCCCTTGGAGAGGTTTTTTATCATTCTGCCGGCGTAGTCTGTAAGGCCGGTGCGCTCCATTACGGCGTTCACCTGCTGTGCCAGCGCTTCGCCCTTAAGACCCTTCGCCTGCCCCACAAAGCGCAGGTATTCCATGGGCGTCATATCAAAATAGAGGGGCGGCTGCTCAGGAAGATAGCCTACGCCCTGCTTCGCTTTTTCAGGCTCCTTCACGATGTCATAGCCGTTGAGCTTCACTTCGCCCTCGCTCGCGGCGAGGCAGCCCGTCATTATATTCATCGTGGTGCTCTTTCCGGCGCCGTTTGGCCCCAAAAAGCCGTAGATCCGCCCCGGCTCTATGGTGAAGCTTATACCGTCCACAGCCGTGTGGCTTCCGTATCGTTTCACCAGGTCCCTGACTTCTATCAACGTATTCTCCTCCAATCATTCTGGATTAACTGCACTGTATTTTAACATACCGACGCTTATAATAACACAGTCTTTTTGCCGTTTTCCGCCTGAAAAAGTAAATTTTTCGTTATTAAACTGTGAATTATGAAAGAAAAACCACCCGCAAAGCGGGTGGTTTTGTCTGAATTTGATCTTATTTTGCCTTCTCCTCGGCAACGAATGCGTCGAAGTCGGCCTTTGTGGCATAGCCCTTGGGGAGAATGTCGTATTCCTTGGCGACCTCTGTGCCCTCAAGGATGCGCAGGCCTGTCTTTGCCATGGCAATCATCTCGCGCTCACCGGGGATGACCTTCACAGGGGCGAGCTTTTCAACGTTCTCTGTGATGATCTGGACAAGCTGCTTCCAGCGCGCCATAGCGCCTGTGAGGACGATAGCCTTCGCCTCGCAGCCGGTTGCCACGAACATCTGACCGATAGCCTTGGAGAGCTGGTATGCCATAGCTCTCATGAGGAACTCAGCCTTCTCGTCGCCGCCGTTTACACGCAGCTCGATCTCATATGCGTCCTGAGTTCCCAGGTATGCGTACAGACCGCCCTCGGGAGAAACAAGCTTCATCATGTCCGCCTTTGTATACTCGCCGGAGAAGCACATATTGATTATGGCTCTGGGGGGAACATAGCCGCAGCGCTGGGGGCTCATTGCGCCGGTCTCTGTGCACAGCAGGTCAACGAGCTTGCCGTTTTTATAAGCGTTCGTGGAGACGCCGCCGCCCATGTGGCAGACAACGTAGCTTGTGTCGAAGAAATCATAGCCCATCTCCTCAGCTGTCTCTCTTGCGACATAGCGGGAGTTGAGGACGTGTGTTATGGGGTTGAATGTCACGCCGGGAATACCTGTGACCTTCGCAATGTCGTACATCTCGTCCACAACGATTGGGTCCGTGATGGCGACGGGCTTCTTACCCTCAGCCAGACTGTAACCGACGAGAGCGCCCAGGTTGGAAGCGTGTGTGCCGTAGGGAGCATATGTAAGCACATCTACCATCATCTGGTTTACGGCATATGCTCCGCCGGGGCAATAGGGCACCATGCCGCCGCGGCCCATGATGATATCAAAATCGTCAACGGTATAGTTGTTCTTCTTCATGAACTCCCTGACCTGCTCTGTTCTCACGTCCAACTGCTGGGTGGGCAGGCTGTTCTCACGGACGAAGTTTTCATCCATCTTCAGGCTTTCTTCAGCGACGCAGTTCAGGTCTTCATACACAGCTATCTTTGTAGAAGTTGAACCGGGATTGATGACAAGAATTCTCTTCATTGTTCTGCTTCCCTTCTATACATATGAAATTTAATAAACCGCAGTTATTCATTGACAACGATAGATTTTACAACCCTATATGTGATTTTTCAACCCCTTTTTGCAATCTTTGACAAAATCGTGGATTTTGCCCTGAAAAACCCGGATTTCGCCGGTTTCCCGCATAAATCTTTGCAATTTACTTCGTACCCGTGGAGCCAAATCCGCCGCTCCCGCGCACAGTCTCGCTGAGCTCCTGCGCCTCGGCGAACTCCGCTGTGAAATATGGCGTTATCACCATCTGTGCCACACGCTCGCCTTTTTCCACAGTCTGGCTTTCAGCGCTGTGGTTATGCAGCGCCACCATCAGCTCGCCCCGGTAATCGCAGTCCACAACACCCACCTTATTCGCGGGCGCGAGGCCGCGCTTTGAGGCAAGGCCGCTGCGGGCATAGACCAGCGCCACAGTATTCTCAGGCAGCTCGATGGCTATGCCTGTATGTATCATCTTCGTCTCTCCCGGGGCTATTATGACATCCCCATCCAGGCACGCGTAAAGGTCCGCGCCCGCCGCGTACGGCGAGCCGTACTTGGGAAGCACCGCGTCGTCTCTGAGTTTTTTTACATTTACCTTCAGCATCGTCTCTTTCCTCCGTTCATAATCTCAGCGCTCATTTTACCACACACCCCCGGTCCCCGCAAGGCGCGCTGTCTCTCTTTTTTCAAAATACTTCTTGACACATAATACTATGCGTTGTATAGTATGTTCGAAAGGCGGTGATCTGATGCTTGACCCACAAATGCGGCGCGGGCTTTTGGAGCAATGTGTTCTTGCGGCGCTGTGCCGGGGCGACGCCCATGGGTACAAGATAATAAAGAACCTTCCCGAGGGCGTCAACCTGTCGGAGTCCACCCTTTATCCCATACTCCGGCGGCTTGAGAGCAGCGGATGCCTGACTGTGCACAGCGTCGAGCACAACGGCAGGCTCCGGAAAATATACTCCATAACCGATACCGGCAAGGCCCAGATACAGGACTTTCTCCGAAGCTGGAGTGAAGTCACCGCAATGTATGACTACATAAAGGAGAGTGCAGATATATGACTAAAAACGACTTCCTCTGCTCTTTGGAGAGGCTGCTCTCCCCCATGCCCGAAGAGGACAGGATGAAGCAGCTCTCCTATTATTCAGAGATGATCGCGGACATGACCGAGGACGGTCTGACGGAAGACGGCGCAGTTGAAAGGCTGGGCGCACCTGAGGACATCGCGGCGGACATACTCAGCCAGAATCCCCCCGCCGTAAAGGCCAGGAAGGGCTGGACACCCCTTAGCATAACCCTCACCGCGGTGGGTTCGCCCCTGTGGCTGCCGATAGCGCTGGTTCTCGCCTGCGTTCTCGGTGTGGTATACATCGCTGTGTGGTGCGTGATCGCGGCGCTCTTTGCCGCGGTGCTGGGCATCGCCGTTGGAGCTGTCGCGGCGCTTGTGGTGAGCTGCCTGCTCCTCTTCAGGAACTTCGGCGAGACGCTCCTCACACTGGGCGCGGCGCTTGTGCTCGCGGGCATTGCCGTGCTTGCCTTCCTCGGCTCTCTCTACGCGGCGCGCGGGCTTGTCAGGCTAACCGCCGCAATTGCCCGAAGCATTAAAAAAATGTTCACCAGAAAGGAGCGCTGACATGAAAAAAAGTGTTAAGGCCGCCCTTATCACAGCGGCGGCGCTGATCGCAGTTGGCGGTATTCTCATGGGCTCGGCGCTGTTCAGCGGCGTTAATATCGCCATGGCTGCCCGGCGGGGGGATTTTAATCTCGGTTCCGTCACCTCCGTCGGCGGATATTCTGATCTCGGCAGTGATTTCTCCCCATCCGGCGAATATGAAACTTCAGCCAGGGGGATCAAGCGCATACATATAGATTGGGACGCGGGAGAGATCAACATATCATCGGACAGCACGGCGAACTCCGTGACGTTCTCCGAGCGCACCTCCGGCGGCCATGCGCCCGATGAGGATGCTAAACTGACCTGGGGCATCAAGGACGAGACTATCATTATCCAGTACTGCGGCGATACGCCTCCCGTCACCCTGCCCAGCAAGGCTCTCAACGTTGTTCTCCCCTCGTCGCTCGCGGAAAACCTTGAAGCTCTCCGCGTGGGCAGCGCTTCCGCAAACCTTAATATAAGGTGCGGCATCAACGCCGGCAGCTTTGACTTCAGCACCTCCAGCGGCGTGCTCAGAGCCGACTCTGTCGCAGCGGACACCGTCACGCTCGACAGCGCCAGCGGCGATCTCTATCTTGCCGGAAGTTTTGAAAGCTGCACTGCCTCCGCTGTCAGCGGCAATGTGGATATAAGCGGCGTTAAAACCTATCTTGAGGCGGAGACCACCTCCGGGGATATAACCGTTTCCCGCTGCTCGGGCGAGCTTGAGCTGGACAGTGTCAGCGGCGATATAACGGCTCAGGGTGATTTTACAAAGGCTGACCTCGGCTCTACAAGCGGTGATGTCCGCTTCGGCAGCGGCATCTGCCCTCTGGAGCTGGATGTTGAAACAACCTCAGGGGATGTCATGGTAAAGCTCCCCGCCGACAGCAACTTCACGCTGGAGCTTGACACTGTGTCTGGCACATTCCTCTCCGACTTTGCCCTTGAGGCGAAAAGCGGCGAGTACATATGCGGCAGCGGCGGCAATGATTTTGAGATATCCACAACAAGCGGCGATATTTTCCTTTCCATGTAAGTCAGGATCCCCGGGAATGTAATTTCCCGGGGATTTTTTCGGGAAAAATTTTTACATTCCGGACAAACTGTGATAGAATTAATACGTAAATGAGGTGACCTGTATGCTCGGCGCAATAATCGGCGATATCGTGGGCTCCGCCTACGAATGGAACAACATAAAAACAAAGGATTTTCCCCTGTTCACGAAGGCTAGCCACTTTACCGACGACACTGTAATGACTCTCGCGGTCAGCGAGGCGTGCGTCGGCTACCAGAATGCCAAAACCGGTAAATACTGGCAGAACGGCTCCAACAATCTCTGGTTTCAAACCCGGCTTCTCTCTATCATGCAGGCTATGGGGCGTATGTATCCCGACGTGGGGTACGGCGCGAATTTTGATGTCTGGATAAACTCCGACGACCCACAGCCATATAATAGCTATGGCAACGGCAGCGCGATGCGGGTCTCCCCAGTCGCGTATTTCTCCGACACGCTTGAGGAGGCGCTGACCCTCGCCCGGCTCTCCGCCGAGGTGACCCACAACCACCCGGACGGCATCAGAGGCGCCCAGGCGACTGCCTCCTGCGTTTTCATGGCCCTCAACGGGGACAGCAAGTCTTCTATCCGCTCCTATGTGGAAAAGCATTTTTACAGTCTCAACTTCACTCTGGACGAGATACGTCCCGTATACAGATACGACGTATCCTGCCAGGGCAGCGTGCCCCAGGCGATAAAGGCTTTTTTGGAGGGCAAAGACTTTGAGGACACCATACGCGGTGCCGTGAGCATCGGCGGTGACAGCGACACGATAGCCGCAATAGCCGGGAGTATCGCGGAGCCTTTCTTCCGCAGCATCCGCCCCGGCGTTATCAACCGGGCGCTGGACTGCCTGGACGAACATCTTCTCAGCGTATACGAGCGCGGCGTGGAGCTGCGCCCACACACATACCTGTGAGATAAATTTTTTGTTCGCAGGGGGTTGACAAATGTATTCCATTGGAGTATATTGTGTTTGATTTTTTCATTTGGAAGGAAACATGCGCAAGATGACAACACGGATTTTCACAAATTCATCATGTTGTTCACAGGACTCCTCATCAGAGGTGTCCCGCTTTGTCGTGTGCTTTTCTTCATATGATCTGACCTTGGGCGGATAATTTAGTTCCGTTTTCAGGCTAACATATGTATTAACTCCGGGAAGCACATGGCGGCTTCCCGGTTTTTTTATTTTTGATTTCAATTTTTGGGAGGAAATTTATTATGGAACGCGTATTCAACTTTTCTGCTGGTCCCTCCATGCTGCCCATGGAAGTTCTTGAACAGGCACAGAGAGATCTCATCTGCTATCCCGGCGCCGGCTGCTCCGTTATGGAGATGAGCCACCGCTCCAAGTCCTTCGAAGATATAAGAGACAGGGCTGAAGCGACTCTCCGCCGCATCATGAACATCCCGGAAGACTATGCTGTGCTGTTCCTTCAGGGCGGCGCTTCCACCCAGTTTTCCGCTATTCCAATGAATTTGGCGCACCAGGGCGACACAACCGCCTACGCCGTGACCGGTCAGTTCGCAGGTAAGGCCCTGGACGAGGCAAAGCGCTGGGGCAACGCCGTTACCGTCGCGACGAGCAAGCCCGACAACTTCACTTACATACCCAAGATCACGCCGGACATGATCCCCACAGACGCGAAGTACCTGCACATCACCGGCAACAACACCATCTTCGGCACCACGTATAACACGCTTCCCCAGGTCGGCGATACTCCTCTCGTGGCTGACTGGTCCAGCGCAATCCTCGGCAAGGTAATCGACGTTAAAAAGCACGCCCTCATCTACGCCGGCGCTCAGAAGAACATGGGCCCCGCCGGTCTCACGGTCGTCATCGTGAAGAAGGACGTTATCCTTCCCGAGGTGGACGCGGTCGTCCCCAAGATGCTCCGCTACGCTCCCATGATCGAAAATGACTCCATGTATAACACTCCCCCCTGCTGGGCAATCTACGTAGCCGGTCTCGTATATGAGTGGGTAGAGCGCAGCGGCGGCGTGGAAGCGATGGAAGAGCGCAACACGAAGAAGGCAGCGCTTCTCTATGACCTCATCGACAACTCCAAGGTGTTCAACAATCCCGCAGCCAAGGAGGACCGTTCCATCATGAACGTGACCTTCACGCTGCCCACGCAGGAGGACACCGACGCGTTCATCGCTCTGGCAAAGGCAAACAACATTATCAACATCAAGGGCCACAGAAGTGTCGGCGGCTGCCGCGCGTCCATATACAACGGCATGCCCCTTGAAGGCGTGGAGACACTGGCAAAGCTGATGCGCGACTTTGAAAATGGCGCAAGAGCATAAGGAGGACCATCATGCTTACAGTAAAGAAATTCAACAAAATTTCCGACGTCATCTATACTCAGATGGCTGCCGATAAATACAACTTTGTGGAAGACGGCGACAATTACGACGTCGCTCTGGTACGCAGCGCGGAGCTGCACGACACTGTCTTCCCCGCCGAATTGCTCGCCATCGCCCGCGCAGGCGCCGGCACCAACAACATCCCCATCAACCGCTGCACCGAACAGGGCGTCGTGGTCTTCAACACTCCCGGCGCCAATGCCAACGCCGTGAAAGAGCTCGTCATCTGCGGTATGCTCCTTGCCTGCCGCAGGATCGTCCCCGGCATGAAGTGGCTGGATAAACAGCACGCGGAGGGCGCGACAGGCGTGGACAAGACAATGGAAAAGGCGAAGAAGGACTTCGTCGGCCAGGAGATAATGGGCAAGACTCTGGGCGTTATGGGTCTCGGCGCCATCGGCATCCTTGTCGCCAACGCCGCTATTGCTCTGGGCATGAATGTAATCGGCTATGATCCCTTCCTCAATGTGAACGCCGCGCTCAAGCTCGATCCCGCTGTGAAGCTGGCTCAGGATCCCAAGGACATTTATGCCGCCGCCGACTTTATCACCCTTCACCTGCCCCAGAATGACGCCACGAAGGGCATGATAAACGCAGCTGTCATCGACACCATGAAGCCCGGCGCCGTTCTGCTGAACTTCGCCCGGGGCGGCCTCGTCAGGGATGACGATGTCATCGCCGCTCTGGAGAACGGCAAGCTCGGCAGATATGTCACCGACTTCCCCGATGATAAGCTTCTTGGCACAGAGAACCTCATCGCTCTGCCCCATCTGGGCGCTTCCACACCCGAAGCGGAGGAGAACTGCGCTTTCATGGCCGCAGCACAGCTTGAGGAATATATCAACAACGGCAACATCATAAACAGTGTTAACCTGCCAAACTGCAGCGTCGCCCGCCCCACCGGCACAAAGCGTGCAGCGGCTATCGTAAAGGGTGACGGCGCCGCCGCTCTCCAGGCGCTCAACGGTGCTCAGCAGACTTACACAGGCACTCGCGGTGGCTATGCGTACGTGATGGCAGACTTTGCCGATGGTGCGCAGGCCGCGGCTGAAGTGCTCAAGGGCATCGATGGCGTCCTGCGCGTCAGGGTGATAGGCTGATGGACTATAAGACCAAGCTGAAGGCGGTAGGCGCCGCCGTACCCGAGATATACTTCCCCGCCGAAAATGTGGATCTGACTAAATTCTCCGTTGTAGCCTGCGATCAGTACAGCGCTCAGGGGGAATACTGGGACAGAGTAAAGACTTTTGTTGGCAATGCCCCCTCCTCCCTCGAGCTCATGATGCCCGAGGCCTGGCTGGGCAGGGACAAGGCGCATGAGAACGCCATAAACGGCAAAATGGAACAGTACCTGGCGGAGGGCACTCTCCGCTCCCTCGGCGAGGGAATGGTCTTCCTGCACCGCCTTACCACCACAGGCTGGCGGCGGGGCCTCGTTCTGGCACTGGACCTTGAGCAGTACGACTTCACCCCCGGCAGCGGCACTCTTATCCGCGCCACGGAGATGACGGTCGTAGAGCGCCTGCCTACCCGTATAGAGATCCGTAAGAACGCGCCTCTGGAAATGCCCCACATCATGGTGCTTCTTGACGACAGAGATAATCTCCTCATGGGCATGCTGGACAGAGACGCCGCCAAGGGCGCGCCCCTCTACAACTTTGACCTGATGGAGAACAGCGGGCATCTCACGGGATGGCTCATAAAAGATGAGGCTCTCTTCGGCAAAATCGGAGATGTCCTCGCGGCGCTGCTGGAGAAAAACGGCACCGGTATGCTCTACGCCATGGGCGACGGTAACCACTCTTTCGCCGCGGCGAAAGCCCACTGGGATAATATCAAAGCCGCTCTCACTCCGGAAGAGCGGGAAACGCATCCCGCCCGCTACGGTCTTGTTGAGCTCGTCAATCTCTACGACGAGGCGCTGACCTTTGAACCTATCCACCGCCTGCTCATGAACGTGGACGGAGCAGCTCTTCAGCGGGAGCTGGATTTTGATGCGGAGAATCCTCCCTCTCTGCAGGATCTTCAGCCTAAGCTGGACGCTTGGCTCAAGGCTCATCCGGAAAGCGAAATTGAGTATATCCACGGTGCCGATGACTGCCGCAGGCTCGGAGAAAAGCCCGGCAATCTCGCCATCGTCTGGGATGAATTTGACAAAAACACACTCTTCTCCGACGTGGCAAAGCACGGCGTTCTGGCGCGCAAGACCTTCTCAATGGGGTCCGCTCCGGATAAACGCTTCTATCTCGAGTGCAGAAAAATAAAATAAGCACAAAACGGCTGTGGACCAAAAAGTCCACAGCCGTTTTTTCAGAATTCTGTTTTCAGTTCACCGCCGTAATACATCTCGTAAACAACAGGCAGGCAGCCGACGTAGTCGCTCTTCAGCGCCACGCGGCCGTCATAGAGCCAATTCATTGCCGCGATATCTATCGCCGAAAAATCCTGAATAAGCGTGTATTCGTCCGTGAGGACCGAGTCGGTCCGCCGGGTGTCATTCGCAAATCCGATAGCGTGCATCATCTCCTCCAGAAGAACCGCTCTCATGAGTCGCTCTCCCAGTTCATTCACAATATACACGTGGGCGGCAAATATCTCATACGTATCGTTATAGTAGTCAAAAAGAGCGTAGCCGTCGATGCCCGAATAGTCCCCCGTCAGATCGCCGATAGCATCATATGTGCAGAAATTCACCACAAAATTGGCGTCGGCTTCCCGATTGACCTCGTGCATGCCGGGGAAGCCCTGTATTCTGTTGAATTTTTCCGCGATCGCCATGACGCACTCCCGCCCTCCTGGCGGCGTCTCCCCGGATATGAAATACTTTATGGGAAGCTCCCATTTGTTTACATAATGTGGAGACGCATCACCCAAGGAGAACTCCGCGTCCAGTGCGACCTCATCAATAAAGCTCATAAACTCCGCCGCCGTGAAACCGTAGTCAATCTGCTGCGCCTTCAGGTCCTCAAGCTCCCGTCTGGTCTCCTCAAGCTCCCGCTGCGCTTCATCCAGCTCCTGCTCGCGCTCCCTGAGCTTAATCGCAAGGCTCTCGTTTTCCGCTTCCAGCGAGGCGGCGCGCCCCTCAAGCTCCTCTATCCTGCCGCCGGAACAGGCAGCAAGGCTCAGGAGGAACAGCGCTGCAAGTAAAACAGCCGCAAATCTTCTCATTTTTGCACCTCTCAAAGCACGATCACCGGCTCCGCTCTCCTGGCGTATCCCAGCTCCAGCTCCGTGCGGTGGTATATATACCCCGGGTCGTCATAGTATTTCGCGCCCACCGGGCACTTCTTCTCGCAGGCGCCGCATTTTATGCATATTCCGGTGAACTCGCTGTAATCGTCATAGCTGATGCTGCCCATGGGGCAGCTCCGGGCACAGATACCGCAGCGGATGCATTTTTCGTTCGTCCTGGGTTTCACCTTGAGTATATTGACAGGCTCGCCCTTTCTGTCCCGGGGCTGGTAATACGCCCGCAGGGGTGTGCAGCCCGGGAGTCTCACGTCCTCCCCGTCCCAGCGGCTCAGCTTCTCGCCGCACCGCCGCCCGAAGGAGCCGGCGAGGGCGATATCATCTCCGTCAGGTCTCCCCGCTGCCAGTACTCTGGAGAAGGAATGCTCCGCGATAAAAGCACCCCCTGCGAGGAGCCTGAACCCGTGCTCCGAGAGTATATTCCCCAGCTCTATCAGCCCGTCGTCAAAGTTCCTGTTGCCGTACACAACAACGGGTACAGCCGCGGCGCCGTTCCCGTAAATCTGCCCGTTCAGAAACTTCAGCAGTACATTCGGCACCCGCCCCGCGTACACAGGCACGGCAAACACCACTACGTCCTCAGCTCCGAACTCAAAGGTCCGCTCCCTCGCCCCCGGCAGGGTGAAATCATATGCCTCATAATTCTCCGAAAGCCCCTGCGCGACGGCGCGGGCTATCTTCTCCGTGCCGCCTGTTGGGCTGAAATATACAGCTTTGACATTCATGGATAACACATCCCCCAATAAAAAATACAATGCCCGCAAATTCCTTTGCGGGCATTGTATCATGTTTGGCGCACATTGTACACCACTTGGAGTTTAGGGTTTGTCTGACTTTGGTTTGCGTATCATATCTATTTTGTGTGGCAGCTGCCCCCCATGGGACAGGCGCCGCAATTCCCGCCGCAGGAGGATTTACCCTGCTTTTTGCGGCGAATCAGGTATATGGAGATGAATACAACAATTGCAGCCAGTGCAATGGTGATAAGGATCGTCGAGAGGTTTGACACAAACCAGTTAAGCATTATAAATCACTCCTTTGGCAGATGAATTGTGTTGTTATTATACTCTCACCTTAGCTGTGAGCTTGGAGGACTCCTTGTAAGGCTTGAAGAGCATGTAAATGATGAATGCCGCGATGAGTATTGCCACTATGAGGCCGATAACGTTCACGCCGCCCGTGAAGATGGAGCCGAACTGATAGATCATCAGAGCAACAGCGTAAGCGAAGATGCACTGGTATCCGATGGCGAACCATGTCCACTTGGCGCTGTTCATCTCTCTCTTGATGGCGCCCATTGCAGCGAAGCAGGGCGCGCACAGCAGGTTGAACGCGAGGAAGGAATAGCCGGACAGGGCTGTGAATGCCATAGCGATGTTGCTGTAAACAGAGGCACCGCCGCCGCCATAGAGGATACCGAGAGTACCGACGATGTTCTCCTTGGCCACAAGGCCTGTGATGGAGGCAACTGCCGCCTGCCACGTACCCCAGCCGAGGGGCTTGAAGATCCAGGCTATCGCCGTGCCTATCGCGGCGAGGATGGAGTGGCTGATCTCGCTCTCGTCAAGCATTCTGAAGGAACCGTCCACAACGCCGAAATATGTTGTAAACCAGACGAAAATCGTGGAAAGCAGGATGATGGTACCCGCTTTCTTGATGAAGCTCCAACCGCGCTCCCACATGGAACGGAGCACGTTGCCGACTGTGGGCAGGTGGTAGGGAGGCAGCTCCATAACGAAGGGAGCGGGGTCGCCGGAGAACATCTTCGTCTTCTTCAGCATGATGCCGGAGACGATGATGCACGCCATACCCAGGAAATACGCGGAGGTGGATATCCATGCGGAGCCGCCGAAGAGGGCGCCCGCGATCATTGCGATGAAGGGCATCTTCGCGCCGCAGGGGATAAATGTGGTCGTCATGATAGTCATGCGGCGGTCACGTTCATTTTCAATAGTTCTGGATGCCATGATGCCGGGTATACCGCAGCCCGTACCGATGAGGATGGGGATGAAGCTCTTGCCGGAGAGGCCGAAGCGTCTGAATACTCTGTCCAGAACGAATGCGATACGAGCCATGTAGCCGCAGCTCTCAAGGATCGCCAGCAGCAGGAACAGGACCAGCATCTGGGGAACGAAGCCGAGGACCGCGCCGACACCTGCCACGATACCGTCAAGGACAAGGCCGTTGAGCCAGTCAGCGGCGTTCGCCTTCTCAAGACCGTTGCCGATAAGCACGGGGATGCCGGGCACCCAAACGCCGTAATCAGCGGGGTCGGGCTCCGCAAACTCGTCAGCCGCGATAACGTCAACGGCGTCACGGAGATCGGCGCCCGTATATTCAACGTCCTCAACAGAGAGATCTTCTTCGTTTTCAATGCCGATGACCGCAGTATCAGCATCGCTGAACTGAGCCGCGTAGTCTCTCAGCGCTGTCTCAGCGGCAGCCGCGTCGAAGCTCTCGCTCTCGGTGTCCATCGCTTCGCTGACAGCTTCGGCATCCTCGCCGCCCAGCTCGATAAACGCGTCAACAGCGTTCATCGCCTCGGCATAACCGTCAGCCGCGTCAGCATATTCGCCGCTGCCGATACCGAAGAGATGCCAGCCGTCGCCGAAGACGCCGTCGTTCATCCAGTCAGTTGCGGCAGAGCCGACTGTTACCATGGAGATATAGTACACAAGGAACATGACGACCACGAAGATGGGCAGACCCAGCCAGCGATTCGTGATGACCTTATCTATCTTGTCTGAAGTTGAGAGCTTACCGGTGTTTTTCTTCTTATAGCAGCCCTTGATGACTTCCGCTATGTAGACGTAACGCTCGTTTGTAATGATGCTCTCCGCATCATCGTCAAGCTCTTCCTCCGCCGCCGCGATATCGTTCTCGATATGCGCCATAATGCCGGCGGATATGTTGAGGTTTGCAAGGACCTTGTCGTCCCGCTCGAAGATCTTGATGGCGTACCAGCGCTGCTGCTCCTCGGGCAGGTCATGCACGGCAGCCTCCTCGATGTGGGCAATAGCGTGCTCAACAGGACCGGAGAAGGTGTGCATGGGGACGGTCTTGCCGCTCTTTGCAGCCTTGATGGCAGCCTCGGCAGCCTCCATGACGCCATCGCCCTTCAGGGCGGATATCTCAACTATCTTGCAGCCCAGGTGGCGTCCCAGCTCGTCGATATTTATCTTGTCCCCGTTCTTGCGGACGATATCCATCATGTTTATCGCGATAACGACAGGGATGCCCAGCTCGGTGAGCTGAGTTGTAAGGTAAAGGTTACGTTCCAGGTTCGTGCCGTCGATGATGTTTAGTATCGCATCTGGGCGCTCGTTGATAAGGTAGTTTCTCGCCACGACCTCCTCGAGTGTGTAGGGCGAGAGGGAGTAGATACCGGGCAGGTCAGTGATGATGACATCATTGTGCTTCTTCAGCTTGCCTTCCTTCTTCTCCACGGTTACGCCGGGCCAGTTGCCAACGAACTGGTTGGAGCCGGTCAGAGCGTTGAACAGCGTGGTCTTACCGCTGTTCGGATTGCCCGCAAGGGCTATCTTAATACTCATTTTCTTTCCTCTCTTTCACAGGCGGACGAGACCTGCCGCCCGGTCATTTTTGATTACTCGATCTCGATCATGGCGGCGTCGTTCTTTCTCAGGGAAAGCTCGTAGCCGCGGACAGTAATTTCCACAGGGTCGCCCAGAGGCGCTACCTTGCGAATATACACGTTAGTGCCCCTCGTGATGCCCATGTCCATGATACGGCGCTTTACCGCACCCTCGCCGTGGAGCTTCACGACTTTGACTGTCTCGCCTATCTTGGCGTCTCTCAATGTTTTCACTGCTGCTTCTCCTCCTCACACCATTATTTTACAGGCCATTTCCCGGCTTATCGCCACGCGGGCTTCCTTCACCTTCACGATGATGTTCCCCTCCATGGTGGTCACGACAGTGACCTCGCTGCCAGGCACAAAGCCCAGGTTTTCAAGGTGTTTTTTAGTTTCAGGGCTTCCGCCTACCTTGCGGACGAGGAGTTCCTCTCCCACAGGCGCTACGCTCAACGGTAACATTCGTGCCCCTTCCTTTCTGTATCGCCAAACTGTTAGGATGACCTAACCGCGAAATTTAATAAAACGTTAGCTCTCACTAACGTAGTTAGAATAATACACCTCATGTGAAATGTCAACATCTCAATTGCAATTTAGTTAAACTTGTCTATTCAGATTAGTGCTTACTAATCATTTTTATATATAGATTGCTGTGGGACACGGGCAGCCCCCCCTCTTAATGCGAAAAAACTCCGCACGGTCTATGCCGCGCGGAGTTTTTATCAGGATACGTCAGCCAGCCGCCGTGTCGAATGTACGGGACACCAGCTTCATCATCTCGGCTATTTTTATGCCCTGAGGGCATTTCTTCTCGCAGGCATGGCAAGCTATGCAGTCGCCGGCTCTGGGGCTGCCCCCATGGACCTTTCCCTCATAGTACACCATCTGGGTGGAGAAGCCTGCGTTAAGGCAGTTCTTCTCTGCGTTGAGAAGCTCGAAATACTCGGGTATGGGTATGTGCTTCGGGCAGGAATCGACGCAGTACCGGCAGGAGGTGCAGGGCACGGTTATGGAACTCTTTATTATCCCCGCGACTTTTTTCACTATCTCCCGCTCCCCGGCGTTCAGGGGATGGAAATCCGTCATATAGCTCAGGTTATCCTCCATCTGCTCCGGGGTGCTCATGCCGGAGAGGACCACGATCACGCCGTCCAGCCCTGCCGTGAAGCGTACTGCCCAGCTCGCTATGGACATATCCGGCTCCGCCTGCTTCATGAGCTTTTCCGCCTCTTCGGGCACATTTGCGAGAGTACCGCCTTTTATGGGCTCCATTACGATAACGGGCAGGTTATGCTTCCTTGCAACTTTCAGACAGAGCCGGGACTGGATATTCCCGTCGTTCCAGTCCAGATAGTTTATCTGGAGCTGGACGAAGTCCATGTCCGTCTCCCTGTTAAGCAGTTCCTCCAGCATATCCGCGGGCCCGTGGAAGGAAAAACCCAGGTTCTTTATCTTGCCCTCAGCCTTCTTTTTCCGGGCGAAATCGAAGGAGTCGAGCTTGTCCACTGTGACCATCGATTCATGGTTCAGGTTGTGGAGCAGGTAGTAGTCAAAATACTCCACGCCGCAGTTATCGAGCTGCTCCTGGAACACTCTTTCCTGCTGCTCCGTGCTGCGCAGGAGCATTGTGGGCAGCTTTGTCGCGATGGTGAAGCTGTCCCGCGGATAGCGCTTTACGACGCACTCCCGGAAAGCCTCCTCGCTCATACCGTCGTGGTAAACGTAGGCGGTGTCAAAATACGTGCAGCCCGCAGCCATGAACTCGTCGACCATCTTGTTGAGCGTGCCGTAATCTATGCTCTTCCGGTCAGCCTCATCCAGGACAGGCAGACGCATAAGTCCAAATCCCAGCTTTTTCATGGTCTCATCCTCCCCTATTTGACGCTCACCTTTCCGGCGAGCACTAATTTATAATCCTCAAGGTTCTTTTTCAGCAGCGCGGGCACATCCAACCCGTAAGGGCAGCGCGTCTTGCAGAGTCCGCAGCCAGTGCACTTCTCAACCTGCGCCATCATAGCCTGGCTCTTCTCATCCAGCCAGCTCTCACTGGGCGCCCGCCGGAGCATAAGACTGATGCGCGCGCACTGGTTTATGGCTATATTCTGGGGGCAGGGCATACAATAACCGCAGCTCCGGCAGAAATCTCCCACCAGCTCGCCTCTGTCCTTCTCAATCACTTTTTCCAGTTCTTCCGTCATTGCGGGGGGCGTGTCTATCTGGGCGAGGAAATCGTCCAGCTCACTCTCCCGCTGGATGCCCCAGATGGGCACCACATTGTCAAACTGCGCCATGAACGCGCCGGCAGCGAGGGCGTTGTTTATAAGCCCGCCCGCCATGCCCTTCATGGCTATATAGCCCATGCCCGCCTTTGCGCTGAGGCTGACAAGGTTAAGCTCCGTCTCTCCCGTAAGGTAGCTCAGAGGGTACTGTATAGTCTCAAATTTTCCGGAGAGTATGCACTCCTCCGCCAGCTTCCACTTGTGGTTTGTAAAGCCGATGTGCAGTATTTTGCCGTCACGCTTCGCCTGCTCCATCGCCTCGTACATACCCGTGCCGTCCCCAGGCAGGTAGCACTGTGGGGGCACATGGAACTGGTATATATCGATATAATCCGTCCCCAGTGTTTTAAGAGATGTGTCCAGATCTTTCCAGAAATCTTCAACATTCCGCGCCATTGTCTTTGTGGCTATGACGACATCATGGCGCATACCCTTAAACGCCTTGGATATCTTCGCCTCGCTGTCCGTATATGCCCGGGATGTATCGAAAAAGTTCATGCCGCCGTCGTAGGCACGACGCAGAAGCTTCACCGCGGCGTCCTCACTTATCCGCTGGATCGGCAGGGCACCGAAGCCGTTCTTTTCAACGACGATCCCGGTGCTTCCAAGCTTAATTTTTGGCACAGGAACATACCTCCTTCGTTTTTTCAAACTGCATATCCATGATACCACAATTCTCCCTAAAACAAAAGAAAAAACCGTTTCGGGACCGGTCCCGAAACGGTTTTCAAGCAGTTTTCTATCAGAGTATTTCTTCCAGCTTTTTTCTTATCGCCCCGATGAACTCCCAACTGTCCACGACCTTTGCTTCACGCTGGCACAGCGCCGCCAGGTCGCCGGTCATGACGCCGGACTCGATGGTGTCAAGGCACGCCTTCTCCAGCTTATCCGCAAATGTCATAAGCTCCTGCTGCCCGTCGAGCTCGCCTCGCTTACGCAGGGCGCCGGTCCAGGCGAAAATCGTGGCAATCGGGTTGGAGCTTGTGCGCTCTCCCTTAAGGTAGCGGTAATAGTGGCGCGTCACGGTACCGTGCGCCGCCTCGTATTCATAGTTCCCGTCTGGGGAGACGAGCACGCTCGTCATCATGGCGAGAGAACCGAAGGCAGTGGAGACCATGTCGCTCATAACGTCGCCGTCGTAGTTCTTGCACGCCCAGATCATGCCGCCCTCGCTGCGGATGACCCGCGCCACGGCGTCATCGATGAGCGTGTACATATATTCAAGACCAAGAGCTTCGAATTTTTCCTTATACTCCTCATCATACACCCTCTGGAAGATATCCCGGAAGCGTCCGTCATATTTTTTCGAGATAGTGTCCTTGGCGGAGAACCAAAGGTCCTTCTTCTCGTTGACCGCATAGGCAAAACAGGCTCTGGCGAAGGACTCGACGGAGTCGTCCCTGTTATAGGTGCCCTGAATCACGCCTGGGCCGTCGAAGTCGAAAATCGTCTCCCGGAAGCTCTCGCCCTGCTCTCCCGTGAATACCAGTTCTGCCTTGCCCTTGCCCGGCACGCGGTATTCCGTCGCCTTATATATATCTCCGTAAGCGTGGCGGGCGATGGTGATCGGCTCTTTCCACGTGCGCACATAGGGCTTTATGCTCTCCGTTATGATTGGCGTGCGGAAAACGGTACCGTCCAGAATGGCGCGGATAGTGCCGTTGGGGCTTTTCCACATCTCCTTCAGGTCATACTCCGTCATGCGCTGGTCGTTCGGCGTTATAGTGGCGCACTTCACGCCCACGCAGTGCTTCTTTATGGCGTTTGCTGCGTCCACGGTGATGCGGTCGTCAGTTTCGTCCCGCTTTTTGAGTCCCAGATCGTAGTACTCTGTGTTCAGCTCCACAAAGGGGCTGAGGAGCTGGTCCTTTATCTCCTGCCAGAGGATGCGGGTCATCTCATCTCCGTCCATCTCCACGATGGGGTTTTTCATTATGATCTTTGCCATTTTATTTTCCTCCGCCGGCGGCGTACCAGTTCATCAGGCAGCCGTCCAGAATTATCTGTTTTTCCTCGCCTGTGAGGCCCTTGAGGGTCAGGGTGATATCCGTCACCTCTTCGCCGGAGATGATCTTTCCGGGTATCTCCTCCGTCCCGTTCTCAACAGCTTTCCGAATGCCGGGAATATATATGCAGTCCCCGCTGTGCCACCGGAAGTCCACGCTCTTGTCCAGCGTAAAGGGCAGCATGCCCCAGTTGATGCAGTTTGAGCGGTAACGCTTTGTGGCGTATTCATAGCAGATATTGGCGCAGCCTCCCAAAACGCGCTGGCAGGACGCCGCCTGCTCCCGCGCGGAGCCGTCGCCTGGCTTGCGGGCAAATATGGCGGAGCCGTACTGTGTCTTTTTAACAAGCTCACGGCCATCGCCCACCTTATCCAGTATCTTCTCCAGATAAGCTGTGTCGCCCCCGGCAAGTCTCGCCTGTTCCCGCGCGTTTATCCCGTTCGCCCGGGGCACATAGTCCGGCACCCGGCGGGAGAGGGCAAATGTCGCGAGCTTCAGGGGATTTGAGCGGTAAGATGAGGTCTCCCCGGAGGGGATCAGCTCGTCCGTTGTTGTAACAGGGTCGTCAATGACCGCCGCCAACTCCAGCAGAATATCCTCTCCGAGAGCGGGGATATCCGGCCAGGGCGTTATATTGGGTCCGAATCGAAGCTCCTCCGCCGGGTCTGCTTTGCCGAAGCCGAAGTACACGCGTTTATTATATATCTCTCCGTCGAACCTGCGCTCCGTTGTGTCGGGCATATCGTAGTCCACGTCCGTCGCGGCTGTGAGCACGCCGCCGTTTCTCGCCGTCGCAGCGATGCTTCTCGCGTCCATCAGCGCCACAGCGGAGATCTGACCGTCGCCGGGGCGGGAACCCTCTCTGTTGGGGAAATTCCGCGTCGTATGCCGGATGGAAAGGGCATTGTTGCCGGGCACATCTCCGGCGCCGAAGCACGGGCCGCAGAAGCAGGGCTTGAAGAGTGCCCCCGCCTCCATCAGGCTCTGCTGCACGCCGTTTTCGATGAGCTCCATGTTGACCGGCATGCTGGGCGGATACACCGAAAGGCTGAAATAGCCGTTGCCCACGCTGCCGTCCTTCAGGATGGCGGCAGCCTCCGCAATGTTATCATACATGCCGCCGGCGCATCCCGCGATGACACCCTGATCCGTGATTATCCTGCCGTTCTTGACCTTGCTCGCAAGGTCAAGCTTAACACTGCCGCCGAACTGCTCCTGCGCGCGCTGCTCCACCTGGTGGAGAATGTCCCCGGGATTTTCGCACAGTTCCCGGATAGTGTACGCCTCGGAGGGGTGGAAGGGCAGCGCTATCATAGGCTCGACCTTGTCAAGCTCGATAGTGATGACGCTGTCATAATAAGCGCCTTCCTGAGGTGCGAGTTTTGCGTATTCCTCCTCCCTGCCGTGTATGGTGAGGTAATCTCTCACCTTATCGTCAGTCTTCCATATGGAGCTGAGGCACGCCGTCTCCGTGGTCATAACGTCGATGCCTATGCGGAAGTCCATGGAAAGATTTTTCACACCCGGTCCCGCGAACTCCAACACTTTATTTTTAACAAAGTTGTTTTTATACACAGCGCCGCACAGGGCGATAGCCACGTCGTGAGGCCCCACGCCCCGGCGGGGCTCCCCTGTGAGATACACCAGAACCACCTCAGGACTTGCCACATCGTAGGTGTTCTCAAGGAGCTGCTTTACTATCTCGGGACCGCCCTCGCCGATGCCCATGGTACCCAGAGCTCCGTAGCGGGTATGGCTGTCCGAGCCGAGGATCATCTTCCCGCAGCCCGCCATCATCTCCCGGGCGTACTGGTGAATGACCGCCTGATTTGCGGGCACATATATGCCGCCGTATTTCTTCGCGGCGGACAGGCCGAAAATGTGGTCGTCCTCGTTTATGGTGCCGCCCACGGCGCAAAGACTGTTATGGCAGTTAGTCATAACATAGGGCACCGGGAACTTCTTAAGTCCGCTGGCCTTTGCCGTCTGGATAACGCCGACATAAGTGATATCGTGGGATATCAGGCTGTCAAACCGCAGCCGCATAACAGAGCTGTCGCCGCCGCTGTTGTGCCCATTCATGATGGAATATGCCATGGTCTTCTGCCTGCCCGCCTGAGCCTGTGCTTCCGGCAGTATGCAGGGTACAAATCCGCCGTCCTTCCAGACAGCGCTCCCCAGAAGTTTAATCATAGGCGCACCTACCTTTTCCCTCATATAATAAGATGTGTCAATTATGGCACAAACGCCTCTGTTTTTCAAGATATTTGCAAGACTATTTCAGAATATTGCAAAATCCTTTCTCAAAAGCGGTGTTTACCCATCAATTTTGCACAAAGATAAAAATTAACTTGTAAAATTAAGCCGCACAGCGTATGATGTTAGAAACAGATGTTGTAAAAAGGAGGGCTGCGCTGTGGCAGACAAGGAGAAATGGCTCAAAGAATACCTGGAAATAGTCAACGACCAGGTTGCCCTCGTTGAGCGTTCCAATGAAAAAACAAAGAATAACCAGATGATAAAGCGCGGTCTGCGCAACGCGGACGGTACCGGCGTGCTGGTCGGCGTCACTGGTATCGGCTCCGTTCAGGGCTATACCATGCTGGACGGCGAGCGCGTTCCCATGCCCGGCGAGCTCTTTTTCCGGGGCATCAGCGCCACGGGCATCGTGGACGCCCACAGGGCGGCGGGCACCTTCGGCTATGAAGAGGTCGCCTTCCTGCTGCTCATGGGCAAGCTGCCCACGAAGGAACAGTATGAGTCCTTCCGGGAAATGCTGGCTGAGGCGCGGACGCTGCCCAGCGGCTTCAACGAAGACGTCATATTTAAGGCGCCCTCCCGTAATATAATGAACAGCATCCAGCGGGGCATAACATCCCTTTACTCCTATGATCCCAATCCGGACGACACCTCTCCCGAGAATATGCTCCGCCAGAGCATTGAGATCGTCGCGAGGATGCCCGCCATCGTGGCGAACTCATACGCCGTGATGAAGCACTATATCATGGGCAAGAGCCTGCATATCCACAACCCCAAGCCTCAGCTCTCCGCGGCAGAAAACTTCCTGCGCATGGCGCGCAAGGACAAGGAATACGATGAGGACGAGGCCAAGCTTCTGGACCTGATGCTGATGATCCACGCCGAACACGGCGGCGGCAACAACTCCGCCTTCGTCTGCCGCGCCGTCAGCTCCACGGGTACGGACACATACAGCGCCATATCCGCGGCTGTGGGCTCTCTGAAGGGCCCCCTCCACGGCGGCGCCAATGCGAAGGTCATGGAGATGTTCAATGATATCAAGGCCCACGTGAGGGATATTACCGACGATGAGGAGGTGGCCGCCTATCTCGCCAGGGTTCTCGACGGCGAGGCCGGTGACCGCAGCGGTAAGATATACGGGCTTGGTCACGCGGTCTACACGCTCTCCGACCCCCGCGCCGTCGCTATCAAAAAATACGCCCGGGACGTGGCGGACAAGAAGGGCCGCCTTCACGATCTTGAGCTTTTGGAGAAGGTGGAGACTATCGGCGGCAAGCTCCTCGCCCAGCGTAAGGGGCTTGAGATACCCCCCTGCGCCAACGTGGACCTCTACTCCGGGCTGGTGTACAATATGCTCAGCATCCCCGTGGAGCTGTACACCCCCCTCTTCGCCATCGCCCGCAGCGCCGGTTGGTGCGCCCACCGCATGGAGGAGGTGCTCACAGGGCACCGCATCATGCGTCCCGCTTACAGAGCGTCCAAACTGCGCATCCCATACACCCCAATGGACAAGAGATAAAACGGAAAAGAGCCGGCTGAGCCGGCTCTTTTTGTGCTTATATATGTCTGTCCAGCCAACTAAGGATATCCCTGTAAACCGTGTCCCTGTTTTTCGGCTTTATTATCTCGTGGTACTGTCCGGGATAGCGGTGGACCTCCACGTCCGCCAGCCCCTCCCGGCGGTAGCGCCCGGCAAGATACTCAACGCCGCCGCCAGCCGCGCCCACAGGGTCGCTGCCCCCCGAGAAAAATGCCAGAGGCAGCTCCTTCGGCGTGCCCGCGAACACATCCGCCTCTCCGGCGCGAACTGTCAGTTCCGTTATGGCGAGCGTCCCCGCCAGGGTCATGTGGAAGCCGTACAGGGGGTCATAGTCAGCGTCTCCCGGCTGGGGCTTGCGGCGCTTCGGCCGCTCCTGCCGGGGCTGAGCTTCCCCGGTGGCGCCGTCGCTGATAAAGCGCTTTGTGAATTCCCGCAGGTCCGCGTCCCGGGTCCGCGCTCCCTTCTCCCGGACCGCCGCCTCCAGCACCTTGACCATTTTACCCTCAATGTCATTAGGCGCCCCGGCTCCCGCCAGCATGAAGCCGTCGATCTCCGGGGGCATCAGTCCCATTACACAGCGCAGGATATAGGAACCGAGGCTAAAGCCCAGAGCGAAGCACTTCACCCCGGGATGCAGAAGCTTTGCGCGCGCTATGGCGGCGGCGGAGTCCCTCACAAGGCACTCCCACCCGGAGGCGCAGGAGATATACCCCAGGTCGTCCCCGTCCTTCGCGCTCAGTCCGTGGCCCAGATGGTCTTCTCCGCAGACGGCTATACCCGCGCCGTTAAGATACACGGCAAAATCCTCAAAGCGGCCCATATGCTCGCCCATACCGTGGCTGAAATACAGCACAGCCCTGGGTACGGCGCACCCATATTCATAAAAGCAGATATTATTCTCCCCGTTCGACGAGGGGTAAAAGGTCCTGTTCATAGTATTCCTCCTGAAATAACAGAGAGGATATTATCATCTTCGCCGCCTTTTTGCAAGAGAAAGAGCCGCCGGCATATCCTGCCGGCGGCTCTTGTTAGATTTACTTAGTCCTTTCTAAATCAAACCCCATTATCAGAAGGACTGAGAAACTCTCGTGCTGGGAAGTGCGATACGGGAGACGATAGCTGCGACTTCGGCTCTTGTGATGTTTGTTGCAGGAGCGAAAGCGCCGTCCTTGTAGCCCGCTGTGTTCTTATAGCCTGTCAGTACGCCTGCGTTGTAGAGGCGATAGATATATGTGCCATAAGAATCTGTTGTCTTAACGTCGGGAACTGTCACGTTGTTGATAGCAACCAGTTCGTAAGAGGGTACCGCGTTCGCGAAGATGTAAGCCATCTGAGCGCGTGTTGCCTTTGCGTTGTAGTTTGTGAAGTCGTTGGACTTGATGATGCCCTTGCTTACACAGTAGTCAACGTAGACCTGATACCACTTGCTGCCGGAAGCCTGTGTGAATGTGCCTGTGCCGCCGTTGTAGATGCTGTTCAGGCGCGCTGCCATTGCGACAGCCTCAGCCAGAGTGATGTTGCCCTCGGGCATGAAGTTGCCTGTCTCGTAGCCCTTCATCAGGCCCATCTGGACGATGGACTTGATTGTGCCCTGCTGCTGTGTGCCGTACCACTTGCTCTCTGTGACATCCTTGTACATGCCGGTCTTGTATGTGACCTTAGCATTGTCAAAGTATGTCTTGGGAGCTACGACGACAGTACCTGTGAAGGTTCTGCCTGTTGTGTCTGTGCCCACATATGTGATGCTCGTGGGAGCAAAGCCCTGATAGCTCAGGTACACGCCTGCCAGGTTGAGACCTGCGGGTGTGCCGTACGCGGAGTAGTTGAACACGTCAGTTGCCTTGACAGTCTGTGCTGCTGTTGTTGTGTTTGCCTTGTAATACAGAGTGTTGTGTGTAGGCAGCTGGAAGCGTACGCTCTGGAGAACAGATGTGGAGCCCAGAGCCTTTGTGCAGGCAGCCTGGAAGTCCGCGGCGTTGAATGTCACGGATGTGGAGCCCGCTGCGGGGGAATAGGTGATCTTCACGGAAGCCGTACCTGTACCGATCGTGATGACGAGGTTGCCTGTCACAGGTGTCAGGGAGTTGGAATAATAAGCCGTGAAGGGGATGGTGATAGTCGTGCCGTTTGTTGCATATGTGCTGGGTACGAATGTCAGGCCGGACAGGATCTTGCTGTTATACATACCGCCGATAGCTGTCTTGTAGAACACGTCGGCTGTTGTGACGGCTGTGCCTGTCTTTGTGGCTGCGTTGTAGTTGTAGTACAGACCGCCCTGGAGTGTTGTGGGCAGGGATGTGAACTGAACGTAGCTCAGTGTCGCGCCGGTCTGGTCAAACTCTGTGCCCTTGAAAGTATAGGGTGTGTTGACATTTGTTGTGATGTTGACTGTGTTGTTCGTGCCGATGGTGATCACCAGAGTGCCTGTTGTGGGAACAACAGAGTTGGAGTATGTCGCGGAGAAGGGGATGGTGATCTGCGTGCCGTTTGTTGCGTAAGCACCGGGCACGAATGTCAGGCCCAGAAGAGCCTTGTAGTTATAGGGGTATGTCGTGGAGCCTGTTCTGGAGAAGATGTCAGCTGTTGTGACAGGTGTACCTGTCTTTGTGGCTGCATTGTAGTTGTAGTACAGGCCGCCCTGGAATGCTGTGGGCAGGGATGTGAACTGAATTGTGCTCAGTGTTGCGCCTGCCTGATCGAACTCTGTGCCCTTGAAGGTATAGGGTGTGCCGGCTGCTGTTGTCACGTTCACTGTGCCGCCGTTGCCGATAGTGATGCGGACTGTGCCGGACACTGTCTGAGCAGCTGAACCGATTGTGCCTGTGTAGTAAGCTGTGAAGGGGATCTCAACTGTCATGCCGTTTGTGGCAGAGACAGAGGGAGTGAACCTTGTTGCGCCCACATATGCGCCGGTAGTTGTCTTCAGGCCGGCTGCTGTGCCCCAGTTGGAGTAATAAGCGTTTGTCAGAGTGCCGTAGTAATAAGCCAGCTTGCTGCTCATATCGAAGGACACCTGGCTGAGTGTGTAGTTGTTATTGTACTGACCTGTCAGCGCATAATATGCGAAGTCGTTTGCGTTGAAGGTAGCGGGAGCCGCAGCGGTAGCGGTGTAGTTGATGACCTTGCCGCCGCTTGTGATAGTGATCGTGATGGTGCCTGTCACTGTGCTGCCGTCAGTGTACTCAGCTTTGTAAGTGAAGGACACTGTACCCGCGTTCACATATGTTGTGCTGGGAGTATATGTGAAGTAAGGTGTTGTGTAAGCATAGTTGAGAACGACCGCGTTGCCCAGACCAAAACTGCCGTATGTATTCGTCAGCGTGCCGTAGATGCTTGTGGGCGTGCCGCCTGTGATGGTGACGCTTCTCAGAGTCTTGCCCTGCTCCGCGAAGTCAGCGGGAGTGATGGTTGCGGGCAGAGACGCGGAAGCTGTCTTTGCGATGTTCTTTGTAGCGGACTGGATCGTATAGACGATAGTGCCGGTGTATGTTGCGCCGCCTGCGACTGTTGCCGTGTATGCGACTGTCGCTGTACCCGCGACTGTGCCTGCTGTGAAGCTGACCTTGCCGCCGGATGTGAGCTCGATCTTGTTGCTGCTGAATGTTGTGCTGCCGACCTTCAGAGTGCCCTTAGCCGTTGTGGGGTTGTAGGTCACGCCTGTGATCTCGATCTTTGTGATATTGCCCATGAACTCTGTGGGCTTCTTCGCAATGATCTCAGCGTATGTTGTGTCAACAGTCTTCTCGGCTGTTGTGCCGTTTGTCTTGACTGTCTTTGCGATAGGAGTTGTTGTTGTGACCTGTGTCCACTGAGCATAGATAGTCATGTTCTCTGTGGGAGCAGCTGTCACGCGTGTGCCGCCGGAAGGCTGTGTGAACCAGCCGGCGAACTTATAGCCGTCCTTTGCAAAGCCGTTCGCTGTCGCAATGTTGAAGTCAGCAATGTCAACTGTCTTCTCCGTCGCAGCGCCGGCTGTGCCGCCGTTGCCGTTCAGAGTGAGCTTAACTGTGTCTGTTACGACGACTGTTATTACTTTTGCGTCAGTGTATGTGTTTTCGCCTGTCTTA
Source organism: uncultured Oscillospiraceae bacterium (assembly GCA_934552825.1). Lineage (GTDB taxonomy): Bacteria > Bacillota > Clostridia > Oscillospirales > Oscillospiraceae > CAKTEQ01. The sequence continues at coordinate 317,196 of CAKTEQ010000001.1, forward strand.
GCCTTGACAGAGATTTTTGCTGTGCCTTCCTTGTAGCCGGTGATGAGACCTGTAGCTGTGTTGAAGGCGATAATGCCTTCATCGTTCTTAACGATTTCCCAAGTCAGTTCTCTTACGTTGCTCTTTGTACCCTGAGCGTCAACATACTGAACTGTGGGGAGAGCTGTCTTGTCCACAAGGACGTTGATCGTCGGGGAAACAGTGATATCTGTGGGATACACCTTTGCGGTTACCGTGACAGTGATCTCAGCATACTTTTCACTGTTCTCGGTGGAAGTCGCTCTGATCGTTGCGGAGCCAGCGCTAAGGCCTGTTACGAGACCGTCGTTCACTGTCGCGACCTGATTATTTCCGGATGACCATGTTACGCCGTTAGATACGTCACCCTCTGTGGTCACTGTTGCGGAGAGCTGAAGCGTGTCGCCCACCAGCACGTTAGTGCCGTTGGGAGCCGTAACATTGACTGATGTCACGGTGCCAGCCGCAAATACTCCCACGGAGCAGACAGCCATGAGCATGGCTACTACCATAACGAGTGAGAGGATCTTCTTCATCGTTTTCATTTGTATTTACTACCTCCTTCTTTTTTCGCAGGGTTTTGATAATGGGGTTACTTTTACGGTTATAAGATATCACAATCATTTCCAGAAGTCCATGGCTTTCCTCCGGGTTTTTCCACATTTTAATAAAACTTAAGAACGCGTGCTTAAGAGCCCCGCGGTGTGTAAACACCGCGGGGCTCCTTTCAGGACACCGTCTTCATCGCTTTTTCCAGCAGCTTTCCCATATTGTCTCCGTGGCTGCGGCATATGCGCTTCAGTCCGAACAGCTCTTCCGGGTCTCCGGTGAGCACATTCACCCCGTAATCGCAGGTGAGGGTCGCTTTGAAGCCCAGCTCCATTAGCACGCCCTCGGACAGGTCGCTGTAAATGCCGTAGGGATAGGCGAAGGCCGTGGGCGTTTTGCCCAGTTCCGCCGCCATCTCCTCCTGGAGATACATCACGTCCCCGGCGAAAAACTCCTCGTAAGCCGAGTCGCTCTCCCCCGCCATCTGAGCACAGCCCCGCCTGGCGCCGAGAGAGTGCAGGCCGTATGAGTGATTTTGAATCTCCACCCGTCCCGAATCGCTTAGCTCCTTGAGCTGAGCCCATGTCATATGGGCGTAGTCCACATTGTCGCTGGGGTACTGCGTGAAATCATCCGCGTTGCTGCCTATGACCGACAGCACCATCTTCATGCCGTATTCCTCCATGAGAGGCACAGCGTAGAGATAGTTATTCAGATACCCGTCGTCAAAGGAGAGCACAACGCATTTTTCCGGCAGTGTGCCCCCGCCGCAGTAGGCGATAAGATCCTCTATTGTGACGGCAGTGTATCCGTTCGCCTTCAGATACTCCAGGTCAGCCCGGAGTTCCTCAGGGTATATGGCGTCCTTTCCCGGACGGCGCGGCTTTACCTCATGATACATTATAATAGGCACATACACGCGCTCTTCCCGGGGCGCGGCGTCCGCCGCTGCGGCGCACACCGTGAGCAGACCGGCGATGCAGATAAGCGCCGCCAGAATCCGCTTTTTGATACTCTTCATCCCAACGGCTCCTTCCGCTCTTTCGAGCCGATCTCGAAGCTATTTTGTGCAGAGCGCCGCGGGGTAATCATGGAATTTTTAACTATCAGATCTGCGAAACGATCGCAAACGCCGACCGGTTTGCCTTATGTATATTCCCCACCTTGCGGCAATCGCCGATCATGTGGAAGCGGCCGCCGGACGCGGAATACCGCAGCGCCTCATCGGTGCGCGGCTTCATACCCGCCGCTATGACGACAGTATCAGCCCGCTCCTCGTGCAGTCCGCCTTCCGAATCTCTCCAGATGACGCAGTCCGGTCTTATTTCGACGACTGTGGCTTCCGTCTGCCCGTGGAAATTTTCAATTTTTTCCCAATATTCATGGAACATGCTGCGGTAATGTATAGGCGTGCTGTCCGCCGCGAGGGTATCCGTCATCTCCAACACCAGTGTTTCATGTCCGTTCTGCGCCGTATACATGCCGGTCTCGACGCCTATCTCACCGCCTCCGACCACCACTACTTTGCCCTTTATTCTGTCAAGATTTCCGTAGACCTCGACAGCAGGGATAACGCTGCCGCTGTCTATACCTGGGATGTCTGGCATATTCGGCTCCGCGCCCGTCGCCGCGACGACCTCATCGAACTCTCCCAGAGACTCAGGGGCCGGGTCTGTGGACAGCAGTACCCTTACGCCCTGCTTATATACCTGGCGTATCAGGTATTCCCTGTAATCCCTCAGAGGCCACTTGAACGCCGCCGTGCCCGCCGGGTTGAGCTGACCGCCCAGTTTTGACGTCTTTTCAAAGAGCGTTACGTCGTGCCCACGCTCCCGGGCGAACAGTGCCGCCCGCATACCGGAGGCACCGCCGCCGATAATGGCTATATTCTTTTTCCTCTCCGGCTCTTTGCAGAGAGATTTTATCCTGTGCTCCATGCCGTAAGCCGGGTTCACAGAACAGGCGGATACCCAAGAGTCCGCGTTGCTGGACCTGTGACACTTGTTGCATCTCAGGCAGGGCACAACGTCGTCCCCACGCCCCTCATAGGCTTTGTCTCCGAAGTCAGGATTGGATATGAAGCTCCGCGCCATGGCGATGCAGTCGCACTTGCCGCTGGCGATGGCGTCCTCCATATCGTCCAGATCGGACCAGCCGCTTATGCTTACGACGGGTATCCTGCACCCGGACGCCTTCAGCTCCTGGGCAAGGTGCAAAAACGGCGTCCGCTCCGGACAGAAGCCGGTGGGGTGGTTGGGGTCTATGTCCCCTGAGCGCACCTGGAGCAGGTCAACGCGCCCCTCCGCCAGCTTCGCAAAATCTATGGTGTCCTGCATTGTCCAGCCGCCGGGATAATTCTCCTCCGCCGTGAAGGCCAGCTCCAGTACGAAGTCCTGTCCGCAGACCTCTTTAATTCGGTCCGCTATCATCAGCGGGAACCTCGCCCTGTTCTCCAGGCTGCCGCCGAACTCATCTGTCCTGTGGTTTGTCAGCGGCGAGAGGAAGCGGGACGGGAGCATTCCGCGGTAACACATATGCAGGAACGCCGCATCGAATCCCAGGTGCTTCGCCAGGAGACACTGCTGGGCATAGCTGTCGCACACCTGCTCCATGAGCTCCCGTGTTATCTCCTTGCCATAGGTGAGCACGTTTGCGTCCCCCTCTACCACAGTGGAGGGGACGCCCGCCGAGCAGTCGTACCCCACAGGGAAATCCGGCACGACAAAAATGGAAGCGAGGCTATTATAATAATGTATCGCGTCCGTGAGCTGGGAGAAGTAGTGCTGATATTTGCCGACTTCCATCCGCAGCGCCTGCTCGTGATTTGCGCTCATGATGGGCCATTTTATAAACTTCTGATGGATATCCGGCAGCTCGACCGGGTCGATATCCTTAGGCAGCGGCATCGGGCTTCTCCCGTTGCAGGTGACGATGGCAGCGCCGTTCTGCGCCTTCCGGGCGAAGTGAGCGATGAGCCCCTCCGTCGGATATGGCTCGTCGGCCTGAATATAGTGCGGCCGCGCCGGAGACGCTATCATGCGGTTTTTCAAAACAACGCCGTTTTCCAGCTTTAACGGCGAAAGTAAATGACTGTATGGTCTGAACATTGTTATCCTCCTCTTTTTGTCCTCCCGGCTTCAGGTCGCCTGTCCCGCTCTGTCAGCCGCGGCTTTTATCTGTCCATATACTCCCACACCGGAGAACCCTCCGTCTATGGGAAGGTCTATACCCGTAATGAAGCTCGATTCGTCGCTTGCCAGGAACAGCGCCGCATATGCTATCTCCTCCGGCTCGCAGCCTCTCGGTATTGCGGACGCGGCGTGGAACTGAGATATCACCGCCGGCGGCATCACCGATGACATCGGCGTGTTCACCAGCCCCGGGCACAGGGTGTTGCAGCGTATATTCCAGGGTGCGAGATCTATCGCTGCGGAGCGGGTCAGCGCCCGCAGCCCCCATTTTGAGGCGGAGTAAGCCGCTATCCAATGCCCTTCCAGTCCCGTTGTTGAGCCTACGTTTATGATCGAGCCTCCGCCGCTGTCCCTCATGAGGGCGGCGCAGGATTGTATGCCCATGAGTGAACCTGTGAGGTTAATTTTCAGCACCCGTTCCCATTGGGCGATGTCTACGTTCGGTATGACGCCGGGACCGTTTATCCCGGCGTTGTTTATCAGAATATGGAGCGCGCCGAGCTTCTCCTTGATACTGGCGACGGCACTGTCCCAATCTCTCTGGCTCGTGACGTCCAGATGAACGTAAAGCGCCTCGGCACCCGTTTCACGGACTTTTTTTACAAGCTCTTCACCTTTTTCGTCTGCAACATCGCCGATGACGATCGCCGCGCCCTCCCGGGCAAAAAGCAGCGCTTCCTCCGTGCCCTGTCCTCCGGCGCCGCCCGTTATCAATGCCACTTTCCCTTTTAGTCTGTCCATAGTTCTCCTCCCGATGCGGTGAGACACCCCCGAAGGCAAACGCCCTCGGGGGTCTCCCTGCCCTTCTGATTGCCCCGTTTTCAATCTTCCGGAAAATTTGCCTAAAGCATTTCAGCGTTCGTCATAATTAAATCCCACGCAGTCGTAGCTGTACTGAGGTGTGTGCACCACGCTGCCCTCTTCATACTCCCCGTCGATAAGGCCGAGAATATACTTCACCACATAATCCGCGGGATTGTCAGTTCCGGAACCCACAAGCCCCCTGAGGATACTGTCGCCGCCGGAACCCGCCAGATCTATCAGCTCTCTGGATGTGGCGTCGTTATCCGTGCCGAAGGCCGCAAAGCCGGGCAGTTCATCGGAAGAGAACTTCGACACAACGTAGTTATTCACGCCCATCGCCTGGCTGGAGGTCATGGTTATGAAGAGCCTTATACCCGGATCATATGTAAGCGCAGACTCGGCAAAGTCGAAGCCCACGTTCACCTCCATCGCCTCATCGGAGTCGTAGTAGATTATGTCTATCTTCTCGTTGGTCTCCAGCTCCTCACGGATGCCGTCAAACCGCTGAATATATGTCTGATTCATATCGCTCCCGAGCAGGGCGGCCTTTATCTCGCCCGCGCCCGCGTCAGGATACTGCTGCTCCACCCACGTGAGCGCCATATCCGCGGCGACGTGCCCGAGACTTGTCTCGTCAGATATCATCGCCATGGAAACAGGAAACTCCGGATTAAATGACCAAAGGATAAGGAAAATCCCGGCATCTGTAACTTTAGCGGCTGTGTCCGCCATTCCGTTGTCAAAAATCAGCGTTATGATCGCCGAGCAGCCCATCGTCACATAGTTTTCAAGCTGCTCAATGAGCTTCGCTGAGTCCGCGTTGAACGCCGAAGAGATATAATTAAATCCCTCAGCGCCAAATTGCTCCCTCATCCCATTATCCATCAAAACCATCAGGTCCGACGAGAGGGACGGCGTGCAGAACGCTATCGTGACCTCCTGCCCCGCGGCGACTTTTTCACGCATATACTCTTTAGGGAGCGAATTTGCGAGCATTTCCGCAGTAACCGTTTCCTCGGTATTCTCCTCTTTCTCAACGACCTCTGTGTTTTCCTTTGTTTCATTTTTCGTCTTTTCCTTCGCATCCCCGCAGGCCGCGAGAGACGCAAGCGAGAAAACCATGAGCATTGTCAGAATGATCGCTATAAGCCGCTTCTTCATCATTTTTCCTCCCACTCGTTTTTTCTCAAATAAGCATCATGTCCTCCGCCTTTTCTTGAGATTATTCTATTCTATTGACTCCGCGATAACAATGCGCAGTGTTTTGCCGTTTGTTTGAACGGTTTTGTGCATTTTGTGCAATTACGCAGTTTGCACATTGCGTTTTTAGTGTATTTATAATAAAATATTTTTGTCCCCCTTACACATTTATACGAAAGGAGCTGTCAGATACGCCTATGCGAAATATAACAAAAAAGGACGCTTTATCCCTGGAGACTAAAAAGGTATTAAAAGCCGCCCTTATTGAGCTCTACGCCGTGCACCCTATTTCAAAAATCAGTATCAACCAGCTCTGTGCAAAGGCCGGCGTCAGCCGCGGGAGCTTTTACTACCACTACGCTAATATCTATGAGCTGCTGGAGACCGTCGAGAACGACATAGTAAACGACATCAACATATGCGTTCGCAGAAATTCCCTCCTCGAGAGCATAATGTCCCGGTCAAATGGTACGGAACCTGGAAATTCCGTTGCCGAATATGTCTGCCTTTTGGATTATCTTGAACAGAACAGGAGGGCCGTTTCCATTCTGTATTTAGGCAGCGACAGCAGTTTTTTCAGGGATAAGCTCATCCAGATGACTCTGTACAATCTTAGGACCGCCTTCTCGTTTTTCCCTCCCGAAGACAATATCTGGCGGGAATACATAGCAGTTTATATGGCTTCCGGCACAGTCGCTACATACATGAAGTGGCTCATTGACGGTATGCGTGAACCGAAAGAACTTATAGCGGAGGTCATTATGGATGCCGCCAGCAAGATGTTCTCCCCTCCCGCCGTAAGGAGAATTCCCCCTACATAAGGCACCCGGCTGTTAATGATTCGGTTTCTATGAAAGCTCTCCGCAATAATAGTTGCTTGAAGCTTTTGAATTATAAATATGCTATACATACTGTGGGCGGATATTTATGGGGCGCTATGCAAGAAAAACTCCATATTTTATAGAGACTGAAATCAGAAAGCCCAAGCAAAGAATGATGACTTTGTATTAAATTTTTATTTTTTATTTGCAATACCTATTGTTTTTTTAAGGAACTATATGTAAACTTACATGGCTTACACGAATATACGCGAGACGTGCACTTTCAGAAAAGGATGTGGTATGAATTGAAATCATCGGTAAACCCAGCTAAACGCCTGTGCGGCGCGTTTCTTACGATGTGCATGGTCCTGGCGCTGCTCCCCCTTTCCGCTTTTGCGGCAGGTAGAAACGGCACTTCGGGCGAAAACGCCATCTCAAATCCCAGCTTTGAAACTCCCGCTTACAGCACAAATCCCCCCGTCAGATTTATACCCGCCGCCGAGACAGACGGCTGGTCCACAACAGCTACCGACGGTCTCATCGAATTCGCAAATGTCAAGATCACCGGCCGTATCCCCCACATATTTGCGGGAAGCGACCAGTGGGTTGCGGAGGGTGACCAGTGCGTCGAGCTCAACGCCCATCAGGAGAGTACCCTCTACCAGGATACTGATACCGCGGACGGGTATATCTACGAGTGGGGACTCTCCCATAGAGGCAGGCAGGGCATCGACAAGATGGCTCTCATAATCGGGCCCACTCAGGAAAACGCCCCAAAAAAGCCGAGCTATACCGGGCGCGACCAGTTCATGCGCCTGACAGACTGGATCCAGCGCAACAGAGTAACTCTCGGCGTAACCATCCCTACAACGGGCTGTTCCGAAAAAATCACAGTTTATTCAAAGCCCTTTGACTCGAACGGTGATTTTGTTAATAACGGCGAAGGCAGCAATCAGCCCTTCAGCCAGACTCCCTCCGATATATACACCGAAGAATGGAGCGTATGGATCGTCTCCACCGACAACTCCCATTGGGGCAAGTACGGTACAAACAGCACTTCTTACGACGCAGACAAGGGTATTGGCGGCGGTCTAAGCTACGATTGCAGCTACACCGTCCCCACCGGGCAGCGTAAAACCACATTCGCCTTCTGCTCCTACTCCGCCGCCACAAATGACAAGAGCGTGGGCAATCTTATCGACGACCTCCATTTTTCCCTTTATCACACAGTGACTGTCTCCGCCACAGCCGGCGGAGAAGGCTCCGTAGAGATAACCTCCGGCAGCACATCGAGAAGCTACCCCGTGTCCGAAGGCTCGCCTGTGTCCGCCATCGTGAGAGATGACAGTGAGCTCATCGTGAAGGCAACGGAGCTCACGACGTTGGACAAGTCGGGCGCTGTGTTCGTCGGCGCCTATATCACCAGACAGGGCACAAATGGACAACCTGAAAAGGTTTTCATCCCAGCCGCCGACAGCCGCTGGACAGCGGTGACGAACGGCAATACCACGGTATATACATACTCCGCCGTAATCTCGGAGCCTGCGGATATCGTCCTAATCTTCGTCAAAACTCCCACGATAACCTATGATTCAAACGGCGGTGCGCAGTATGTCTACGAGCCCGGTGCCGAGGCTCCCACAAATATCGTGAGCTTCGCACCAGCCGAGGGCAGCGCCGAGCCCAGAGCCAGCTATACATCCCACTCTGCGGAGGGTGAGCCGGGCTGGCTCTTCACAGGCTGGCTCCTCGCCCGGGAGAACAGGGTCCTCCCCGCGGTCCACACAGTCTCCTATGACGCCGAAAATGAGACCTTTACCTTTACTTCCAACGATGGCAGCGCCCCCCTCTCCATAAAGACTGGCGGCGTCGCCCTCATCGCCCAGTGGCGCTGGCTCCAAAGCTTTGTACCCCAGGTGCAGAACGCTGACAACACCTACACTACGGACTACTCCTGCGGGCAGATATACGTTGCGAACGACCCCGGCGCATCAACGAGCTACTATGCCGAAACCGGCGAGAGCGTCACAGTGACCGCTCAGGCCAGCCCAGGCTATGCCTTCATCGGCTGGTACAAGCTCACCGACAGCGGTTATCAGCAGGTGAGCCGCGGCGCATCCTATACATATTTCGTTGGTAAGGAGGACCTCCAGACAACATATGCCCGCTTCGTCCCGGCGCTCACGGTGACCTATCAGTGGGACTCCTCTCTGAATGCCGCGGATTTCCCCCGCGTCCCCTCTCAGGAGACGACTCTCAGCGGCGATGATTACATAATCTCGACTCTCTACATTCCCAATGAAACTCACTTCCCCGGCACTCTCGGCGGCGTGCCCGGCAAGTGGATATTCACAGGCTGGAAGGATGCCGCCCAGGAAGACGGTGATTACCTTGGCAGCGAAATTTCCAATGTTACCCGCGGCTATATCCTCACGGGCTATTGGAGCTTCGTCGCTGACCAGGCCTACACCGTGAGCTATGACCATCAGGACGGGCAGACCTGCTGGCTGCCCTCCGGCATTGGCGCGCTGCCCGGGCCCGACAGCTACTATGCTAACAATACTGTAACGGTACCTCAGGCACCAACCATTGCGGACAGTACGCAGCTTGTCCTAGACTATGAAAGAACCTACACCGGCACATGGCACTTCGACGGATGGCTGCGCAGCGATACCGGCACGCTTGTTTCCCCCGGCAGCACCTTCCAGATGCCCGCGGATAATATATCTCTGACAGCAAAGTGGACCTTTACCCCCGGCGTTTACACGGTCACTTATGACGCAAACGGCGGCTCCGGTCCTGTTCCCGCCGGGCACATGATCTACGCATATTCCGAGTTTACCGGCAAGGCTGGCGTGAACACTCCGGAAGGCATCCCCTTCGGTGCGCTTGTCACGGCGGGTGATTACACCGGCACGGCACCCTCTGATGATGTCTACTTTGTCGGCTGGGGGCTCTCCCCCGCGGGTGGAGTCAAGTTCAGCCCCGGTCAGGAAATAAACCACATGGATCTCGGTATAACAACCAGCGGGCAGAACGTGGTGCTCTACGCCATATACGAGCCCATCGGCACGATAAATGTGGAGTTCATAAGCTCCAATCCCAACCATGGCACAGTAACCGAGCGCAGCGGCACCTTCCAGGTGATGAACGGCGCTGTGTCGGGTGAGAACGCGGTATCCATGGCTGTGCCCGCCGTCGGGTATCACTTCTCCGGCTGGCAGCTCCTCCTTGGCAGCGGGTCCATCGCCGGTGTCAGCACCGGGGACGCTGCTATAACCGTAACCGCCGCCAACCTGGCTGCCGCCCATGAAAACGATGTCATCCGCTATCAGGCGCTCTTCGAGCCGAACGAATTCACCGTCAGGTTCCACGCGGACATCGACGGCACTCAGGGCAGCATGGCGGACCAGAGCTTTTCTTATCTCAACCGCGCCGTGGGCTCCGAACACCTAAACGACATAGGCTTTACAAAGCCCGGCTTCAGCTTCACCGGCTGGTCAGAGTACAGCGCCGCCGAAATTGCTGCCGGCAGCACCGGTCTGACATATGAAAATCAGGCGCGCTTCCACGGTGTGTCCACTTACAGGGGCGTGAATATTCAGCATGGCGACGTTATCGACCTCTACGCTCAGTGGGCAGAACTGCCCCACGTCACCATCAGCTACGCCGCCTATCCGGAGAATCTGGGAACGGTCGTCCTGAACACGCCCGAGCCACCGGTAACATCCCCCTCGGTTAATTACGTCGTGCAGGAATCCGGCAATCCCGAAACGGGCACATTTTATGGCGCGACGGCGGTCGAAAACCCGGGCAGCGTATTTACGGGCTGGTATGATCTGTCTGAGAACTGCATCTCCACCGACAAAGTTCTCTCCCTGGATGCCGTAAATAAAGTCGATGGGCTTTATTCGAACGCCTCCTATATCGCCCGGTTCTCCCCGCAGAAATATACTCTTACATATGACTCAAACGGCGGCAATAACACGATGGAGCCCCAGGAGTTTTCTCACTCCGCCAGCCAAAATCTCAGTGTCTGCGCATTTGAAAAGCCCGGTTATGATTTTGCCGGCTGGGCTCTCTCGCCTGATGGCGACCCCATATACCACGATCAGCAGAGCATCCAGATTGCTGAGGATATGACGCTCTACGCCGCCTGGGTGGAAAAAACCGTCACTATCCTCTATAAGAGTCAAGACGCCGATATGGGCACCGTATCTCCTGGGTCGGAGACCTTCGGAGCCGTCACCGGCATCGCCGCCGGCTCCACGGCCGCCCCGAAGAGCGGATACAGGTTCGTATGCTGGTATAACTCCGCTGCCGAAAAGGTATCTGAAAATTTCCAGTTCATCCCTGAGAAGACGGGGGATATCTGGGAGGAGCAGGTGTATTACGCCCACTTCGAAGAGGTGGAGACAATCATCCCCACACCGTCGCCCACCCCTGCGCCTTCCGGCGGCAGGACGCCCCCCGCGACCCTCAATTCCATAGACCACCTGGCGTATATAGTGGGCTTTGAGGACGGTACGATCCGCCCCGACGCGCCCATAACAAGAGCGGAGGTCGCCACCATCTTCTTCCGTCTGCTCACTGACGACGCACGAGAGGCAAACCTCACAAGAGAGAACTCTTATCCTGACGTCGGCGCCGACGCATGGTACTCGGCAGCCGTGTCCACCCTTTCGCGCATGGGCATAATCACCGGCTATCCCGACGGGACTTTCCGCCCCGATGCCCCCATAACGAGAGCGGAGTTCACGGCAATTGCGGCCAGATTTGACTCCTCTGCTGTCTCTGTTGAGCTTCCCTTTACCGATCTTCAGAACTGTTGGGCTCTGGACGAGATAGCCAGAGCGTACAGCAACGGATGGATAACCGGATATGCCGACGGTACCTTCCGGCCCTCTCAGGACATCACCCGCGCGGAGGTGATAACTCTCATAAACCGCGTGCTTCAGAGAGTTCCCGGATCCCGGGAGGACCTTTTGGCCACCGCCCCCGTCTGGAAGGACAACCCTCCGGAGTATTGGGCATATATCGCCATCCAGGAGGCTACCTGCTCCCACTACTACGAGCAGAAGGCCGACGGTCACGAGACTCACACAGCTCCCCGCCCAGACAGGGATTGGGCAGCCGAATTTGAGAAAACCAAATAAGGCACAAAAATCCCCGCGCTTTTCGTAAAGAAAAGCGCGGGGATTTCACTGCAAATATAAAGTAGCACCCGGCTCAGAGAACTGAGCCGGGTGCTGAATTTGGTTGCGGAGGAAGGACTTGAACCAACGACCTCCGGGTTATGAGCCCGACGAGCTACCAACTGCTCTACTCCGCGATATTGAATTTTCGATGGTGCCGGTGACCGGGGTCGAACCGGTACGGCGTTTCCACCGAGGGATTTTAAGTCCCTTGCGTCTGCCTATTCCGCCACACCGGCTTATTCGGTGCTTAAATATAATACTATATAACCATACCTTTGTCAAGCATAAGTTTTCTACATGTTCTGCCAAAATATACGGCGCATCAAATCTCCTCAGGCTGCATATACTGATATATCAATTAAAAGGAGGGCTGAGCGTGCCTGAGAAAAACACCCCCATGGGCGACATCGATGATCTGATCTACGGCAATGAACCTGCGCCGGTCAGCTCAAGATAACTTTATTCTTATTAAGCCTCCCTCGTGACGAGGGAGGCTTAACGTTTTTATCAGTCCTGAAGAAATCTGCGCAGAGGCTTTGCGAGCAGCGCGCACAGCACGACCGCGAGGATCGTGTTTGGCAGCATATATGTGCCGTTATAGAGCAGCGAATAGATCCAGGGCGATGTCATCGTAAGTCCCATGAACTCCTCCGGCATCCACTGTGCGTAAACCGTAATGCCGCTGATGAAGTGCACGATAAAGCGGGCCGCGCAGCCCACAAGCGCGCCTACAGCCACGGGCTTTTTAACAATTCCGGCAAGGCCCACCGCCGCATAGGCGATGGAATAGTCCAGCAGCAGGGATACCCAGTTGAGCGCCGTACCCTCTCCCAGGAAATATTTCAGTGTTCCGAACACCAGCCCCGCTATTACTCCCCAGCCTGTGCCGCCGGAGACGGCAAAAAGGATGAGTGGTATCATCACCAGATTAACGCTGCCGCCAAATCCGCCGAACTGAAGCCCGATGGGTATCTTCAGGTAGCTAAGCGCCAATGCCAGCGCGACGCACACGCCGCCGCGGCAAAGTGTTCTTGTTGTTTTTTTCATAGGATTTCCCCCTTCAAATAATTTGACCGCAGCACAAACCTGAAAAGTGCTGCGGTACAAAGGAAAACTCCGTTATATCGCTTCCTACGCCGGCATTATCCGGATCAGGTTCAGGCTCACGCCAAGGGACCGGAGGCGGCCATATTCGCCTCGCATCACAGCCGGGTCAAGCACCCAGCGCCCCTGCAATCCATATTGTGTTTACGGTCTACACCCGGATGATAGCATAACTGCCACGCCATGTCAACTGTGTCATCTTGGTCACATTTTTTCCAGCTTCTTCAGCAACTCCCGGAAATACTCCGGTAGGTCCACCCCGAGTTCCACCGGTTCCCCCGTGCGTGGGTGGATGAACTTAAGCTCCCGGGCAAAAAGGCACTGGCTCTCCTGCCCCAGCTTCATAGCACCCTTGCCGCCGTACACGCCGTCCCCGAGGATGGGGTGATTTATCGCCGCCATATGCACGCGTATCTGGTGGGTGCGGCCGGTCTCCAGGCGGCAGCGCAGGTGGGTGTACCCCCGGTAGCGCCCAAGCACCTCCCAATGGGTTACCGCCGGGCGGGGCGTCGGAGAATTAACGCTCTGGCGCTTTCTGTCTGTCCTGTGGCGTCCGATGGGCATATCGACGGTGCCGCTGTCCTGGCGAAGGGTGCCGCACACGATGCACTCATACACACGGCTCAGGCTCCTGTCCTTGAGCTGTTCGGAAAGACTCTGGTGTGCAAAGTCGTTCTTCGCGGCGATTATCAGTCCGCTGGTGTCCTTGTCGATGCGGTGGACTATGCCGGGACGTATCTCTCCGCCGATCCCGGAGAGGCTCTCCCCGCAGTGGTGCATCAGGGCGTTGACGAGAGTGCCGTCCGGGTGCCCCGGGGCGGGGTGCACCACCATGCCCTTCGGCTTGTTTATGACGATCACGTCCTCATCCTCGTAAACCACATCCAGAGAAAGGTCCTGAGGTGCTATCTCCGTCTGGACCGCCTCCGGGAGCTCCGCGACAAAGATGTCCCCCGCCTTTACGGCGTAATTCTTCTTTTGTGTCCTGCCCTCCAGCGTCACCAAGCCCTGCTCAATGAGCCGCTGGGCAGCGCTCCGGGAGCCTATTTCCTCCCGCTCGCCCAGAAACGCGTCCAGGCGCGTCCCCTCCGCCTCTGGCGGAACGGTCAGTTTCACAGTACTCATTTCTTCTCCTTCTGCTCATTCCCCTTATATATGAACAGCAGATAGACAACTATCCCCACTCCGCCGGCGGTTATGAAGATATCCGCCACATTGAACACCGGGAAGCGGAAAAAGTCCAGCTGGAACATATCCACCACAAAGCCGAGAAAAGCCCTGTCAATGAGATTGCCAACTGCGCCGCCGAGGACCGCCGTCAGCGACCATACCGCCAGCGGGTGACGGAACACGCGCTTTATGAGCACGGCAGCGATGGCTATGCTCAGCGCAGCGCTCAGCGCCGTCAGCACCCAGGTATGGCTGCTGAGAGACGAGAACGCCGCGCCTGTATTCTGCACATATGTCAGAGAGAGGATACCTTTTATGACTTCGTGGGATTCACCCAGGGCGTACCCTGTGCGGATTAAGAATTTAACCGCCTGGTCCGCCGCTACTATGAGGACTATCGCAAGAGCCTGAAGCATTAAAAACACCTCCGGGAAATAATAGGGGCGGTAAAGTATTTTACCGCCCCGGCTTTGCCTGATTATCCTGTTGCTTACAGCTCCTTGACCGCCTCGTGAAGAGCGGCGTTCTCAGACACGACCTGGATAGGCTGTGAAAAGTCCAGAGTATAGAGGTTTATAAAAGACTTTGCGTCGACCATGACGCTGTTGTCCATGGAATGCAGGAATACGGGGTCAGGGCAAGCACATGCCAGGCTCTGCATCTTCTGGATCTGTGCGATAGAATTGAACTGCTTTACTGTGATCATTATTTTGTCCTCCCAACTTATCTCTCAAATTTATATTCACCGCGAACGGCAAATCACATATTTTCCAGGACTGCGGCGCACCTTGCGCACAGCTCGGGGAACTTCTCGCTCTGGCCGACGGTCTTGGAGTGCATCCAGCAGCGGCAGCACTTCTCGCCCGTAGCCTCGTACACCTCAACGGTCATACCCTTGAAGTTCTCACCATTGCCTGTCACGTTGGCGGCGTCCGGCGCACCCTCGCCCTCGGCGCATTCGGAGACGATGAATATCTCAGCCAGGTTCATGCCCTTAAGGGCCTCCAGCGCGGATCTAGCCTCGTCGTCGCCGGCGTAGAGCTCCACATGCGCCTCCAGTGCCTTACCGATGCGCTTCTCGGCGCGGGCTGTCTCCAGCACGCCGTTGACATCGTCTCTCAGAGCTATCGCTTTGTCCCACTTCGCCATAGCAGCCTCGTCCAGGGCATAGGCGTCGTAGGTGTGTACCATATCGTTGAGGACCACGTTGCGCTCGTCGTCCTCCGCTCTGTGAGGCATGCTGAGCCATATCTCGTTGCAGGTGAAGGCCAATATGGGCGCGAACGCGCGGGTCATGGCGTCCAGTATCATATAGAGGGCGGTCTGTGCGCTGCGGCGCTTGAGCCCGTTTATCTCCTCGCAGTAGAGCCGGTCTTTGATGATATCCAGATAGAAGCTGGACAACTCCACGACGCAGAAGTCGTTGATGGCATGGGAGATAACATGGAATTCATATCCGTTGTAGGCTGTATAGACCTTCCTGAGCAGCTCGTTGAGCTTCGTTATTGCCCAACGGTCGATCTCCATCATGTCCTCAGGCACCACAAGCTCATTGGGGTCAAAGCCGTTGAGGTTGCCCAGGCAGTATCTCGCCGTATTGCGGAACTTCAGGTAGCTCTGGGAGAGCTGCTTGAAGATATCCTTCGAGCAGCGCACGTCAACATGGTAATCGGCAGAGCCCGCCCACAAGCGGAGCAGGTCCGCGCCGTACTGATCGATTATCTCGCTGGGGTCAATGCCGTTGCCGAGGGATTTATGCATGGCCTTTCCCTCGCCGTCAACGGTCCAGCCGTGGGTGATGCACTCCTTGAAGGGTGCGCCCTTGCCCAGAGCACCCACCGCCGTAAGCAGTGAGGATTGGAACCAGCCTCTGTACTGGTCAAGACCTTCAAGGTATACTGTCGCGGGCCAGAAATCCTGGTCCCGGAGCATAGAGGCAACGTGAGTGGAGCCGGAGTCGAACCAGCCGTCCAGAGTGTCGCTCTCCTTGTCAAACTCTCTGCCGCCGCAATGGGGACAGGTAAAGCCCTCGGGAATGAGCTCCATCGCGTCCTTGTCAAACCAGATATTTGAGCCGTACTTACCAAAGAGCGTGGATATCCTCTCAATAGTCTCATCTGTGCAGACAGGCTTGCCGCAGTCCGTGCAGTAGAACACGGGAATCGGCAGACCCCAGCGGCGCTGACGGGAAATACACCAGTCGCTGCGCTCTCTTATCATGGACTTCATGCGGTCGATGCCCCACTCAGGGTACCACTTGACGTTGTCGCAGGCGGCGACAGCCTCATCCTTGAATGAGTCCACGGAGCAGAACCACTGAGGCGTCGCGCGGAAGATGATGGGGCCCTTGCAGCGCCAGCAGTGGGGATAGCTGTGGACGATATCCTCGCTGGCGAACAGCGCGCCGCTCGCCTTCATGTCCTCCAGAATTACGGGATTGGACGCGTCCGTCTTAAGTCCGGCGTACTTGCCAGCATAGTCGGTGTGTCTGCCCTGGTCGTCCACGGGGACAACGAGGTCCAGCCCATAACGGCGGCAGGTCTGATAGTCGTCCGCGCCGAATCCGGGCGCCGTGTGCACGCAGCCCGTACCGGAATCCATGGTGACATAGTCCGCGAGCATTATAAGACTCGTCTTGTCAAGGAAGGGATGCTTTGCCAGCATCATCTCGAAGAACTTGCCGGGATGCGTCTCAACTATCTCATAGTTCTCCACGCCGCCGACTCCCATTACCTCCTCCAGCAGGGGGACCGCCACGATGTACATTTCGCCGTTTTCAGCCCTGACAATGGCGTACTCCTCGTCGGCATTGAGGGTGATGCCCAGGTTACCGGGGAGTGTCCAGATAGTAGTTGTCCAGATGAGGAAATTGAGCTTGCTCTTATCCAGGTGGCTGAGCTTGCCCTGATCGTCGCACAATGGGAACTTAACATAAACCGTGGTACAGGGATCATCCTGATACTCGATCTCTGCCTCGGCAAGAGCAGTCTCATCCTTAGGGCACCAGTATACGGGCTTGAGCCCCTTGTAGATATAGCCCTTTTTATACATCTCGCCGAAGACTTTGACTTCTTCCGCCTCGAAGGACGGGTTCATGGTCTTATAGGGGTGCTCCCAGTCGGCAAGCACACCCATACGCTTGAAGCCCTCCATCTGGATGCCGATATACTTGTCGGCATACTCGTGGCAGGCTGTGCGGAAATCAGCGACGCTCATCTCCTTGCGGTTGAGCTTCTGTTCCTTGATGATTGCGGACTCGATGGGCATACCGTGGTTGTCCCAGCCGGGGATATAGGGCGTATAGTAGCCGCGCATGGCGTAGGAACGGTTGATGAAATCCTTGAGCGCCTTGTTCAGTGCGTGGCCCATGTGCAGCCCGCCGTTTGAGAAGGGAGGTCCGTCATGGAGAGAGAAGAGGGGCTTGCCCTTGTTCTTCTTCATGAGCAGACCGTAAACGTCTATTTTATTCCACTGTTCCAGCATCTCCGGCTCGCGCTTGGGAAGCCCCGCACGCATTGGAAAATCTGTCTTTGGAAGATTTACCGTTGCATTGTAATCCATTTTGAATATCGTTACCTTTCCTGTTTACTTTATCTCGTAGTCCTTGCCGAACTGAAGGTTTGTGAAGTTGAATTTGTGCTTGGGCTCCTTCTTCGCCTGCTTCGCGGCCTCTTCGTCGATGTCAGGGAGCTTGATAGTAGGGTCATTGTCGAAAATGCCTATCTGCTCGGCGCTCTCCCCGTCCTTGTCGAAGTCTATCGCGACAGTTTCATTGCCGTCGCTGCCATAGTGACGCACGTCAGAATCGTCAGCGATCTCGTTTACACTTTCAACTATGTCCGCGATAGTGTCCCGCTCGTCCACACCGTCCATGACGTCCGCCTTTACAGACTCGAACACTGGCTCCTCGGCAGGCTTTTCGGCGGGTTCCACAGTCTCTATCCGCTTTTCCTCAAAAGGGATGCGCGCCTGCGTCTCCACTTCCGTCTCGTATTCGTCCAGCATATCCTTCTGAGCCTCCAGGACCCGGCGCATGCCCTCGACATAGCGCGCCTGCTCCTTTTTGAGCTTTGCGAGCTTTTCCTCCTCCAGAGTTATCTGGCGGCGTATCTCATCCAGCTCAGCCACCCCCGCTCCCGGTGCCGCTGCGGGTGCCGCGACGGATTTCCTCTGGGCCTCCTGGACGATGTCGTTCGCCATCTCCTTGGCGCTCTTCAGCGCCTGACGCATGGATTCCTCGGTGGCTCTGTACTCCTCCACCTTTTCCACAAGCACCTTCATCTTGCTCTTGAGCAGAGCATTCTCCTTGTAGAGCGCGGAATAGTCCTCTGTGAGGGGATCGAGAAAATCGTCCACCTCGCCCATATCGTAACCGCCCATGAACGCCTTTGAAAAACACTTTTCCTGGACCTGCTGCGGTGTAAACATCAAAAAATCATCCTTTCTCCACATACTCTAAAATAGGGGAAAAGGCTGAACACATCTCAGGTGCTCAGCCGGTTATGTCTCTTTAGAAATAAAGCCCGTTGTTCTCCAGCTCGTCGATAAGATCGCCCATGATGTCCACGTTATAGGGCGTGATTATGTATGTACTGACGGCGACCTTCTTTATCTGACCTTCTATGGCATATGCCACACCTGAGAGGAAGTCCACCAGGCGGCGGGCTATGTCCTTCTGGGTTGATTCCAGATTAAGCACCACCGTGCGCTTATCCTTGAGGTGATCGGCGATCTCCGCCGCGTTTTCAAATTTTTCAGGCTTTACAAGCACAACCTGAAGCTGCGTCGTCGTGTGGATATTCACAACCTTGTTGCGCCTCTCCCGTTCCCTGTCACGGTCACGGTCGTCGCCGCCGCCGTATGAGCCGCGCGCTTCCCTCACGTCCTTACGGGAGGGTACGGCGTCAAAATCGTCATCGTCCGCCCCGTCGTCATCAAAGGGCTGAGTCAGGCGTTTTAGTTCGTCAAAGAGTCCCATGTTTTTATTCCTCCTGAAAAGTGACCTTTAGTATAGCTTAATAGCTGCGCGGACCGAAAATGCCCGTGCCGATGCGCACCATATTCGCTCCTTCCCGGATAGCGTCCATATAGTCGGCGCTCATTCCCATGGAAAGAAACTGCACAAGGCTATTATCATATTTTTTACCCTTTATGTCAACAAAAAGCTCACGCATGGCGGAAAAAAATCTCCTGTTTTCGTCCCTTTCCAGCCCTGCGGGGGGTATTGCCATGAGCCCTCTTATCCTGATACTGGAAAAGGAAGAAATTTCTTCCATAAACCGCTCCAGTTTCTCCGGCTCAATGCCTGTTTTTCCCGCTTCTTTGCCTATGTTGACCTCCACCAGTATGTCCTGACAGATTCCCCGTTTTCCGGCCAGCTCGTTCACAGTGCGCGCCAGCTCCGGACTGCCCACGCTCTCGATGAGGGCAACCTCGCCGACAACGCTCTTCGCCTTATTGCGCTGAAGATGCCCGATAAAATGGACCTGAGCGCCCTCGTATGCGCCCTGGGGCCTCTTCTCCAGGAACTCCTGCACCCGGTTTTCCCCGCACACCTTCACACCCGCCTTTATTGCCCGGCGTATGCTCTCGGCGTTGTTCATCTTCGTCGCGGCGACGAGGGTTATATCCTCCCCCGATCTCCCGGTTTCCCTGGCGGCGGAAGCGATATTATCCAATATCTCCGCAACTCTCTCTTCGATCTCCATATCAGTCATTCACCACAACTTTCCCTTCAAACAGATCTTTCTCGCCTACGATTATCTTCTCGCCCACTCTGAGGTGCTCTGTGTCATCCGTGTTCACAGCCACAAGGACATAGTCCTCCAAGTCATATATCACATCCGCCGCACGGAACACCGCTGTCGTGCCGTTCACGCAGTAGACACCGGATCTGCCGTTCTCGTCCACGCGCATGGCGCTCTTCGGCACTCGGATGCCCTGGATCGTGTCGTTTATTATCTCCGCAGTCTGAAACCGCAGCCCTATCGTATCCGCCATGGCGCTTGAGCAGGAGAGCACTATGACGCATTTCCCGTTTTTGTCCGGCTCGTCTATGCGCTCCACGGTCATCTTAAGATCTCCTCCGCAGCCGTTGAGAAAGCGCATCTGGGCAGTGTCCCCGCTTCTGAAGCCGGACACTTCATTATAGTCCATCACGGCGGCGTAATACCACTTTATGCCGTTCACGAACTTTCCGAAGGTACCCGCCGGCACCTGCTGTTCGCTCCGGCGCAGGTTTTCTATCTCAGCGGCAGTTATCGTCCCCAGAGCGTCCGGCGTGACGACCGTCTCGAAGCCGTCTGTCTGAGAGGAGAAGGTCCCGGAGGCCGCGGAGGTTATCCTGCTGCTGCCGCTCACTCCGTTTATCACCTGGATGAGCTCATTTTTCATCGAATCAAGCTTCTGCTGCACGCTCTCCGTAGTGGAGGAGAGCACGCTGCGGGCTATGACAAGGCTCTTTATTTCAGCAATTTTCGACGTCGCGCCGAAAAGATCGCCCCCGGAGCGCTGCTTCGTCAGCTCCGTCAGCTTTGTAACTATCTCCCCGTCCATCTCCACGGCTTTTGAGGGCTTTATCTCCTCGCTGAGGATGCTCCCGAGCTGGGATATGCTTAGCTCAAGCTCGTCCATACGCCGCAGGAGAGCGAGCTGCTCCTCGTCGCTGCAGGTGACCGCGAGCACCTGCCCAACGCCAACCTTCTCCCCGTCCGCCGGGCGCACGTCCACATACTCCTCGCCGCTAACGAGAAGCGTTTCATCGCGCACAACTATCCCGCGGGCGGTGCAGGCGTTTTCCACCGTGTAGCTCACGGCGGTAACTGTGCTCACATCGCCGCTGCCGGCCCTGAGAAGCGACGCCAGCAGATATATTACCAGCGCCGCGAAGAGCACGCCCCATATAACCTTTGTCATCGAAATGCCGCGACGTTCCATTTCACCGGTTTTCCTTTACACATTATCCCCCTGCATAGCGAGGTTCCGGGCCGGGACCACCGTGGATATGGCATGCTTGTACACAAGCTGCTGCCGCCCGTCTACCGTGAAGAGCACGGTGAAGCTGTCAAAGGCCTCAACATTCCCCCGGAGCTGAAACCCGTTCACAAGATACACCGTCACGGGAGTTCCGCTCATTCTGGCGGAGTTGAGGAACCTGTCCTGCAGGATAAATTCTTTTTTCATGTGTCCTCCTGTCCCAGGCGGTACATCATGACAGGGTATTATATCACACCGCCTGCAAATTGTAAAACCAAAGTATATATCTTAAGCTCTGAAGATTTTCTCCCCTGCCGGTCTCTCTGAGCTCGCGGCATAAAAAAGGGACCTTCCCTCCCGGGCTGGTCCCTTTCCGCGTCCCGCGGATAGATTATCTCATTTTGTCACGGATAAAATCTGTCGCAATCTGCCTGACCTCCTCAAAATCACGGCATTTGTCAACATATATCCACTTTGCGTCCCCGTATCGTCTGAACCAGGTGAGCTGTCGCTTCGCGTAGCGGCGGGAGCCCTGCTTTATCCGCTGCACCGCGTCTTCAAGGCTGCACTCCCCGTCCAGGTACTCCGCGAGTTCCTTATACCCGATAGCCGCCATGGCTGTGCTCTCCCGGGAAAGCCCGCCCTCAAGCAGAGCTCTGACCTCCTCCAGAAGCCCCCGCTCCATCATCACGTCTACCCGGCGGTCAATGCGCTCATAGAGCTTCTCCCGGTCCTCAAAGCTCAGAACTATGCGCACCGCCTCGAAAGCGTCCGGTCTCAGGCGGCTCTCCTCGTCGTGCTGGGTGATCGTTTTGCCCGTAAGACGGTATATCTCGATGGCGCGGATTATGCGTTTCAGATTATTCGGGTGTATGCGTGCCGCTGCCTCCGGGTCGAATTCCCTGAGCATGTCCAGCAGCGCTTCTCCGCCACGGCTCCTGCCAATCTCCTCCAGCTCCCGGCGCAGGGAATCGTCCCCGGGGCTCTCCGCAAAGTCTATCCCCCGGACAAGGCTGTCCATATAAAGGCCCGTGCCGCCAACAACGATGGGCATTTTCCCCCGCTGGGCAATATCCTCCGCCCAGGCGCCCGCCTCCTGAACATAACGCCCCACAGAGTAGCTCTCCTTCGGGGACACCACGTCCAGCATATGATGGGGCACGCCGCGCATCTCCTCTTCCGTCGCTTTGGCTGTCCCGATATCCATGCCTCTGTACACCTGCATGGAGTCGCAGGATATGACCTCCCCTTCCAGTTCCAGGCTCAGGTCCACGCCAAGGCGCGTCTTCCCCGTGGCGGTGGGGCCCGTGATGCAGATAAGCTTCATGCAAAGTTCCCTCTCTTCAAAAAACAGGGCGGCTGAATACGCCGCCCTGTCTCCATGTCTGCCTGATTACTTTTTCTCCTCGGCTGCCTTTTCCTTCTCCATTCTGGCGAGCTCCTTGAGCGCATCCTTTCTGGAGAGGTTCACACGGCCTCTGTCGTCAATATCTGTGACCTTGACCCACGTCATATCGCCGATGTTGAGAACGTCCTCAACCTTGTCGATGTGGCGGTTTTCTATCTTGGAGATATGGATCATGCCGTCCTTGCCGGGCACCAGCTCAACGAAAGCGCCGATGGGCAGGATGCGCACGACCTTGCCGTAATAGAGCTTGCCCACCTCGGGCACGAACACGATGTTCTCGATCGTCTTCTGGGCGGCGCGGCATGCCTCGATATCCGTTCCGGAAATGAACACACTGCCGTCGTCCTCGATGTCGATCTTCGCACCTGTATCCGCGCAGATCTTCTGGATCGTCTTGCCGCCGGAACCGATGACTTCGCGGATCTTGTCGGGGTTGATCTTCATGGAGATCATCTTGGGCGCTGTGGGCGCCAGCTCCGCTCTGGGCTCGGGGATGCAGGGCAGCATTATCTCGTCCAGGATCTGGTATCTCGCCTCTCTTGTTATCTCGAAAGCGTTCTTGACTATCTCGTGCTTCAGGCCGTCGTTCTTCAGGTCCATCTGGATAGCTGTGATACCCTTCTTGGTACCGGCCACCTTGAAGTCCATCTCGCCGTGGAAGTCCTCAACGCCCTGGATATCGATAAATGTTGTAAAATCGTCGCCGTCCTGGATAAGGCCGCAGGAGATGCCTGCCACGGGGGCCTTAATGGGCACGCCGGCGTCCATAAGGGACAGCGTGGTGCCGCAGACGGAGCCCTGAGATGTGGAGCCGTTGGAGGAGAGCACCTCGCTCACCACGCGGATGGCATAGGGGAACTCTTCGATGCTGGGCATGACCGCCTCCAGAGCCTTCTCAACGAGGGCGCCGTGGCCCTGCTCGCGGCGGGAAGTGCTGCGGGCAGCGCGTGCCTCACCCGTGGAGTAGGGAGGCATATTGTAGTGGTGCATGAAGCGCTTGGACTCCTCTTCCCAGATAGTGTCCAGCTTCTGGGCGGCGCTGATTGTATTGAGCGTCGTGATGGACAGGACCTGCGTCTGGCCTCTCGTGAACAGGGCGGAACCGTGCACACGGGGGATAAGGCCAACTTCCGCCGCCAGAGGACGGATCTCGTTCATGGCTCTGCCGTCCACGCGCTTGCCTGCCAGCAGCCACTTCTTGACGATCTTCTTCTGCATGCGGTAGGTTATCTCGTCCATGTAGGTCATGAGCTCGGGGTACTCCTCCAGGTATTTCTCCTGGACGGCTGTGATCCACTCGTTCACTCTCGCCTCGCGGACATTCTTGTCGTCGGTGTCCATGCAGTATTCCATGCCGGTCATCTCGTTGGCGCAGAGCTTTTCAAACAGCTCGTTGTCGAAGGATGCCTGCTCATATGTGAACTTGGGCTTGCCGATCTCAGCGACCATCTTATCGATGAGGTCCAGCAGGGGCTGCACCTTTTCGTGGGCCTGGACGATACCCTCGTACATGATGTCCTCAGGTATCTCCTTCGCCTCGGCCTCGATCATGATTATCTTCTTGTGGGACGCGGCGATGGTGACCGTCATCTGATTTGTCTCCCGCTCCGCCTTTGTGGGGTTGAAGAGATACTTCTCGCCGTCCCAGCCGAGGACGATTCCCGCGATGGGACCGTTGAAGGGGACGTCGGATATGGCGACTGCCGCCGCCGCGCCGATCATCGCCGTTATCTCTGGAGAACAGTCTCTGTCAACGCTGAGCACGTCGCAGGAGATGACAACGTCGTTGCGCAGGTCGCCGGGGAACAGAGGGCGCATGGGTCGGTCGATAAGACGGCTGGCGAGGACCGCGTTGAGGGGAGGCTTTGCCTCCCGGCGCATGAAGCTGCCGGGGATACGGCCCACGGCATAGAGCTTCTCGTTGAAGTCCACGCTCAGGGGGAAGTAGTCGATACCGTCCTTGGGTCTTGCGGAAGCCGTGACTGTGACGAGGATGTTGGTCTCGCCGTACTTTGTGAGGATGGCGGCGTTTGTGAGCTCCGCCATCTTGCCGATCTCGAACACGAGAGGACGGCCGCAGAAGTCCATCTCATATCTCTTGACGTCAAATTCCTTCTTCTTGATGATCATTCTTTTTCCTCCATTTCTTCACTTCCAGAGGAGAAAGTCTGCCGCCGCCGGTTTAGCACTTGAAGGTGCGTTCCGACCGCTCCGAGCGCGCCTTCAACTGCTAAAATGGGTCGGGCAAACTCCCTCTCTTTAACCTTCAAAAGGCGGCGCACAGGCGCCGCCTTTCAGGCATGATTTTACTTTCTGATACCGAGCTTTGCGATGATAGCTCTGTAGCGCTCGATGTCCTTCTTTGCCAGGTAATCGAGCATCTTTCTTCTCTTACCGACCATCTTCAGCAGACCGCGGCGGCTGTGGTTATCCTTCTTGTGGACCTTCAGGTGCTCTGTGAGCTGAGCGATGCGCTCTGTGAGGATGGCGATCTGAACCTCAGGAGAACCTGTGTCGTTGTCGTGCAGCTTATTGCTTTCGATGATCTGTGTTTTCTGTTCTTTGAGCATCATAGTTGTGTACTCACCTTTCATAATTATTCCCAAGTCCCTGAGCGCCGGGCTGGTGACCTCCCGGTGTAAAAAACGGGTTTCTCCGCGGCGCTAAGCGGATCGGACAGACGATACTAACCCATCATCATTCTAAGTGACTTTACCACATACTCCCGCTCTTGTCAATACCCCGTTTATGTTCAGTACGCGAGACCGTTTCCTCTTATGTACCGCTCCACCTGCTCCAGCTGCTGGGGCGTGTTGACGCCGAGTATCTCTCTTCCATCGCACCCGCAGTGGACGCCCACCTTGCCGCCCTTATCCATGATTATTCTTGGCACGTCCGTGAGATAATATTCTCCCTGGGCATTGGCGCATTTCAGTTCGCCCAAAGCTTCCATGAGTCTTCCGCAGTCAAACACATATATCCCGGCGTTCAGCTCCCGTATTTTCTTCTGCTCCGGAGTGCAGTCCTTGTCCTCAACGACGCAGTCAAAGCTCCCGTCGGCCTTCCGCAGCACCCGCCCGTAGGGCAGCTCCTCGTCGCTCGTCCCCGAGAGAAGGGTGCAGTCGTTCCCTGCCCGGCGGTGCTCCTCAACAAGGTCAACATAAGTTTGCTTTTCCATAAGAGGCATATCCCCGTAGCACACCAGAACATCGCCGTCGAACCCATCCAGTTCCCTCTTCGCGCAGGCTACCGCGTGACCCGTGCCCAGCTGCTGCGCCTGCTCCGCAAATACGTACTCCGGAAACGCCTCCATGACCTTCTCCTTCATGTACCCCACGACCACAACAGTGTCCCGGGGCGGTATGAAATCCGTTGCCCTGAGAACATACCCCAGCAGCGGGCGCCCCGCCGCCGTGCGCATTACCTTCGGCATATTGAATTCGGCCGAGTGGAGACGCGTACCCTTGCCCGCCGCCAGCACCACCGCTTTTATCTTTCTGTCCATAAGTTCCTCCCCCTCGTGAAGAATTTAGGTCATTTTACTCCTAAAGTCCACCTTTGGCAAGGTGGAAACGCACAAAGGGCGCCGCTTTACGCGGCGCCCTTTGCGCTAAGAAGAGAGGGGGATTTATGAAAAAAGAGTAGTAGCGAATTTAGTTCAGCGGCGCCCCGGTCTCGTCCAGGGTCACTGTGAATTTAAGCGTCTCGCCATCCCGGTATACAAGTATTTCCACCTTGTCACCGGGGGCGTAATTGGCTTTTGCCTCGCCCAGGTCCTCCTTGGAGAGGATCATGCTGCTGCCCAGCTTTGTGATGATATCTCCCGCCTGAACGCCTGCTTTGTCGCAGCAGCCGCCGGCGGCCACTTCAGTGACATAAGCGCCCTGAGGCACGTCATAATATGCAGCAGTGGTCTTATCCATTGTACGCACGATAATGTTAAGGGTAGGCTCGCCCGTGGACACATATCCATTGGTCACCAGCTCCTCCGCCACCTTCATGGCATCATTGATAGGTATCGCAAATCCGAGTCCCTCGACCGTGCTGTTGGAATACTTCGCCGTTACCACGCCGATCACCCTGCCGGTAGAGTCGAACACGGGCCCTCCGGAATTGCCGGAGTTCACCGCGGCATCTATCTGGAACATATTGATGGCGTCATAGCGATCTGTACTTATCATACGGTCAAGCGCAGAGACCGCGCCGGTAGTCAGGGAGTTCGTCAGTTCGCCCAGGGGATTGCCGATGACCGCCACATCCTCGCCCACGACAATGTCGTCGCTGTCGCCCAGGTTCACAGGTGTCAGCCCCGCGGCGTTTATCTTCAGCACGGCGATGTCGCTGTCGTTATCCGCGCCCATCACACTTGCCTCGTATTCGCTGCCGTCGTTGAGCGTAACGGTGATCGTTGTGCCGTCGGAAACAACGTGGTTATTCGTGAGGATGTACCCGTCTTCGCTGATTACAAAGCCTGTTCCGGCGGATGCCGCCGTGGTCACCTGGCCGAAGATGTTCAAAGCCGTTGTCTCCGTCCTGATGGAGACGACGCTGTCAACATACTGCTTATATATTTCGCTGGGTGTCATCGCCTCGGAGTCCTTTGCAAACGTCTTAAGGGCCGGGACGGAACTGTCCGCCGTGTCCGCGCCGCTCTCCTCGGGAGTTATCTCCGGCTGGGTCGTCTCCGTCTCTATGGCGGGTCTGACCATACGCATGATGCCGTTCCAGCTTGCGACGCCTCCAACTCCCGCAGCGCCGCATATTACCAGAGCCGCGAGGCAGATGGCCGTTATCTTGAGCCAGCCGCCCTTTTTCTTCTTAGGGTGCTGCTCCTGAGCGCTCTGCCGGCTGGCGTACTCCCGGACGGGAGATGGACCATAATCGCCCGTCCGCGCGTAAGTCCTCTTTTCGCCGTAATCGCGATTTATATTTTCACCAGGGAAATAATCTCTGTTGTTCATTCTTAACGCCTCTTTTCATCTTGTCCGGTCTCCCGAACCATTGACTGTCATTATATTACCCCATCAAAAAGCAAAAAGCATGAAGAAAAATAGAATAATTTATTAACATTTTGCAAACACGGATATTTATCCGGTTATGTACATAGCTATTTACCTATAAATTTCTTCAATAGGGTCAATCCGAAAACGGTATTTGCCTGCCAATGATATCCGCTTTATAATCCAGATATACACAGTGCACAAAAAACCGGTGCCTCCGTCGCCCGTTTTCGTGCATTTATGAGGTTACCCCGTTCAATCAGACAAAAGGAGGAAAATTTATGAAAAAGTTCTTGGCAATCGTTCTGGCACTGGTCATGATATTCTCCCTGGCATCCCTGACTGCGTGCGGAGACAAAGAAGAAAAGATCACTCCCGAAAATACGGAGAACACCGAAAACACGGATGTTGAGGTCCCCGAGGAGACAGAAGAGGAAAAGATGGAACGCCTGACCAGCTCCAAACCCAACGAGTATGTGGCGGAAAAGCTGGAAGCCGGCATGGAAGTCACCGTGGCTCTCCTGGCTGTTGAGTTCGGTGCCTCCGCGATGCAGGAACTGGATAAGGGCTTCCGGGAGGGCTTTGAGGCCGCCGGATATTCTTATACTTCCTCCGCGTTCAACCTGGACACAGCCGTCCAGATAAGCTCTATCGAGAATTACGTCACTATGGGCGTCGCCCTCATCATCACAATGTCCTTTGACGACTCCGTCATCGACACCGTCCACCAGGCGATGGAGGCCGGTACATACATGGCAATGTGGGGCAGCGAGGTCAGCTATGAGGTCTCCGTCTCCACAAGGCGCGACTCCGCCGCCTTCGGCAAGGTCGTCGGCGATATGCTCAATGCGTGGGCAGAATACGCCCATCCCGACGAGGTCGTTAAGGCCGCACTCCTGGACAACATCTCCAACCCTGCTTACATCATGACTGTCGACGGCATCAAGCAGGCCGTTGAAGAGGGCGGCGTCGTGGAGATCGTCTACGAGGCTCAGGCTGAGAGCATGGACACTGAGTCCGGCTTCAGCTTTGCGGAGAACGCCTACACCTCCGACTCCGGCATCCAGATGTTCATCGGCATGACATTTGCTCAGGCGCTGGGCATGAACAACTTCGTCATCAGCAAGAACGTGGCCAACATCGACGATTACGGCGTGTTCGCCTACGACAAGGATGAGCTTGCTCCCGAGCTGCTGGCTGACGAGGGCAGCGCTTTCCGCGGCTACGCCTCCGTGGGCGGCGAAAACCAGTACAGCTTCATGCTGGGGCTGTGCCTTGAGCTTCTCAACGGCGAGCTTGAGCCGGGCACCGTGGTCACAGAGAACCTCTGGGCAAAGACGGACTTCGGCTATGAATACTCCGCATAAACCGATTGGTTCCTTATAAACACACTTAAAACCGAAAATAGCCGTCGCTCTGGCGGCGGCTATTTTCCTGCGAAACGACAAGGAGAATGCACAATGACTAACCGCTATCCAACGCTGCTCTCGCCTATCCGGGTGGGCAATCACATACTCAAAAACAGAATGACGAACGGCCCCAGCTCCCCCCACTTCATCCAGGGTGGGGAGAACTACCCCACCGACGCCTTTATTCAGGTAATGGCAAACAGAGCCGCGGGGGGCGCGGCGCTCATCACCTGCAGCGGCATCCGGGATATGCCCCCCGGCGCCAGCAACGTGACCGGCGACTCCCGGCACACCATGGGCGGCCGATTCACCCTTTTCGACATCTATGATCCTCAGGCCCAGGAGTACATCTCCCAGCTTGTGGAGGCTATACATTACTATGGTTCTCTCGCCACCATGGAGATATTCCCTCCCGACTTCCATCTTGACAAACCCAATTACGACATCAGCTCCGGTATCCCCTCCCTCATGGTGGAGGGTGACGGGCACGCCAGCAAAATCGGCGAGGAGATCCCCGAGCACCAGATGAAATTCATCGCAGACTATATGGCGAACCAGTCCCTGCTCCTCAAGGACTGCGGCTTTGACGGCGTGTTCGTACATATGTCGTATAAGGCGACGCTCCTTGGGCGCAGCCTTTCCCGCATCACCAATAAGCGCACCGACAAATACGGCGGGAGCCTGGAAAACCGCTGCCGCTTCCCCTTCATGGTCTGTGACAGGATCAAGGAGGTGTGCGGAAAGGACTTCATCATCGAGGCGAGCATCTCCGGCTACGATCCCCTGCCGGACGGCTGGACTCTTGAGGAAACTACCGAGTTCATGAAGCTCGCCGAGGGACACATTGATATAGTTCAGCTCCGCAACAGCGAGATAGACCCCGCCCATCCCACGGGCTATAATCCGGAAGCCCGCCCCTTCGTCTACATGGCGGAGGCCGCGAAGAAGGCCAACAGCTCCGTCCTCGTGAGCACCATCGGCGGCTATCTTGACCCTGAGGCTTCTGAGGAGATCCTCGCTGCCGGCAAGGCGGATATAATCGCCATGGCGCGCCCCTGGATATCCAATCCCGACTACGGTAAGCTCGTAAAGGACGGGCGCGCCGAGGATATTGTCCCCTGCATCCGCTGCAACAAGTGCCACCGCTCCAGTTACGCGGACCCCTGGACCAGCGTCTGCTCCGTGAACCCGAAGCACGGTCTCGAGCATAAGCTGGACCGGATGATAAAGCCAGTGGAGCGGATAAAGAAGGTCGCCGTCGTGGGAGGCGGCGTGGCGGGCATGAAAGCCGCCATTCTTCTCAGCGAGCGCGGACACCGGGTCACGCTCTTCGAAAAGAGCGGCAGGCTCGGCGGCATTCTCAATATTCTTGACAACGTGAGCTTCAAGTGGCCCGTTACCAACTTCAAGGATTACCTTGTGCAACAGGTGGAAAAGCACAATATCACGGTGCAGCTCGGCGTTGAGGTCACAAAGGAGGAGCTGCTCATGGATGAGTTCGACTCCGTCGTATTAGCCGTTGGCGCTAGCCCCGTTATCCCGCCTATCCCCGGTGTGGAGCGGGAACATGTAATCACTGCCATAGATGCCTACGCCCAACCTGACAGGGTAAGGGGCAGGGTCGTCGTCATCGGCGGCGGTGAGATAGGTGTCGAGTGCGGAATGTATATGTGTGATTTGGGGCACGAAGCCAAGGTTCTGGAGATGGCAGGTACGCTGGCTCAGGACTCCACCCCCATCCATTTCTACACCATGTTCCGCACGGCGTGGCAGTCCCGTGAGGGCTTCTCCTCCGAGGTAAACGCCCGTGTAACGCGCATCGAGGATAACGGCGTTTACTTTGAGCGGGAGGGCGAAGAGCATTTCGTCCATGCAGACACGGTCATCCTCGCCGCCGGTATGAAGGCGAATGTCGACGAGGCCTTCGCCCTCAGCGACAGCAGCGTATACGATAGCTTCCGTATAGGCGACTGCGTCCATGCGGGCAATATCCAGAAAGCTCAGCGCAGCGCCCTCGGCGCCGCATCCAATATTTGATAATTTCCTTATCTCCATTATCTTGCCGCCGGCGGGAGTCTCTCCCCGCCGGCGGCACCTTTTATTAAAATAGTCCTCTGTCCGGGGCTTTTTATTGACTTTCATTATGAAAAATATTAGAATTTACCTGTGTTTTGAGAGAGCGGCATCAGCCGCAAGAGAGGAGTTTTATTCAAAATGATAGACATCTTTGACAAATTCGGTAAATTCACCACAGCGAAAGAACTGCGTGAAATGGATCTCTTCCCCTACTTCCGTGAGCTTGAGTCCCGTCAAGACGTCGAGGTCATCATGGAGGGCAAGCGCCGCATTATGCTCGGCTCCAACAATTATCTGGGGCTCACCACAAATCCGGAGATAATCGAGGCCGGCAAAAAGGCGCTGGACGAATACGGCACAGGCTGCTCCGGCTCCCGTCTGCTCAACGGTACTCTCGTGCTCCATCTCCAGTTTGAAAAGGAGATGGCGGAATTTCTCCGCAAGGAGGACTGCGTTACCTTCTCCACGGGCTTCCAGTCAAATCTGGGCATTATCAGTGCGGTCGTCGGTATGCACGACTATGTCATCTGTGACCGGGAAAACCACGCCAGCATTTATGACGGCTGCCGTCTTGCCTACGGCAAGATGCTCCGCTACCGCCACAATGACATGGAGGATCTTGAGCGTCAGCTCCAGCGCGTTCCCGAAAACGCCGGCTGCCTCATCGTCACCGACGGCGTG
This sequence comes from uncultured Oscillospiraceae bacterium, assembly GCA_934552825.1. GTDB lineage: Bacteria > Bacillota > Clostridia > Oscillospirales > Oscillospiraceae > CAKTEQ01. The sequence continues at coordinate 348,800 of CAKTEQ010000001.1, forward strand.
TTCTCTATGGGCGGAGACATTGCAAACCTGCCCGAGATAGTGCGTCTCGCGAAGAAATACGGCGCACGGATCATGGTTGACGACGCCCACGCCTTCGGCGTGATCGGTGAGGGCGGCCGCGGCACCGCCAGCTACTTCGGCCTGGAGGACCAAGTGGATATCTATATGGGTACCTTCTCCAAGAGTCTCGCCTCTCTGGGCGGATACATGGCGGCGTCCGCCGAAGCATGCGACTACGTTCGCTGCAACTCCCGCCCCTATATGTTCTCCGCTTCCGTGACGCCCGCGTGTATCGCCGTCGCCACAGCGGCCCTTCGCCATCTGAAGGTGCACCCCGACCTGCCGAGAAAGCTCCTCAACATCTCCCAGTATATGAGGGACGGCCTTCACGCCCGCGGAGTGAAGATAATGGATGCCGAAACGCCCATCATACCTATCTATACATATGACCCCATCGTGACCCTGCGGGCTCAGAAAGAGCTCTATGAGCGGGGGGTATATGTCAACGCCACCCTGCCCCCTGCCTGCGCTCAGGGCGAGTGCCTCCTCCGTTGCACTCTCATGGCCACCCACACGAAGGAGCTTGTTGACGAGGCTGTCGAAATAATCGCCGACGTACTGAAGAATTACGAGTTATGAAAAAAGTCGCCGTTATAACAGGGGGCTCCAGCGGCATAGGCAAGGCCGCCTGCGCCGCCTTTGCTCGAAAGGGATACCGGGTCTACGAACTCAGCCGGTCCGGCTCAGACTATGGCGAAGTGCGCCACATAACAGCCGACGTGACGGATGAGTTCTCCGTCCGGGGCGCGATAGACACGATCTTTGACCTTGAAGGGCGCATCGATGTGCTTATAAATAACGCCGGCTTCGGCATATCCGGAGCCGTGGAAGCGGAGAGCGTTGAGGACGCGATGCGGCTTTTCGACGTTAACTTCTTCGGCGCGGTGCGCGCCATACGGGCGGCGGTACCCCATATGCGCAGCCAAGGCTTCGGCAGGGTGATCTGCCTCAGCTCCGTTGCAGCGCCCTGCGCCATTCCCTTTCAGGCGTATTATTCCTGCACAAAGTCCGCAGTCAACACCCTCGTTTGCGCTCTGCGCAATGAACTGGGGCGGTTCAATATCAAGGTCTGCGCCGTGATGCCCGGAGACATCAAAACCGGCTTCACCGCCGCCCGGGAGAAGGCAATGGCTCTGGACGACGTCTACGGCGGCGCCGTCGGGCGCGCTGTGGGCTCCATGGAGAAGGATGAGCAGAGCGGCATGACGCCTGAGCGGGTCGCCCGTGTCCTTCTCAGCGCAGCTGAAAAGAAAAATCCCCGCCCGCTTTATACCGTCGGCATCAAGTACAAATTCTTCGTCTTTCTGGCAAAGATACTGCCTCTGCGGCTCAGCAACTGGATAATCGGCAAAATGTATGGCTGAAATGCAGATTTTACCTGTAAAATCGGTTGACGATTGGAACTAATGAGTATATAATTTCTGCGGTTAAATATACCCCATGTATCATTAATCGGGTTAATATTTTTTAAATGGAGGTTTTCCCATGAAAGAAATCTATGCAGTATCCTGCTGCAGAACAGCTATCGGCTCTTTTCAGGGCTCTCTGAAGGATACTCCCGCTCCCAAGCTCGGCGCTATCGTCGTTAAGGAAGCTCTCAACCGCGCAGGTCTGAAGCCTGAGCAGGTGGACGAGCTGATGTTCGGCTGCATCCTGACAGCAGGTCTCGGCCAGAACGTGGCACGCCAGGTAGCTCTGGGTGCAGGTCTGCCCGTAGAAGTTCCCGCTTACACAGTGGGCATGGTCTGCGGCTCCGGCATGAAGTCCGTCATCGAGGGCGCACGCGCCATCGCTGCCGGCGACGCTGACGTTATCGTCTGCGGCGGTGCTGAGAACATGACAGCTGCTCCCTACACAGTGCCCTCCGCAAGAGGCGGCGCACGTATGTTCAACACAACTATGGTCGACTCCATGGTCAACGACGGTCTGTGGGATGTTTATAACAACTACCACATGGGCACAACAGCCGAGAACGTCTGCGATCAGTACGGCATCACACGCGAAGAGCTGGACGCTTTCGCTCTGGCTTCCCAGCAGAAGACAGCCGCAGCTCAGGCAGCAGGCAAGTTCGAAGCTGAGATCGTTCCCGTGCCCGTAAAGGTCAAGAAGGAAACTGTCGAGTTTAAGGTTGACGAGTATCCCAAGGCAAACACAACAGCTGAAGGTCTTGCAAAGCTGAAGGGCGCATTCCCCCAGTCCAACGGCGAGAAGGGCAGCCGCGTAACAGCCGGCAACGCTTCCGGCATCAATGACGGCGCAGCCTGCATCATCCTCGCTTCCGGCGAAGCTGTCAAGAAGTACGGTCTCAAGCCCATGGCAAAGCTGGTCTCCTACGGCCAGGGCGGCGTTGATCCCAAGGTCATGGGTCTCGGCCCCATCCCCGCTTCCCGCCAGGCTCTTGAGAAGGCTAACCTGACTATCGACGACATGGACCTCATCGAAGCTAACGAAGCTTTCGCAGCTCAGTCCGTGGCAGTTGCCCGCGACCTGAAGTTCGATATGTCCAAGGTCAACGTAAACGGCGGCGCTATCGCTCTGGGTCACCCCGTAGGCGCATCCGGCGCACGTATCATCGTCACACTGCTCCACGAGCTGCAGAAGAGAGACGACGCAAAGAAGGGTCTCGCTACTCTGTGCATCGGCGGCGGCATGGGCGTTGCTACAATCTGGGAGAAGTGCTGAACTAACTGAAGCATATCCGGTGAGGGGCGGCTTTGCCGTCCCCTTGCTGTACAATTATTTGTTTGGAGGAATTAACAAATGGGTAAGGTTATCTCTATTGAAGAGGCTGTTGCCAAAATCCCTGACGGCGCTACCGTAATGTTCGGCGGCTTCATGGGCTGCGGCAACGCTCATAAGCTCATCGACGCTCTGGCAAAGAGCGGCAAGAAGGACCTGACAATGATCTGCAACGACGCTTCCATGGCCGGCGGCCCTCTCGGCGAGGACTACTACGGCGTAGCTAAGCTCGTTCACAATCACCAGATCAAGAAGCTCATCGCAACTCATGTCGGTCTGAACCCCGAGGTTGCAACACAGAACATGCAGGAAGGCACACTGGAAGTCATCCTGGTTCCCCAGGGCTCCATGGCTGAGATGATCCGCGCAGGCGGCGCAGGTCTCGGCGGCGTCCTCACTCCCACAGGCGTAGGCACGATCATCGAGGAGTCTCCTCTGTGCCTGGGCAAGCAGACAATCAACGGCAAAGACTATCTGCTGATGGCTCCTCTGCACGCTGATATCGCTGTTGTCGCAGCTTACACTGTCGACACATTCGGCAATATGTGGTTCAAGGGCGATACACGTAACTTCAACACAGTTATGGCTACCGCAGCTGACACAGTTATCGTTGAGTGCGAAGAACTGGTCGAGCTGGGCGGCATCGACCCCAACAACGTCGTAGTATCCGGCGCTTATGTTGACTACATCGTAGAAGGAGGCAAATACTAATGGAAAAGTCCCAGATCAAGCCCTATATCGCAGCTCGCGTTGCTAAGGAACTGAAGGACGGCGACGTTGTCAACCTCGGCATCGGTCTGCCCACAATGGTTCCCTCTTTCCTGCCCGAAGGCGTTAACGTCACTCTCCAGTCCGAGAACGGCATCATCGGCGCAGGCACAGTCACAGAAGAAAACAAGGATCCCATCCACGTTGTTGACGCCGGCGGTTCTCCCTCCGCAGTCGCACTGGGCGGTTCCTTCATCGACTCCGCAGGGTCCTTCGCTCTGATCCGCGGTGGTCACGTTGACGCAACAGTTCTTGGCGGTCTGGAAGTTGACGAAGATGGTTCTCTCTCCAACTGGATCATCCCCGGCAAGAAGATGCCCGGCATGGGCGGCGCTATGGACCTGCTGGTCGGCGCTAAGAACGTCATCGTCGCCATGGAGCACACAGCAAAGGGCGCTCCCAAGATCCTGAAGAAGTGCAAGCTGCCCTACACAGCAGTTAAGTGCATCACAAAGATCATCACAGAGATGGCTGTTATCGAAGTAACTCCCGACGGTCTGCTCCTCACAGAGTACAACCCCGAGTTCACAGTCGAGCAGATCCAGGCTGCAACAGAGGCAACTCTGAAGATCAGCCCCGATCTCAAGCCCATGGCATAATCAGCTCTACGGCATGCAAAAAGGCGGTTCATATGAACCGCCTTTTTTATTTCTTTTTCTTTTTTCTATCCTTCCACCAGAGGGCAACTCCTATGCCAAGCCCCAGCACGACGCCCCCTATAAGGCCGTAGCTGAAATATCCGAGCAGTCCTCCGGCGACGCACCCCACCAGCAATCCGATGACAGCCAGCACGAAAATATAGTTCCCGTCCCCGAGACGTTTGTCCCAGCAGAGCTCTCCGGAACTGTCCACGGAGCTGAGAAAGCCCTGTTTCTTTATCGCTCTGTTCAGTTCCTTCTCATCGTCCGATGTATATATACGCAGTTTCGTCCAGCCCGGCTGCTCCTCTGCCCACGAGCATATGGCATCTATGCATTTAGCAGCGCTCCCCTGCTGGAGGTCCGGCTTAAAAGTTACAAAGCCTTTTCCGTCGGGTGTATAAAAAACCGCCGAGCCGAGCTTTTTACCGTCGCCGTAGGATATTTCCAGTATTCTTGCTCCCTCCGGATTTTTCTCCTCCCGGAGTAAAATATTGCCTTTTCCCACGTTTCTCGCTCCTTTCCGCCAATTATCCTAACACAAAAATATTCATTTGAATACAAAATTCCCGAATTTTTATTGACATTGTACCCAATATAGTTATAGACTTACGTCATGTTATGATTTGTTGGAGGCTATTTATGGATCGCAGGACTCTTATTGAAAATATGATCGTCGCAATCTGCCGAGCAGGCGACAGTCCGGCTTTCCTGCGCGCCCAGGAATACAGCAGCGGCGAGACTGGAATTCTCGTCTACCTCGCCTCAAAACCGGACGGTACCACAGCAGGAAGCCTGCGCAAGAGAATACACGTGGGAGCAAGCCGGATCGCGAACGCCCTGAGAAGTCTTGAAGACAAGGGGCTCGTAAGCCGCAGCAGCGACCCCGGCGACAGGCGCCGGGTGATCGTGCGTATAACGGAGAAGGGCAGGGAGCTCTCCCGCCAGAAGGAGGAACTGCTCTTTGACCGCATCAACGCTCTGGTGGAGACCATGGGCGAGAGCAACTTCACGGAGCTGACCCGCCTTATCAACACCCTCTTCGATACGCTCGAAAACGCACAGAACCAGATTGAGGAACATGAAGCAGCCGAGACCTGAGCTTTCCGGCTGCTTCTTCCTGTCCTGCGGCTTGAATCAAGCTCAGGAAAATACTGCCTTAACATTTTGTACATATTTCTGCTCTGCCCCTGTTGACAAAATCCCTCCTCAGTGTTATCCTTATCCACAGCTTAAGTCTTTAAGTTCGGTACAGAGATGCCGGCAAGATGTGAGTACTCAGTGCCCGGGGTGCGTCCCGGCGTAATTATGTATTTCTTTTAATCTTGCCGTGCTTTCGGCAGGATTTATTTTTTGCCGTCAGGAGGACAGAAAGATGAAACTCAAGGCCAAGATAATGGATGACGCCGCCGTTCGCCGCGCCGTTGTCCGCATCTCCCACGAAATTCTGGAGAAGAACAAAGGGGCTGACAACACCTGTATAATCGGCGTGCTGCGCCGCGGCAAGCCTCTCGCGGAGATGATAAGGGACAACATCAAGAGCATTGAGGGCGTTGACGTCCCCTGCGCCTGCATCGACATAAACTATTACCGGGACGATCTTAGCCAGGCATCGGAGAGCCCTGTTGTCCGCAATCTCAGCCTTCCCTTTGATGTTGAGGGCAGACGGGTCATCATCGTGGACGACGTGCTCTACACCGGGCGTACAGTCCGCGCCGCCATCGAGGCCGTGTTTTCTCTTGGGCGCCCCGCCAGCATCCAGCTCGCCATACTTATCGACCGGGGACACAGAGAGCTGCCCTTCCGGGCTGACTTTGTGGGCAAAAACATCCCCACCGCCAAAACAGAGACCGTCAAGGTACTCATCCCCCCTTACGACGATGAGACTGGCGTGGTCCTCTATGAATAAGCGCATAATAAAATTTGCATATAAGAAGTAAATGTGGGAGGAAACGAAAAAATGAATCTCGTCTACGGAATCAAAGACAAACCAAAATTCGGTCAGTTAATCCTGTTCGCCATCCAGCAGCTCCTTGCTATCATGGCGGCAACGATCGCCGTGCCTGCCATAATCGGCAACGGCATGTCCCAGACCGCCGCCCTCTTCGGCGCAGGCGTCGGCACTATCGTATATCTGCTCTTCACAAAGTTCAAGAGCCCCGTTTTCCTGGGTTCATCCTTCGCTTTCCTCGGCTCGATGGCGACAGCCTTCGCCGGCGCCATCTCCATGGAGCTGGGCTACCTCGGTCTAGTCATCGGCGCTGTTTTCGCGGGTCTCGTGTATGTGATCATCGCGATCATCGTTAAATTCTGCGGCGTAAAGTGGATCAACAAGATCATGCCCGCAGTCGTTATCGGTCCCACAGTTGCTATCATCGGCCTCTCCCTGGCGGGCAACGCCATCGGTGACCTCTTCAAGGGCAATGTTTCAACAGTGATCGAAGGCGCAACCGTCCAGTGCGCGTCCAGCTATGTGTGCCTCATCTGCGGACTCATCGCCCTGGCTGTGACAATGCTCTGCAGCGTGTTCGGCAAGAAGCTGGTCAAGATGATCCCCTTCATCCTTGGTATCCTCGCAGGCTACGCCGCCGCCGCCATCTTCACAGTTATCGGCACCGCCGCCGGCATTGACGCACTCAAGATCATCAACTTCAGCCTCTTCCAGAGCATCCAGTGGATCCCCGACTTCACATTCATCAAGGCCATCAAGGGCTTTGGCGACATGAGCGGCTCCTACCTCGCAACGATCGCCGTGGCTTACGTCCCCGTCGCTTTCGTGGTCTTCGCTGAGCATATCGCCGATCACAAGAACCTCTCCACCATCATCGGTCAGGATCTCCTTGAGGAGCCCGGTCTGCACCGTACACTTCTGGGCGACGGCGTCGGCTCCATCGCGGGCGCTATATTCGGCGGCTGCCCCAACACAACCTATGGTGAGTCCGTCGGCTGCGTCGCCATCTCCGGCAACGCCTCCGTCGTAACGATCCTCGCAACAGCCATCCTGGCTATGGTCATCTCCTTCTTCGGCCCCTTCGCGACCTTCCTCGCTACGATCCCCAGCTGCGTAATGGGCGGCGTGTGCGTGTCTCTCTACGGCTTCATCGCCGTGTCCGGTCTGAAGATGATCCAGAAGGTGGACCTGAACGAAAACAGCAACCTCTTCGTCGTATCCGTGATCCTCATCGCGGGTGTCGGCGGCATGGTCATCTCCTTCGGTAAGGTCACTATCACCGAGGTCGCCTGTGCGCTTATCCTCGGCATCCTCACAAATGCTATGCTCTCCGGCAAAAAGAGCAAGGAGACTGTTGACGCTGAATAACTCCGGTTCAATAAACAGAAGATCCCCGGGCGGTTTATCCGCCCGGGGATCTTTTCCTTTTATTTATCCTTCTTTTCCTCAGCACGCTCCTGAGCTATCTGCGCCTCCGCGAGGCGGCGCATCCGTTCAAAGCGGGCCATGGGGTCCTCCTGCTCCGTCTGCGCTTTTTCCGATGCCAGTTTCGCCTCAAGCTGCGCCTTCAAATCGTCCGGCACTGTGTCGAACTCCTTCATGCGCCTGCCCACAGGGGACGCCATCTGAGCCTCCTGTGCCCGCTCCCGGGCTATCTGCTCCTCGGCGGTTTTACGGGCTTTGGACATCTGACGCATCATCTCTTCCTCAGCCTTCATCCGTTCCTCCCGCTGGGCACGGCGCTTCGCTTCCACTTCGCCGTCCCGCTGAGCGACCTGTTCCGCCGCTGCGGCGTCAATATCGACTCCATCGGGCTTCATTCCCTGGAGCTCCCCTTCCCAGAGGTCTTCATAAAAGTCTCCGTTCAGAACGGCGAGCCTGAGATCTTCTTCAAAGTACCGGGGGCCATCCGGCACTGCACTGTGGAGCACCCGGTTAGCCATAAACGTCCTGAAGAAATCCGAGACATACTTGTAAAGTGTCACGTCCCCAAGCTGGCTGCCGAACGCACTGTCCGCCAAACGCAGCACCTTGTTTGGCGAAAAACCGTACTTGACAACATGGTAGAGACAGAAATCATTCACCATCAGATCAGTAAATACAGTCTGTTCCGTCTCCTTGTTCTGCTGGTTTCTGCCCGGGTTGCACTTGCCCCCGTCCTCAACGCTGATCGCCCGAAGGACGTTGCTCAACTGTCGGAAATCGTCCTCCTGCTCCAGCAGCCGCAGAAGCATATGCCGCAGCACTGTTTTTGGTATACCGGCATTGACGGCGAACGTATCCGGATCCGCGGGCGTCGCAACACGGCCCAGCGCCCAATCGCTCATGTCGTCCGTATTGAGGACTATGCCGCCCACCTGCTCCGCAAGGTCCATGGTAATGCTCCGGCGCAGGCGTCTTGCTATATCCAGCGCACCCTCGGGATCGGCATTTTCATCCAGTCCCAGCAGGGCCAGGCGGCTGTTATACTGCTCTGTTATATCCAGCACCGCCGTACTCGTCTTAAGCGCATCCGCCAGCGCGATGGCCCTGTTTGAAGCCGGCGGCGTCTGACCAGGCCCGCGGCAGGTGAGGCAGAACACGTTCTCGCTGGGCTTACCCATTGCCGTGACGGCTCTCACCGCGTTGTATGCCCCGATCGCTGATGCCATACCTCCATCCAGCAGAATAACGACCGCTTCCGCCCCGACGCCCTCAAGTCGGCGCTTTATGGCGTCCGCCTGCATCTGCATCAGTGTATCGCACCAGCCGTCCCGTCCGGGCTGCCCCCAGACATACGGCGCTGTTTTTACCGTCCGGGTGAGCTTTGTCACCAGGGGTGCGTTGTTGAAGTACACCGTATCATACCCCGATGGGGTCTCTCTCCGGAATTCACGCCGCCGCTCCCTGACACTCTGGAGGAGCTGCACATCCACCTCAGCCTCAAGAATAGTATCCTTATTGTGTATCGTCTCTTTGATAGCCTCGCCGTTTTCCACCACCGCTCCATAACTCAGACACATACCGCCGGAAACAGACTCGTCCGTTCCAGCGTCGCTGCGGATATAGGCACAGGCATAGCGCTCGCTCTGCTCTCTGAGCCGGGCGCCCTCGGCACCGGCGGTGCCGGCCGTACTCTCCGTCGCTGTGGGGGAAACTATCACGGTCGCGCCGGCGAGGGCGTGGTGTGCCGCCGGGGGAATAACGCTGCGGCTGTCCCCGCCCAGCTCCACTGCGACGCGCAGCTCCGGTATCAGCAGGCTTTGGAAGATGATATCAGTCCCGAAGGGCACCTCCATCCCCGCGACGATACACTTGCCGTTTGTCCCGGGAGCGGGGGCAAATATTTTCTCATGTCCCATGCCCTCCACATTGGTTTTCGGCACGATACCGTGAATGTGACCGTTTCCCGCGACGATCGCGCAGTCGTAAAGGCGGCCGTTTGCGCGCACCGGCGCTCCGAACACGGCAATAATATCGCTGTTCTTTGTGCTGTTCACCACGTCGACTATCGCCTTTTCCACGCTGTCCATCAGCTTCGAGTGGAGAAAAAGTCCCCCAAGGGACGCTCCCGTAAGGCTCAGCTCCGGGAACACCGCTATTTTCGTGCCGTGGTGTATGGCGGCGCCTATCATTTTGGCGTGCGTCTCCCCATTTGCGGCGGGATCGCCTAAAATCAACTCAGGGGCGCAGATCGCCACGGGGATATATCCTTGGCGCATGGTATCACTCTCCTGAAATCAAAACTCTATCCTACTGAGGATGTAGTCCTTCAGCTCGCTGATGGGCAGGCGTACCTGCTCCATTGTGTCTCTGTCGCGGACGGTCACGCAGTTGTCCGCTGCCGTCTTGTCGTCGCCCACGGTATCGAAGTCCACGGTCACGCAGAAGGGCGTGCCGATCTCGTCCTGGCGGCGGTAGCGCTTGCCGATGGAGCCAGCTTCATCGTAGTCGCACATGAAGTACTTGCTCAGCTCGTTCTTTATCTCCATCGCCTTGTCGCCCAGCTTTTTGGAAAGAGGCAGCACCGCGCACTTGATAGGCGCCAGAGCGGGATGGAAGTGCATCACGACGCGCGTGTCATTTTTCTCTGCATCAACGACCTCCTCATCGTAGGCGTCTACAAGGAACGCCAGCACGCTGCGCTCAACGCCCAGGGAGGGCTCGATGACGTAGGGGATATAATGCTCGTTCTTCTCCTGGTCGAAATATGTGAGGTCCTTGCCGGACGTGTTCTGATGCTGGGTGAGGTCATAGTCCGTGCGGTCCGCAACGCCCCAAAGCTCGCCCCAGCCGAAGGGGAACAGGAACTCGAAGTCCGTCGTAGCCTTTGAATAGAAGCACAGCTCCTCGGGGTCATGGTCACGCAGGCGGAGATTTTCCTCCTTCATGCCGAGGGAGAGGAGCCAGTCACGGCAGAAGCTGCGCCAGTACCGGAACCACTCAAGATCCGTGCCGGGCTTGCAGAAGAACTCCAGCTCCATCTGCTCGAACTCGCGGACGCGGAAGATGAAATTGCCGGGGGTGATCTCGTTTCTGAAGGACTTGCCTATCTGACCTATACCGAAGGGCAGCTTCTTGCGGGTGGAACGCTGGACATTATTGAAGTTCACAAAAATGCCCTGAGCAGTCTCCGGGCGGAGATAGACCGTGTTTTTGGCATCCTCCGTGACACCCTGGAAGGTCTTGAACATCAGATTGAACTGACGGATATCCGTGAAGTTGTGCTTGCCGCAGGTGGGGCAGGGTATCTCATGCTCCTCGACAAACGCCTTCATCTCTTCCTGAGAGAATGCGTCGATGGGCTTTGGCAGCTGGAAATTATTTTCCTCGCACCACTGCTCGATGAGCTTGTCCGCGCGGAAGCGCTCGTGGCACTCGCGGCAGTCCATAAGAGGATCCGAAAAGCCTGCCAGATGGCCGGAAGCCACCCATGTCTGAGGGTTCATCAGTATCGCCGCGTCAAGTCCAACGTTATAGGGGTTCTCCTGGATGAACTTCTTCCACCAGGCGCGCTTTATATTATTCTTCAGCTCAGCGCCCAGAGGTCCATAGTCCCAGGTGTTGGCGAGACCGCCGTAGATCTCGCTGCCTGCAAAAATGAAGCCTCTGCCTTTGCACAGAGCCACGATTTTGTCCATTGTTTTTTCTGTGTTTTTCATGTTGCTTGCTCCTCTATGTAAAATATGTTTTTCTGTTCCGGGATGCTTTGCCCTACATTATATAATAGCGTCCCGTTTTTAGCAATGATAATGACGATTTTTTTACCGTTCTTCCCACACCTCTCCTATAAATTTACGTATACGCAACTTTTATTTGACGTTTCATCAAAGAAAAGCGTTTTACTATTACTTTACCGCAATGCTTGTTAAATTTGCCCAACCGTCCTGTTTTCGCCAGCTTCCTGCCCTGATTTTAGCTGCTGTTCCTGCAAATCCTCTATTTTTGGGGCTGTTGCACAAAAAAATCTTACTTTGAGTATTTGTTTACTGTGCATTGCTGAATTGACAAATATAAAATGACAGCCTATAATAAGCACATCCTAAAAGATATTGTCACCCGTTGTTGACAATACAATGGTACTTGTGCCAATACGATTATGAAGGAGAGATTGAAATGAAAAAGGTATTGTGCCTGGTCCTGGCTCTCATGATGGTATTCTGCGTTCTCGCCGGCTGCGGTGATAAGAGCGCCGAACCTGCAAATCCCGGGACAAATGGTGAGACAAACACCGGCAATGAAACAACATCCGATACAGCCGCATTTAAGCTGGGCGGCACAGCTCCTCTGACAGGCGGCGCCGCAATTTACGGCAACGCTGTCAAGAACGGCGCTCAGATCGCAGTTGACGAGATCAACGCTATGGACGACACCGTTAAGTTCGAACTGAACTATCAGGACGATGAGCACGACGCTGAGAAAGCTGTCAACGCTTACAACAACCTGAAGGACTGGGGCGTACAGCTCTCCCTGGGTTCCGTCACAACAACACCCTGCATCGCGACTTCCGCCGAAACTTACGCAGACCGCATCTTCGCTCTGACACCTTCCGCATCCGCTCCCGCAGTTATTGAGGGAAAGGACAACATGTTCCAGATGTGCTTCTCCGATACTAACCAGGGTTCCGCATCCGCACAGTATATCTTCGACAATTCTCTGGGTGAGAAGATCGCCGTCATCTACAAGAGCGACGACAACTACTCCAAGGGCATCTACAACACATTTATGGCAAAGGCCAAGGAGCTGGGTCTTGAGGTCGTCTCCGAGACAACCTTCACTTCCGACAGCGAGAATGACTTCACTGTTCAGCTGACAGAGGCCAAGAACGCCGGTGCTGATCTGCTGTTCCTGCCCATGTACTATCAGCCCGCCTCCCTCATCCTCCAGCAGGCAAACGCCATGGGTTATGAGCCCACGTTCTTCGGCGTTGACGGTATGGACGGTATCCTGTCCCTGGAAAACTTCGACACATCTCTGGCTGAGGGCGTTATGCTGCTTACTCCCTTCAATGCGGACGCCACGGACGAGCGCACAGTAAGCTTTGTAACAAAGTACAAGGATCTCTACGGCGACATACCCAACCAGTTCGCAGCTGACGCATATGACTGCGTGTACGCTTACTACCATGCGATCAAGGCCAGCGGTGCAACACCCGATATGTCCGCTGAAGAGCTGTGCGACCTCATGATCAAGACATTTACAGACCCCAGCTTCTCTGTTGACGGTCTGACAGGCGACGGCATGACATGGTCCGCAGCAGGCGAGGTTTCCAAGCAGCCTAAGGGCATGGTCATCGAGAACGGCGCATACGTCGGTATGTAATTTTCATCCCGGCATATTCTGCGACAATAGAGTTTTAGCTGATGGGGGCTGCCTGCTTTATGCAGCCCCCGTTTTGCACAGAAGTTAAAATCATCCGAAAAACCCGTTGGCTCCGTGGCTTTTCGGATGACTTTCACTAATTTTATTAAGAAAGAGGTGCAAGCCATATGACCTTCCTCTCGTACCTCATCGGAGGAATAAGTCTCGGCAGTGTCTATGCCATCATAGCTCTAGGCTATACGATGGTCTACGGCATTGCCAAAATGCTGAACTTCGCCCACGGCGATGTTATCATGGTAGGCGCATACGTGTGCTTCTTTGCCTGCTCCAGATTCAGCCTGCCCCCCCTGGTGGGCGTGCTGCTGGCAATGCTCGTATGTACCATCCTCGGCATCATCATCGAAAAGCTGGCATATAAGCCCCTGCGCAGCGCCACATCCCTGGCGGTGCTCATCACAGCTATCGGCGTGAGCTACCTGCTTCAGAACGCGGCTCTGCTGCTTTGGACGCCCAACCCGAAGGTATTCTCCTCCGTGGTAGGCAACGGCTCCGTAGTTCTGTTTGACGGTCAGCTCACAATAAGCGTGGTGTCCATCGTGACAGTCGCCGCCTGCATCGTCATCATGATCGGTCTTACGCTTTTCACAAGTAAGACGAAGATAGGCAAAGCCATGCGCGCCTGCTCTGAGGATAAGGGGGCGGCACAGCTCATGGGCATAAATGTGAACAGGACCATTTCCATCACATTCGCCATCGGCTCGGCTCTTGCCGCCGTCGCCGGTGTCCTGCTCTGCTCCGCTTACCCTACCCTCACGCCTACAACAGGCTCCATGCCCGGCATCAAGGCTTTTACAGCGGCGGTATTCGGCGGCATCGGCTCCATTCCCGGAGCCATGCTCGGCGGTATCCTGCTGGGCATCATCGAGATATTCGCTAAGGCGTATATCTCCACGCAGCTCTCCGACGCGATCGTGTTTGCTGTGCTTATAATCGTTCTGCTCGTCAAGCCTGCCGGTCTTCTCGGCAAGACCGTGCGCGAGAAAGTCTGAGGTGAGCGGTATGTTGAACAAGCTGAAAAATATGAAAAAGCGCACACGCTCCAACGCCATAACATACGGCATCGTCATCATCGCTTACGTCGTTATCGAGATACTCCTGTCCGGCGGGAAGCTCAGTTCCTCCCTCAAGGGACAGCTCGTGCCCATCTGCGCCTACATAATCATGGCGCTCAGCCTGAACCTCACGGTTGGTGTTCTGGGTGAGCTGAGCCTGGGGCATGCCGGCTTCATGAGCGTCGGCGCCTTCGTGGGCAGCGTTACCTGCATCGCTCTCGAAACAGCAATCCCCATTCCCATGCTCCGCTTCGCGATATCCATCATCGCGGGCGCACTCTTCGCCGGTATCTTCGGCATCCTCATCGGCATTCCTGTGCTGCGTCTCCGGGGCGACTACCTTGCTATCGTGACGCTGGCATTCGGCGAGATAATCAAGAACATCGTCACCTGCCTCTATGTAGGCGTTGACTCTAACGGTCTGCATGTGAGCTTCCTCACGAATGCCGACGCGCTGGGGCTCGCCGAGGGCGGCAAGGTCATCATCGACGGTCCTACGGGCGTCGCCGGCATAACCAAGCTGAGCACGTTCACCGCGGGTTTCATTCTCATCATGATAACTCTGGTGATAATCCTCAACCTGGTGAACAGCCGTTCCGGACGCGCTATCATGGCCCTGCGCGACAACCGCATCGCCGCTGAGAGCGTCGGCATCCCCGTGACAAAGTACAAGCTCATGGCATTCACCACCTCCGCCGCCCTTGCCGGCGCCGCAGGCGTCCTGTTCGCCATGAACTATACGACTATCGTCGCGTCCAAGTTCAACTTCAACACCTCCATCCTCGTGCTGGTGTTCGTGGTGCTGGGCGGTCTGGGCAACATGTGGGGCAGCATCATCGCCGCTACCGTGCTCACAATCCTCCCCGAACTGCTGCGCGGCTTCAACGACTACCGCATGCTCATTTACGCGATAGTTCTCATCCTTGTCATGCTGGCTACCAATAACTCCACACTCAAGGGTTATATCTCGGTATTCGGTGAAAAGGTCAAGTCTCTGTTCAGAAGATCCGGAAGGGAGGATAACGTCAATGCCGAATAAGTACAGTAATTCAAAGCTTGTCGCTGTCCCCTCCAAGTCCATGATCCCCGAGCGTGACATCGACAAATCCCCCGTGCTGGAAACTCATCACCTCGGCATCGACTTCGGCGGACTTACCGCCGTGGACGACTTTAATCTCACCATTGGCCGCACTGAGATAGCCGGTCTTATCGGTCCCAACGGCGCCGGCAAGACGACAGTTTTCAACCTCCTCACAAAGGTTTATCAGCCCACCCGGGGCACCATACTTCTGGACGGTCATGATACAAGCAACATGACCACAGCTCAGATCAATAAGGCAGGCATAGCCCGTACCTTCCAGAACATCCGCCTTTTCTCCAACCTCTCTGTTGAGGACAACGTAAAGCTCGGTATGCATAACTCCATTAAATACGGCATGTGGTCCTCAATTCTCCGCCTGCCCAAATACTGGCGCAGCGAGAAGCAGGCTCATGAGCGCGCCATGGAACTGCTGAGCATCTTCGATATGGATAATATGGCGGGCGCTCAGGCAGGTTCTCTGCCCTACGGCGCCCAGCGCCGTCTGGAGATCGTCCGCGCCCTGGCTACAAACCCCAGCCTGCTGCTTCTGGATGAACCCGCCGCTGGCATGAACCCCTCCGAGACGGCGGAGCTCATGGACAATATCGTTAAGGTTCGCAATACCTTCGGCATCGCCATAATGCTCATCGAGCACGACATGAATCTCGTAATGGGCATCTGCGAGGGTATATGCGTGCTGAACTTCGGCAAGGTGATAGCCAAGGGCTCGCCCGCCGAGATACAGAACAACCCCGTTGTTATCGAAGCCTATCTGGGCAAGAAAAAGGAGGGATGACCAAATGCTGCTGAAAATCGATGACATTAACGTCTATTACGGAGCCATTCATGCTGTCAAGGGCGTCTCCCTCCAGGTCGATGAGGGTGAGATCGTCACCCTCATCGGTGCAAACGGAGCCGGCAAGAGCACGATACTCAACACTATATCCGGACTTCTCAGAGCAAAAACCGGCTCTATCACCTTTATGGACAGGGACATTTCCTCCGTTGCCCCTCATAAGATAGTGGAGCTGGGTCTCGCCCAGTGCCCCGAGGGACGCCGCATCTTCGCTCAGATGAGCGTGGAGGAAAATCTCGAGATGGGTGCTTACACAAAGGCCCGCATCACCGCAGCGAACCTGGCAAGGGTCTATGAGCAGTTCCCCCGCCTGAAGGAGCGCCGCCGCCAGGTCGCGGGCACGCTCTCCGGCGGTGAGCAGCAGATGCTGGCTATGGGGCGCGCACTCATGAGCGAGCCTAAGCTGCTGATGCTGGATGAGCCCTCCATGGGTCTTGCGCCTATTCTCGTTGAACAGATCTTTGACATTATCCGGGAGCTGCACAAGGCCGGTACAACTATCCTCCTTGTTGAACAGAACGCCCAGATGGCACTGTCTATCGCGGACAGAGCCTACGTCCTTGAGACCGGCAAGATCAGCATGAGCGGTACGGGCAAGGAGCTCGCCGCCTCCGACGAAATACGCAAAGCCTACCTCGGCGGCTGAACACCAACATAGTCAAAACCGGCACAGACGTTCATCTCGTCTGTGCCGGTTTGTATTCTCCGCACACTGCTCGCGAGCTTCCTCCAGAAGTTCGCGAGCAGATCGGGCGTATACCGGCATGAACCCCGTAGGCGCGCAAGGGAAGCAAAAAGCAGCAGCGTGAAATTTCACGCTGCCGCTTTTTGCTTATTCGTCCAGCTTGAGCACCGCCAGGAACGCCTCTGTGGGCACCTGCACCGTACCGAGGCTGCGCATCTTTTTCTTGCCTTCCTTCTGCTTTTCCAACAGCTTTTTCTTTCTGGTGATATCGCCGCCGTAGCACTTCGCAAGCACGTCCTTGCGTACCGCCTTGATAGTCTCCCGGGCGATTATCCTGCCGCCTATCGCCGCCTGAATGGGTACCTCGAACTGCTGGCGGGGGATATTCTCCTTGAGCTTCTCGCACAGACGCCGCGCCCTGGGGTATGCCTTATCCTTGTGGGCGATAAAGCTCAGGGCGTCCACCTGATCGCCGTTGAGGAGCAGGTCCACCTTGACCAGCTCGCTGGGGCGGTAATCACTCAGCTCATAGTCCAGAGAGGCATAGCCCTTCGTGTTCGCCTTAAGTGTATCAAAGAAATCGTAGATTATCTCGTTAAGGGGCATCTGGTAGTGCATTTCAACGAGGTGCGTGTCAAGGTACTGCATGTCCTTGAACTCGCCGCGCCTGTTCTGGCACAGGGGCATGATATTGCCGACGTACTCCTGAGGCGTGATTATAGTCACCTTCACATACGGTTCCAGGGCCTCCGCAATGGTGGAGACCTCCGGGTAATTGTGGGGATTATCCACGTAGACTGTGGTTCCGTCTGTCTTCTTTATCTCGTATATGACAGAGGGCAGAGTCGTGACCAGGTCAAGATCAAATTCTCTCTCCAGCCGCTCCTGGATAACCTCCATATGCAGCATTCCGAGGAATCCCACCCGGAAACCGAAGCCGAGCGCCACCGAGCTCTCCGGCTCAAAGGAGAGTGATGCGTCGTTCAGCTGGAGCTTCTCCAGGGCGTCGCGCAGGTCGGGATATTTGCTGCCGTCCTCGGTATATATACCGCAGTAGACCATGGGCTGCACGTGACGATAGCCTGGCAGCGGCTCCGAGCAGGGAGTCTCCGCCCCTGTGACCGTATCGCCCACCTTGGTATCCCGTACGTTTTTGATGCTCGCCGTAAAGTATCCGACCTGCCCGGCGGATAGACTCTCCGTCTCCTCCATGCCAAATGGGCGCAGCAGGCCGCACTCTACTACCTTATATACCATGCCGGTGCTCATGAGCTTTATGTCCATGCCGGTCTTTATCTCGCCGTCCATAATACGCATATAGACGATAACGCCGCGGTAGCTGTCGTAAGCGCTGTCGAATATCAGGGCGCGCAGGGGCTTTTTCTCGTCGCCGCCAGGTGCGGGCACATGCTTGACTATATCCTCCAGCACAGCGTCGATATTGATGCCCATCTTTGCGCTTATCTCCGGAGCCTCCATGGCGTCCAGACCGATTATATTCTCGATCTCCTCCTTCACCATTTCCGGATTTGCGGCGGGCAGGTCTATCTTGTTTATCACCGGGCGTATCTCCAGGTCGTGCTCCATGGCAAGATATGTATTCGCCAGAGTCTGTGCCTCTATGCCCTGAGTAGCGTCAACCACCAGGACCGCGCCCTCGCAGGCAGCAAGGGATCTTGACACCTCATAGTTGAAGTCCACGTGCCCCGGCGTGTCTATGAGGTTGAGGGTATATGTCTCTCCATCCTGCGCCTTATAGCTGAATGTCACGGCGCGGGCTTTGATCGTTATGCCGCGCTCCCGCTCCAGGTCCATGTTGTCCAGGAGCTGGTCCTCCATGTCCCGCTCGGCGACGGCGCCGCACTTCTCCAGCAGGCGGTCCGCCAAAGTGCTCTTGCCGTGGTCAATGTGGGCAATTATGGAAAAATTCCTTATCTTGTCTCTTCCTGTCATATATATCTTACCTCAAAACTTTATTTCAAAAAATCGGCAGTCTGCCGCTCCACTTCACGCAGCATATCCTTAAGCCCCTGGAATTTCTCCGGGAACACCTTCTTCAGCGCTTCCAGCCGCTCGCCCACATCAGTGGCGCTTATGGCGGCTTTCGCCAGGCAGCAATCCGCATACGCCTTCACGCCCCCCGCCTGAAAGGTCTTTTCGTCCAGTTCGAACAGCTCCGGCATCTCCGCCGTCATGCGCAGCAGGCAGTACATCTCCGCCGTGAGAGCAGGGCGCATCTGTTCACTGTCCATAAGGGAACAGACGGCGTTCATCACCTGCATCTCCAGGCTTTCGTTCTCCAGACTGCTCAGCCCCAGCAGAAAATCCGTACTCACACCGTACAGCTTCGCCGCCCGGGCGACAAAATCCAGCCCCGGCTCACGGATGCCCTTTTCGTAATGGCTCAGCAGCGCCTGGGAAATATGCAGTTTCTCAGCCATGGCTTTCTGGCTGTATCCCCGTTCCTTGCGAAGCAGGGAGAGCCTCTGGGCAAAGCTGAATACCTCCACCTCTATCCCTCCGTCCAAAAGATAATACCGATAGTATATATTTTTTGCCTCTTTTTGTAAAGCTCTCCCGTCAAATTCCGAAAAAAAGACTAAAAAAGACGTTTTCCCCCTTGAAGAAATCCTCCGCGCGTGTATAATATAACTTTAGGAATGCTGGTTCTTTATCAGTAGAGAACTGAAATATTGAAAGTGAGGAAATACATCATGGCAAATCTTATGGTTGAAATTGAAGGCTCCGGCCGTCACGTTCATCTGACAGACGAAGCTGCTATCAAGCTGTTCGGCACAGCCGATCTGCCCCAGAAGCGCTCTCTGACTATCCCCGGCGCATTTGTTTACGACGTCAAGGTCGATCTCATCGGCGCTGACGGCAAGACAATCAAGGGTGTCGGCGTTCTCGGCCCCCACAGAAAGGACGTTCAGGTTGAGCTGAGCTTCACAGACGCACGTCTGCTGGGCATCGAGCCCCCCATCCGCAACTCCGGCGACACAAAGGGCTCCGCACCCATCACTATCGTCGGCCCCAAGGGCACTCTGGAGTGCGCAGAAGGCGCTATCGTAGCTAACCGCCACATCCACATGAGCCCCTCCACAGCTGAGAAGTACGGCTTCAAGGATAAGGAAGAGGTCCAGGTCAAGATCGCCGGTCAGCGCGGTCTCACCTTCGACAACGTCCTCATCCGCGTTGCAGGCAACGAGATCCCCGACAGCATGCACATCGACTATGATGAGCAGAACGCTGCTGGTCTGCGCCAGAAGCCCTTCATGGGTGAAGTCATCAAGTACAACAAGTAATTGACGACTGACTTAATCAAAAACGAACACCCCGGGAGAATTCCCGGGGTGTTTTCTTATTCTCTCACTGGGCGAGATAGAATATCTCCTCGATCTCGTCCGGTGTGTGAGGTCTGGAGAAGCCCACCACAGTACCATGCTCCGCCATGGCGCGGAACTTGCTGCTGTCTATGCCGATATCACTCAGGCGCGTGGGCATATCCAGGCTCTTGAAGAAGCGTTCCAAGCGGCATATGCCCTCCTCGATTATTGCGTCCTCGTCTCCGAACCACATGTCCACATCCCATACACGCACGGCGAACTGGACAAAGAGCTTTTTCCGCTCAGGAGCGATGAACCGGCACCACGCCGGGAATATCATCGCCAGCCCCGCGCCGTGGGCTATGTCATATTCAGCACTCAGCTCGTGCTCAATGTTGTGGGCAGCCCAGTCCTGGTCACGCCCGACGCCGAAGAAGTCGTTATGGGCGATAGTCCCCGCCCACATCAGCTCTCCTCTGGCGTCGTAGTCCTCAGGGTTCTTCATCACGACACCCGCGTTGTAGATTATGGAGCGCATTATCCCCTCGCAGAGCCGGTCCGTAAGGTCCGCCTTCTCCATATGGGCGAGGTATCGCTCCATGACATGGCAGAGCATATCCACTATGCCGCAAGCCGTCTGATACGGCGGGAGCGTGTATGTAAGCTCCGGGTCGAGTATCGCGAATTTCGGTCTCGCGTTAAGGGACGCCATGGCGCGCTTATGATGCCCCTCCTCCTTTGTGATTATGAGAGCATGGCTGCTCTCGCTGCCGGAGGCGGGTATCGTCACTATCACGCCCAGAGGCAGGCACGGGTTGGGCACCATGCCCTTGTCGAACAAGTCCCACACGTCCCCCTCATAGAGCACGCCGAAGCCGATCGCCTTTGCGCAGTCCATAACGCTGCCGCCGCCCACGGCGAGAATACAGTCAACTCCCTCCCGGCGGCACAGCTCCACACCCTCGTGCACAAGGCTGAGCCTTGGGTTTGGCTGTACGCCGCCGAGCTCCACCATTTCAAGTCCTGCGGAACGCAGAGACGCGCAGATCCTGTCATAGAGACCGCTTCTCTTGATAGATCCGCCGCCATAAACGAGCAGTACCTTTTTGCCCAACTGAGCCATGAGCTCGCCGACCTGGTCTTCCGTACCCCTGCCGAAAATCATGCGCGTGGAATTATCATATACAAAATCTTTCATATTAGGCCCTTCCTCTCAACAAAATATTTAAGAATGTTCATCGTCTTCTCAGCCGCCTGGGCCGAGAATACCGCAAAGTCATCAATAGCAGTGCCGTCAGCCTTGTCAGATATCGCCCGCTGCACTCCGAAGAGCGTCCCGTTCACCCGGCACACCTGGGCTATCGCCGCCCCTCCATCTCGCAGGCTATGGCGTTGAACCGCCGGACGAGAAGCTCCTTCTCCCCGCTCTTCGATGTCAATTGCGGCGATTATGCCCGTCATTTCTCACTTTTTTTCTTTCTGAACGCCTTGGAGTAGCGCTCCTCCTCGCTGAAGATACAGCCGCAGAATTTCTGCATATACAGCCCTATCTCCCGCGCTTTCGCCTGGCCTTCCCTGAAATAGGGACGGAAGTCAAAATACATGAACTTTACTCCGAATTTGTCCGCCGCGGCCTCAGCGGCACTGACTATCCCCTCGTGGTTTTGATATGGGGACACGAGCAGCGTGGTCGTAAAGGCGTCGAAGCCGTTCTCCTTCGCGACCTGAGCCGCCCCCTCCATGCGCACCTTGTAGCAATAGGCACAGCGGTGCTCAATATCCTCCGCCACAGCCTTTACAAAGGGGCGCAGACCGTACTCATCCCGCCAGAGTATGTGGAATCCCTCCAGTGTGCTCAGCTCTCTGAGCGCCTCCCGCCGGGCGCGGTATTCTGTGAAGGGATGAATATTCGGATTATACCATAAGCCGGTGAATTCCTGTCCGACTTCTCTCAGCTTCTCCATGCACCCCACGCCGCAGGGACCGCAGCAGAAGTGCATCAACAGCTTTTCCGCGCCCATCAGTATTTCTCGTAATGTACCCGGGCGGGCTCAAAGCGATCGACGACCTTGGGTTCCCGCGCAGGATACCCCAGTGTCACAACGCTGAAAGGCATGATATTTCTCGGCAGGGAGAACAGCTCCTTCATCGGCTCAACTCTGTCCGCATAGGGGTAGAAGCCGCACCAACAGGCGCCCAGCCCCTCCTCCACAGCCTGAAGGAGGATATTCTCCGTGCACGCCGCCATATCCGACACCCACCAGTTGAACTGGTCCGCTCTGTCAAGATCGCACAGGGTCACGATCACGGCGGGCGCGTCCGCCGCAAATCCCGCGAAGGGGCTCATCTTGCTTATGGTCTCCCGGGTGCCCTTGTCTGTAACTACGATAAATTCCCAGGGCTGCTGATTTTTCGCCGAGGGCGCCTGCATCGCGGCGTGCAGGAGCGTCTCGATCTTCTCCGGCTCCACTGCTCTGCCCTCGTAGCGGCGCACGGATCTTCTTGTTCTTATAATCTCGTTCATTTTACAATTCTCCTTTTCATGAATATGTCAGCCGGCAGCTGCGCCAGAATTATTCCGCAGAACACCAGCGCACAGCCGAATATTTCACGCCCTGTAAGTGCCTGACCCAACAGCAGCCAGCCCGCTATCGCGCCCACCACGCTCTCAAGACTGAGGATGAGGGATGCCACCGTGGGCTCCATGTTCTTCTGTCCGACTATCTGGAGGGTATACGCCACGCCGCAGCTCATAACGCCCGCATAGCATATGGGCAGCCACGCCTGGGCTATGCTGCTGAAAGTCGGTGTCTCAAATATGGCCATAGCTATGGCGCAGATCACCGCACAGGTGAAAAACTGTATGCAGGACATCTTTACCCCGTCAGTCTTCTGGGCGAAGTGATCTATCACAAGGATGTGCACAGCGAAGCACAGGGAGCCTATAAGCGTCAGCCAGTCCCCGATGTTGACGCTGAACCCCTCCGTAATGCACAGAAAATACATGCCCACCACCGCAATGACAACGCTTATCCACACCAGAACGCCGGCGCGGCGCCTGAAGAGAATTCCGAGAACCGGCACGAGGATTATGTACAGCGCTGTAATAAAGCTCACCTTTCCCACGGCTGTATACTGTATCGCTATCTGCTGGAGGCTGGAGCCAAAGCACAGGCACACGCCGCACAGTACTCCCCCCAGGACAAGCGTCTTTCTCTCAGCCTTCTTTTCTTGGATAGAGACCTCTTTTTTCTTCCCCCGGTTCATTATCCCTATCACCGGCAGAAGCACAACTGCGCCGATAAGGCTCCGGACCGCGTTGAACGTGAAGGGGCCCACATAGTCCATACCAACGCTCTGGGCGACAAATGCCACGCCCCAGATTATCGCAGCGGCTAATAGCAGGGCGCTGCTTCCTGCTTTCTTGGAATTCATCTCGGGTTTTCTCCTTGGGTAAGATTTCTGAGTATAATTATACTATAAATCTCCCCGGCAGGCAAACAATTCCGCAAGGGAGCCTGAACAAAAAATCAAGGGCGCGCCTTCTCTCCGGCGCGCCCTTGGTCCGCATTTATCCTTTTCTCTTGAAGTCCGCCTTACCATGCTTGCATATGGGACAGACGAAGTCCTCCGGGACCTCCTCCCCCACATATTCATAGCCGCAGATATCGCAGACCCACACCGTCTCCTCCGTCTTTTTCTCCTGAGGCTTCGGCTTTATATGGCTGTGATAATAGGCATACGTCGCCGACGGAGTATCGGAGAGCACCTCGCCGCCCGTGACGTCGGCGATAAACATGGTATGAGTCCCCAGATCCACCGTGGAGACCACCCTGCAGCTCAGATACGCGTTGGTGCTCATCTCCAGATAGCACAGTCCGTTTTCGCTCCGGGGCACTGGCCCGGCTATCTTGTCCGTATCCCGCCCGGACTTAAAGCCGTAGTGAGTGAACACGGAAAAATCCGCGTCCTCGCTCAGCACGCTAACATTGAACTCCCCGGTGCGCATGATTATGTCGTGCGTATACCCCGATTTGTTCAGCGTGACGGATACTCTGTTCGGCGTTGACGTCACCTGCGCCGCCGTATTGCAGATGCATCCGTTGTCCTTCTCCCCTTCACGGGCAAAAATAACGTACAGTCCGTATGATATCTTATTCATCGCGTTCATATCCATAATACTCTCCTCCTCATTATTATCTTATCCCCTTGAGTCCCGGGCGTCAAGTGACCGGATCACAGTATCCCCGGCTTTTGAGAAACTCTCGGGCGTGCTCAGGTCCGGCGGCGAATATCTCCCTGAGCGCCCCGCACAGCTCCTCGGCTTCCGGAGTTAATTCATAGCCCCGCCTGTACGCATAGCCCAGCTCCACCGGGGGCAGCTGATCCCGTATGCGCACAAGTCCCGCGTCAAATTCCGGGCTGCGGTCCGCAAGCTTTATATAGTTCATAAGCGGCGTGAGGGATATGCCTATCCCCGCCATGAGCAGGTTCATCTCAACGAGGTCATTGTCGCATTCGCAGACCACCTCCGCCCGGACCGCATACTTCTCCTCCAGCGTCCTGAGGAACCTGCCGTCGTCCCGGCTTATGTTGCTCACGCAGCGCACGCCGTTCAGCTCCGATGCGCTTATCCAGCTGCGTCCGTAAAACGGGCTGTCCCGCCCTGCCATCACGACCCACTCGCAGCCATCCAGCGGCACGAATTCTATTTCCTTTCTCGTGATGGGACCGAACACGATGGCAATATCCGCCTGCCCCTTCTCCAGGGCGTCAAGGCATTCGGAATTTGTGAAGTTGAACTGCCTTATGCTTATGCCCGGGTATTTTGCCGTTATGCCGCCAAGCACATCAGCTGTAAGGTCCGGCATGGGCGCCGCAAGGCGTATCCTCCGCCGCTCTGCCTCGTATATCCCCTTCGCCGCGGCGGCTCCCTCTTCCAGCTCCCGCACAGCCCGCTCCGCACTGTCCAAAAACACACGCCCCCCCGGCGTCAGGCTTACCTTGCCCCGACGGCGGTTGAAGAGCGGGAATCCGAGTCCCTCCTCCAGACGCCTTATAGCTGTGCTCAGATTTGGCTGGCTCATGTATAGCTCCCGCGCCGCCCGACTCACATTCTCGTATTTTGCAACGGCGATAAAATATCTGAGCTGCTGTATGTCCATCATATACCTCCGCTTACTATATGCAATCATTTATACCATTGCATTATAATTTATATTTCTTCTTTTGAAAAGCCTGTGATAAACTGTATCCATGAAATTATTGCTTCACAGGAGGATGAAATTATGAAAGATCTTGCAGGCAAGGTTGCCATAGTAACCGGTGGCTCCAGCGGCATGGGCGCCGCTACAGCCATAAAGCTCGCCGAATACGGCGTGAAGGTAGTTGTCACAGGCTCCGGCAATGTCGCCGGCGGCATGGAGACAGTGGAAAAGATAAAAGCCGCAGGGGGCGAGGGCATATTCGTGAAATGCGACGTGTCCCGGGAAGATGACGTAAAGGCGCTGGTGGAAAAGACTGTTGAGACCTACGGCAGGCTTGACCTCGCCTTCAACAACGCGGGCATCGGACCGGACGGAAAGCGCATCCCCTTCGCACCCCTGGTAGATTTCTCCGTGACGGATTTTGACGACATTCTCGCTGTTAATCTCCGGGGCGTGTTCCTGTGCCTGAAGTACGAGATGGCGCAGATGATAAAGCAGGGCCACGGCGGCAGCATCGTGAACACCTCAAGCGTGGGCGGGCTGCGCATGGTACCCGGCTTCGGGGCCTACGGACCCTCCAAGGCGGGCATCAACGCCATCACCCAGACAGCAGCTCTGGAGGGCGGGCACAACGGCATCCGCGTGAATGTGGTGTGCCCCGGCCCCACCCTGGGCACTGTGCTCATGGACAACAACATCGGCTCTCAGCCTGACCCCAAGGCGTTCGAGGCGGACATGTCCGCCCATGTGCCCCTTGGCAAGCTGGGCACGACAGAGGACATCGCCAACACGGTGGTGTGGCTCCTGAGCGACATGGCAGGGCACGTCACCGGCGAGACTATCGCGGTATGCGGCGGTATGCAGATATAAAAAACACCGGAGGGAAGAAAAATGATCGAGAACAAATACCCCCACGTTTTCCAGCCCCTTAAGATACGCGGCGTCACCCTGAAAAACCGCCTTGCCTACGCTCCCACGGTGGTGCTGAAATGCTCTCCCAAGGGTGAGGTCGTCCAGGAGATGCTGGACTATGTCTCCTGGCAGGCGCGTACGGGCGTCGCGTACATGACCGTGGGCAACACCCCCGTTGTCCACGAGGACAGCTCCGCCTGGCTCTGCGAGCTGGACGTCACCAGCGACGAATGCCTCCACGGCATGGCGCAGATGGTGAACGCCGCCCGGGACAACGGCGCGGAGATAAGCGTTGAGCTGGCCCATGCCGGCCGGGGCAGCCACGTCACCCCCGGCCATCCGGCGCTCGCCCCTTCGGTAAAGCCCCTCCCCGGGCACGACGCCTCCGACCTGAAGGCGATGGACCGGGCTGACATGGACTTCGTCCGGAATCAGTTCGTGGACTGTGCTGTGCGCTGCAAGAAGGCGGGCATGAAGATAGTCATGATACACTGCGCCCACCAGAACCTGCTGGCCCAGTTCATATCTCCTGACTGCAACATCCGCACAGATGAGTACGGCGGCAGCCTCGAAAACCGTATGCGCTATCCTCTGGAGGTGCTCAAGGCTGTGCGCGAAGCCGTGGGCGACGATATGGTCGTTGAACTGCGCGTCTCCGCCCAGGAGGACACTCCCGGCGGACTGGAGCTTGAGGAGAGCATCCAGTTCATGAAGCAGGCTCAGAAATATGTGGATATAATGCACGTCTCCCGGGGCAACATCCACGGTCACGCCCAGTACACCATCCCCACTCTCTTCCGGGGCAGGCTCCTGAACGTAGCCTACGCAGAGCGGGTGAAGAAGGAGATAGACATCCCCGTCGCCGTGGTCGGCAACATCACCTCCCTCCACGAGGCGGAGGACATTATCTCCTCCGGCAAAGCGGATATTGTAGTCATGGCAAAGGCATACATGGCGGACGAACGCCTTGTGGAAAAATCCCTGGACGGCAGAGTGGACGAGATACGTCCCTGCACCCGCTGCGACAAGTGCGGCTGGCATAATATTTACGGACTCTCCATGCGCTGCGCGATAAATCCCCGGCTGGGGCTCGAGTATGAGCTGAAAAAGCCGGAGAAGAAAAAGCGGGTCATGGTCGTCGGCGGCGGTCCCGGCGGCATGATGGCGGCGCAGACTCTCGCGGAGCTCGGGCACGACGTCACCCTCTACGAGAAGAGCGGCTCTCTTGGCGGGCTTCTTCTGGACGCGACCCAGGCAAAATTCAAGGAATACCTGCGCCTGTACACCCAGTGGGACATCCGCATGACTCAGCGCTGCGGGGCAAAAATCGTCCTCAACACCGAGGTCACGCCGGAATTCGTGGCGAAAAAGAACCCGGACGCCGTCATAGTAGCCACCGGCTCTGAATACATCGTGCCGGAGATACCCGGTATGGGGCTGCCCAATGTCCATATGTTCCGCGAGGTGGAGCATCACCGGGTCAGCGTTGGCGAGAAGGTAGTCATCTGCGGCGGCGGTCAGGTCGGCCTCGAATGCGCTCTGGCTCTGGCCGAGGAGCAGGGAAAGAAGGTCACCGTGGTGGATATGTTCCCCGCCGAGCACTATCCAACCGTCATGTTCGGCTTCAACGGCGCGGAGCTGTATGAAAAGCTCATCGCCGCGGGCGTCGAGCTCGTAGGCGGCAGCAGAGTTGTCCGATTTGAGGAGGACTGCGTTGTCACCGTGGACAGTGAGGGACATGAGAAGCGTTTCTTCGGCGACGATTTCGTCATCGCTATGGGCGTCAGGCCCAATAACGCCCTTGGGGAAAAGCTCCTGAGCATGTATCCCCGGGATGTCTATGTTGTGGGCGACTGCATGGGTAAAAACCGCACCATCTACGAGGCGAACCAGGAGGCGTTCCACGCCGCGATAAGCATAAAATAAACGTAACAAAAGAAGTACCCGGCGTCAAAGCGCCGGGTACTTCTTTTCGTATTACCGCTCGTTATAGGGTTTTTCCTTTTTATAGCCGCTCAAATAGTCCACGTGGAGCAGATCATGGGCATGGTCCTTCAGGATACCGTTTGCGTACATATCCCGGACCGCGTTGTTCTGGTCCGCGTACTTATGGGCACACATTCTGTCCGCGGCGTAGAGTCCCTCCGCCCGGTTCTTCTTGTTGTCCCACCGGCCAAAGGGCTGACCCGCGCCGGAAACGCAGCCGCCCGGGCAGCTCATGACCTCAACGAAGTCGAATTTCTCCCCCTGCCGGCAGCGCTCCACAAGAGCTCTCGCGTTGCCGAGCCCGCTCACCACAGCTATGCGGACGTTTCTCCCGTTCACAACCGCCGTAGCCACCTTAACGCCGCGCATTCCCCTCACGCCGGAATAGGCGATATGGGTGACATCCAGCACGGAACGCTCCGGAGACAGGTAACGCAGCACCGCCTCGGTCACGCCGCCGGAAGCGCCGAATATGACACCCGCACCCGTATGGCTGCCGAAGGGGCTGTCCACGCCCTGGGGGTCCAGCTCTGTGAGCACGAGCCCCATCTCCTCTATCATGAGTATCAGCTCCTGGGTGGAGATGACGTAATCAACGTTCGGCGTGCCTTCCACGCTGAAGAGCTCCCGGGCTGCCTCAAATTTCTTCGCCGTGCAGGGCATCACTGCCACGTGGACGTGGCGCTTGCCTTCAGGCTTATCCGTCGCCTTCACCATTGAGGCGAGCATCTGCATCGGACTGCGGCAGGTGGAGAGATACGGAAGTATCTCCGGCATCTTCTTCTCGCAGTAACGCACCCATGCGGGGCAGCAGGAGGAAAACATGGGCATGTCATACCCGCCCTTTTCAATGCGCTCGCGCAGCTCGTTGCCCTCCTCGACTATTGTGAAGTCCGCACCCGTCGAGGTATCATAGACCTTGTCAAATCCCAGGCGGCGCAGGGCGGAGACGATAAGCCCCATCACGTCCTTGCCGTCCTCGAGACCATACTCCTTGCCGATAGCCACACGCACGGCTGGAGCGACCTGCACCGTCACATACGCGTCCCTGTCATCCAGGGCCTTCCAGACTCGTTCCGCATCATTTCGCACCACGATAGCGCCCGTGGGGCACACCGCGGCGCACTGACCGCAGCCCACGCAGGGGGAATCGAAGATGGGGTCCTCGAACGCCGTGCTTATCGTCAGGCTCGCACCCCTGTGCATAAAGTCTATTGCGCCCACGTCCTGCACCTCGTTGCACACGCGCACACAGTCACCACAGCGTATACACTTGCTCTGGTCTCTCACTATGCAGTAAGAGGAGTTGTCCACTATGGGCTCGGGAGATTTGTTGTCAAAGCGCACCGTGCGCACGTCGTATCTCACA
Source organism: uncultured Oscillospiraceae bacterium (assembly GCA_934552825.1). Lineage (GTDB taxonomy): Bacteria > Bacillota > Clostridia > Oscillospirales > Oscillospiraceae > CAKTEQ01. The sequence goes on from CAKTEQ010000001.1 coordinate 378,291, forward strand.
GCCAGATCCTGGAGCTTGCAGCTGCCGTTGTTGGAGCAGGTCGTGCAGTCCCGGCAGTGGTTTGCCAGGAGCAGCTCCAGTATATTCTTCCTGTACCGGCGCAGGCGGTCGGTGCTGGTGCGGATGCGCATGCCGTCCTTCGGCACCGTGGAACAGGCAGACTCCAGCGAGCCGTTCTCCATCTCCACCATGCACATCCGGCAGGCGCCGAAGATGCTCAGCTCGCTGTTATAGCAGAAGGTGGGCAGCTTTATGTTCGCCTTGCGGATCATCTCAAGCAGGTTCGCCTCCCCCTGAATAGGCACAGGGAGATTGTCTATATAAACAAATCCTTTTGTCTCCATTATCTCAGCCCTCCTTCACAGCGCCGAAGTTGCAGCTCTCGACGCAGGCGCCGCAGCGGATGCACTTTGTGAGGTCTATAACGTGGGGCGTCTTGACCTTGCCCTCGATAGCACCCACAGGGCACACTCTGGCGCACTTTGTGCAGCCCTTGCACAGCTCAGGCACTATCCATATCTTTCTCAGCTTCGAGCAGTTCCCAGTGGGGCAGCAGCCGTCAATATGGGCCTGATACTCCTCGCGGAAGTGGGCGATGGTGCTGAGTATGGGGTTAGGGGCGCTCTTGCCCAGACCGCAGAGAGCTGTGTTCTGGACCGTATCAGCCAGCTCCTGGAGCAGGTCTATATCCCCCTCACGGCCCTTGCCGTCCACTATGCGCTCCAATATTTCCAGCATGCGCCGCGTGCCCTCCCGGCAGGGAACGCACTTGCCGCAGGACTCCTTCTGGGTGAAGTTCATGAAGAACCGGGCAACCTCCACCATGCAGGTATCCTCATCCATGAGAACAAGTCCGCCGGAGCCTATCATCGCCCCGACCTTCTTTATGGAGTCAAAGTCCAGAGGCAGGTCCAGGTGCTCCGCCGTGAGGCAGCCGCCGGAGGGGCCGCCTATCTGCACAGCCTTGAACTCCTTGCCGCCTCTCATCCCGCCGCCGATATCATAGATTATCTCCCGCAGAGTGGTCCCCATGGGTATCTCGATAAGGCCGGTGTTCTCAATGTTGCCCGTCAGGGCGAAAATTTTTGTGCCGGGGCTCTTTTCGGGACCGATGTCCCTGTACCACTCGTCACCGTTCACTATAATTATGGGGACGTTCGCGAAGGTCTCCACATTGTTCAGCACTGTGGGCTTGCCGAAAAGCCCCTGCTCAACAGTTCTGGGGGGCTTTACCCGGGGCATACCGCGCTTGCCCTCGATGGACGCTGTCAGCGCCGAGCCCTCGCCGCAAACGAAGGCGCCCGCGCCTCTGTTGATATGTATCTTGAAATTAAACCCGCTGCCCAGGATGTTCTCCCCCAGCAGCCCGAGCTCCTCCGCCTGAGCTATTGCCGTCTTGAGCCGCTGCACCGCCATGGGGTACTCCGCGCGCACATAGATATAGCCTTCGTCTGAGCCTACCGCGATACCCGCTATGAGCATACCCTCCAGCACCTTGTGGGGGTCGCCCTCCATGACGCTTCTGTCCATAAACGCGCCGGGGTCGCCCTCGTCTCCGTTGCAGACGATATACTTCTTCTCCGTCTGCTGGGCGCGTACCTGGCGCCACTTGGTCCCCGCGGGGAAGCCTCCGCCGCCGCGGCCCCGGAGATTTGACGCGGAAATAGTCTCCACTATCTCACGACCGTCCATCTCGAAAAGCGCCTTTTCAAGGGCTCGGTAACCGCCGACGCCGATGTACTCATATATGCTCTCTGCGTCCACATGACCACAGTTTTCCAGCACAACACGCGTCTGCTTTTTATAGAAGGGGATGTCGTCTTGGCGGGGATAGGCTGTGCCGTCCCTGTGGTATGTAAGGCGCTGGACCACCTCGCCGCCGAGAACGGTCTTTTCCACTATCTCCTCGCAGTCCTCCAGCTTCACCTTTGTATAGAGCCATCCCTGTGGCTCCATGCGCACCAGAGGCCCCATCTCGCAGAAGCCGTGGCAGCCGCACTTCTTCAGAGCTACGCTGTCCTCGTGGGGTTCCTTCTGGAGCTCTACCGTGCACTCCACGCCCTTTTCCTCGATTATCCGCTTCAGCTCTTCATATATATCCATGGAGCCGCTGGAGATACAGCCCGTTCCGGCGCAGACGAGTATCTTCCTCTTCTGACGCTCCATCCGCTGGCGGCAGTCCTCCCTGAGTTCAGCCAGCATGGCTCTTGATATAAGCTTTGCCATGTCAGTTTTCCTCCTTCAGTTCCTTTATGAGCTCCGCGGCGCTGTCCGGCGTGACCGCGGGATATACCTTGTCGTTCACGGTGATGACCGGTGCCAGGCCGCAGGCCCCCAGGCAGGACACCGTCTCCAGGGTGAACATCTGGTCCTCCGTGGTGCGCTTCCCCTCAGGCATCCCCAGCTCCTTGCGCAGGCGCTCGAGAATGGGTATGCTCTTACGGACGTGGCAGGCTGTGCCGTCGCAAACGCGGATAACGTACTTTCCCTTCGGTTCAAGGGAAAAATTCTCATAAAACGTAGCAATACTGTATATCCGCGCCTCGCTCATCCTGAGCCGCTGAGAGAGAATGCGGAACGCCTCCCGGGGGAGGTAGCCATACTGCTCCTGTATGTTCTGGAGCATCGCGATTATCTGGACGGGGTCGCAGCCGTAGCTGTCGATGAGAGAATTGAGCGCGCCGGCGTCAAAGGTCATAGCCATATACCTCGATTCAAAGATTGTTAAAATATTAGCTATTTGAGTATATACTGTCCGGTGTCAATATTCCATTGACAAAGTTAAACAATTAACAAAGTCGCGAAATATTGTGCAAATCGTCTAAGGCACAGCGTCCCAGCTCCCGTTCAAAAGACGAAACAACGGATTTTCTCCTGAAATATAGTCAATTTGCATTATGATGCCCGGAAAAATCTAAGCGTCTGTTTACTGTTTTGATGAAATCTGACGGCAAAACACACAAAATTTTTACAGTAAAAAAGCCGCCAAATCCCCACGCTGCAAGGCTTCGGGGCAGCAGGCGGCGTTAGTTTTGTCTAATTGTCACAAACACAGCTTTTACGGCGCTTTCCCCTCTTCTTTGCCAGGCAATTGACAATCTGTTCAAAAAGTGACATAATAGCACGGTAAATTTGTACGGAGTTTTCCGCCGTTCGGAGGTAATTATTATCATGATGAGATATCCCATTAAGGTCGCCGGGCTGGACAGAGAGCTGCCCATATGCAGGGTCAACGACGAGCTTTATATCGCCGGCTTCGTAATCTTCGGCGATGTGGAGCTGACCGTGGAGTGCGCCAAGGCTCTCAACGCCCGTGTTCCGGACTATGACTATGCCATCACTGCCGAGGCCAAGGGCATCCCCCTCATCCACGAGATGACCCGCCAAAGCGGCAGAAATAAATATATTCTCGCCCGCAAAGCACCGAAACTGTATATGACCAAAGTCTTTGCCCACGACGTAAAATCCATCACCACAGAGAAGGAGCAGAAGCTCTATCTTGACCAGGAGGACGTGGACCTCATGAAGGGTAAGCGTATCCTCATCGTGGACGACGTCATTTCCACAGGCGCGTCTCTTCAGGCGCTGGAGGATTTGGTGAACGACGCGGGCGGCAACATCGTCGGCAAGGCGACTATCCTCGCCGAGGGCAATGCCCAGGGGAGAGACGATATAATCTTCCTCGCCCCCCTGCCCACCTTCAACCCGGACGGGACTATAAAAGAATAATTTGAAATGCCGAAAGCGGCTGCCGGAAAATATCCGGCAGCCGCTTTTTAATTTACTCTCCGTTCCTTGCAGCTCACCGCGCTTACGGCGTTCATGAGCTCAGGGTCAAGGCGTTTTTCCATGCTCAGAGCCGAGGCGATAGGCATATCCACGACCCGGTTGTCCCTCACGGCGACTACCCTGTTTCCTTCCCCTTCCATGAGTATTCGCACCGCCCGGTGCCCCATGCGCAGGGCAAATATCCTGTCCATCGCCGTGGGCGCGCCGCCCCTCTGGACGTGCCCCAGAACGGTGAGCCGCGTCTCAACGCCGGTCTCACGGCTTATCCTCCCGGCAGCCTCCGCCGCCCGCAGGCGGCTGCCCTCAGCCGCTATGACAATGCTGTGATTGCCTCTGTGCTCACTGATGGGGCGGATCAGGTCGTTTTCAATATCCGTCTCCCGCTCCGGGATAAGCACCGCTGCGGCGCCGCTCGCCGCCGCCACGTCCAAGGCGAGAAATCCGGTTCTGTGACCCATTACCTCCACGACGCTGCACCTGTGATGGCTCTCCGAGGTGTCCCGCAGGCGGTCCACCGCGGACACCGCAACGTTGCTCGCCGTGTCAAAGCCGATAGAGTATGACGTGCAGGATACGTCGTTGTCGATAGTGCACGGGATGCCCACAGTAGGTATTCCAAGGCCGCTGAGCTTCTCCGCACCTCTGAAGGACCCGTCGCCCCCCAGCACCACAAGCGCGTCCAGCCCCAGCCTTTTGGCGTTCTCTGCCCCCTGAAGCTGTGCCTGCCGTGTTTTGAACTCCGGGCAGCGCGCCGTATACAGCAGAGTCCCGCCCCGCTGTATCACACCGCTGACGCTCTCTCCCGTCAGCGGGATCACGTCTCCATCGAGCAGTCCCCGGTATCCGTTTCTGATGCCGAGGCACACGGCGCCCGCTCTTTCGGCGCTGCGGACGACAGCCCGTATCGCGGCGTTCATGCCCGGCGCGTCACCGCCTGAGGTAAGTATGCCTATCCTTTTCATGCTCCTCCCGTCCCGCAGGACTCTTCTATTTTCCCACACAGAAGCGGGCAAATATCTCGCTGACTATATCCTGAGAAACACTGCGCCCCGTTATCTCCCCGAGAGCGCCCATGCTTATCTCCACATCGCTCATTACAGCGTCGGGCGTAAGTCCCATCTCCAGAGCCTCCATAGCTCCCCGTACGCTCGTCTCTGCCCGGCGCACCGCTTCCTGCTGGCGCACATTTGTAATTATCTCTCCGCCGCATGGGCTGCCGGTTTCAGGCAGTGCGTCCCTCACAGCGCTCTCAAGGGCTTCTATGCCCGCCCCCAGCGCCGCGCTCATCACGACGCTTTCGCCGAAGCGCTCCTCCACCCGGCTCTGCGTTTCCGGAAGAATGCCCAGGTCGCTCTTGTTCAGCACTGGTATGACTTTTTCCGCCCCCGACGCCGCGGCGTCCATGGCGGCAAGATCACTCACGGAGAGCTCACGGCTGCCGTCAATGACGAGTACGATGATCTCCGCCTCTTCGGCGGCTTTCACAGAGCGCTTTATACCGATGCGCTCCACCCGGTCGTCGCTGGTACGGATGCCCGCCGTGTCAATAAGGCGCAGCCTCCCCCCGGCGAAGGACACCGTCTCCTCCAGGGTGTCACGGGTGGTCCCGGCGATATCCGTGACTATCGCCCGCTCATAGCCTACAAGGGAGTTGAGCAGCGTACTTTTGCCGCTGTTGGGGCTGCCGATTATGGCTGTCGGCACACCGTTTTTGAGATATGTTCCCCGCCGGAATGTTCCAGAGAGCTCTGCGAGTGACTCCGCGGCGGCGCCGAGCACCTCACGCATTTCATCCCGCTCCACGTCCTCCACATCCTCATCAGGGTAGTCCACCACAGCCTGAAAGCGGGCCGTCATGGCGAGGAGCTGCTCATATATACCGTCCACACGCCGCCTGACCGCGCCCTCCAGCTGCCCGACGGCGTTGCGCGCCGCCTGAGTGCTCTCCGCGTCGATGAGGTCAACAACACTCTCCGCCGCAGTGAGGTCCATGCGCCCGTTGAGAAATGCCCGTTTTGTGAATTCACCGGGGCCCGCCGGGCGCGCGCCGTTTTCCGTCAGGGCGAGCATCGTCTCCCGAAGAACCGCGGGCGAACCGTGGCAGTGGATCTCGCAGCACTCCTCCCCCGTGTAGCTGTTGGGGGCGCGGGTCACGACGGCGAGGACCATGTCTATGGTCTCCTCTTCCCGGTCCAGGAGGCGGCAATAGACCATCTTTCTGTTTTCGCTGTCTTCAAAAGACTTACCGCTCACAGGGCGCAGAAACCTGCCTGCAAGCGCAGCCGCGCCGGCGCCGGAAAGGCGCACGATGCCTATCGCACCGGGCAGGCCCGTGGCTACCGCGGCAATAATATCTGACATAAGCTATCATCTCCAGTCCCGGCTATTTTATCACAGGGCGGGCGTATTTTGAACACGTTTTTCCAAAAGAGATGCCCGGACGAAGAACGTCCGGGCATTCGCCGTTTTTCAGTTGAAACTCTCGACCACTTCCGTCGCCGACATCACATCGTCGCCGGTGTAGGTGTAGGTATAGGACTCGTCGTAATAATAGTTGCTGCCGCTGATAGTCTCGAGCGCGTCCATATCGTAGCCGATCTCTTTCATCGCCGCAAGAGTGTTGACGGAGTCTTTCGTGATGTCCAGATATATCCCGTAGTACGTACGGGTACCGTCATCATTCTTTACCTCGGTGTCGATGCTCACGTGGTCCACATAATAGTTGTCATTGTGCTCCCTGCCGGATATCGCCCAGACTCTGCCGATATTGCCCTGCAGGGCATCCTTCTTCATGGCTTCGTAAACAAGCTGAGCCTGATCAAAGTCCATGTGGAAGCTCGTGTTGCTGCCGTTTATAGCTGCATAGGTTATATCGTAATTCTCTCCCAGGTCGATGCGCCGCAGTATCTGCTCCGGCTCGTTGCACATGGCCAGATATTTGCCCGGCACCGTGGAGACGTCCTTTTCCATATCCTCCGTCACGGGGACACCATAGTAGCAGCGCAGCAGGGTATTCCCGTTTTTCAGAGTGTAGTAAATGCGGATGGCGAAATAATCCTGCTCCGCGAATTGGCCCTCATCGTTATAGACGAAGGTGGGGTTACTGTCGCTCGCCATTATCTCATCCTTGTTGGCAAGTATCATGCTGTGCAGCGCCAGCACGTCCTCCAAATCTGCGGGGTCGTTAACTTCCGCATCGTAGAAGTAGCCCGTGCTGTTGATGAGCGCGCTCTGTATATCCGCTCCGTCCGGTATTCTGTTTTCTATGCCGAACACATCCGCCCGGGTCACGCACATAACAGCGATTATTGTGACGAAAACTATGCCCATACCGCCGAAGGTACGCTTCGTGAACACGTGGAGGGACTTCCTTATTAGCATCTCGCCGGCAATGTAGCCCACCGCCGCGGCGATAAGCATCCATATGATGAGCGCCGCGAACTCGCCCGTCACCAGTGTTGAGCCGTTCTGCGTGGTGAACACGGAGAAAAGCACAAGACCCACAGTTATCGCCATGCCGAAGCTCAGGCAATACTTGAACACCGGCTTTAAGCACTTCACAGCCACCACGTCTCCCGCAGCTTCGCTGCGCCGGCGGCGGTAAATGAGCACTGCCGCCGCGGCAATAACGACACCTGCGGCGAGGTAAATCCCGGGAAGAGCCCAGTTTTCCATAGTGACGACCCCGATGTCCATCTCCGGAACATAAGCGTAATTCGTCACCGGGTATACCAGCAGCTCATACATGGGAGACAAGACCCCCAGCACGGTATCCCCGGATATCTCAACGCCGAAAAGGAGCAGCGAACCTATGCTGCGCACCACAAACTCCACGACTATCACGAGGAAATTTACTATCACATACAGCACCGGCTGGATCACGATATGCCCAGTAAATGTCGCGCAGATAGCGCCCACAGAGAAGAACAGTACGCTGACGCAGGTTATCATATAGAGCCATGTGAGCACCGGCATTATCAGGCTGTTCCCCATCACCGCGCCCACGATGCAGGTGATCGCCGCCGTTATCAGGTGGGGGCCAAAGGAGAATATCAGCCCTGAAATATAGCTTGAGAGGAAGAGTCCCTCCCTGCGCACCGGCATGGAATGATATAGGCTGACGCTCTTCGCTGATTGCATATAACTGAACACCACCATGGCTGTCATTATGCTGTATATAAACGCCATTATGGGCACCGCGCTGTCACACAGCCCGATAATATGGTTGCTCATTGATACCGCCCGCCCCACCGTGTCCACGTTGTCGACCGATATGATAAGACCATAGGGCATGATGAGGAACCACACGAAAAGATATACCGCCCACAGGGGCCAGAACCTTGTAATATTTTTTCTGATTACGGTCTTGTTAAAGAACGATATCTTTGACTGCATAGTCCTCACCTCCCAGTTCATAGATAAATATCTCTTCCAGTGTCAGCGGCAGCACGTCCACAAAGAGCGGCGAGACTGTGGCAAGTATATTCGTCACCGTCTCCCGGTTCCCCCGGAGAATAAGCGTTGTAACTCTGCCCACGTCCGTGCGTCCCAGCACCTGAAGGTTTCCCGGCAGATCAGTCCCCTCCCGGAGCACTATCTGCACTTTTGAAATATTGTCCTGAAGCTCGTCAAGGCTGCGTTCAAGTATCATCTTCCCGTGGTTCATGATGCCCACATGGTCGCACACGTCCTCCAGCTCCCGCAGGTTGTGGGAGGAGATAAGCACCGTCGTGCCATGCTCGGTGACATCGCTCATGATCAGGCTCCACACCTGACGCCGCATCACCGGGTCAAGCCCGTCCACCGGCTCGTCCAGGATCATTAACTCCGGACGGCAGCTGAGCGCCAGCCAGAACGCCACCTGCTTCTGCATCCCCTTGGAAAGGCGCCGTATAGGGCGCTTATCATCAATATTGAACACGTAGCGCAGCTTTTTATAGCGTTCCATGTCAAAATTGGGGTATATCCCCCTGTAAAACCGCATCATATCCCGGGTCGTCGCCTGAAGGAAATAATACACATCGTCAGAAATATATGCTATCCGCGCTTTCACCGCTGGGTTCTCCCAGACGGGCTCGCCATCCACGGTTATCTCTCCGTAGTCCGGCTTGAAAATGCCCATGAGGCAGCGTATCACCGTGCTTTTGCCCGCGCCGTTTGGCCCCACAAGCCCGTAAATCGCGCCGCTGGGAACGTTTATATCCACGCCGTCAAGAGCCTTGAAGCCGTCAAAGCTCTTGGTAACGCCGCTGACCTTTATCATATTTCGTCCACCTCTCTCTCGTTATATACCCTCTCAACATACGCCTTCACGACGGCAGGATCCGCCCCTGCAATCTTCAGCTCTTCCACAACTCTTTCAAGCTCATCGAGCAGCTCCAGCCGCCGCTGATCCGCGGCCTCCTCCGGGCGGGCTGCAAAGCTACCCTTCCCGGGCAGGGAATATATGCAGCCCTCAGCCTCCAGCTCCCTGTATGCCCGCTGGATGGTATTCGGATTTATCTGCAGGCTGGTCGCGAGATCCCGCACGGAGGGCAGCTTCTCCTTCTCCGATATGGCGCCCGTGAGAATGAGTCTGCGCAGCTGATCCTTTATCTGCTCATATATAGGACGTGAATCCCTGTAATTCAGACTTATCAACTACACCACTCCTTTTAATTCGCATGTGCATTAACTGTTCTATGTGTCATAGTACAGTTAGCATACTATCCCAGCTGCAGTTTGTCAATACCTCATTTTATAACTCACGATGTAAATTTTCTGGTATACATTAGAGGGTATCTGTGTTATACTGTTAGGGATACATTGATATTGAGCGTGGGACACGCTGATATATATACTTAAACCCAACAACCGAAAACGGCGTTAATTCGACCTGACTATTTTGTATTTCTCCGGCGAAGCAGGGCTTGGAGGATACCGGCAGGTCTGAATTTGTTTCGCTTTTTTCACCGAAAGAAAGGATTTTTATGGCAGAAAAACTTAAAATCATCCCCTTAGGCGGTCTCAACGAGATCGGCAAGAACATGACCGCCTATGAGTACGGCAATGACATACTCGTCGTTGACTGCGGCATGGGATTCCCTGATGAGGAGATGTACGGCGTTGACCTTGTCATCCCCGACATCACCTACCTCACAAAGAACAAGGAGCGCATACGCGCCATCGTCCTGACCCACGGGCACGAGGACCACATCGGCGCCGTGCCCTACGTTCTGCGGGAAATAAACGCTCCCATCTATGCGACGCGCCTCACAGCGGGGCTCGTCGAGCTGAAGCTCACAGAGCATAAGCTCATTGACAAGGCGGAGATACACACTCTTGAAGCGGGGCAGAGCTTCAAAGCCGGCTGCTTCAAGGTGGAGTTCATCCATGTGAACCACTCCATCGCGGACGCCGTTGCCCTCGCTATCAAGACTCCTATCGGCCTTTGCATCCACACGGGTGACTTCAAACTCGACCCCACCCCCATTCAGGGTGGCATCATGGACCTGGGCAGACTGGGCACACTTGGCAAGGAGGGCGTTCTTGCCCTGCTCAGCGACTCCACCAACGTGGAAAAACCCGGCTACTCCGTGTCCGAGAGCAAGGTCGGGCTCAGCTTTGACAGCCTCTTCAAGGACTGCAAAAAGCGCATAATCGTCACTACCTTCGCCTCCAACGTCCACCGCATCCAGCAGGTCATCAACGTGGCCGCGAAGTACGGGCGCAAGGTGGCGGTCACAGGGCGCAGTATGGAGAATATCATGAAGGTCTCCACTGAGCTGGGCTATATGCAGCTTCCCGAAAACACCCTGGTGGATATCCACCAGATCAAAAATCAGCCTCCCGAGAAGACGGTCATCGTCTCCACGGGCAGCCAGGGGGAGAGCATGTCCGCTCTCTACCGCATGGCTTTCTCCGGGCACAAGCAGGTGGACATCAATGCGGGCGACCGGGTGATCATATCCGCCTCCGCCATTCCCGGCAACGAGACGGAGGTCAGCAAGGTTATCAACGAGCTCTTCCGCAAGGGCGCCGAGGTCATCTATGACCGCCTCAGCGATCTGCACGTCTCCGGACACGCCTGCCAGGAGGAGCAGAAGATAATGCTGGCGCTCACGAATCCGAAATTCTTCATCCCCGTCCACGGTGAGCAGCGCCACCTTAAAGTTCACGCCGGACTTGCAAAGAGCATGGGTTGGGCTGACAAAAACGTCATTATCGCGGAAAACGGCAGCGTCATTGAGCTGACCCGCAAGTCCGCAAAGATAAACGGCACCGTCCCCTCCGGCAGAGTCCTTGTGGACGGCACCGGCGTGGGCGACGTGGGCAGCGTTGTCCTCCGGGACAGAAAGCACCTCGCCGAAGACGGTATGCTCGTCGTCGTGCTCGGTCTGAGCTGCGACGACGGCAGCATCATCTCCGGTCCGGACATCATCACCCGGGGCTTTGTCTATGTGAAGGAGTCCGAGGCGCTCATGGATAACCTGCGTGAAAAGACCGTCCTCGCCCTCGAGAAGTGCTATGACGACGGTATCACCGACTGGGCGACGATAAAGGGCAACATAAAATCCGAGCTTGCGGGCTATCTCTATAAGACGACCAAGCGCAACCCTATGATCCTCCCCGTTATCATGGAGGTCTGATACTGCCACACCGCCGGGAGGAAATTTCCTCCCGGCGGTGTTCTCGTCAAAAATGCGATTAATTCAAAAAAGATGTTGACAAACGTATTATTGTTTGTTATTATAATTCTCGCCGCTAATTAAATAGCTTGTGTGCTGGTGTAGCTCAGTCGGTAGAGCAGCTGATTTGTAATCAGCAGGTCGGGGGTTCAAGTCCGTCCACCAGCTCCATTTTTTTGGAGGAGTTCCCGAGTGGCCAAAGGGGGCAGACTGTAAATCTGTTAGCAGTGCTTTCGGTGGTTCGAATCCACCCTCCTCCACCAGAAACCGTTGTGATCAGTGATCACGACGGTTTTTGCTTTCCTGTCGAAAATTAACACTTTGTTCATGATGTGTAATATTTTAAGTGCTATATTCATATCAATCAACGATTAGTTCATTCTGTGAACTGAAATTTTTACAGGCAGGTAATGAAATATGGATATCAGGAAAGTGACCGTTATCGGCGGCGGCGTACTCGGCAGCCAGATCGCGTATCAGAGCGCCTATGAGGGCTTCGACGTGGTGACCTACGCAAGGAGCGAGGGGTCCATCGAGCGATCCCGCCCCAAGGTGGACCGGCTCCACTCCATCTACATAGCGGAGCTTCAGGCCGCTAAAAGCGGCGGCAGTGTGAGCCGCGGGCTTGTGAACAATGCGGCGGACCTGAGCGGCATTGACTTTGACGCTCTTATCCGGCGTGCGGACGACGCATGGAAGAACTTCCGCTATGAGACGGATCTAAAAAAGGCCGTTGATGACGCGGACCTTGTGATCGAAGCTCTCAGCGAGAATCCCGCGGAGAAAACCGCCTTCTACGAAAAGCTGAAGGACCTTCTCCCAGAGAAAACTGTGATCGCCACAAATTCTTCAACTCTGCTGCCCAGCGTGCTGGCGGACTCTACGGGCAGACCCGAAAAATTTCTTGCGCTGCACTTTGCGAACAACATATGGGAGCAGAACACGGCAGAGATAATGGGTCACGACCGCACGGCCCCCGAAGCTTATGACGCCGTTGTAAAATTCGCGGCAGACATCGGCATGATCTCTCTGCCCCTCAAAAAGGAGAAGGCAGGGTACATCCTCAACTCCATGCTTGTTCCCTTCCTCTTCTCAGCGCAGGAGATGCTTGTTGACGGCATTGCCGACGCGGAGACGATCGACAAGACATGGATGCTCGGCACGGGCGCACCAATGGGCCCCTTCCGCATTCTGGACGTGGTCGGCATCGAGACCGCGTATAACATCCTCTCCAACGATCCCCAGTCGCAGGATCCCGAATCGCTCTGCGGCAGAATTACAAAATTCCTCAAGGAGAACTACATAGACACCGGCAAGACCGGAATAAACGCGGGCGAGGGTTTTTACAAATACAAATAATAATTTTTACAGAAAGGGGCGCCATGAGGCGTCTCTTTTGTGCTATACTGTTATCATCGTATTCTGCAGAGAGAGGAGAACGCAGATGATAACATATGAAGAACTCCGCAAAAATGAGGATATCAGGACATACATAAGGAAAGCCGACGAGAGCCTTGTCGCTCTGGGCTACACGGAGCACAGCTTCGCCCACGTGGGCAAAGTGGCCGAAAACGCGAAGTACATATTGGAGACTCTCGGCTACGATCAGCATGAGGTGGAACTCGCCCAGATAGCCGCATATCTCCACGATATCGGTAACCTTGTAAACAGGGTAGAGCACTCTCAGTCCGGCGCCGTTATGGCGTTTCGAATTCTCAACAGCATGGACATCTCCGCCGGCGACATCGCAACTATCGTCACCGCCATAGGCAACCACGACGAGGGCACAGGCGTCGCCGTTAATCCCGTCGCCGCGGCGCTCATTATCGCCGATAAAAGCGATGTTCGCCGCAGCCGCGTGCGCAATAAGGACAAGAGCACCTTCGATATCCACGACAGGGTGAACTATTCCGTCAAGGAGTCCGCTCTGAAGATAAACGAGGCCCACACGCTCATAAAGCTCAAGCTCTCCGTTGACACCCATTACAGCTCTGTGATGGACTATTTCGAGATATTCATGGGGCGCATGAACATGTGCCGCAAGGCGGCGAAGGCCCTGGGGCTGGACTTCAAGCTCATCATCAACGAGCAGCAGCTCATGTGAGGTGCGCCGTGAGCAGAAAAACAGAATTGCTCCGGGCTCTGAAGTTCCTCGCCTTTTCCGCCAGTGCGGGCGTTATACAGCTCGTCTCTTTCACCCTTCTCAACAGTCTGACTTCTTTCGGGTACTGGGTGTGCTATATCGCGGCGCTGGTGCTCAGCGTGCTGTGGAATTTCACCTTCAACAGGAAATTCACCTTCAAGTCTGCCGCGAACGTACCCGTCGCCATGGGTAAGGTCGCAGGGTACTACCTGGTGTTCACGCCGCTTTCCACCTGGGGTGGCAGTGCCATTACAGCGGCCGGGTGGAACGAGTATCTCGTGCTTATCCTGACCATGGTCGTAAATTTCGTCACGGAATTTCTCTTCCAGCGCTTCTTCGTCTTCGGCAGGACTATCGATACCGCCGGAAAAGCCGAAAACTGAAAGTCAAAAGCGCCCGCCTCCCTGTAACAGGAGGCGGGCGCTTTTATTCTGTTTTGTCAATCCAGCGTCCACTGCTGGCTCTCGCTCTGGAGCCGGACCATGCGGGCAAACTCGCCGTCCACCCTGCTCATGAGCGTCTCGGGAGAACCCTGCTCCGCCACCTTGCCGTCCTTCAGCACCACTATCTTGTCGGCGCCGGATACCGTCCTCATGCGGTGGGCAATTATCAGCACCGTCTTGTCCTTTATGAGCCGGGAGAGCGCCGTCTGTATCGCCGTCTCATTCTCCACGTCCAGGCTTGCTGTCGCCTCGTCCAGCAGTATCACCGGGGCGTTCTTCAAAAACGCGCGGGCTATGGATATCCGCTGACGTTCGCCTCCGGACAGCTCGCACCCGTTCTCGCCTATGTTGGAGTTCCACTTATCCGGCAGCTTTTCCGCGAATTCGTCCACATTTGCCATGCGGGCGGCGGCGATGACATCCTCGTCTGTGGCGTCTGTCCTGCCTATGCGGATATTCTCCAGGATGGAATTGTCAAACAGCGTCACATCCTGGAACACTATGGAATACAGGGACATAAGTGTCTCCGGATCCACTTTTGAAACGTCCATACCGCCGACAGTTATCCGCCCCTGCTGTATATCCCAGAAACGAGCCGCCAGGCGGGACACGGTCGTCTTGCCGCCTCCGGAGGGACCGACCAGCGCCGTCACCTGTCCCTGCCTTGCGGTGAAGGACACGTCCCTGAGCACCGTTTCACCGCCGTCATAGGAGAAGCCCACGTGGTCAAACACTATATCGCAGCCGTCATTCGTCAGCTCCTCCGCCCCCGTCTGTATGGGGCAGTCCTGTATTTCGTTCATGCGCTCAATATTGCTGTTTGTCGCAATTATGCCCGCAAGATTCTGGAGGGTGTTTTCCAGCGGGTCATACAGACGCGACGCTACAATGAGGAACATGAAAAACGTGAGCATATCCAAATTGCCCCGCATGAGCATATAGGCACCCGTGAGCGCCGTTGTCGCTATACCCAGGCGCAGCACAAGGCTCGCCGAAACAACGAACACCGAAGTTCCGAGTTCCGACTTTATAAGCCTGCTTTCCAGGGCACGCACCTTCTTTTCGAGCCCAGCGATGTATGTCTTTTCCGCATTGTTCGCCCGCAGGTCCTGCATGGCCTCCACGCACTCCTGTATTCCCTCTTCGCAGGCAATACGCGCGCCCATTGACTTGCGCGCGAGATTTCTCTGCACCTTTGAGGCCAGCGCTACTATGGCAAAGGCAACAGGCAGCACCCATATCACCGCCAGCGCCATACGCCAGTTGAAAAGCAGAAGCGAAAGGGCTATGAGCACGGTGGAGAGCATCGCCCCAATAAGCGGGCTGACGAAGTGCGACTGGCTCTGCTCCAGCACGGCGCAGTCGTTCATGATAGCTGATGTGAGGTCCGCCAGATCCTTCTTTCCGAAGAACGAGAGTGGGATCCGGCGCAGCTTCTCCGCGAGGCTTATCCGGCGTACTCCCGTCTCCTCATATGTGGCAAGGTACGTCCCGTCATACTCAAGGCGCGTCGTAACAAGTATCAGCACCGCCGCAATGACACAGCCCGCGGCATAAAACGGTATCCGTCCGCTTACCAGCGTGTCCCCCATCGCGTCCCGTATCAGGCAGTAAAGCAGGCTCACAGGTAGCATGAATGCTATATTCTGCAGGGCGCAGTAAACGCTGCCCTTTATCGTATCCACCGCGCCCTTGCGGGACAGGGCAAAGCGTCTTTGTAATTTCTTTATCATACCTTACGCCTCCTTTGCGACCTTCCACTGCACCGAACTGTTGTATTCCAGCCACATTTTACTGAAAATGCCGTCTTTTCGGCACAGCTCATCGAAGCTGCCGCTCTCGGCGACGCGCCCGTCACACAGCACGAATATCTTGTCCGCATTCACCACCGTAGTCAGCCGGTGGGCTATCATTATGACAGTTTTGCCCGCCGCGAGCCGGCTCAGCGCCGCCTGGACCTTCGTCTCGTTGTCCGGGTCCGCAAAGGCCGTCGCCTCGTCCAGGATTATCACGGGCGCGTCCTTGAGGATAGCCCGGGCAATGGCTATGCGCTGAGCCTCCCCTCCGGAGAGGTATACGCCGCCGGTTCCGATGAGCGTATCCGCGCCGTCCGGGAATTTCTCCACGATATCCGTGCACATAGCCGCGGAGAGCGCCGCGCGCACCTCTTCATCCGTCGCGTCTGGTCTTCCCATGCGGACATTATCCAGTATGCTCCCCTTTATAAGGTGACTGTTCTGGAACACGAAGGACACCGTGTTCATCAGCTCCTCTTTGTCCATATCTTTTACATCGACGCCGCCTGTCCTCACGGTGCCCTTATCCGGGTCAAAGAAACGCGCGGCGAGATTTGCAAGGGTCGTCTTTCCACCTCCCGAGGGACCCACAAGGGCGGCAGTCTGCCCGGCTTCCACCGTGAGAGTCACTCCGTCCACCGCGTTTTTCGCGCCGTCATAGCTGAAAACAACATCTTTGAGCTCCACAGCGCTGCTCTCGGGATGACAGGGGGTTTCCGGCTGGCTGAGAGGTTTAGTGTCCAGCACCGCGTCTATTCGCCCGATCGCATCCTCAACTATCATGCCGTTTTCGCTCATGAACATAAGCTTCGTCAGGCTCAGGGAGACCACGGGCGTGATTATGATATAGAACAGAAGGTTGAGCAGAAGCTCCCTTGTTACGCCGCCCTTCGAAAACCAAAATCCTCCGAGAATAAGGAAGGCGAAGACGCTGTTTATAGCCAGCGTGTAAAACGCCATGGGTCCCCGCAGTTCTTTCGTATAGGCCACGGTCCACTTTTCGTAGTTATCTATCGTGCCCTTGAACTTCTTGAAAGAGTATACCGTCTGCCCGAAGGTCTTGACAACGGGAATGCCCCTGACATATTCGACCGCCTCGTTCGACATATCCGCCAGGGCATTCTGATACTGGGTCATCTTCTCCTGCATGCTTTTCCCCGTCATCTTCGTCATGCATGCAAAGCCCAGGGCGACTGGTGCCAGACTGAGCAGCCCCAGCCGCCAGTCAAACACGAACAGCAGCGCCAGCAGCCCCAGAATAGTCGCCACAGCCTTCGCCTTATCCGGCAGCTGATGGGCAAGATACGTCTCGGCGGCACCGCTTGTCTCCGATATCGTGCGGCGCAGCTTTCCGCTCCCGAACTGCTCCAGTACCCCAAGAGGCAGCGCCGCTATATGCTTCGTCAGCGTAAGGCGCAGGTTCGTCGCTACACGGAACGCCGCGAGATGGGAGCACATGAGTGCGCCGATATACACGATTATGGCAGACGCCGCAAACAGTACTGCCATCCAGCCGTAGCCGGCAATATGCACCGCCGCCGAATAATCCGGCGCCGCCTCCAGCACCTCCCGCAATATCCGCCAGATATACCAGAACGGTACAAGGGCGAGCAGTGCGCTCACCGCAGCGAACGCCCACGAGAGGCAGGTCAATATCCGGTAGCTCCCGGCATATCCCAGCAGTCTTTCCAAATTTGATGGTTTCTTCAAAACCAATCCCTCCTTTTCTATTCCTCTGTTCACGACCATGAATGGTCTCAACGATATGTTAGTTATTTCTAACAGCGTGTCAAAAAATTACGAGGCATTCACTGCCCCATAATTTTCTGCCAGCCGGCGGTATAAAAGTCATTCAGCTCCTGAAGATACATCATTGCGTCATCCAGGGGCATATCGTGGATCACCATCTCGAAATAAGCGTTCATCATGCCCGTGACGAGAATATGCTCAAGGCGCGGATCCGTCTCCGGGACGCTGCGCCCCATTCCCCGCAGTGCCTCCCGGTACTTTTTCGTGGCGTCCAACTCAAGCTCAACAAGCTCATCCATGAGGGTTTCACATCTCGTCCCCTGGGCGCACTGGAGAATAAGGCGGCTCTCCGCCTTATGGTCATACATGTACAGCAGCAATTCCTCCATGCAGTCTCTGCCCGCCTCTCCCATATGCCGGAGCTGCTCCTGAGGCGCAAGGTCCGCGAAAGCTCTGAGCGCCGCCTTATACCTGCTCGTGAGATGGTTGTAAACTTCTCCCGTGATGGCGGCAAAAAGCTCCTCTTTCCCGGCATAGTAGCCGTAGAGAGCACCCGTGGTCACGCCCGCGTTCTTCACTATATTCCGCAGGGACGCCGACTCGAACCCCTTTTCCAGAAATTCCGCCTTTGCCGCCGCCAGAATGCGCTCCTGTGTTCCTCGTTCAACTGTCATTCCGTTCTCCTGTAACGCCATTATATAACAGCGTTATATAATAGTTTCCCGATTTTCCCGTGTCAAGCCCCAAGGGCCTGTTTTTATGAAAAAAGGCCGCCCCGAAAGGCGGCTTTTCCACATATTATTCTTCTTTCATTGCTTCCTTTGCGTATTCCACGAACTCTTTGACCGCAGGGGGTGCGCTGTCGAGGGAGGGCATACCAATTCCTATATCCACATACTGAGGCGGATCGATAGGCAGGGCTACAACGTCGCCCCTGAGCTGCTCGGCAATAAGGGCATTGAAGGAGCCTATGCCCATGCCTGACTCCACCATGCAGACAAGCCCCAGCGTATCATTGCAGGAATAGCGGATATTGGGTGTTATCCCGTTATTCTGGAACATGAGCGTGCAGTCCGTCTCCACACCGGGATATATCTCGATATACGGCTCTGTCTCGAACGCCTTTATGGGAAACGCTTCCGCCCCTGCGAGGGGATGATCCTTGGAAACTATGACCACCATCTCGTCCTTGCGCAGATGTATCCAGTCATAATCGCCGTCTCGGCGGCTCATTATGCAGAAATCCGCCTGACGCTCCCGGATGGCGCTGTCCAGCTTACTGCTGGCGCCCTCGATAATATTGACCTGGATACCAGGGTGCGCCTCGCAGAAGCGGCTTATCACCTGGATGAGCTTGCGGTAATAGGCCCCGTAAGAGTTGCCGATAGTTATGGTGCCCGTCTCAAGCCCCATTATAGCGGCTGCCATCTGGTTATACTGCTGGGACAGGCGCACCATCTCCCTTATTGTGGGCAACAATTCCTCGCACTCACGGGTGGGCACAACACCGCCCCGGCTGCGCGCCAGCAGGGGAAAACCGGTTTCCGCTTCCAGGGCCACCATCATCCGGCTCACGCCGGATGGCGTATACCCGAGCTGTTCCGCCGTTTCCGAAAGGGTCCCTTTTTCGATCGCCGTGAGCAAAACCTTATATTTCTCTATCTCCATAACTACGCTCCGTTATCATTGATAATCCTTCAATCTCTCGTTGACTAAATCTCCATTTCACTAAAGAATACAGCATCATCGCCCTTATGTCAAGTCCCTTGGCATATACATGAGGAGCCGGCAACGACCGGCTCCTCACTGCGTCAATTCCTGATATTACCGTTTCCTGCCTCTTATCATGTTAAGGGCTATGTACACGCCTAAAAGCAGGACGATGGAGCCCGTGAGGACAACATACATCGCCCCCGTGCTGACCTTATCGCCGAAAAAGTAGATATTGCAGTCTACGGAATCCTTTATGCTCTCCACTACCTCCGCCGGGAAGCCGATCTGCCCCATCTCCCGGAACACCCCCGCGAGAGCGTGGTTTCGGATCAGGCTCGTGCCATAAGTGCCGGGCAGGAAGGCGAGGACCTTCTGCAGCCCGGATCCGAACTGGGATATGGGCATATAAGCTCCGCAGATAAAACCATAGCCCGCGCTGACCACTGTCCCGACGGCGGATATCTGCCCCTGGGAGGTGAGGAAGGAGTTCACGATGCTGCTCAGCGCCGTACCGAAAAGTACAAGCAGGAACACGTCGAGCAGCACAAGGAGCACATCGCCGGCGGACATATACCACCCCGTGGCGGAGAGGTATATGAGGCACGCGCCTGTGGCTATAACGCACACCAGCAGCGTGGAGATAAGCGTCGCCGCATAGTATCCCAGCGCGAGGGCAGAGTTTTTGACAGGCGTCACGGTCAGATCCCCCCGGGCGCCTGTCACCTTGTCCTGCACCATTATCATGTTGCAGCAGAACGACACGGTTATGCAGCTCACCGCCAGCAGAGATGAGAACAGCTCTCCGCCCACAGTGCCGTTTATGAGGTCGTCGGAGATCTTCATGAAATCCGGCAGCGCCGACACAAAGCTGTTCCTATACACACTGGCGAGGAAGGTCGCATAGAGCACCAGCAGGATTATGGGCGTTATAAGTGACGCGAAGAACATACCCTTATCCTTGAAAAACAACTTGCAGTCTCGGCGTATAAGATTACCAAGTCCCGTCATTTCTCCACACCTCCCAGCTTCTTGCCCGTAACGGCGAGGAACACATCGTCCATTTTGCCCTTTGTTATTTCATAGTCCCGGAATATCTCCGGGTGGCGGATTATGAGCTCTGTGGCTGCGGCGGTATCCGGCACGGACACACGCACAGCGTCCCGCAGCTCCTCCGCCGGCAGCCCCAGCGGCGCCGCGTCCCCGGGCGTCAGTCCGTAGAGGGTTATGAAATCCCCGGTATAGCGGTTCTTTAGTTCTAGGGGGGTGCCCTCCGCCGCTATTTTCCCACTGTCGAGAATTATCACGTAATCGGCGTCGGCAGCCTCCTCCATGTAGTGGGTGGTGAGGAACACCGTCATCTTCTCGTCGTGCCGGAGCTGCTGAATAACGCTCCAGAGGAGCTTCCGGGTCTGGGGATCAAGCCCTGTTGTGGGCTCGTCAAGAATAAGTATCTCAGGACGGTGGAGCAGCGCCCTGGCGATGTCTATGCGCCTGCGCTGACCTCCGGAGAGCTTACCAACGGTGCGGTTAAGAAGATTTTCAAAATCCAGCACCTTCGCCAGCTCGCCCATGCGCTTTTTGAATGCCTCGCCTGTTATTCCGTAAAGGGCAGCGCGGCTGCGGAGGTTATCCCTGACTGTGAGTGACTGATCCAGAACGGAATTCTGGAAAACCACGCCCAGCTTTCTCGTTATATCCTCTATGCCGTGGTCGATATCATGACCGCAGACAAGAACTTTTCCCCCGTCCTTGGACTGCTGTCCGCAGATGATGGATATTGTCGTGCTCTTCCCAGCGCCGTTCACGCCCAGGAAAGCGAACAGCTCCCCCTGATTCACGTGGAAGGACAGGTCCTGCACCGCTTTGACATCCCCAAAGCTTTTTACAAGGTGCTCTATGTCTATTATGTGTTCCATTTATCCCTCTCCCAACTTTTATTTTCCTGAGCCTTTTACAAGGCGCATCACTGCCATAACGGCGCCGTAGAGCACACCTGCCACCGCCCAGATTATCCAATAGCTCTGGGGCTGCCTGTTGCCCGTGGGGCCAAAGGTGCAGATGAGAAACACCGCCGTCGTCACCAGCCAATATATAAGACTGACCGCACCGGAAATGCTCTTTTCCGCCTTTTTGCTGCGGGAGTAATCCCCCTCCTCCAGCAGGCGGTCCATGGCATTGCGGTATGTGCCCCCATAGACGAAGGCGATGCAGCCCAGCGCCACCAGGAACATCAGCAGGCAAACAGCCTCTACAAAAGTGAAATCCCCCGCATCCTCCGCCAGCGCCGCGAACAGAGGCACTATGGACAGTATGCAAAGCACCGTGCCCAGAATATTGAGCTTTGTTCCGGTGCTCCTGAATTTCTCCCGGCGCTCTTTTACCATACCCTCGACACCGTAGCTTGTCTCGAAGGGCTCGTTTTCCATAAACTCATATTTTTTGGAGCGAGAACCGCACAGCATGAAAAGCACCACTCCCGCCGCCACCAGAAGCATAAGGGTACATAGCCCCACTCCGCAGGCAGCGGCGTCAGAGATAGGCAGCGCGCCGCTGTCCGCCGCTGCCGCCAGGAGAATAAGGGCTATGGGAGAGATGACACACAGGAACGTGGCAAGCGCCATCCTGGGCGCCGCCCGGCGGCGAAGCTCCAAATATTCCGAAGCCTCCTCCATCGACACTACACGCAGAGACGTGTCCGGCTCGCTCTGAGCCGGCTCAAGAGACTCCATATCATCCTTGAGAAGATAGTCCGTGCTCACTCCGAAGAGTCTGCTCATCTGAAGTATCTTATCCACGTCCGGTATGGACTGGGCTCCCTCCCACTTGGAAACCGACTGGCGCGTCACGTTGAGCTGCTGTGCCAACTCCTCCTGGGACCACCCCGCCTTTTTCCTGAGCTGGATAATTTTGTCTGCCAATATCATCTATTCTACCTCCGTTTCCTTCGGCGCTCCCTGCGCCGCTTGCAGGAAGAAGATTACAGCATTTCCTGGTTGCAGTCCACAAATCAGGCTTTCAAATATGTCAACCACCGGTTGCTCCCCCGGTTTTTGCGGGGGATTTCAAGCTTTTTCATAATATTATCTCCTGTTTACCCCCCTGTCAAGGCGCTGCTTGCCCGGACGTGTATCCCCATTAAAAAGCCCGCGGATACAGGACCTGTATCCGCGGGCAATGTTATTTCTATTCTGCTGTATCCGGTGCCTCCGGGTTCTCCATATCGCTTATCATGCGGTTGAAAGTGTCCTCATCCATGGTCTCGTAGGCGAGCAGGTAATTCGCCACTGCTGTGAGCTTATCCATGTTCCCACGGATGATATCCGTGCAGCGCTCATAAGAGTTGTCGATGATGCGGCGCACCTCACGATCAATGATGCCGGCGACCTCCTCGGAATAGTTCCGGGACTGGGCAAAGCTCTTGCCGATGAACACCTCGCTGTTGCCCGTGTCGAAGCTGACTGTGCCCAGGGTCTCGCTCATACCGTATTTTGTGACCATATCCCGGGCGATGCTGCTGGCGCGCTGAATATCGTTGGAAGCGCCTGTGGAGATATCGTCCAACACCAGCTGCTCGGCAACTCTGCCGCCCAGCAGTGCAACGATCTGCTCCTCCATCTCCTTCTTTGAGATATAGCTCCTGTCCTCCCTGGGCAGGCTGATGGTCATGCCGCCTGCCATGCCGCGAGGCACAATGCTGATCTCATGGACGGGGTCATGCGTGTCCAGCTTGTGCATGACGATGGCGTGGCCCGCCTCGTGGAATGCGGTCAGCCGGCGCTCTGACTCGGAGATCTTTCTGGATTTCTTTGCCGGTCCGGCAATGACTTTTATGATAGACTCCTCAATATCCGTCTGGTTGATGAACTTCTTGCCACGACGGGCTGCCAGCAGCGCCGCTTCGTTGAGCAGGTTCTCCAAATCCGCGCCCGTAAAGCCCGCGGTAGTTCTCGCAATAACGCCGAAATCCACGTCCTCGGCGAGGGGTTTGTTCCTTGCGTGGACCTTGAGTATCTCTTCACGGCCCTTGATATCCGGTCTGCCAACATAGACCTGCCTGTCAAAGCGGCCGGGGCGCAGCAGCGCCGGGTCGAGGATATCAGCTCGGTTAGTCGCCGCCATGACTATGACGCCCGCATTGTTGCCGAAACCGTCCATCTCCACAAGGAGCTGGTTCAGTGTCTGCTCTCTCTCGTCATGGCCGCCGCCGAGACCAGCGCCTCTCTGACGACCGACGGCGTCTATCTCGTCTATGAAGATGACACAGGGCGCTATCTTCTTCGCCTGGTCAAACAGGTCACGCACGCGGCTCGCGCCGACACCCACGTACAGCTCTACAAAATCTGAGCCGGAAATCGACAGGAACTGGACGCCTGTCTCTCCCGCCACAGCTCTGGCTAGGAGTGTTTTACCTGTACCCGGAGGTCCCACGAGCAACACACCCTTGGGTATGCGGGCTCCAATCTCCGTGAACTTGGCGGGGTCCTTCAGGAACTGGACTATCTCCTGAAGCTCCTCCTTCTCCTCGTCGGCGCCTGCCACATCGTCAAAGGTGACTTTCCGTGTCTCCTCGCTGCCTGTGTGGGTGCGGGCTTTGCTGAATTTCATAACGTTCCCGCCGCCAGCGCCGCCGGACTTTCGGATCATGTACACCCAGAGGATGATAAAGATAACTGTGATGATAATATAGGGGAGTGTGCTCACCCACCATGGCGTCGTATAGCCCTCAAGATAATTATAGTCGGTGATTATACCCGCCTCGTGCTGCTGGTCGATCAGCTCGTGGAGGTCTTCATAGAATACCGCGAAGGACGCGAGGGAATGGGTCTTGACCTCTGTGCCGCCGTCCTCTGTGCGCACGTCCATGGTGAGTTCCGTGCCGTTGACGGTGAAATACTCCACCTTCTCGCCACGGAAAAGCTGGACCACCTGGGAGTATTCAAGCTCCGTCCCCTTTGAGTCCATAGGCTCAAAAAGGAGGATCACCGTCGCTATCAGCACGGCGAATATAATGATATAGAGTATAAAATCTCTGAAAGAGCGCTTTTTCTTCAAATTACGTTCACTTCCTAACAAGTAGTATTGCCGAAACCGCAGGGCTGATATCCTGCCATTTCATCTATATTTTCAGAATATTTTACCTTCTGCGTATAGTCAGAGTCATATCGTCCCCCGCGCAGCGTTCCGCCGTGCCCAGCCTTTCCACGAGCACAACGCCCGCGTCGTCCGCCAGGACAGCGAGATTATCACGCTCCAAACGAGGTATCTTTTCATCTATAAGCATCTTTTTCAGACTCTTTTCCGGGCGGCGGGGCAGCTTTATCCTGTCTCCCGTCCGGCGGCTGCGAACCCGCAGATTACCCTGAATATTACTATGTTTCAAATGAAAAGTCATTTCCGAATTGTAAATTTTTTTGCCCTGCTCGAGAATTATTTCAAGGCCGGGCAGCCTCGTCACACCGATCTTTACGGGCGTCTCCACTATTGTCGGGGGCTTTTCAGGCGTGCCGATAATCAGTCTGCCGTACTCCCGCCGCACTTTCAGCCCCGGAAGGTCCAGCTCACCGGACCCCGCTGCGCCGCGGCACAGCTCCAGCACAGCCTTGATGTGCCCGCTGCCGCACCCCGGACAGAGACGGCGCAGGATCCGGCTTGAAAGAGCCACCGGCATTTTCCCGAGAGTCCCCGCATCCAGCTGCGCTCCTCCGGGCGTCTGTATCACAAGCTCCGCCGCCGTCTCAGCCGCCAGCTCCTCCAGAAATTCCTCGTCCCGTCTCAGCCGCTCCGCGGCTCCCGACGCATTCTCCGCCGCCCGCGGGTTTATTCGCCGCAGTACCGGCACCGCTTCAAGGCGCAGAGCGTTTCGCGCATAGATGCTCTGGAAGTTCGTCTCGTCATTCATATAGGCGATATCCTGCTCCCGGAGATATTCCCGGAGCTGTTCGCCTGTAAAGGCGAGAAGCGGGCGGACTATCCTCCCCCGCACAGGCGGGATCCCGGAAAGTCCCTTCGCTCCGCTGCCCCTGATGAGGTTAAGGAGCATCGTCTCAAGATTGTCGTCCGCGGTATGCGCCGTGGCAATGTAATCATATCCGTGCGTCTGCGCCGTCTCCGAGAGAAAGTCATAGCGCATAGTCCGCGCCGTCTCCTCAATGGAAGCACCGCCCGCCGCACGGGCCACATCGCCGCGCCCTGGGAAAAAGGGTATTCCCAGCTCGCTGCAAAGTGTCTTTGAATATTCCTCGTCCCTGTCCGCGGTATCCCGCAGGCAATGGTTGAAGTGGGCTGCGCCCACCTCTGTTCCCAATTCCCTCTTTACACTGCAGAGCAAGTGGGTCAGGGCCACACTGTCCCCTCCGCCGCTCAGGGCGCAGAGGATCTTCTTCCCCGGCTCAAAGCCCGGCAGATTCCTGAAAAAATCAATAACTGTCTCTCTCATCATGCCGCCACTCACGAGGGGCGAAAGTTGTAAACTCGGGCAGCCACTGCATCTCAACCTTGCCCGTTCCGCCGTGGCGGTTCTTGGCTATGATGCACTCGGCAACCCCCCTGTTTTCGCTGTCCTCATTATAATAGTCGTCTCTGTACAGGAACAGAACGATGTCCGCGTCCTGCTCGATTGCGCCCGATTCACGCAGGTCGCTGAGCATAGGGCGCTTGTCGGAACGGCTCTCGTTTGCTCGGGAGAGCTGGGAGAGACACAGTACCGGCACGTTCAGTTCCTTTGCCATTATCTTCAGCGAGCGGGATATATCACTCACCACCTGCTGGCGGTTATCGCCCCCCCGGGACTGACCGCCAGCGGACTGCATGAGCTGGAGATAATCGATAACCACGAGTCCCAGATTTTCTACCCTGCGGCACTTGGCGTTCATGTCCGCCACCGTGAGGGTCGGATTATCGTCAAGGCGGATATCCGTCTTGCCCAGAGCGGTGGATGCCAAGGCAATCTTCGCCCAGTCCTCGTCGTTGAGCTGCCCCGTCGTGAGCTTGCTGCTGTCAACAAAGCTCTCGTTTGAAATAAGACGCATAGCAAGCTGCTCCCGGGACATTTCCAGAGAGAAGATGACTATCGTCTTGCCCGTTTTCTTCCCCGCCTCAAGTGCCATGTTGAGGGCAAAGGAGGTCTTGCCCATGCCCGGACGGGCTGCCAGAAGAATAAGGTCGGACTTGTTAAGGCCGGAGATATAGCTGTCCAGCTCCGGGATGCCTGTGGATATACCTGGTATGGCGGACCCGGCGTTCGCCAGCTCGCTCAGCCTGTCGTATACGTCCAGAATGACTGTTGAGATGTGCTCCAGTCCCTGACTTGAGCGGTCCTGGCGGATGGCATATATCTTCTTTTCCGCCAGCTCCAGCGTCTCCTGACCAGTTCCGGAGCCGTCGTTCACGACGCCGGTTATATACTCGCCCGCTTCGCCCACGCGGCGCAGGAGCGCCTTGTCCTTAACTATTGCGGCGTACTCCGCCACGTTCGCAGCCGTGGGGGTCACCTCCATGAGCTGCATTACATACTCCCGGGTGACGCCCTCCGTATAGATCCCGTTCACCTTGAGCTTATCCAATACGGTCACCGGGTCGATGACTTCGGAAAAACCGAACATGGAATACATCGTCTCATATATCTCTCTGTTCTGCTTCAGGTAGAACTCATCCCCCCGCAGCGTTTCCACCACCTCGGGGATACAGCGGGAGTCTATCAGCATACTGCCGAGAACCGCCTGCTCCGCAAGTACGTCGCTTGGTACCTGCCGGGATAAAATCTCGTCCACCCTCTGTTCCTCCTTCCGTCATCCCCGCTTCTGCGCGGATGTGTTATTTCTCCTCGGAAACTACCACGTTTATAGTGCCGGAGACCTCATAGCCCAGCTTTGCCTTTACCTGGTATGTACCGAACTGCTTTATGGCGTCGGGCAGGACTATCTTGTTCTTGGCGACGTCCATGCCGAACTGCTGGGCAAGTGCGTCGGATATTTCCTTGCTTGTGACGGAGCCGAAGAGCTTGCCGCCCTGCCCCGCCTTTGCGGATATCTTCACCATGCAGCCGGCAAGCTTCTCGGCGATGGCCTGAGCTTCCGCCTTCTCCCGTTCCATCTGAGCTTTTCTCGCCGCCTCCCGCTGTTTCATCACGTTCATATTGTCCGCCGTCGCAGGGAGCGCCAGCTTCTTGGGGAGCAGGAAGTTCCTGGCGTAGCCGTCGGAAACCTCGATAAGCTGCCCTTTCTTGCCCTGTCCCTTAACGTCCTGCTGCAAAATAACCTTCATGACAATATTTCTCCTTTCGGTAATCGCCTTTTATTCGTCGAAATACTTGTTTATCTCGTCTGTTGCCATTTTATACGCCTCGTCGATGGTGACGCCCTTTATCTGGGCCGCCGCCGTGGCGTTATTGCCGCCGCCGCCCAGTGCCTCCATTATCACCTGGACGTCCACCTCGCCAAGAGAACGTGCGGACATAATAACTGTGTCGCCATCCGGGTACATGACTATGCTCGCCTGAATGCCCGCGATGGTGAGCAGCTCATCCGCCGCTTGGGCCGCCGTTACACGGGGAATAGTCCTGTCCACCTTTGCAACGCTCACGCCGCCTCTTATCATCCGGGCGGAGCTGATGACTGTATATCGCAGGACCGTACTGTCAAAGTCGTTCTGCATCATGAGCTTTATGGATGCGGGATCCGCGCCCTTACGCCTGAGGTACGCCGCCGCCTCAAAGGTGCCTGCGCTGACTCTGGTCGTAAAGTTCTTCGTGTCAAGCGCGATGCCCGCCATGAGCGCCTCAGCCTCGATTGCGCTTATCTCAGCCTGCCCGGGCAGATACTGGATGAGCTCCGTCACCAGTTCGCTTGCGGAGGAGGCAGAGGGCTCCAGGAAATTAAGCGCCGCGTTCTCTATATATGTCGCCGCACGGCGGTGATGATCGATTACGACCACATGGTTGCACGCGTCCAGCAGCTGGCGGGACTCCACCTGCTCCGGGCGGTTCGTATCCACCACCACAAGGAGCGTGCGTGTATCCGCATCGATTATCGCCTGCTGGGTGGAGATGAATGTATCGGCGTACTCCTTGTCGCCCATCACCCGGTCCAGGAGCATTTTTGAGTTGTTGCGCTCCAGATCTATAACTATCTTCGCCTTTTTGCCCCGCTGGCGCGCTATCCCGCACACACCCACGGCCGCACCCACGCTGTCCAGATCAGCCATGGAGTGCCCCATGACAAACACGTTGCTTGCGCCGCCCACAAGCTCGCTCAGGGCGCCCGCCATAACTCTGGATTTTACCTTCGTGCGCTTTTCCGTCTCCTTGCTGCGCCCGCCGTAGAACTCGAAGTTGAAGCGGTTTTTAATGACCGCCTGATCTCCGCCCCGGCTCAGGGACATCTCCGTGGCAAGAGACGCGAACTCATACGCCTCAGCGAAGGTCGCCGCGTCGTGCCCGATGCCTATGCTCACCGTCGCCGCGATGCCCGCGGAGTTCACCGTCTCCCTGACGCTGTCCAGAAGCGTGAACTTTGCCTCTGTGAGCTTTGCGAGGTCACCCTCATGGAAAACGCACACATAGCGGTCTCTGTCGTACTTGCATATGAGCGGCTTCGTATCCTGAAGCCAGAGGGTTATTTTGTCGTCTATCTCCGCCAGAAGCGCGGACGACGCGGAGCTGGTCTGGTTCTTGACCAGTTCGTCGTAATTGTCCAGGGTGATTATACCGACAACAGGCTTTGTGGCGGTGAAGCGCTCCTTCATGTCCTGGAACTCCGTCACGTCCATCCAGTAAGTCGTGCCCACGAGCCCGCCGCCCCGGTCGCTGCCGGGCTTGAGGACGCTGCCGAACACCTGATATTTCCTGCCGCCCATCTCCACAAGGCTGGGGCACTCGCTCCTGCCCTCCAGCAGCCATCTGGAGGAGAACTCCGGCGCGAGCTCACGCACTCTGGTATCGATAAGATGCTCTCTGCCGTCGGATATCTTCAGGAATTTATCGTTCGCCCAGATCACCTCGTCATTATCCAGCCGGATAATGAGCGTAGGCATCGGGAAATTTGACATGGTGCTCTCCCCGGCGGCATCCACATTGCTGGTTATTGTGTGGAGCTGGTCGAGAATATGCTTTTTGCGCTTCACGGCGGTGCTGAGGAACACGATGAACAGCGCCACCACAACAACGCCCTCCGCCGCGGCGACACGGTAGTCAAAAATCGCCGTTACAGCCGCGAACACGACCATCAGGACAAAATATACCCGCATCGTGGGTTCAAAGGCTTTGACCTTTACCTTCTTTTTATCTGTTGAGCTTTTCATAAAACCCCTCCGCCGGCGCCGTAAAATTTGCGCTACGTCCCCAAGTTATATTTTGAGTCATATTATTATAGCAAATCGTCCTGCGCATTACAATACAAAAAGCGTCTCCGCCGGCACAGGCTTAAAATATTTTTTATTTTTCCGGCAAATAATAGTCCCATAAACTCGCGAAAGGAGCCCTTTTTTATGAAGGCTATTATACTTGCCGGCGGCGAGGGCACTCGTCTCAAGCCCATAACGGATAAGATTCCGAAGCCGATGGTGCCGTTCTTCGGCGGCGTGCTCATGGATCACACCATCGCCCATCTGCGCGCCAACGGCGTGACGGATATCTGCGCGGCGCTGGGGCATCTGCCCGACAGCATACGCCGGCGCTACGGGAAGGAACTGACATACAGCATAGAGCCGCGCCCGCTCGGCACCGCCGGGAGCGTTGCAGCCGCGCCGGAGGAGTTCCTCCGGGACAGCCTCGTCGTGATATCCGGAGACGCCGTGTGCGACTTTGATATTTCCCCCGCGATACAGTGCCACCGTGGCTATGACGCAGCCGTGACCATCCTGACCTGCCGTCACCGTGACCCCCGCCCCTTTGGTCTTGTGCTCACGGACGGCACTCCCCGGGTTATACAATTCTCGGAGAAGCCGGAGTGGTCCCAGGTATTTACGGATATGGTGAACACAGGCATATATATAATCTCCCCCAGAGCCATGGAATACGTGCCAAAGGGCGAAAAATTCGATTTTTCCAGAGATCTGTTCCCCCTTCTGCTGGAAAAAGGCGAGACGATATGCGCCTTCGAGTGCAGCGGCTATTGGCGTGACGTGGGAACGCCCGAGGACTATCTCGCCTGCTGCCGCGACGTGCTTGAAGGCAGAGTGCGCCTGCCGCTGCTCAAAGGCGTTGGCTTCGAGCCGGAAATTCCCGGCGCGCGTATTATCCCCCCCTGCTTCATAAGCCGGGACTGTATCATAGGAGAAGGCTCCGTCATCGGGCCCCACGCGGTGCTGCAGGGCGGCGTGACGCTCGGTGAGAACTCCCGCGTTTTCGGAAGCGTTCTTACAGGAATTACGTCAGGCGCCGGCTTCACGGCGGAGGGGTGCATAGTCTCCCGGGGCACCTCATTCGGTGTCGGCTGCTGCGTCCAGCCCGGCGCCGTTGTGGGCGAGGACTGTGAGTTCTCCCCCGGCACCGTTGTGGACGGCGGACGCCATTCGGGCGGAGAACACAGCCGGAACAGCTTCACCGTCCGGCAGGCGCTGGAGGCCGGCATGGCCCTGGGCAGCGGACACAGCCGGGTCGTCATCTGCCATACCGGAGGCGAACGCTGCCCCGTGCACGGGACTATGGCGGCGGGCGGCGCCATGAGCACAGGGTGCTCAGTCACTATCGCCCAGTGCAGCCACACCTGCGCCGCGAGATATATGGTCCGCCGGCTCGGCGGTGAAGCCGCGCTCTTCATCGAGGAACTCGGCGAGGATATCCGCGCGGCAGCCATGGACGGCAGCGGAATGCCCATTCATCTCAAAGGCGGCGCCTCATCATACGGCGGCAGCTTCGGCACTCTGGACAAGGTCTCCGGAGGAGACGATATCTATTCCGCTCTCGGCGACTGCCGGCATTTCCCTGGTCTGAAGGTGCACTTCGGCGGCACGGGCGGCGCCGCCGAGGCTGCCCGGCGTATGGCGCGCACCTGCGGCGGTATCCTGTCCGACAAAGAGGAGGGCGTCCCCTGCTTCTTCATCGGAGACCGGGGGGAGATCGCCCAGATACGGGATGAAACCGGCGGGGAATACGCCGCCTCCTCAATATGGGCGATCCTCCTTACGGCACTGCTGCGCTCAGGATACCGGACCCTCGCCATACCGGAGAACGTAAGCTCCCAGGTGCAGGACTATATACGCGGTCTCGGCGCGGCGCTGCTGATTTTGAACAGGGACCGGGGCGCTGAGGAGGCTTTCCTCAGCATCCGGGAGCTGAACGACGGTATCCTCGCGGCGATCTTCCTCTGCGAGTATATGGCGCGTGAAAAGATCACGATGACGGACCTGGCCCGGGATGTGCCCGGCAGCGGGACCGCTCAGGCGAACGTATCCGTCCCCGAGGGCAGGAGCCGCGCCATGGGGCGGCTCTCCGCCATGCCGCATTTTCCTTCCCGCCGGGGCATATTCTTCCGGGACGAGCGGGGCGAGGTGCGCATCGTGCCCCGGAGCGACGCGGAGCAGCTGCGGATTTTCGTCAGCGCCCACAGCACGGAGGCAGCACAGGAGCTGTGCGACTTTTACAGAAATATTATAGAAAAATAAGCAAACGTCTCCCCGAACCCTGAAGCTCGGGGAGACGTTAATTCAAACTATTACGCCGGCGGCGAGGACTATGTCCCCGTCGTACATAACGGCGCTCTGCCCCGCCGTCGGGGCGCGCACCGGCGTTTCAAAAACGAGCCTTGCTCCGCCGCTTATGGGCGTCAGTTCCGCGGGTGTCTCCGTCTTGGAGTGGCGCACACGGACGGTGCATTTCACCGGTCCGCAGGGGCGCTCTATGCTTACCCAGTTCACCTCAGGCAGCGTCAGCTCCCTTAGGAAGATGTCGTCCCCTTCGCTGAGCGTCACCTGGTTTTTCTCCGGGTCTATGCGGCTTACGAACATACGTCTGCCCAGAGCTATTCCGAGCCCCCGGCGCTGCCCCACTGTATAGCGGTGGATGCCCCGGTGTCTTCCGAGGACGTTCCCGGCGGGGTCAACAAAGTCCCCTGCGGGCAGACCTCCCACCCGTTCCTCAATAAACCTGCCATAGTCTCCGTCCGGTATGAAGCATATCTCCATACTGTCAGGCTTGTCCGCCACGGAGAGACCTATCTCCCGGGCGGCGGCGCGGATCTCCGCCTTGTTCATATTTCCGAGGGGAAATTTTATCCGCAGAAGCTGCTCCTGGGTAAGAGACGAGAGCATATAGCTCTGGTCGTTCTCGTGCCGCCCCCGGAGGAGACGCGCCCTGCCGTCAACGATCTCTGTGCGGGCATAGTGCCCCGTCGCCGCGTACTTCGCGCCTATCTCATCCGCTACCCCGAAGAGTGTGGGAAACTTGACCGACGGGTTGCACATTATGCAGGGATTCGGCGTCTCCCCACGGAGATATGCCTGTGTGAAGGGCTCCTTTACGAATTTTTCAAGGCTCTCCCGCACGTCAACTCTTCTGAAGCCGATGCCCAGCGTCCGGGCGACGCTCTCCGCGTCCTTTCCGTCGTCGCAGCCGGTGACAAGGAACACGCCCGTAACGTCCCACCCCGCCGTTTTCAGCAGGTGCGCCGCCACGGAGCTGTCCACCCCGCCGCTGAGCCCAAGAACGATTTTTTCCATAGCCTTACCCCAAGTATATCATCAGCGCCGTCATGTCCGCCGGGGAGACTCCGGAGATCCTTGATGCCTGTCCCATATTGAGGGGACGCACAGCGCTGAGCTTCTGCCGCGCCTCAAGACGCAGCCCTTCTATCCTGTTATAGTCGATGTCCTCCGGGAGCAGCCGCGTCTCCATGCGGCGCATCTGCTCCACATGGCGCATGGCTCTGTCGATATATCCCTCATATTTTATGGATATCTCCACCTGCTCTGTCACCTCCCGGCTGAGCGCTGGACGCGCAGGGTCGAAGGGTGCGAGGATATCATAATTGAGCTGGGGCCGCTTTATAAGCTCGCTGAGGCGGATGCCCGTTGTGACGCTTTTTGTGCCCCGGGACTCCATAAGGCGGGTCAGCTCCTCCCCCGCATGGACCGTGATGCCGCGCACTCTGTCTATCTCCCGCTCCACAGCGGCATACTTCTCCAGCATTTTCTCGTACCGCTCCCGGCTCACAAGCCCCACCCCGTATCCCACGGGCATGAGCCGCCGGTCCGCATTATCCTGCCTGTGGAGCAGGCGGTACTCGCTGCGGGAAGTCATCATTCTGTAGGGCTCATTCGTCCCCTTCGTGACGAGATCGTCTATCAGCGCGCCTATATAGCCCATGTCCCTTGTTATCACCATGGCCTTTTCTCCCTTAAGGCGCATGGCAGCGTTGATACCCGCCACAAGTCCCTGAGCCGCCGCCTCCTCATAGCCGGAGGTGCCGTTGAACTGACCGGCGCCATATAGATTCTTGACTTTTTTCACTTCCAGTGTCGGCCTCAGCTCCAGAGGATTTATGCAGTCGTACTCGATGGCGTATGCCGAGCGCATCATCTCCGCATTTTCAAGTCCCGGTATCGTATGGAGCATCTCCAGCTGCACGTCCTCCGGCATAGAAGATGAGAAGCCCTGGATATAGACCTCCTCCGTGTCAAGGCCCATCGGCTCGATAAATAGCTGGTGGCGGGGCTTATCCGCAAAGCGCACCACCTTGTCCTCGATGGAGGGGCAGTATCTCGGCCCGATACCCTCTATTACTCCGGAATAAAGCGGAGAGCGGTCCAGATTTTTTCTTATAACGGCGTGGGTCGCCTCATTCGTATAGGTGAGGTAGCACACAGCTCTGTTCTCCGGAGGGATCTCCGTACTGAAGGAGAAGGGCACGACCACATCGTCCCCCCGCTGGAGCTCCATTTTTGAGTAATCTATACTCCGGGCGTTAACTCTCGGGGGCGTCCCCGTCTTGAAGCGCCGCAGGTCGAGCCCCATGGCGAGCAGGCTCCCCGTAAGCCCCTCCGCCGCGAACATTCCGTCAGGTCCGCCGGAGCGCACAACATCCCCCACGATGGTGCGTCCCGAGAGATATGTCCCGGAGCATATGACGGCAGCTTTCACCTTATATATCCCGCCGGTGGCGGTACGCACAAAGCTCACAGCGCCGTTTTCCGTGCCTATCTCCGTTATCTCTCCCTGCTTGAGGGTGAGGTTTTCCTGCAGCTCAAGAGTGTGCTTCATCACCTTCTGATATTCTCTGCGGTCCGCCTGAGCTCGGAGAGAGTGGACTGCGGGACCCTTGCCCCGGTTGAGCATTCTGTACTGAATGCAGGCTCTGTCCGCGGCGCGGCCCATCTCGCCCCCCAGGGCGTCCAGTTCCCGGACAAGGTGGCCCTTCCCCGTGCCTCCTATGGCGGGGTTGCAGGGCATATTGCCCACCGCGTCCAGGTTTATGGTGAAGCACACCGTTTTCATTCCCAGGCGGGCGGCTGCCAGCGCCGCCTCGATGCCCGCGTGGCCCGCGCCTATGACGGCTATATCGAATTCTCCCGCATTATAGTTCATGATCTCATCCCCTACGTAATTACGCCCCCCGTCGCTGCGACGGGAGGCGTCGGTTTCAAGTCGGACAATATGTTATATTTCCCTGTCGTCTACCTTGGAGATAACATCCAGAAGGACATTTGCCGCGTTTGTGATGTTGTTCTTTTCCTCTTCGGTGAGGCTGTCCACCATAGTAGCGAAAGTGTCCACAGCGTATCTGATGTAGTCATCCAGCAGCTTCTCCCCCTCGGGAGTGATGCGGATATACACCGTGCGGCGGTTGTTCTCCAGCTGGAATCGCTCCAGTATCCCCCGGCGTACCAATGTGTCTATAAATCTCGTGAGGTGCTGCTTTGACATATGCAGGCGCACGGATATCTGATGCATCGCCAGAGGCCCGCAGTCTCTCAGCAAAAACAGCGCCTGGATCTGAAGATGGGTGAGTGTCTCATCCGCGAAGTAACGTATATTCCGGCTGAATTTACCCTGATAAATGGGCTCCAGGCGTATCATCGCCTCTGCCGCCTTGATGCTGCTTTTTGTTGCCATAATTATATCCTCTCATTCCCCGCCCCACGGGGCGGAATGCGCGAAAATTTTAACTGTAAATTATGCTTTATGATAACACGCCGCTCAAGTTTCGCGCAAGAGAATATTTCCCCGTGAAGTAAATTCCGTGTTTCTCCCCTGTTTTCTCCGCCGCGGTCGTCTAAATCTGTGCAATATATACATAAAGTCCCCGGAACGGAACGTCCGGAGACTTTATGTCACTCAACTCACTCAACAAATTTTGCCCTGATCTTCTCTATGGTCTCATCGCTGACTCCGCAGGTTCGGATATAGTCAGTCACGCTGCCGTATTTCCCCTCGAGATAGTCGATGGTGTCGCCCATGGCGTCCGGAGGCGTAAGCCGGAATTTCGGTTCGAGGGGGCCTCCGAAGTCGATAGTATCATACACATCCCTCATATAGATCATGGACACGCAGTAATCCGCGACGATATCCTCCTTGTCCACCCCCGCTATGCTCAGAAGGAGCATCGTGCAAAGCCCCGTGCGATCCTTGCCCGTGGTGCAGTTATAGAGGCACGCCCCCTCCGCCCGGGCGGCTGTCTCTATTATTTTCTTCGTCCAGTCCTTGAAATTATCCAGCATATCGCAGTAAACAGTCTGCCAGTCCTGGAATACGAATTCCTTTTTCTCCTTTTTTGTCTGCGCCTGGGGTGCCACCTGCCCGCTGCCGAACATGGGCAGGATGTGGTAATCCACGAAATCCAGGCAGCTCATGTAGTTCTTTATTCTCTGCAGCTCGCCGCTGCTGCGGAAATCCATGCAGTCGGTCACGCCGTAGTTCCTGAAAAACTCTATATCTTCCGCCGGCAGGTCGCGGGGTATCTCGCAGCGCAGGAACACTCCGTATTTTGTGACCGCGCCGTCCTTTGTGGGAAATCCGCCCAATTCCCTGCAATTTTTCAGGCTTTTAAGCGGTAATCTGCGGTAATTTGTCATTTTTTCCCCTTTCTTATACTCTGCCGAACAGCTTGTCCAGCTTATACTTTGTTATCTCCACGGCGACCGGTCTTCCATGGGGGCAGTACTTGACCTCCCCCGTGAGCACCTTGCCCACAAGAGCTTCCAGCTCCCTCATGTCGCTCTTCCGCCCGGCCTTTATAGCCGCCTTGCAT
Organism: uncultured Oscillospiraceae bacterium; assembly: GCA_934552825.1. Lineage (GTDB taxonomy): Bacteria > Bacillota > Clostridia > Oscillospirales > Oscillospiraceae > CAKTEQ01. The sequence goes on from CAKTEQ010000001.1 coordinate 414,771, forward strand.
GCGACCGTCGCGAGGACGTGGTCCCGGGCGTCCTGATCCGCATTGCCCCGTCCGGCGAGCTCCCCCGCTATCTCTTCCACGGCGGATTGGACCTGGCCGAAATCCATATCCGCCGGACAGGTACGCACGGCTATGCTCCCGCCGCCGAAGTCCTCCAGCTCAAAGCCGAACCTCTCCAGCAGAGCGCTGTTCTCCATGAGCGCCGCAAATTCCTCTCCGGTGGGCCTCAGTATCGCGGGCGTCAGCATCGTCTGGCGCATCACGTCCCCCACGCTGGCTTTTGTCTTGTCATAGAGTATCCGCTCATGGCAGGCGTGCTTGTCGATAAGAAGTATCTTCCCCTCCTGCTCTACCACGATATACGTTGTGAGTATCTCCCCCACCACCCGGAATGGCGGGCACTGGGCGGGCATCTCTTCCTCCAGAGTCATCTGCTTCTCTTCCGCGCTTTCGCTCTCCGGTGCGGGGAGCTCCTCCCGGCTCTGCCGCTGGAGCAGCTCGTCTCTCACTTCTGTCTCCGTCATGCGCTCGTAGGGCGAACGCTCGCTGTTGAAACGTATCTGCGCGCCCATGCGCTGGGTGCCCGGAGTGAGGGGCTGGATCGGCGCCCTCTTCTCCTCCCGGACCGTGGGCTGGAACCTGACAGTTCCCGGATCATATGTCTGCCGTATCTCCGTCTCCCGTGGCGTCCGGGCGATCTCCTCCCTGAAGCGCTCCGCAGTCATGCTCCGGAAAAAGTCCTCCCGGGGCTGCGCTTTTTGAGCCGGAGGCGTTATGGTCTGTTCTCCGTCAAGGGCCTCGAATGCCGCGCCGTACACAGCGTCGCAGACGCTCTTGCCGTTGAAGAAGCGCACCTCGGTCTTCGCCGGGTGGACGTTCACGTCCACGGCGGAGAGCTTCATCTTTATCATCAGCACGCACACCGGGAATTTCCCCACCATGGCGCGGTTCTTGTATGCCGCCTCAAGGCTCGCCGTGAGGGCTGGCGCCTTTATGCACCTGCCGTTTACGAAGAAATACTGCATCGCCCGGTTGCCCCGGCAGGCGGTGGGTTTACCCACGAAACCCGTCACCTCGATGTCCTCTCCGGACCAGCGCACGCTCTCCATATTGAGCGCAACATCCCTGCCGAGGACGCTGTAAACGCAGTTTTTCAACACGTTGTCCCCCGCGGTATAGAGCTCTTCTTTGCCGTCTCTTATGTACTTTATGGACACCTCCGGGTGGCTCAGCGCTTCATTGACGACAGCTATGCGCACGGCTCCGGCTTCCGCGGCATCCCTCTTCATGAATTTCATTCTTGCGGGCGTATTGAAGAACAGGTCCCGCACCACCATGGTCGTGCCCGGCGGGCAGGCGGCGTCCTCCTCCTGCAGAACCTCGCCTCCCTCGACAGTGACTGCTGTGCCAAAGGGCGCATCAGGCTCACGGGTGAGCATTTCCACCCGGCTGACGGCGCTTATGGCGGCGAGAGCTTCCCCCCGGAAGCCCAGAGTGCCTATGTGTTCCAGATCCTCCTGATTTCTTATCTTGCTCGTGGCGTGGCGGAGAAATGCCGTTCTGGCGTCCTCCCGGCTCATGCCGCAGCCGTTGTCCGCCACGCGGATATATGTCATGCCCCCCTGCTGTATCTCTACGGTGCAGGCGGTCGCCCCGGCGTCGATGGCGTTCTCCAGCAGTTCTTTTACCACGCTTGCCGGTCTCTCCACCACCTCGCCCGCGGCGATAAGGTCCGCCATAAAGGGCGGCAGTACGTTGATTTTGCTCATGAGCGAACCTCCCTTGCTGTGCTCATTTTATAACGGGTTCGTCACTGGCGAGGGAGTGCAGCTCATAGAGTGTCTCCATCGCCTGAATGGGCGTCATGAAATTCAGATTCAGCCCCTGTATACGGTAGAATATTTCAGCCGCGCGCTGCTCCTGCTCCGTAGGCTCATGCTTCCGCTCCCGGGGCACTACTATCTCCATCTGCCCGCACTCGAGCTTTGCGAGGATCTCCTTTGCCCGGGAAATAACGTCGCCGGGAACGCCCGCGAGCTGCGCGACCTCGATGCCGTAGCTCTCGTCCGCGCCGCCCTGCTCTATCTTCCTGAGGAAGAGTATTTTCTCCCCGCGCTTTATGGCTGAGATATGGTAGTTTTTCACTCCCGACAGCTCCTCCTGGAGCACCGTGAGCTCATGGTAATGGGTGGCGAACAGTGTCCTCGCCCCCAGCTTATCCCGGTCCCAGCAGCGCTCTACCACGGCGCGGGCAACGCTCATCCCGTCATAGGTGGAGGTGCCCCGCCCTATCTCGTCGAGAAGTATGAGGCTGCGGAAGGTCGCGTTCTGCAGTATCTCCGCCACCTCGGTCATCTCCACCATGAAGGTGGAGCGTCCGCCCGCCAGATCGTCGGAGGCTCCCACGCGGGTGAACACCCGGTCCACAATGCCTATCTCCGCTCCCGAGGCCGGCACGAACGAGCCTATCTGCGCCATTATAACTATCAGCGCCACCTGGCGCATGTAAGTGCTCTTACCCGCCATGTTGGGTCCCGTAATTATCATCACGCGGTCGTCGCCAGTGTTCATAAATGTGTCGTTCGGCACGAAGCCCTTGTCCGGCAGGTTCATCTCGACCACCGGGTGGCGTCCTGCCGTTATGTTTAGCTCTGTGCCGCCGCTCATTCTGGGGCGCACGTATCTGTATTTCACGGCGCTGTGGCCAAAGCTGCACAGCATATCCAGCATGGCGATGTCCGCCGCCGTCTGCTGCACACGGTCCACCTGACGCGCAACGTCGTCCCTCAGGACGCAGAAGAGCCTGTACTCCGTGTCCTTGATGCGGTCCTTTGCGCCGAGCATATCACTCTCCAGCTCTTTTAGCTCCTGGGTTATATATCTCTCGCAGTTGGCAAGGGTCTGCTTGCGCACATACCCCTCCGGTACAAGGTCGAAGTAGCTTTTGCTCACCTCGAGGAAATAGCCGAACACCCGGTTATAGCCCACGCGGAGATTTTTTATCCCGGTCTTTTCACGCTCGCGGGCCTCCAGCTCCGCTATGCGCTCGGTGCCGTGCTCTATTATATCCCGGAGCCTGTCCACCTCGGCGCTGAACCCGGCAGCTATCATTCCCCCGTCCCGCACGGACACGGGAGGATCCGGCTCGATGGCTGCCGTAATGCTGCTGCCGATGTCTGAAAGCGTGTCGAACCGCCCGCTCATCTCCCGGAGCTGAGAGCTCTCCATTTCGCCGAGAAATTGAGCCACCTGAGGCAGCTTTTCGCAGGTCTGCGCCAGAGCGATAAGATCCCGGGCGTTGGCATTGCCGTATATCATGCGTCCCATAAGGCGCTCGATGTCGTACACCGCGCCGAGCGTCTTGCGCAGCTCTTCCCGCTCCACGCTCTTTCCCGCCAGCTCCTCCACCGCCTCATGGCGTGCCGTGATGGCATCCAGGTCCATAAGGGGTTTTTCCAGCTGACTCCTCAGCATACGGTGGCCCATGGCGGTCTTTGTTCTGTCGATCGTTCCGAGGAGGGTGCCTTTCGTGTCCCCTGAGCGCATGGAGCGCGTCAGCTCCAGGTTTCGCCGGGCCGTCATGTCGATCTCCATATACACGCCTTTTTTCTTAACGGTGAGGCGGCGTATCTGGTTCAGACTGCCCTTCTGCATTTCTCTGAGGTAGCCCAAAAGTCCGCCTGCGGCGGCCTCGGCAAAGGGGCGCTCCCCGGCGCTTAGGTCCTCCAGGTTTATCTCCCCGAACTGCTCCGCCAGCACCGTCCTCGCTACGCTCTCCGCAAAAAGCGGGGCGTATTTCGTCTCCGCGGGGCAGTCCAGCTTATCTTTGAGGAATTTTTCGATATCTCCTGTGTCCATCCCCGCGAGGACGCATTCCACGGGGGCAGCGCTGTAAAGCTCGTTCATTGCCTGCTCCCCGGCGTCAAATCCCGTGAATACGGATACGCGCATCTCCCCCGTCGTTATATCGCAGAAGCAGACTCCGCAGGCGTTCTCCCCCGCGTATACGCCGGCTATGTAGTTATTCCTGTCGTCGCTGATAAGGTCCTGCTCCATCACAGTTCCCGGCGTCACTATCCGCGTGACGCTGCGCTCCACCAGTCCCTTTGCCAGAGCCGGGTCCTCCGTCTGCTCGCATATCGCGACCTTGTATCCCTTTGAGATGAGCCGGGCTATATAGCCCTGGCACGCGTGATAGGGCACGCCGCACATGGGCGTCTGCTCTTCGGGGGGCTTACTCCTGTCCCTCGTGGTGAGGGTCAGGTCCAGCTCCTTGGAGGCTATCTTCGCGTCCTCCCCGAACATCTCATAAAAATCGCCCAGGCGGAAAAACAGCAGTGTGCCCGGGTTCTCCGCCTTTATCTTTTTATACTGGCGCATCATAGGCGTCGCTTCCGCCATGGTCCTCTCCTCCTTAAACCGGCTCTCCCACGAGAGCCCACGTGCTGCTGTCCGTTATGCGCACGTCTATAAATTTTCCTATGAGGCTGCTGTCCCCGTCCAGGTGCACAAGGCGGCCGCCCCGGGTCCGCGCGGCCAGGTCGTGCTTGCCCGTGCCCGCGCCGTCCACCAGGACGCGCAGCGTTCTGCCGACGTAGCTTTTGTGTTTTTCCCGGGAAATGCTGTTCTGCAGGTCTATGAGCTTATCGAAGCGCACCTGCTTCTGTTCCCGGGTATAGGGGTCCGGCATCTCCGCCGCGGGCGTGCCCGAGCGGGGCGAATATATGAAGGTGAACAGCGCGTCGAACCGCACCTGCTCTACAAGAGTCAGTGTGTCTTCAAATTCTTCGTCCGTTTCCCCGGGAAAGCCGACTATAACATCGCTTGTCAGCACAATGTCCGGCATATACTCCCGGGCAATCTCCGTCAGCGCCAGATACTTCGCCCTGTCGTAGCCCCGGTTCATCTTCTTCAGCACCCTGTCATTCCCCGCCTGGAAGGGCAGGTGGAGCTGAGGGGCGACCTTTTCGCACTGGGCCATTGTCCTGAAGAGCTTTTCAGAGGCATCCTTCGGGTGGCTCGTCATAAACCGGATCACAAAATCCCCCGGCACATCGTTTATCCGCCGGAGAAGGTCCGAAAAATCCAGCCGTTCCGGCAGGTCCTTGCCATAGGAATTCACGTTCTGTCCAAGGAGGGTTATGTCCTTGTAGCCCTGAGCCGCCAGCTCACGGACCTCATTGAGGATTACCTCCGGGTCGCGGCTGCGCTCCCGGCCTCTTACGTAGGGAACGATGCAGTAGGAGCAGAAATTATTGCAGCCGTACATGATGCTGACCCAAGCCTTTGTTTTACCGTCACGCTGGTTGGGTATTCCCTCGGCGATGGTGCCGTTCGTGTCCTGAGGGATGAACTGGCGCTTCCCGGAGAGGAGACTCGTCTCCAAAAGCTCGGGAAAACGCCACAGTGCGTCCGGCGGAAACACCAGGTCCACGTAGGGATAGCTGCTCTTCACCTTATCGAGCACCCGCTTTTCAGCTGCCATGCAGCCGCACAGGCATATTTTCTGATTTGGATTCGCCTTCTTCGTATGTGAGAGGGCGCCTATATTGCCGAGCACCCGGTCCTCCGCGTGCTCCCGAACGGCGCAGGAGTTTATGACCACCACGTCCGCCTGCTTCTCGTCCTGGGTCATGGTGTATCCCATCTCCCGGAGCATACCCCGTATACGTTCGCTGTCCGCCTCGTTCTGCTGACAGCCGTAGGTATCCACCATCGCCATGGGCTTATCTTTGCGCGCGAGGATAAAATCCTTCACCCTCCCCATTATTTCACGCTGACGGGCTATCTCGCTGTCAGCAATTATTACCTTTTCCCGCTCCATAAGGTCTCCTCCACAGGGGTTTAATCAAATCATTTTATTTTATCATATTGTATAGACTGCCCGCAAGGCTTTTTTCTGCACATGTCCGGGCAAAAATAATAAGGCAGCCATCCGAGGATGACTGCCTTCAGAGAAGTCCTGTTCAATCAGGCGTTGAGCGCATTGAGCTTCTTCGCGATGTCGCTCTTCTTGTGCGCTGCGTTGTTCTTATGCAGAACACCGTGCCTTGTCGCCTTGTCAATTGTCTTGACAGCAACTTTGAATGTGCTGTTGGCTGCTTCCAGGTTGCCTTCAGCCACAGCTTCGTCAAACTTCTTCATGCTGGTCTTCAAATTAGACTTGATAGCCTTGTTAACGGCGTTATTAGCCTTTGCTATCTTTACGCGCTTCTCAGCGGATTTAATGTTAGGCAAGTCAACTACCTCCTCCAACAGCAGATTACACCCATTACGGTGCAGAATGGAATTTTAGCATTTATTCCGCAAAATTGCAACCTTTTTTTGAAAAAAATTTTTACATTTAATATTTTTCCGCCCGCCGGGAAAAATACCACCATATCTTGTGTTTCAGAGGTGCTGATAATGACTAAAATTCGTACCGATCTCGCTCTGGAGGCAGGCCGCCTCTCTCCCGACGCTCCAGAAATCCCGGGAGTCGTGTTTAATGAGGAGAAGCTCGAGGGGCTGAACGTGACTGTCGTCCGCATCACTACCGCCGGCGCCGCCGAAGCCACGGGAAAGCCCATCGGCTCCTATGCCACCCTGACGCTCCCCGACGAGCTCATTTTATCCGGGGACAGCTTCCGTGCTGCCGCCGCGGCCGGCGCTGAGCTGCTGCGGCGCTTTCTTCCATGGAACGGTCCTTATCTCGTCGCCGGACTGGGAAACGAAGCCGTTACCCCGGATACGATCGGTCCCTCGGCTGTGGAAAAGCTAATCGTCACGCGGCATCTTAAAAACGGCGGGCAGTTCAGCCAATTCGGCTCCGTCGCCGCCATTGCCCCCGGCGTGTTGGGTGAAACCGGCATCGAGTCGGGGGAAATTATTAACAGCGTATCCGGGTGTATCTCACCAGCCGCCGTAATCGTAGTGGACGCCCTCGCTTCCCGGAGCATCAGCCGTATATGCCGCACTATTCAGATATCTGACAGTGGTATAATCCCCGGCAGCGGCGTCGGTAATGCCCGCAGAGCCATCGACAAAGGGCTGCTGGGCGTTCCGGTGATATCCGTTGGTATCCCCACCGTCGTGGATGCCGCCACTATATGTATAGATCTCGCCGCCGAAGCGGGATACGAGGATATATCTGAGGAGGCTCTGCGGAAATACGGGGGGGATATGATCGTGACGCCCCGGGATATTGACCGGCGTGTCGAGGAGTCGGCGAAGCTTTTGAGCTACTGTCTGAACCTGGCTCTCCACCCCTCGCTCACCTATGATGACGTCACTGCGTTCTTTGCGTGAGTTTTCCACAATTCCACTACATTTGCGGTTTTCGTCATTTCCCGACCCGTATATATTGTATTTTTCCGAAAGTTACACAAATTCTTCGACAGAATCCGACAATTTATTCCCGGGGACAGGCTTTATCATAAAAAGCAGAGATAGAAACGGGGGCTTCCCCGGGAAAAAGGAGTTTTCATCCGTGGCGCTTGTCAAGAAGAAAGGTTATTTCGAGTCCAGTAAAGTAGTTTACATAAGAACCGAGGAAATCGTCCCTAATCCTTCCCAGCCCAGAAAGATATTCGATCTCAAGGGTCTTGAGGAACTGGCTGAGAGCATCCGGCGTCACGGCGTCATTCAGCCAATAAGCGTTCGGCGCACCGAGAAGGGCTATGAGCTTATCGCCGGCGAGCGGCGCCTGCGGGCTTCAAAGCTTGCGGGACTTAAGGAAGTGCCGGCTATCGTCCTTGAGATCGATAACGTTCAGTCCGGGCTCCTGGCCCTTGTGGAAAATCTTCAGCGTAAAGATCTGGACTTTTTCGAAGAGGCGGAAGGGCTAGCAAAGCTTATACGTCTCTCCGGGTATTCTCAGGAGGAAGCGGCAAAACGCATAGGCAAATCCCAGTCCGCTGTCGCAAACAAGCTCCGCCTGCTGCGGCTCTCCCCGGAGATAATTCAGAAAATGCGGCAATTCGGCCTATCTGAACGCCACGCCCGCGCTCTCTTGCGCCTTGACAACAACGAGGACCGCATGGAGGTGCTGGACATTATTATAAAGGGTGAAATGAACGTCGCCCGAACGGAAGCCTATATAGACACCTATATTCAGCGAAAATCCGAACCACAGCCGGAAGAGCACCATCCCGATCGGAATTTGTACATTATAAAAGATATACGCATCTTTATAAATTCCGTCAATCGCGGCATGGAACTGCTTAAACACTCCGGGATCAACGCGAGCTGCACCCGCACTGAAACCAGCGAAAGTATTTCTCTCCTTCTTGTCATCCCCAAGTAATGTTTCACATGAAACATTACGCTCCACATTCCTGTCCGATGTTTCACATGAAACATCGGACACTTTTTATTATTTACGCCAATAGGCATTGAAAAGCGCCGCCAAATAAACTATAATGCAAGTTACGGCGAAAAAAGCCGAATTTCGCAGGCAAAAGCAGAAAGGAGACGCGAATTGGCAAAAGTTATAGCAATAGCCAACCAGAAGGGCGGCGTCGGGAAAACAACGACCTGCGTAAACCTGGCATATTCACTTGGTCTGTTTAATACTAAAACACTCCTCGTTGATTTTGATCCCCAGGGAAACGCAACTTCAGGTTACGGCGTTTCAAAAAACGAAGCTACTACTATATATGATGTAATAATCGGCGGAGCCGACATCAGGGACGCGATCGTATCAACACCATACGGCGATATAGTTCCATCAAACAAGGCCCTTGCGGGCGCCGGTGTGGAGATCGTCGACTTGGACAACAGGGAATATCGGCTAAAAGAGGCACTTGATTCCATCAGAGACGACTACGACTGCATAATAATCGACTGTCCCCCATCATTGGAGCTGCTCACCCTGAATGCGCTGTGCGCAGCCGACAGCATGATCGTCCCAATTCAGTGTGAATACTACGCGCTTGAAGGCTTGAGCGACCTGCTCAATACTGTCACAATACTGAACGACAGGCTAAACCCCAACCTCAGGATAGAGGGAATGGTCATGACGATGTACGACAGCCGCACTCAGCTTTCCAACCAGGTCGTGGAAGAGGTAAAGGCTCATTTTCCGGACCTTGTATACGACGTGAAAATACCACGGAATGTGCGGCTTTCCGAGGCACCGAGTCACGGGATGCCGGCTCTCGCCCTGGACAAGCACTCCAAAGGCGGGCGGGCGTACAGAAAGCTGGGCAAAAAGCTCTCGAACGCGCTGAAAGGAGTGGATTAAATGGCATTAGGCAAAGGGCTTGGGGCCCTTCTCGGAGAAGAGGCGGCCTACACAGCAAAAGAAAACAGCGCGAAAACGCTGCCCATAACCAAAATCGAAGCCCGCTCCGACCAGCCCAGAAAGAAATTTGACGAAGCCGCGCTCAATGAACTGGCGGAGAGCATAAAAAAACACGGTATACTCCAGCCCATAACGGTGCGCCGTCTGTCGACAGGTTATTATAGTATAATCGCCGGCGAACGCCGATGGCGTGCCGCCCGTCTTGCCGGGCTCAGAGAAGTGCCGGTAAATATAATCGAGGCAGATGACAAAAAGGCCAAGGAACTGGCGCTTATCGAGAATCTTCAGCGTGAGGACCTGGACGATATGGAGATCGCCTGTGGCTTTAAATCCCTCATGGAAGAATTTGGGATGACCCAGGAGGCAGTTGCGGAACAGATGGGCATAAGCCGCAGCGCCGTGGCGAACACTGTGCGCCTGCTTAATCTGCCGGAAAAGCTCCAGAATATGATACGTTCCGGTGAGCTTACAGCCGGACACGCAAGAGCGCTTATGCGCATCCAAGACGCTTCCCAGCAGCAGGCCGCGGCGGAGATCATTGTAAAAAACCAGCTTTCCGTGCGCCAGGCTGAGCAGCTCTGCGCCAGGCTGGCCGCTGAGCGTCCGAAAAAGGATGCGCCCGCTGTGGGAATTACGGTAAATTACCTCAGCGACGTGGAAAAAGCTCTCTCCGGCGTGCTGGGGCACAAAGTGACCATCGCCAGCGGCAAGAAAAAGGGTAAAATAGAAATTGAATACTACGGCGGCGACGACCTCCAGGCACTCATCGACGCTCTCAGTAAAATCAAGCTTTAACGGAGGACGAGGAAAATGCAGGAGGATAATAAAGGAAGGAAGAGCCGCAACAGGATAGCCGTATATCTCATGGTGCTGTTTCTTGTGGCGTTTCTTCTGATGCTGTTTTCTTATCTTGTTTCCGAACGGAACAACGCCATCGCCATGGAAAACCTGACGAACTCTCATTCCCAGGCTACGGCGTCCGCTTTTGAGAACATCGAACTTCTCCAAAAGGAGAACGAAACGCTGAAGGATGAGGCCGCCGCGAACGAAAAAGAGCGGCAGGAGCTTCTTGATAAAGTTGAGTCCCTCGAAAACCAGGTAGACGACCTCACTGAAGAGAATGAAGCCCTGAAAGATGCTGCACAGGATAACGAGAAAGCGGTAGAACTGCTGCTCTCCCTGGAGCACGCCGCCGCCGCAAACGACTCTGCCGCAGCCAAAAGCGTCATCTCCCAAGCGAAGAAAAGCGGCGCTTCATTCACCCAGGCTCTTACCGAGTCTCAGCTCGGCAGATGGAATGAACTCAGCAAAAAGTTCTGATTGTCCCCATAATTAAGTAATAAATGCAACTTTGAAAGGTGTGTAATATAAAATGCTCGACATTAGATTTGTCAGAGAAAATCCGGATATCGTAAAAGAAAACATAAAGAAAAAGTTCCAGGACGCAAAGCTTCCTTTGGTGGACGAAGTTCTGGAGCTGGACAAGGCGAACCGCGCTGCCATTCAGGAGGCGAGCGAGCTGCGCGCTTCCAGAAACACCCTCTCCAAGCAGGTCGGCGCGCTGATGGGACAGGCCAAGAAGGATCCCTCCAAGACCGCAGAAGCCGAAGCCGTCAAGGCCCAGGTCAAGGCCCAGGCGGAACGCCTTGCCGAACTGGAAAAGCAGGAGGCGGAGCTTGCCGAGCGCATCCACAGGATCATGCTCGTCATCCCCAATATCATCGACGACAGCGTTCCCATCGGCCCCGACGACAGCTGCAACGTAGAGGTGGAGCGCTTCGGTGACCCTGTGGTGCCCGATTTTGAGATCCCTTACCACACAGAGATCATGGAAAGCTTCAACGGCGTCGATATGGACAGCGCCGGGCGCGTAGCCGGCAACGGTTTTTATTATCTCATGGGCGACATTGCACGTCTTCACGAAGCTGTCCTGGCGTATGCCCGGGATTTCATGATAAACAAGGGCTTCATCTTCTGCATTCCGCCCTTCATGATCCATGGCAACGTGGTGGAAGGCGTCATGAGCCAGACGGATATGGAGGCCATGATGTATAAGATCGAGGGTGAGGACCTCTATCTCATCGGCACCAGCGAGCACTCCATGATAGGTAAATTCATCGACCAGATAATTCCCGAGGAAACGCTGCCCCAGACTCTCACAAGCTATTCCCCCTGCTTCCGCAAGGAAAAGGGCGCCCACGGCATCGAGGAGCGCGGCGTCTACCGCATCCACCAGTTCGAAAAGCAGGAAATGATCGTCGTCTGCAAACCCGAGGACAGCAGGGAGTGGTACGAGAAGATGTGGCGCTACTCCGTTGAACTGTTCCGCAGCATGGAGATACCCGTACGCCAGCTGGAGTGCTGCTCCGGTGACCTGGCGGACCTGAAGGTCAAGTCCTGCGACATCGAGGCCTGGTCCCCCAGACAGCAGAAATACTTTGAGGTATGCTCCTGCTCCAACCTGGGCGACGCTCAGGCCCGCCGCCTGAAAATGCGCGTAAAGGGCGCGGACGGCAAAATGTATCTGCCCCACACCCTCAACAATACAGTCGTCGCTCCCCCCAGAATGCTCATCGCGTTCCTGGAAAATCATCTTCAGGCGGACGGCAGCGTTACTATCCCCGAGGTCCTCTGGTCCTACATGGGCGGCACAAAGGTCCTCATCCCCAAGAAATAAATAACAACATTCGGAGGAGACAGGGAAATGAAAAAATTGATAGCTGAATTCAAAGAGTTTATCCAGCGCGGCAATGTTCTGGATATGGCGATAGGCGTCATCATCGCCACAGCCTTCGGCAAAATAACGACCTCCCTCGTAAACGACGTGTTCATGCCCTTCATAAGCTGGATAGTCGGCTCCCGGGACATGACTGCCCTTAACATCATCGTCCGCCCCGCAGTGCTGGACGAGGCGGGCGAAGTCGTGAAAGAGGGGATAACCCTCGGTTTCGGCACGTTCCTCGGGACAATTATCGACTTCATCCTCGTCGCCCTTGTTGTGTTCGCCATTGTAAAGGCGTTCAACAAAGCCCACGAGATGTCGGAAGCGCGCAGGAAGAAAGAGGAAGAGGAGGCTGCCGCCGAAGAACCCGCGGCTCCCACCACCGAAGAACTCCTGGCAGAGATCCGGGACCTGCTCAAGGAACAGCAGAAATAATGCAGGATATAATTCTGACAGCCTTGAAATCAGTTGACATAACTCCTTCTTCAGGCCAGCTGAGCCAGCTTGAGACTTTTGCGGATGTCCTCGTGGAGCGCAATAAAGTGATGAATCTAACGGGCATCACCGACCCGGAAGGCATCGCCTATAATCACTTTGCTGACAGCGCGGCGCCGCTGCCTATGATCCCCCGGGATGCCCGGGTCATAGACGTGGGCACGGGGGCAGGTTTCCCCGGTGTGCCTATGAAAATACTGCGTCCTGATATTGATATGACTCTTTTTGACAGTCTTCTCAAGCGCATCGAGTTCCTTGAGGACGCCTGCGCCGCGGTGGGCATCAGTGCTCGCCGCGTACACGGCAGGGCGGAGGAGGCCGGCCGCGATCCGGAATTCAGGGAGCAGTTTGACTGCGCCGTCTCCAGGGCAGTCGCGCGGCTTGACATGCTCTGCGAGCTGTGTCTGCCCTTTGTAAAGCCCGGCGGCGCATTCCTCGCCATGAAGTCCTCCCACGCGGAGGAGGAGGCCTCCGCCGCTGACAGCGTATGCGCGGAGCTGGGCGCCGTCCGTGAGAGCGTCTTCGACTATAATATCCGCGGCGTCGCCTGCCGGGTGTACGTCATCCGCAAAACTGCGCGGACGCCTGACGCCTATCCCCGCCGTTTTGCAAAAATGAAGAAGATCTACGGCATAAAACAGTAAAAACAGCAGAAAATAGTTGAAGTTATGCCTAAAACGTGGTATAATAAATTGTTAAACGAACAGGCTGTGAAAGGAAGGTCAAACAATGAACATAGCACTTTTGGCGCACGACACAAAAAAAGAACTCATGGTTCAGTTCTGTATAGCATACTGCGGCATACTTTCCAGACACAACATCTGTGCGACCAACACCACAGGGCGTTTGGTGAGCGAGGCGACGGGTCTGCCCATCACGCTGTGCCTTCCCTGCACGCAGGGCGGCAGCCAGCAGATAGGCATGCGCATCTCCTACAACGAGATCGACCTGGTGATTTATTTCTGCGATCCCACAGAGCGCGACAACTCTGACGTTAACGATATCACCCGCCTGTGCGACCAGCACAATGTTCCCATTGCGACGAACTCCGCAACCGCAGAGGTGCTTATACACGGTCTTGATCAGGGTCTTCTGGATTGGCGAAATATCGTCAACCCCCAGAACAACAAGTAAAAATTTTCACTGTCCCGCGAAGACGGAGCAGGAGTACCCCGGGCGTCCGGCACAGAGAGAGAGGGCACAGGCTGAAACCCCCTTGCGGCAGCGCCCCCGGGAAGACAGCTCCACCAGCGGCACGCGGCGGCTTCCCGCGGAAAGCGAAGCACTGAGGGAAGAGGACAAACACGTCCTTTTCCGAATTTGGGTGGCACCACGAAGCGTAATGCTCTCGTCCCAAACGCAGGGGACGGGAGCATTTTTATAGCCCCCCCGCCTGGAAAAACAATGAATTGGAGTTGATACTATGCTCAAACCCCGCACATTATCCGGCTTTATGGAACTGCTCCCCGCACCTCAGGTGCAGATGGAGCGCATCATGGAAATTCTGCGCCATACATATTCCCTCTACGGCTTCACGCCCCTGGACACGCCCATCATCGAGTCCAGCGAGGTGCTTCTCGCAAAGGGCGGCGGCGAGACAGAAAAGCAGATATACCGTTTCACCAAAGGTGACAGCGACCTCTCCCTGCGTTTTGACCTGACGGTCCCTTTGGCAAAATACGTGGCGATAAACTACGGTCAGCTCAGCTTTCCTTTCCGCCGCTATCAGATAGGTAAGGTATACCGGGGCGAGCGCGCTCAGCGGGGCCGCTTCCGTGAATTTTATCAGGCGGACATCGACATTATCGGCGACGGCAAGCTGGATATCATAAACGAGGCTGAGATACCCAGCATAATCTACAAAACCTTCACGACCCTCGGTCTGAAAAAGTTCTGCATCCGCGTGAACAACCGCAAGATACTCAACGGCTTCTACGCCATGCTGGGGCTCACCGAAAAATCCGGGGACATCATGCGCACCGTTGATAAGATAGATAAGATCGGCCCCCAGGCCGTCGGGGATATCCTCACCGGTGAGGACGTGGCCATTTCCCGGGAAAGTGCTGATGAGATACTCAGATTTATCGCCATCAAAGGTACGAACGAAGAGGTCATCCAGGCGCTGGAGGGTTACCGGGGCCGCAATAAGGTCTTCGACGAAGGCCTCACCGAACTGGAGACTGTCGTAAAATACCTGGGCGAGTTCGGCGTACCTCAGGAGAACTTCTCTGTGGATCTGACTATCGCCCGAGGTCTCGACTATTATACCGGCACCGTCTATGAGACGACCATGACCGACCATCCTGAGATAGGCTCCATATGCTCCGGCGGCCGCTACGACAATCTTGCGGAGTACTATACGGACAAAGCGCTGCCCGGCGTCGGCATCTCCATCGGTCTTACCCGCCTCTTCTATGTCCTGGGCGAGCAGAAATACCTGAGCGACACCATGCTCACTGCGCCTGCCGATGTGCTCATACTGCCCATGTCAGAGGATCTCGCTCCCGCCATCGCGCTCGCCACGAAGCTCCGTGAAAAGGGCATCCGCACTCAGCTCCACTGCGAGCAGAAGAAGTTCAAGGCGAAGATGAGCTATGCCGACAAGCTCGGCATTCCCTACGTTATCTTCCTTGGCGAGGACGAGATAAATTCCGGCACTGTCACCTGCAAGGACCTGACGAAGGGCGAGCAGACAACGCTGGACTTCGACGCCACGGTCGAGCTTCTCAAAGCGGGACTCGCGGAGAAAAATTCCGGCACTGTCATCGTGGATAAATGATATGAACATGGATATAAAGTTCGCGTTTTTCGAGAAGCTGGAAAAGTGCGGCGTGTTCAGCTTGATAGACAGCTTCTTTGCCTCCGGCGACTTTGCGGCGCTGGCAGGGGAGGCGCAGCCCTTCCGCATGAACATCGGTCCCAAGGGGCTGACAATAATCTCTCCTGACGGCTCCCGGGAGTATGCCCGCCAGCGCTTTGAGGACAGCCGGGTGCCGGATATGCCCGCAAACCTCCTCCGGGACTTCATGGGCATCGTCATTGAATACTGCCAGGAGCACCACGGGGAATATGAATACCGCTTCGCCCCCAGGGAACTCTCCGAGGATGAGATAAACCCTGCCGAAGCACGGCTCGTGGAGTTCACCCGGGATATTTCATCGCCGGACACTCCAGTGCCCGGCACTGGCTTCGGCTTTCACAATCGCCCCGGCGGCGACTTTGGCGGCAGCCGTCCAGGCAGCGGCAGCGGCAATTACCGGATATATAACCGTCCGGGCGGCGACTATTCCGGTCCCCGGACCGGCGGTGTGCCTGTCTCGTCATACGGCGCAGTTCGCCGTCAGAGCAGCATATCCCCCGTTCCCGACGCTCGCCCCTCGGGGTACGTTATCGGCGTAATGAAAAAATAATTTTGGGAGTTGATATTAAAATGTTCCAGTCCAGAACTCACACTTGCAATGAACTTCGCATAGAAAATGCCGGCGAGAATGTTACTATCGTCGGTTGGATGGAAAATGTCCGCGTAGTCAGCGCGAACCTCGCTTTTGTGGTCATGCGGGACTTTTACGGCACCACCCAGGTCGTCGCCGAGACGGACGCGATGGTGAATATCTTCAAGGGCATCAACAAGGAGTCCACACTCTCCATTTCCGGCGTTGTCCGGGAGCGCTCTTCCAAGAACCCCGACCTGGCCACAGGCGATATCGAGGTCGTTCCCGAGCGCGTTGAGGTGCTCGGCAAGTGCATACACAATGAGCTGCCCTTCCAGATAAACCGCAGCCGTGAGGCAGATGAGACTCAGCGGCTCAAGTACCGCTATCTGGACCTGCGCAACCCCGCCGTAAAGAAGAACATCATCCTTCGCTGCAACGTCATCGCCGCCCTCCGCGCCGCGATGCTCAGCGAGGGCTTCCTCGAGATAACCACTCCCATACTCACGGCGTCCTCCCCCGAGGGCGCAAGAGATTATCTCGTTCCCAGCCGCAAGCACCCCGGCAAGTTTTACGCTCTGCCTCAGGCGCCCCAGCAGTTCAAGCAGCTTCTCATGACAGCAGGCTTTGACCGCTATTTCCAGATAGCTCCCTGCTTCCGTGACGAGGACGCCCGCGGCGACCGTTCTCCCGGCGAGTTCTACCAGCTCGATATGGAGATGGCGTTTGCCACTCAGGAGGATGTTTTCGCTGTTCTGGAGCGTGTGCTCCCACCGATCTTCGCAAAATACGGCACATATAACATTGCTTCCGAAGCTCCCTTCAGACGTATCGCATATCTGGACGCGATGGAGACCTACGGCTCTGATAAGCCCGACCTGCGTATCGACCTGACCGTGCAGGACGCCACCGGGCTTCTCGCCGGCTGCGGCTTCGGTCCCTTTGAGGGTAATACGGTCAAGGCTATCGTCGTAACCGGTTTCGAGGGTACAAGAAAGCAGATCGATGCTCTCTGCGCCGACGTTGAGGTCCAGTCCGGCAACAAGGCTTACTGGTTCCGCTATGACGAAAACGGCGAGATCGTCGGCGGCATCGCTAAATTCATCCAGCCCATCAAGGATGCTGTAGTTGAAACGCTGGGCCTTGAGAAGGGCTGCTTCGTTGGTCTCACGGCAGGCGAAAAGCTCGCCGCTCAGAAGACCGCCGGCGTCCTGCGCAATAAACTCGGTGCCTTCTGCCCCAACCACATGGACAGGGAGCGCTACGAGTTCTGCTGGATAGTGGATTTCCCCATGTACGAGATAGGTGACGAGAGCGGCGAGATGGAATTCTGCCACAACCCCTTCTCCATGCCCAACGGCGGCCTTGAGACGCTGCTCAAGGCTGAGCGGGGCGAGATCGATCCTCTCACCATCACCGCCGACCAGTACGACCTGGTGTGCAACGGCGTGGAACTCAGCTCCGGCGCCGTCCGCAACCATGATCCCGAGATCATGGTAAAGGCTTTCGAGCTTGTCAAGCTGGGTGAGGACGATGTTAAGGCGAAATTCCCCGCCATGTACAACGCTTTCACGTATGGTGCGCCTCCTCACGCGGGCATCGCCCCCGGCGTCGACCGTATGGTCATGCTGCTGGCAGGGGAGGACTCCATCCGCGAGATAATCCCGTTCCCCATGAACAAGAACGCCCAGGACGTAATGATGGGCGCACCTTCCTTCGTGGATCAAAAGCAGCTCGATGAGCTGAACATCGCGATCACGGCAAAAGAAGAAGAGTGATCCTTCCAAAGCCCGGGCACAGAGCATCCCTGCCCGGGCTTGTTTTAGTGTTGGACATTTCCCCGGCGGCTTGCTATACTATATATGAATCAATCATTCACGAAAGGATGATAACCATGGATAAACTCACCCTCGCTTCAAAGATAGACCACACGCTTCTCAAGCCCGAGGCTACACAGGAGCAGATACTCAAGATCTGTGCCGAGGCCCGGGAGTATCACTTTGCCTCCGTCTGCATCAACACCACCTGGGCGGACACCGTTACGGAAGCGCTCAGAGGCAGCGGCGTGAAAACCTGCTGCGTTGTCGGCTTCCCGTTGGGCGCGATGAGCACCGAGGCGAAGTGTGCCGAGACGAAGTACGCCGTGGAGCACGGCGCCGGGGAAGTGGACATGGTCATAAACATCGGCTGGGCAAAGGCCGGCCTCTTCGAAGAAGTCGGCACTGAGATCGCCGCCATCGTAAAGGCTGCCGCCCCCGCGAAGGTCAAGGTCATTATTGAGGCCTGCCTGCTTACCGACGAGGAGAAGATCGCCGTCTGCCGCGCCGCGGCACACGCCGGAGCGGAATTCGTCAAAACCTCCACAGGTTTTTCCACCGGCGGCGCCACCGAGGCCGACGTGAGGCTCATGAAGGAGGCCTCGGGCATAAAAGTCAAGGCATCCGGCGGCATCCGGGACTACGATACCGCCATGAAAATGCTCAGCGCGGGAGCCGACCGCATCGGCGCAAGCGCGGGTATCGCCATAGTAAACAGCTGTACTGACTGAATGGAGGAGTTATGGAATACGAAGTAAAAAAGCTTACGGATAATATCTGGACAATCGACGAGTTTGGAGTGCGCAGCTTCATCGTCGTGGGCAGGGACAAAGCGCTTGTCATAGATACCGGCATGAACGGGGTGGACTTTATCAGTGAGATCCGCAAGATAACCGATCTGCCCGTCGTGCTAGTCAATACCCACAGCGACGTGGACCATGTTGGGGCAAATTCCGCCTTTGCCGGACTCCCCAGCTATGCTCACAGGGACGAAGTGAAATATCTGGCTTCTGATGAGCATCCCTACCAGCCCGTGGAGGACGGCTATGTCTTTGATCTGGGTGGCGTGAAGCTGGAAGTCGTGGCGACTCCGGGGCACACTCCGGGGCATATCTGTCTTTTTGACAGAGAGCACGGCATACTCTTCACCGGCGACACCGCCAGCGAGGTGCCCATCTGGATGTTCGGCGACGATAAGCGCAACCTTGAAGCCTTCAGGGATAGTCTGAAAAAGCTCATTGCACTGGACGGCATAAAGGAGCTCTTCCCCTGCCACGGCAATATCCCCACAAAGCCCGAGGGTCTCTTTGAGGATATCCTCGCCCTTGCCGAGAACGTAGAGCGGGGCAACAGCGAGTGGGTGGAGGCCGAGCCTATGGAGGGCGTCAAGGTCAAGCTACACAAGCTGGGAAGGGCACAGATATTCACTTTTTGAACACGCCTCCCGTCCTATTGACAATCTGCCGTTTGTTAATGTATAATTATTTTCCGCGTATTCACGCCAAGGGTGTGATGCGCCCAAAAATGACCAACTGCTGCTCCTTTCCGGGAGTTGCCGAGTAAATAGTTGAGTTCAATCTGAATGGAGGGAAAAGAAAATGCTTAGAACATACCAGCCCAAGAAGCGTCAGCGCAGCAAGGAGCACGGCTTCCGCAAGAGAATGGCTACAGCTAACGGCCGCAAGGTACTGGCTCGCCGCCGCGCAAAGGGTCGCAAGAAGCTCAGCTACTGAGTTTCTGAGTACTGAAAAGTTTGGGGGAATATCCTTCCCCGGGACGGGGAAGACCCTGTCACAGGTCTCCTGCGTAGCTGTTTGCCTCGCAGGGCTCAGTCGTGCTTAAACGCACGCATCTGAAAGAGGTTTTTGCAGATGCGGATAACGGAACCGCTAAAAAAGAATTATGAATTTCGCCGTCTCTATTCCAAGGGACAGTGCTTCAGCGACAGCTACCTTGCGGTATACTGCCGCAAAACGAAGCGCAGGGACAACCGTCTCGGCATAACTGTGGGCAAAAGGGTGGGTAATGCTGTCCAGCGCAACCGCCTGCGCCGCCGAATCAGGGAGTCCTATCGTCTTATGGAGCCGGAGATGAACACCGGTTTTGAGATAGTCGTGGTGGGGCGTGTGCGCGCCGCCGGGAGCGACTATCACCGCATTTCCGCAAGTCTCAGGAAACTGCTCACGAAGCAGGGCGTCCTGAGAGAGAAGGGAAGTGACGCTCGTGAAGAAGGCACTGCTGGGGCTCATACGGTTTTACCAGAAGAACATATCCCCGGGTAAGCCGCCATGCTGCCGCTTCATGCCCACCTGCTCCGCCTACGCTCTGGAAGCCGTGGAAAAATACGGCGCTGTAAAGGGCGGCTGGCTGGCGGCGAAGCGTGTTTGCAAATGCCATCCCTTTCACAAAGGCGGGTACGATCCCGTACCCTAAATTCGGGGGAGCTATCCCCCTGCGGCACTGTGCCGCATGACAAATTCGGAGGATTTTAATGCTTTCTTACATTGTCTGGCCTTTTGCCAAGCTCCTGATGCTCTTCTATGATCTGACCGGCAGCTACGCATTGGCACTCTTCGGATTTTCACTTGTCATCAAGCTCATTCTGTTCCCCTTCTATATGAAGGGCAAGAAGGGCATGATGAAAATGAGCCGGCTCTCCGCAAAGGTCAAGGAGCTGGAGAAGAAATACGAAGGCAACCAGCAGAAGTACAGCGCCGAGGTACAGAAGCTGTATAAGGAAGAGAATGTCAACCCCATGTCCGGGTGCATATGGAACCTTATCCCGTTTCCCATCCTCCTGCTGCTGTACAGCATAATTCGTCATCCTATCACAAAGCTCATGGGCATCGCGAAGGAGCATCTGCCCACTATTGCGAAGATCGCCGGCTCCGCCGTTGACTACACGACGGCCTACGGCGAGATGAACCTTGCCGCTGAGGCTGCGCCCTTCGCCTCCAAGATAACCGCCGCCGGTATCGCCGGCTTCGTGGCTATCGACTTTACGTTCCTGGGGCTCAATCTGGACGCAACGCCCAGATTTCTGTTCTTCACAGGCAGCGACCCCTGGCATTGGGCTCAAATCGGTCTGTGGCTCATCCCGATCATCTCCGGTGCGCTCTCCCTTCTGCAGAGCATCATAAGCCAGAAGATGAATCCCACGCCCACAGCCGACGCCGGAGCGAAAACATCCAATAAGACCATGCTCATCATGATGCCTCTGATCTCTATCTGGATCGGTTTTGCCATGCCCGCCGCAATGAGCATCTACTGGATAACAAACTCTATTCTCGGTATCGTCCAGGACATCATCTCCACAAAGCACTATCAGAAGGTTTTTGCGAAAGAGGATGCCGAAAAAATCGCCGCCACAAAGGCAAGAGAGGCGGCTTTCGAGGAAAAGCGCCGTGTCCGCGAGGAAAAGATTGCCGAGACGGGCTCTACCTACAGAGACAAGAACACCAGCAAGAAAAAAATTCAGAAGTCCGAAAAAACTCAGGCGGAGACCGCCGAGCGGGAATACAAGGTCCGCACCGGCCAGATAAAGACCTCTCAGGTGGGCGACCGTCCCTTCGCAAGGGGACGTGCTTACGATCCCAACCGCTATGCCTCTCCTCAGCCGGAAAACGAAGTTCCGGAGAGGGAGACGCCCGCACCTGTTGAGGAATCCGCCGAGAACAAGGATCACTCTGACAGCGAAGAATAAAATTTGGAGTGCTATATGGTAAAAACAGTAGAATTTACCGGCAGGACGGAAGAAGAGGCTATCGCCAACGGTCTGAAGGAACTGGGGCTTGAAAGAGACGATGTTTCCGTCGAGATCGTGGAACGCCACAAATCCGGCTTTTTGGGTATCGGAAGCACTCCTGCCAAGGTCAAGATATCCTACGGCGTGTCCGAGACTGAACGTGTTGAGACATTCCTTAAGGGTCTCGTGGAGCGTATGGGCTCTGACGCCGTGCCTCATGCGATCCTCGACGAGGAGACCGGCACCATAAAGGTTGAGTTCACCGGCAGCGATCTGGGTATCCTTATCGGCCGCCGGGGCGAGACGCTGGACGCTATCCAGCACCTTGCCAACGACGTTATCAACCGCGGTCAGTCAAAGCGCACACGTATCACCGTGGACGCCGAAAATTACCGGGCAAAGAGAGAGGAAGCTCTCAAGAAGCTGGCTCTCAAAATCGCCGGGAAGGTACGCAAGTACCGCCGCAATGTGACCCTTGAGGCCATGAACTCCTACGAGCGCCATATAATCCACATGGTGCTTCAGGACGAACCCGAGGTGACAACCTTCTCCATCGGCTCCGACGCCAACAGGCGCGTAGTCGTCGCTTACAGCAGGGACAAGGTCATCGGCGAAAATAAATAAACAACTGTACCCGCCTGCCGGCGGGCGAATGGAGATTTTAAGATGTTTGAGAAAATCAGAGATATGATCTCACAGCAGCTTGATATCGATGCGGCGCATATAAGCATGGACACTGAGATCTTCGAGGATCTGGGCGCAGATTCCCTGGATCTGGTGGAACTGCTCATGGAGGCGGAAGAGGAGTGGCTCATCACGATCGACGAGGATGAGATAAAGAACTTCAAAACCGTCGGCGATGTGGTTCGTTACATCGAGGATAATATGTAACGCATACCGCCGCTTGTGTGTTGCGGCGTCCGAAATATCGAAGAGAGCGAAATACCCCCTGATGCTGATGCATCAGGGGGTATTTTGATCTTATTTTATCTAACCTGCCCGGCACCCCGGATAACGTATTTGTACGTCGTCAGCTCTTGCAGCCCCATAGGACCTCTCGCATGGAGCTTCTGAGTGGAAATACCCATCTCACAGCCCAGCCCGAATTCGCCGCCGTCCGTAAAGCGGGTGGAGACGTTCCAATATACCGCGGCGCTGTCCACAGCATTCAGGAACTGCTCCGCCGCCGCACGGTTCTCCGTGACGATGCAGTCACTGTGGTGAGTGGAGTGGATGGCAATGTGCTCCACTGCCTCCTCCAGGGATTCGACAACTTTGACACCCATGACATAGTCAAGAAACTCCGTGTCGAAGTCCTTGCCGCCCGCGGCTTTGCCGTCGATATATTCTCTGGCGGCCGCGTCAAGACGCAGCTCCACGGGGTTCTCCTTCCGCTCCGTCACAAGCTTCTCCCTGAGAACAGGCAAAAAGCGCTCGGCAATGTCTCTGTGCACTATGCAGACCTCTGCCGAATTGCATACGCTGGGGCGGCTCGCCTTCGCGTTGAGGGCTATGTTTGCCGCCATGTCAACGTCGGCGTCCTTGTCCACATAGATATGGCAGATGCCCGTCCCTGTTTCGATGCAGGGGACGGCAGCATTCTCCACGCACGCCCGGATGAGTCCTGCGCCGCCGCGGGGGATGAGGAGATCCACATATCCCACCGCCGTCATCAGCTCGTTCGCGCTGGCGCGGCTGGTGTCCTCGATGAGGTTTATGAGATTTTCCGGCAAGCCCACGCTCTTCAGTCCGGCGCGCAGCGCCTTTACAATAGCCGCCGCGGAATTATACGCCTCCTTGCCGCTTCGCAGTAGGCTCACACTGCCCGCCTTGAAGCTGAGGGCAGCAGCGTCCGAGGTGACGTTGGGGCGGCTCTCATAAATTATCGCGATAACGCCCATCGGAACGGACACCCGGCGAATATCAATACCGTTGGGACGGGTGATGTGGCTCAACTCAACACCCACAGGGTCGGGCAAGGCGATGAGATCCGTTATGCCCTTTGCCATGGAGTCTATGCGTCCGCTGTCCAGCTTGAGGCGGTCCATCATTACCTGAGATATTTTCCCCTCCGCAGCCTCCATATCCGCTTTGTTCGCCTCGAGAATAGCTTCTTCATCGGCTTTAATTGCCGCCGCCATTGCGGCAAGGGCCTGATTCTTCTTCTCTGTAGTCAGTCCGGAGAGTTCCTTTTTGCCCTCCTTGGCTGCTGTAAGTATTTCAAATGTCGTCATTTTTTCTTCCTCCCGATAAAACGCGTGCCCACGCGCTCCCCTTCAACTATTCTGTAGAGTATTTCAGGGTCTGCGCCGTTGGCTATGACCATATCGCATCCGGCCTCCACGCACATTTCCGCGGCTCTCAACTTCGTAGCCATGCCGCCTGTTCCGAGTTCGCTCCCGGCACCGCCGCCGAGGGCTTTTATCTCCTCCGTCAGCTCTTCAACTACTGGAATAAGTTCTGCTTCCGGGTCCTTGTGTGGGTCTGCTGTGTAGAGCCCGTCTATATCGCTCAGGAGCACAAGAATGTCGCTGGCTGTGCTCACCGCCACTATGGCGCCCAGCGTATCGTTATCGCCGATGCTTATTTCTTCAGTGCCCACTGTGTCATTCTCGTTAATGATGGGCAGCACGCCCATTTCCAGCAGTCTCGACGCTGTGTTGCGGAAATTTCTGTGCCGTTCCTCATCCTTTACGTCCGATCCGGTCAGCAGTATCTGGGCGACAGTGTGGTTGAATTCGGCGAACTGCTTGTCATACACATACATCAGCTCGCACTGACCTACCGCGGCGGCGGCCTGCTTCGTTGGCATATCCTTTGGCCTCTCCTTCAGCCCGAGCTTGCCCACGCCCATGCCGATAGCACCGGAAGACACCAGTATAACCTCGTGCCCGGCATTTTTAATATCGCTGAGTATCTTGCAGAGAGCTTCAACGTGCCGGATGTTGAGCATACCGGTGGGGTAGGTGAGAGTTGATGTGCCGACCTTAACAGTGATGCGCATGATTGATTCCTCCAGGAAATATATAATATATTTTATTTATTGTATACCAAGGTCGTTCAGGTGTCAAAAAAAAGTAAAAGAAAAGAGCGCCCCTGGCCGAGCGCTCTTTCAGAGAGGGTTACCTTTTTTTGGTTGTTTCCCGGTGTCCCTGTCACACCGGGGTACGAAAAAGAAGGTTCAAATGAAAAAGTCAATATCTTTCTGACGATTATTAGTGTACCCATGTTTTGTTAACAAATACACAGCTAATTGTTAAGCAAATATTAAATAATTCATTTTTTTCTTGTTTTTTTGAAAAAATCCTGAAGGATTTTTCCACACTCCTCTTCCATAATGCCGCCAATGAGCTTCGGCCTGTGCCCGAATCCTTCCTCAAAGACGTTGAGTATACTGCCACAGGCGCCGAAGGTCCTGTCTTTCGCACCGTAGAACACCTCGGGGACCCGGCTGTTTACGATAGCCCCGGCGCACATGAGGCACGGTTCAAGGGTCACATACAGTCGGCAGTTCTCCAGGCGCCAGTCACCCAGGGTGAGACACGCTCTGTGTATCGCTATGCTCTCCGCATGGAGCAGCGCGCTGTGGTCATTCTCCCGGCGGTTGTGCCCGGCGGCGATCACCTCTCCGTCTTTGACTATGACGCAGCCCACAGGGACCTCACCCTCCCTGGCGGCAAGCTGCGCCTCCCGGAGCGCCAGAGCCATATAATCCTCGTGTTCCATACCGGTGCTCCTTTTCCGAAAAGAGGTCTCCCTGGCAGCGCCCTGAGAGACCTCAGTATTTTTACTTTATGCTGAAGAATGCAGCCTTTCCGGGGTACTGCGCCGCGTCATCCAGCTCCTCCTCAATGCGCAGAAGCTGATTGTACTTGGCGACGCGGTCCGTGCGGCTGGGCGCGCCGGTCTTTATCTGACCTGCGTTGAGCGCCACGGAGAGGTCGGCGATGGTCGTGTCCTCCGTCTCCCCGGAGCGGTGAGAAATTACCGCTGTATAGCCTGCCCGGTTTGCCATCTGGATAGCGTCAAGGGTCTCTGTGAGGGTGCCTATCTGGTTGACCTTGATAAGGATTGAATTCGCGACACCCTTGTCAATGCCCATCTTCAGGCGCTCGGTGTTCGTGACGAACAGGTCGTCGCCCACGAGCTGGATCTTGCCTCCGAGAGCTTTCGTGAGCATTGCCCAGCCCTCCCAGTCGTTCTCGCCCATGCCGTCCTCAAGGGAGATGATGGGGTACTTGAGCGCAAAATTCTTCCACATATTCACAAGCTGCTGACGCGTCATGGTCTTCTTTGCCTTGGGCAGATCATAGCAGCCTGTCTCCTCGTTGTACCACTCGCTGGATGCAGCGTCAATGGCTATCATGAAATCGTCCCCCGGCTCATAGCCAGCCTGCTCGATAGCCGTGACGATAACCTTCAGCGCGTCCTCGTCACGTCTGAGATTTGGCGCATAACCGCCCTCGTCGCCCACACCGGCGGCGGGGGTACCGTTCTCCTTAAGGACGTTCTTGAGTGTATGGAACACCTCCGCGCACATACGAAGCCCCTCTCTGAAGGACTTTGCCCCCACGGGCATTACCATGAATTCCTGGATGTCTACGTTATTTGTAGCGTGAGCGCCGCCGTTGAGGATGTTCATCATGGGTACGGGCAGTGTTTTCGCGTTCACGCCGCCCACATAGTTATAAAGAGATGTGCCCAGGCACTCGGCAGCCGCCTTTGCCGCCGCGAGAGAGACGCCGAGAATTGCGTTCGCGCCCAGGCGTGACTTGTTGGGTGTGCCGTCCAGCTCGATAAGCACCTTGTCCAGCGCCACCTGATCCAGAGCGTTCATGCCGATGACTTCCTCTGCTATCTCGCCGTTTACATTGGCGACAGCCTTCTCAACGCCCTTGCCCAGGTAACGGCTCTTGTCCCCGTCACGCAGCTCGCACGCCTCGTAAATACCTGTGGACGCGCCGCTGGGCACCGCGGCACGGCCAACCGTACCGTCGTCAAGAGTCACCTCGACCTCCACCGTGGGATTTCCCCGGGAGTCGAGTATCTCTCTCGCCTGAACGTCCATTATCTCGATATACTGCTTCATGGTGCAACTCCTTTTCAAAATAAATCAAACTCAAATAATAAGGCTCTTGCCCTCCATCTCCGGAGGTTTTTCAAGACCCATAATGTCCAAAATCGTGGGGGCTATGTCCGCAAGGCGGCCGCCCTCTCTAAGCTGAGCCGCAATGCCGCTGATGATGAAGGGGACGGGATTCGTCGTATGAGCTGTCATCGGCTGGCCGTTTTCATCCGTCATGCACTCCGCGTTGCCGTGGTCCGCCGTTATGATTGTGATGCCGCCCATCTCGCCCGTTGTCTCAGTGACCATGCCGACACACTCATCCACAGTTTCCACGGCCTTCACCGCCGCCTCGAACACGCCTGTGTGCCCCACCATGTCGCAGTTGGCAAAGTTGAGCACGATCATATCATACTCGCCGGAGCGGATGCGCCTGCAGGTCTCCTGCGCTACTTCATAGGCGCTCATCTCCGGCTGCAGGTCATAGGTCGCGACCTTTGGGGAGGGAATGAGGACCCTGTCCTCGCCCACGCAGCTCTGTTCGGCGCCGCCGTTGAAGAAAAATGTCACATGGGCGTACTTCTCCGTCTCCGCAATGCGGAGCTGAGTAAGGCCGAGCCGGCTCAGGTATTCACCCAGCAGATTTTCCAGGACCTTGGGACGGAAAGCCACGCTGACTCCCGGGAGCCCTTCTTCATACTGCGTCGTGGAGACAAAATGCACGTAAAAATAGCCGAACTTGCGCTCGAAGCCTTCAAACTCCCTGTCCACAAGGGCGTGGGTTATCTCCCTGGCTCTGTCCGGGCGGAAGTTGAAGAATATCACGCTGTCCTCCGGCGTTATGACGCCGTTGGGGTTACAGATAATGGGCTTTACAAATTCGTCCGTGACGCCCTCTTCGTAGCTCTTTCGCACCGCCTCAACGGGATCGCTCGTGCTCTTCCCTTCGCCCAGGACCATGGCGTTGTACGCCACCTCCACGCGCTCCCAGCGCTTATCCCTGTCCATGGCGTAGTACCGCCCGACTATGGTCGCGATGGAGCCGACGCCCTTCTCCTCGATATAATCCCGGAGCTTCTCAACATACCCGGCGCCGCTGGTAGGGGACACGTCCCGCCCGTCCAGGAAACAGTGGACGTACACATTAGTGACGCCCAGCATCTTTGCCATGTCAAGCAGAGCGAAAAGATGGTCAATATGGCTGTGGACGCCGCCGTCGCTGAGCAGGCCCATAAGGTGCAGGGCGTTGCCGGTCTTTACGCAGTGCTCCATGGCGTCCGTATACGCCTTGTTGGAGAAGAAAGCGCCGTTCTTGATAGCCAGAGATATGCGGGGCAGATCCTGGAAGACGACGCGCCCGGCGCCGATATTTGTATGTCCCACTTCACTGTTGCCCATCTGCCCCTCCGGCAGGCCCACATCCAGCCCGGAGGCGGAGAGGGTCGTGTGGGGGCAGGTCGCCCAGAGTCCGTCCAGAACCGGGGTTCGGGCAGCCTTGACGGCGTTGCCCTCTACCTTGTCCGACAGACCGAAGCCGTCCATTATTATCAATGTGGTTGGTGTTTTCATTTTTTCATTTCCCTTTCGGAAAGAAACTTCCGCGGTGCCGGAATTACTGGTTTGCCGCGTCGATTATCTTCATAAAATCTTCTGCCACGAGGCTCGCGCCGCCGATGAGGCCGCCGTCTATATCCGGCTGAGCGAGAAGCTCAGCCGCGTTTTTCCCGTTCATGCTGCCGCCGTACTGGATAGTCATGGCGCGGGCGGCGCGGGCGCCGTAGAGCCCCCGCACAACCGCACGTATCTGGGCGCAGACCTCGTTCGCCTCCTCCGCAGTCGCCGCAAGTCCCGTACCTATCGCCCATACAGGCTCATAGGCTATCACAACGTTTCTCAGCTGCTGAGGAGTCACGCCGTGCAGCGCGCTTTTTACCTGGGCAGTAATTATCTCCATCGTCACGCCCATTTCACGCTGCGCCTGGGTCTCGCCCACACAGACAATAGCGTTCATGCCTGTTTTGAGGACCGCCGCCAGCTTCTTGTTCACAACAAGGTCGCTCTCGCCGAACATGCGCCGGCGCTCGCTGTGGCCGATTATGACGTACTTTACCCCCACATCTGCCAGCATTAAGGCGCTTACTTCGCCTGTATAGGCTCCGCTCTCCTCATAATGTACGTTCTGGGCCCCCACGGCGATGCGTGTGTCCCGGAAGACACGCATTGCCGCCGCTATGTTCACAAAGGGCGGACACACAACAATGTCGCACCATTTGCTCTTGGGCAGCAGCGCCTTTATCTCCTCGCAGAGCGCCTTTGTCTCCGCAGAGGTCTTGTTCATCTTGAAGTTCGCCGCGATTATCGTTCTTCTGTACCGTCTGTTCATGTTTACCTCACTTATCCAGCAGACACACCACTCCGGGCAGATCCTTGCCCTCCATGAACTCCAGGCTGGCCCCGCCGCCTGTTGACACGTGGCTCATCTTGTCCGCATAACCCATCTCTTCAACGGCGGCCGCACTGTCTCCGCCGCCGACTATTGTCACAGCGTTTGACTGGGCCATCGCGCGGGCAACAGCTTCCGTCCCGGCCGCAAATGCCTTGAATTCAAAAACACCCATAGGACCGTTCCAGATGACCGTCCCCGCCGTCTTTATCGCCTCTGTGAACAGGGCTGCCGTTGCCTGACCGATGTCCAGGCCCATGTATCCGTCGGGGATGTTCTTAACATCCACCGTGAGAAACTCGTTCGTGTCCTCAAACTTATCGTTGATGGCCGTATCTACCGGGAGCACCAGCATAACGCCCTTCTTTGCCGCCTTGTCAATAAGTTCCCTGGCAAGCCCGACCTTGTCCTCTTCGCAGAGAGATGTGCCCACACTGTAACCCATTGCTTTGATAAATGTGAACATCATGCCGCCGCCGATGAGGATCGTGTCCGCCTTGTCAATAAGGTTCTCAATAACGCCTATCTTTTCGGATACCTTGCTGCCGCCCAGCACGCACACTAGGGGCCGCTTGGGCCTGTCGATCGCCTCGCCGAGTATCCGCAGCTCCTTCTCAACAAGCAGACCACAGACCGCGGGCAGGTATGCCGCGACTCCGGCAGTGCTTGCATGGGCACGGTGGACCGTGCCGAATGCGTCGGACACGAATACATCCGCGAAGGACGCCAGCTTTTTTGCGAATTCCGGGTCATTCTTCTCCTCACCCGGCTCGAAGCGGGTATTTTCCAGGAGCATGATCTCCCCGCACTTCAGTGCCGCCGCCTTGGCGCAGGCGTCTTCTCCCACAACATCGCGGGCAAAAATTATCTGCTGACCCAGCAGCTCGCCGAGACGTGCCGCCACCTGCTCAAGACTAAGCTCAGGTACAACCTTGCCCTTAGGTTTGCCCATGTGGGAGCAGGCAATTACAGCCGCGCCCTTGTCCAGCAGGTAACGTATGGTGGGAAGGCTCTCCCGGATGCGCGTATCACTCGTGATGGCATTTGTCGCCTTATCACAGGGAACATTAAAGTCGCAGCGCAGGAGAACTTTTTTCCCTGCAAAATCCATATCGAGGATGCTTTTCTTGTTATATTTCATACTTTTCTCCTTAAAAAAGCAAAAATATTTACTAATCTACTCAGCCGGATACAGTCCGGGAAAACCCATCTGCCGGAGAGCTTCATATACCACTATCGCAACGGAATTCGCCAAGTTAAGGCTCCGGGCCTCATCTATCATGGGTATCCTTACGCACTTTTCCGGATATTTCTCCCGCAGCAATTGAGGCAGACCCTTCGTCTCCTTTCCGAACAGGAGGAAATCCCCGTCCCGAAATTCTGCCGAGGTATACGGGCGGCTGCCCTTCGTCGTCAGTAGCCACAGCCGTTCCGGGGTGTTCCTGCGGAAGAAGTCCTCTATGTTCTCATATTCCCGCACATCCACAAGGCTCCAGTAATCCAGTCCCGCCCGCTTTACGGCTTTATCCGAAATATCAAACATTATGGGGCGGACTATGTGAAGCACGCTGCCGGTAGCGGCGCAGGTGCGGGCGATGTTCCCTGTGTTCATTGGGATTTCCGGTTCTACGAGGACAATATTCAGCAATTAAACGACCTCCGCTGGAATTATTTACAAGACTGATATATTTTATGCCAATTATGTTAAGATTTCAATGTGTTTTGGGTACAAATAATAATCTTTTTATTGTCAAATTTTAATTTTCAGTGTCAAAAAGCGGAGACGGCAATCCGTCTCCGCTTTTTCTTATTTGAATTTCCTGCTCTCCGCGACAGCAAGCTCATCGCAGCGGTTGTTATAGGGATTCTCCGCGTGACCCTTGACCCAGGTGAAGGTCACCCGGTGCTTTTCGCACAGGGTCAGAAGTTCCTCCCACAGCTCCGGGTTCTTCGCCGGCTCCTTTTTAGTGCGCATCCAGCCGTTGGCGCGCCATTTTTCCGCCCAGCCGAGCTTCATTGCGTCCACAACGTACTTGGAATCGCTGGTAACTGTGACCTCGCAGGGCTCCTTCAGCGCCCGAAGCGCCATTATCACGCCCGTAAGCTCCATACGGTTGTTTGTAGTCTGCCGCTCGCCGCCGGACATCTCCTTTTTCTGATCCTTGTAGCAGAGTATGGCACCCCAGCCGCCGGGGCCCGGGTTCCCGGAACAGGCGCCGTCGGTATAGATGTGAACTTCTTTCATTCTTCGTCCCTGTACTTTTCCTTCAGCTCCTGCTGAGCTATGGCGCGGTATGCCTTGCCCGTCTCGCTGTGATCAATGCCCCAGCGCACCGCACGGCGCAGCACAAAATAGGCTATGCCTATACAGACGCACACGGCAATCACGGCAATCAGGGCTATAAAGACCGCCATGAGCACTTCGCTGTCGATCCAATCAAGCATTTTCTTCCTCCGCGGTATCTCCGTTCTCCTCAGGCTCCTGCTCCGTGCGCGTGATGGAAATTACCTTTACACCCTCGGACACACGCATGAGGATTATACCCTGTGTGGCTCTGCTGTAAATATTGACGTCGCTCACCGCCATACGGATTATTGTCCCGTCGTCTGAGATTATCATGATATCGTCGTCAGGCTGGACTATCTTTATACCGGCTACCTTACCGGTCTTTTCCGTGACATTATAGTTCTTCATGCCCTTGCCGCCGCGGCTCTGGGGCACTCCGCTCTCGCCCCGGACGTATTCGTCCAGTTCCGTACGCTTTCCGTAGCCGTTCTCCGTGACTGTGAGGAGAGTTGTGCCCTCCCGAGTTGCGGCAGCGCCGACTACATAGTCTCCCTCCCGGAGCTTTATGCCCCGGACGCCTACAGCCTCGCGCCCCATGGGACGCACGTCGTTCTCATCGAAGCAGATGGCATATCCGTCGTGAGTGGCAATGATTATATTCTTCTCACCGTCCGTCTTGAGAACAGCAATGAGCTCATCATCCTCGCCGAAGTTGATGGCGCGTATGCCGGACTGGCGGATATTCTTCAGCTGACTGAGCACGAGACGCTTCACTGTGCCGTTTTTCGTCACCATGTTCAGGAACACATCATCGCTAAATTCCCGCATATGGATCATCGCCGTGACCCGCTCGCCCGCCTCGATAGGCAGGATATTTACGATATTCGTGCCCTTCGCGGTGCGGCCCGCCTCGGGAATGAGGTAGCCCTTCTTTCTGTACACCTTACCGGTGTTCGTGAAGAACAGGATATAGTCATGGGTGGAGGCGGAGAACAGCATCTCCACGAAGTCCTCCTCCCGTGTCGCCATGGCGGTTATACCCTTGCCGCCCCTCTTCTGGGCGCGGTAGGTATCGGCGGGCAGACGCTTTATATATCCCGCGTGAGTGAGGGTATAGACGCACTCCTTCTCCTCGATGAGATCTTCGATGTCTATATCGTCCTCCACGTCCTGTATCTCCGTGCGGCGCTCGTCTCCATACTTGTCTCTTATGGCGATGAGCTCTTCCTTCAGAACGCCCCTGAGCATCTCCTCGCTGCCGAGAAGTTCCTCGTAATAGGCGATCTTTGCTTCGATCTCCTTGTATTCCGCGTCCAGCTTTTCCCGGTCCAGACCCTGCAGCGCTTTAAGACGCATATCCAGTATGGCCTGTGCCTGCACGTCACTGAGACTGAAGCGCTCCATAAGGCGCTCCTTGGCGTTGTCGTAAGATGTGCGGATTATGTGGATGACTTCGTCGATGTTATCCTGAGCAATGAGCAGACCTTCAAGCAGATGGGCGCGCTCCCTGGCTTTTTTAAGGTCATACTGCGTGCGCCGGACGATTATTTCCTCCTGGAAGGCGATATATTCATCCAGTATCTGCCGCAGATTGAGTACCCGGGGCTGTGTCTGGTCGTGGACCAGGGCAAGCATGATTATCGAGAATGTGGACTGGAGCGCCGTCTGGGCAAAGAGCTTGTTGAGCACCACCTGGGGGTTCGCGTCTCTCTTCAGCTCTATGACCACGCGCATGCCGTTTCTGTCCGTCTCGTCTCGCAGATCGCTTATACCGTCAAGACGCTTATCTTTGACCTGCTCGGCGATATTCTTTATGAGCTGGCGCTTGTTCACCTGATAGGGCAGCTCTGTCACTATTATGCGGGTGCGGTGGTCCTTGCCGAACTCCTCAAAATCCGCCTTTGCGCGGACTGTTATCTTTCCGCGCCCGGTGGCATACGCCGCGCGGATACCGCTGCGCCCCATTATGATGCCTCTTGTGGGGAAATCCGGTCCCTGAATATGCTCCATCAGGTCGCTGAGGTCCGCCTCGGGGTTATCCAGAACGCAGACGCAGGCGTCGATCACCTCCCGCAGATTATGGGGCGGGATATTCGTCGCCATACCAACTGCGATACCGCTGGAACCGTTAACAAGAAGGTTCGGGAATCGGCAGGGCAGTACTCTGGGTTCCTTACGGCTCTCGTCAAAGTTGGGGTCCCAGTTCACCGTGTCCTTGTCTATGTCCCGGAGCATCTCGTTTGATATCTTGCTCATGCGCGCTTCCGTATAACGGTAGGCCGCCGGAGGGTCTCCGTCCACGGAACCGAAGTTTCCGTGACCGTCCACCAGCATATAGCGCATGGAAAAATTCTGCGCAAGGCGTACCATCGCGTCATAAACGGAGCTGTCTCCGTGAGGATGGTACCGTCCCAGTACGTCACCTACGCAGGTCGCTGATTTTTTGTAGGGCTTATCGGCTGTGAGACCGTCCTCGTACATGGCGTAGAGTATACGGCGGTGGACCGGCTTCAAGCCGTCCCGCACGTCAGGCAGAGCACGTCCCACGATAACGCTCATGGCGTAGTCGATATAGCTGTTCTGCATTTCACTAACCAGTTCGGACTCGGTTATCACCTGATTGGGAAACGCGATATCCTCCGGCTTGTAATCTCTGTTGTGTCCCATATGTTCATTCTCCTTCGGTTGGAGTTAAATATCCAGATTCATCACGTACTTCGCGTTGCGCTCGATCCACTCCCGGCGCGGCTCGACCTCCTCGCCCATGAGCACGGTGAATATTTCGTCGGCCTTCAGCCCGTCCTCGAGAGTAATCCGGCGCAGGGAACGCTTCTCCGGATCCATCGTTGTGTTCCACAGTTCGTCGGGATCCATCTCACCGAGACCCTTGAAGCGGTTTATCTCGACTCTCGCGTTGGGGTTATCCGCGCGCATCTCCGCGGAGATGCGGTCGCGCTCCTCGTCGGAGTAGGCAACTCTCTGTGTCTTGCCGCGGCTGAGCTTATAGAGAGGCGGCACTGCGGAATAGACGTATCCGTTCTCTATGAGCGGGCGCATATAGCGAAAAAAGAAGGTGAGCAGCAGCGTTCTGATATGGCTTCCGTCCACATCGGCATCCGCCATGATGATTATCTTATGATAACGAAGCTTTTCAATGTTGAACTCCTCGCCTATACCGGCGCCAAGCGCCACGATAAGGGGATAGAGCTTATCGTTGCCGTAGATTTTGTCCGCCCGGGCTTTTTCCACGTTGAGCATCTTGCCCCACATGGCGAGTATCGCCTGGAAACGGGAATCTCTGCCCTGAATAGCTGAGCCCGCGGCGGAATCGCCCTCGACGATATATATCTCGCAAAGGCCCGGGTCCCGTTCGTTGCAGTCCTGAAGCTTATCCGGCATCTGCCCGGACTCCAGCCCCGTCTTTCTCCGAACGGATTCCCTCGCTTTTCTTGCCGCCTCCCTGGCGCGGGAAGCTGTCATCGCTTTTTCAACGATGCTCTTGCCCACAGCAGGATGCTCTTCAAGATATATCTCCAGCTTTTCTGTGACTATATTGTCCACGAGGGTACGTATTTCAGAGTTACCGAGCTTCGCCTTGGTCTGCCCCTCAAACTGCGCCTCTGTGAGCTTTACAGAGATTATCGCCGTGAGACCCTCGCGCACGTCCTCGCCGGAGAGCTTTTCGTTATCCTTCAGGAGCTTCATCTTCTGGGCATAGTTGTTCAGCGCACGGGTCAGAGCCTGCTTGAAGCCCGTCTCATGCATGCCGCCTTCAGGAGTGTGGATATTGTTCGCAAAAGAAACGATTATTTCGTTATAGCTGTCGTTATACTGAAGAGCTATCTCCGCGATAGAGTCGTCCCGGGAGCCCTCCATGTATATTACCTCTTCGTGGACGGGAGTTTTGTTCCTGTTTATGAAAGATACAAACTCGCGGATACCGCCCTCATAGCACATGCTGTCATAACGCTCGCTCTCCGGTTTATCAGCGGAGACCGCGCGCTCGTCGGATATGGTTATTTTGAGTCCCGCGTTGAGAAATGCCTGCTCTCTCATGCGGGTGTGCAGCGTCTCATAGTCGTACACTGTCTCGTCAAACATCTCCGGGTCGGGTTTGAAGGTGACGGTCGTACCTGTATGATTGGTCGTACCGATTGTCTTCATCTCCTGAGTTATATTGCCCCGGGAGAACTTCATCTCATAGATATTTCCGTTCTTGTGGACCTGTACTGTCAGCCATTCGGAAAGGGCGTTTACAACGCTGGCGCCGACGCCGTGGAGACCGCCGGAGACCTTATAGCCGCCGCCGCCGAATTTGCCGCCGGCGTGGAGAACTGTGTATACGACCTCCAGAGCGGGACGTCCCGTCTGCTGCTGGATGTCAACAGGTATGCCTCGTCCGTTATCCACAACTGTTATAACGTCACCTTCGCCTATGACAACATTTATCTCGCTGCAGTATCCTGCGAGAGCTTCGTCTATGGCGTTGTCAACTATCTCGTAAACCAGATGGTGCAGACCGCTCGCGCTGGTTGAACCGATATACATACCGGGGCGCTTGCGGACAGCTTCAAGTCCTTCAAGAACCTGAATTTCCGAGGCGTTGTATTCATGTGTGACGCCTAAATTTTCCATATCCATGATATATTTTCCTGCCTTTCTTTGCAAAAGGTTATGTAAGCATTTTCAAAATCAGAAAATGCGCGTTTTTTATTCAAATATGTTGTTTTCAGCGCGCTTAAGGAGAGTGGCACTTGCCATCTGGGAGATATAAACTCTGAAATCTCCCCCTTCACTGCACACAACAAAAGACTTTGGCAGCTCTTCGCTCACGTTTATAACTCTCCCCGAAAGCTCAGCTTTCCTCAAAAACTCCCGGGTATCCAGATCCGCTGTTGTGTTATCGAGATCAAATATACCTACTATAGTCTTGGTACTTACTACCGTACCCTGCCCCAGGTGGAGATACATAATTATTCATTCCTCCGTGAGTATACCGTCTGCCATGCGCATTACCTTACCCGGCGCTCCCGGCAAAGTATCATTGCAACAGGTTATTATGACCTGTCCGGTTTTTATCCTATCCACAACGTACCCCGCCCGCTTTGAGTCCAGCTCGCTGAGCACGTCATCGAGAAGCAGGACCGGAGCGTCACCCGTATCCTCGGTGAATAAATTCAATTCCGCCATTTTAAGGCTGAGCGCTGCCGTGCGCACCTGCCCCTGACTGCCGAAAGAGCGCACGCTGCGCGAATTGATTTTAACCTCAATGTCGTCTTTATGAGGTCCTGAGAGACATGTTCTCGCGGCTTTCTCCGCTTCTCTGTGCCTTTCAAGGTGCTCTATTAATTCAGAGCATATGTCTTTCACGCTGCCGAGAGGGTCTCTTACCGCGCTGACAGTCTTGTACTCCAGCTCGATTTTTTCCGCGCTGCCGGTGAGATCGCTATGTACATTTTCAGCCATTGAACGCAGTCTCTCACAGAAATACGCCCTGTATCTGATCACATAAGCTCCTGTCTGGCACATTCTGTATTCAAAATCCGGAAGAACTTTAAGAAGGTCAGGTTTTTCCTCCCAATCCTTCAATATTCTTGCTTTATGGTCAAGAAGCTTTTCATATTCTGTGAGATATTCGTCGTATTTAGGTCTTAATTGGCAGATGGCATTATCCATAAAACGGCGCCTTCCGCCCGCTCCTTCTCTGAGAATATAAAGATCATCCGGACTGAAGATAACCGTTTTCAAAAAAACTGACATCTCCGAGACTTTGCTGTTGACACCGTTTATGAGAACTTTTTTCTTCATTCCGCGACCCATGCGGACATCTATTTTATTCTCCCGCCCCCGGCTGGATACATCTCCGTTTATATAAGCAAATTCCGACCCGAAGTTTATAAGTTCCCTGTCAAAGCGTGTGCGCCAGCTTCTGCCGGAGGACAAAAAATACACGCTCTCCAGAAGATTTGTCTTTCCCTGGGCATTTTCGCCGCAGATTACGTTTACGCCGGGGCTGAACTCAGCCTTCACGTCTTTCAAATTACGGAAATTTTCAAGAGTAACAGAATTTATCCTCATACTATTTCAAAATTCTCGCCTTCAACGATGAACACATCTCCCGGGCGAAGCTTCTTCCCCCGCTGAGTGCATACTTCCCCGTTAACACTGACGCATCCCTCTGAAATTATTATTTTGCCCTCCCCCCCGGTCATGGCAATGCCGGTAAATTTCAGAGCGGCGTCCAGCTTTATGTACTCTGTCTCTATTTTAATTTTTTCCATACTTTTTTTCCTTATTTAAGGCGCACGGGCAGCACCATATAGACGAATTTTTCTTCTCCCTCGGCGGGTACTATTATCGCCGGAGAAATGCTCGTGTTAAGCTCTATCTTTATGCTTTCCGCGCTGGCGTTCTTCACGGCGTCAAGAATATATTTATCGTTGAAGCCTATCTCAAGACCGCCGCCGTCACCTGTAATGGCACAGGTATCGCTGGCTGTACCGATAGTTCCGTGAGTATTAAGATTAACGACTCCGTCTTCAAACTTGAAACGAACAGGCGTTTTAACCTTGTCGCTGATAATAAGAGCTACACGCTCTATTGATGATATCATGCTCTTTTTATCAACGATAACAGATACTGGATTATTTCTGGGTATAGCTTTCTTATAATTCAGAAAATCACCTTCAAGACGGCGGGAAACAAGAACAGTATCACCGATGTTAAATACTACGTACTTACTATCTTTCCTTATAAGAACATCCTCGTCCTTGTCCTGGCATATTCTCTCCACCTCTGTAAGAGCTACGCCGGGCACGACGAAGCTGTTCACACCGAGGTCCTTGTCGCTGATCTTCTCTTTTCTCATAGCGAGACGATAACCATCCACGCTGACAATCGTCAGATTGCTGCCATCCACATCGAAAAGAGACCCAGTGTGAACAGGGCGCGCCTGATTATCGCTCACAGCGAAAATCGTCTCTCCGATCATGCTCTTGAGTATATTCTGCTTCACGGTAATGCCGTCATCCTCTTCGACTGTGTTCAGCTTAGGATAGTCCGCCGCATCTATAGCCATGATTGAGAACTTACTCATGCCGCTCTCAATCGTGACGTTGAGCTTCTCATCACAGGTAAGAGTTATCATATCGTCCGGCATTCTGCGTATGATCTCGCCGAAAAGGCGGGCATCGAGAACGGCACTTCCCATCTCTTCAATGATTCCGGAGACAGCGGTTCTTATGCCTGTCTCAAGGTTATATCCTGTGAGCATTATTTTTTCGCCTACCTGGACAAGAATTCCCTCGAGGGCAGGTATAGTGCTCTTTGAAGCGACTGTTCTTGAGACAGTGCCGATTCCTGAAGAAAGCAATGCTTTTTCACAACTGAACTTAAACATGAGAAAGACCTCCGTTTTTATAAATAGAAAAAATATAAGTTATTTAGGAGTAAAAGCAGTAGAGAGCTTTTATTGTGGAAAACCCTGTCGGACCCGCGAGAGAACAGAATTTTTTATGTGTGAAAAAAAGTGGGTAATTTTTGAGTTTTCAACGGGAAAGAGGGAGAAAAAAAGTATCAACAGAAATTAACAAAAGTTTTCCACTTAAGTGGATTATTTCCGATTGTTGATATTCGTCTTTATATCTTTCAGAGCATTTGAAAAATCCGGAGAAGAAGAGACATATTTTTCAATTTTTTTGATTGAATTAAGGACAGTGCTGTGGTCTCTGCCGCCAAACTCAGCGCCGATATCGTCAAGGGGCATATCCGTCATGTTTCTGATAAGGTACATGGCGGTCTGTCTCGCAAAAGTCGTCTCCTTTGTACGGAGCTTGCCTCTGATAGCGTTTTCATCGATGAGATAATACTGGGCTACCTCTTCGATTATTACGGAGGCGCTTGGCTTCAGACTTACATCCGTCTTTATCATGTCCTGGACGGCTTTTGTAACTATGGAGGGATTAACGTCGCTCTCCATGACTTCAGTCAGGGCCATTATTTTCTTTACGCCGCCCTCGAGCTGGCGGACGTTGAGAGATAAGTTCTCAGCCACATACTGAACAACAGCGTCCGGTAGACTGAGACCCAACTGAGAGGCCTTGCTCCGAAGTATCGCCATGCGGGTCTCCAGCTCGGGCGGTTCTATGTCCGCCAGAAGACCTGCCTCAAAGCGGGAACGAAGCCTGTCCTCAAGAAGGTGCATCTCCTTAGGGGGACGGTCGGACGCGAGAACTATTTGTTTGTCTGCCTCATAAAGTGTGTTGAATGTATTGAAAAATTCCTGCTGAGTTTCCTTTTTGCCGGCTATAAACTGTATATCGTCAACAATGAAGAGATCGGCATAACGATATTTATTGCGAAATTCCACGTTTTTGCCGGACTGAATAGCGGCAACAAGTTCGTTTGTGAAGTCGTCGCCTTTTATATACACGATGCGGAAATCCGGCTTTGTACGGCTTATCTCGTTTGCGATAGCGCAGAGAAGATGGGTCTTGCCCAGACCTGAGTCACCGTATATAAAGAGGGGATTATAGGGTCCCGCGGGGTTTGCGGCGACGCTTTTGGCTGCCGAGTAAGCAAATTTATTGGAGTTGCCGACGACAAAGTTGCTGAAAGTATAGTTCCCGTAAGCTTCTTTGTTATATGCCGCGGTTTTGCCGCGGTTTACATATTCCGTTGTTTCAGCCGGCGTGAGGATGAGGAGATTGAAATCGCAGGAAAACAGCTCAAAAAGGGCGGCTTTTATATGCTGGGAGTATTTTTTTGTGATGATGTCCCGGCACATTTCCGTAGGTGTGGATATGACCAGAAGATCGTCCGTCATGTCCACAGCGGAGGTGGCGCCGAACCATGTTTCCATGGTGGTGGCTGTAAATTCCTTACTGAGAATTTTGAGAACTTTATTCCATATTTCTGCGGGTGAATTCATGATTTTCCTCCCTTCCTGCAGCGGCTGCAAAGAGTATAAAAATACACCAAAAATTATAGCACAAAAGGGAGGTGAATACAAGGAAACACGGGCATTTTCTATATATAAATGTGTAGAACTGAGAGAGGTAAAATTGTTATGTATTCCGACGGAGTTAAGATAAGTTAAAATTCCGGTAATTTGTTGTCATATCTGTGCCCCTGTGTTAATATGAATTCCGGCAATTTGCACTTTGGAGGTAAAAATGAAAAAAACGATTTCTTTTGCGGCGGCATTGCTGCTGGTGCTCGGAATGCTTCTTGGTATTTCCGCCTGCGGAAGCACGGAAAAGACCACTTATGAAAAAGCGGGATTTAAGGCTGACGACGTTATTATGACCATAAACGGTGAAGACGTTACGGCTCAGGAGTATTTTTACATTGCAAGCCTGGTAAAAAGCAATCTCGAGCAGTATTACGGAGAGATATCCGATTGGAACGCAGAGCTCTTCGAAGATGGGACATCTTACGCTGATTATATGAAAAAAACAATTTTAAATAACGAGGTTTATTTCCACTCGGCAAATTCCATGGCGGAGGAATACGGAATTGAGCTGACGGCGGAGGACGATAAGGTTCTTGAGGAGTCGAAAAAT
This sequence comes from uncultured Oscillospiraceae bacterium, assembly GCA_934552825.1. GTDB lineage: Bacteria > Bacillota > Clostridia > Oscillospirales > Oscillospiraceae > CAKTEQ01. The sequence continues at coordinate 455,622 of CAKTEQ010000001.1, forward strand.
TATATAATGGAGAATTATTTCGGCGGTGAAGCAAACTATGAAAAGACTCTCAAAGAAAGTCTTTTCGTGACGGATGAGATATTTACGAATATCAATATAGTTGTGCCGTATATTTACGAGAGGATAAACCAGAGCATCTCCGGCGGGGACTATCTTGAGCGCGTTGGAGAGGACGCCGTCCGGGAATATATAGATGAAAACGGATACATGAAGGCGGCGCATATACTTATCAAGACCGTTGACGATGATATGGAGCCGCTGGACGATGAGACCGTTGCCCAGAAGAAGGCGTTGGTGGACGAGCTTGTGGAGAGACTTCAGAATGGAGAAGATTTCTTTACGCTTATGAACCAGTACAGTGAGGACCCGGGAATGATAAACGAGCCCACGGGGTACACATTCAACGCAAACTCCGGCTTCGTCAGCGAGTTTGTGGATGGTACGGAGGCACTCGGGATAGGTGAGTACGGTGTTATACAGAGTGTGTACGGTTATCACATACTTTACCGCCAGCAGGTCGATCTGGAGGAGATGGCGGAACAGATGTGTGACGAGGAGTTCAGCGCGCTTCAGTCTGTTAAGATGGACGAAGCGGCGGTAGAAATTTTACCGGCATATGAAAAGCTTGACATTGAGAAGGCCTTTAAGTAAAAAAATAGGTAAAGGAAAAGAGCGGCATTAAGCCGCTCTTTTCCTTTACTCTTCAGCTGAGAGCTTTTATAAGCTCTCTTGTGTTTTTCATTACATCGTCGCCCTTATTGATCTTCAGGGAGATATGGGGATCGCTCCCGGCGGAGAAAAGCACACGCCCCTTGAAATCCTTGCCTGCGCAGAGGGCGGCAATTTTCTCAAGGTTAAACGAGCGCATTTTAAGTATGACAGAGCCGTTTTTCTGCAATATTTCCTTTACGCCGACGGCGGACGCCGCACTGCGAAGAAGAGCCACCTGAACCAGCGTATCGACGCTCTTCGGAGGTTCGCCGTAACGGTCGAGCACCTCGTCCATAAGCTCGTCGGCGTCATCCTGGGAGCGTATCTGGGCTATGCGCCGGTAGAGGTCCATGCGCTGCTGGCCTGAGGGCACGTATTTCTCCGGAATACCCGCCTGCACAGCCAGATCCGCTGTACACTCCTGTGGAGCATCGGACTGGACTCCCTGCTCCTCCTGCACGGCCTCTTCCAGCAGGCGCAGGTACATTTCGTAGCCGACGTCGCTCATGTTGCCGCTCTGTTCAGCGCCGAGGATATTGCCGGCGCCCCGTATTTCAAGATCGCGCATGGCGATTTTGAATCCTGAGCCGAACTGTGCGAACTCTCTTATGGCTTCGAGGCGTTTTGCAGCCACCTCTGTAAGGACCTTGCCACGGGTATAGGTGAGGTATGCGTACGCCCTGCGTGTGCTGCGCCCCACGCGCCCGCGTATCTGGTGGAGCTGGGCAAGGCCAAGCTTGTCGGCGTCTTCAATGATGAGAGTGTTTACATTGGGGATATCTATGCCGGTCTCGATAATAGTGGTGCAGACGAGGACCTGGACCTCCCCCTCGGTCATTTTTCGCATGACCTCTCCCAGTTCCGCTTCGCTCTCCTTGCCGTGAGCGATGGCTATAGCCGCGTCCGGGCACATTTCCTGGACCTTAGCCGCCGCGAGCTCGATGGTTTCGACCTTGTTGTGGAGGTAGTATACCTGTCCGCCACGGGCGACTTCCCGGCGTATTGCGTCGGCTATTATGTTTCTGTCGTACTCCAGCACGTATGTCTGGACGGGATAGCGGTCGGAGGGCGGCTCTTCGATGAGGGACATATCTCTTATGCCGCTGAGAGCCATATTAAGAGTTCTGGGGATGGGTGTCGCCGAGAGGGTGAGGACATCCACGGCGGTACTGAGCTGCTTGAGCTGTTCCTTGTGCTTTACTCCGAAGCGTTGCTCCTCGTCTACCACGATGAGTCCAAGATCCTTGAATTTTATATCCTTCTGGAGCAGGCGGTGGGTACCAATGACCACATCAGCCTCGCCAGAGGCGATACGGGCAGCGCTCGCCTTTATCTGAGCGGCGCTGCGGAAGCGGCTGAGGACCTCGATAGTGACGGGGAAGCCTGCAAAACGCCGCATAGCCGTGACATAATGCTGCTGGGCAAGTACTGTTGTGGGGACGAGAATCGCCGCCTGCTTGCCGTCCAGTACGCATTTCATAACGGCGCGCAGAGCGACCTCTGTCTTGCCGTAGCCCACGTCGCCGCAGAGCAGGCGGTCCATAGGCACGCTTTTTTCCATGTCGCTCTTTATCTGGCTTGCGGCCCGGAGCTGGTCCGCCGTTTCAGCGAAGGGGAAGTTTTCCTCAAATTCGATCTGCCAGGGTGAGTCCGGGGAAAAGGCATATCCCTTTATTTTCTGACGCTTTGAATAGAGCTCTATCAACTCTTTCGCCATGTCCTTCGCCGCCGCTTTTGCCCGGCTTTTTGTCTTCTGCCACTCGGTGCCGCCAAGCTTGCTGAGCTTTACGGGTTTGTCCTCGCCCCCGGCACCTATGTATTTCGAAACCATGTCGAGCTGGAGCGCGGGGACATAGAGGCTGTCCGTTCCGGAATAGGCTATCTTCATATAGTCCCGGGAGATGCCGTCCACCTGCATTTTGACTATCTCCACGAAACGGCCTATACCATGGGTCTCATGGACCACAAGATCCCCTGGCACAAGCTCAAGGTAGCTGTCCAGCTTGCGGCGGTCGCCCCTCTGCCGGCGCTCGGGCCGTTTTTCTCTGCGGGAAAGTATCTGGCCTTCGGAGATTATCGCAGTCTGCACGAGAGGGAGCTCCATGCCGGCGGAGAGATTGCCCACAGACACCATTACCTGCCCTTTGATCGGGGCGGCGGCCATGTTGAAATCAAGATATACCGGGATATCCCGCTCGCGGAGGAAGCTGTCCAGCTCCTTTGCGCGCTTTTCGTCCCCGGCGAGGACGAGGGTCGAATAGTTGTTATTTACATAGTATCTTATGTCTCCCACAGCCGTATCAAAGCTGCCCCCATAGCCGGGGAGCTGCTTGACCGTCGCCGTGACGATGGTGCGGGGGTTTATGGGATACTTCGAGACGATGAAGCTATCAGCCATGATTACCGGGTGTTCCTCAAGCTTTGCACAGACTCGGTCGAAGGGAATATATATGTTTCCGTATTCGCCCACGAGCTTGCCCGCCTCGCAGGCGGACTGAATATCCTGGTTCATCTGCCAGGCGTAATTTTCGCCCCGCTGCTGGCAGCGCCCCGGCTCGACCATTATGACGGTCGCGTCACCGGGGATATAGTCCGCGGCGCAGATGAGCGGGGGATATATTATGTGCATATACCTGTCGGCGCATATTTCTTCGCCGCGGCGCAGCTTTTCCAGGTCACCGGCGATAGTGTCGGCAAGTCCGGCGGGGGCGTTTTTGCTGGAGGAAACACGCTTTAAGAGCTTTTCCAGGCTTTTGGCAATGCCCTCAACACTCACCTCGGCCAGATGGGGGTGGACCTCAACGGCGGGCAGCAGCCGCGCTTTCGATATGTTCTCCACCCTGCGCTGGGTGTCCGGAGAGAAGATGCCCATAGCGTCCACCTCGTCGCCGAAGAGCTCGATACGGACTGGCTTGGGATGTCCCGGGGAATATACGTCGATTATGCCGCCCCGCAGGGCAAACTCGCCGGTGCTTTCAACGGTATCGACCCTGCGGTACCCGAGGAGAGTGAGGTCGTCCGCGAGCTTCTCCGGATCGATTATATCCCCGGGGGAGACAACTATGGAGCGCTCCATGAGACCGTCCACGGGGATGGTCCGCTGCATGAGGGCATCGGGCGTTGTGACGAGGAGGGGTATCTCCCTTTTCGCCATGGCGTACAGTGCCGCGATACGGCGCTGCTCAAACTGGTGGGAAGCGGCGGCGGAATCAAAGAAGGAGAATTCCCTCACGGGGAGAAAAGTGCCCTGTGTTTCCGTGAGGCTCTCGAGATCAGCCATGACCTTTGTGCAGTCGCTCTCCTCAGGGCATATCACGACGACGCTGCCCCCGTGAAGGCGAAGGCACGCCGCAGCGAGGGCACAGCGGTGGATATGGCTCACACCGCCGATAACGCCGGGAAGAGCGCCGCCGTCCAGAGCGTTCAGTATTTCCCCGAAGGCGGGGTCTTTTTTTATGATTTCAGAAATAAGACGCATAGCAGTATTGCCCCCGGGGCCATTCCCCGGGGGTGTCCTTTCAAAAATTCAGCTTGGAGATCATTATTTCAGGCGGCGAAGGTCTCGTCTGCCTGTACCCAGGAATAATAACGGCTCATGGCCCGCGTTATCTGGGAGATATGTCCGACAGTGTTCTCGTCCACATCCATACGTATCACGGCGGTTCCGCCGGAGAACTTCGAGATATTGTTTACAACGCGGCTCACTGTGGTGGAAGTGCCGATGCCGCGGGCGTCAACGTTTGCCTCTATAACGGCGTACCCCTCGCCGGACAATGTTTCAGGCCCCACGGCGAGACGGCTCTTCATGGAGAGCAGATCGAAAAGCTTCTCGTTGAATATCTCGGCAGAGTCTATACCGTCGCACATAACGCCCAGAGAGTGCCCCTGGCAGTATATGCGCCGGACGATATCCGGATGAGCTTCAATGCTTGCCGCGTCCGTGAAAAACGCCGCGCGTATACCTGTAACCGCGAAATAGTCCAGGAGAGCGTCCGTATTTTCATCCAGAGGACCGGCAAGCAGAAGGCACATGGTCACAGGGGACGAGAACATCTCCGGGTGAGCGGAGACAAAGGCGGAGTACCGGGCGGACATTGTGGAGGACACGGCGGAGACGAAGGTGGAGTCCTTGAGGATCTCGCTGCCGGTTTTCAGCCGTATCATGGGCGCTATATCGGTCGTAAGATAGGAATAGCTGAGACCGAAGTATGAACAGACAAAGTTGAGGGGCACATAGGGACTTCCGCCGCTGAGTATCCCGCTGGCTTCGTGGTCGGAGCCGCCGACGGTGTAGCAGGTGCCGCCGTTAAGGTCAAACACAAGGGTACTTGTGGAGTCGTACATGGTTATCAGCTTCTGGGAAGAGGAATAGCTCGTGTAGATGCCGCTGACATTCGAGAAAACGCCGGGGCTGACGTAAAGCTCGCCGCCGTAATAGGTGGCGCCGTAGCCCAGATCGAGAAGGGACTCATCAACAGCGAAGAAGGTCACGCTTGCGGCTGAGGCCGGGGCCAGGATCACGAGAGAGAGGGTGAATATAACGGCTATGAGCGCCGCGGCAGCACGAAATATTGAAGTTTTTTTCACGAAAGCACCCCCCAGAGCGGTTATTCAAAAATATTTTACCACGCTTTCGCGGGTTTGTACAGGTGTGCTCATTGGGTACGGCAGCCAAAAATGACATACCTTGACATAATACAGGCATTTGGTTGCGTATTCATTATTTTTCTCCGAGTATGCACAGGCCGACCTTTGAGAATAAAAGAGCATAAAGCCCGGTAACTCACGGGTTTTGCACATTTTCCACAGAGTTTTCCACAATGCGGACGGTGAAAACAGGGCCGATAAAATGAATTTCATGTTTACATAAATAGTTTTCAAATAATTGCATCGAGAGAGGCAGGGGTGTCTATTCTTAACAATTTATTAAGAAGTCACAGGTTGAAAGAATAGGGGGCTGATGGTATGATAAATGACGTCGAAAAATGTCGAAAGGGAGATATCCATGACACCAACGAAGCAGCATATCCACGGGCGCAGCCTGATGATACTCGTTTTGAGTATCGTCCTTGTTCTGCTGGTTGCCGCCTGTTTTATTTTTATTCTCGCGGACAGAAAAGAGACGAGCCGGGAGGCTGAGCTGGAGCAGCTGGGCGTGAATGAACAGAATGAGCAGTACCCTGAGCCGGAGGAGCAGCATCCCGTCTGGGAAAAGGTTCCGCTGAGCACCCTGGATGAAGAACAGTTTCAGGTTGACGGCTGGACGGTCACATATCCGGGGGCTGAGCTGGGCGTGGACGTATCCTCCCACCAAAAGGAGATAGATTGGGCTCAGCTCAAAGAGGCGGGGGTGGATTTTGCCATGCTCCAGCTCGGATACAGGGGCTATACCGAGGGGGGCCTTTTTCAGGACGAGTCCTTTGAAAGAAACATCGCGGACGCCGCCAACCAGGGTATTGACGTGGGCGTGTATTTCTTTTCTCAGGCTGTGACCGTTGAGGAGGCTGAGCAGGAGGCGGACTTTGTTATAAACGTGCTGGCGCGCAGGGAGGCGCCCCTGGGGGTGATGTTCGACTGGGAGAACATCACGGAAGGGGAAGCCAGGACGGACGAGGTGCCGCCGGAGAAGCTTACGGAATTTGCTCTTGCCTTCTGCAAAAAAATTGAAGAAGCCGGGTACAGAGCGGGCGTGTATTTTAATCTGAAGCAGGCATACACTGTGTATGATCTTGATGCTCTGAGCGATTATGAGTTCTGGCTGGCGGAATACTGCGTGCCGCCCACGTATGAGTATGAGTTCTCCTTGTGGCAGTACACCTCCACGGCGACGCTGCCTGGGATCGGAACCAAGGTGGATATGAACCTTCGCTTCCCGGAATCGGCAGAATAAGGAGCCGCTTATGGAGATATTGAAGAAGATCCTTGTGCGCTTTCTCGCGGGTGCGGGAGCGGGCATAGGCACCGGCTTTGCCGGTATGAGCGCGGCGATTTTGACAGTAAATTATATAATCAAATAATAAAAGCAGTGCAGCCGGGATAGCTGCACTGCTTTTATTATTAAAGAAATCTCAGAGAAGGTTATTTTATTAAAGCGATTACGCCACAATCCCCCAATCTTACTTCCTTCTATTCCTTTTACCGTTGTAATTAGGGTCAGACCACACCCAAGAATTTTCTTCAAGCCACTTATCGTCATCCGACATTTTATGATGTGTGGAGTTTGAGTTGTTCTTATTCTCCCCGGTTTTCTCTTTACAGGCACAATGAATACACCATGCACCTATAAAAAAAGAAATAATTGCTGTCCAAGCATCCATTGAGGCAATAAGAATGCCAAACACTATGCACAAAATACCAAATGTCAAAGGTGCAAACATAAATAAATCCTTCATTCTTTTTTATTTATGTCTATGGTGTGGGATACAGGTCAGGGCTTTACGCTGATGACCATCATGCGGGTGACGCTGAGACCGGTGTTTTCGGTCTTTTTAACGTCGCCGGGAGCAAACATGATAGTGTCTCCCGGTGTGAGCAGGTGCTCTTCACCATTCTCCATGGTGACAGTCATCTGACCCTCGATGATGTGATAGTAGCACTCGTTTGCCACGCCCAGCATCTCGGTGCCGCCGCCGGGGAGGTAGAAGGACATGCCGATGGTTATCTTGCCCTCAGTCATAACGGGGAAGCCGTTCATGTTGAAGTGTCCGGCGGGCGCCGCGCCGACTTTGTTTTCGCAAAACTTGTTGATTTTCATGGCGGAGTCTCCTTTTATAAATTATTCTGTAAGCTAATAATACCACGTATTTCCCAGGGGTTCAACGGCATAAACCGCAGGCGAATATGCGGAAATACTAGAGTGCTGATCCATTGACTGCGTGGAATATAATTGCGGGTCAAACTAGGTATATTGACAAGAATACGGCAATATGATACAGTCAATATGTAGAAAATGACTGAAATACACACAAATATTAGATTTCTTGATAGAAAGTGTATATATAGTAATTAGCAAAGAGCGGTTATCGGAGGTGTACTATGAGGTCTGCTGTGAAAAGGAACCGGAGATTATCGTGGAGAGTTTTCACTTTGCTGCTGATATGTACTCTGCTTGCTACAATGGGGTGTTCCGACAGCAAAACTGGAACCCAAACACCGGAGCAAATACTTAAAATGACAGATGCGGAGTTGGCGGAGACATTTGCCGGAGTTGAGCTGATCGAAGAGGGCGGGGAATATGCGGTGCACCCGGAAGTCTATGAGAATTGGAAGCCGGAAAGTGGTGAAAAGCAAGTTACAAGTCCGATGCGCTGTGGTATTACGGTCCTCATAGAAGGGGCTGAAGAGGAGCCAGAGACAGCAGCGATGTGTCTCACCAAGAGGTATATACACTTCATGATGAACCCCAAACTCTTCAGCGGGGGTACATTTCTCATAACCGCATACAGAAACCTCAGCATAGAAGTGTTCGAGCCGGGGGATCTGTCGGAGAAGTACAGCATTCATGCAGAGTCCGAACCAAAGAATGATCCTTACAGCAGCATGAAAATATGGTATGTCGTGCCAAAGGTGGAGCTTAAATACATAGGGCAGATGAATGGAGTGATATCCGACGGAGATTGGACGAATGAGACGGGAACAGGCGAGGGATATATATTGCTGCTGAGGTATATAGAGAGCAGTGGGAACTACTCTCTGACCTGTCTGTATGGCGAATAGTGTGAAACAAAAGCGAAAAAGGGTGCGTGTTTAAACACGCACCCTTTGTTTTTATGCTGCGGCGGGAGTATGGCGCTTGCTTGTGAGCCACTGATAGACGATGATGCCGCCGACGACGACCACGCCTATAATATCCGTCACAAGACCCGGATATATGAGCAGGAGTCCGCCCGCAATGACCAGTATTCTGAGCGGCCAGGCTATCTTGCCCTTGAAGAAACCCTCGAGACCCATGGAAACGCCGAACATACCGACCATGGAGGTGATTATGCCCTGAATTGCCGTGAGCACGCCCTGATCCATCAGAATGAGGGAGGGCGAGAGAGCGAAGATGTACGGCACGATGAAGGCGGCGATAGCCAATTTCGTGGCGATGACGCCGGTTTTCATCGGGTCGGATTTCGCTATAGCGGAGCCTGCGTAGGCAGCCAGAGCCACGGGGGGAGTGATGTCCGCCACGATGCCGAAGTAGAACACGAAGAAGTGAGCCGCCACCTTGGGGATGCCCAGTGTGATGAGGATGGGAGCGCAGGTGGAGGCCATGATGCAGTAGTTCGCGGTGGTGGGGACACCCATGCCCAGGATGATGCAGCAGACCATCGTGAGGAACAGGGCGATGAAGAGGCCGACGCCGGGCCAAGGGATCATCTGGCTGATGGTGATGACAGCGTTGATGAGCTTGGAGGCGAGGCCTGTAACTGTGATGCAGCCGGCGATGATGCCTGCCATGGAGCAGGCGACGGCGACTGTGATGCAGCTCTTGCCGCCGGCTTCCAGAGAGTTCATGACCATCTTGCCGGTGTCAACGGCGGTGCCGCCGAGAGCCTTGACGAAAGTGCCCTTCTCCTTTTTGGAAGTGATGAAGAAGTCGGGCAGGCTGACGACGATAGCCACGATGATGGCGATGGAAGCAGAGAACTGGAGGGAACGGATGTTAGCGGAGACGAGCCATACCAGCAGGACCAGAGGCAGCAGCAGGTAAATGCGCTTGAGCAGTCCGCCGAGACGGGGCAGTTCGCTTCTGGGAATGCCATTAAGGCCGCTCTTTCTCGCTTCCAGATGTACGGACATGAATATGCCGGAGAAATAGAGAATAGCGGGGAGGATAGCCCAGAGAGCTACCTGACCGTAAGTCACGCTCATGTACTCAGCCATGAGGAACGCTGCCGCGCCCATGATGGGGGGCATTATCTGACCGCCCGTAGAGGCGGCAGCCTCGACGGCGCCGGCAAACTCAGGGCGATAGCCTGTCTTTTTCATCATGGGGATGGTGATGGAGCCTGTTGTGACAGTGTTGCCGACGCTGGAGCCGGAGACCATGCCGCACAGGGCGCTGGAGACTACGGCGACCTTCGCGGGACCGCCGCTGGCGGAGCCGACGAGGGAGTTTGCCAGGTCTATGAAAAAGCTCGCTATACCGGTGCGCTCAAGGAACGCGCCGAAGATGATGAACACGGCGATGAACTTCGCGCAGACCTGAATGGGGGCTGCCATGACGCCGCTTGTGCCGTAGAACAGGGTGTAAATTACGCGGGGGAGGGTCTGACCGCTGATGAAAGTGTAGATCAGCAGTGCGCCTGCGACGCAGAGAATGGGCAGACCAACACATCTGCGGCAGAGCTCTGCCAGAGAGAGAATGCCGACGATGCCCACGGTGATGAAGAAGGGCGTCATCTTGGCGGAGCTTGTGATGACCTTCACGAGGGTCATGTAGTTAAAGCAGTAATAGAAGAAGCACGCGGCGCCGATAACCATGATGACGATGTCATACCAGGGCATGGAATTGGGCTTTACGTGGTGCTTGCTCGCGGGGTAGTTGAGATAACCCATGATGACTATGAAGCCGAGGAAGGCGGACAGTCGGATGGGCAGGTCGGCGGTGGAGAACAGTGTGCTCCAGATGCAGAACAGAGAGAATACTGCGGTTATATAGCGTATGATCTTTGCGGGAACGCCCTCCCAGATACGGGTAGCGGACTCTCTGTCATACTGGCGCATGATGTCCTCTGCGGAGGAGTGACCCTCTGCAAATGCCGCGGAAGTTTTCTTTTTCTTTGACAATGGACTCACTCGCTTTCTAAGTAATCTGTAAAAATGGGAAATTCGCCCTCACTCCCTTTCGGGAAGTGAGGGTGAATCTTAAAGACTGCTCAGGATCGCCGGGGATCAATATGTGCCCGCGGGGATCGTATATGCGGAATAGAAGGGAGATGCGGCCAGCAGAGTGTCAACATGGTCAGCATCCAGGCTTACAAGGTAAACGGGACCGGCTGTTGCCAAGTCGGTGATAGCTGTTGTGGGAGCGCCCGCGACGACGAAAGCCGCGTCGATCTTGCCGTCCTTCAGGCTCTCAGCGCTGTCGCCGAAGCTCTGGAAAACGGGAGAGATATCGTCCTCTGTGAGACCGTATGCGCCGAGAACGTCAATAGCGTTGAAGTAAACGCCGGAGCCTGCGGCACCGATGGACACCTTCTTGCCGGCCAGGTCAGCGACAGACTTGATGGAGCTGTCTGTTGTGGCGATCTGGACCTGCTCCATGTAGAGAGCGGCGACAACGCTGAAGCCCTCAACAGGAGTGTCAAAGAGACGCTCGCCGTTGTAAGCGTAGCTCATAACGTCGGACTGGACAAAGCCGAGCTGAACGTCACCGGCTGTCATGTCCTCGATGTTAGCCTGAGAACCGCCGGATGTAACGGCTGTGATGGAATAATCTGTGTTGTTGGAGACATAGGAAGCCAGCACGCCGCCGAATGCGTAGTATGTGCCGCTCTCGCCGCCTGTGCCGAACTGCAGGGAAGCAGCCTCGCCTGTGCCGGCGCCTTCCTTGACGGCGTCAACAGCATGGCCTTTCTCCTCGAAGTACTTGGCCGCGCCGGGATGATAGGGGACGCCTGTCACGCTGGAAGCGAACTCGATATCCAGCTCAGCGCCCTTGCCGTGCTGCTCAGTGATAGCATCGGCGTTGTCGAAAATGGTGGAGACGAAAGCATAGATTTCGTCTTCAGCCACGTCATCTCTGGCGATGACGACAGCGCCGACTGCGACTGTCTGTGTATCAACGTCTGCTGTAGAACCGGCTTCTGTCTCAGTTCCCGCGGGAGCTGTTGTCTCGGCCTTCTTGTCGCCGCAGGCGGCAAGGGAGGCGAGGGACAGAATCATCAGCAGAGCGAGGATGATTGCGATACTCTTTTTCATAGTGAAACCCTCCAATAAATTTGCTGTATACATTATCCTTTATCTTAAAGGACGAGGGAGATTATAATACACTTTTGAAACGATTGCAATACAAAAATGCAAAATTATGCAAGTGAATTATTTGACGATGCAAAAAGAAGGGGGTATTTGTGCGCATTTAAGTATAACTTGGGATATATACTTTTGTTGAGCAAAGAATTTGATTTGGAGCTGGCAAAAATTGAATTGAAAATATCGGGTTTTGCAGGAATGACGTATTTTAGGCGGGGGCGAGTGACGAATAAATATACAGAAAATCGGAAAAAACGGAGGGTTTATCCATTAAAGGTGAAGGGAATAATCCTGTAAAGGACAAAAAGGAGGGAAATTATGTTAGTTAAGGAGATTATGAGCAAGAACCCGGTGACAATATCCCAGGAGGAGAGCGCCGCGGTGGCGGCGAGGCTGCTGTCCCGGCATAATCTGGGGAGCCTGCCTGTGTGCGGCAGCGACGGGAGACTCCGGGGGATAGTGACGGACAGAGACATAGTGCTCAGGTGCGTTGCCGCCGAGAACGACCCGGATATTACGCCGGTCAGGGAGATAATGAGCCGGAGCATGATCACGGTGTCGCCGGAGGACGATGTGCGTTCGGCGGCGCAGCTTATGGCGGGGCGCCAGGTGCGGCGGCTGCCCGTTGTGGAAAAGGGGAAGGTCGTCGGCGTGCTGAGCCTTGGAGACATGGCGCGCAGCGACAGGTTCGACATGGAATGCGCAAAAGCCCTCAGCGAGATATCCGCAAATGTGCGGAGACGGTAGGGACATATGAAAACATGGAGTGCACCGGTGCCGGTGCACTCCATGTTTATACATTATAATATTACTCTGAGCTATATATTCTGCATCTTGTCGAGGCGAGCCATATAACGGTCTATACGGGCGAGGTCGCTGCCCGAGACCGGAACGTCAGAAAAATAGAATTCTGTTTTAGCGTTGTCTGCGGTGCAGGCTTCCAGAGAGAGCAGGCGCATAAGCTGGCGAACGGTGCCCGCGTTGCCGTCGATAATGTGTATTCCGTCGCCGAGTATGGCGCGGAGGCTGTCCTTGAAGTAATTAAAGTGGGTGCAACCCAGAACCAACGCGCCATAGTCCTGAAGAGGGAATAGGGAGAGCTGCCCTTTAAGATAGGCGCCCACGGCGTCGGAGGTGAACTCCTCCCTCTCGGCAAAGGGCACAAGCCCGCCGAGGGAGACGGGATCGGTGAGGTTATTATAGTCAATGAGCCGGATGAGCTCGCTGAATTTTTCGCCCTTGAGAGTGACTGGTGTTGCGCTGACGAGAATTCGTTTGCCGCGGCAGAAGCGCATCGCCTCCCGAACCGCGGGCTCCATGCCGATTATGGGCACGTCGAACTCCCGGCGCAAGACTGCGGCGGCAGCGGAAGTAGCTGTGTTGCAGGCTATGACGATGGCGTCCGCGCCGCGGGAGAGCATAAACTCGACGGCGTGGCGGGTAAAGGAAAGTATTTCTCCGGCGGAGCGGCAGCCGTATGGGACGTGCGCTTCGTCGGCGTAGTATATGAATTCCTGATTTCTCAGAAGCTGTACGGCTTGATGCAGGACGCTGAGTCCGCCGATGCCGGAATCGAAAATACCGATCTTCGTAAAAACACCTCCAGGGTGACGGTCAAGCCCGAGGGCACTTAGCCCCTGAACATAAGTTATGAGGTTATTATATGATGAAACGCTGGTTTTAGCAAGGACAAGAAGCTCCCGGAGATAAAATCTCCGGGAGCCAAATCGTCTCAGCCGTTGTACATATTCATTGCCTTGTCCAGTCCCTGGGTCACGAGGACCTTGAGAGCGTCCGTAGCTCTGTCCATGGCGGCGTCCACGGTTTTCCGATCCTGATCCTGAAACTTGCCGAGGACCCAGTCCGCCATGTCGTAATCGGGATGGGGCGGTGAGCCGACGCCTATCTTTATCCGGGGAAAATCGTCACCGCCGGTGCACTGTATTATGCTTTTGATGCCGTTGTGACCGCCGGCAGAGCCCTTCCCGCGGAGCCTGAGCTTACCGACGGGGAGATTCACATCGTCATATATTACGACGATGCGCTCCCGGGGAATCTTGAAGAACGCGGCAGCCTCCCGGACGGCTTCACCGGAGAGATTCATATAAGTCGTGGGCTTGAGAAGGATGACGCTGGCACCGTCCGTGTCCCAGCGGCACCAGAGACCCTTGAATTTCGCCTTGTTTATCCTGAGATGCTCCCGCTCGGCAAGGCGGTCAGCCGTCATGAACCCCACGTTATGGCGGGAGCCGTCGTACTGAGTGCCGGGATTACCCAGGAACACTGCGAGGTATTCCCCGCCGCGGCTTTTATTTCTTGAGAAAAACATCAGTCAAAAAGCAGGCTGATGGAGTCCTCGGAATAGACTCTTCTGATTGCCTCAGCAAAGAGCTTTGCAACGGATACCTGCTTTATTTTGCCGCCCTTTGCGTGCTCGGGGAGAGGGATAGTGTCAAGAAGCAGAACCTGGTCGAGATAGCTGTTCTCAATACGCTCGATCGCGGGACCGGAGAGAACGCCGTGGGAGGCGCAGGCTGTTACACTCTTGGCGCCGCCGATCTCAACGATAGCCTTGGCGGCATTTGTGAGAGAACCGGCGGTATCGACCATGTCGTCAAAGAAGATAACGTCCTTGCCTGCGACATCGCCGATAATATTCATGACTTCGCAGGAATTTGCCTTCTGGCGGCGCTTGTCTACGATTGCGAGACCGGCGTGGAGACGCTGGGCGAAATCACGGCAGCGGGCGACAGAGCCGATGTCTGGGGAGACAACGATCATCTTATCGAGAGCTTCCTCGCCGTACTGCTCGGTGAGCGCTCTTGTAAAGACGGGCGCGCCCATGAGATTGTCAACGGGGATATCGAAGAAGCCCTGGATCTGAGCCACATGGAGGTCCATTGTGAGGACTCTGTCCGCGCCAGCCTTTTCGATGAGGTTAGCCACGAGCTTCGCAGATATGGGATCTCTCGCCTTCGCTTTTCTGTCCTGGCGGGCATAGCCGAAATAGGGAATGACAGCAGTAATGCGACCCGCGCTGGCGCGCTTATATGCATCGATCATGACGAGCAGTTCCATGAGGTTATCGTTTACGGGACCGCAGGTGCTCTGAATTACGAAAACGTCAGCGCCGCGGACGGGTTCGTAGGTGGAGACGGAGACTTCACCGTCAGCAAACTTCGATACTTCGCTGTTGCCGAGGGGAATGTTGAGTTCCCTGCTGATTGCTTCCGCCAGAGGACGATTTGCGTTGCCGGCGAAAAGCTTGATTTCCTTACCGTGAGATATCATGATCATTTTACCCCTTTTATCCTTGTTTTTATAAAATTTTATCACGACTTCAGAGACTGCCGCACCCGGGGGCGCACTCAGCCATGTTAACAATGATATTCTATGCCCAATGGGGCTCCGTGTCAAGGCAAGATGTGTGCACACTGTGCACGACCTTTCTCCGGCTCATTGGGCAAAAAAATAAGAGGCATCCGCCCAAAAGAGCGGATGCCTCAGGATAACGCATCAGATTGCGGGAAGATAATCCAGGGGATCGACGATAGTACCGTCGCTTAGACGGACTTCAAAGTGGAGGTGGGTGCCGGTGGAGCGCCCTGTGCAGCCCATAGAGGCTATGAGCTGACCCTGATAGACCTCGTCGCCCTCGGAGACAAAGAGCTCCTGGCAGTGGGCATAATAGGTGAGCGTACCGTCGTCATGCTGGATGATAACGAGATTGCCATAACCGGAGAACTCGTCGTCAGCCCTGATGACTATACCACCGTCGGCGGCGAGAATATCGCTGCCTTCACGGCCGGCGATGTCTATACCGGAATGGTTATTGCGGCTGCGGGGACCAAACTCGGAGGAGAGGACACCCGTGCCGGGCCAGATGAAGCTGCCGTAAGAAGCGGTGAGGGGTCTCTCCGCGGTGCCATATGCCACGATTTTGGTTACAGGCTCGGAGACGATCTCAGCTTCGCTTATTTCGCTGGACATCTCCTGGTCGTTGTAGACCTGAACGGTGCGGGTATAGACAAGGGTTCCCACTTCACCGGGAACGAGTACCTGTGTGTCACCCAGGTACATATCCCCATCCGCAACCATCTCTACGTCATAGGGGATGCTCTCTGTCACCCGGACCTCTTTTTCTGTGAGGACGAAGGTGTTCTCCCGGAGGGCGCGGCTTATTCTGCCGGGGCGCTGCTCAGTGGAGGAGGGGACCATAGAGTAATACACGGAGACGTCCCCTGCGAAGGCGGCATCTTCGGACGCGTACATATTCTTATAGTCGTTGGCTATCTGCCAGAGATCTTCGCTGCTGGCGGCGGCGCCGATTATTTTACCGTCCACGGTGAGGGCGTAGAGGTTTGTGACTTCATCAATGCCGTTCATAACGGAGCTGCGCACCGATGCGGGATTTGCGACATTGCTGCGCAGGCACAGCGCTGGGCGGACGCTGATACGCTCCCCGAGGGAATAGTCCGTACCGAGCACACCGCCGACCTGGGACTCGACCAAAGAGACGAGACTCTCCGCCTGAGCGCGGCTCTCCAGCGTGCCGAGCGACTCACCATCAAGACGGACGGATACGCCGAAAACAAACATCCTGCCGATGGCGACGGCGAGACATACGGCGGCTATAAGGGCGCAGCCCAACATGAGCAGGCGCTTTATTTCATTTTTACGGAGACTCAGGCGCTTTGTTACATGCATGAGGTCTGCCGCTCCTTTCGATAATGAGCCGCCCCGGAAACGGGCGGTGAGAATAAAAGTTACAAATTGGCAACAACGCAATATTACAGGAATGTTACAGAAAAGTCAAGGATTTTTTGTATCCGAATTGTAACTATTCAGTGAACAAGGGAAAAACGCCCCGCATACCGTATGGTATGCGGGGCGTTTCCGGTACTTTTGGTTATTCTTTTACAGCCTCCGAGGGGGCGCTTTTTTTGCCGCCGTTTTTCAGGAGGAAGCCGATAAATTCCACGAGGGCGAAGAAGATGAGGAAGCCCACGCACTGCTTCCAGCCGTAGCCGTTCCAGATGGCATAGGCGAAGAACAGGCAGCAGAGAAGGCCGAGAGCGGGCAGAATGAACCGCCGGAAGGCGCCGAGACCCTTGCCCTTGACCATGAGGCCGATCATCATGGGGATGTACATCACATAGAGGCAGATGATGCCGATCTCGTCGGGCTCCCATGCCAGCCATTCGATGCTGTGTACAGTGCCGAACAGACCGGGGCCGCCCATCCACATCATCGTGGTCCAGGCGTACCAGAAGCCGCCCAGCATCATGCCCACGATGGAGGACTTGATGGCGAAGTTGTTCTGAGTGTCAACATGGCCGAAGAACTCGGGCTTGGGACCGAGGCCGCGGGCGCTGAGAGCGTAAAGGCCGCGGCAAGAGGACATGATGAGACCGTTCATCGTGCCCAAACAGGAGATGGTGATGAACACATAGACGATAGTGCCGATTGCCGTGCCGAAGATATTGGAGAACGCGATGCGGGGGAGGGTCTCGCCGAAGGGCCATGTGCTGATGATCGTGTTAACGTCACCGATGGAGCTCATAGCAAAAATGTACAGAGCATAGATGACGATGGTCACGAGAGAACCGATGACGAGAGCGCGGGGCAGGTTCTTCTTTGCGTCTTTAAGCTCAGCGTTTATGGAGGTGGCGAGTATCCAACCCTCATAGGCGAAGGCGAAGCCGACGATAGCCTTAAAGAAGCCGGAGGCGTCCACGGCAACATAGTCAGCGGTGTTGACGAAGTTGAGCACGTCCAGCGTCGCGCCGTTTACAATGCCGGCGATAGTGCCGACGATACCCATGAGCAGCAGGGGGATGAGCTTTATGACGGTCATACCCACCTGGAGTTTGCCCGCAAGGACCGGGGAGAGTGCGTTGATGCCGTAGCCGATCATCATGAAGCCCGCACCCACGCCTATTGCCACAGGGTTGACCTGGCCGGAGGCGAAGTCAATGGCGTTGATACCGAAGAGCTGCAGGAACATCATTGCGGAGAAAAATGCCAGCATGGAGACCAGCGACGGGACATAGACGGAGTTCATGAACCAGCCCACATAATATGCGTACTTGGGCCCGAGCGCGACCTCGGCGTAGTCAACTACGCCGTTTACTTTCTCGTATCTGCTGCCCAGCGTTGCAAATACCAGAGAGCAAATTATGCATATTAGACCGACAATGCCCACAACGGCGATGCCCTGCCACATGTTGCCGCCGGTAAGGCTCAGGACCTTACCTCCCTTGATGAAAACGCCGGAGCCTATGACAATGCCTATCACCATGGATATGGCAGTGGGCAGACCGTAGCGTTTGTGCATTTTGTTTTCCAAAGCGGTATCCCCCTAATTAAGATTTTTCCTGTCAGCACAGCGGAAAATGTATGTGCGGGCAGGAAGGAATGTGAATAAAGTGTTAATAATAGCATCTATTATAGTATAAAAGGGGCGCCAATGCAACTGGGAAAAAGAAAAACTGCAAAAAGAGGCCTCAAGAGACCGCCGAAACCGGACCGGCAGTCCCTTGAGGTCATGCTTCGCGTTCTCTTTTGACTATGCGCAGGTCCCTTCCGAAGAAGAAAAGCGGCTTATATTCCCCGTCGATGCGGGAGACTATCTGAGGGGTATAACGCCGGCGCAGCTCCAGCATGGTGAGGTTGGAGCTTATGATGCTCTTTCGCCCGGAGATCAGCCGGGAATTGATGAGGGTGTACAACGCGGACTGGGTGAAGGCAGTGGTGAGCTCTGTACCCAGGTCGTCCACGATGAGAAGGTCGCAGTTGAGGATGCGGGAGACAGCCTTCTCCGCGTCGCTGTCGTCCCGGGAAAAGTGCTCCCGCTCGAACCAGTTTATGATGTTGACCGCGGTGTCGTAAACGACGCTGAAGCCTGAATTTGCGACTTCTCTGGCGATACAGGCGGAGATGAAAGTTTTTCCGAGTCCGGTGTCGCCGTTGAGAAAGAGGCTGTCCTGCGCCACGGCAAAGTTGCGGGCATAGTCCGCGCAGAAATCGAAGACGGACTCGGCGTTTTCCCGGGGGGATACACCGTGCTGAGGATCGATCTCGCTGCTGTACAGGGAAAAATCGAAGGTGTCAAAGCTCTTTCCCCGGATATCCAGCATGGAGCAGAGATCTTCAACCTGATACCTGCGCACCAAGTCCTTAAAGCAGGAGCAGGGTTCGGCGCCGATATAGCCTGTATCATTACAGCGGCGGCAGGTGTACTTGATGTCCAGATAGTCCATGGGAAGACCGTTTGCCATGAGAAGTTCAGCCCGCTCAGCCCGTTTTTCAAGATGGTCATCCCGGATTCGGGCGAGGGCGGCGGCAGAGTCCTGTCCGCCCCGGAGAGCCTGGGACGCCGCCTGCGCCGCATCCCGGCGCATTTCGCTGTCCAGCTGGCGTATTCTCGGTATGCGTTTGTATACTTCCGTGGTGCGCCGCGCCTGCTCGGTCTGGGCGTTTGATCGCCTTTCCCGTACGGTGTCCAGCGCTTTGGTCCTGATTTTAGGGTCGATCGTCATGATGAGCGCCTCCGTTGTTACTGCCCCTGGGAACGGAGCTTTTTCCATTCCATGAGCTGGCGCAGGGCGCGCTGCTCATGGGTCTCTTCTCCGGCGGGAGCGGGTCTTGAGTCGGTGTCGGCTTCGGGAGCCGTGATGCCTTTCTGATGCCAGTTAGCGAGGATAGCGTCCATATACTTCCAGGCGAGCTTGCCAGTGCGGGTGACGGTTATGTCGTAAGCTTTTTCCACAGCTGTGCACTCGAAGCCCATGTCCATCCATTTTTCGATGAAGGCGCGCTCTGTGGGCGCCATGTGCCTGCCGGAGATACCCAGAGCCTTGGCAATGAGACCAATCTGGGTGCGCTGCTCGCTGCGCCGGCGGAGGTATTCCTCCGCGTCGTCAGCTGAGACTACGTTTTTATCCTGCCAGAGCTTTGCCTCCTTTTCCACGATGGACATGGAAGGAGTCTTGCCGGCGCCATTCTTTTCGGCGTACTCACGGCAGCAGCTGGAGATGAGCAGGACGATGGTCTCAGGTTCAAAGGAACAGCTGCGGTATATGCCGAGCAACCGCCTGAGATCCATTTCCGTCAGTTTGCGGTTGAGCAGTCGTTCGGCTTCATCGGCGACGGAGTGAAAAGCGGCGTCACAATTCAGGCTGCCGGCGATATCTCCGGAGGTAAGGTCCTCGGGGGAGGGCTGCTCGCCGCCCGCGGCAAGACCGAGTGATGTGAGCACAGCCGCCGCCTTATTTATGCGTTCCGGCGTCATTTTAAGGTCGTTTTCAGCGCAGGAGGGATCTATCTCGCCGCCGCTGCGCAATATATAAATGTATAGCAGCGCAGCGTCGCCGCTGCCGGAGGCAAGGAGCTTGTCCACGCAGTTGTTATCCAGAGTAATAACCCCGGCACCGCCGGTCTTCAGCAGGGTCACGACACACCCCTCCTTTCGTGTCTTATCGACTAAGTATAGCACAGTTCGGGAGGAATTTTCAACGGGCAGTTATAAGAGAAACGGGGACATGGAATTTTTACATTTGCGGGGGTAGCGCCGGGGGGACGGTTGTGATAGAATATAATCTGTATGGGTGTCTGTATTTTTGCGGACTCTCAATTACATATTTGAGGATGGTATGCCATATGGCTGAAATTATTGTTACTGCCGTGACTCCGCAGGCTGTTGCCGAGGCAGTCCAGGGGGGCGCTGACGCACTGTGCATAGTGCCCACCGGGCTGGGAGAGGAGAAACCTCAGAGCCAGAAACGGGACCGGGAGCAGGCGGCGGAAAACAACGAAATATTTACCGTGCACACCTTCAGGGACAGTGTGGTCTACTGCAAGGTACGCGGTGTGAGGACGTATCTGTGCCTTGAGAATTTCCCTGTGGACGGGGAGATGGAGCGCATGGAGAAGATAATACGCCTCGCCGCCAGGTGCGATATGGACGCTGTGGTGCTGGCGGACATGGGTCTTCTGCGCCTTGTGCGCAGAGTGACGCCGGAGATGCCCGTATACGCGGGGCTGGGGATGAATATACACAACGCCTTCGGCGTACAGAGCGTGAAGGAACTTGGCTTTTCCGGGGTTTTTCTCGCGCCGGAGATGACGGCTCGCCAGGTGGAACTCATCAGAAAGACGGTCTCGGCTGTCAAACTCATCGTGACGGTTCACGGAAGGACCTGCACCGCTTACGGCGGGACCTGCAGACTTACGGAGATGCTCCACGGGGATGCGGGCAGCACGTATGAGTGCGCCATGGTGTGCGAGATGCGCCACGGCTATGGGTCTCAGGCGACGGACTATCCCCTCACGGTCAAGGAGCGATGCCTTATCGGACGGATGGACGAGCTGAAGAGCATCGGGATAGAGAGTTGCTATATTCTGGACCGGAGCGGAACAGACGGCAGAGCCGGCGCCGCGGCGGAGGCGTACAGCAAGGTAATTAAATCCGGAGAGAAGCCGGACGGGCATATAAAGACGCTGCGGGAGATATCTCTTCGTGGAGGACTGACAGAGGGCGGCTGGAGCGGTCTTTGGGAAAAGGATACATTCGGTACGTTCGTCCCCGACGCCGGGGCGGAATATCTGGCGGCATTCAAGGAGGAGCTTAAGGGCCGGGAGCGAAGGAATGTGCCGGTTCGTTTTGTGGCGCTCATAAGACGGGGCGCTCGCAGTGTTATGGCGGTCCAGGATGACAAGGGCAATATGTTCAAGGTCCAGGGAGAGATGCCTGTGAGGGAGACAAAGAGCCCCCTGGTTGCGGCCCGCGTCAAAACTCAGCTCTATAATCTGGAAAACACGCCCTATTACTGCGACGGCGTGAAGGTAGTTGTGGACGAAAATGTGATGCTTCCGGCGGACGAGATAATCAGAATGCGCACGGAACTGCTGGAGCAGCTCACCCAGGCGCGCAGCCAGCTGCATCCGGCAGCCGAGGAGGAGCTGCCGCCGGAGATAAAATATGTGGGCGAGCGGGAGAAGCTCCGCTTCACTGTAAGCGTGGCGTCTGCCGGCCAGCTGAGCATGGAAATGCTGGATATGGCGCCGGAGATAATATATATTCCCCTTCAGGCCGCGGCGGAGGATATTACTACGCTGCGCCCCTTCATCCGGGCGAAGGAGACGGAGGTATGTGTTACGCTGCCGCCGGTGGTAGGCGACGACGAACTCCGGGAACTCAACAATATGCTCTTTTTGGTGAAGAAGGCGGGCGTCAGGAGCGCGCAGGTGGAAAACATGGGGCAGTATGAGCTGGCGAAGAGATCCGGCTTTGAGACGATCCGGGCGGGACTGGGCTTCAACGTGCGCTCCGGGAGCGCCCTCAAGGAGCTTAAAGCACTTGGGGTTGCGTCAGTGTGCCTGTCCTTCGCGGTTACCATGAGGGATATAGAGCAGATGGTGAAAACGGTGACGACAGAGCTGATAGCATACGGGCGCGTGCCGCTGATGTATACCCGGGGGTGCCTTATCAAGAACAAAAGCGGGCGCTGCTGCTGTGAGAGCGAAAACCACATAGTGGACGACAAGGCTAACGTCTATCCCCTTATGAGAAGCTTCGGCTGCCGCAATGTCATGTTTTCCGCCGAGAAAATTTTCATGGGCGGGCTCGGAGCCCGGCTGCGCCAGTGCGGCGCCACATACGGCAGGCTGAATTTCACTACCGAGAACTCGAGGGAATGCCTGCTTGTGATGCAGCGGTATATGCGCGGCGGCAGCTATGAGCCCAATGCATGGGG
This sequence comes from uncultured Oscillospiraceae bacterium, assembly GCA_934552825.1. GTDB lineage: Bacteria > Bacillota > Clostridia > Oscillospirales > Oscillospiraceae > CAKTEQ01. The sequence goes on from CAKTEQ010000001.1 coordinate 478,052, forward strand.
AACGGGACTTTATTTCGCGGGGGAGAATAAAGAGGAGAAAGAGCGGGGAAAGTTTTTCAGGGAGCTTTCCGAGCGCATTTGGGATAAAAAATTCAGGTCCAGATAAAGGAGGGGCGGCATGCTCCACGAACTTTTTGATTTTTATAACGTAAAGACGGAGAGGATAGTTCTGGCGTCCGGTTCCCCGAGACGCAGCGAACTGCTGCGTAAGGGGGGGCTTGAGGATTTTGAGGTCATGCCCGTTGACGCTGATGAGACTATCGTACCCGGCACGGAGCCACACACTGCGGTGATGCAGCTTTCCGGGAAGAAGGCGCTGGCGGCGCGGGAACGGTGTGCTCCCGGTGACCTTATAATCGCGGCGGACACGGTGGTGAGCCTTGACGGGGAGATATTGGGCAAACCCGGAACGGAAGACAGGGCGAGAGAAATGCTGAAGAAGCTCTCCGGAAGGAGCCACAAGGTGTTCACGGGTGTTACCCTGCGCCGGGGAGATATGGAGATGACCGATTTCGAGGAGACGGAAGTGTTCTTCCGGGAAATCTCGGAGAGCGAGATCGGGGCATACATCCGCACAGGCGAACCGCTGGACAAGGCGGGAGCCTACGGAATACAGGGAGCGGCGTGCTCCTTCATATACCGGCTGGAGGGTGACTATTATAATGTAATGGGGCTGCCCATGGCAAAGCTGTGCACCATGCTGAAGGTATTCGGCGTGGAGATGCTCAAGTGAGAGGATATTTGAGATGAACAGATTCTGGAACAGAAAGTGGGTGCGCACGGCGGCGCTGTGCCTCGCCTGTGCGGCGGTGCTGTCCGTCGTGGGGCTTGCGGCGGGTGGAAAGGCCGATCCGGTCAGCGGGGCTGTGGGCGCGATAGCGTCACCCCTGCGCGCGCTTATGAACACCTTTGCGGAAAGGGCGGAGACAGTTTTCAAGAGCGAGGAGCTCGTGGACGAGCTGCGCCGGGAAAACGGGGAGCTCAAGACGCGCATAGCCGAGATGGAGGACAGTACCATGGAGGTGACGCGTCTGACGCGGGAGAACGACGAGCTGCGCCGCCTGCTGGATATGCGCAGACAATACGACGATATGGAGATGTGCCAGACCCAGTTTGTCTCATGGTCCTCCACCAACTATACGAGCCAGTTCACCATTTCCAGCGGTTCCTCTGCCGGTATTCAGGTGGGGGACTGCGTCATAACCTACAGCGGCAGCCTTGTTGGAACAGTCGTCAAGGTGAGCCGGGGCAGTGCGACGGTATCCACAATAATCGACGCGAGCTCTTCCATCAGCGTTAACGTGGGAGATACGGACGGCGTCGCCGTAGTGGAGAGCAATATGGAGTATATGGCTCAGAGGCTGATGCGGCTGAGCTATATTCCCGACGCATCCCTCATAAAGACGGGTGACGTCATATACACCAGAAACGGCGGAACGGTCTATCCCGCCGGACTGACGGTCGGGCATATTGCCCAGGTGGAACAGGAGGATACGGGGCTTTCCGCCTATGCGGTGGTGGTGCCAGCGGTGGACTTCGAGACGCTGGATACACTGTACGTGGTTACGGACTTTACAAAGCCCGAGGAGTAAGCAATGGTAAGAAAACGCCCGAAAAACATCATGCCGGCTGTGCTGTGTGTGATAATAGCTGTCGCAACGCTTGTAGTTCAGACGGCGGTGAGCGGCCTGATAGCGGTGAGAGGCGTTGCCCCGGTGATGCTCGTGACTTGCGCGGCGGTGAGCGCTGTGTATCTGGGAGCTTCCGGCGGTACGCTCATGGGTGGGCTGTGCGGCCTTATGATGGACGCGCTGGTGCCTGATGTGCGGGTGTGGATATATACGGCGCTTCTCGCGGTGCTCTGCGGCATCGTGGGGGATGTGAGCGCCTATGCGAACAGGTCGCGCATGGCGACGAGCTTTTTCTGGAGCGGAGCGGTGCTGATTGCTGTTGGACTTATGGAAACGCTGGTGTTCGGCGTGATAAGGGGCGGCGGGGCGCTTAACTGTCTTGTGACGGCTGGGATACAGACCGTCTATTCGCTGATTTTTGTTGTGCCCTTTGATTTTATGTTTAAGGGCATCGAGAGGCGCCGGGAGAAGGTATGACGGAATAAGGAGCGGTTATGAGATATACCTCACTGAAAAGAAAGGTGGCAGTGCTCTGCATATTTATAGCGGCGGCGGTAGCAGGGCTGATGGTGGCTCTCGTTCGCCTGCAGGTGACAAACGGTGAAGAATACCGGAGTGAGAGCGAGAACAGCATCACCCAGAGCATGAGCCTGGCGGCATCCCGTGGGGACCTGTTGGACCGGTACGGGCGCACGATGGTTACAAACGAGGTCTGTTATAATATCGTGATAAGCCGCGCGGCGCTTTTGAGACAGAGCGATCCAAACGGGATAATTTTAAAGCTCATCCAGGTCTGCGACAAGTTTGAGGTACCCCACGAGGATACGCTGCCCATGGAGGTGGACGGCCGCAAGGTCTATCTCACGGGGAGCGAGGACGACACGGCGAGGTATTACTTCAGGCAGTTTCTGAATTATCGGGATATCGAGACGGATCAGACGCCGAAGGAGATATTCGACCTGCTCGTGCGGCGCTACGATGTGTCCGACAAGTATACACAGGAGCAGAAAAGGCTCATTGTGGGCGTGCGGTATGAGCTTGAGCTGCGCACGGTTATAGGCATGGCGGATTATATCTTCGCCGGTGACGTTTCCACGGAGCTTATAGCCGCGATAAACGATGCGGGGCTGAAATCCGTGAGCGTGCAGACGGGCTCAAAGCGGGTATATACTACGGTGTATGCCGCGCATCTGCTGGGATACATAGGGCAGATATACCCGGAAGAGTGGGACTATTATAAGGGACTGGGCTATTCCATGAACGCGGGCGTCGGCAAAAGCGGCGCGGAGGCCGCGTTCGAAGAGTATCTACACGGCACCGACGGCATGCAGCTCATCTATACAAATTCCGACGGCGAGGTGACGGGCGTGGCGGAGAGCAAGGAACCGGAACCGGGGGCGAACGTCATGCTCACGATAGACATGAACCTTCAAGGGGCGACCGAGCGGGCGCTGGAGAGCAAGATACTCGCCCTGCGGGAGACTGAGGAGGGCAAATATGCCGAGGGGGCGGCCGCCGTGGTCGTCCAGGTGGGCACGGGAGATGTGCTGACCTGCGCGAGTTACCCTAGCTACGATATAAACACCTTTTTCCAGGACTACAAGGAGCTGAGCGAGAATGAATATTCTCCTCTGCTCAACAGGGCGCTCAATGGCTATTACGAGCCTGGCTCCACATTCAAGATGGTGACTGCCACCGCGGGATTGGAGAGCGGCATAATATCAAGCTCCACCATAATCTATGATGAGGGCAGGTATACCTTCTGGAGCGACTATCAGCCAGTATGTTGGATATACTCAAAGACAGGCGGTACTCACGGGGCGGAAAACGTGACCGACGCCATAAGGGATTCCTGCAACTATTTCTTCTATGAAGTCGGCCGCCTGTGCGGTATCGACCTGATAACGGAGACTGCTAACAAATACGGGCTGGGCATCAAGACCGGCGTGGAGGATGCGTTCTACGAATCCTCAGGCGTGGCGGCGGGCATAGAAGAGCGCAACGCCGCGGGGTATGAATGGGTCGGCGGCGACACCATCCAGGCGGCTATCGGCCAGTCTGACAACCGTTTTACGCCCATACAGCTCGCAAACTATATCGCGACTCTCGCTGCTGGTGGCACAAGGTACCGCACTCATTTCCTCCACGAGGTGTATACAAGCGATTATTCCGAGTGCATTTACAGCTATGAGCCTGAATTGCTGGATCGGATAGACCTGAGCGGCGACGCTTACAGGGCGATCACGGAGGGCATGCGCCAGGTCGTTACGGAGGGATCCGTAATGCAGGAATTTGCCAACGTCAGCGTACCTGTGGCGGCGAAGACTGGTACGGCACAGGTGGGCAAGGAGGCGAATAACGCCATCTTCGTGTGCTTTGCACCGTATGACGACCCGGAGATAGCGGTGGCTGTCGTTGTTGAAAAGGGTGTGTCCGGTACTACGGTGGCAAGCATCGCGGCGGAGATAGTGGAGAGCTACTTCTCCAGTCAGGAGGCGATGACGCCCAGCACGGGTGAGAATACCCTTCTGAGGTAATAAATTATAAGATAAAGGCAAATAATAGACCCGCGGAGCTATCCGCGGGTCTGTTTTTTTGTCCGCAGGAGCGGAACTGCCTTAAGCAGGAGGGTAAAACATGTCTTTTTTTGACTTTTTTGAAAAAGAACGCTCGGTGCCGCTGCACCCGAAGGAGGAACCTCTCTTCGATCCGCCCCCCGAAGCCGAAGCGCTGGCGGCGGAGCTCGGGGACAGCGGAGATGTGGGACGGCGTGACATAAAGCTTTTCGATGGGACCGCGGCGTCCCTTTTCTTTATAGACGGCCTTGTGGACTCTGTTCAGCTGGGGCAGGACGTGCTGCGCCCTGTGATGCGTCCGCGGCCGGACGTGCTGCGCAGGCGTGATATCGTGACGTATATCTGCGAAAGCGTGTCCCCTAACCTGACGGTGAAAACCTGCGGCAAGCTGTCCCAGGCGGTGGAGCTGGTGCTTCAGGGCTGGACCGTGATGTGCGTGGGGGATAAGGCGCTGGCGTTCGAGGCAAAGGGCGGCGAGACCAGAAGCGTGACGGAGCCCAGCGTTGAAAACGTTGTCAAGGGCTCGAAAGACGCCTTCGTGGAGACTCTTCGCACTAATACGGCGCTGCTGAGAAGAAAGCTGCGCAATAAAAACCTGCGCTTTACGGAGCGCACCCTCGGGCGTCAGAGCGGAACGAAGGTCAGCGTGGTGACGATAGAGGGGCTGACAAATCCCACGCTTTTGAAGGACATAGAAAAGAGGCTGGACGCTGTGGACACGGACGGCCTGCTGACGCCCGCCGCGGTGGAGGAGCACATTGTGCGCTCCTGCGTAGATACGGTGTTCCCGATGCTGTCCTATACGGATCTCGTTGATGTGTTCGCTGAGGGGGTTATGGAGGGGCGCGCAGGGCTGCTGGTGGACGGTCTGCCGGTTGGGTATCTTATGCCTGCCACGGCGGAGGACTTCATGACGGCACCCGAGGATGCGGGAAACAACCATATAGTCGCTTCGATAATACGCTTTCTCAGATATGTGGCGCTGATAGTTACCTTGCTGCTGCCGGGGTTTTATGTGGCGGTGGCGACGTTCCATCAGGAAATGATACCATATAAATTAGCCAGAGCGATCGTGGCAAGCAAGCAGAGCGTGCCTTTTTCCACCACGGTGGAGGTGATTGGAATGCTCATAGCCTTTGAGATATTACAGGAAGCGGGACTGCGTCTGCCGAAGTCCATTGGGCAGACGGTGAGCATAGTCGGTGCGCTGATCGTGGGTCAGAGCGCCGTGGAGGCGAAAATATTCTCGCCCGTAGTGGTGATAATCGTGGCAATCGCCGGCGTCGCCGGATACACGATACCAAATCAGGACTTCGCCTCTGCCGTCAGGGTATGGCGGTTTGTCGTCACGGCGGCGGGGGCGGTATTCGGAATGCTTGGCGTCGCGGGCGCAGGAATGGTACTAACCTACCATATGTGCACGATTGAGACCTTCGGCGTGGACTATATGACAGGGATAGCGGGAGGTAAATCCAATGTTGCCAGACGCCCGTTCACGGAGAAGAAGCTGCGCCGTGAGGACGTGAAGCCGGTGAATGTCCGCCGGGAGGGAAGATGAAAAACAGATATCTTATAATAATGCTGGCCGCCGCGGCAGCCGCGGTGCTGCTCATGTCAGGGGCGAGCCATGGACGGCACGACCTGGGCGAACTGGAGTTCGTGCGGTGCATGGGGTTCGATATGGGGGACACTGTAAGGGTTACCGCCACGGTGACGCCGGGAGAATCGGAGCAGGAGGATGACACTGAAGTGGTGTCCGGTGAGGGGAAGAGCATCAACGAAGCCGTTGAAGAGATAAAGATAGCCCACGAGAAGAGCACATTCTTCGGTTACGTATCCCAGTACGTGATCGGAGAAGAGACGGCGCTGGTGGGCGTGGGGGACATAATGGACTATGCCTGCCGGGACGTTTACAGCCGGCTGGATACGCCGTGTTATATTGTGAAGGGGGCAGCGGCTGCGGAGCTGATAAAGGGCGCCAACGACGAAGAACGCTCCCTGTCCCGGCGCCTGATAGGGCTTGAGGACGAGCGGGGGGGCGTCAATTTGCCCGTCAGTATAGATATAAGGGAAATCCTCTCCGCTATGGAGCGCACAGGGAGCTGCCTCGTGCCCGGGCTTAGGCAGGAGGGGGACGTGGTGGCACTCGACGGATATGGGATCATAAAGGATACGCGTCTAATCGGATGGGTGGAGAAGGAGCTGGTGCCGGCGGCAAATATGCTCGCAGGGGAAAAAGGCGCGCTTATGGTGACGGTGGAGCTGAAAGACGGCGGCGTCATATCGGCGAATATTGCCTCGTACAAGCGGGATTTCCATGTGGAGGTCGATGGAGATAAAGTCACGCGCTGCCTGATAGAGCTGGACGTGGACGCAGACCTGGCGGGAGTGATGGGGGTGGATAACGTGGACGAGCAGGCTGATGAGATAGTGAAGCTGATCGAGGATGAGTTGAATACTGACGCTAAAAAAGTGCTGCGTCTGAGTGGAGAGCTGGGGGCTGACTTTCTTGATCTTGCCGGAGCGATAAGCCTGAGGTATGGGGAAAAGGACTGCGGCGGCGCGGCGGTGGCGGTGGGAGTTAAGGTTGATCTGGCGAGATCCTATGAAATAACCGACGAATGAGGTGGGCGAATGCGGGAGACGAGTAAATGTACGTTTGGAGAATTTCTGGCGGTGGCCCTTGTCGGCGTGGCATCGCCCATAATCCGTATCGTCATCAGCAGGACGGCAGCGTCCGCGGGGAAAGCAAGCTGGCTGTCGCCGATTTTCGGCGCGGCGGCGGTGGTGGTGATAGTGTTTTTCGTCCTGGACTCATGCAGCGAGAACGGTACGGATATGCTGGACGCGCTGAGTGCGGGTTTTGGGAACGTGCCGGGGCGAATAATAGGAGGGGTGTACGGCGTATTTGTGCTTGTTGTAGTATCCATGGTGGTCCGTGAATACGCAGAGAGACTCGTTTCTACCATATTCCCGGGTTGGAACGTCTGGATATTCACGGGGACGCTGATATTCCTCTGCTTGTTTGCGGCGCTCAGGTCTCTGCACACCCTGGGCCTTGCGGCGAAAATATTTGGGAAAATAATTCTGGCGATAGGGGGCGTGGTGCTCCTCTTTTCACTGAAAAGCGTAAACATAAATAATGCGCTCCCTGTCGGCGGCAAGGATGCCCTCGGCAGCGCAAAGGGGATCATGCCCACGATAAGCGCATTCTCGGCGCTGATACACATGGGCTTTCTCATGCGCCAGGTGCAGCGGCGGGAGAGGGGAAAAACTCTCACGGCGCTGAGCTGTATAGGGGTATGTTTAATTATGGCGGCGACGATATTCGTGACGATAGGAGTTTTCGGCGCGGAATATGTGGCGCACAGCTCCATATCGTTCTTCGCTCTGGCAAAGGGAGTGAAAATATTCGATGTCGCTCAGCATATTGAGAGCATAGTTGTCGCGGCGTGGGTGCTGAGTGATTTTGTCCTTGTGGCTGTGGAGATAATGACAATTCGAAATATTTTCGGACGGGCGCTGGGAATAAAAAAAGAAAAGTACGTCGGGATTATAGTGGCGGCGGCGCTGTTTGCAGCGGCAACATGGGGGTATAAGGGCACAATGCAGATAGAAGAAAAAATTGCCCCGATACTCCAGCCACTAAATGTTGTAGTAAATATGACGCTGGCGGCGCTTATCTGGGGCATGAGGAAGCTGCGCCAAAAAAGATCGAAAAACTTTGAAAAAAGTAGTTGACAAGAGGCGGGGGATTTGGTATATTAATCAAGCGCTTCAGAGAACGGAGCGC
>CAKTEQ010000002.1 GCA_934552825.1 uncultured Oscillospiraceae bacterium
GGTATAGCTCAGCTGGGAGAGCGCTTGAATGGCATTCAAGAGGTCAGCGGTTCGATCCCGCTTATCTCCACCAAAAGTTGCATGAACTATCAATTAAGGTAGTTCATGCAACTTTTTTATTACACAACTTTCGGGCGAAACTCAAAAATATTCTGCAATTACTAATCTATTGCTAATGCTTAAATTGCGTCGGTGATTTACACCATGTAAGTATAATGAGCTAATGAAAGAATTGATTAAGTCATATTTCGTTTTTGAACCAGTTTTCAACAAAATGGACAAAATCTGTGATCCGCGGTTCGTCTGCGTCAGAACGCCTGTACTTTATCATCAGGTTATCAATATATTGCATTCCATCAAGCTCAAAAGTGTATAAACCGTCCTCATACTTTATCATACGCAAAGGAATAAGCGCTGCGCCGAGCCCGCGCATTGCGGCGTATTTCGCCTGAAGGAAACTCGTGTACATGGAAACTATCCTGCACTGGGGAGGCAGCTCAACAGTTGAGCGTGGCATGAGCATACCGGTGCGGTCAAGCTCTCCGGGAGGCACCTTAAGCAGTATCGGCAGCTCCTTAACACGAAATTCATTCATCGTCACACAGTTGCCCCTGACGCTCTCGATATCAATGAAACCGGCGTCTTCACGGCAGCAGAAAACAAGCTTGGAATCGAGCAGCTTAGTTCCCGGCTGCTGATAATCCGGGGTGTCATCACTGGTCAGGATAACATCAAGCCTGCCCTGTGCCAGCATTTCCTTCAGATTTTTAGGGTTATCAACGGTAGAAAATATCTGAATACCAGAATGCAACCGCTGATATCTCTCGATTATATCGGTGGAGTATACCTCCTGAGAAGAATAAGACCAGCCAACATAAAGGGACTCCGCACAGCGGGCGGATGAGAGATTATTGAGCATATCCTCATACAGCCTGATGAACTCAATAGCGTAGTGGGATAAAATATGCCCTTCCTGAGTGGGCGTCAACTTTTTACCCTTACGCATGAACAGTTTGACGCCGAGCTCATCTTCAAGCTTCGAGACGGCATAGGAGATGGAGGACTGACTCATATAAAATTCCTTCGCAACGTCTGACATGTTCAGGCGCCTGTACAGCCTGTCAAACATTATGAAATCCTGTAATGTCAACATAAACACCTCCTTGCACTTATTTATTCTATCAATTCAGCTTGTAAATATCAAGTGGGGAGGATAGAAAGAGAGGAGCCGCATATGCGGCTCCTCTCTTTCTATAGAATCGCTGCCTTTATTTCTGCGCCGGCAGCCGTGCACCGGGGATATCCTCCGGGCAGTTGGAATATGCACAGATGTACTCGCTGTCCGCGCGATAGAGCATATAAACGCTCTTCGCGGTGTCCCTGTAGGCCTCGGCTATGCTTATCGCGATAGAATACTTTGTGATACCGCGGATGAATATGCGCTTGCCGGGGGCAATCGGGGGAACATTGACCAACGGAAGCAGTCGGTCGTCATATGCGTGCCCAGCGTTTGTTCCGTCGTCAACCATGAAGCTTAGATACACGTCGTCGCCGCGCTCTTCAAGCTCGAAGTTTATCTGCCCAGCAGGGTCATATTCACCCTGCTTCAGAATAAGAAAATCCTCATAAATATCATGCGGCAAAGGTCCGTGTGCACGGACGAACTGCGCGCACGGGCGAGGATAGGCGTTGTGGACTATCGCGCCCATAAAGGCATAAGACGCACGCCCCTCCAACACGACGCCGTCCGCGTCCTTGATGCGCTGAGCAACATCCTCAAGTGTGGCGCTGAACTGCGGCTGGGTCCAATAGGGGAGGGTGATGATGGTTCCCATGTCTGTGTGGATGTCCACAAATTCTGCGCCGTGTGCCCTTGCAAGCTCATCCATATGCAGGCGTACTGCTGTTTCGTAATTCATATTATACCATACCTCCTGATTATAAACTGTCTGCGATGGCATAAGCCACACGCATAGCGGTTTGTACATTACCGACTTTATAGCAGTCACCAATAATATGGAAACGGTCTCCAGCGGTATAGTAGCCGTAAGCCTCGTCGGACTTTGCCTTCATACCCGCGCAGATTACTACGCTGTCAGCGGCAATGAAATGCTCATTTCCATCTTTATCGCGGTATGTAACGCCATTGTCGGTAATACCGGTGCAGGTGGCATTGCATACCGGCGTAAGGTTCTTCATAGCGAGATACGCCTGCTCAAAAATGCTGTAATAATGCACAGGTGTTGAGTCGGTCGCAAGACGGTCTTTCATTTCGATGACGGAGACATTCCTGCTGGTCTGAGCGATATACATAGCTGTTTCCGCGCCTATCTCGCCGCCGCCGATGACGACTACATCCTGCCCGAGCTTTTCCCGGTCCTCATAGACGGCAGTGAAGTCAACAACATTTGCGCCGTCGATGCCGGCGATAGGGGGAACAGCGGGAACGGAGCCGACAGCGGCAATAACTACGTCATAGTCCTCAGCCTTGAGCTGCTCGGCAGTAGGCGCGCAGTTCAGGCGTACGTCAACGGCCGACTTGCCGACCTGATGGATGAGATATTTTTTGAAATCCTGGAGAGGATATTTGAAATCTACATCCTTTGTAATGTCCAGCTGTCCTCCGAGATGATCGCACTTTTCGTACAAAGTGACGCTGTGACCGCGTCGAGAGGCGACGATGGCAGCCTCCATACCGGCGGGACCGCCGCCGATAACGGCGACCTTCTTTGGAGTTGTCGGTTCGCCGAACATTGTTTTTTCCCTGTGCCGCCAGCCGAACAATGGATTGACGGTGCAGTAGGGAGACCACGGATCTGCCATGCTGGAGTGGTGGCATTTATTACAGCGCACGCACGGAACGATGTCGTCAGCGCGGTTTTCATACACCTTGGTGCCGAACTGAGGATCTGCTATCCAGGCGCGGGCGGTACCTATGAGATCCAACTTATCCTCCTGAAGGAAATGTTCCATCTCTTCTGGGTCGAGGTAGCCGCCGGAGGAGGATATAAGGCTGCTCTTTACTACGCGCTTTGCTTTTTCAGCGAGATAAAGCCAAGGAGTGCGGGGCTGGAACTGAACGCAGTGGGCGGGATCGATCTCCGGTGCCTTCAGAGTGATTATGTCAAAATATCCATCCAGCTGTCTGACGATCTCCAGCAGATCATCCTCGGTATTTCCGCCGCTGCCCTCTGGGTCTGCGCTGACGGTGCATTCGATGATAAACTCAGGTCCGCACAGTTCCCGTACACGGCGGGCGACTGTCTGGGCGTATCTGCATCTGTTTTCCAGGTTTCCGCCGAACTTGTCGGTGCGGTCATTTACGAGAGGAGAGAGCATGCGCCCGAAGCTGCTTGCCCGATAGGACATATGCATGAACAGCCCGTCGAAACCGCAGTCCATCTTAAGACTGTATACTTTCTGCGCAAAATCCTCAATAAACGCCTCAAGTTCATCAGTAGTTGCGGCCACCTGATCATAGCGGGGCTGGCTGCCGTCGCCGTATGTCCAGTGGGTGGCTTTGCCAGTGCTGATATCCTTGCCGGGGAACATATCCCGCAGGTCATATTTGAAGAACGCGTTTACTTTGGCACCGTAAAAATGAATGGCGTCGGTGAGCTGGGAGAGATAGTGCTGGGTATGGCCGTCGGTCATATCCCATGACCACATGTGACCGGGACCGGGGACTTTATGAACTCCGATACCGCTGACGTTTATCAGGGCGCAGCCGTTTTTGGCGCGCTCCGCAAGCCACAGGGTAACAGCTTCGGTGGGCCATGGTTCGGAGCCCTGAATAAAGTGAATGTCGTGAGGAGTGTTGATCAGGCGGTTTTTCAGCATGGTACCGCCGACCTTTACTGGGGACATAAGCTTCTCGTATTTACACTTCATATTTTTCTCCTTGTTATGTTGCTGTTTGTCTTATAAATTATTTATCTCTTTGGCGTAATGGCATGAAACAAAGTGGTTATCGAGCACCTCCTGATAAGGGGGCTGCTCGATGAAGCACTTCTCGCAGGCGTACTGGCATCTGTTGGCAAAGCGGCACCCTGGCTTGGGATCGATGGGCGTGGTCAGCTCGCCCTGCATGATGATGCGCTTCTTCTCTGAGTGGATATTGGGTATTGGAATTGCAGAGAGGAGACCCTTTGTGTATGGATGCAGCGGCCTTTTGAAAAGCTGTTTTGCTTCGCATTTTTCAACCATGCAGCCGACGTACATCACCATTATCTCGTCGGATATATGCTTGACGACTGACAGATCATGTGTGATGAACATATAAGTGAAGCCCTTCTCCTCCTGCAGGTCCTGAAGAAGGTTAAGGATCTGCGCCTGGATCGAAACATCCAGAGCCGAAACAGGCTCATCGCAGACGATAAAATCCGGCTCAAGCGCAAGAGCGCGGGCTACGCCGATACGCTGTCTGCGCCCGCCGTCCAGCTCGTGGGGATATGAGTAGGTCAGCCGGCGGGCAAGACCTACTGTATCCATCAGTTCCCAGACGCGGGCGTTCAGCTCATTCTTCGACCTGCATATGTGATTAGTCTTCAGCGGATCGGCTATCAGTTCCCAGACAGACATGCGGGGATTAAGGGAAGAGAACGGGTCCTGGAAAATTATCTGCATATCCCGCATGAGTTTGCGGCGATGATGCCCCTTTGCGCCGGTGATATTCTCACCCTTGTAAATTATTTCGCCTCCGGTGGAGTCGAGCAATCCGATTATTGTGCGCCCCAGTGTAGATTTGCCGCATCCGGACTCGCCCACAACGCCGAGAGTTTTGCCGTGTTCGAGAGTAAAGCTAATGTCATCAACGGCATGGAGCATACCGGATTTTGTTTTGAAATACTTCTTCAGGTTATTTACCTGCAATAACTCATTCATCCGGTGCGTCCTCCTTTGCAGCGTATTTCAGACATTTTATGAAGTGACCAGGCTCTATCTCCACGGCAGCGGGGCAGCAGTGTCTGCAGCTATCAGTCGCGTCCGGGCAGCGTGGATGGAATTTGCACCCCTCGGGAAGATTTGCAGGGTCCGGCATCAGTCCCGGAATCGGGCTGAGGCGGCGTACATCCTTGTCAAGGCTGGGAAGCGACCCAAAGAGACCTATCGTATATGGATGGGCAACATGGTCGAAAATCTGTTCCAGAGTGCCATATTCAATGACCTCACCCGCATACATGATCGCTACTTTGTCGCAGGTCTCGGCAACAACGCCGAGATCGTGAGTTATAAGGAGCATTGAGGTGCCGGTTTTCTCCTTGAGTTCCCGCATCATTTCCAATACCTGTGCCTGAATTGTCACGTCCAGCGCTGTGGTAGGCTCGTCTGCTATGAGCAGCTTTGGGGCACATGCCAGGGCCATCGCGATGATGACCCGCTGCTTCATACCGCCAGAGAACTGGTGGGGGTATTCATCACCACGGTCTGCCGGGATGCCGACCATCTCGAGCATTTCGAGAGCTTTCAAATGGCATTCCTTTTTTGAAATCTTTTCGTGTATGCGAATGACCTCAGCTATCTGGTCAGCCACACCCATTACGGGGTTAAGAGATGTCATTGGATCCTGGAATATCATTGATATATCTTTGCCGCGTATCTTGCGCATATCTGCGTCGGTTTTATGCAGCAGATTTTCACCCTCGAAGTATATTTCGCCGCTGCTGATCTTGCCGGGCGGGGAGGGAATGAGGCGAAGTATCGCCCTGGCGACGGTCGTTTTGCCGGCACCTGTTTCACCAACAAGTCCCAGGGTTTCGCCGCTTTCCATATCGAGACTGATGCCGTTGACAGCATTGACGATGCTGTCCTGAGTTACATACCGAACCTCGAGATCTTTTATTTCCAATAGTTTCATCTCCCTGCCTCCTATTGTTTCAGTTTCGGATCGAGGGCGTCGCGCAGCCCGTCACCAAAGACGTTGAAGCCGAACATGGTGAGCATTATGGCAATGCCGGGGAATGTGACCATAGGCCAGAAGGAGCGGATATAGGTTCGTCCTGCGTTAAGGATAGAGCCCCACTCTGCAATGGGGGACTGAACGCCGAGTCCGATGAAGCTCAGACCGGATATAGCGAGAATGTTGGAACCAAGGCGCAGCGTTGTGTCAACGATTATCGGTGCGAGGCAGTTGGGGAGTACATGCCGGAAAATGACCCGCAGGTTCCCGGAGCCGCCTGCCTTCGCCGCCTCAACGAACTCCCTGTCGCGCACTGTAAGAACGGTAGCGCGTATCATACGGGTGCCCGGCGCGATACCGCCCACGGCGATAGCGATGGAGGTCTGCCAGGTTCCCGTGCCCAATATCGCGGAGATGCAGACCGCCATGAGCATGGCGGGGACAGCCTGAAGAATATCCATAAAGCGCATGATTATGGTATCTGTCTTTTTGCCGAAGAAGCCTGCGCAGGAGCCGATTATGAGGCTCACGCCAAGGGAGATACATACCGCCAGCAGAGACAACAGCAGGGATGTGCGTCCGCCGTGAATTACACGGCTGAGTATGTCCCGCCCGTAGTTGTCTGTGCCAAACCAGTGGCTGGCGCTGGGCATCTGCAGCTTTTCACTCATGTTCTGTGCCGCGTAGTCATAAGGAGAGACTACATCAGCAAAAACAGCGAGCAGGATAAGAAGGATCACAATAACAAGTCCGACCATCGACAGTTTGTTGCGGCGCAGCCGCTTCCAGACATCAAGCCACTGACTGTGCTTCTGAACGCTGTTATCAGAGGATAAGGGGGTTTTTTCCAAAATTGCGTTATTCACGTCAGCCCACCTTCTTTCATGACCTTGCGCCTGATATTCCGGCGCTTCGTACCGGAGATCAGCTGCGCCTTCATACGCGGATCAGCAACGCAATATGCAATGTCTACGATAAGGTTTACCGCGCAGACGAACATGGATATCACAAGAGTTACGCCCAGTACGGTTGGGTAGTCGCGGGCGTTGATGCTTGTTACAAGAAGAGTACCCATGCCGGCTATGGAGAAAATGCTCTCGATGACGACAGAACCGCCAATGATAACACTGCACTGATTGCCTATTACCGTGATGACGGGAATGATCGCGTTTTTAAGAGCGTGGCGCTGGATAACGAGGACTTCTTTGAGCCCCTTTGCCCGGGCAGTACTTATGTAATCCTGGCGTATGACCTCAAGCATACTGGAGCGGGTCATGCGCGTGGTGATAGCCATAGCCATAAACGCGTTGCAGACTACTGGTAGTATATAGTGCTTCCAGGAGTACAGGCCTGACGCCGGAAGCCAATTCAGCGTCTGGGTAAAAATAATGATGGACATGAGCGCAAGCCAGAATCCAGGCATTGCGGCAAAAAGAATTGACATGGACGTGACGACATAGTCCAGTGCAGAATACTGCTTTGTTGCTGAGATTATCCCGAGGGGAACGCCTATCAGCGCTGTCACAGCACAGCTCATAAGTCCCAGCTTGACTGTTATCCAGATGCGGCTGCCAAGCTCTTTCATCACAGGCAGACCGGTGGTATAGGAATTGCCCAGATCAAAACGGGTCACGATGCCCACTATATAGTTCCAAAGCTGCTCGAGCAATGGTTTGTCCAGTCCCATTTTCTCTTCCTGAGCTTTGTATTCCTCTTCGGTATAATTGCTGGTAAGAAAATTGACAACAGGGTCGCCAGGCAGAGCACGGCTTATGAAGAAGACGATGATAATAACGCCGAGCAGCACCGGTATCGTCAACAGAATGCGTTTAATCAGGAATTTGATCATAAGTAGAAGCCTCCAATCGAAGGGGAGCGCGGACCCCTGAGCGGTTCATCAGGCGCAAGGGTCCGCGTTTGCTCGTTTTTAGTATCAAACCGGGATGATGTCAGACCAATTTGACATAGCGCAGGTTAGTCATTGTGTCGGAAATAATATTGGGTGCAGACACCGTGTCGGAACGGTAAGCAATTCCCGTGCCGAACTCGCATATGGGGATGCAGATGTAATTATCTATGAGATACGCTTGAACTGCCTTTGAAGCCTGAATGCGGGCATCCTCGTCGAGGGAGAATTCCAGCACGTCAAGATATTCCTGGAGCTCTGGATCGTTCTGGCGCGCCGACTGGGGGAATACGTAGTTATCACCATATACGTAGATGGAGAACCAAGGCTCACCATCGGGGATGCCATCCATCTGGCGAGTGATGATGAAGTCGGAAGCGAGAGGATCCTCGCGGATAATTCCGTTTACTGTGGCGATGGAGCCTGACTCAACTGTCAGGTTGATGCCTATCTCACTCAGATAGCTCTGGAGTGTTTCGGCTATGGCATAGAGCTCAGTAGTATTAGCGGAGAGGAAGAAGAGCTCAATGTCCCCGTCCTTGTAGCCGGCGTCAGCAAGTATCTGACGTGCTTTCTCCGGATTGTATTCATATGTATGGCCGTCCTCATAGCCCAGAAGACCTGTGGCGTAGGGAGAGGTCGCGGTGATGCCAAGCACGCCATAGGAGGCGGCCGTCATCTCCTCTGTATTGACGGCGAGGCAAATCGCCTCGCGCACCGCCTTGTCCTGGAGCTTGGGTGATTCGTCGGAGAGATTAAGAAGGACGACGGAGTTGGATTTGATAACGTCCCCGACGACCTTGTCTATACCGCCGTCCATGGCGACGGATGTATCGATCTCGGAGGTGCCGACAGCTATGTCGAGTTTGCCGCTCTCAACGTCGATCATCATGGTAGTCTGATCGGTGTACTGGTAGACGTTGATCTTGTCAGCGTCAAAGTCTCCGCTGCCCCAGTAGTCATCTCTCAGCTCAAAGGTGACACCGTAATCTTTTGTGTAATCAGTCACCTTGTAGGGACCGCTGCCGACGAGGTTGGCAGGGTCATACCAGTCAGGCTCAGAACCGAGGGACTCAACAAATGATTTGTCCATAACATAGATGTTGAGCTTATGGATGCCTGGACCATAAGTGTAATCGTACTTCAGTTCAACAGTGAGACCGTCATCAGATACTGTCGAGGCATCCGTGTTGATGAATCTGTACCATCCGCCTGTGGGACCGGCCGTTCTGCGGGCGATGGAGTAGATAACGTCTTCACCTACCATCTGCTCACCGTTGGAAAAATATATGTCATCATAGAGCCTGCAGGTAAGTGTCAGATAGTCATCGGACCACTCCCAGCTCTCGAAGATATCGCTTACTATTTCGCCGCTGGAATCGGGGCGGAACATGCAGTCGTATGTGAGATTATAGATACCGAAGGAGTTAACTTGAGTATCCATGGCGCAGGCGTCCAGCGTGCCGGCCCAAACAACGCCGTAGCTGCCGACGCTGATCTCTTTATATGCGTTTACTTCACTGGCATTTTCCTGGCCTCCAGAGGGGGGAGCTTCATTTCCGCTGTCGCCGCTCTTGCAGGCGCTCAGGAAAATACAGAACATCATAACGATTGCTAAAGCCAAAGCTATTCTCTTTTTCATTGTCTTGCCTCCTGTTTATAATTCGTGTCATTTTGTGCAATGGCATGGTGGAGCGTAGTGAGTACATCCCTCCTTTATATCTGTTGTGTAAAACATACAAATCAATTTAAATACAGATCGCTGTTTTCGTAAAAAATATATCACAACATTTTTCCTCCGGTTCACTAAAAAGGCGATTTGTTATATCGAATATTTAGAGACTATTTTTTGTATTTCCGCATAAACGAAAAGCTCCCCGGTCCGAGATTTTACTCGAACCGGGGAGCTTTTATTAACTACGCCATTATTTTTCGGGGGCGAGGGTGTCCAGTTCAGCCTGCCACACAGAGACACAGGCGTCACTTGGCATACGCCAGTCGCCTCGGGGAGAGAGTGTGACGGAACCGACCTTCGGACCGTCAGGAAGGCAGCTGCGCTTGAACTGCTGAGCGAAAAACCTACGGTAGAAATTCCTGAGCCAGTGCAGGAGAGTTTCATCAGAGTACTTTTCGCGGAAAGCCATTTTAGCCAGGCGGTAGATTTTTCCGGGCGTAAATCCAAAGCGCAGCACATAGTAAAGATAAAAATCGTGCAGCTCATATGGACCTACGAGGGACTCCGTCTGCTGAAGGATCTCGCCATCGGCCGCGGCAGGGAGAAGCTCCGGGCTGACAGGTGTGTCCAGAATATCAAGCAGAACGGAACACAGAGCAGAGCTCACCGCCGTGTCCGCGGCAAAGCGGACGATGTGGCGCACAAGTGTCTTGGGGACTCCTGCGTTTACGCCGTACATGCTCATATGGTCGCCGTTGTATGTTGCCCAGCCGAGGGCCAGCTCGCTCAGGTCGCCGGTGCCGACGACAAGTCCGTCGGTGCGGTTCGCAATGTCCATAAGCTCGAGAGTGCGCACACGCGCCTGCGCGTTCTCGAAGGTTACGTCATAATTGTCCTCGCACTGACCGATATCACGGAAGTGGCTGCGGACGGTATCTGTAATAGGTATCTCACGGAACGTTACTCCGAGCTCGCCGCACAGAATTTCGGCGTTGGAGCGGGTGCGCTTAGTCGTGCCGAAGCATGGCATTGTCACAGCCAGTACATCGGAAGCAGGTCTGCCCAGACGCTCCATGGCACGCACTGCAACGAGAAGCGCGAGGCAGCTGTCAAGTCCGCCGGAGATACCGACTACCGCAGTTTTGGCATGAGTATGTTCAAGACGCTTTGCAAGTCCGTCGGCCTGAATAGCGAGGATAAGCTCGCAGCGCTCAGCTCTCGCGATGCCGTCTTCGGGAACGAACGGTGTGTAGGATACGGTACGGGTGAGGGTCAGTTCATGTATACTTAAATTGAAATCTACAAAAGTATAGCCGTCACTGGCAACAGAGAAAGAAGTGTTACGGCACCGCTCGCACAGCATACGGTCCAGATCAAGCTCGGTGCAGGCACGCCCTTCTGAAAACGGTCTGGCTTCAGATAGAAGCGTACCGTTTTCGGCTATGATATTATGGGCGGCAAAGGTCATGTCAGTTGTTGACTCTCCGTGCCCCGCGTCTGCGTAAACATAAGCGCAAAGCAGGCGAGCGGACTGCTGGCTGACGAGCTGCCGGCGGTACTCAGCCTTGCCGACGGTCTCATCGCTGGCAGAGATATTGGCGACGACAGTCGCTCCTGCGATGGCGAGCCCGGTGCTGGGGGGAGCAGGAGCCCAGAGATCCTCGCAGATCTCTGCGGCAAGGCAGAATTCGGGCATGTCTGTGCAGCGGAAGAGAAGCTTTGCTCCAAAGGGAACCTCAGCGCCTGCAAAGCTTATCACTTTATTCAGCGTTGGAGCGGGATTAAAGTGCCGCTTTTCATAGAACTCACTATAGTTGGGAATATGCGTTTTAGGTACAAGTCCGAGCAGCCTGCCGCGACAAATGACAGCTGCGCAGTTATAGAGTTTTCCATTCATATTAACGGGCAGACCGACAACAGCTACGAGGTCGAGTCCGGCGCTCGCTGAGATGATCGCACCCAGCGCGTTTTCGGCGGCGCGCTGGAGACTTTGCTGCAGAAACAGGTCGCCGCAGGTATATCCTGTTAGGCCGAGCTCGGGAAAAACAATGAGCTGACAGCTTTCCGCCGCTGCCTGCTCCATTTCGGCTATTATATTGCCAGCATTGAATTCGCAGTCCGCAACGCGCAGCGCGGGGGATACAGCGCAGGCTCTTATGAAACCGTGTGTCATAGGTACACTCCGTCCTTTTCCGTTCATTTGCCTTAATAATACCACACTGTCCCGGCGCGGACAAGGCGTACTTTATATAACTTGAGCGCCCCACAAAGCGTGGGACGCTCGAGGTAAGATATTCGTTTAGTCGTTTACGGAGATCAGCTTTGCACGCTTAAGGGCTATAACAATGATAGGAATGAGTATTATCTGCACCGCTATACCGGGCAGCGCTGTAAGTACTGCACCGCTGAGGAACATCCCAAAGCTGAACTGAGTGCCTGCAATGCCGGTTATTACAAGCTGCGCAAGCCCCCACACAAGGCGTCCCGCAACCATAGCCGCGAACAGAGACACATAAATATACCCGCTGCGCCGGGGCAGAAGCGTATACATAAGCCCACTAACCGCTCCGTATGCCGCCAGCTCAAACGCCATTGCAAGGCAGACAGGCATGGGAGGCATGCCAAAGAGTCCGTATCGCAGCAGAGGGGCTATAAATCCGACGGCAAGCCCATATTTCCAACCGCATATGAAGCCGCACAGGAGCACTGGAATATGCATCGGGCAGAGCATGGAGCCTATCTGGGGGATTTGCCCCGTCAGAAAGGGGAGAACAAGGCACAGCGCAAGGAGAAGACCGGAAGTTATGAGTTTCTTAGTAGTATTCATCATAATTCACCTCAAAAAAACAAAAAGGTGCCTGCCGCCCACTGGCGGCAGGCACCTGCATGATGCCGATAGTAATTAAACACACGGGGAAACACAGCTTCAGCTGCGAAATGTAAGCTTCATGCTCACATAGGTATGATACTATACGCACCTCTCACTGTCAACCCCGCAGTACTGAGCGATTTTCACTGCAGCCTGGCGGACGAGCTCGCCCACAGGTGCCGGAGCAACTCCGACTATCGTATGGTTGCAGCGATTGTTTGGGATGAGGACTTTGTGCGCACGGCTGTCTGATACGGCGCACGCCATTTTACCGGTTATTTCCCCGAGCAAGGCGTCCTTAAGAACTATGCCTATGGGACCGGCGATTATATCGGCATTGCCGCTGCACACGATAACAGGGTTTTCACCAGTGGCACCGTTGTCCGCACCGGCTTTCATCATGGCTGAGGTGGCTGCGGAATTCGTCCCAACAGCGGTTATTTCAGCGTCGAGTTTCTGCCTGCGCAGTTCTTCAACAAGCTGCTTGCCCAGGCCGCCGCCCTGACCGTCGATTATAAGAATTTTTTTCATTTTCCAGTGCACCTCTCATATGAAAACAGTGATTTTATAATAACATTTTGCGGGGAAAAGGTCAAATATTGTGTTATTTTTGCGGTTTATTAACACACCGGAATGGGTTAAAATGCTGAAGTGAAAATTGAGAGGTAGTTTTAAGCATGAAAGAGATAGGCAGGTTCAGAATTGCATTTTCATTTGCCGGGTGCTTCCTCGGCGCGGGATACGTTTCCGGGCAGGAGCTGTGGCAGTTTTTCGGTTCCTTCGGAGTATTGGGCTTTGCGGGGTATTTTTTGGCTCTGCTGATACTTGGAGCGTTCGGATGCGCCATAGCATATGTGGCGATGAGCGGCGGCGTGATCGAGATGGACAAAATAGTTGTCCACAGGGACATCAGGTGGCTGAGGGCTCTTGTGGGGGCACTTGAGACGATTTTCCTTGTGTGCATACCGATACTTATGTCCGCGGGCACAGGAGCAATGGTGGAACAGGTGTTCGGCATATCGCCCGCTCTGGGCAGCGCGGTGTTCTGCGTGCTGGTTGGGGCGATCGCGTTTCTCGGCTCTTCGGGTGTAGTGTCCGTTTTTTCTGCCTTTGTACCTGCAATGCTGGCAGCGGCACTTATTGTATCCGCTTTTGTGCTGAGAGGCGCAGATATTACCGGAAAGGTATTCTCCGCAAACCGGGATGTTAATCCGCTGATGGGCAGCTGGTGGTTTTCCGCCATGGAATACGGCGCATATAATATGTTCTGTTCTATCGGAGTGCTTGCCCCACTGGCGGCACAGGTAAAAAAACGCCGCACAGCTTACGAGGGCATAGGAATTGGATGCCTTTTCCTTGTGGTGATAGGTGCATGCGTTATCCTCGCTGTTGTACTTGCGCAGGGAGCAAAAGATAAGGAACTGCCGATGCTGGAGATCGGGTTCGGAATAAGCTCGGTGCTTGGGTATATATACTCGGTATTACTACTGGGCGGTATGTTCGGAACTTCAGCATCCAGCATTTTCGCGGTACAGGTATATGTGAGTGAAAAATCGTTTTTTTTCCGCCGGAGGAAATGGGCTCTGATAGTGCCATTGTGCTTCATAATCTGGCTGTGCAGTCTTGCCGGATTCGGCGAGCTTATCGGAGTTGTGTTCCCTATATGCGGCTTTATTGGGATATGGGCGCTGATAGGTATCGGGATAACGGCGTTCAGCCAGAAAAGAAAAGAGATGAAAAAAGTGAGCGCCAATTGAGGTTGGCGCTCACTTTTTAATGAGCTCTTCAAAGCTTGCTATGAACCTGTCGCACCGGAGCCGCAGCTCATCCTGATGAGTGTGCTTGTCATAGACGCCCACGAGCTTAAAGCCGGCATCCCGCACTACGTCTATTATATTCTGGGCATCCTCGAACACCGTGCATTCCCGGGAAGAAAGGCCCATTCCGGCAGCGGCATGGAGGTAGACGTCGGGAAATTCCTTCGTTTTTCCAATCTCTTCGACGAGAGAAATACAGTCGAAATATTCGCAGATCCCAGTTCGTTCGAGAACGTCATGACAGTGGACAGCGGTGCACGATGTGGCGATGGACATACGAATTCCATCGTCACGGCATTGGGCGAGAAACTCGCGGACGAAGGGCTTGAGTTGGATCTCATGCCGGTACTTGTCATCGGACATGTGCAGCCACTGAGCGATGACCTCGTCAGCCGTCTCCGTGAGGGAGTAATATTCGATTGTGAAATCAGCGCATACCCGCAGCGGATTGTTGCCCACAAACCGGAAATACTCAGGCGTCGGTTTCCTGCCGTGTCTGGCGAGGAACTCCACGTCTATATCATGCCATATTCCCGTAGAGTCGATAAGGGTTCCGTCCAGGTCGAAGATTATCCCTTTCATACATGGCCTCGCAAAAAAGTACTGGAACAGCAGAGCCGTTCCAGTAAGTATATTATATGAGTTTTGCCTTTTGGTCAAGCATTCCTGTTCTATGTAAGTGTGGGGGCGCCCCCACACTTTGCATTTCCGGTTATCAGAAGTCAGCGTCGCCGCCGTATGTCTCGAACCCATCCTCAATTACCGATCCGGGACCGTGCGGTCTCGGAGGACGGTGGCATGGAGGAAAAGGCGGGCAGGGCGGACGGCACTGATGCTTATGACAGACAGGGCAGTCGGTGCTGAAATGATAGATATTCATTACCTCTGTAACGGTTGTGCTCTCAGCAGAAGTATTGGTTTTATTGCAGCAGCCGGAACATGAACACATGGCTATCGACCTTTCTTTCTGTTGTGCTTTGATACATATCGCAGCTAAGACATTATATTCATTTGCCCAAAATGGTGCCACACCATCTCACACGTGTTGACGTGACTGGCGTTGGGTGCTATAATACAACAGTAAAATAATTGCGCTGAATATATAGATAAATATCAGGAGGAACACAGTAATGGCACAGTACAAGATCCTTGCGATCAACCCCGGTTCAACTTCTACAAAGGTTGCTTTGTTTGAAGATGACAAGATGGTGTTCAAAGCGGACGTCAGCCATGATGTCAAGGTTCTGGACACATTCCCCACAATTCCCGACCAGTACAACTATCGCCTCGAGACGATCCAGCAGGTGCTGAAAGAGCAGGGCTGCTCTCTTGACGGTCTGAGCGCAGTCGCGGCTCGCGCAGGCAGTGTGCAGCCCGGCGTTTCCGGCATATATGAGGTCAATGATAAGGCTGTTGAGGACTCTATGGCAGGCGTTATTGTCAAGCACCCCGCAATGCTCGGTCCCAAGCTGGCAAGAGGTCTCGCTGAGCCTTACGGCGCAAGAGCGTTCTATATCAATCCCCCCGACACAGATGAGCTGTGCGACTATGCCCGCGCGACAGGCGTGAAGGGCCTTTACAGACCCAGCAACGTCCATGCGCTGAACCAGAAGGAAGTTGCTCTGAGAGTTGCTGAAAAGCTCGGCAAGAAGTATGAGGAGCTCAACTTTGTCGTTGCGCATCTGGGCGGCGGCTGCTCCATCACCGCGCATCAGAAGGGCAGAATGATCGACAACACGAGCAACGTTGCAGGCGAGGGTCCCATGAGCCCCACTCGCTGCGGCGAGATGCCCGCGAAGTTGGTCATCGACCTGTGCTTCAGCGGCAAGTACACAGAGAAGGAGATCAGAAACCTCCTCACAAAGAGCGGCGGCTTCGTCAGCCACCTTGGCACAAGCGACGCATATGAAGTATATAAGATGGGCAAGAACGGCGACGAGTACGCTCAGTACCTCATCGACTCCTTCATCTATCAGAGCGCGAAATTCATCGGCGCTATGGCTGCCACGATGTCCGGCGAGGTTGATGCTGTTATCCTCACAGGCGGCATGGCTAAGAACGAGGAGATGATGGGTAAGCTTGAGAACATGGTCAAGTTCATCGCTCCTGTATATGTCGTTCCCGGCGAGAACGAGATGGAAGCTCTGGGTGCCGGCGCGCTGCGCGTCCTGAGAGGTCAGGTCACACCCAAGCTCTACGACGGCGAGCCCGCATGGAAGGGCTTTGACTTCGTAAGATAACGAAATATAATTAAAGCAGGAGCCTGAGATAAGCGGGCTCCTGCTTTCTCTATGCAAAAAGGCCGTGCTGTTATAATAAAACAGCACAGCCTTTTATTATTGTTGTACGTTTACAGAACCCGCTTTGCGCCGCAGTAGCGCTGGTTATAGACTCTGTTATCAAGGGAGCTTATTGTAACGCAGTACTCTGAACCGCTGGAAGAGTGGATAAACTCGCCGTCACCGAGGTAAATACCGACATGACCTACCTCCCTGCCGTATGTGAAAAAGACGAGATCGCCGGGGGCGAGGTCCTCGCGTGCAACATATTCACCATCGTTCTTGTACTGGTCCGCCGCAACTCTGCAGAGAGAATAACCGAAATTCTCAAATACATAGCTGACGAAACCGGAACAATCAAAACCGCTGGTGGATTTGCCTCCGTAGCGATAAGTTATGCCGAGATGATCTTTCGCGAAGTCGAGAAGTTCCTCAGCAAGCTCAGCGTCAGAGATGTTAGGGTTATAGGAGCGCACATAGTCGCTCTTTATATAGCCCTCGCCGTATTCACTGTGACGCAGATGGGTCCAGCCGTTCTCTTCGCCGATAAGCTCGAACTTCGTGCCGACGCCGACCTCCTTGATAATATCACCGGAGGTTGAGGGGCGACTGCGGAAACGGACGTTCGAGGCGGTGACAACGCAGTAAAGCGTCTCCTCAACGGCGCTCTGTTCTGCTTCGCTAAGGGAAACATACTGAGCGGATATGTAGCCAGTCTGATTACCTATCCGCACCTCGTACCACCCTGAGGAAACTCCGAGAACTTCAACGGACTGTCCGCGCTGGGCAGTGGAGATAACAGGCGCTGAGATAGAAGCCGCGCTGCGGAGATTAACATCCGAGGCGGTCACCTTGCCGGAGCCAAGCCCGGCAGCCGCAGCCGTGCTGATGCATACAGCGGCAGCCGTAACAGCGCACAGCACACGCTTGAAATTTGTTGACAAATACATAAATAAAACTCCCGGAAATAAAAGCTTATTTGCTCAACGCTCTGTCGAGCCAGACGCTTGCCACGTCCATAGCGGCGTAAAGACTGTCTTTCTCACTCTTCTTGACGACTCTGTCCCTGCTCTTGATATCGGGATCGGTGAGCTGGAGCTGGACGGAGACCTTCGTGGCAACATCAAGGTCCTTGACCTTCTTCGTGCCCAAAACCTGCATCATGATGATGTACTTATCATTCATGCTGCCGTAATAGATGAGATTATCCTTCCTGCGGAGGGGATGACCCTTATACACAAGACCGGAATCGTTGGGTTTTGTACTCATAACGACCTCCTTAAAATGTAACCAAATTGTAACATGTCGTTGTGCATTTGTCAACATATTTAGTTTTTTGTAATTTTTGTTCCGGGAACCAAAGCTCCCACGCCGTGGTTTACCGGCGTGGGAGCGGTTTGAATTTTAGTATTTGCGTTTACTTGAGATAGTTGATAACAAGCTCCTTGAGTAGTTCATCACGGTCGATGCGGCGGATGAGGCTGCGAGCGTTGTTATAATTGGTGATGTAGGTAGGGTCCTCGGAAAGTATATAACCGACTATCTGATTGATGGGATTATAGCCTTTCTTCTGAAGCGCATCGTATACTGCCAGCATTATAGCCTTGACCTGACGCTCTTTTTCCTCGTTAACATCAAATTCCTTGGTATATTCCAATTCTTGCCGCCTCCAATCGTGCGAAAATTAACTGTACCGTAATTCTATCTCATTAATTTAATAAAGTAAAGGGAAATTAAGAAATTTTTATCTTATAACGGCGCCGCAGTTTTTCTCCAGAGAAGCGAGAATATCATTCACCGTGTCGTCTGCGTGCTTGACGGTAAGGGTCTGGTCATCCGCGCGCAGCGTCAGGGCGAATGTAACGCTCTTGTAGCCGGAGAGAATGGGCGCGCCGGTATACACATCGACGAAATCGCAGCTCTTGAGGTACAGACCGCCCGCGGCTTCAATAGCAGCCTTCAGCTCTGCCACTGTAACGTCCTTCCCGCACACGACGGAGAGATCGCGGGTCGTGGCAGGGAAGCGGGGCAGCGGTGTATAGACAGGTTCCGCGCCGCGGCTTTCGAAAATCCCGTCAAAGCTGAGCTCTGCGCAGTATATCTCCTCATCAACGCCATAATTCTCGGCGACGAGGGGATGTATCTGGCCGACTGTGCCGATGAAGCGGTCACCGCACCACACGCCAGCGCATCTGCCGGGATGGTATGATGGGTTATCCTTCACAGCTTTGAAGGACACGTTGTATACACGCAGCGTATCGAGAAGCTCTTCGACGGCCCCCTTGAGCTTGAAGAAGTTCATGCCGTCGCCATAGGCGCCCATTGATAGTATTTTCGGCTCATCCGCGAGACCGTCGGCTCTGTCAAAGTATATGCGGCCAAGCTCGTACAGACGAACGGATTTATTGCGGTAATTATAGTTGCGGGTGATTATTTCCAGCATGCTGGGCAGGATAGTAGTGCGCATGATGGAGGTGTCCTCGCCGAGAGGGTTGAGGATGCGCTTGCTGACTCTGAGCGGGGAGTCCTTCGGGAGCATTATCTTATCGTAATAAGAGGGGCTAATGAAGCTGTATGTGATTATCTCATCATAGCCCATGGCCCGGCAGCACTCACCAATGGCGTTTTCTACCTTCTGGAACTTATCGTAGCCGCCGCAGGTCGTGTCGCCCCGCATGAGAGTGACGGGTATCTTGTCATATCCGTAGAAGCGTGCGACCTCCTCAGCGATATCGGAGTAATGCTCCACGTCGCCGCGCCAGCTGGGGACGATAATAGCCTCGCCGTCCAGCTCAAAGCCAAGGTTAGTAAGGATACCGCGCATCGTTTCCTCGTCAATGTCTGTGCCGAGGAGCTTATTGATTTTTTCAGGCTCAAGCTTTACGGTTGTCGTCTTGAGAGGTTCGGGGATGACATCTATCATACCGTCAACCACTTCGCCGGCACCAAGCAGCTCAACAAGCTCGCAGGCGCGTTCAACAGCCTTTATGGTGTTCTGCGGGTCGAGGCCCTTTTCATATCTGGAGGAGGCGTCAGTACGCATGCCGAGAGCGGCAGCTGTACGGCGCACGGAGGTGCCGTTGAAATTCGCGGATTCGAAGAGGACCATCGCGGTGTCTCCGACTATCTCGGAGTTGGCGCCGCCCATAACGCCGGCAACGCAGACGGGCTTATATTCATCGCAGATGCAGAGCATGGTTTCCGTGAGCTTACGCTCGTTGCCGTCCAGAGTCTGGATGGTCTCGCCAGCGCGGGCTGTGCGCACGACAATATGACCGCCGTCAACACAGCTGAAATCAAACGCGTGCATGGGCTGTCCATACTCGAGCATCACATAGTTTGTGATGTCAACGATGTTGTTGATGGGACGTACGCCGCTGTTTCTCAGGCGCTCACGCATCCATGCGGGTGAGGGCTGGATTTTTACGTTTTTTACCATCCTTGCCGTATACCTGGGGCAGAGCGCTGCATCTGCAATATCAATTCTGGCGAGGGTATTGATGTCCCCGCCGCTGCCCTTGACAACTGGTGTATGGAGCTTAAGCTCACGCTTATATGTAGCCGCGACTTCCCGCGCCAGACCGATCACAGAGAGACAGTCGGGGCGGTTGGGCGTGATCTCGAACTCAACGACGTGGTCATCAAGCCCCATAAACTTGCATATATCGTCTCCGGGCTTAGGATCCATAGCCATAATATCAGGGTCGGTGTTCAGAATGAAGAGACCGTCAACGATGCTGTAGGGCCAGTCATGGTCTGTCTGACCAAGCTCTTGATAAGAGCAGCACATGCCATTGGACTCAACGCCTCTGAGCTTGCCTTTTTCAATTTTCTTGCCGCCGGGAAGAAGAGCGCCGTGGAGGGCGACGGGGACGAGGTCGCCGACGCGCTGGTTCTGGGCGCCTGTAACTATCTGGATGGGAGCGCCGCTGCCCACGTCGATCTGGCAAACCCACATGTGATCGCTGTTTTCATGGCGGGCCATCTCAAGAATTTTGCCCACAACAACGTTTTTGATCTCACTGTTGAGTACATCGGTGATCTCCACCTTGGAGCCGGAGAGTGTCATATCTTCCGAGAAATCCTTGTCGTTAATATCTGTGACGTTGACAAACTCATCGAGCCATTTTCTGCTTAAAACCATTTATCTCCGCCTCCTTTCTCAAAACTGCTCCAGGAACCTGACGTCATTTTCGAAGATCAGACGCAGGTCACTGATATTGAACCGACGCATTGCGAGACGCTCAAGACCCATGCCGAAAGCCCAGCCGGAATACACATTTGTGTCGATGCCGCAGCCTTCGAGAACCTTGGGGTGCACCATGCCGGCGCCGAGTATCTCGATCCAGCCCTCACCCTTGCATGTGGGGCAGCCTACTCCGCCGCATTTGTGGCACTGGACGTCCATCTCGCAGGATGGCTCAGTGAAGGGAAAGTGATGCGGGCGGAAGCGTGTGACGGTGTTCTCACCGTAAAGCTTGCGCACGACCGTGTTGAGAGTACCCTTCAGGTCAGCCATAGTGACGCCCTTGTCAATTACCATGCCTTCTACCTGATGGAACATGGGAGAATGGGTGGCGTCCACCTCGTCCTTGCGGTAAACTCTGCCGGGGGCGATCATGCGGATGGGGAGGGAGCGCGTCTCCATAGCGTGGACCTGCATAGGTGAGGTCTGCGTGCGCAGGAGCTTCTTGCTGTCCTCAGTGAAGTAGAAGGTATCTGTCCACTCTCTGGCGGAATGGCCCTGCTCGGTATTGAGCTTTGTGAAGTTGTACTCCTCGTCCTCTACCTCGCTGCCGTCCAGGACGTCAAAGCCCATGCCGATGAAGATCTCCTTTATCTCGTCCAGAACGATATACATGGGGTGGCGGTGACCCATCTTGTGGGTCTCGCCGGGGATTGTCACGTCGAGAGTCTCGTTCTCAAGGCGCTTTTCCATGACCTTGGCGGAAATGGCCTTTTTGCGCTCGTCCAGCTTCTCCTCCAGGGCGGAGCGGACGTCGTTTGCCATCTGCCCCATGACGGGACGCTCCTCAGGAGAGAGCTTGCCCATCTGCTTGAGAATGGCTGTAAGCTCGCCCTTCTTGCCGAGATACTTGACTCTGAGGGACTCCAGCTCCTCGGCTGAGTCGGTCTGATCGATAGCCGCGAGAGATTTTTCACGCAGCTCCTTCAGCAGTGTTTTCATATTCTCTTACTCCTTAAAAAGTTGTTTATAAAAAATAAAGCTTCCGTCCGCAAGGGACGAAAGCATACTTCCGTGGTACCACCCAAATTCGCGGAATGACCGCGCACTTGCGAGCTTATAACGCAGCTCAAACGCGCAGGCTTACTCATGTAACTTTTCGGCGTGCGTGCTCGCGGATGAATCAAACGGGTCCCGGTCCAGTCGCTCTCAGCCGGCGGCGACATTCTCTGGCGGAGGGGGAGATACCGTTATTGTTCCGGTCTCAGCATCCATATTCACGACTACTTATATCACATTTTTCGACGGATTTCAAGGATAATTTGACGTGAAGGGAAAGTTGAAATATAATACAGAAAAGCTAAGAATTACGCGGGAAATCGGAGGCGATACTTGTGAAGCTGGCGACAGCGAAACAAATGAAGAGAATTGATGACAGAGCGATAAACGTACTGGGGGTATCCGGCATCCTGCTCATGGAAAACGCCGCGGGGCATATCGCCGAAACCGTTGCTGAGCACTGCTCGCCGGGGGAAGGCAAAATATGTGCAGTGTGCGGCAGCGGAAACAATGGCGGTGATGGAGCCTGCGCCGCCTGGATGCTTAAAAACCGGGGATACGACGCGGCGGTCGTGCTTGTAGGCAGCAGGGAAAAGTTCACGCCGGATATGCTGGAAATGATATCCCGGTGCGAGGCTGTAGGAGTGAATATAATCTCTTATCCTGACGGCGGCGAAAAGTGCATCATGGACAGCACTGTAATCATCGACGCTATGTTCGGCGTGGGGCTGAACAGCAGCCTGAGAGAACCGGCAGCATCGGCGGCGAGAGTAATAAACGAAAGCAAAGCCTTTGTGATAGCAGCTGACATTCCCAGCGGAGTCGATGCCGACAGCGGCAGAGTTCTCGGCTCTGGCGTGAAAGCAGATGTGACGGTAACATTCTCCATGGCGAAGCCCGGGCACATGATCGGCGAGGGCGCCGTACTGACGGGGGAGCTGCTGATAAGGGACATAGGCATTCCCGAGCGGGCTGTGGAAGGCGAGAGCTTCCCTTACTCCGCCTTTGATGAAGAGGACCTCGATCGGCTCATCCCCGTGAGAAAGGCAATATCACACAAGGGCGATTATGGAAAAGTGCTGCTGATATGCGGCAGCGAGGGTTATACAGGCGCGGCATCCATGGCGGCCCAGGCGGCAATGCGGACAGGGAGCGGTCTCGTCACTCTGTGCGTGCCGCGCTGCGTATATCCAATAGTCGCGGGAAGGAACATGGAGGTCATGGTACACCCGCTGGCGGATAAAAACGGAAAGATATCTCACGAGTGCATCCCTTTTATTCTGGAGAAGATGTCCGGCGCGGATGTTATCGTCATCGGGCCGGGGCTTGGTCGCGGGGCAGAGGTGGATGAGGTTGTCAAGGCCGTGCTTATGGGTGCGGAAGTGCCGGTGGTACTTGACGCGGATGGTCTAAATTCACTGGCTGAGAATATAGATTTACTGAAACAGATCTCAGCGCCGGTGGTTATCACGCCTCATGAGGGTGAATTCAGACGTCTCGGCGGCAAAACGGAAGGCGGCAGGCTTGAAAATGCACTGGCATTTGCGCGGGAACACGGCTGTATCACTGTCCTCAAGGGCAGCCGTACCGTAACGGCGATGCCGGATGGACGGGCGTTTGTCAACACCACGGGCAATCCCGGCATGGCAAAGGGCGGAAGCGGAGATGTGCTCACGGGCGTTATCGCGTCTCTCATAGGGCAGAAGCTGCCGACAGAGGAAGCCGCTGCCGCCGCGCAGTATATTCACGGGAAAGCCGGGGACATATGCGCGGACGAACTTGGGCAGTATTCCATGCTGCCCACTGACATGATAAACGCTATCCCAAAGGTGCTGAGAAAATATCAGTAAGAAAGCGGGTTGGTAAAATGCGGCGCTGCTGTGTCGCACTAATGATCGGGGCGCTGCTGTTTATATCCGGCTGCGGCGCAAGCGAAAAGCAGGAGAGCCTGGCGGCGAACCTTGCCGGGGCAGAAACGTTTAATATCACCGGAGAGATAATCGTGGATTATGGGGACAGAGTGAGTGAATTCACTCTTAACTACGAAGGCGGTGCGGACGGCGGAACAATAACTGTACTGGAGCCTGAGACGATCGCCGGAGTGCAGCTTGAGCTGAAAGACGGCTCCGTTATGATGAAATTTGACGGTTTCCTTCTGGACAGCGGAGAGCTTTCCGGTGGGCTTACGCCCCTTTCCGCAATTCCCACTCTTGCAAACGCGATGAAAAACGGGTATCTTACAGAGAGTGGAAAGGACAGACTGGGAGACGAGGACTGCACCAGACTCACATATCAGCCGGTCGGAGCCGAGTATGAGAATATGCTCTGTTCCATATGGGTGGCTGATGATACGGCAAAGCCGGTGTACGGTGAGATAAGCGCAGACGGGCGAACAGTCATAAAATGCACCTTTACGGAATTCTCCGCGGCAGGTGCGGGCATAGATTAAGGATGCGTTATGATGAAGAACACAAAACACAGGACATGGGCGGAGATAGATCTGGACGCCCTTGAGAATAATTACAGAGCTATCAGAAGCCGGCTGCGCCACGGGTGCATGCTCCTCGCGACTGCCAAGGCAGACTGTTACGGGCACGGCGCAGCCCGCTGCGCTGAGGTTTTGCAGCGGCTTGGTGCGGACTTTTTTTCCGCCGCCACGTTTGACGAGGCGCTGCATCTGAGAGAGAATGGGATAGTAAAGCCGATACTGATACTGGGTTATACTGATCCGGAGAATGCCGGAGAGCTGGCTGAGATGGATGTCCGCCAGGCGGTATTCAGCGGCGGCTATGCAAGAGCGCTGGCGGAAAGTCTGGGGAATAAAAAACTGAAGATACATATCAAGCTCGACACCGGCATGGGGCGGCTCGGGTTCGATCCAGGGAACGTCGAAGCACTCAGGGAGATCGCCGAGATATGCAAAATGCCCTGCTTCGAACCGGAGGGGATATTTACACACTTTTCGGTCGCTGATGAGCCGGGACAGGCGGAGTATACTATGAGCCAGTTTAAGAGATATCAAAGGGCTGTTCACATACTTGAGGAAGAGCTCGGCGTGAAGTTCTCTATCCATCATTGCGCCAATTCCGCGGCTATGGTGAACTATCCCGAGACGCAGCTCGATATGGTGCGGGCGGGCATTTCACTGTACGGAGCGTATCCTGACGGCGCCGAGGAGGGCGAGCTCGGGCTGAAGCCTGTCATGACCCTTCGCTGCCGCATCGCCCAGGTTCAGGATGCCGGGGAGGAGAAATCCGTGAGCTATGGCAGGACAAAAACTGTCCCCGCCGGCACACGCCTTGCTGTTATGACATGCGGCTATGCCGACGGACTGCACAGGTGCGCGTCAAATAAATTCTCCGTGAAAGTGAGAGGCAAGCTCGTGCCGAACGTGGGAAGAGTGTGCATGGATATGTCGATGCTGGACGTTACAGGAGTTGACGTTCATCCGGGAGATGTGGTGACGATATTCGGCGGCAGCGGTGAGGATCATATCTCCATAGAGCAGCTTGCAAAGGCGTCCGGTACAGTGAGCTATGAGCTGCTTTGCAGCGTCAGCAAGCGTATACCAAGAATTTACATAGGCGGAAAATCTTAACTGTGCGGACAAGGCTTGACAGTGGCAAATAGTCCGGGTTAGAATATTATGTAATGCGAGACCACAACCGCAGAAGTATCTCCGGCAAAGAGGGCACCCTGCCGCGCAGACGCCTTATTAGGTATAAAACCCGCGCCCGCGTGGGAGAATGATAGTGGTCAGCCTAGCTGGCGATTATCTTCCGGCGGAGAGTGAACTTTGTGGATAACATAGTAAAACGAGGAGACATTTACTACGCTGATCTGAGCCCGGTAGTGGGCAGCGAACAGGGCGGCATGCGTCCGGTACTTATAGTCCAGAACGATACAGGCAACCGGCACAGCCCAACCGTTATCGCAGCTGCAATAACGTCTCAGATCAACAAAGCGAGACTGCCCACCCATATCGAGCTTACGGCGCGGTCGTACGGTTTGACCAAGGACTCAGTGGTGCTGCTGGAGCAGATACGTACGATAGACAAAAAACGCCTGAGAGAGCGCATGGGCAGGGTGGACGAGAAACTCATGAATCGCGTGGACAGCGCCATAGCTGTGAGCTTTGGCCTGCCGCACAGAGAAGCGTGACTTAACGGACGGCGGGAGGATATACTTCCTCCCGCAACCGCAACGGAGGTACATAAGATAATGAAGAGTAAGCTTATAAGAAGACTGATCGCCGGTGTGTTTGCTGCTGTTGCCCTCACGGGCGTTGTTGTGTTTGCGGCAAACTATGGCACTTCAAACGATCCGCTGGTGACGCTGAGTTACCTTACGGACGTGTTCAAAAGCAGCATTATGACCGAGGTGGACAGTAAGATAAGCACAGCGAAGTCAGATCTTACAAAGAAATTCAACGACAAACTCGCCTCTGCCGGTATGGGCGGCACCTCTGATTTTGAGGTGGTCACTCTCACGTCAGGACAGAAGATAGTCGGCGAAGTCGGCACGGAGATACTCCTGCGGCTCGGTGCCGCAACATGCAACGCATCTTCAACTCCGGGGCTCGTGGACACAACTTCCGGCACAACTATAAACAATGGGGCATCTCTTACGGTAAATCATATGTACCTCGTCTCGATAAACGGCAACGGCATCAAGGCGTCTGGCAGCGCAACACTGCTCGTGGCGGGCTCTTACACCGTGGAATAAATAGCATATTATAAAATTCCAGGCACCTGCATAACAATGGTTATGCAGGTGCTTTTTTATACAGCGAGGTGAGATGTATGGCTCTGCCGGTATATTTTGATAATACCATCGCAGGTGAAATGAGCATCACATCCTGCGGCATATATACACAATTCAATATCGACGCGGCTCCTGTGAGCGGAAGTGTATTACGTTGCAGAGTTGTGGGAGACGGTGAATTAAACCTGGGAATTCTTAAGCCGGAGTGCGGCAGGCTGCGTCTGTGCAGAAGGTTCTCAAAAAACCAGCTTGCCCCTCTCGGGACACCTCTTTACGGCGAGCTTGCGCCAGTAACACCTGACGGGAAAAAAGAAAATTTCGGCTGGACACCATGCCGGGAGCCGGGCAGATATATTAATGACGGCTGTATCTGCCGCTGCTTGAGCAGAGGTGGCGTTATTATGAGGAGGGATGGCGGCGACTACTTTTTCGCAGTGAAATATGACGGAGGAAGTCCGATGAATTATATCGGTATATTATGCCTCATGCGTCCATTTACGATGAACGGGGCGCTGATGCTGGAGATAAGAATAGGTCCTGACGGCTGCTGTAAAAAATGGTGAGACATTCATAAAGTGCGGATGGGCTTAATATGATGTAGAGAAGGGAGGGACAAGTATGAACAAAGAGATCACCATGCTTCTCCCAGAGGATATCCAGGCGGCTCTGAGCGCGCTGCCGAAGGCACAGCTTGAAAAGCTTGAGGAAATACGCCTGCGGGCGGGGACGGGAGCGTTCGTCAACTGCGGCGGTGGAGAGATACGTCTTACAGGGGGTATGGTTGAGCCGAGAACGCTTGAACAGATACTCATGCGGGCGTCAGACAATTCTCTGCACACTGCGATGAGCAGCATCGCCAACGGGTTTATAACGATACCCGGAGGGCACCGCATCGGCGTATGCGGCACCGCCGCGGTAAGCGGCGGAAAGGTCACGGCGCTGCGGGAGATATCCTCTCTGAATATACGCGTTGGCCGGGAAGTCACAGGCATCGCCGAGAGCATCGCAGATAAGCTGATGAGGGACAAGACCTTTACTGGGCTGCTTATCGCTTCGCCGCCAGGATGCGGAAAAACCACATTCCTCAGAGACATGATACGCTGCCTCTCGGACCAATACTCACTGCGTACCGGAATAGCGGATGAGCGTTTTGAGATTACAGGCGCGTACCAGGGCTGTGCTCAGTTCGCGCTTGGAGAACACACTGACTTTATCTGCGGCTGCGATAAGGCAGAGGGCGTGTTCATGCTGCTGCGTTCCATGAACCCACAGGTAGTCGCCATGGACGAGGTGTACAGCGAACAGGATTATGACGCGTTGGAAAAAGCGGCAGGATGCGGAGTAAGGCTCCTTGCGACGGTGCACTGTCCGGGTCTTTCCGACATAAATAGAAAGCCACGTCTCTGTAAACTCGTGAAAGACGGTAGCTTCTCCCATGTGGCGGAAATATCCGCGACCAGAGGTATCCGGCGATATGACCTGAGGAAAGGTGTGAGTGGTATTGATTAAGGCTCTTTGCGCCCTGGCGGTCATAGCAGGCGGGATATACATCGGTCTTGGCGAGGTGCGTACGCTTAAATACAGGGTGCGCCTGCTGCGCCAGCTAAGTGAATCGTTAAGTTACATAAAAAGTGAGATAGCGTTCACCCTCGCGCCCATGAGCCGCATATTTGAACGGCTGGCTGAGTCCGGAGGACGGACGGTGAGGGAATTTTACAAGAATTGTCTCGATCTTTTGCGCAGCGGCAGACCTATGGATGAAAGCTGGGAAGAGTGCCTTTGGAAGTACTTTGCAGACAAGCTCCGGCCGGACGAGATCGAATGCCTGTGCGAAGCGGGACGGGTCCTGGGAAGAAGCGACGCGGAAAGCCAGTGCATGGCCCTTGATGCGCTGAGAGAGCGCATCGGGGCATATGTGAGCTCTGCGGAAAACGACAGGATGAGACTTGGAAAGCTATACTGTGCGATGGGCGCCTTTGTGAGCGCTGCCATAGTTATAGTTCTCATATGACGGAGGAAAAATGGACGTTGATCTGATCTTCAAAATTGCTGCGGTGGGCATTCTTGTAGCGGTGCTGAATCTGCTTCTCTCCCGTTCAGGGCGGGAAGAACAGGCGCTGATGACAACGATCGCGGGGCTTGTTGTGGTCCTTTTCCTCGTTGTTCAGGAGATAAGTGACCTGTTCTCCCTGATAAAGTCGCTCTTTGACCTGTAAAAATGGACGAGTTCATTAAGATCTGCGCTGTGGCGCTGGTGGCAGCGGTGCTTATATTGCTGCTTCGCAGGGAAACTCCGGCTATCGCCCTCGTCCTGGGAGCGGCGGGGGTAGGCATAGTTCTCTTCACGGCTGCGGGGGCGGTGAGGGATGTGACGGTGTTCCTCGTGAAGGCCGGACGAGCCGCAAACGTGTCTCAGGAGTTTATAGCGCCGCTCATCAAGATAGTCGCGGTGTCGATAATCTGCAGGATAACCTGCGACGTGTGCCGGGACGCGGGGCAGAATGCGCTCGCCACCGGAGTTGAGATCGCGGGAGCCGCCGCGGCTTTCTATATTGGGCTGCCGATACTCTCGGCGGTTCTGGAGCTGATAATCAAGCTGACATGAAGAATAAGGTAATTAAAAGGATAATCTTGCTGTTTGCGGTGAGCGCTTTGCTGTCGGGAACCGCCGTGGCTGTGGATATTGACGTTTTTGCCGTCCAGTCGGAGGCCGTCGATGCAGGTGAACTCAAAGATGCACTCTCCGGCGACAGCCGCGCTGTCCTGGGAGATGTGGGAGTCACGGCGGGGCTGTCAGTAGACGACGCTCTGGGAACAGTGGTCAAAAACGCCCTGTCCGGTATAAAGAAACACCTGACAGCGGGGCTGCGCAGTGCATGTGTGCAGCTGGCAGTCGTTATGCTCTGCGGCGTTGGTGGCGGCGTGTGCGACAGCGCGGGCAGCGAGGCGGGAAGACGCTTTGTTCCGATAGCCGGCGCGCTGACGCTGACTGCCGTATCAGCGGGGAGCATTGACGCGCTCATAGGCCTCGGTTCCGGCGCAATAAGTGAGATGAGCAGCTTTTCAAAGCTGCTTCTGCCGACAATCGCGGCCTGTGCCGGCACTGCCGGGACACCGGCCGCCGCCGTTGCAAAGCAGCTCGCTTCGGCGCTCTTTTCAGATGTGCTTATCACCGTTACTGAAAAGCTGCTGCTGCCGGCGGTCTACATATATGTTACGCTCTCCGTTGCCAATGCCTGTATGGAGGTCGGACACCTGGACAAAATAGCGGCATTTATAAAAAAGGCAGTCGCCTGGATACTTGCCGCCGTGCTTGCCGCATTCACGGGCTATATAACCCTTGCAGGGATGGTCTCAGGCACCGCGGACAGCTTCACGGCAAAAGCCGCAAAGAGCGTAATGTCCGCAGTACCTGTTGTGGGAAGCGTGATGTCCAACGCGTCAGAGACAATAATAGCAGGTGCAGCTATACTGAAAAACGCCGTTGGCATGTTCGGAACGGCAGCGACGATAGCCGTGTGTGCTGCGCCGTGCATTCGCATGGCTGTGCACTATGTTTTCTTCAAGATATCGGCGGCGGTCTCTTCAACTATCGGAGACGACAAGCTTGTGGAGCTTATAGACGCGCTGGGCGGCGCGGTAGGCCTGGTGCTGGCGATGACGGCATCATGCGCCCTGCTTATATTTATTTCGATCATATCTGCGGTGTCGGTGGTGAGTTAATGGCGGAGTCAATAAAAAGTTGGATATCAGGCATAGCAGTAACGGCGATAATAATCTCTATCGTCCAGGGTATTATGCCGAAGGGGAGCGTCAAGCGCATCTCTGCCGTCATATGCTCGGCAGCTCTTATAGCGGCGATGGCAGCGCCGGTGCTGAAGTGGAGCATACCGGATATACACAAATTCAGACGTGAAGGGGATGACCTCACCAGAAGATATATGGAAAATCTTTCGAATGCGAACTTTGATCTTAATCAGTCAATCATAGAGGCGGAATGTGAATCATATATATTGGACAAAGCTAAAAACCTCGGCGCAAATGTGAGCGTTAATGTCACGGCAGAGTATATCGACTCTGATACGTGTGTGCCGATGAGCGCGGAGATATTTTCCTCATGTTCGCCTCTTATTCGGACGGCGCTCAGCGAGTATATGAGCGATGAGCTCGGGATACCGGAAGATATGCAGACGTGGAGAGGTGCGGATGAAGAACAGTGAGACGGCGGGAAAGCTCAAAAAGTACATAAGTAAATATAAATACGTACTTATCGTTATCCTCGCAGGGATCGTTCTGCTGAGTCTTCAGAGCGGCAGAAAAACCACACGGGGAACGGCCGACGCGGCAAATGACACATATGAGACGACGGATATCTCCTTTATGGAAGATAAACTTGAGAAAATACTCAGCAGTATAGAGGGGGTAGGAAAAACCGAAGTTGTACTGACACTAAAGAGCGGAGCTGAACGGATACTTGCCGCTGACACCGACATTTCAGCGAACGGGGAAGAGGTGCTCAGCAGCAGCCGGGAGACGGTTATAATCTCGTCATCTGGCTCGGGAGAGACGCCAGTCGTGGTAAAACAGCTCATGCCGGTATATCAGGGCGCACTCATCGTCTGCCAGGGCGGAGGAAACGCAAAGACGCAGATGCTTGTCACTCAAGCGGTCTCGGCGCTGACAGGTCTCGGCAGCGATAAAATTCAAGTAACAAAAATGTCGTAGGGAGGCAGCAAAATGAAGAAATACTGGAAAAGGAATGCGGTAATAGCGGCGCTCGTCATCTTTGTGGGCGCGGCAGTGGTCCTGAACTGGAGATATAACAACTCCGTCAGCAAGGTGGACAGTGAGTACGCAGAAGCGGAGGACTCCGGAAAGCTCCTCGGTGAGAGCACATATGTGTCAGTACAGGAGGATGGCGCAGCAGACGAAAACGCTGTATACGGCGAGGATGATTATTTCTCGACCGTGCGGCTCAGCCGCCAGAAGGCGAGAGATGCAGCAGTAGCACTCCTTGAAGAGGCGCTGGACCTGACGAACCTCACGGCGGAGGAGACAGCGGACACATCACGGGCTCTGGAAGCTATGGCTAACGTGACTATGACGGAGAGCACGATAGAGGGGATCATAATGTCCAAGGGCTTTGAGGACTGCGTGGCATTTGCGGGCGACGGGGATGTCAGCATCGTAGTTCCGGAGCCTGAAGGCGGGCTGACTGTGAACGACGTGGCTAAGATCACAGATGTGGTAGTAAGCGAGTTGGGCTATACTTCCGAGAATATCAAAATTGTCGGGGTCTGAGAGCAGAGAAAAGTGTTGTAAAATTTTGACCATGTGGTATAATATGCTATGTGTGGCATTATGCCGCACTGCAGCCGCAGGTCATGATGTTGAAAAGTGATTTGCGGTGCAGCGTCTGCCGATGTGCGGGCGCTGCATCATCTTTTGTTTTTACATCCTATCAGGAGGTGTTCCAAATGAACGAGAAGGATTACATTACCCAGAGTGAGGAAAAGGGCATTATAAATATTTCCGAAGAAGTCATAGCATCCATCGCGTCTGCCGCGGCGCGTGACGTTGACGGAGTTGCGGGAATGTCTGCGAGCTTCAGCGCGGAGTTTGCGGAAAAGCTCGGAAAAAAGAACACGGCTAAGGGCGTCAAGATAGCCACAGAAGAGGACGGAATCCTTATAAACGTATCTGTCCTTGTCAAGTACGGCTGCACGATAAGAGAAGTCGCCTCCGCCGTGCAGACAGCCGTTACCGACGCGGTGATCGGCATGACCGGCTTCACGGTCAAACAGGTGAATGTGAATATCGCCGGCGTAGCCTTTGAAAAAGAATAATTTTACCGGAGAGTTAAGATGAAGAGGAGCACTGCAAGAGAAATAGCCACGCATTTTTCCTATGAGATGAGCGTGAACGATATGCCGGCGGAGGAACTCCTTGCCGCGAGGCTGAACTGCCCTGAGTATTACGATACCCTTTCCGAGGAGGACAGCATATACAGCGAGGTACCAGACAAGAACTCAAGAGAGTATATCTGCAGTATTGTCACCGGTGTGTCTGAGCACTCGGCGGAACTGGATGGGTACATAGAAAAATACGCTATCGGCTGGAAATTCAGCCGTATCTCAAGAGTTGCCGCGGCAATAATGCGCGTATGTATGTACGAGATACTCTATATGCAGGACGTTCCTGACAGTGCCGCGGTGAATGACGCCGTGGAGATCGCGAAGAAATACGAGCCGGAGGAGACAGTCGCTTTTATCAACGGTATCCTCGGCACATTTATCTGGGAAGAAAAGAAGTAAATCAAATGGGGGCTGGCTCTCCGGGCGAGCCCCCTTCTTTTACCCGACAGGCAGGTGGAAAAATGGCAGGAGAACAGCATATTTTCTCAGTTTCTGAGCTTAATCAGTTCATCAAGAGCATTCTTGACGGCGAGCCAGAGCTCTCGCGTGTTTTGCTGCGTGGCGAGATATCGAACTATAAAAAATACCCCTCAGGGCACCACTATTTTACCCTGAAAGATGCGGAAGGGGCACTAAAATGCGTGATGTTCAAGCGTGAGGGGGACAAGCTCCGCTTTCGTCCGGAAAACGGGATGAGTGTTATCGCTCAGGGGCGCATAACTGTTTTTCAGCGGGACGGTGTCTATCAGCTCTACTGCACAGATCTTGTCCCGGACGGAGCCGGTTCTCTGAATATTGCCTTTGAGCAGCTTAAGGAAAGGCTCCTTAAAGAGGGACTTTTCGACAGAGCACATAAAAAGCCCATCCCGGTGTATCCGGAGAGAATCGCCGTTATTACATCATCCGCCGGTGCTGCCGTGCGGGACATGATACGCATTCTGCGCACACGCTATCCTGTTGCTGAGGTTCTGCTCCTGCCCGTACGTGTGCAGGGCGCTGAGGCCGCAGCGGAGATAGCCGGTGCCATAAGGTACGCTAACCGCAACGCTCTTGCGGATGTCATTATCACTGGCAGGGGCGGCGGCAGTCTGGAGGATCTCTGGGCATTTAACGAAGAAAAAGTTGCGAGGGCCATATACGCCTCAGAAATTCCGGTAATATCCGCCGTTGGCCACGAGCCTGACGTAACAATATCGGATTTCGTGGCGGACGCGCGCGCCTCGACTCCGTCGAACGCGGCGGAGATCGCAGTGCCGGACAGGCAGGAACTGCTCAAGACACTCTCTGTTTTATCCCAGCGGATGACATCGGCTGTAAATAAACAGCTGGCAGCGTCAAGAGACAAGCTGGAGACCGCCAAAAACAGCAGGGCAATGCGTGATCCTATGAATTATATTCAGGAAAAGCGCATGGTACTGGACTATTCGATCCGCTCGCTTGCGTCTGTGCAGGAGCGGATAATCGCCGGCAAAAAGCACGGGTTCGTTGAGCTCGCCGCAAAGCTGGACGCTCTTAGTCCGATGAAGGTGCTCGTACGGGGTTACTGCGTCGCAAAAGCACAGGGCGGACTTGTGCGCGGCATAGAGCAGATACCGCCAGGGAGCAGGATAGAGCTCGAATTATCAGACGGCACCGCAAGGTGCACCGTTGACGAAACAGAAGCACGGGAGGAAAAATTATGAGCGAGAAAAAGATCTCCTTTGAAGACGCGATGAAGCGCCTGGACGAAATAGTCAAATCCCTCGAAAAGGGAGACGCACCCCTCGAGGATTCTCTTAAGCTTTTTGAAGAGGGAACACGTATGATCGGCATATGCAGCGACATGCTCACAAAAGCTGAGCAGAAGGTGCTGAAGCTCTCCAAGGGACCGGACGGAGAACCGATAGGCGAAGATTTCAGTTCGGAGGTGCAGTAACATGAACGCATACGAAAAATATCTTACAAAATTCGAGGCATATCTTCAGACGCTGTTCCCCAGCGAGGGAAAGCCTCAGAAGGTGCTTTATGACGCGATGAATTACAGCCTACTCTCCGGAGGCAAGCGCATCCGCCCGCTGCTTGTTATACTTTTCTGCAAGCTTTGCGGCGGTGACGTTGGGCAGGCGCTGCCCTTCGCTGCGGCGGTTGAAATGGTGCATACATATTCCCTTATTCATGACGATCTGCCCTGCATGGACAATGATGACCTGCGTCGTGGGCGCCCCACGAGCCACAAAATGTTTGGCGAGGCAAATGCGGTCCTGGCTGGCGACGCCCTGTTGACCCAGGCTTTTTCCACAATACTCTCCAACGAGGCGCTGGAATGTGCGGGACTCAAATATGCGGTCCTTGCCGCGAAAACTCTCGCTGAGTACGCCGGTCCCGAGGGTATGGTCGGCGGACAGACTCTTGACATTCTCTTTGAAGAATTTGACGATATTACTGAGGATGAGCTTGTGGCGATAGATTCCCGGAAAACCGGCGACCTCATAGTTGCCGCCTGCGTCATCGGATGTCTTGCGGCAGGGGGGACCAGCGACAAGATAGATATCGCGAAGGAATATGCCCGCAATATTGGCCTCGCCTTCCAGATAAAGGACGATATGCTCGACGCTGTGAGCACGGATGAGGAGCTCGGGAAGAACGCAGGTTCAGATGAGACCAAGGGTAAAACGACCTTCTTCACCCTCTACGGGGAAGAGGGCTGCCAGAAACTTATCGAAGCGCTTACGGATAACGCAAAGCGCAGCATCGAGTTGGCAGGAGAAGCCGAGGAGCTTGTACGGTTTGCGGATATGCTGGCGGAACGCAAAAACTGAAAAGCGTAAAACAACAGGCGGGAGTCGGCATCTGACTCCCGCCTGTTTATACTGAATATACAGTATATTTTACCCTTTCCTATTGTAATTCAGTGGAGAGTATGGTATTATAAAATACAATGCTAAGTATGCGGCAGCGCCGCTTTAATAACGACCGCAAACGCTGATTGGAGGCGTATTGTCATATATCTTGAAAAGATCAACTGCTCCAACGATGTGAAAAAACTAAGCAACGGGGAGCTAAATATACTTGCTGACGAGATACGGGAATTTTTGATAGAAAATGTCTCCAAAACAGGGGGGCATCTGGCTTCAAATCTCGGCGCAGTAGAGCTGACTCTCGCTATTCACCGTGTATTTGATACAAAAACGGACCGCCTCGTATTCGACGTGGGGCACCAGTGCTATGTGCATAAAATAATCACCGGGCGCAGAGATGATTTTTCAACGCTGCGCCAGTACGGCGGCATCTCTGGTTTCCCGAAGCCCTCGGAAAGCAGCGACGACGCTTTCATTGCGGGGCACGCGTCGAATTCTATCGCCGTGGCCGCGGGGATGGCAAAAGCGCGGACTCTCTCCGGTGAGGATTACAATGTTGTCGCGCTTATCGGTGACGGAGCCATGACCGGCGGCCTTGCCTACGAAGGCCTGAGCTTTGCGGGGCAGAGCAAGGAGCCGATGATAGTCATCCTCAACGATAACGGTATGTCAATTTCCCGTAATGTGGGCGGCATGTCGCGCTATCTGTCGAGCCACCGCGTGCGCCCCGGCTATTATAAATTCAAGCAGGCATACAGACGGATATTTAATTCAAATCCCCTCGGACGCGTTCTGTATAAGTTCAACCATAAGGTAAAGAAAGTCGTTAAATACGCCCTTCTCCCAACGACACTGTTTGAAGAGATGGGCTTTACATATCTCGGCCCTATCGACGGACACGATATC
This sequence comes from uncultured Oscillospiraceae bacterium, assembly GCA_934552825.1. GTDB lineage: Bacteria > Bacillota > Clostridia > Oscillospirales > Oscillospiraceae > CAKTEQ01. Next base: position 36,113 of record CAKTEQ010000002.1, read on the forward strand.
GACTCTATAACATATTTTCTCCAGTATGCAAAGAAGATCGAGGGTCCGGTGCTCATTCATGTAAACACAGTGAAGGGCAAGGGCTATGAAAAGGCCGAGACGACTCCTGATATCTACCACGGAGTATCTCCCTTTGAACCACAGTACGGCGTGATCCCCACGAAGAAGAAGGATTTTTCCGCAGTCTTCGGAGAGTGCGTTCTAAAGTGCGCGGACGAGGATAAGCGTGTGTGCGCGATATCTGCCGCCATGACGGAAAGCATCGGTTTCGGCGAATTTTTCAGGCGCTATCCAAAGCGCGGGTTCGATGTGGGCATTGCGGAGCAGAATGCTGTGGCTATGGCGGGAGGACTTGCAAAGCAGGGGATGATACCCGTTGCGGCGATATACTCGACGTTCCTCCAGCGTGCTTATGACATGATAATACATGACGTTGCTCTCGACGGTCTTCACGTTGTCTTCGGTGTTGACCGTGCGGGGATAACAGGTCCCGACGGCGAAACCCATCAGGGCGTATTTGACGTGGCGTTTCTCACCTCGGTGCCGGGGCTGCGGGTTTTCTGTCCCGCGTCCTATGCTGAGCTCTCCGCAATTACCCGGCACGCTGTTCTCGAGATGACGGGTCCCGTTGCAGTACGTTACCCGAGAGGCTGCGAGGGTGGATATACCCAAGATAATTCCTCGGTGCCGTCCAAACTCATTCGCTCCGGAGATGACATCACGATCATCACATACGGAATACTTGTTAACAATGCTCTGAGCGCCGCGGCGCTTCTGGAAGAGGATGGAATATCCGTAGGGGTACTCAAGCTCACGGAAATATCTGAGCCCGATCGGGAAGAAATTCTGGCAGCAGCGAAGAGAACTGGAAAAATACTCGTTGTTGAGGACTGCGTGGAACACGGAAGCGTTGGTGAGCGAATCGGTGCAATGCTCGAAGACGCGGCGCTTGGTAATATAGTGTTTGATCGCGTCAACGTCGGGCAGGACTTCGTCCCCCACGGCAAGACGGAAGAACTCTGGGCAATGTACGGCATAGATGCCCTGGGTATAACGCACCGCGCCGCCAAGCTGTGCGGCAATGCAAAGGAGCTGCGAATATGAATAAAGTCAGGCTTGACACCTTGATTTTTGATAAAGGCTTTGTCCCCAGCCGGGAAAAGGCTAAAACGACTATCATGAGCGGCATAGTTTTCGTGAACGAACAGCGTGTGGATAAGCCGGGGGCTATGGTCGATCCCGCGGCAAACATTGAGGTTCGCGGAAATGTGCTGAAATATGTCAGCCGCGGCGGGCTGAAGCTCGAAAAAGCGATTGCCTGCTTCGGCGTTGACCTGAAGGATAAAATATGCCTGGATATAGGCGCGTCTACGGGCGGCTTTACTGACTGCATGCTTCAAAACGGGGCTAAGAAAGTGTTTGCCATCGATGTGGGGTACGGTCAGCTTGCGTGGAGTCTCAGGAGTGACGAGCGCGTAGTATGTATGGAGAGGACAAACGTGCGTTATGTGACGCCTGATGATATAGGCGTAAAAGCTGATTTTTCCAGCGTTGACGTTTCATTTATTTCCTTAAAACTGGTGCTTCCGGTAGTCAAAAACCTTCTCGGAGACGACGGAGAGGTCCTTGCCCTGATAAAACCACAGTTTGAGGCGGGGAAGGAAAACGTAGGAAAGAAGGGCGTTGTCAGAGACCCGAAGGTACATAAGCAGGTCATTGATGATTTTCTTGAGTATTCGGCATCTTTTGGCTTTTATGTCCGCGGGATCACCTTCTCCCCAATAAAGGGTCCCGAGGGCAACATAGAGTACCTTGGGTGGATCTCGTGCACGCCGCCCGAGACGGTGCCCGTCATCAATACAGAGGAGCTTGTGGCTCTCTCCCACGGAGAACTGGATAAATGAGGTGAGGTCATGAAAAAGGCTGCTGTCTGCACGAATGTGTACAGTGACCCCGGATTTATATATACCGACATGGTCTGTTCAGTGCTGGAAAAGCACGGGATCGACTGGGGAGTATTCACGGTCGATCCGACTCCCAAAGACACCCTCTGCCACGGACGCGCTTTTACAACACTTTCGGGCGCGCTTAAGGGTGCGGGTATAATCATTTGTCTCGGAGGAGACGGAACGATACTTCATATCGCGGAGCCCGCGGCAAGGCGGAGGATCCCGGTGCTTGGGATAAACCTTGGACACAGGGGATTTATGACAGAACTCGCCCGGGACGATATGGACGGGCTCGAGAGTATACTGCAAAACGGATTTGAATGTTATGAGCGCATGATGGCTCATGTGTGCGTTATGCGTGGGGATAAATGCGTCTATTCCGCGGATGCCCTCAACGATGCGGTGATAACAAAGGGCGTTGAGGCGCGAATTATAGATATGTCCGTCTATGCGGACGGTGTTCTGGTATCCGAGTTTTCCGGCGACGGCATAGTCGTCTGTACTCCAACGGGGTCCACGGCATACTCCATGTCCGCCGGAGGTCCCATAGTAGAGCCGGAGGCGGAGAACCTTATAATCACCCCTGTCTGTTCTCATTCCCTCCAGGCAAAGTCATTTGTGCTGTCCCCCGGGAGAAAAGTCTCGGTAGCGATAGGCGAGCTTAAGAATTACCGTTCCGCCTTTATATCCGCTGACGGCGGCAGGGCAAAGCGTCTTGAGGATGGGGACATTGTGAGCGTTTGCAGATCACAGTACAAGCTGCGCCTTGTCAAGGCAGACAAAGACAGCTTCTACAACAAAGTATATATAAAGCTGAACACATCGAGGAGTAGATGAAATGAAGAATAACAGACAGACGAAAATTCTTGAAATAATCTCCGAAAAGGACATTGAGACCCAGTTTCAGCTGCTTGATGAACTGAAAAAGTGCGGCTTAAGTACGACTCAGGCAACGGTATCCAGGGACATTAAGGATATGCATCTTGTAAAGGAGCTCAGCCCCAACGGTGTGTACCGTTATGCTGTATCCTCAGCCGATAACACTACGAATTACGAGGCGAGGCTCAAGACGATCTTCAGGGAGTGTGTGACGAGTGTTCAGAACGCACAGAATATCATAGTTGTAAAAACTCTTCCGGGGCTTGCTCCGGCAGCCTGCTCAACGCTGGACGGGATGGCCATACCCCATGTGGTGGGTACACTCGCGGGTGATGATACGGCTTTCATAGCCATGCAGGACGCGGTTTCAGCCCAGGCATTCTGCCATGATATCAAGCTCATGCTGGACTGATCCGGTCGGGGAGGTGCACCTTATATGCTTGATCTGCTGCATATAGAGAATATCGCCGTAATAGAAAAGGCGGACATAGAATTTCGCCCCGGATTAAACGTGCTTACCGGCGAAACAGGCGCCGGCAAGTCGATAGTTGTCGATTCCATAAGTGCGGTGATGGGTGAGAGGACTTCGAGAGATATCCTCCGCACAGGGGCTGAGGCCGCCCTTGTGAGCGCATCCTTCAGCGGTCTGCCTGAGCTTGAGTGGTTCGGCGAAAGCGGAGTCTCTCCCGAGGAAGGCGGTGTAGTGACAATACTGCGCAGGATGACGGCAGATGGGAAAAACTCATGCCGGGTAAACGGCGTTCCCGTCTCTCTCGCGCAGCTCAAAAGCCTTGGAAAGCTGCTCATAGGCATACATGGTCAGCACGACAGCCTTCAGCTCATGGACGAGGGCTATCACCTCAGCTTCCTTGACCTCTTCAGTGAAAATGAGGCGCTGCGGGAGCAGTACAGGGCAAAGTTCGACGAGATGAACAGCATCCGCGGAGAGATAGACGCTCTTACAATGGATGAGGCTGCAAAGGCGCGAAAGGCGGAGATGCTTCAGTTCCAGATAAACGAGCTGGAGAGCGCGGCACTCGTGCCGGGCGAGGACGCGAAGCTTAAAGAGCGTGCGGCGGAGCTGCGCAATTTCGGCCGCATCGCTGATGCCGTCAATACGGCACACGGCGCTCTTAACGGCGGAACGGACTCATCCGGGGCGCTGGATATGGTCTATGAAGCCGCCGAGTCATTGCGGTCACTGGCGAATATAAGCGAGAAATACTCTGAGCTTGCGTCAAGACTCAAAGAAGTCGAATATCTCCTGGAGGACTGCTCCAGAGAGGTTTCTGCCCTCAGCGACGGGCTTGAATTTTCACCCCAGGAGCAGGATGAGGTAGAATCCCGTCTGGATCAGCTCCATCGGCTGGGGAAGAAATACGGCGCCGATGTGGAGGACATGTTGAGATTTCTCGAGGACTGCAAAGCCGAACTGGGCAAGATCCAACAGAGCAGCGATGAAATAGAGCGGCTGGAGAAAGAACTAAATAAAGCAAAACATGAGATGGAGGCTCTCGCGGCTCTGCTCACCGAGAACAGGCGGAAAAACGCTGAGGTACTCCGCGCCAGAATACTGGAAGAGCTGAGTGGGCTTGACATGGGCAAGCTGCGCTTTGAGATAGAAATTGAGCCCAAGGAACCGGACGCCACCGGCGCGGATCAGGTGAGATTCCTTATGTCGGCAAACGCGGGCGAAACGCTCAAGCCGATAAGCAAGATCGCTTCCGGCGGCGAGCTCTCCCGAATAATTCTCGGTATGAAAAACGTCCTTGCGGAAAAAGAGCCGATAACCACGATGGTGTTCGACGAAGTGGACACCGGTGTTTCCGGCCGGGCGGCGCTCAGGGTCGCATGCAAGCTCGCTGTGCTTTCCAGCGAAAAGCAGGTTTTCTGTGTGACACATTTGCCTCAGATAGCGGCAATGGCAGATACGCACTTCTCCGTAGAAAAATCAGAACACGACGGAAGAACTTTTACTGACATCACAGCGCTGGACAGGGAGGGGCGCAAGCGGGAGCTGGCGCGCCTTTCCGGCGGTACGGAACCTACTCAGGCGATGCTTGACAGCGCTGAAGAGCTTATTGAATATTCAGAACGCTTCAAGCGGGAAATCCGCACTTGACAAATATTTGTTTTGTTGTTATACTCACACGAGTTAAACGCTATGACGAAGAGAAGTAGCCCTCAGCTTTGCTGGAAAGAGAACCTCCGGGTGGTGCAAGGAGGGCAGCGGCGGCGGCGAATACACTTCCGAGCGGCAGGCTGAAAGGCAATGGCTCAGTAGGTCTCGACGGGGCAGCCCGTTACAGCTGTGGAGTCATGTACTCCGCGAGACCGCGGTTGCGAGGCCGCGGTAAACAGAGGTGGTAACACGTATTTTCGTCCTCTGTCCCATGAATGGGACAGAGGATTTTTTATTAACATGAAAGGATTTTGACGATGAAGATTTTTGAGGAGCTGGTGGCAAGAGGTCTCATAGCTCAGGTCACCGACGAGGAAGAGATCAAGGAACTTGTAAACACAGGTAAAGCAACATTCTACATCGGTTTTGACCCCACCGCGGACTCACTCCATGTCGGTCATTTTATGGCGCTCTGTCTGATGAAGCGCCTTCAGATGGCCGGAAACCGTCCTGTTGTGCTCATAGGCGGCGGTACGGGTTATGTCGGCGACCCCTCCGGGCGAACAGACATGCGTTCCATGATGACACCCGAGACTATCCAGCACAACTGCGACTGCTTCAAAAAGCAGATGGAGAGATTTATTGAGTTCGGCGACGGCAAAGCGATAATGGTGAATAACGCCGATTGGCTGCTGAAGCTCAACTATATCGATCTGCTCCGTGAGGTAGGCGCATGCTTCTCCGTTAACAATATGCTCAGAGCCGAGTGCTACAAGCAGCGTATGGAGAAGGGACTGAGCTTCCTTGAGTTCAACTACATGATAATGCAGTCCTACGATTTCTATCATCTCTATCAGAATTACGGATGCAATATGCAGTTCGGCGGCGACGATCAGTGGAGCAACATGCTCGGCGGCACGGAGCTTATCCGCAAGAAGCTCGGCAAAGACGCATATGCCATGACCATTACACTGCTCATGAACAGCGAGGGAAAGAAGATGGGCAAGACCGCAAACGGCGCTGTGTGGCTCGACCCAAACAAGACGAGCCCATACGAGTTCTACCAGTACTGGCGCAATGTCGGCGATAACGATGTTCTCAAGTGCATCCGTATGCTCACCTTCCTGCCGCTCGAGCAGATCGATGAGATGGATAAATGGCAGGGCGCGGAGCTCAACCGAGCAAAGGAGATACTTGCTTACGAGCTTACGGCGCTTGTGCACGGCAAGGAAGAGGCAAAGAAAGCAGAAGAGACCGCAAAAGCACTGTTCAGCTCCGGCGGCAGCATGGACAATATGCCAGCAACAGAACTGACAGAGTCTGACTTCACGGACGGTGCCGTGACGATCCTTGATCTACTAATCAAATGCAAGGTCGTCCCCAGCAAGGGCGAGGCGAGACGCAACGTCGAGCAGGGCGGCGTCGAGGTAAATGGCGAGAAGGTTACATCTTTCGGCACCTCGTTTACACCGGAGCAGCTCAAGGGTGACGGCATTGTCATTAAAAAAGGTAAAAAGACATACCACAGAGCGTTTGTCAAATAAGAGAAAGGGCATTGCGTCTCATACGCAATGCCCTTGATTCTTATCATTTTATAACATCTGTCATCGTATATAGTCCAGGAGCTTTAATGCCCGCCATATACCGAGCCGCCTTAACAGCACCGGAAGCAAACACCTCACGGGAACCGATGGAGTGGGAGATGGTTATCACCTCGTCGTGTCCGGCAAAAATCACCTCGTGCTCTCCGACAATGGTTCCGCCGCGGATAGAGGATATACCGATCTCTTTTATACCCCGCTGGTGCCGCACGGATGAACGGTCGGTGACGTACTCCATATCTCCGCCACGGGCTTCGTTCGCGGCGTCAGCCAGCATCAGCGCCGTACCGCTGGGAGCGTCCAGCTTTTTGTTGTGGTGCTTTTCCAGAATCTCAATATCATATCCGTCCCCGAGAACGGCCACAGCGCGCCGTATGAGGTCGGCTATCAGGTTAATGCCGATGGACATGTTCCCCGAACGGAAAACCGGTATCCTCCGAGCTGCGTCATTGATCTTATCTGTCTGCTCCGAAGAATACCCGGTCGCACAGAGAACGGCAGGAATGGAAAAACGCTCACAGTAGGAGAGAATTCCGTCCAGTGCCGCTGGATTTGAGAAATCAATAAGGGCGTCCGCACTGCCGCCGTATTCCATAAGGTCAGCATAGACGGGATAACTGCCCGGCTGAGTATTCACATCAACTCCGCAGACTATCTTCATTTCCTTATCGTCCCGCAGCAGCTCTGTTATGACGCGTCCCATGCGTCCATTGCAGCCCACGAGGATTATCTTCTGCATGAAAACACCCTTTCTTCAGCGGACGGCGAGTCCAGCGTTGAGCATTGCCGCGCGGAGCTTCTCTCTGTTTTCAGGACTTATCTCGTAGAGTGGCATGCGCAGCTCACCTGAGCAGAGGCCCATCATATCCATAGCCGCCTTAACGGGGATGGGATTAGTCTCAATAAAGAGTTTTTCGATAAGGTCTCCGTATTTTACCTGAAGCTCAGCCGCCTGTTCGTATTTTCCCTCAAGGCAGAGGTGGCTGATTTTGACGATCTCTGCGGGTATTATGTTGGATGCGACGGAGATGATACCCTTGCCGCCGAGTGCCATTACGGGTACTATCTGGTCGTCATTGCCGGACCAGATATAAAAATCATCAGGGCAAAGGCTACGTGTCTTGAGCATGAGGGTGAAGTTGCCGGAGGCTTCCTTCACACCGTTTATCATAGGATGCTCTGCGAGTGCAGCATAGCTCTCGGCGGTAAAGCTGAGACCGGTACGGGAGGGGACATTATAAAGTATCATAGGGATGTTGACCCTGTCCGCAATGTAGCGGAAGTGGTTTACGAGTCCACGCTGAGAAGTCTTATTGTAATACGGCGTCACAAGGAGCAGTCCGTCGGCGCCCATCTCCTCCGCACGTACGGAGAAATCAAGGGCGTGCATTGTATCGTTGCTGCCTGTGCCGGCGATGACCTTTGCTCTGCCGGCAGTGCGCTCAACACAGAAATTGATGGCGTCAAGGTGCTCCGGATCCTTAAGCGTCGCTGATTCGCCCGTTGTTCCGCAGACTATTATAGCGTCCGTGCCGTTTTTGATCTGAAACTCTATGAGCTTTTCAAAAGTATCAAAATCGATATTACCGTTTTTGAATGGCGTTGCTATCGCGACGCCGGCACCGGTGAATACAGGCATTCTCATATTTGCTTACCTCCTGTCAATATACCCCTGGGCACAGAGCAGCTCAGCCAGCAGGACTCCGCCGCCGGCAGCTCCTCTCAGGGTGTTGTGGGAAAGGCAGACGAACTTAATATCATACTGTGTGTCCCGGCGCAGTCTGCCTATGGAAACAGCCATGCCCTTCTCCAGATCCCGGTCCAGCTTTGTCTGGGGGCGGTTATCCTCTGTGAAATAGTTGAGGAACTTTTTCGGCGCGGTGGGGAGCTCCAGTTCCTGGGGGACGCCCCTGAACTCGTTCCAGATGCCGATTATTTCGTCAAGGGGCGGGCACTTCTCAAAGGAAGCGAACGTCGCCGCCATATGACCGTTTGATACGGGGACTCTGATACACTGGCTTGTGATATTCGGAGATACCGCGGGGACCATAACGCCGTTTTCAATTCTGCCCCATACTCGCATGGGCTCCTGCTCGGATTTTTCCTCCTCGCCGCCGATGTAGGGGATAACGTTATCCACCATTTCGGGCCAGGTCTCAAAAGTCTTGCCGGCACCGGAAATAGCCTGATATGTGCAGGCAAGGACGCTTGTAACGCCGAACTTCATCAGAGGATGGAGCGCCGGAACATAGCTCTGGATAGAGCAGTTTGACTTAACCGCGATAAATCCGCGCTTTGTTCCAAGCCGCCTGCGCTGGTATTCGATGACAGCGGCGTGTTCGGGATTGAGCTCAGGAATTATCATGGGCACGTCCGGCGTCCAGCGGTGGGCGGAGTTGTTTGAGATAACAGGGCACTCATTTTGGGCATAGCGCTCCTCAAGAGCCTTTATTTCATCCTTGGGCATATCCACAGCACAGAAAACAAAATCCACCATGCCAGCGATCTTCTCGCAGTCCGCCACAGCGTCCATAACTATGATGTCCTTTGCGCAGTTGGGCAGGGGAGACTCCATAGCCCACTTGGTCCCAACAGCCTGCTCATAGGTTTTACCGGCGCTGCGGGCGCTGGCAGCGATCACTTTAAGTTCAAACCAGGGGTGGCCTGCAATGAGCGTCACGAAGCGCTGACCGACCATTCCCGTACCGCCTACGATACCAACTGCATACTTCTGCATTCTAAGGACCTCCATTTCAGGTAAATAATAGCAACATTAAAATTGTCTGATAGCCTTGAAATAAGTGCATGTTTTGTAATATAATGTCACAAACTGCGGCAGAACGCCGCTCGGCATATTAGGCCATCTTTATTCGTTGATAGTATCATAATTGCGAACAAGTGTCAATCACACGCGCACTGTATCGATAGGAGAATAATATGAAAAAAGCACTGAAAAAACTGTTAATAATTGCGCTGGCGTGCAGTGCCGCGCTGTCATGCCTGATACTTCCGGCGTCTGCCGTAGAGGCAAACCCTACGATCCGCGTCGGGCTTGCTTACGGTACCGGGACACTGTCTGCCGCCCATCTCCAGAACGCCAACGGATACGGCAGGGGATTCCGCCTGGGATATTTTGACGGCAGCTATCAGTTCGTTCAGCTTGCCACAGTGTCCACGGATAATATAGCTATCCTTAAGGACAAGAACATATACTATGACGCGTCCCAGGCTGAAAAACGCTTCAGTTCCACTCTTGTAGCGGGACAGACGGGCGTCGTGGGCGCATATCACCTTGAGCTTGCGGGTGTTTATTACAGCTACGAAGAGGCCGCGAGCAACTGCATTTATGACGGATGCTTTCCCGCGTATGTAAACGGTGCGTACAGGGTGCGCGTGGGGCAGTACTCCTCTGTGGACGAGGCGAATACCGCCGGAATTTCAAGGCAGTTTATGAACTATACCGTGGTCGGGGACAGCAGCACCTGCTACACTGTGGTAGACCGATATACGGCCGCTGTTCTCTTCGAATTCGATAACGGCGGGGCAGGCTTGGGCGTAATGCCGGACGTCACAAACGCCTATGATGTGCAGACTTGGTTCGCCGGCTTCAAATACCGGGGTGGTTTTGAGTACAGACGCTTGAGCGGCGGTGATATTACCGTTATAAATTATGTGACAATCGACGATTACGCAAAGGGCATACTGCCCTATGAAATGAGCGCCGATTGGCCCATCGAAGCGCTGAAAGCCCAGTGTCTTGCCGCGAAGAGCTACACTCTGTGCAGCATTGGCAAGCACCGCTCATCCGGGTTTGACCTCTGCAACACGACCGACTGCCAGGTTTACCGGGGCTGCAACAGCGCAAACTCCAACAGCGACCTCGCTGTAAATCAAACGTCCGGAGAGTATGTCCTCTATAACGGACAGCCCGCTCAATGCTTCTATTACTCCAGTAACGGCGGCGCATCTGAGGACGCGGGCAATGTGTGGAATGAGGATATTCCATACCTTAAGGGCGTCGTTGATAACTATGAGACGATTGACTCGTCCTATTCACACACTTTTACTCCCACAGAGCTTGGATGGCTGTTCAATGCCAGCGGATACTCGAATTCCGGAACTATCGTCCAGTGCTATGTGTCTCAGAAAACAGCTATGGGAAACGTCTATGCCGTTACATTTGTGGACTCCAACGGCAAAACCATGACGATCACAAAGGAAGCGGCGCGCAACCTATTTTACAGCAATACCCTCGGCAACAAGAAAACAAGCCAGAGGTTTGATGTTATCACCAATTATGCTGACGGTTCTTCTTCTGGCGGAAGTGACGGCGGCGCCATATATGTTAACGGTTCCGCGAGCGACATTACTGAATTCACCGGAGTCTATGCCATAGGCTCTTCCGGTACGGCGGCGATCGGCTCAAAGACAGCATATGCCATAAGCGGCAGTGGGACTGCCGACGCGGTAAGTCCCTCCGGAGGCAGTGCTCCTTCAGGCGGTGGGACAGCGGTTTCATTCACAGTGTCAGGTTCCGGACTTGGCCATAACGTGGGTATGAGCCAGTGGGGCGCCCACGCTATGGCAACGGCAGGCTATACATACAGGGATATACTCGCGTTCTATTACACGGGAGTCACGATAGGCAGGTAAGTGGTAAATACATGAGAAAAAGCGACTTTAACTTTGAACTTCCGGAAGAGCTTATCGCTCAGCACCCATTGGATAAACGGGATACCTCCCGCCTTATGGTGCTTGATAAGAACACAGGAGAAATATGGCACAGGCATTTTTATGATCTCATTGATGAGCTTCAGGCTGGCGACTGCCTGATAATGAACAATTCAAGAGTAATACCCGCGCGGCTTTTGGGCGTGCGTATGCCGACTATGGGCGCTGTTGAGGTGCTGCTCCTGAAGGACAAGGGCGACGGCGTCTGGGAGTGCCTTACGAAGCCAGGGCGCAAAGCGAAACCAGGAGCGCAGCTCTCCTTTGGCGAAGGGGAACTGACGGCAGAGGTCCTGGAGGTCGTCGAGGGCGGAAACCGCCTTATAAAGTTCAATTATGAGGGCGTTTTTCTTGAAGTCCTCGAGCGACTCGGCAAGATGCCGCTGCCGCCCTATATAAAGGAAGAGCTCCAGGACGCGGAACGTTATCAGACAGTATATTCGAAGGTATCCGGCTCCGCGGCGGCTCCTACCGCCGGGCTGCATTTCACGAACGAACTGCTCGACGCCATACGCGCAAAGGGCATAAACACCGGCTTTGTCACTCTTCATGTGGGATTGGGTACTTTCCGCCCTGTGAAGGAGGACGAGATAACCGACCACATCATGCATTCAGAGTATTGTGAAATACCCGCGGAGACCGCTGAGCTTATAAATAAAACAAAGGCGGCGGGGCGGCGCGTAGTCGCCGTAGGTACCACAACTTGCCGAACGCTGGAATCCCAGTGCGGTGACGACGGAGTTATGCGGGGGTCCTCTGTTTGGACGGATATTTTTATTTATCCGGGATATAAATTCAAGGTTATAGACGCGCTGGTTACCAATTTTCACCTGCCGGAAAGTACTCTTGTTATGCTCGTCTCCGCCCTTGCCGGCAGGGAGCATATTCTCAATGCCTACAATGAAGCAGTCAAAGAAAAATACAGGTTCTTCTCCTTCGGCGATGCGATGTTTATAAGATAAGAGGTAAGTATGTTTGAAGTATTAAAAACCGAGGGAAAAGCGCGCCGCGGCGTGTATACATCACCTCACAGCGTTGTGCAGACTCCTGTGTTCATGAATGTCGGAACCCAGGGCGCAATCAAGGGCGCCCTCAGCGCCGGTGATCTGGAGAATATCGGCTGCCAGGTGGAGCTTTCCAACACATATCACCTGCACCTGCGCCCGGGCGACGAGGTCGTCAAGAAAATGGGCGGTCTCCACAGGTTTATGACCTGGGACAAAACTATCCTGACGGACAGCGGCGGCTTTCAGGTGTTTTCCCTGGCGGGGCTCAGAAAAATCACAGAAGAAGGCGTCCACTTCGCTTCCCACCTGGATGGACGCAAAATTTTCATGGGTCCCGAGGAGAGTATGCGCATCCAGTCAAATCTGGGGTCAGACATAGCAATGGCCTTTGATGAGTGTGTCGAAAACCCCGCGCCGAGAGAATATGTGCAGCGCTCCACAGAGCGTACGCTGCGCTGGCTCGTGCGATGCAAGACCGAGCTTGACAGGCTGAACTCGCTGCCAGATACAGTTAACCCCGGTCAGGTCCTCTGGGGGATAAACCAGGGCGGCACTTATGATGATATACGCATCTGGCATATGCAGGAGATAGCGAAGCTGGACCTTGCCGGGTATGCCATCGGTGGTCTTGCCGTCGGGGAACCGACGGAAGTCATGTACCGCATTATCGACTCCGTCGAACCTTACGCTCCGGCGGATAAGCCGAGATACCTTATGGGTGTCGGCACGCCCGTCAATATTCTCCAGGGCGTACTCAGAGGCGTGGATTTCTTCGATTGCGTCATGCCGGCGAGAAACGCCCGCCACGGCAAGCTATTCACCTGGAGCGGTGCAATGAATATCAAAAATGAAAAGTACAAGCTGGACGAGCGCCCCATTGACCCGGAATGCGACTGCCAAGTGTGCCGCAGGTACTCCCGTGCTTATATACGGCATCTATTCAAAGCGGAGGAGATGCTGGCGATGCGCCTCGCTGTCACGCATAATCTCTATTTTTACAACAAACTTATGGAACGCATCCGGAGCGCGCTCGACGATGGGTGCTATTCGGAGTTCTGCGGTGAATACTCTGTCAAGCTGGACGAACGGCTGTAAAAATATCCCCTTGCGCTCAGGCGCAAGGGGATTTATTTGTCAAAAATCAGTTATCCAGGAGGATATTATCCGTTCCGTTTTTTTCAAATTCGTCAATATATTCATCCATACGGGCAGTCAGCTCATCATAATTATCAGAGGTGATCGGCTCATGGTCCATATCTCTCCGCGCCAACTCCTCGGCAAGTATCTCAAAGAAAACGGTATCCTCATAGTCCATAATAGCCTCGTGAATGCCACCGTCAACAAAGGCCCGGGAGGGGAGAACTTCTCCGTTGAACACCTCAGCAAGCTCGGTCATTCCGTTTTCGAGCGCTTTGCTGAACAGAGCGCTCTCAACTTCGTCGTAGTCCGCAAAGCGGTCCTCTCCACGCGTTGAATTGAGCACCCAGTTGCCTATATAAACAAGATCCAGCAGCCGCCGGAACTGCTTTTTTGTCAATTCTATCTTCAAAAATGTCACCCCGCATTTCTGGCGAATAAACCTCACCGGATAACTTAATATATTATATAGCGTCCTTACTCTAAAATCTACATCCAGCAATAACATTTTTCAAAAAAGTTTTTAGTTGTGTTTACATTATTTATTTGAGGGAGTATAATAAAGTGTCGAGGAAGTTTTCTTAATCTGTGAAAGCAGCAAGAGGTTGTTTATGGATTATAAAGTAATGATATCCATTGAGGGCTGCATGACAACGATCGGCTGCGAAGAGCCGGACTCAATGGAGCTTATAACCGAGGGGACCCTCAGCGAAACTCCCCAGGGGTATACTCTCAGATACAGGGAGAGCGAAATAACCGGACTCGACGGTACGGAGACGGTTTTTGACATATCAGAGGACACTATAACGCTGACACGCAGCGGGGATCTGTCGTCCCAGCTTGTATTCCGTCAGGATCAGAAGCACTACAGCATGTGCTCCACGCCTTACGGCACGCTGACGATAGGAATAAACGCGTACTTCGTCCAGTGCGAGATAATCGGCAGCAGCGGCTATATATCCGTTGATTATGATATTGAGATCGAACACGCAATGACCGGCAGCAACAGTATAAGAATTGTTTTTACGCCGGCAGAAGACTGATAAATAGGAGTAATAGGAAATGGCAAATTTAGTAGCTTCAGCAAAAGAGCAGATAACCGAGATCGTTAAAAAGGCATACTCGAGATGTGTCGCGGACGGTACTCTCCCTGAGGGGGCTGATTACGACAGTGTCGTCGAGATCCCTAAGGATACAAAGTTCGGCGACTACGCGACAAACTTCGCCATGATGGGCGCGAAGCATATGCATATGGCACCTCGGAAAATAGCTGATGCGCTGATAGCTAATATCGATCTTGATAATACATATTTTTCATCCTGCTCAGTTGCCGGCGCCGGGTTTATAAATTTCACCCTCTCCGGCAAATGGTACCGTGAGGTGCTCGAAAAGGTTGAGCAGGAGGGGGACTCATTTGCCCGCAGTGATATCGGCGGCGGCAAAAAGGTGATGGTCGAATTCGTCTCTGCCAATCCCACCGGTCCCATGCATATGGGCAACGCCCGCGGCGGCGTACTCGGAGATACTCTCGCAAACGTGCTCGACGCCTGTGGTTATGACGTATGGCGTGAGTTCTATGTCAATGACGCGGGCAACCAGATCGAAAAATTCGCCCAGTCTATTGAAGCGAGATATTTCCAGATAATCAAGGGAGAAGACGTCGTGCCTTTCCCTGAGGACGGGTATCACGGCGATGATATCAAGGAGCTTGCCCGGGACTTTTATGAGACTTATGGCGAGAGCTACATGGACAAGTCCGTCGAAGAGCGCCACGCCGCAATGAGCAAGTTCGGTCTTGAGCGGAATATTCCAAAGATGCAGAAAGACTTGGCTCGATATAAGATCAACTATGATAAGTGGTTCTTCGAGTCTGAGCTTCACTCCTCGGGTTATGTTGAAGAGACCGTCGCAAAGCTCACAGAGAATGGCTATACCTACGAAAAGGACGGCGCACTGTGGCTCAAAACAGCTCAGATACTCCGAGAGAACCAGCTGAAGGTGGGCAAAACTCCTGAAGAAGTCGAAAAGCTCGACCTTAAAGACGACGTACTTCGCCGTGCAAATGGTTTTTTCACATATTTCGCCGCCGATATCGCCTACCACCGCAATAAGCTGGAAAAGCGCGGGTTTGACAAGGCCATCAACGTCTGGGGTGCTGACCACCATGGTCATGTTGCCCGGCTCAAGGGTGCGCTTGACGCACTTGGTCTCAACGGCTCCGAGCGCCTTGATATCGTACTGATGCAGCTTGTCCGCCTCATGCGTGACGGGGAAGTGGTGCGCATGAGCAAACGCACGGGAAAGGCTATATCCCTGAGTGATCTTCTGGACGAGATCCCTGTTGACGCTGCAAGGTATTTCTTTAACGCAAAGCCTGAGTCCCAGATGGACTTTGATATGGGGCTCGCGGTGCGTCAGGACAGCGAGAATCCCGTTTACTACGTCCAGTATGCCCACGCACGTATCTGTCGCCTTGTGGACACCCTCGCCCAGGATGGCTATACCGTGAAAAAAACAGCAGATATCGATGTTTCTCTTCTCAACGATGAGCTATCCCTTGACCTCATCAAGCAGATATCCATACTTCCGGAGGAAATACGTCTCGCAGCAAGAGATTATGACCCCTCCAGAATTAACCGCTATCTCACGGAGCTTGCAACAAAGTTCCATAGATTTTACAACGCAAACAAGGTCAGAGGAGAAGAGGATGCTGTCCTCAACGCAAGGCTTAAGCTCGCGGATACAGTAAGAGAAGTTATTCGCATCGCTCTGGGAATAATCGACGTTACCGCACCGGAAAAGATGTAATCACAGGAGCAGCCTCACCGCTGCCGCCGCCGCGATAAAGCCCGTTATATCCGCAAGGATCGCCGAAAGGATTATTTTCCAGCTGCTTCTGATTTTTGCCGCTCCGAGATAGACAGATATGGCATAAAATGTGGTCTCTGTGGAGCCCATCATAACGGCGGCGGTCTTACCGACAAGGGAGTCCGGGCCATACTGGATAATTATATCCGTGGCAACCGCCAGCGCGCCGCTTCCGCTGATTGGGCGGATAAGTATAAGGGGCGCCGTCTCCGGCGGTATACCTACGGCGCCAAGAATAGGGTCGAGCATACGGCACATGCAGTCGTATGCACCTGACGCTCTGAGCGCTCCTACTGCAAACATCAGCATCAGGAGGGCGGGGAATATACGCATAACTGTTTTTATCCCGTCCCTTGCCCCGGCAACTGCGTATGCATAGGCATCAACGCGCCGCATGACCGCAAAAATCAAAACTACCGCGATAAGCAGCGGCAGCAAGTAATCAAAGTTCATATGCGCCTCTCTTTGTGAGGACCCGCACCGCAAATAATCCCACAAAAAGGGCGAGCAGCGAGCTTATCCATACAGCTGGAAGTATTTCAAAGGGATGCCGGGAACCATTTGCAGCTCTGACTGCGCATATAGTCGTTGGAATAAGCTGAACAGATGCTGTGTTCATAACGATCAAAGTCGATATCTCACGCGTCTGATAGCTTGACGGACTCTTCATTATGCAGTCAGCAGCTTTTATGCCAAAGGGTGTGGCGGCGTTGCCTATACCGAGGAAATTTGCCGCGAAATTGCCCGTCAGCGCACCTAATGACTCTTTGTTCCGCACAGAATGTGGGTATAGAAGCCGGAACAATGGATTGAGCAGCTTTGACAAACCTTTCAGCGCGCCCGTTTTTTCCAATACGGACATTAGCCCGGACCATAAGCAGATCATTCCACAGACCGATATACAGAGCTTGACAGCTTCATCAGCACCGCTGAACATACCTGCGGCGAGTGCTTCGGCAGTGCCGCTGTAGAAAGAAAACAGCACAGATATCGCTATCATCGCTGTCCAGGTAATCCCCATCAAAACTCGTCTTGACCTGCCTTTCGTGAAAAATAGTCATTTTAATTAATTAATCATTGACACAAACAGGGATTAGAAATATAATCCCTGAGGTATTTTAATTGCGCTAGGAGGTATTTCTGATGAAAGCCACTGGAATTGTAAGAAAAGTTGATGAGCTTGGACGAATCGTCCTGCCTATCGAACTGAGAAACACGCTGGATATTGCCCCTAAGGACCCAATTGAAATATATGTCGACGGCAACCTGATAATTCTCAGGAAACACCAACCGACGTGTATCTTCTGTGGCTCCGGAGAGGATATTGTGCGTTATAAAGAGAAGAATGTTTGCGCAAAATGTATTCAGGAATTGGAGGAAAACATTCCGGTACCCACGATATGCGAATAAACTGTTAACATTTTCTTATATCTATTGCAAAGTTTAGTATTATCGGATATACTGAACTGGTTATTTGAAAAAAATGGAGGTTCATCACTTATATGGAAAGCTTGACAGCCCTTTTACCGTTTGTTATCATCATTCTCATTTTCTACTTTCTGCTCATTCGTCCGGAAAACAAGAAAAAGAAGGTAATAGCCGAAATGCGCTCCAACCTTAAAATCGGCGAGGAAGTAATGACTCTCGGCGGTGTGGTCGGTCGTATTTGCTCCATCGACGGCGACCTGATCACTATTGAAACAGGTGAGGACAGAGTCCGCATCCAGTTTGACAGGGCCGCTATCTCCAATAAGGGTATGCAGATGCTCACTAACGGCGGCAAAAAGACCAAGGAACAGGTCCAGGAACAGCCCAAGGAAACAGATGCTCCTGCTGAGGACAAAACAGAAGAATAAGTAATTAAATACACCTCCTGATGAATATGATCCAATGTATCAGACTTCAGGAGGTGTATTTTTTGCCCAAAAACAAAAAAGCAAGACAAACCAGGAATACTGTTGCAGGCTGTATTATGAAGGGAACGATCATTTCTGTTCTCACCGCGTTGGTGCTGTTCCTGGTACTTTCCGTGCTTATATCAAAGGAACTGCTGCCATATGACAGCCAGCCGGTATTGATGCTCATAGGAACCGCAATTGCCTCTTTTGCCGGTGGATTTGGCAGTGCATCAGGAGCACCTGATAAAAAATTTCTCACTGCCTTGGTATCAGCAGTACTTTACACTGGAATTATAGCAGCGGCGTCCGCGGCAGGGGGGATAAGCCCGGATGAGGGAACCGCAATATGGAAATCACTTCTTGCAGGGATAGTCCCATCGGTAGCCGCCAACACTGTGGTCGTAAGCAGAAAGCAGAAAAGTAAAAGGAAAGGGTAAGCCTGAAAATACATAACATTTTAACCAAAGGCCTGATATTACAGCGCGTAATATCAGGCCTTTGGTTATTTTCACAGGATTGCGTATGTGCCGTCCGCCGAAGTTATTACACATTGTATACTCCAGAATATCAAGACCGCCGCGCGCCTTTACGAAAATATGGTGGTGCATAAAAAGTTACCTACAATATCTGGTTCAGCATCTCGTTGATGCCATACTTCTCGTCGTGGTCGACATAATGCAGTTGACATAAATAATTGTAATAATTAACAAAATTAGTTTTTTTATTGTCGACCGGTTGATAAATTATTGGTTTTGTTTTATATTATTTCTTGTAATTTCCGCATCTGCACGCTGTGCCGATGCTATTTTTGTCCGCAGGAGGAGTTATGAAAGACTGTATTTCAAGCTATGCTGATTTTCTTATAACTGAAAAAGAAGCGTCTCGGAATACGGTTGCATCATATATCCGGGACGTCAGACAGTTCTGCGATTTTGTAGGCAGTGAAGCGGCGCTGACATGCGCTACTTCATCGGATATTGCGGCTTACGTCAGAAACCTCGAGGTGAGAGGCAAGTCGGCTGCTACTGTGACCCGGGCGGTGGCCTCCATTAAGTCGTTTTATTCATACTTGGTCACGCAGGGGAATATTCAGGAAAACCCGGCAAAATCAGTTGAAACAAAAAAAGTTCAGCGCAGCTTACCGGAAATCCTGACGAGTCGGGAAGTAGAACTGTTTCTCGAACAACCACGTTGCACGGATTTCAAAGGATTCAGAGACAAAGCGATGCTTGAACTCCTGTACGCAACCGGGATGAGAGTAACTGAGCTGCTATCTCTCGACTATGGTGATGTTAATTTCTATGCAAATTTCGTTATTTGCCGTGGCAAAGATAAAACAAGAACTATTCCTATATATCCTGCTGCTGCAAAAGCGCTGAAGGAATATGCCGAGGACATCCGTCCAAAGATGATAAGCGACCCGTATGAGACTGCATTTTTTGTAAATACAACCGGTGCCCGTATGTCCCGCCAGGGTTTTTGGAAAATAATCAAGCATTATCAGCAGACTGCCGGTATCGAAAAGGACATAACCCCTCACACTCTCAGACACTCTTTTGCGGCGCATCTTCTGGAAAACGGCGCCGATCTTCAATCTATAAAGGAGATGCTAGGGCACTCCGACATTTCCTCGACCCAGATATACACGCAGGTCGTTAACCAGAAGCTCAAAAAGATCTACAGCAAATCACACCCCAGAGCATAAAAAGTCCGGACAAGGTTCTGATTCTGTCCGGACTTTTTCCTTATTCCTTTTCCCAATCGTGCTTTACAGTACCAAGGGGATTGGCCTGCGCGGCGATGCGCAGATTTTCGTTGTCAACGTGGGTATATATCTGTGTCGTGTTTAGGTTTTCGTGTCCGAGAACCTCCTGGAGCGTGCGGACATCCACGCCGTTTTGGAGCATCAGCGTGGCTGCCGTATGCCTGAGCTTGTGCGCTGAATACTTGCCCGCATCAATTCCGGCGTCGAGCAAATGCTTTTTTATCAGTTTATGTACTGCCGCCGTGCTGATCCTGTTGCCCGAGACTGTAATAAACAGTGCCGGCTGCCCGATACTTTCCGGACGTATGGCGAGATAATCGTCAATCGCGTCGCGGCAGGCGTCATTTATAAATAGGATGCGTTCCTTGTTGCCCTTTCCCAGCACCCTTATCTGATCTTCCTTTATATCACCGAGGTTAAGTCCAACAAGTTCCGATATTCGCAGCCCGCAGTTAAGAAACAGCGTAAGGATACAGTAATCACGAACGGCATTGCGTCCTCGGACGCTTGAGAGCAGCCTCTTGCTCTCGTCGAGACTGAGATATCGCGGGAGAGTACGCCTCATTCTGGGCGCGTCGAGGTCCTGTACAGGGTTTTCCTCCATAAGATGCGCCTTATTTACGAGATATTTGTAAAAAGAGCGTATCGCGGCGATTTTCCTCGCTCTGGAGGTAGCGCTTATGCCGTACTCAGTGTGGGCACTGTTGCCATGTACCGGCCGCTCACGGCTGAGGTAACTGAGATAATCATATACATCGCTCAGTGTTACGGACCTTATAAGCTCGATATCAACATCGCTTATTTTTATATCTTCTAGGGGCATATCATCAGGCGTCTTACTTTTGATCATCTTGATATATCTGAAGAAATTGCGCAAGTCAAGATAGTATTCGTTAACCGTAAGAAGAGAATGGCTCTTTATTGTCTCGTGATAAGATAAGAAATCCCTTAAAACAGGCGGGCAATCACTGTAAGCGGGCATATTCATCGCCTCCCTGTATTAGAGAATACTTGATTTTGTTTACCTTTTCAAGGTAATTTAATTAAACTTTCGCCTTGCTTTACATTCTTTCGATAATTGGTTATAATTACCCTGCAAACCACAGTGTGATATATAAGTTGCATATAAGAAGGTGAGGATGACGGAGAAGAATAATTCAGAAAACAGAATACTCACAGTGCCAAATCTTCTGAGCGTTATCAGACTGCTGCTTGTTCCTGTATTCATATGGCTTTATAACTTCCGCGGTATGTACTACGCAGCCTTCGCCGTTGTCCTGTTTTCGTCCATAACAGATATGCTGGACGGATATATTGCCCGGCACTGCAACATGATATCCTCCTTGGGGAAAGCTCTCGACCCGATCGCGGACAAGCTCACCCAGGGCATTGTGCTCATCAGTCTTGGGCTCAGATACCGGCAGATATTTCTCCTTGTAGGTCTTTTCGCTGTAAAGGAGATCCTCATGGCAGTGCTCGGCAGCATCGCCATAAAAAAATGCAGCTTTGTACCCAGTGCAAGATGGTACGGCAAGGTGTGCACCATAATTCTGGATATTTCAGTCCTCGCGCTGCTGGTGTTTCCATACATCAGCGAAGCGGCGGTGGATATTATAATCGGTATTTGCGCGGGTGCCTGCATTTTTTCAGCTGTTATGTACTGCATTTACTATGCGGGCGTGTACCGCGGTGAAGAGCTCCGTGAGAAAAAAACGTTTAATTTCAGCAAGCTGACAAATATCGTAATGGTTATCACAATAGCCGCATTTATTGTTCTGTGCATCGTCTTCCGTGACGAAATCACGGCTGAAGCCATTCTCAGCTATACGCCAGAAAACGAGTTCCTTGCTGCGGTCTTTATGCTCGTGCTGTTCGCGCTCAAGAGTCTCAGCGTCGTTATATACATCGGCGTGCTATATATCGCATGCGGCATGATATTCCCCCTATGGGAGGCAATAATGTTAAGCACGATAGGCACAGCGATAACCGTTGCCATACCGTATATCCTGGGGAAAAAGTTCGGTACTGATACCGTTGACCGCTTTGCGGCAGAGCATAAAAAGCTCGGGCAGCTGAGGGCGCTCAGGCAGAAGAACGATTTCTTTTTCTCCCTTATACTGCGGCTGCTGAGCATACTGCCCTGTGATATCATCAGCTATTACTGCGGCGCAGTTAATATGGAGGCAGGGAAGTATATGCTCAGCTGCATTCTTGGCTTTATGCCGCAGATAATCCTTTTTGCTCTCATGGGCGACAGCATACGGAATATTCATTCTCCTCAGTTTCTCATTTCGCTGGGGATAACTGTGCTGCTCATAATCGTCTCACTGCTGGTCTTTATTCTCTATTCAAATCACCATAAAAAGAAAAATACTTAGGAGACAATGGCCTTGAAATATAATAAAACAATTATATTGAAAAACGGAAAAGAGTGCCTGCTACGCAGCGCCGGAAAAAGCGATGGGCAGGCTGTGTTCGATATTTTCAACCTCACTCATACTCAGACGGATTATCTCCTCTCATATCCTGATGAGAACAGTTTTAATCCGGAGCAGGAGGGGGAGTTTCTCGCTAAGAAAGCCAGCAGCGATAATGAGATAGAAATAATCGCGATCATCGACGACATTGTCACAGGGACTGCGGGCATCGAAGCTATCGGGGATAAGTACAAAGTACGGCATCGCGCGGACTTCGGCATAAGCATCGACGAGGCGTATTGGAGCTTGGGTATAGGCACAGCGCTCCTTGACGCCTGCATCGAGTGCGCCAAAGAGGCTGGCTACGAGCAGCTTGAACTGAGCGCCGTTGCTGAGAACGCAAGCGCTGTCTCCCTATACGAAAAGGCCGGCTTCGTTGAGTATGGACGCAATCCAAAGGGATTTAAGTCCCGCCTTACCGGCTTCCAGGAAGTCGTTTACATGAGACTGGAATTATAAATGTTAAAAGCTCTGTACGGCAGTGGGCTGTCACAGAGCTTTTATATCTTCTGTTTACAATTATTCTGTTTACTTTATGGCGCAATTTGTAGTAAAATAGAGCGAAACAGACTATTGAGCAGCGTGCAGAAGGATTGATCGTATGAAGTTGAAAAAAACTGCCGACAAATCTGATATTTTGGTTCAGAACATACCTGTTTTTGAGGCTGACGCCGCCCAGGGGCTGAGCGGTAATCAGGTGGCCCTGCGCGCCCAGTCAGGGCTCTGCAACACGCCGGTTGACTCGGTATCAAAAACAACAAAGCAGATAATTCTCAGTAATGTCTTTACATATTTCAATATGATATTCTGCCTTTTTGCCGTCGGCATAATCGTGTCCGGGGCATCTCTGCAGAATTTGACATTTATGGGCGTCATAATAATCAATACGCTTATCGGTATTGTTCAGGAGCTTCGCTCAAAAAAGGCGCTGGATAAGCTGAGTATTGTCTCTGCCCCCAAGGCTAAGGTCATACGCGAAGGCAGGGAAGAGACCATTCCTACCAGCGACACCGTGAGAGACGATATCGTTGTTTTTTCCTCCGGAAATCAGATATATGCCGATGCTGTCGTACTGTCCGGCACCTGTCAGGTGAACGAGGCGCTTATAACGGGTGAGGCCGATGAAATAAAGAAAGAGGCAGGGGATACTCTTCTCTCTGGCAGCTTTGTTATAAACGGAAATTGCTGCGCACGGCTCACCGCTGTGGGTGCGGATTCTTTTGCCTCAAAGCTCACGATAGCCGCTAAAAAAAGTAAAAAGCCCAAGATGTCTGAGATGATGCGCAGTCTTAAGAAGCTGATAAAGTGGATAGGCTTCATTATAATTCCGTTTGGTGTTGTGTTGCTGATAAAGGAAATCAGCTGGCTGCACAGAGATCTTGCGACTGGCATGGCGTCGACGATAGCGGCGCTCCTCGGTATGATACCTGAGGGGCTTTACCTGCTCACCAGTATTGCCCTTGTCGCAGGTGTGCTGCGACTTTCTCAGCGCAAGACCCTTGTCCATGAGATGGCGTGTATTGAGACACTCGCCCGTGTAGATACGCTTTGCGTGGATAAAACGGGCACTATAACGGAGAATAAGATGACCGTAGACGAGATCGCTCTGACATGCGAGGACCGCTTCGTCGAGGCGGATATCCGCATGATAATGGCGGACTATGTATATGCCATGCAGGACGATAATGACACAATGGCGGCGCTTAAAAAGTACTTCACAGGCACTGTCCGCCAGAAGGCAATAGATACTCTCCCGTTTTCCTCATCGCGCAAGTATGGCGGTGTATCCTTCCACGAAGATGAGACATATATCCTTGGAGCGCCTGATGTTATCCTTGGGGACCGGTACTCAGAATACGCTGAAAAGGTTGACGCATACTCCGCGAAAGGCTGCCGTGTGCTGCTGCTTGCGCTCTATGACGGTACTCTTCACGATGAAGTGCTGGATAAACCGATAATGCCTATCGCGCTGATACTTCTCACGAATAAAATACGCAGCGAGGCACCTGCTACGTTTAAATATTTTGCAGAGCAGGGTGTAACTGTAAAAGTCATTTCCGGCGATAATGCCATGGCCGTTTCCGAAGTTGCAAAGCGCGCCGGTATTCAGGGTGCGGAAAATTATGTGGACGCGAGAGCCCTCCGGAGCGACAGCGATATACGGGCCGCCGTGGAGAAATATAACGTGTTCGGGCGTGTTACGCCGGAGCAGAAGCGAAAGCTTGTCCGTGCATTGAAGGCAAAAGGGCACACCGTCGCAATGACCGGCGACGGTGTGAACGATGTACTCGCTCTGAAGGAAGCGGACTGCTCAATAGCGATGGCTTCCGGCAGCGATGTTGCAAGCCAGGTGAGCCACATTGTGCTCATGAAATCAAACTTCTCCGCAATGCCGTCAGTCGTTAGGGAGGGTAGGCGTGTTATAAACAATATTGAGCGTTCTGCCTCGCTCTACCTTGTGAAGAATGTTTTCTCCTTTCTTTTGGCGTTTATTACGCTCTTTGCATCTTTGCCTTACCCGTTTACACCAGCGCAGCTTTCCCTTGTTAACGCCCTTACGATTGGAATTCCCGCATTTGTGTTCGCAATGGAGCCAAACGAGCAGATAGTCTCCGGAAAGTTCTTATCCAAGGTCATATACAGGGCGTTGCCGGGGGCATTGACAGACCTTGTCCTGATAGTCGGGATACTCCTATTTTACCTTGCGTTTGGTATAACCGAGGGCGCTTTATCCACGATATGTACGTTTGTAATGGGTGTTGTCGGCTTGTGCGTCATACACAACACCTGCAAACCCTATACAGCCCTGCGAAGACTCATGATGATAACAATGGCTGTCGTATTCCTTATTGCGTTTTTGTTCTTCAAGCAGCTCTTCACTCTGTCGGCAATACTGTGGTCAGACGCGCTTATAATGATAGTATTCGCACTTCTCGCGTACCCTGTTATGAAGGTGATAGAATACGCAGTTGACAGAGTCGCCAAGTCAATCAAATCACATCCCAGAAGATACCGCAGGAGAAAGGCATAAACATGGAAGAATTAAAAGCAGTTTTGGCTGAAAATATAATAGCTCTTCGGGCAAAAGCGGGGCTTACGCAGGTTGAGTTGGGTGAAATGCTCAACTATTCGGATAAGTCAATTTCAAAATGGGAGAGGGGAGAGTCTATCCCCGACGCATATGTACTCAAGCAGATGTCCGGCATTTTCGGCGTGACGGTAGATTATCTGCTCTCCCCCCACGAAGAAGGTGAGGAGCTTCCAGCCGCGCTCAGAGCTCTTGCGAAAAACCACAGCCGCCAGGTCGTTACCGCCATTGCGGCTATGGGCATCTGGACTATCGCAGTCCTTGCGTTCGTTGTAGTCTGGATATGCGGCAGCATGGAATGGCTTATTTTTGCATATGCAGTACCTGTTACGCTCGTTACTCTGCTGGCGCTTAACTCCGCATGGCACATAAGACGTATGAATATATACCTCGTTTCGCTGCTTATCTGGAGTGTCATCGCGGTGATATATCTTACTTTTTGGAGATTTAACTGGTGGCAGCTATTTCTTCTGGGAGTACCCGCAGAAGTTGTGGTTATCTTGAGTTTCAGGGTAAGACTGAACAAAAAGCAGTGAATTCTACTACTGGTAGAATAAAAACCTCGTCTATAGAACACCGTTAGTGTGCTCTACGGGTGGGGTTTTTCTTTGTAGAACGTACGAATGGCTGAGTGGATTGCATTTTGCTAAAACTGCATCTACAATGGCACCATCGAAACTTCAGGAGGTAAATCTTGTCATGGCTAATTATGTTTTGAGCTGCTGCTCCACCGTCGATCTTTCCAAGGAACACTTGGAGCATCTGGACATATCCCATATCTGTTTTCACTATTCCCTTAATGGCGTCAGCTACAAAGACGATCTCTGGCAGTCTGTGTCCGCCGAAGAGTTTTATAGTGCGATGGCTGCGGGCGCCGACACCAACACCTCACAGGTAAATGTCTCGGAATTCGAAGAATATTTCACGGAATTTGCAAGTCAGGGAAGAGACATTATTCACGTGTCCCTTTCCTCAGGACTTAGCGGTTCTTATAATTCAGCGTGCATAGCCGCGCGCAATGTATCAGAAAAATTCCCTGATGTAAAAGTCTACATTGTCGATTCTCTAGCCGCTTCTTCCGGTTATGGTCTCCTTATGGATAAGCTCGGCGAACTGCGCTCCGCCGGGATGAGCATTGACGAACTGCGTGATTGGGCAGAGGCGAACAAGCTTTGCGTGCATCACTGGTTTTTCTCCACGGATCTCTCTTTCTATGTAAAGGGCGGCAGAATATCAAAGACCTCCGGTGCGGTCGGCACTCTGCTGGGCATCTGCCCGCTGCTTGATATGGATGAGGGAGGGCATTTGACAGTGCGCTCAAAGGTTCGTTCAAAAAAGCGCGTAATAACCGAGATCGTTGAGAGGATGAAGCGCTATGCCCAGGACCGAGCCGCTTATTCCGAGAAGTGCTATATTTCTCAGTCTGCCTGTCTTTCAGACGCTCAGCGTGTTGCCGAACTGGTCGAGAGTGCTTTCCCGAATCTTTCCGGCAATGTACTCATTAACAGCATTGGCACGACTATCGGTAGCCACACCGGTCCCGGCACTGTCGCGCTTTTCTTCTGGGGCGACAAACGTGAGGGAGATGAATTTTAATGGGTCGCTGCATAAACAGGCCTGATTTTCTCCCGAATTATACTCGCGGAGAAGAGATAGCCAACATGATAACCCATATTTTAGGCACGGTCACTGGCATTGTCGTCCTGTTGATGTGTCTGCTTGAGACCGTCCCCAAAGGGGATATTCCTCAAATACTGTGCAGCTGTATTTACGGCGTCTCAATGATCCTGCTGTTTACGGTATCCAGTATATATCACGGGCTGAAGCCAAGCTTCGGAAAACGCGTCATGCGCGTTATTGACCACTGCACTATTTATTTTCTTATCGCTGGCACTTATACTCCGATCCTGCTCATCGCCGTACGCCCTATTTATCCCGCGATAGGCTGGGTGCTGTTCGGTGTAGTTTGGGGGCTTGCGATAGTAGCTACAGTATTCACCGCCATTGACCTGATGAAATTCAGCATAATGTCTATGGCATGCTATGTCGGCATGGGCTGGTGTATTATTTTCGCTCTTAAGCCAACGATCGACGCCATGAGCATGACAGGATTTCTCTGGCTGCTCGCCGGAGGAATCGCGTATACAATAGGCGCGATCCTCTACAAAATAGGGAAGAGGAAACGCTATATTCACAGCATATTTCACATCTTCGTGGACGCCGGATGCCTGCTTCAGGCATATTCAATAATCAAATATGTGTTATGATAGAAAGAGCGCGGATAAATTCCGCGCTCTTTCTTCAGAACTTCATATTATCGATAGCTTTCTTGAGAACAGAGGGAATATCGCATCCCAGAACATCAAGGTTTTCCGCCGCAAAGCAGTCGCTGTCAGTAATTCCATACATATCAAAAAGCGCTTTTACGTACTCGTAACCGAGATTTTTACCGAGAGGACCGCCGGCAGTCGTTACATAATAAAGCTTTGAGGCACTGCACATTCCAACGGGAATACCCAGCTCGTTATATCTGAATGTTAAATTTGTAACAGTCGTATATTCAAGATATGCCTTCAGCATCGCCGGGAATGAAAGATCCCAAAACGGAGCCGCAACAACAACGATGTCAGCAGCAGCCAGCTGCACAGCGTACTTGAAAACCGGATCATCAAAAGAACTCGCCGCAAGCTCAACGCGCCGGTTAAGCCGCTTGGAATCCAGCGGAACAAGCTGCTCATTTTCAAGAATTACTTCTTCAATAATGAGTTCTGTATCAGCGGTGATTTTTTCTACCAAAGCATTTTTTAAGAGTTCTGTACGGGACGTGCTGCGGTTAACACAGGAATTGATTATCAAAAGCTTCTGCACTATATACACCTCAATATTTTAATATAAGATACGCTTAATATCCTATCACAGAAACACTTATTATTCTCAAGGGTGTTATATTAATATAAAGCTCAAAATATAAAGCTAAATTTTCTCAGCCTTAGGTCAACAAAATTTTTATTTTGTTGACCTTTTTCTATGCGCAAAATGCGGCACCCTGCCGCCAAGAAAAGGTCCAACAAAATAGAACTTGTTGTTGACCGTGGTCCATCACTATTGCATTTCGTCACCTAAAGCTAAAAAACAAGGCGAATTCCCTCTCCGCGCGGTGACGGGATAAAAACTCGCCTTGCGTTTAATACTAATGTCCGGGTGATGTTATAATGATAAACTGCATTTCTAACTGCATCTATCAGCTCGACGGCGTGTGTACGCTGGAAAGCGCAATGTCCATAGGCGTTCCCACTAAAGATGCCTGCATACATTTTGTGGAAAAATCAAAGGCTCCCAACAGCCCCAGCGATATCCCGGGCACGAATAAGCCGCAGCCCTTCCGGTGATTCTAGATTTTCTGTCCCCTGTGCAGGTATGATGCACCGTTTGAACCCCAGCCTTGCAGCCTCTCTTATTCGCTGCTCTATCATGGATACGCTTCTGAGCTCCCCCGTAAGCCCGACTTCCCCGATTGCTACAAGGTCATCGCCGAGGGGCCTGTTCACAGCACTCGAAAACACAGCGAGTATCATGGGCAGATCTGCTGCGGGCTCGTCTATGGTGAGGCCCCCCACGACATTTATATAGGCATCGCAGTTACCGGAATGAATGCCTCCCCTCTTCTCAGCCACGGCGAGAAGCATCATCGCGCGGCTGTAATCAAAGCCGTTTGTAGTTCTCCGGGGGACGTTGAAACTTGTACTTAAAAGCAGCGCCTGTATTTCCGCAAGAACCGGACGTGTGCCCTCCATAACGCAGGCGATACATGTCCCCGGCGCTGATTCAGGCCGCCCTGATAACAGCATCTGTGACGGGCTTTCTACTTCGATAAGTCCTCTCTCCTGCATGTCGAAAACTCCAATTTCGTTCGTTGAGCCGAACCTGTTTTTCGCCGCTCTGAGCATCCTGTAAGTAGTGTGCCTGTCGCCCTCGAAATACAGCACACAGTCGACCATGTGTTCCAGGACCTTCGGCCCTGCTATTGCCCCGTCCTTATTCACATGCCCAACCACGAAAACCGTAACATTCTCGCTCTTTGCGTACTGCATAAGCTGGAAAGTGCAGGCTTTTACCTGGCTTACGCTGCCTGTTGCGGCGGTTTCGTCGCCTGTGTGAATAGTCTGGACAGAGTCAACGATCAATAGCCTGGGCTTCAATTTTCCGGCACTCTCAAGTGCAAGTGACAGATCATTCTCCGACAAAACAAAAAGATTATCGCTGGATACTTCGAGGCGATCCGCCCGCATTTTTATCTGCCGCTCAGATTCCTCACCAGATATGTAGAGCACTTTTCCCTCGCGGCACAGTGACTGGCATATCTGGAGCAATAGTGTTGATTTGCCAATGCCCGGCTCGCCGCTTATAAGGACAAGGGATCCCCTGACGGCACCGCCGCCCAAAACTCTATTGAGTTCACCGATACCTGTGTCAAAACGTATTTCATCCCTCATATCGAGGTCTGCAAGCTGTTTATATGTGTTCTTTTGCAGCCTGTTGATACCTGTTTTGGCAGGCTTCTTCTCCGCCTCAACTATTGTGTTCCACTGTCCACAGGCAGGGCATTTCCCCTGCCATTTTGGAAATTCATTTCCGCAGTTCGTGCAGAAAAACAGCGTCTTGTCCTTTGCCATAACGGCACCTCACTCACATACATAGTACTCCATCAGCCCCGCACATATAGCTTTAGCCAGCGTGAGTTGATAAGAAGCATCCTTCAGTTTTTCGGTCTCCTCAGGGTTCGAGAGGAAACCGCACTCAATAAGTATACCACTGCATTTTTTGTTCTTCATCAAATATACGCTGTCGGCTATGGCGGCAGCCTTTCGGGTATTCTCGGGGTCAGCACTGACACGCAAATATTCCTGTATGAATACAGCTGTTTCCGCGCCGACAGGATCATTGGGCGAGAAAAATACCTGCGCCCCGTGGTATTTGCTCTTTGTGAAAAAGTTCTGATGCACACTGAGAAGAAAAACTCCCGGCGTGGAATTTATCATTTCAACTCTCCCGCGCATCTCTGAAGCTTTCCGGCTCTTTATTGTGTCCCCTGATGCGAAATTCACGGCGTCACTCTCTCTTGTCATAAGAGTCTTAACGCCAAATAGTTCGAAAATATCCCGTGTTTTCAGGGAAATCGCAAGATTTATGCCGCTTTCAGGCGTACCGTCGGCTGCTACTGCACCTCCGTCTTCTCCTCCATGCCCGGGGTCTATCACTATGACTGGCCCGCTCTGGGTATACACAGCCCCGGCGGGTGCCGCCTTTGGGACAGTGAACATCCCGAAGACGAGGGCTGCTGCAAAACATACAAGCGCTCCACAGGCCAGGATGGTTTTCTCTCTTTTCATGCTTGTCTCCCCTTTCCATCGTAGCTTATGACGCCCGAGAGACAAGTATTACATTGACTATTTTAATACACTGATTTTCAAGAATACCCTTCCCTTTTTACTTGTTCCGCCTATCTCGCTGAGGACGGCTTTGCCGCTGCCGCGCAGGGATATGCTGTCCCCTTCTTTCAGTTCCATCGCGGTATTATCCGCCGTCTCCCAGTTTACCTGAACTGCTCCAGAGCGAATTTTATCCGCCGCTTTTGTCCTTGAAATACCAAAAGCTTCTCCAACAACGCTGTCCAGCCGGACAGACGCCACCGTTACGGTACGCTCATCATACTCCTGCTCAGGCAGAGCGCGTATCTCGCCATAGGCTATCTCCACTCCGTTCCTGCCTATCTTCTCCAAGTTCTGCATCACAAAAATTGAAACATCTCTGTGGCACATGAAAATTGGCGGTGTGTGTTTATCCAGTATATCACCTATTCTGTTGCGCTGTATCTGCAGCCCCATAAGGGAGCCGAGTATATCCCGGTGAGTAATTCCGCCCCCCCGAGTTCTTATCCCAAGTATATCAACAGGAATGTCCAATAGGTCGGGCTTTGAATACTCGTCTGGATAGAACACCATAATTCTTCGCTCCGCACCCTCATATCCGCCCCAGAACATTACTTCAACTTCTCGTCTTATCTCCGTCACACGCTCAAGAAATACCTGCTCTGCTGGTGTCAGAAACTCCGTGCAGACGCTGCGCCACTGAGTCTGCGCTCTGTCCGCCAGATCACAGACATGAGAGAGAAGCAGCTTCTCCTCGTCAGAACGGGCATATTTTTTTATGAGAGAGTTTCTATCCACGTGCAGCCCCACCTTTCTTGCTTTTATATTATCATATTCTCCGCGATTTATAAAGCAAAAAGGACCGCTTTGAAGCGGTCCTTTTAATTAAGCTGTTTGGTTTTATGCCTCGCTTGCGCTGTAATAGTATTCCTGGAGATATTCGCCTGCGTTATAGCCTTCTGCGCCGTAGGTCTGAATTTCCTGCATGAGACCAATGGGGCCCTCAACACCTTCGAAGAGAAGCTGCTTGATGCACTCAAGATGTCCCCATGCGGGGTCAGTATTGCCGGAAACTGTTCCGATCCAGGCGCTCTTGCCTTCCTTGTGCAGCTCGATAACTTTTTCTACATCGCTGTCATACATCGTGCCGACTACGCAGAACTCGCTGGGATCCACATCGGGTATGCTCATAACAAACTGGTCGCAGCCGTAGGAGCCGAGCAGGTTATATCCAACGAATACGCGGACGTTGGAGTCTATAGTGTACGCATTCTCCGCGAATGTAAAGCCGGATTCGATACCGGAGACGTTATCCTCTGTGTAAACGATATCACAGCGGGGATCGTCCTTTATTGCCTGAAGGATCATATCGCTCACGATAGTTGTGGGCATGACCTGATAGAAGCCGTGTACAGCAGTCTTGATCTCGCCTTCGCCTGCGTCGGGATGATTGATGTCGATCCACTGACGTACAATCAGACCGGCCGCATAGCCCATAGCTTCCAAATCGGTGCTTGTGTATGCCGCCATCTCAAACTTCGGCACATCACCGTAGAGCACGCAGAGTGTGCCCTTGCTCTCAGCTTCCTCGATAACGTCCTGAAGAAGAGAGACATCTGTTGTCTGGATTAGTATGAGCGCTGTGCCCATGGTGATAAAATTCTCAATATTCTGGATCTGAGTTGTAGAGTTGCCTTCGTCAAGAGCAACGCTGAGGCTCAGTCCCATCTTGGGGAGCTCTTCCTCAAGGCGTGCGTTGACGGCGCCGCCGATGCCGTTAAAGTTGTTGAGGCTGTAACCGATGATAACTTCCTCGCCTGCCTCGATTTTTTCAGGAACATACTCGCTGGGCAGGGAGTTCTTGAGCATCTCAGTGGTGACAGCGCTGCTCTCTTCAACTTCCGCGGTCTTTTCTGGTTCTACTTCCGTTTCTTGTGTAGTCTTCTTGCCGCATGCTGATAAGGACACCAGTGATACCAGCATAAGAATTGCCAGGATAACAGAGATTGCCTTTTTCATAGTTTTTTCTCCTCATTTTATATTTTTTTGAGAATGCAAGCCAAAAATTAAACTACAGTGCAATGGAAAAGTAAGTGCTCAGAATTTTGCGTTTACAAGTTCTTTGAATTCTATCATCTGGGATTCCAGTTCGTCATCCGGCGTCTCGGTATCACCCTCGTACTGCCGGTCCAGACGGACGTATTTGCTCTGGCAGAGCTTGTTGTATTTCAGCAGCTCCATGCGCTCCTGCTTTAGCTCCTCTTTTACAAAAAGCGCGATTTTCTCCAATTCCTCATCGTTGTCGTTAAATCCCGGTATCACGGGCGTCCGGATGAGCATATCCTTCCCGAGAGCCGCCGTGCGCCGCGCGTTCTCAAGTATCAGCTCGTTGGGAACGCCGGTGCACCTCTTGTGCAGCTCCGGATCGATGCACTTGATATCCATATAAACAAGATCCGTGTGCTCCAGAATTCGTTCAAACACCTCCCACTTGGCAAAGGCGCAGGTCTCGATAGTTGTATGTATTCCCTCTTCCCTGCATCTTTTCAGTATCTCAGCCGCAAACGCTGGCTGTGCCACCGGATCTCCTCCGGAAACTGTAACACCGCCGCCGGAGGTCTTGTAAAAATTAACATCTCTTCTTACAACGGCAAGAACATCATCCACGGCCATGGCCTTACCCATTACGCTGCGTGCCTCCTGAGGGCAAACCTCAGAGCATTTACCGCAGCATACGCATTTATCCCGGTCCACAGTGACAATGCCGTCGTCATTGTAGAAATTCGCATGAGTCGGGCACCCAGGTATGCATGCTCCGCAGGAAACACAGCGTTCAGCTGTAACGAACAGCTCCGGTGTGCTCTTCTGGGACTCAGGGTTCTGGCACCAGAAGCATCTCAGAGGACATCCCTTGAGAAACACCGTAGTGCGTATACCCGGACCGTCGTGTATTGAGTAGCGCTGAATGTTATAGACCATCCCGCGCTGCCGGTCGTTATCTGCCATATCCGTCCCTTTCTCCCCTTCGGGGGCGGGAGACCTGAGTCTCCCGCTTTATCGGAGGAAGTCAAATTTCGTTTTCGGTTCTTGTGATAAGTTCTTTCTGCAGGTTGGGTATCAGCTCAACGAAGAACGCGCTGTATCCCGCGACGCGGACAAGGAGGCTTCTATGCTTATCCGGGTTTGCCTGTGCGTCGATAAGCGTCTCTTTGCTGACGATGTTGAACTGGATGTGCTTGCCCGTACCGGCAAAGTATGTCTTTATGAGCGCCGCCAACTTCATGCGGTCCTCAGGAGTCTTCATCGTGTTGCCATTGAACTTCATGTTTGTCAGAGTAGACACGAGCTCTATCTGGTCGATCTTATTTGCGGAGTTGATGACCGCTGTGGGACCATTCGTGTCGGCACCCTGGCAGGGGGACATAGAACCGTCCGCAAGGGGGTCATCCGCATAGCGGCCGTCGGGCAGCGCGCCTGTTCCGTGACCGCCGCCTACGTGAACGCCGACGGAATAAGCGCCGGGGCAATAGTGAGTCCCGAAGCCCGCGGAGTAAGCGTCGTTGCTTCTCACGGACTCTGCCCACCAGTGATAGACGTTATATGCAATAGTGTCCACATAATCGTCATCATTGCCGTACTTAGGAGCATTGAGAAGTATCTTCCTAACATCCTCATACCCTTCAAAGTTCGCGTGGAGCGCCTCAAGCAGCGTTCCCGCGTCAACGCTCTTGTCCTCGTATACGCACTTCTTGAGCGCTGCGAGAGAGTCAATGAGATCCTGTACGCCAACAGCATTGTGGTACTGGAGATTATATTTCGCGCCGGAGCCGGCAGCCGTGGACCCCACCTTGATGCAGTTATCGATAAGCGCATCTGTGAATGCCGCGCTGTAGCTGTCGTCGCGGTATGCGCGCTGGAAGTTGGAGTGGCGTGTGGCTATCCGGGAGCCGTACTCAAGCTGTACCTTGAAGGCTTCCACAAGCTCTTCATATGTCTTGAAATCCTCGAATTTGCCTGTGTGAGGACCTATCTGCTTCTTGGATTTAAATGGGTCGAAACCATCGTTGAGCGCCAGTTCAAGGCACTTTACAAGATTGATAAACACGGGATAACCGGGCGCCGTCTTGCCGGGGATTACCGCCTGGACGCAGCCTCCGATGCAGTAGTTATTGGCATCTTCTTCAGATACGCCGTACTGCTTCAGACAGGCGATATGTGCCTTATCGTTGAAGAACGCGGGGTACCCGCCGCCAAGCGCCGCAACTTCCACAGCGCGGTTGAGGAACTCCTCAGGCATGTTCTCGTTATATCTCACGGATAGCGTGGGATGGGGTATTCTTAGCTGTTCCGCAGCATCCAGGAACAGATAGGACAGCTCGTTTACTGTGCAGTTGCCCTGTCCGTCCGTACCGCCGATGGTAATATTATGGAACTGAGCCTCGCCGGAGGTATTGTTGAAGAAGTTCTTGTTGCTGAGCTGACGGAAGGTATTTTCCTTCACACGGAAGCACTGGAGAATATCAAGAGCCTTCTCCTTATCGATTATGCCGGCGTCCATATCGTGCTTATAGAGGGGATACAGATACTGGTCGCAGCGCCCGGGAGAAACGCCGTCGCCGCGTGTATCGAGGTACACAAAGATCTGGGAGAAATATGTTACCTGCACCGCCTCGTGGAAGCTGCGTGCGGGATTCTCGGGCACGTTGTCGCAGACCTCAGCCATCTGGAGCAATTCAGCCTTTCTGAACTCATCCTCCGTCTCGGCGGCCGTGTCACGGCAGAGCTGCGCGCAGCGCTTGCCATATGCTATGCCGCCCTCCAAAGCGAGCTTCCATCCCTTAAGATTATATACCTTGTGGAGGGATGCACTGTCAAGAATATGTGTGTTTGCAAGCTCTTCGTCGATCTCGGCGATGATACCCTTGTAGCCCTTTTCGATGACCTTGGGAACATCGACACAGTAGTATCCGCCGTGGCGCGCCCTTGCTGTTATCCAGGGGCTGACCCATGCCTCGTCCTCGCCCAGCAGGTTCAGCTTCTCAACAAATTCCTTCGGCAGGAACTTGAGATACTGATCCTCGCAGCACTTGTCTTTCCAGTACTCGGCGATCTCAAGGATCATCTTCTCATCGTGCTCATCCTTGGCCATTGCCTTGAGTGCGGGCTGATTTGCGCCGTCCTCAAGGAGAAATTTGGACTCATATTCGGGATACCACTCACCGTACATGGACTTGCTGGAATAACTGCCGCATATGAGCTGCTGATCGTCGATATAAAGAGGAATATTTTCAAGGACATGCTTCATCGCGAGACCCCTGCGTATAGCTACGGGGTTGCCGTCGCTCTGCTTCCAGGATTCCGTAAAGAGACGTGCTCTGTCAAGTGATACGCCTGCATGGTCACGGTTGTACAAAATATTATTCCAAAGATAATCACAGCGTCTTAAAACTTTATTTTCCATTCAAACACCTGCTTTCATGTAATTCTGGCTGGCGGAACTTTATGTCTCCCGCCTGCTTCTGTAACAAGGATATCATCCGTTTTCAGGTTTGTGAAATATCGTTTTCAACTTAATCCGCTGCACATTGATGCATCACACTTATGCATTTTCCGGCATAATTTTTCTACATCGGCGACTGTCACCTTGTAATTGCAAAATATTATGGGTGCTGTATAATAATTATAGTATGAGAGATACAGGAGGCGGCAGACATGACCTTTGAACAGCTTCATTATTTTGTTGAAATATCAAAGGATATGAATTTTACCAAAACAGCAAACAGACTATACATAAGCCAGTCTACTCTCAGCCGTCAGATAGCGGCGCTGGAGAACAGTCTCGGCACTCAGCTCTTGATACGTGATACACGAAGCGTTGAGCTCACCCAGGCTGGCACGCTCCTGGCGAGCGAGGGCGATAAGCTCCTTAAGAGCAAGCGAGCGCTCGAGGAGATGATATGGCACGTGGGCGAGTCCCTCACAGGCAAGATAAGCATCTCCACGTTCTCTATGCAGAACAACACAGTGTATCAGTTCTGCTACCGCTTCCAGATGAAATACCCGGATATCATGCTCAGCCTTAATCAGCAGGTGTACGGAACCACAGTGCAGCAGCTTCAGGAGAATCGCGCCGACTTCTGCGTGGGTATGTCCTGCGAATTTGACGGCGCACCGCCAGACATTGAATATATCCCCCTCTGGAAGGGGCGGTACTGCGTTATAGTCGACGATAATCACCCCCTCGCTGATAAGGAATTCATTACCCCCGAAGATATGGCCGGCGTGAACGTTATCATGGCCAGAAAACCGGCGGGGAGCAAAATGTGCATTGAGCTTCATAATCAGCTTGGTATAGACACGGATAAAAAGATAAGCCCCGCCTGCCCGGAAACGCTGGAGGACCTCATTCTTCAGGTAAAGGCAGGGCTCGGTGCCGCAATACTGCCGGATATGCTATACCACAGCAACGAGGGATACAAGGCGCTGCCCATAAGAGGTGTGGAAAGCGAATTCAATATTGTAATGGCCTGGAGCCGCAACAATGTTAACCCTAATATGGGCAAGTTCAAGGAGCTTCTCATGGACGCTGTATCCAACGGCTTTTTCTCCTCAGATGAGTGAGGGCGGGGATATTATGCTTCCTTATTCAGATAACAACAAGCGCTACTATACGCTCAGCAGCTACAACTGGCGCACGTACGGCAGAAAAATGCAGAAGGCCGCCATAAACGCCGGGCTCACCTGCCCGAATATTGACGGAACAAAGGGCCGCGGCGGATGTATTTTCTGCAGCGGCGGCAGCGGATACTTCACCTCCCCGGGAGGCACTCATATTACCGGGCAGCTCGACAGCGAGATCCACCGTATCCGCCTCAAGGACAGTAGCTGCGGCATAATCGCCTATTTCCAGTCCAACTCAAATACATATGCTCCCGTCAATGTACTGCGCGAGCTGTATAATACCGCCCTGATGGATAATCGGGTGGACGCTCTGTCCGTGGCCACCCGTCCGGATTGCCTTTCCCGTGACATAATAGAACTGCTTCGGTCTGTCGGTACCGAGAAGCCTCTTACCGTTGAGCTTGGTTTGCAGACAATTCACGATTCCACTGCGGAGAAGATCAACAGGTGCCACAGTTATGAAGAATTCCTGACCGGGTACTCCGCTCTTAAAGACGCCGGAATCAGAGTGTGCGTACATATCATAAACGGGCTGCCAGGGGAGACTACGGAAATGATGCTCACTACCGCCCGTGAAATCGGAAGGCTCTGTCCTGACGCAGTTAAAATCCATCTGCTCCACATTATCCGCGGCACCGCGTTGGAAAAGGAATACTCCGCCGGGCGCTACGTGCCCATGGATATAAGCGAATATATTCTGACTACCGTCAATCAACTTCGTGTTCTTCCTCCTAATACCGTTATAGAGCGTCTCACCGGGGACGGAGATAAGCACACGCTGACAGCTCCTTTGTGGAGCCGGGACAAGATACGTGTCCTCGGTTCCATAGATAAGCTCATGGCATTAATGGACGCCCGCCAGGGCGACAGCATATAAAAAAGACCTCGCTGGAGAATTAAATCACCAACGAGGTCTTTTTTATTTATTCGTGATATACGGCACGGCTGCCGCCGATGAATTTCTCCCGTGTCCGGGCGCAGATTATTCCGGCTTCGCCGATATTCTTAATGCTCAGCCGCACCGGCACCGCCACGTCCCGAAGGTGCATGCCTATGAGTGTCCCCCCGATATCTATTCCCGCGTGGGCTCGTATATGCTCCACGGCCGCGGGCGACGTAAAGTTCTCATAAGCGGTGGTAGCAAAAGAGCCTCCCGCCTTCGGCTGGGGCACAACGTTCACCGTTTCAAGACCATATTTTTCCGCAGCCTCATGCTCTATGATAATTGCCCTGTTGAGGTGCTCGCAGCACTGCGCCGCAAGGTATATCCCCCGCTCTTTCAATACTGGGTAAATACCGTTGAACGCCGCTCGCGCCGCTTCAATGCTGGATGCCTTGCCGATCTGCCCGCCGACTATCTCGCTGGAGGAGCAGCCAACGACGAAGATATCGCCTTTTTTCATATTCGCGGCGTCAAGCAGCTCGGTCACAGCCCGCCGCGCCTGGGCTTCGATCTGTTCAAGCACGCCTGTCGCCTCACTCATTGTAGAGCGCCAGAACAGCTCTGTATGTCATATAGGCGTCCAGCTTGGATACTACCTCGAAGGGGGCATGCATGGAGAGCACGGGTACGCCCGCGTCAATAGTCTCAATATTGCGCTGGGCCATGAACATCGCGACTGTGCCGCCGCCGCCCTGATCGACCTTACCTAGCTCAGCCATCTGCCAGATGACTTCATTCGCTTCAAACAGCGCGCGCATTTTGCCGACAAGCTCAGCATTCGCGTCGTTTGAACCGGACTTGCCGCGGGAGCCTGTGTATTTGCAGATGCCGACGCCGTAGTTTATGAGGGCGTTGTTGCGCTTGTCTGACACTTCCGGAAAATTGGGATCAAAAGCATTGCATACGTCGCAGGACAGGCAGCAGGAATTTTCAAAGCATCGTCTGATATCCACATTCTGAGCCGCGCAGAGATCCTCGACGAAAGTCTCGAAGGCTCTGGACTTCATGCCTGTGACACCCTCGGAACCGATCTCCTCCTTGTCCGCAAGAACGCACATAGCTGTTTTGCCCGGTCTCTCTGCGTCCAGAAGTGCCTTGAGGGATGCATAGGAGCAGACCCTGTCATCGTGGCCGTAGCCGCCGATAAGAGATCTGTCAAAGCCCACGTCACAGGCGGGACCCGCTGGTACGGCGCACAGCTCAGCAGAGAGGAAATCCTCCTCTGTGATGCCGTATCTGTCATTGAGGATAGACATGACCGCGAGCTTCACTTTCTCGCCGTCGCAGTCAGCATAGGGTGTGCTGCCGATGAGTATGTTCAGACCTTCGCCGGTAATGCCCTCCGCGAGAGACTTCTTGTTCTGGTCAGCGCTCAGGTGGGGCAGCAGGTCTGTGATAACGAATTTGGGGTCGTCCTCCTCGCAGCCTATCTGTATCTCAATCGTCTCCCCGTTCTTCAGCGCCACAACGCCGTGGAGCTCCAGGGGGATAGTTACCCACTGATACTTCTTGATACCGCCATAGTAATGGGTCTTGAAATACGCCATCTCACCATCCTCGTAGAGAGGATTCTGCTTCAGATCCAGGCGCGGGCAGTCGATATGAGCGGCAGAAATGTTGATGCCTTCATTAAGCGACTTTGTGCCTATCACAGCTGCAAGAACAGACTTGCCGCGGTTTACACGGTAAACCTTGTCACCGGGCTTTACAGTCATGCCATGGGTAAATTCGCTGAAGCCGTTTGCCTTCAGCAGGGCGACTGTCTCGTTTGC
The DNA here is from genome assembly GCA_934552825.1 of uncultured Oscillospiraceae bacterium. Lineage (GTDB taxonomy): Bacteria > Bacillota > Clostridia > Oscillospirales > Oscillospiraceae > CAKTEQ01. The sequence continues at coordinate 76,457 of CAKTEQ010000002.1, forward strand.
CGCCTCACGCTCTGTCTTGGAGTTTGTGAGAAAGACCTTATATGCCTCCGCATACTTGTCAATCTCCGCGGCAGTTTCAGCGCTGATGCGCTCATAGCCATTCTTTCTGTTGTAGAACAGCTTCTCTTTCATCTGTTCTGCAAGCTTTTTCTCTTCCATCACAGTTCTTCCTCCTTAGAAATTCCGTTTAATAATTCACTGACCATGGCGGCGCACTCTTCTTCAAAAAGCTTCATGTCGTCGCCGTTGTTCTCTATGATCATGTCGCAGTTTTCTATAAAATACTCATTACTCTTCTGAGAAGCTATCCTTGACGCCGCGTACTCTGCAGATATTCCGTCCCGCGCCATTATCCTGCGCAGACGCACGTCACTGTCCGCAATGACGCCGATAATGCGGTGACAAAAATCCCCGAGACCGCTCTCTATAAGCTGAATAGCGTCGATACCGAGTATTTCCCTGCCCACGGACTTCTCATCAAGTATCTGGCTGCGTACTCCCTCCCGTATATAGGTGCGTGTTATTCTGCTCAGATCCTCAAGACCAGTACTGTCCTTAAACACGATGGCGCCAAGCTTTTTAGTGTCGAGACTCCCGTTTTCCACGATCCCCGGGAAGCGCTTTTCTATATCCCCCAGCATTGCCATATCCGTTTTGAGCATTTCATGGTAAAGTGCATCGCAGTCGATCACCTTTGCTCCCAGTCCAGCAAGATATTTTAGTACAGTGGTCTTGCCGCAGCCAGTACCGCCGGTTATTCCGATTATCTTCATTCAAACACCTCAAAGATCGATAAAGCTATACCCCGCCGCTTTGCTCAGGCGGTTTTTGATCGCCATCTCAACGCCGTCTCCCTCAGGGCATCTGGCAAAGATATGGTCGGTATCAGTCTCGTCAAGGTCTCTCAGGCGGGCGAAAAGCCTATGAGCAAGCTCACCCGGCGCCTCCCGCCGCCCATAAGTGTACACCTGCGCGCCGCATTTTGCAAACACCTCTTTTTCCTCGTCGAAGCAGAGGACAGCCTTCTTCGCAAGCACCTGCGCCGAAACATATTCAGCCGCCTTTTCGGCGCTGCCCCGGAGTATTGTGATCGGTGCCGCCGGCGCATAGTGGCGGTATTTCATTCCCGGCGCCTTCGGCTTTTCTCCTTCTTTGAGGGCCCTCCGGACCGCGGGATCTATATCGACCTCACCGAGTACGCTCTTGAGCTGATCGAGCGTAATCCCGCCTGGCCGCAGCAGGCGCGGCGGCTGAACGGTGAGATCGATTATTGTGGACTCAAGCCCCACCGCGCACTCTCCTCCATCGACTATACCTTCTATTTTGCTGAAAAGATCATGTATCACATGACCTGCGTTCGTTGTGCTGGGCTTCCCCGACAGGTTTGCGGACGGCGCCGCTACCGGCTCTCTGCACTCTCTGATTATAGCCCTCGTAACTTCGTTTGCGGGGCACCTTATTCCCACGGTGTCCAGTCCCGCCGTCACCTCGTCGGGTATGTCAGGAGCTTTCGGCAGTATCATCGTGAGCGGGCCCGGCCAGAACTTTTCCGCCAGCTCATACGCCTTTTGTGGGATGTTTGCGGCGCAGCGGCTTATTTTATCGGTCCCTGATATATGCAGTATGAGCGGATTGTCCTGAGGACGTCCCTTGACCTCAAATATACGCCTGATTGCCGCCGGGCAGGCCATGGACGCGCCCAGTCCATAGACTGTCTCCGTCGGTATCGCCAGCAGACCGCCGCTTTTGAGAATATCCGCCGCCGCTTTTATATCCGGCAGATCATTCGCACTTTCAATTTTGAATATTCGTGTATCCATCATCTATCACCAGTACCGGATAACCGTGCCGCCTGATCCGATATTGTCAGAGCATCTATTATCTCGTCCAGATCACCGTTCATTATGTTCTCAATTTTATACAGTGTCAACCCTATGCGGTGGTCAGTCACACGTCCCTGAGGGAAATTATAGGTCCTGATGCGCTCGCTCCTGTCCCCGGTGCCGACCTGGCTTTTCCGTTCGGCAGCGATCGCGTCCGTCTGCTCCCGGCGCATATTCTCAAGGAGCTTCGATCGGAGTATTTTCAATGCACGCTCCTTGTTTTTTAGCTGGCTGCGCTCATCCTGACACTCTACTACAAGCCCCGTAGGCAAATGGGTAACCCGGATAGCCGACTCAGTTTTATTGACGTGCTGTCCGCCGGCGCCGCTGCTGCGGAAGGTGTCTATCTGAAGGTCTCCCGGGTTTATGTCCAGCTCAATCTCTTCAGCTTCCGGCAGCACAGCTACGGTGACGGTCGAGGTGTGTATCCTTCCAGAGGTCTCCGTCTCCGGAATGCGCTGCACCCGGTGCACACCGCTCTCAAATTTGAGGCGAAAATATGCGCCGTCACCCTCGATAATGAAGTTTACTTCCTTGATCCCGCCGAGCTCTGTCTCGTTGACGCTCGTGACCTCGATTTTCCAGCGTCGGCGTTCCGCGTACATGCTGTACATACGGAACAGTGACGCCGCGAACAGCGCCGCTTCTTCCCCTCCGGCGCCGCCCCGTATCTCAACTATCACGTTTTTCGAGTCGTTTGGATCCCTCGGCAGGAGCAGAACTTTTAGCTTTTCCTCGAGCTCAGCGGCACGTCTTCTCGCGTCGTCAAGCTCCTCCTGCACCATTTCCCGGAAGTCCTCCTCCAGCTTGCCTGAAAGCAGCTCCCGCGCCGCGTCCTCGTCTTCCAGTGCCTTTTTGTAGCTGCGATAACTCTCCACAAGCGGCAGCAGTTCTTTTTGCTCCTTACTCAGGCGTGCCGCCGCCTTAGCGTCGGAATATATCTGCGGATCAGACAACTCCTTCTCTATCTCCAAATACCGTTCTTCAATTGTTCTCAGCTTTTCAAGCATCGAAATTTCTCCTGCAATCAGTCTTCAAGCAGCTGAGCAAGCTCTTCCCACTCATCGTACAGCGGCGATAGCTCTCCGCTCAGCTCTTCAATTTGTTTGTTGATCTCCATCAGCGCTTCATAATCACGGGCGGCCTCCTCAGCCGCTGTCTCAAGCTCAGCCTTGCGCGCCTCTAATTTCTCTATGGAACGCTCCACCGCCACCATCTGCTTCTCCGGGGATTTTGTCCGTTTTTGGCGGGGTTTCTTCTCTTTCGGCTGCACTTCCATCGGTGGAATGGCCGCCTCCTCAGCGTCTTTTATAGCGCGGTATTCCTCATACCCGCACTTGTAGTCCCTAATTGCTCCGTCCCCGACGTCCCAGATACGTGTGGCAAATTTACGGATAAAGTATCTGTCATGAGAGACAAACAGCAGCGCGCCGTTATATGACTCGACCGAGTTTTCGATCCACTCCCGTGAGGATATGTCCAGGTGGTTCGTGGGCTCGTCGAGAATGAGGAGATTTATATCGTCGTTCATTATCATGCACAGCTTCAGGCGGCTGCGCTCCCCGCCTGAAAGAGCGCTCACAGGCTTGAACACGTCATCACCCGAGAACATGAATGCGCCGAGTCTGTTGCGCGCCGTCTGGGGGGTGCAGTCCAGCTCGTATATGAGCGTGTCTACCAGCGTCCGCCGCTCGTCCTCAAATGTCACCTGCTGGGGCAGATAAGCCGCCACGACCGACGGCCCAAACTTGGCGCTGCCGTCATCGGCTGCCTCCAGTCCGAGAAGTATCCGCAGGAAAGTGGATTTACCGGTGCCATTTTCGCCGATTATGCCTATGCGTTCACCGCCGCCGGCTTTCAGCTCGACTCCCGTAAATAGAGACTTATCTCCATAGCTCTTTGCGAGGTTTTTGACAACTATGAGCTCGTCCGCCTTGAACTCACGCTCGGAAAAGCTCATGCTCATGGTTTTTTCCTTGTCCGGGCGTTCCACCGTCTCCATCTTATCAATGCGCTTCTCCATGGAAAAGGCGCGTTTATACAGCTTGTCATTGCCGAGAAACGCCCACAGTCGGAGCTTGTCCGCCGCTTTTTCAAGCTGAGCGATCTTCGCCTGAGCCTTCTCATACTGGTGCAGCTGCTCCAGATAGCGGCGCTCTTTCTCCATAACATAGAAAGAATAGTTCCCGGAGTAGAACTCCGCCCGGCCGTTCTTTATCTCTATTATCCTGGTAACAACCCTGTCGAGGAAATATCTGTCGTGGGATATGGCAAGGACCGTTCCCTTGTACTTGAGCAGATATTCCTCCAGCCACTCCACTGCCTGCATGTCCAGATGGTTGGTAGGCTCGTCCAGCAGGAGGATATCTGTCTTTTCAAGTATTAGTCTCGCAAGATTTACCCTGGTCTGTTCGCCCCCGGAGAGAAACTCGAACTGCTGATCGCGCATCGTCTCAGGTATTCCGAGGCCGTTGCAGAGCTTGTTTATCTCCACGTCCTCCCCGTAGCCTCCAAGGGCTTCAAAGCGTGCGCCTAAGTCCCCGTACTGGACAATGTCCCTGTCGTCCGCGCTGCCCTCTGCCATCTTCTCCTCAAGCCGCAGGAGTGCTCTGCGTATCTTCTGAGTCGGCAGAAAAGCGGATCGCAGGACATCCATGACGGTATACCCCGCGGGATATACCGGTATCTGAGAAATGAGCCCCAGGCGCTTACCGGGAGCCACCATTACGCTGCCCTCGTCCTCCTTCAGCTCGCCGCAGATGATTTTGAATATCGTGGATTTTCCCGCTCCGTTTTTGCCAAGGAGCCCCACGCGCTCACCCTCGGTTATGTTGAAGCAGACACCGTCCAATATGTTCTTTTCCACATCAAATGCCTTTTTAAGACCGGTTATGGAAATGTCTATCATAGCTTGAATTTTTCCTCTATCTTCCTTGTGAAATCTTCAAAGTGCATTCCCCGGGAGGCCTTGACCTCTATCGCCGTGCCCGGAGTAATGCTTGAGAGCAGATCCGCCTCGAGAGCCTCTCTGTCTTCATACCAACGCCCTTTTTCTCCGGCGTGAGCCGCGATAAAACGTCCAAGCTCGCCGCAGGTCAGCACCATATCTATCCCGCTGCACCGGCATATATCACCGATGTGGCTGTGGGCGCTTTCTGCAATTTCTCCAAGCTCCAGCATATCTCCCAGGACCGCGATCTTCTTTTCCGCGGCGAGGGTTTCAAGTGTCCTGAGTGATGCCTCCATGGACTGGGGATTTGCGTTATATGCATCGTCCAACAGGATGACGCCGTCACTCAGGTGCTTTATGTTCATGCGCATTCCTGTGGGCTTATACGCACTGATGCCCTTTTCTATCTCCTCGGAAGTCATACCGAGGCACTTCGCGATATACGCCCCCTGAGCCGCACAATACACCATGTGCCGCCCGGGCGCCGGAATATCCGCCTCTATTCTCTCGCCGCCGATGAGTATTCCGCATTTCACGGTGAAGCCGTCCCCGGTGTTCACATCGTCCACAAGTACGTCGCAGTCCAGGCTCTCCCCACACAGGATAATGCCGCACTTTAACGTATTTCTAAGCGTACGCAGAAGCGGATCATCTCCGTTGAGAACCGCGCAGCCGGACTCCTTAACGAACTCAAAAACCTCACTTTTGGCCTTGAGAATTCCCTCGCGGCTGCCCAGATTCTCAATATGCGCGTCACCTATATTAGTCATAACAACGTAGTCGGGACGCACCATCTCAGCGAGATAGCGTATCTCTCCGAAATGATTCATGCCCATCTCTATAACTGCGCACTGGTGATGCTCTTCCAGGCGGAAAAGAGTCAGGGGAACGCCGATGTCGTTATTATAGTTCCCCTCCGTTTTCAAAACGTCGAAGCGCTGCCCGAGAATGCCCGCCACCATGTCCTTAGTCGTCGTTTTGCCGACACTGCCTATTATCGCCACCACGGGTATATCCATCTCTCCCCGGACATATGACGCCAGGGCTTTCATGGCAAGGCGCGTATCCGCCACCCGCACGACCGTTATACCCTCGGCTGGAGGTATATCTCTGGCGGTGATCACAGCCGCTGCTCCTTTCGCAATGGCCTGGTCTATATAATCGTGCCCATCGGCTCTCTCCCCAACGATGGGGATGAAAAGCTCGCCTGGCCGAACGTCACGGCTGTCAGTCCTGACGCCGGTTATAGCTTCTCTTCCGGCGGATATAAGCCTCCCGCCTGTGACCTGCGCAAGTTTTTTTGCTGAAACAGGAATCATAGTTCTTCTCCCAAATTACTTCTCAAAGGCCGTGCGCACTATCTCCTCACAAAGGTCTTCATATGTGTAGCCAACGACCGCAGCCTCCTGGGGAAGCAAGCTCGTGGGCGTCATGCCCGGCAGTGTATTTGCCTCAAGACAGTACACCCTGTTTTCCGCCGTGAGGATGAACTCGCTTCTGGAATAGGCTCCAAGTCTCAGGCTCTCGTGTGCCATGAGGGCCGCGTCCATGAGTTTTTTCTCCTGCTCCTGGGTTATATCCGCCGGGCAGACCTCCTTCGTGGCACCGCTCTGATACTTGCACTCATAATTATAGAAACCGCCTGTGGGGATTATCTCAATAGGTGGCAGCGCTTTCCCATTCAGCACTCCAACGGAGAACTCCCGGCCGGATATGAATTCCTCAACGAGCGCTCGTGGATCGTATCTCCCGCAGTTTTCCAGTGCAGAGGTCAACTCCGCCGCGTCCTTCACGATCGTCACTCCGATACTTGAACCGCCGTTTACTGGCTTGACAACGCAGGGCACGCCTATCTTTTCCGTGATCAATCCCGCGTTTTCCGCCTTGGCATCCACCGTTATGCTCTTCGGCGTTGTGATTCCTGCCGTGATGAACACCATCTTCGCCAGGTCCTTATCCATTGCGAGAGCGCTTCCCAGGTAATCCGTGCCCGTATATTTAATGCCGAGGAGGCTGAGTGCCGCCTGAACGCGCCCGTCCTCCCCTTCTCCGCCGTGGAGAGCTATGAAAACCACGTCCGCATAGGTGCAGGCTTCCAGCACCCGCTCGCCGAAAAATGCTCCGCTTTTCAGCTTGCGCGCCCGGCGGACTGCGTCAATATCCGGCACAAGTGTATCGACCTTTACGATATGCTCATCAGAGCAGCTTTTAAACAGTTCCTCAATAGTACCAGAGTATCCCTCAAGACCCATAAAAGCGTCTACCATAACGGCGTTGTGCCCTTTTTCTCTGAGTGCCCTGCAGACAAGGGAGCCAGAGGAGAGCGAGACGTCCCGCTCGCTGCTTATTCCGCCTGCCAATACGACTATATTCATGATATCTATCTCCTTGAAATTCAATTGTTATATTATATCATGGTGCCCTGCCATAAACAACCTGAAAGCGCAAAAACGGAGGGCAAATTTGCCCTCCGCAAGCTATTTTAATTCAATGGGAATCACTTTGTGCCGAAAATTCTGTCACCGGCATCGCCCAGACCGGGCACGATATAGCCGTGGTCATTGAGCTTTTCATCCACAGCAGCCACAAAAATGTCAACATCTGGATGATCCTTATGCACGCGCTCAATTCCCTCAGGCGCTGCGATAATATTCATGAGGTTTATACTTGTGCAGCCGTATTCCTTTATGAACTCGATGGCCGCTGTCGCTGAGCCGCCCGTTGCCAGCATGGGATCGACGATGAATACATCTCTCTCCTGGATGTCCATGGGCATCTTGCAGTAATACTTCACAGGCTCCAGAGTCTCAGGATCTCTGTAAAGACCGATATGCCCGACCTTTGCTGTGGGGACCATTGTGAGGAACCCGTCAACCATGCCGAGACCGGCTCTCAGGATGGGAACTACCGCAAGCTTTTTGCCCGCGAGCTTTTTTACAACAGCGGTCGCCACGGGGGTTTCTATCTCCACATCCTCCAGCGCCAGATTTCTTGTGGCCTCATAGCACATGAGACCCGCGATCTCGGATACTGTTGTTCTGAAGTCCTTTACGCCTGTGTTCTTGTTGCGCAGCACGGTGACTTTATGCTGCAGCAGAGGGTGATCCAGCACATGTACATTTCCCATTGTTATATCTCCTTTGTTTAAAATTTCCCTGCACCTTGTATCTTCTCAAGCCGTTCTCTCTCAGCTTGGGAAAGTCTAAGATAATTTGGCTCCAGCTCACCGCACGATATGGTCTTGCCTTCCTCAAACAGGCGCTGCGCCGCGAGGAGGACACCTTCAGCACTCTGCATGATGAGATTTTGAGGAGCCTTAAAAACGTCAAGTCCGTTGTCCTTCAGGTGATTATAACACAGAGACGCGCCGTCTCCAATAGTAATTATTGATTTTTTTTCATCTTTCAGCTCGTTTCCCAATTCTTCAAGGGATATCGCCCTGTCTGGCGTGAGCCTTTGGGGTTTACCGCCCTCTGATTCGAAGAGCGCGTTATATACCTGCCCCCGGCGCGCGTCCATGCCACAGCATATTATTCCTTCGGCAAATGCTATCTGCGCCGCCATAGCTTCAAGGGTGGAAACAGCTATGCAGGGCTTATCGCCGGCCCACGCAAGTCCCTTGGCAGCCGCAATACCTATGCGCAGCCCGGTAAAGGAACCGGGGCCAACAGACACCGCTATCGCGTCCACGTCCTCCAGCTTTTTCCCGCAGCAGGCGAACATATCCCTTATCATAGGCATTATAGACCTGCTGTGAGTCTGACCGTTGTTCTGAAAATACTGAGCATACAGTTCTCCGTCCAGTCCGATAGCCGCTGACGCCGCCTTTGCGGAACACTCAATGGCGAGTATCATCACAGTTCCTTCACCCCTCCGATCGTAATACAGCGCCTATCACCGCCCATATTCCGGATATCCACGGTTATGGTTTCCGGATCTATTATCTCCGGCACGTTTTCGCTCCACTCCACGGCGCACACGCCGCCCCGGGCGACATAATCATCCCAGCCAATGTCAAATAACTCGTCAAAGCCACCCAGCCTGTACATATCAAAATGGAACAGCGGCACCCGGCCCTCGTGCTCGTCCACTATTGTGAACGTCGGACTTTTCACACTGTCCGTAACGTCCAGCCCCCTGGCAAGGCCCCTGACAAACGCCGTCTTTCCGGCGCCAAGGTCCCCTGAAAGAGCAACTATCTCGCCGCCATTCAGCCCGCGCCCAAGGCGCTCGCCAAGCTGCTCTGTCTCCATATATGAATCAGTAAAATACTCCATAGCATGTACTCCGCAGATAAATTCTTCAGACATTATAACACATAATTCCCGCCATGCAATTATTTTAATGCTTATCCCGGTTGAAATACCGGTACTATCAGGGTATAATACTAAAACAAACTTCAAGGAGCACTGAGATGAAGAAAGAGATAAAACAGGAATTCAAGCTCTTTTTCAAGCGGGGGGATATCCTCCTGCTGATTTTGTGCTGCCTTGCATCTCTCTACGGCGTGGTTCTTATTGCCAGCGCGACCAAGAGCTACGGTGCTACGAGCTTTCTCGCGGTGCAGATATTCTCACTGTTCCTTGGCATTGTTCTGTTCATAGTCGTGTCCATGACGGATGTGGAGGTTTTCACCAGCCGCTCCAACTGGCTCATACTTTTCAACATTCTCTTCATTCTCGCGCTGCTCATCTTCGGTGAAGCCGGCGACTCCGGCAACCGGAGCTGGATCCGTTTTCCTCTGATTGGTATCGGTGTCCAGCCCGCCGAGGTGGTAAAGGTCTTCTTTATCATTGTCCTTGCAAAGCAAATATCCGATTATCAGCAGACAAATCTCAATTCCGTCAAGCACATCGCTCTTCTTGTGCTGCATCTCGCCGTCATGGTGGGGCTGATACTCTTCGTCTCATCTGACCTTGGTGTCGCACTTATATACGTGTTTGCGTTCATTGTCATGCTGTACACTGGCGGCATCAAGCTCCGCTGGGTACTCATCGCAGTTGCAATAGGCGTTATAGCCGGACCTCTCATCTGGAATAATCTCCTGCGTGATGACCAGCGAAACCGAATCATGATCATTTTCGATCCGTCCATTGACCCTAATAACGTGGGCGTCGGCTGGCAGGCGTGGCGCAGTAAGATAGCGGTCGGGTCCGGTCAGATAACGGGCATGGGACTCTTCAAGGGTACCCAGGTCCAGTACAGCGACTATCTCCCCGCCAAGCACACCGACTTCATTTTTTCCGTCGCGGGCGAGGAACTCGGCCTTATCGGCTGCGTAGCGATAATTCTCCTCCTCACGGCAATAATTCTCCGCTGCATCTACATCGGATATAAGTCACGGAACTCAATGTACACACTTCTGTGCATGGGCATAGCCGGTATGCTCATATTCCAGACATACGAAAACATAGGCATGTGTCTGGGCGTTACTCCTGTCATCGGTATCACGCTGCCGTTTTTCAGCTACGGCGGCACCTCGATCGTAACGCTGTTTTTCGCTATGGGGCTTATATCAAGCGTGAAAATGCACCCGGCTCCCGACTGGTACAGGAAAAACTACTGATAATACAGAAAATCCCCGGTTCACGATGAACCGGGGATTCTTTCTTATTTTCTGTCCTGTTCGATAAGTATCTTCACACCTTCGACAGCCGTGCGGATCGCTCTGTCCGTATCGTGGCAGGATTCTTCTTTATAACCAGCGACCTGCCGCTCCTGGTTCCAGACAACACTGAACACAGAACCGCAGCGCACGTTCAACGCGCTCGCCACCACGAAGAGGGCTGCTGACTCCATCTCGCTCGCCAGAACGTGAAGCCTTTTCCATGCCTCCCACTTATTAAGAAGCTCATTTGCAACGGGCATGCGTCCGGGACTGTGCTGCCCGTAAAATGAGTCCTTACACTGCACGACACCGGCATGCCAATTAAGCCCAAGCTCCTGCGCCGCCTTCACCAGCGCGTTTTGAACATGGAAGTCAGCCACAGCCGGAAACTCAATGGGGGCGTACTCACGGCTCGTCCCCTCCGCTCGCACAGCACCCGTCGCAATGACTACATCTCCGCTTTTAACCCTGATATCAATTCCGCCGCAGGTGCCTATGCGGATAAACGTATCGGCGCCTATGGCCGCAAGCTCCTCCATGGCTATCGCCGCTGAGGGACCGCCTATACCGGTGGACACAACGGAAACCTTCTCTCCCAAGAGAGTGCCCGTATACGTAACAAATTCCCTGTTCCGGGTCACAAATGCCGCATCGTCAAAATGCGCGGCGATTTTTTCGCACCTTCCTGGGTCCCCGGGAAGAATGCAATAACGGCCGACGTCACCTTTTTTGCAGTTGATATGATACTGAACCTCGCTGACATCCATATAACTACCTCCTCAAAACGGCGGATCCCCCACCGCGATAAGTCAGATTTTAACTTTTTTCGCCGCCGACACAGTAAGCATCACAATTAACGTCGTAATAACCGCGTCGAGCAGTACGACGAACCAGAGCCCCAGCAGGCCGAGAGCCGCCGCAAGCATCAGGATCACCTTAAGCGCAAGGCAGAGCGCCGAATTCTGCCTGCAGATACCACGCACGCGCCCCGCCGCCGCAACAAGCTCAGGGATGCGGTGCAGGTCACGCCCCATCAGGATCACATCAGGAGATTTTGCAGTGAGGTCAGAGGGGGAACTGTATTGGATAAAGCCTGTATCCGCATAAGCGATAGCGGCTCCATCCTCTGCGTCACAGCCGACATATGCTATCTTTGCGTTCTTTTCGCTCTTCAGCTGTTCGAGCCGTGCCATCTTCTCGTCAGAGCGCAGCCCGGAATAAACGGCGTCGGCGCCGATAGCGTCGGCTACACGCTTGCAGTCCGCTTCAGAACAGCTGGACATTACGCCGACTTCATTCACGCCGGCGTCATGGAGCTCAGCAGGTACGCCGTAAGCATCCTGCCTGATATTCTCTTCAAGGACCACCGTACCCGCATACTGCCGGTTTATCGCGACATAAAACTCGCAGCTGTCATAGCTCTTCACGGGACAATCAATGCTGTCCATGAGTTTCTTGCTGCCTATATGTACATCGTTGCCGCCGACCACGGCATATATTCCCGCGCCGGGAACCTCCGACCTGGTATCCATCGCACTGAAGGCTTTGCCCTCTCCCACCGCCTTGCGCACAGCTCTGGCGATAGGATGCTTCACACCGTACTCCACGTAAGCCACAAGGCGCAAAAGCTCTTCTCTGGGGATCTTGTTTGCCGCCACGCCGACGATCCTGTATTCACCGTCCGTCAGAGTACCGGTTTTGTTGAAATAAAAACCGCCTGTGGCACAGAGATTATCCAAGGCGACAGGGGTCTTGAGAAGCACGCCCCTGCGCGCTTCCCTGCCGACGGAAATGAAATATACGAGCGGCAGCGCTATGACTGCTGAGCCGGGGCATGCCGCCGCCACGAACAGCCCGAACCGGCTGACGCATTCACTGAAAGGCAACTTTGCCGCTACGGCTATAACAACAGAGATAATAAGCCCAAAGGCAGTTATCCCGGGAACAAGCATCGCAGCGACACGTTCGGAGCTTTTCGCAGCACCTGAGCGCTGATCAAGGGAACTTTCAACTATTGCTGACATGCGCTGCAGCGTAGAGTCCGCACTGGATGCCGTAACTTCAATTGTTATGGGGGCGGAGACATTCATTTCGCCGGAATAGACTCTGTCCCCTATGACCGCATCCCTCGGATCTTTGCCTTCAAAAATATCTCCGGAGTTTATCTGGGAATTTCCGCTTCTTATTATGCCGTCAAGAGGTATCCGCTCACCCGGTTCAACCAATATAGCCGTGCCTACCTGCACGGAATCAAGCTCTCTCTGGGCGGAAATGCCGTTTACAACGACACGTGCGCTGTCCGGGATCAGCCCCGAAAAACAGTTGGCGTCCTCGTTGCCCCTGTATACTATCTCTTTCATGAAGAAGCGGGACAAGTGGAAGATCACAAGTGCTATCGCGGCTGAAGCGGGATGCCCGCATGCGGCGGCGATTATTGCCGCCAGCGCCATGAGGCCGTTATCTCCCAGCTTTTTCCCCGCGGCTTCCCTGATACCTGTCCAAAGTACATCACAGCCAGCCGCCAGACACGCGGCAATGCTGCAGATCGTCTTTATCCGCCCCACCGCGAAAACATTTTTCACAAAACCGCTCCAGGGGAGCACTGCGGTGATTATAACAATAAGCAGCGCCGCTATAAGACGCGCCGGACGTGTCTTGCCGAAAACAGCATCAATGCCTGTACCCTGGGTGCGCGCTTCCTGCTTAATTCTGCTTATGCGTCCCGCAATATCAAAGCTCACCTTTGCCATGGGTCACCTCCCTCCGACCTGCGCCGGAATTAAACTCAAACCTTGTCATTGCTGCCGAGAACATTGACTATCTTGTTCTTCACCAGTGTCTTGATGTTCTCTCTGCCGACCTTAAGATACCCCCGGGGGTCAAAAAGCGCGGGGTCCTTTGCCAGTGTCTCACGAATGCCTGCCGTCATGGCGAGGCGGAGGTCAGAGTCAATGTTTATCTTGCAGACCGCCATGGACGCCGCCTTCCTGAGCTGATCCTCAGGCACACCGAGCGCATCCTTGAGATTGCCGCCGTACTTGTTTATCGTCTCAACATACTCGGGTATAACAGATGAGGCCCCGTGGAGAACTATCGGGAACCCAGGCAGTCTCTTGGAAACCTCCTCAAGGATATCAAATCTCAGCTGGGGCTTCGTCCCGGGCTTGAATTTATATGCGCCGTGGCTCGTGCCGATAGCGATGGCGAGAGAGTCAACGCCCGTCGTCTTTACGAACTCCTCTACCTGCGCGGGATCAGTATAGGAGGAGTCTGCGGCGGACACGTTCACATCGTCCTCAATGCCAGCAAGACGCCCGAGCTCGCCCTCAACCACGACGCCGTGGTCATGAGCATAATCAACGACCTGCTTTGTGAGCTTCATGTTGTCCTCAAAGCTGTGCTTGGAACCGTCGATCATGACGGACGTAAATCCGCCGTCAATGCAGGATTTGCATATCTCAAAATCCTCACCGTGGTCCAGATGAACGCATATGGGCAGTCCGGTGTCCTCGATCGCGGCTTCAATGAGCTTCATGAGATAAACATGCTTCGCGTACTTCCGCGCGCCTGCGGAGACCTGAAGTATAAGGGGTGAACGCACTTCCGCCGCAGCTTCCGTGATACCCTGGATTATCTCCATATTGTTTACATTGAACGCACCGATGGCATAGCCACCCTCATACGCTTTTCTGAACATTTCGGTTGAAGTTACAAGTGGCATATAAGCATCTCCTTGGAAAGTATAGTTAAATTGGCACAGCTATCCATACTGTACTCCGCTATTTTATCATCATTTTATAAATATATCCAGTAAAATTTGTATCTTTCACATGATTAAATTTCCCCGCGTTTATTGTTGTATTCGACAGAATATGGTATATTTAGGTTATCAGTCATATAATAACTTTCATCGGAGGAATAAATGATGAATATCGAAGGCAATCTCAAAGGCGCGTGTATCATCGGGCAGTCCGGCGGCCCCTCTGCCGTTATAAATGCCAGCGCTCTGGGCGCTATCCAGGCGGCTATGGACAGCGACCTTATCACTCATGTATACGGCGCTGAACACGGTATCAAGGGTGTCCTTAACGACAGGCTTTTTGACCTGGAGCAGGAGGATGCTCAGGAGCTTGAGCTGCTTATGCATACCCCCTCGTCCTTTCTCGGTTCCTGCCGCTATAAGCTCAAGGAGTTTTCCGAGGATGAGACGGATTACCTTCGTATACTTGACATATTCAAGAAATATGACGTGCGGTACTTCTTCTACATCGGCGGCAACGACTCCATGGATACCTGCAACAAGATCAGTAAGTACATGGAGAACGCCGGCTACGACTGCCGCATAATGGGCATACCGAAGACCATTGACAACGACCTCTACGGCACAGATCACACGCCGGGCTACGGCAGCGCCGCCAAGTACATCGCCTCCACCTGCCGCGAGATAAAGCGCGACGCCGTCGTGTATGACACAGGTGCCGTGACCATCCTGGAGATCATGGGCCGCAACGCCGGCTGGCTCACAGGCGCCGCGGCTCTCGCGGGCTATAACGCTCCCGAATGCGGTGTCGACCTGATTTATCTGCCCGAGGTTGAATTCGATATTGACAATTTCGTCGACGACGTCATCTCAGTTCTCAAGAAGAACGGCAACGTCATCGTCGCAGTGTCCGAAGGTGTCAAGGATAAGTACGGCGCTCTCATCTCCGAGTACAGCGGCGACACGGCTAAGGCTAAGGACGCCTTTGGTCACGCGCAGCTTGGCGGACTTGCGGCAACACTCACTTCCATCGTGAAAGCACGCACAGGCAAAAAGGTCCGCGGCATCGAGTTCAGTCTTCTTCAGCGCTGCTCAAACCATATAGCCTCCGCAACCGACGCCGAGGAGGCATATGCCGCCGGCAAGGCCGCCGTAGAATTCGCCCTGAGCGGCGTAACCGACAAGATGGTCGGCTTTGAGCGCGTCGTGGTGGACGGGAAATACACCTGCCAGATAAAGCTCCTCGACCTCACCGCCGTCGCTAACCGGGAACAGCGCGTGCCCAGAAACTGGATAAATGAAGCCGGCAACGGCGTCACCGATGAATTCATCGAGTATGCCCTGCCCCTCATCCAGGGCGAGCTGGACTTCATAACAGAAAACGGCATGCCCCGCCACGCAAGGCTGAAGAAAATCCTCACAAAATAAAAAAATCCCCGGTCATCATCAGAATGACCGGGGATTTTTTATCAAGCGCTCTGCTTCGCTTTTTTTATTGCCTTTGCCAGCTGGTCCGGGCAGGATGTTCCTCTTGCCCCGCATTTGATGCCTTCGAGACGCCTGACAGCGTCATCGGCGTCCATCCCTTCCACGAGACGGCAAAGTCCCTGGGTATTGCCGTTGCAGCCGCCAGTGATCTTTGCTTTTTTGATTATATTATTTTCAAGCTCGACCTCCATCAGGCGCGAGCATACTCCTGTCGGCGCGTATGTCATATTCTTGTCTCCTCCCCGGCGGCTCTTTCTATTTTGATTATGTCCGCTATGGTGAAAACTACTTCACTGTTTGTGGGACATCTGCTGAAAACCTTACCCATTATGGAGTATTTTCCGTGCTCCGTCCTGTTCCTCCAAGCGGCGCCGATTATGCTTCTCAGATTGCGCTCCACGCTCTGTATCGTTCTGTTATATTTCTTCGCGAGTTCCGGATATATGATCTTTGTTATCCCGCTGAAGTTGCCTTCATATGTGAGGGCTATTATAACCGCGTCCCGCAGCATGTTAAAGCCCTTATAAGACATGGAAAAAGAGTTATCCGTCAATATCCGCGTCACTTCTATAAGCAGCTCTGTCATCGGATCGTGCACTGCGCCGGTCGCATAGAACTGCCCTTCGTTTCTGAATATGCATAGACGCTCCATAAGACATTTCTTCGTTATGGGCTTCTGAAGCAGGCACTCCACTTTCAGCATCTGCGCTTCCGCTGCCATCGCGTCGGAATAATAGCCTGTCAGCATGAGAAACGCCGTGTCATGCTCGTGCAGACGGCTGCGGTACTGACGCACAAGGCTCAGTCCGTCTATCTGCGGCAGGAAATAGTCCAATATGACCAGATCCGCCTGCTTTTCATTGATCATGTTTAACCCATCGAGCCCGTTGGAAGCCTCCCCGACAACTTTTAACCCCGGTGCAGCATTAACGATCTCACCGATGTGTTCCCTTACTGAAGTTTCGTTGTCAATAATTATGACTGAAATGTCATCACTCATATTCAACTCTTCCTCTCAATATATTTTAGCGCCGCCGGAGCGGCGTTATATTCCTGAATCAAAGTCCCAGGTCAAGATAAAGAACACCGTCTTTGCCGCTTCCGGCAAACTCATAGTGCTCAAGATATCCTCTTGCTTCAGCTGTCCGCGGCTGTACCTCCAGCCGCTTTTTGCCTTCAAGCCTGCCAATATAGACGGCAGTTCCGATAAGCTGCACCCCGAGGTCCCATCCCTGGAAACGTTCGGCGAGGGCAAGCTCTGTGATACGCAGGTCTTCCCCGGTATCCGCAAGACCCAGCGCGCCTGCGGGTTCAGGTCCGCTCAGGGCAGTGTATATGACCTCTCCGTTCCCCCGCCGCGTGATCCCCAGTCCGCTGAGAAAAGCCGCGTCTTCCGGACGGGCTTCTCTTGTGCGCAGGTTTGTCTCGAATCCCACCTTTTCCTTCAGCGCGAAATGCCGCTTATAGTTGCTCAGCTCTCCAAGGTGGGAGTTGTCGTTCATATATATTATTCCCGGCGTATCGCCCGTCAGTCTCAGGAGCGTTACGCCGGTATTATCACTGTGCCCAACGTCCACAGCACTTCCGCCGGGCATCCGGCGAAGCACTTCCCTCAGAAAGGCTCTTATAACAGCGCCGTGGGTAAATATGGCGATAGCGCGGCCTTCATTCTCCCTGGCGACATCCATAACTCCCGAGTAGAATCTCCGCCCGGCGTCGACACTCGTCTCGCACATTTCGACACGCCAATTGTCCGTATCGGTCATGAAAGTGGAATACTCACGGGGATAGCGCTCAAATATCTCGCCCCACTGCATATTCTCCCAAACGCCGAGATTTATTTCTCTGAAATCATCCCGCAGGATGACGGGAATACCATGTCCCTCGCAAACTATCTCCCCTGTTCTGCGGGCACGCAGCAGCGGGCTGGAATATGCTTTGTCGATTTTAACCGTGCCGAAGCGTTCCTTCGCCGCCTCCGCCTGCCTGACACCCTGTGCCGTAAGACGACTTTCTGTTATGCCGAGCGCCCGGCGATAAAGATTTCCTTCAGCCTCGCCGTGGCGAATAAGATAAATATCAGTGCTCATAGGTCCCTCGAAATCTGCACAAATTTTCCATTTCTTATTGTAAGACTTTTTGCCAGATTTAGCAACATTTTTTCTTAAATTGACGAAAAAAATATCTCTCTCCGGCAATACTAATCCATGTCCAAAATCATATTTAAGGAGATTTTACAGGATATGAAAAGCGAAATGATAAAAGGGATAGCTATCGGTATGATAGCCGGCGCCGGTCTCGGCATGGCGCTCAAGCCCGAAAAAAACAAGACCCGCGCGCTCAGTAAGACTGCCAAATCCATCGGCAGCGCTATTGAGACGATCGGCGGCATTTTCGGCTTTTAACATCAGGAGGAAATTGATAAATGCGTAAGATCTTGATTTTTGCACTTGTACTGTGCCTCGTATTCGCCCTTACAGCCTGCGCCGCCAAGGACGGCAAGCCCTCTGCCGATGATACCGGCAAGGTCACCGATGACGCGAACAACAATAACACCGCAAACTCCGGCAATGCCGGCAGCGGTATCGACGACGTTGTAGACGGCGCCGGTAACGCTGTGGATGACGTGCTGGACGGGGCCGAGGGTGCCGTTGACGGCGTTATCGACGGTGCTAAGGACGTGACCGACGGTGTCGCAAACGGCGTGGACGACCTCGTCGGCGGCGGCAGCACTGCCGGTACCCCCACAG
The DNA here is from genome assembly GCA_934552825.1 of uncultured Oscillospiraceae bacterium. Classification (GTDB taxonomy): domain Bacteria; phylum Bacillota; class Clostridia; order Oscillospirales; family Oscillospiraceae; genus CAKTEQ01. The sequence goes on from CAKTEQ010000002.1 coordinate 94,896, forward strand.
CCTGACTTTAACGCGAAAAGGATAGTCTGCTAAATGGCAGGCTATCCTTTTCACTTTCCCCCTTAGCCTCTCATAGAATACAGAGAAAATTTTTCTGCGAGGTATATGAAAATGACTATTCTTGCATACGGATCTCAAGGTCCAGCCGTGAGCCTTCTTCAGGCAGCGCTTAACAGGGGCAGATATGGAGCGCTGACCGTCGATGGGATATTCGGCAGAGCTACCGAACGGGCTGTCAAGGCCTTTCAGGAACGCAATTCTCTGGCTGCGACAGGCATAGTTAACGAAAAAACGCAATCACGACTCATGCCCCTCATCACCGGGTACGATACCTACACGATACATAGCGGCGACACCTTTTACTTAGTGGCACAAAAATACGGCACCACCGCCGAACGTATAACAGTCGCCAACCCGTCTCTTGACCCTGCAAATCTGATACCCGGTACGAAAATAATCGTTCCTCTCAGCACAAACGTGGTATTCACCAACATTCCCTTTACAAGCGAAGCTCTCGCCTATGCCGTGGACGGACTTACAAAACGTTATCCGTTCATAAAAAGCGAGGTTATCGGCACAAGCGTGCTTGGCACGCCTATTACGGCCCTTACTATCGGCAGCGGCGAACGGAAAGTTTCCTTCAACGCATCCCACCACGCAAACGAGTGGATAACGACCCCCGTTCTGATGAAATTCCTGGAAGAATACGCCGCAGCGTTTTCCGAGAACAGACATATCTGCTGCCGCAGCGCTGCCGAACTGTTTGAGAGCGCAACCCTTTACGTCGTACCTATGGTAAATCCGGACGGCGTTGATCTGGTGACGGGGCTTATCGAAAAGGGCAGCGACGCCTATAACGCGGCTCTCGCCATGAACGGCGGCGGCAGGCGCTTTCCGGAGGACTGGAAAGCAAATATTAACGGCGTGGACCTGAACCTCCAGTACCCGGCCGGCTGGGAACAGGCCCGGGAGATAAAATTCAGCCAGGGGTATACACAACCGGGGCCACGGGATTACGTGGGGAACGCTCCTCTGGATCAGCCGGAGAGCTACGCAATGGCAGAGTACACGATACGGGAAGACTTTGACATCACGCTCTCGTATCACACCCAGGGCGAGATAATCTATTGGCGCTATCTGGACTACCTGCCAGAGGACTCATACCGCATAGCTCTGGCGCTGTCAAATATCAGCGGGTACGCCCTTGAGACAACGCCGTATAACTCCGGCTTTGCCGGATACAAGGACTGGTTCATATATAAATTTGACCGTCCGGGGTATACCATTGAGGCTGGTCTTGGCACAAATCCCCTGCCCATCAGCCAGTTCGATAAAATATACGGCGACAACCGCTGCATGCTGGCGCTTGCACTATATATTTGACGCCTGCCTTGACACACGCGGACTCTTGTGATTATAATCCCCCTGTAAAGAAAAATTGAGGGAGGAAAACGTCATGGGAGATATAGTGCAGTTCGACGGAGGAATTGACCCTCAGAAGCAGGAGCTTCTTGATTATCTGGCTGAGCTTCGCCGGGAAATCGCACAGCTGGATGAAAACGAGCCGGAGGAACAGGAGAGCGAGCAGTTTGAGATATGGAGCGATATGCACGAGGATCTTGAGGATTCCGTGGATGAAATAATGGATATTCTTGACAGCATGAAGTGACGTCCCGCGGGACGTCACTTCTCTTTTTCATATTGCGGCCGCTCGGGACATATTATTGAACAACAGTAATCTGTCTGGAGTGATGACATGAAAACAAACATAGAGGAGCGCGCCTGCGAACTTGCTAATTACATAATCGAAAACCGCGCCACCGTCCGCTCTGCCGCAAAGCAGTTCGGCATATCAAAATCAACGGTGCATAAGGACCTCTCCGAGCGGCTCAGGCAGTACAACCGAAGCCTCTACCTCCAGGTGAAGGCAATTCTTGACGAGAACAAGGCGCAGCGCCATATACGCGGCGGTCTCGCTACCCGCAAAAAATACAAAGGTGTATAGAAAGATCCCGGGCGATAATATATACGCCCGGGATCTTTTTCGTTATTCTTCTTCTATTATCTCCTGTGGCTCCTCTTCAAGTGCGTCGGCACTGACCGTCCCCTTCATCTTGAGCGCTGCCCACTGCTCCTTAGTGATGAGAAGCTGCCTTGGTTTTGACCCCTCAAAGGGACCGACTATGCCCCGCTCCTCCATCTGATCCACTATGCGGGCGGCTCTTGAATAGCCCAGCTTAAGCCTGCGCTGGAGCATGGATACGGACGCCTGGCCCGTTTCCACCACGACCTCGATAGCGTCCGGCAGAAGCTCGTCAGCGTCGGAATCAGCACCGGGAGCCGAGTCACTCTTCCCTTCACCGGCCTTGCCATGGTTCTCCACCTGCTTGATTATCTCGTCAGAATAATTCGCCTTGGAGCTGTTTTTTACGAACTCCACAACGCCCTCCACCTCTTCATCGGTGACCATCGTCCCCTGTATACGGGTCGCCTTGCTCGCTCCGATAGGCAGATAAAGCATGTCGCCCTTCCCCAAGAGCTTTTCCGCACCGGCCGTATCAAGAATTATCCGGGACTCCATCTGGGACGCCACGGCAAAAGCGATGCGCGAGGGGATATTCGCCTTCATGACACCTGTGATTATATCCGCCGACGGGCGCTGGGTCGCAACGACCAGGTGCATTCCCGCGGCTCTGCCCATCTGGGCGATGCGGCAGATGTATTCCTCTACCTCTTTCTTCGCCACCATCATCAGATCTGCAAGCTCGTCAATGACTATTACTATACGATACAGCTGTTTCCGCTCCGGGTTATCCCGCACGGCGGCGTTGTAACCGTCCATGTCCTTTGCCCCGGACTCGGCAAAGATGCTGTACCGGCGCATCATTTCGTTGACAGCCCACTGGAGCGCCCCCGCGGCTTTTTTCGCATCAGTGACGACCGGTATGAGGAGGTGGGGTATCTCGTTATAGCCGCCCAGCTCCACCATTTTGGGGTCTACCATTATCAGGCGCACCTCATCTGGCGATGCCTTATACAGCAGACTGATTATCAGGGAATTCATACACACCGACTTGCCCGACCCCGTCGTACCAGCTATAAGCAGATGGGGCAGCTTTGCAATATCTCCCACCATGCTGTTGCCGCCGATATCCCGGCCAAGAGCGAATGCCAGCTTCGATTTATGAGTTGTAAACTCCTTTGAAGAGAGAACTTCCCTCAGATGTACCATGCTGACGCTCTTATTGGGCACCTCCACGCCGACGATGAAGCTCTTACCAGGCACAGGCGCTATGCGCACGCTGGCGGTGCCCAACGCGAGGGCGATATCGTCAGAGAGGTTTGAAAGTTTGGAGAGCTTGACCCCCTGCTCGAGCTCCAGCTCATATCTCGTCACAGATGGACCGTGGGCAAAATCCACTATACGCGCCTCTATATCGAAGCTGCGGAGAGTGTCGCTCAGGCGCTTTGCCGTGAGCTTGAGTTCCACTGTGCTGCCGCCTGCCGATCCGCTGTCCCCCGCTTCCAGGATGCTGAGCGGCGGCGTTACATAGGCGGGCTTGTCCTGCGTGCCTTCACTCTCGATCGCCTGTGTTACTTCAGCGGCTGCCTTGTTAACCTCAGCACGTTTTTCCGCTGCTGTCAGCTCCGGCGGAACGGTCACTTCTCTGTTGTCAACTGCCGGTTCCGGCTTTACGAGCTCTGTGGGGCGTGCGGCCGGTGTCTTCTCTTTAACAGCTATCTCCGCCGGCTCTCCGAAGACGAATGGTATCTTACTCTCTTTATTTTTGCCTGCGGATACCGTCGTATCAAGCGGTATGTCGGCAAAGTAATCCGTTTCCTTTGCCTGCGCCTTCTTTATGTCCTCCGGATCGTCCACTGGGAGGTCAATGACCTTATTCTTTCTGGGTCTCGGCTTTCTCTCCGGTTCCGGCTGCACCTCATATTCAAGGTGCTCTCTGCTGCGCACAGCTTCAATGATGCTGTTCACCGTCACATTGAGGGCAGACAGCGCAAAAAATATCATCAGCACACCAAATATGATCGCCGATATTGCTCTGCCCACGAGCGCCTTTACGCCAAGGCTGATAAGCCCGGACACAACGCCCGCATTTCCCAGCGCCGCCCCCTCCTTGAAGAGATCAGGGAACAGATTCCAGCCGGTTATGTACACATTTTTATTGAACGTGACGAATAGCAGGATGCTCAGCGCCAGAGGAAACAGCATGGCGCTCGTTACACGCCAGACGACAGGTCTGCCCCTGTGAAACAGAAGGATAAACGAGCAGAACAGCAGTACTGGCGGATATAGATAATATCCCCACCCTGCAAGCCCGGCAAAAAGCACCCTGAAATAGCTTATAAAAGGGGCATCCCCGCCGAAATAGCTGGCAATTCCAAGGAGAGCGAGGAAAAAGCATACTATCGCCCCGACTTCCCTGCGTATCGGTTTTTTTCCGGAACTCTTTGCAGACTTCTTCCGGGATGTCGTTTTTTTCCGCCCGGTGCTGCTTTTTTTTGTTGCCATAGAGATCCTCCTAAACGAAGTATTACAGTACGAAAATCAGTTCGTATGCTATTGCCGCCAGACCGACGACCCAGCAGTAGTATGCAAAGCCGCCGAACTTCTTGCTGTCAACAAGATATTTGACAAGCTTTATCGCGAAATAGCCGCAGACCGCCGCCGTCACAATGCCTGCAATGTATGCCGGGAGCATTCCCGCAGAAATGTCCAGACCGCCCTTGGCAAGAGTCAGGATGTTTGCACCCAGCACAGCCGGTATCGACAGAAGAAACGAAAACCTAACCGCAAACTCCCTGTCAAATCCGGAAAACAGCCCCGCCGAGATCGTGATACCGGATCGGGAAATGCCCGGCACAACGCCAACGGCCTGCGCGAGGCCCACTATTAGCGCGTCCCAGAAGGAGGCATCCTTCTCCGTCTTCTTTCCTTTTCTGCACCTGTCGGCAGTGAAAAGTATAACGCCGGTTATGAGCAGCGCGATGCCTATGGCGATCGTACTCTGCTGAAGCTGCTCCACATAATCGCTGACAAGGGACGCTGCCACAAGGGGCACTGTAGCTATGACCACCATTATGAGCAAGCGGCGCTTCGGGCTCATGGATATGACCCGCTTTTCACCCTCGCGGCGCTGATTTGTTGCCTCGCCGAAGAGCTTGAAAAACTCCTTTATCATCTCCCATATGTCCCGCCGGTAGACGATGAACACCGCAACAAGGGTCCCCAGATGCAGCAGCACATCGAAAGTCATATTGCTCTGCTCCACGTTTTCAAGTCCGAAAATGTTATGCAGCAGTCCAAGATGCCCGGAGCTGGATATGGGCAAAAACTCCGCGACACCCTGAACGATACCCAGCAGGATGGCAGTAAATATATTCAAAGGTATTCCTCCCCGTAAATTTAATGGCATTACAGCTTATAATACCATGGTTATGCGAATTTTTCCATATTATTTTCTTATCTTCAGCACTTGGCGAGGTGCTTGGCCGCGGCCTTTGCCATTAGGCGCTTTGTACCCACATCGTCAAAGGCTATCTCAAGTATCGCGTCTCCCCCTGCTTTGGTGACGGAGATTATCATACCTTTGCCGAAAACCGCGTGACTCACGGATTCACCCTTTTTGAAATCCACTTCCGGAGCCCCTGTCTGAGGCTGAAGGTGGCTTGCCCTGTAAGAGGGGCGAGCCGGCTCTGTTCTTGTGCTGTACGTCCTCACCGGCGACGAACCGGGTCCTGTCTGGCGTCTATATCCTTCACCGGATTTGTAACCGGAGTCATAGCCGGATCCGTATCCTCCCGTCATGACAGGATCAGCGAAGCTGCTTCTGGATTCTCCCTCCCGCCTTATAAGCTCATCCGGTATCTCGCCGATAAATCTGGACTCGCGGTTTGCCGAGGTCTTTCCAAAGAGCATGCGCTGCATGGTATTGGTGAGGGTCAGCTTTTCCTTCGCACGGGTTATGCCCACATAGCAAAGGCGCCGCTCCTCCTCCATCTCGTCCTTCTCACCGATGGATCTGATACCGGGGAATATCCCCTCCTCCATGCCGACAATATAGACATAAGGAAACTCCAGTCCCTTGGCGCTGTGGAGCGTCATCATGACCACAGCGTCGCTCCCCGCGTCGTAATTGTCTATATCTGTGTACAGGGACACTTCATCCAAAAAGCCGGATAATGTTGGCTCCTGTGCCCCCTCCATGTAGGTAAGGATGCTGGATTTCAGCTCATACACGTTCTCAACGCGCACGCGGTTTTCAGCTTCGTCACTTGCCTGAAGGGCTATTACGTAACCGGTCTTTTCTATGAGTGTATCATAAAACTCATCAAGGGACATCCTATACAGATCCAGGCGCAGGCTCTCAATAAGCTCATGGAAAACCGTGAGCTTTGTCCCGGCTTTGCCCAGATCATACTTTGCGGGGTTTGATATAACATCATAAACCGGGATTCCGGCTTCCCGGGCAGCCTGCTCCGCAAGCTCGATGCTCCTGGCCCCTATCCCCCTTACGGGCACATTTATTATCCGCTTGAGGCGCAGATCGTCCGCCGGGTTATTGACCACGGCGAGATATGCCAGCATATCCTTCACCTCGGCGCGCTCGAAGAAGCGTATGCCGCCGATAATGCGGTAAGGTATGCCCGCCGCCTTGAACGACTTTTCTATCTGGTTCGACTGGGCATTCATACGGTAGAGGACCGCAAAATCAGACCATTTGCGCCTGACTGCATAGTTCCGGAAAATATCACCGGCGATGAAGTCAGCCTCCTTCATCTCATTATACGCTGTATACACTGTTATCTCCGCGCCGCCCTTGTCCTGGGTCCAGAGCTTTTTCCCCTTGCGCCCGGTATTGTTCTTAATTACCTCGTTGGCGGCAGAGAGTATCTTCTCCGTTGAGCGGTAATTCTGCTCCAGACGTATGGTGCGCGCGTTTTTATACTGCTTTTCAAAATTCAGAATGTTCTCAATAGTAGCGCCGCGGAAACGGTAAATGCTCTGGTCATCATCTCCCACGACACATATGTTGTTCCTGCCGCCAGCCAGCAGACTTGCAAGGCGGTACTGGAGGTTGTTCGTATCCTGGTATTCGTCAATGAGCACATATCTGAACTTCCGCTGGTAAAACGTCCGGGTTTCCTCGTCATTCTCCAGCAGTTCCACTGTCTTGAGGATTATATCGTCAAAATCCACAGCGTTGGAATTCTTCAAACGCCTCTGATACTCCTCGTAGCATTTGCCGATGTTTGTCATGCGCCTGTCGCCCAGCTTCTCCCAGCGGGCGATGAACGCCGCAGGCGTCTCCATAGCGTCCTTGGCTCTGCTGATGTAGTTGAGGAGCGTCCTGTGCTGGTAGACCTTGTCGTCAAGATTGAAATTCTTAACTATGTCCTTGATTATCCGCTCGGAGTCAGCCGTATCATATATTGTAAATGACTTTCTGTACCCCAGCTTTTCGATATCCCGGCGCAGTATGCGCACGCAGGCTGAGTGAAATGTTGCCGCCCAGATATCCCCCGCCGTTGGACCAAGCATTTTTTCAAGGCGATCCTTGAGTTCCCCCGCGGCCTTGTTCGTAAATGTAATGGCAATCACCTGCCAGGGCGCCGCGGGGTCCAGCGCGCAAAGCTCGTCGGCACGCTGCTTATCCCCGTCTTTATCACGGGCGTATGCTTCCAGAAAATCAACATCGGCCTCTGTAATATTCTCCGGTATCTCATCGCAGTCAGAAGCTCTGCCATAGCGTATTAAGTTCGCAATACGGCTTATGAGCACCGTTGTCTTTCCGCTGCCCGCCCCCGCAAGGAGCAGAAGCGGCCCCTCTGTCGCGAGGACTGCTTTGCGCTGCATATCGTTGAGATTACTGAAGCTGCTCTCTATTATCTCGCTCCTGAGCTGAAGGAAGCGTTCTCTCATTTTGTTGTCAAGCATAATCAGACCTGCCGTTTCATAAGTTATAAATCGGATTATAACATATTTCCGACCGCACTTAAAGACAGAAATAGCAAGGAGCGGAAATTGCTCCTTGCTAAAGCATGGTCCTGAGCTTATCTATCGCCCGGCGCTCCAGGCGGGACACCTGCACCTGGGAAACTCCCAGTATTCTGGCGCTCTGCTCCTGCGTAAGGTGTCTCCCAAAGCGCAGAGCGATAGTCATACGCTCCTTCTCCGGGAGCGTTTTCACAGCTTCCGTAATGGCAATGCGCTCGAGTATTTTCTCCTCGATCCCCTCCGTACCCAGCACCGCCTCGAGGGTAAAGCCGTCCTCACCCGCCTCGTATTGCAGGGACTGCGCTGGGGAGACGGCAGTCTCTGCCTGGGCGATCTCTTCAGGAGTAAGCCCCGTCTCGCAGGCTATCTGGCTGAGTGTCGGCTCCGCACCCTGGCTCTGGGCGAGTTTTATTCTTGCCGCACGCACCAGCGCCGCCCGCTCCTTGAGCCCCCGGCTCACCTTCACCGTGCCGTCGTCCCGGAGGAAACGGCGTATCTCCCCGGATATCTTCGGCACAGCGTATGTGGAAAACTGTGTGCCGTAAGTCGTGTCAAAACCCATAACGGCCTTGAGAAAGCCGATGCTGCCGAGCTGGAATATATCGTCCGCATCGACACCTCTGCCGAAGAAACGCTTGGATACGCTCCAGATAAGCCCGGTATTTTCCCGCACGAGAGTATCCGAAGCGTCCCTGTCCCCCTGCTGTGCCCGGCTGATGAGGTCTGTTACAGTGCCGGCAGTCATTTTGACACCCGGCTTCTGTTGATAATGCGCTTTTTCATAGTCACCGTGGTACCCGCCCCCGGCTTCGAGCGCACACGCAGATTATCCATAAAGCTCTCCATAATGGTAAATCCCATACCGCTGCGCTCCTCGCCGCCCGTCGTGAACATGGGCTCCTTTGCCCGCTCGATATTCTCGATGCCGACGCCCCGGTCGCGCACGACTATCTCCAGCGTGTTATCCTCAAATATCCGGGCGGATATGTATATCACGCCTATACTCTCAGGATAGGCGTGGACTATGGCGTTCGTCACCGCCTCGCTCACGGCGGTTTTAATGTCGTTTATCTCCTCAAGAGTGGGGTCCATCTGTGCCGCGAAACACGCCGCCGCCGTGCGTGCAAAGCTCTCGTTGCAGCTCTTCGCGGGTATCTGCAGCTTCATGGAGTTTATTGCCTGTGCCTTCATCTCTTCACCTCATTTGTGCATTTTATCTCTATCAGCTTTTCAAGTCCTGTGGCTGATATGACTTTATACGCCTGTGCCGGCATGTTCACTATGCTAAGCCTGCCGCCGTACTCCTTCAGGCGGCGCATGGTCGTCACCACAACGGCTATACCTGAGCTGTCCATAAACCCCACCTTGGAAAAATCAAGCTCAAGATTTATCGGCATCAGGTCGTTTATCACCCTGCCTATCTCCAGCATTGCCTCCCGGGCCGCATGGTGGTCGATCTCGCCCTGCAGCTCTATGACCGTCCTGTCCCTTTCTTCCCTATATTCGGTAAGCACCTCGCTCACTCCTTTCTTAAGCAGCAAAAAGCCGTATACGGAATTCTCTCTCCGTATACGGCAATTCTACAATATTCAGTATGTCTCATTCTGTCGCTATGGCTCGAACGGTCCCCGCGAGATATACGCTTCCGCATATAAGCAGCAGTTCGTCCTCTTTCAGCTCCTCACGGGCTGTTTTCAGCGCCGCCGGAAGCTCCGGAACTACCCTGACGACGCAGCCGGCAGTCTCAAGCTCCCGGGCGGCGGTCTCCGGCGGGAGGCACCGTGGCATGTCCAGTCCCGTTACATACACTCTTGAGCACGTCTCAGCCAGCATGTTCAGGCACTTTTCATGTTCCTTGTCCCCCATCATGGCGGTCAGAGCGACTATTTCCCTGCCGCCGCTTATCTCCCTGACAGACGCAAGCAGCGACTCAAAGCCGCCCACATTATGCGCGCAGTCCAGGATGACCGGCGGCTCACTTCCGAGTACTTCCATGCGTCCCTGCCAGCGCACAGCCTCAAGCCCTCGGACAATGCTCTCCTCATCTATCCCGCAGCCGAGACTGCTCAGGCATTTTGCGGCTGCGACGGCGTTTGCCGCGTTCTCAAGCTGGTATTTCCCCAGAAGCGGCAAATGCACGCAGCGTCCATCTACGGAAAGCTCCGTACCGGCGAGGGTCTCTCTGCCGGAAAGCGTCCCTGCTTTGACAAGACGCACTCCCGCGCGGGCACATACGTCTTCGATGACCGCCATGACCTCCGACGGGTTCTTACCCGCAACGCAGAAGGGAGTGCCGTTCTTAATAATGCCGCACTTTTCCCCCGCGATCTCCGGTAGAGTATCTCCGAGCTGAGCCATGTGGTCAAAGGATACGGAGGTGATGACTGCGAGCACCGGAGGCGGTATGACATTCGTCGCATCCTTTCCGCCACCCAGCCCCGTTTCCCAGAGGACAAAATCGCACTTCTCTCCGATGAAGTATTCAAGGGCTATGGCAGTGACTATCTCAAATTCATTAGGTTTTTCCACGCCGCGGCCGATGATTCTCTCCGCGGCTGCCCGGACCTTATCAGTCAGCCGGGCAAGGCGGTCGTGGGATATGCGCTCCCGATCTATCTGCATCCTCTCGCAGAAGTCCACAAGGTAGGGGGACGTAAAAAGCCCCGCTTTATACCCCGCCGCACGGAGGATAGATTCAAGCATGGCGCAGGTGCTGCCTTTCCCGTTCGTACCGGCGACATGGATAAAGCGTGTCCCGGTGAGATCCGTCCCAAGCTCCTCTACAAGCGCCTCTATACGACGCAGGCAGGCGCAGGAACTGAAGCGTCCTGCGCCGTGAATGTAGTCCAATGCGGCAGGATAATCCATTTGCCTGTACATGATTATTTCTGCATCTGCTTTTTGCTCTCGTTGAGATTTTCAATGAGAGCGATGTATTTTGCTTCCTTCTCCTTCTCCGCGGCCACCACGTTCTCAGGCGCCTTGGAGACAAACTTCTCGTTCGCGAGCTTTGCTCTCACTCCCGCAAGCCCCTTTTCGGCATTAGCGAGCTCCTTGTTGATGCGCTCCAGCTCCTTTTCGAAGTCCACAAGCTCAGCGAGCGGAATAAGGCACGTGGCCACATTTGTGACGCAGCTCACCATGCCGGACACATCCTCGGGGGACTTATCCATCAGCTCTATCTCGTTTGCGTAGGCGAGCTTCTTGATAAATGCCTCGCCCATGCGGAACTCGTCATGCATATCCGTGATGATGACAAGCTTGGCCTTCTTTGAGGGGGGCACGTTCATCTCGCTGCGGCGGGCACGGACAGCCTTGATAGCGCCCATAATATGCTCCATTGCCTGCGCCTGTGCACTGAATTCAAAGTCCTTCCTGTACTCAGGCCACCTTGCGATTATAAGCGCCTCGCCCTCGTGAGGAAGCGCCTGCCATATTTCTTCCGTGATAAATGGCATGAACGGGTGCAGCAGCTTGAGCGTCTCCGTGAGCACGTACACCAGCACCTGCTCCGCAACGACGCGGCTTTCCATATCGTCCCCCGTCATTCTGGGCTTTGTAAGCTCAATGTACCAGTCGCAGAAGCTGTCCCATATGAAGTCATATACCTTCTGAACAGCAATGCCAAGCTCGAACTTGTCCATATTCTCCGTGACTTCCGCCGCCAGATCGTTGAGCTTGGAGAGGATCCACTTGTCCTCCATCTCCAGCTTATCGATCGCGGGGAACTCAGGCTTTTCAATGGAGAGGTTCATCATGACAAATCTGGAGGCGTTCCAGATCTTATTGGCGAAGTTGCGCATGGCCTCGCAGCGCTCCACATAGAAACGCATGTCGTTTCCGGGGCTGTTGCCCGTTATCATGTTCATGCGCAGAGCGTCAGCGCCGTACTTGTCGATCATCTCGATGGGATCAATGCCGTTGCCCAGAGATTTTGACATTTTGCGCCCCTTGTCGTCTCTGACAAGTCCGTGGATGAGCACTGTGTGGAAGGGCGTCTTGCCCATCTGCTTGCAGCCTGAGAATATCATTCTCGCAACCCAGAAGAAAATGATGTCATAGCCGGTAACAAGAACGTCCGTGGGGTAGAAATAATCCAGATCCGCCGTCTTGTCGGGCCAGCCCAGTGTTTCAAAGGGCCAAAGTGCGGAGGAGAACCATGTGTCCAGCACGTCCTCGTCCCGGGTGATATTCTTGCTGCCGCACTTTTCGCAGCATACGGCGTCCTCACGGCTCACGGTAATGTGGCCGCAGTCCGCGCAGTACCATGCGGGTATCTGGTGTCCCCACCAGAGCTGGCGGGAGATGCACCAGTCGCGCACATTCTCCATCCAGTTGAGGTATGTCTTTGAAAAACGGTCCGGCACAAACTTCGTCTCCCCGTTCTCCACGACCTTGATGGCCTCTTCCGCAAGGGGCTTCATCTTCACGAACCACTGAGCGGAGATGATCGGCTCCACATCCTTGTGGCAGCGGTAGCAGGTTCCCACATTGTGGCTGTAATCCTCTACCTTTACGAGATAGCCATCCTTCTCAAGGTCTTCAACAATGACTTTTCTCGCTTCGTAGCGGTCCAGTCCCTCGTATCTGCCGCCCTCGGCGTTCACCTTGCCGTTGTCGTCCAGCACGCGGATGACTTCGAGATTGTGCCTCAGCCCCACCTCAAAGTCGTTGGGGTCGTGAGCCGGTGTCATCTTCACGCAGCCTGTACCGAAATCCATCTCAACATATTCGTCTGCAACGATGGGTATCTCCTTGTTCACAAGAGGCAGAATGCACGTTTTGCCCACAAGATGCTTATACCGCTCGTCATCCGGATGCACCGCGACACCTGTATCGCCCAGCATCGTCTCAGGACGGGTCGTAGCCACGATGAGGCACTCGCCGCTGTCCTTGACAGGATACCTGATATGCCACAGATGGCCGGGCTTATCCTGATACTCTACCTCCGCGTCTGACAGTGCCGTCACGCAGTTGGGGCACCAGTTGATGATGCGGCTGCCCTTGTATATAAGCCCCTGTTCATAGAGGTTTACAAAGACTTCCCGCACAGCCTTGGAGCAGCCTTCGTCCATTGTAAAGCGCGCTCTGTCCCAATCGCAGGAGGAGCCCAGCTTCTTCTGCTGGCGGACGATTCTGTCGCCGTATTTATGCTTCCAGTCCCATACCTTTTCCAGGAACTTCTCTCTGCCCAGGTCATAGCGGGTGAGCCCTTCCTTGCGCAGCTCCTCCTCGACCTTTATCTGAGTGGCGATGCCCGCATGGTCTACGCCGGGCACCCAGAGAGCCTCGTAGCCCTGCATACGTTTAAATCTAATGAGCGCGTCCTGGAGCGTCGCGTCCATAGCGTGTCCCATATGGAGCTGCCCTGTAACATTCGGGGGCGGCATGACAATGGTAAACGGTTTTTTCTCAGGGTCAACAGTCGCTTTGAAATAACCGTTATTCACCCACATATCATATATTTTCTCTTCTACTTCCTTGGGATCATAGATCTTAGGCAATTCTTTTTTCATCCCGGCACTTCCTTCCCTTTCGTTCAATAAAAAATCCCGGACAGAGCTTTTCTCTGTCCGGGACGAAACTTACCTGTTCCGCGGTACCACCCGAATTCGTGATCTCACGCGCCTTACTCCCGCTCAAACGGGACCCTCACATAACGGCGAGGCTCCGGCAGGGCATTGTCCGCCCCGCTGCTCCACGGCGACCTTCCCCCGCAGCTTCACTGGGACTTACACCGACCGTCCCCTCTCTCGGCATCCGCTGTGCGGTACTCCTCCGCTTCATCACATTTAGTGCTGATATATTCTACACGCATCATCTAAAATTGTCAAGGATCAAGTTTCTTTACGAGATAAAACCTCAACATTTATTTCATAGTATAACAAATTTTTTGAATTTTTTCACCACATTTCCGTCATGCTGATACTTTACAGCTTTAGTTTGAAATGGTATACTCCTTTTAAATTGGGTCAGAATTTGCATATGGTCAAAATACGGGCAATTTCATGTGCAATATCTGCTTTTCAGTCCTCTGTGAGGTTTCTTTGCAGAGGTATATGATCGAGGTGAATTTACTATGGCAAGAGCATTTTTTGGCGGCGTACACTTTGATGATTGCAAATCCGCCACGAACAGGAAGGCTATTGAGGTGCTCGCTCCCCCTGCCCAGGTGGTGCTGCCTATGAGCATGCATATCGGCGCGCCCTGCACTCCCCTTGTGAAGAAAGGTGATGCTGTAAAAATGGGCCAGAAGATTGGCGAGAGCACCGCGCCCATTTCCGCCCCTGTTCACGCCACAGTCTCCGGCACAGTCGCCGCGGTGGAACCCCGGCTGCATCCAAACGGCACTATGGTAATGAGCGTAGTCATCGACAATGATTTCGCTGACACCCCAGACGAAACTCTCGCCAAGCACAGCGATATCAGTGAGGTCAGCGCGGAGGATATAGTCTCTATTGTTAAGGAAGCGGGTATCGTCGGTCACGGCGGCGCCACTTTCCCCACGCACTTTAAGATAACCTCCGGACTCGGCAAGGTGGATACTATTATAATTAATGCCGCCGAGTGCGAGCCGTATATAACTTCCGACCACCGGATAATGCTTGAATGCACAGATGAAGTCGTGCGCGGCATCCGCCTTCTTATAAAGGCGATGGGGCTCGACCGGGCTTATGTGGGCATTGAAAAGAATAAGCCCGACGCCATTGCCGCTCTGCAGAAGGCCGGCGGCAGCGACATTATCGTCGTCCCCCTTAAGACACGGTACCCCCAGGGCGCCGAGAAGCAGCTCATTCAGGCTGTAACAAAGCGCCAGGTCCCCTCCGGCGGGCTGCCCGCCGATGTTGGCTGCGCCGTTTTCAATGTTGACACCGCCGCCGCAGCGGCAAGAGCCGTATATGACGGGCTGCCTGTTATGCGCAGGATCGTCACTGTATCCGGCTCCGCGGTCAAGGAACCAAAAAACCTCTGCGTGCGCATAGGCACGCCTCTGTCCACCCTGTTTGAAGCCTGCGGAGGCTTCAAGAAGAGTCCGAACAAGATCATCATGGGCGGTCCCATGATGGGCGTTGCCCAGTACAGTATTGACGTGCCTGTTTACAAGGCGACAAACGCCGTCCTCGCCTTCTCCGGCGACGAGGACAAAACCGATAAATTCCCCACCTGCATCAAGTGCGGCAAGTGCGTGGGCGTGTGCCCGATGCGTCTTATGCCGGTCTATCTTAATATGTACGCTGGGAAGAATATGTTCACACAGCTTGAAGAAAACGGCATAAACGACTGCATGGAGTGCGGCAGCTGTGCCTATATCTGCCCGGCGCGCATCCCCCTCGTGCAGACCTTCAAGGCAGCGAAGCAAAAGCTGGCGGATGATAAAAAGCTCCGGCAGCAGAGGGAGGCGGCTGAAAAATGAATGAAGAAGTAAAGATCAATCCAATAGTATCCCCGTCCCCCCACGTAAAGTCAGAGGACAGTACCCGTGGGCTCATGCTTGACGTCATAATTGCTCTGCTGCCCGCACTGTGCGTAAGCATTTACTATTTCGGCTGGCGGGCTCTTGGTGTGATAGTCGTAAGCGTCGCGGCCTCGGTGTTCTTTGAGTGGGGCTACAGGAAGATCACGAAGAAGAACAGCACCATAGGCGACCTTTCCGCAATAGTTACTGGTATTCTCCTCGCCTTCTGCCTGCCCGTAACAGTCCCCTACTGGACTGTTATAATCGGCGCGTTTTTTGCAATTGTTATCGTAAAGCAGCTTTTCGGCGGCATCGGTAAGAACTTCATGAACCCCGCCCTTGCAGCCCGCGCTTTCATGTTCAGCTGGCCCGTTATCATGACCACTTGGACGGCACCGGGCACGATACTTAAATTCTTCGGTTCCAACGCGGACGTCGTCACGAGCGCTACGCCTCTGAGCTTTCTCCACAATGGCTCTCTGCCGGATACTGGGCTGATTCAGCTATTCCTCGGCAACTGCGGCGGAAGCCTTGGCGAAACCTGCGCCGCGGCGCTGCTTTTGGGCGGCATCTACCTTGTGATACGCCGTGTGATCTCGCCCCGCATTCCCTTGGCGTTCATCGGCACTGTCGCTATTGTCACATTCATATTCCCGAAGGGCGGCGCCGACCGGTTCACATGGATGCTCACGGAGCTTCTCAGCGGCGGCCTGCTCCTGGGCGCAATATTTATGGCGACGGACTATGTCACCTCCCCTGTCACAAAGAAGGGACAGTGGCTCTACGGCGTGGGCTGCGGACTTATCACTGTGTTTATCAGGTACTTCGGCTCTTATGTTGAGGGCGTGAGCTACTCTATCCTCATCATGAATGTATGCGTGTACCTTCTCGACAAGGTGGGCAAGCCCAAGCGATACGGCACTTCCAAAAAGAAAGGCGGTGCGGCATAATGGCGGTCAAACTCAAAGGTTCCGGGGGCTATATCACAAAGCTCGCCCTCATATTGCTGGCGATAACCGTTGTCGTCGCCCTGCTTCTCGGTCTGGTGAATTACATCACAGCCGACAGGATAGCTGAAATTAACGAACAGAAAACAAAGGACGCTATGGGAGAGGTCCTCCCCGCGGACAGCTACGAGCCACTGGATACCGGCGGTTTTGCCGGTGTTGCCGCGGCATACAGGGCCGTCGCAGACGGAGAGACCAAGGGCTACGTTATCGAGACTCTCCCCTCCGGCTTCGGCGGCAGCATCGACATGGTGGTCGGCGTCGGTACTGACGGCACTGTCACAGGTGTCTCCATCATATCCATGAGCGAGACCGCGGGCCTCGGCGCAAACGCCGCAAAGGAACAGTTCGGGAGCCAGTATGTCGGCGGCAGCGGAACATTCGCCGTTGACAAGGATGGCGGAGATATCGATTCTCTCACCGGCGCAACTATAACCTCCCGCGCTGTTACGAACGGTGTGAACACGGCGCTCAGCTTCTTCAGCAGTATTCAGGGGTAAGGAGGTCTGACAATGAATATCAAAAAGCAATTCAAAGAGGGCATCATTACCCAAAATCCCGTCCTTGTGCAGCTTCTGGGTATGTGCTCAGTCCTCGCCATAACCACCACCCTCTTCAACGGTATCGGCATGGGGCTTTCGGTCACAATAATACTCACCTGCTCCAATATAGTCATATCCCTGCTGCGTAAGGTAATACCCAACAAAATACGCATCGCGGCTTACGTTGTCATCATCGCGGGCTTTGTGACCATGGTAGACCTGCTGCTTCAGGCGTTCGTCCCAAGCCTTTCCGAGTCACTCGGCGTTTTCATTCCCCTTATAGTTGTAAACTGCATAATCCTCGGGCGCGCCGAGGCGTTTGCCTCCAAGAATACCATAGGCGCTTCAGCCATTGACGGCGTGGCCCAGGGCGTGGGGTACACTCTCGCGCTGATAGTGATGTGCATCGTGCGTGAATTTCTCGGCAACGGCACTTTCGGCACTGGTGTGTTCTGTGCCGACGGCATCCGCATAATCCCCGAGGGCTACCCCGCCCTCATGATGATACTGCCATTCGGCGGTTTTCTGACGCTGGGCGTGTTTATCGCAGTTGTACAGTATTTCCTCAAAAAGTCAAAGGACAAGAAGGAGGCGGAGAAATGAGTCTTACAGAAATTCTCTCCCTGTCTCTGGGCGCTATACTTGTGGAGAACTTCATCTTCTCAAAGTTCCTCGGCATATGCCCCTTCATGGGCGTGTCGAAAAAGATGGATACAGCCGCCGGCATGGGCATGGCAGTCATCTTCGTTATGGGCGTCGCCAGTGCGGTGACGTGGCTCGTCAATCTTCTCCTTGTCAAGCTGGGGCTGGAATATATGCAGACGGTGGCATTCATTCTCGTCATCGCCGCTCTCGTCCAGTTTGTTGAAATGTTCCTGCAGAAGGCTATGCCGTCATTGTACCAGGCGCTCGGCATTTACCTGCCCCTCATCACAACGAACTGCGCTGTGCTGGGCGTGGCGCTGCTCAACATCCAGAACAATTATTCCTTCCTCGGTGCTGTTATCTACGGCATCACAGGCGGTATCGGCTTCACAATAGCTATCATTCTCTTCGCCTCTGTGCGCGAGCGTATGGAGCTGGACTGTGACTGCCCCGAGTGCTTCGAGGGCTTCCCCATATCCCTGATCGCGGCGGGTCTCATCTGCCTTGCGTTCATGGGTTTCCAGGGACTCAAGGTCTTTAGTTAAGGAGGCGGCTGAACATGATGAATATTCTTTACGCCGTCATCGTTCTCGGCGTGCTGGGCGGCATCTTCGGTATCATTCTCGCCGTCGCTTCCAAGGTTTTCGCGGTTGAAAAAGATGAGCGGCTCGACCTCATCGCCGAGGCTCTGCCCGGGGCGAACTGCGGCGGCTGCGGCTACGCCGGCTGCTCCGCTTACGCTCAGGCTGTGATTGACGGCAAGGCTCCTCTTAATGCCTGCGCAGCCGGCGGCGCTGCTATGGCGGAAAAAATAGCTGAGATCATGGGCGTCTCTGCTGAAGCGGGCGAAAAGATGGTAGCGCTCGTGCGCTGCTCCGGAGGCTGCAATGCGAACCTGAAATTCGAAACCTATGAAGGTCTAGATGACTGCGTCGCCGCGACGAAAGTCCTCGGGGGCACAACTCAGTGTTCCTACGCCTGCATAGGCTTCGGCACCTGCGTGAAAGCCTGCAAGTTCGGCGCTTTGTCCATAGTCGACGGCGTTGCCGTGGTGAATAAGGAAAAATGCACCGGCTGCATGGCGTGCACCAAAGTTTGCCCAAGGGGAATAATCGGTGCCAAACCCTACTCAAGCAAGGTCTGGGTCCCCTGCCATTCAAAAGACAAGGGCGCTGACACGAGAAAATACTGTACAGTTGGCTGCATCGGGTGTAAACTGTGCGAAAAGGCCTGCCAGTTCGACGCGATACACGTAGCCGACAACCTCGCAAGCATTGACTATTCTAAGTGCACCGCCTGCGGCGCCTGCGTGCGGAAATGCCCTCGCAAGATCATCTTCTTCGACGGTGAGCTTCCCGTCGTTGAGAGCGAAGAAACTAAGTAAATTAATGGCAGAGTAGGTGTCTGCGGGTTGGTTTTACCGCAGTGCTTCGGAGACGGGGAGTTGCTCCGGAGACGAATGACCGTACAATCGGTCTGCCGTGCAGACACCGCATCCCGCTGCCGCGTTTTTGGGCTTTATCTCCTGACGATGCGGCAACCATTGCCGTTATCATCAGGAGGTATTTTTATGACAAAAGAATTCGTTTCCCCATTCACCGGTAACTACTGGCGCTGTGCCGCCCGGGAGTTCCGCTCCCCACGTATGCTGGTCTTCGCCGCGCTGATGCTGGCTCTGCGGATCGTACTGGGTATGCTCATCGTCCCCGTCGGGGACAACCTGCGCATGCTCTTCAAGTTTATCCCGGACTGTATCGGCGCCATGATATACGGTCCTTTTATGGGTATGTGCGTAGGCGGTCTCGGTGATATTCTGGGCTACGTCATCTTCCCCACAGGTGCATTCTTCCCCGGCTATACCGTCTCCGCGATACTCACGAACCTGGTTTTCGCCCTGTTCCTGTACCGCCGCGAGATATCTTATCTGCGCCTGTTCCTCGCACGCCTTGTAACAAACGTTGTTATCAATGTGGGGCTCGGCAGTCTCTGGAGCTATACCCTCTACGGCAAGGGCTATCTCTTCTACGCAGCGAAGAGTATCGTGAAGAATCTCGTTCTGCTGCCTGTTGAGGTGGTTATCCTCATAGCGCTGATAACTCTCCTGCTGCCTGTGATGAACAGTCTCTCCCTCACCCCGAAGCAAGATTCTATACGGAAAATTTAACTCAAAAATTAACCGCGGAAAACACAAAATATGTGGTTTTCGCGGTTAATTTTTGTCTAAATTGTAAATGTTGGTAATATTAAAAACAGACGCTTGACATTGCAGAGGCAAAGTGCTAAATTTACATTAGCACTCAGGGGAGTTGAGTGCTAAAAAATTGTTTTGGTGATTATAATGGAATTAAGTGAGCGCCAAAAGAAAATACTTCAAGCTATAGTCGAGGAGTACATTCGTACAGCTGAGCCGGTGGGTTCGAAGTCCATCGCCCAGAACGCTGAGCTGAACGTCTCCTCCGCCACTATCCGCAACGAGATGGCAGCTCTGGAGAGCCTCGGGTATCTTGAGCAGCCTCATACTTCCGCTGGGCGCGTGCCCTCTCCGAAGGGATACAGGCTGTATGTGGACGAGCTGATGAACCGCCAGCAGGAGCTCTCCAACGACGAGACGAGCCGCATGGACAGCGTGATGCGCAGCAAGATGGACGAACTTGACCATATGCTCAACAACGCGGGAAAGCTCATATCCCAGATCACGAAGTACCCGACTTACACCATGGCAGTGGTTCCCAGCAGCACGAGCATCCGGCGCTTTGAGCTTATGAGCGCGGACGAGGGCTCTTTTGCCGCGGTGCTGATGACCAGCGCAAAGCAGATAAAGAACAAGGTCATTCGCTTCCCTGCCAGCGCCACTGACGAGCAGTTCCACTCCGTCGCCCAGACTCTTAACGAGCACTTCTCCGGCGCGCCTCTCAGCAACTACACAGCTCAGGCCATAGGCGATGCCGTTTCCCAGTGCGGGGCACTTGGCAGCGTCGCTTCCCTCACCCTCCATTTCGCGATGGAGGTCCTTGAGGGTTCCGAGCACAGAGAGATAAGCGTTCAGGGTACTTCGACCCTTCTCCAGCATCCGGAATTCCGGGACATGGACAAAGCCCAGAAGATGCTCACCTACCTCTCCGAGGAGCAGGAGCTGATGAAGATATCCAATCCCGACTCCAACAGCCGGGTGAAATTTATGATAGGTCCGGAAAATCTGGCTGAAGAGCTGAAGGACGCCAGCGTCGTGGTCGCCTCTTATGACATCGGCGACGATATGCAAGGCATAATCGGCGTTGTAGGGCCAACGCGTATGGATTACGCGAAGGTCGCGGCACGGCTCTCTTATTTTGCTGAAAACCTCGGCAAGATAATTTCCGGCGAGAAGCCGCCCCTCGCTTTGGGTGACGGCGGCGAGAAAGACAACTGACCCGATTTGGAGGATTTGACATGGCAGAAAAGAAAAAAAAGACAGCCCAGAACGCTGAGAATACTTCCCCGGAAGTTGAGACGGAAAACGCCGCCGTGGCTGAGGAAGTGGATTACAAGCAGCTTTACGAAGAGGCCAAGGGCGCGGCTGACGAACTTAAGGACAGTAAGGATAAATACCTGAGGCTCCTCGCGGAATATGATAATTACCGCAAGCGCAGCCAGAAGGAGCGCGAAGGTGTCTACGCAGACGCGAAGGTCTCCTCGGTCAGCGAGTTCCTCCCCGTCTATGATAACCTTGAGCGCGCTCTGAGCCAGCATACGGATGACGAAGCTTACCGCAAGGGCGTCGAGATGATAATGTCCCAGTTCAACTCGATCCTCGAAAAGCTGGGCGTCGAGTCGTTCGGAGCTCCCGGCGATGAATTTGATCCCAATTTCCACTCGGGCGTGATGCACATAGAGGACGACACTTTAGGCGAGAATGTTATCGCCGAGGTGTTCCAGAAGGGCTTCAAGCTCGGTGATAAGGTGATACGGTTTGCAATGGTCAAAGTTGCAAACTGAGCAAAAATGTAAACAACCAATTTCTGAATGGAGGAATATAAAATGAGTAAGATTATCGGCATCGACCTTGGTACAACAAACTCCTGCGTGGCAGTTCTTGAAGGCGGCGAAACAGTCGTTATCCCCAACGCTGAAGGCAATCGCACAACTCCCTCCGTCGTGGCTTTCTCCAAGACGGGCGAGCGCATGGTAGGTCAGGTGGCAAAGCGCCAGGCTATCACTAACCCCGACCGTACTATCAGCTCCATCAAGCGCGAAATGGGCACAAATTATAAAGTCACTATTGACGGCAAGGCCTATACTCCTCAGGAGATATCCGCAATGATCCTCCAGAAGCTGAAGGCTGACGCTGAGGCATATCTGGGCACAACGGTCACCCAGGCTGTTATCACAGTCCCCGCCTACTTCACAGACTCTCAGCGCCAGGCGACAAAGGACGCCGGCAAAATCGCGGGTTTGGAGGTTCTGCGTATCATCAATGAGCCCACAGCCGCGGCTCTGGCATACGGTCTTGAGAAGGACTCCGACCAGAAGATCATGGTATATGACTTGGGCGGCGGCACATTTGACGTGTCCATTCTGGAGATCGGCGACGGCGTCTTTGAAGTTCTGGCCACCGCGGGCAACAACCGTCTGGGCGGCGACGACTTCGACAAGTGCGTCATGGACTATATGGTTGCTGAATTCAAGAAGGAGACTGGCATCGACCTCTCTGGTGACAAAGTCGCGATGCAGCGTCTTAAGGAGGCTGCCGAAAAAGCTAAGATCGAGCTGAGCGGCGTTACTTCCTCCAACATTAACCTGCCTTATATCACAGCGGACGCCACCGGCCCCAAGCATCTGGATATGACTCTCACAAGAGCAAAGTTCAACGAGCTGACAGCTCACCTTGTTGAGCAGACCATGGGTCCCGTGCGCCAGGCAATGAACGACTCCGGTCTGAAGCCCTCCGACCTGGCAAAGGTCCTGCTGGTAGGCGGTTCCTCCCGTATCCCCGCAGTTCAGGAAGCTGTTAAGAAGTTCACGGGCTCCGAGCCCTTCAAGGGCATCAACCCCGACGAGTGCGTCGCTATCGGCGCCGCTATCCAGGCGGGCGTTCTCGGCGGCGACGTTAAGGATCTGCTGCTGCTGGATGTCACTCCTCTGTCCCTCGGTATCGAGACAATGGGCGGCGTATGCACTAAGCTCATCGAGCGCAACACAACAATTCCTACAAAGAAAAGCCAGATTTTCTCCACAGCCGCTGACGGTCAGACTTCCGTCGAGATCAACGTCCTGCAGGGCGAGCGTGAAATGGCTGCGGCAAACAAGTCCCTCGGCAAGTTCACTCTCTCCGGCATCGCTCCCGCCCCCCGCGGCGTACCTCAGATCGAAGTCACCTTCGACATCGACGCCAACGGCATCGTGAACGTATCCGCAAAAGATCTGGGCACAGGTCAGGAGCAGAAGATAACTATCACAGCCTCCTCCAACCTCTCCAAGGAGGATATCGACAAGGCTGTCCGCGAGGCTGAACAGTATGCGGCCGAGGACGCCAAGCGCAAGGAAGAGGTCGACGCCCGCAACCATGCGGACCAGATGGTCTACCAGTGCGAAAAGACACTCAAGGAGCTTGACGGCAAGATCGACGCCGGCGAGAAGCAGCAGGTCGAGACCGAGATTCAGAACCTGAAGAATGCTCTCAACGGCACAGATGTTGAAGCTATCAAGACTGCCACAACAAATCTGGAGCAGGCCTTCTACAAGATCTCCGAGAAGCTCTACCAGAACGCTAATCCTCAGGGCGGCGCAGGTACAGGCGCTGACGCCGGTGCGGCAGGCGGCAATGCCGGCGGTAACGGCGACTATGTTGACGCTGACTACGAAGTGGTTGACGACGACAACAATAAGTGATCCTGATTTCTGAGAACATTTCGCCAGTGGGTGTACCTGCGCCCACTGGCAGAAATGCATTTTTGAGGTGTTATAAATGGCAGAACAGAAGCGAGACTATTATGAGGTCCTTGGTGTCCAGAAGACAGCCTCGGATGATGAAATAAAAAAAGCCTATCGCAAGCTGGCGAAGGATTGCCACCCGGACCTGCATCCTGATGACAAGGCGGCTGAAGAGCGCTTCAAGGAACTGAACGAGGCTTACGCCATCCTCTCCGATCCGGAGCAGCGCAAGAAGTACGATAACTTCGGCCACGCGGCGTTCGACCCCAACTCCGGATTCGGCGGGGGCGGAGGCTTCAACGGAGACTTCGGCGGCTTCGGCGGTTTTGGAGATATACTTAATGATCTTTTCGGCGGCGGCTTCGGCGGAGGCAGCCGCGCACAGCGCAACCCCAACGCCCCGCAGAGGGGCGAGGATCTCCGCGTGCGCCTGACGCTCACTTTTGAAGAAGCTGCTTTTGGCTGCACGAAGGAGATAAACGTAAACCGTGAGGAAAAGTGCGCCGACTGCGGCGGCACAGGCTGCGCTGACGGCGGCACCGCCCAGGTGTGCGACCAGTGCCACGGCTCCGGCACCATCCGCCAGCAGCGGCAGACAGCTTTCGGCATGATGGCGTCCACTGTCCCCTGCCCTAAGTGCCGCGGTACTGGCAAGATAATCCTTAACCCCTGCAAGACCTGCGGCGGCTCCGGCAGACAGAGAAAGTCCTGCAAGATAAGCGTGAAGATACCCGCCGGTATCGACAACGGTCAGGCAGTCTCCCTGCGCGGTCAGGGCAACAGTGGCATAAACGGAGGTCCCTACGGTGATATCATCGTAAGTGTTACGGTGCGCCCCCATGAGATCTTCGAGCGCGACGGCATGAACATCTACTCCCAGCACCATATCAGCATGGTCCAGGCGGCGCTGGGCGCCGACGTGGAGGTCCCCACTCTGGACGGCAAGGTGCGCTATCCCATTCCCGAGGGCACCCAGTCCGGCACAACGTTTCGTCTCAGGAACAAGGGTGTACCTAACGTAAACAAACCCGACGTCCGCGGCGACCAATATGTAGAGGTCATCGTGGATATTCCCAAGAAGCTGAACTCCCGCCAGAAGGAGCTTCTTACAGAGCTTGGCGAGAGTCTCGGGGACGACGGGCTCAACAAAAAGAAGAAAAAGCGCTGAGGACTGAGTATGTACTACGCGGATTATCATATGCACTCCAGCTGCTCATTTGACGCAGAGAACACAATGAGCGAGATGTCCGGGGCCTCTGCCTCCTTCGGGCTGAGGGAAATTTGCTTCACGGACCACTGCGATATGCTTGACGGCGAACTGAAAACCGCCGTTAGCTGGTCCTGGGACGAGATAGACTCCCAGTATTTCCGTGCCCTCATGGACCACGGCAGTGAGATAAAGATAAAGCTCGGCATCGAACTGGGCAACGCCCTTTCAAATATTCCCCTTGCGGAGAGCATCGTCTCCCGCGAGGCTCTGGACTTTGTCATCGGCTCAGTCCATGTGCTGCCTGACCTTGGCGACTGCTATGACCTTGAGTATACTGACGAGGAGTACTGCAATAATGTGATCTCCCGGTACATAGCTGAGCTTGAAAAGCTCGCAAAATGGGGCAAATTCGACGTTATGGGGCATATCACCTATCCCCTGCGCTATATACGCGGCCGGGCAGGCTTCAAGGTGGATTACGGGGATTTTATCCACCGTATCGAGTCACTCTACCGCACGCTTATCGAGAACGGCAGAGGCATCGAGCTTAACACCTCAAATCTCAAGAACGGCGGCGAGACAATGCCTTATATCGAGCTGCTGGAGCTCTACAAAAACTGCGGCGGCGAGATAATAACACTCGGTTCTGACGCCCACCGGGTAAACGACGCGGGCAGCGGTATCCCCCACGGATATGATATCCTGGGCTACTGCGGTTTTAAATATTTCACGGTCTTTGACCACCGGACACCACAATTTATCAAGCTGTAAAGGAGAAACAAAATGATTGCCATCGGATGTGACCACGGCGGATTTGAACTGAAAAACGAGGTCATCAAGTATCTCGAAGAAAATGGTATTGCCTACAAGGACTACGGCACGTACACCGACGAGAGCTGCGACTACCCTATCTACGGCGAGGCCGTGGCAGGAGCGGTGGCGAGCGGTGAATGCGAAAAGGGCCTTCTCTTCTGCGGCACCGGCATCGGCATCTCCCTTGCGGCTAATAAGGTGAAAGGCATCCGCGCCGTCGTCTGCTCTGACTGTTTCTCCGCCGAGATGTCAAGAAAGCACAACGACGCAAACATCCTCTCCCTCGGCGGCAGGGTCGTGGGCTTCGGTCTAGCGCGTAAAATCGTGGATATCTGGCTGAACACGGACTTTGAGGGCGGCAGGCACCAGCGCCGCGTGGATATGCTTATGGATATCGAAAATAAATAAATTTATGTTAAAATGCCCCCGGCGCGGAAATCCACGCCGGGGGCATTTTTTTCACTTTTATTCAACTTCCTTAAAAGGCTCGACCATGTCTATATGTTTGTTCTTCCGAGAAACGAGCAGGCTCACCAGGAGGGAGACGCCAAAGGTAAGCACAACGCTCAGAATATACGTCTTTGGTCCGCAGGCAGACCTGTGATCACGCCCAGGTTATAGAGGACCACGATACCCAGCAAAGCCGCGCCGAGGATAAGTATGACCACCATCATGTCCATCAGCTCTGTGAATGTATCGAAGGAATCCACTATCATCTGCTTTGACTGCACGCTCTTTATCGCGGAGTCCTGAACTATATCGGCCTTGTCAGTAAGGGTATAGACAGAGTCTATCCTGTAACTTATTCCCAGTGTCTCAGCGTATGCGGGAGTTATCACTATGTTCTTGGTTACGCTGCGTATCACCCATGCGACCTTCAGCTCATAGCTCTCGGAGGCGCCGCATGGGCTCACCGTGAAGCTGTCGCCATCCTTGAGTGAATTCTCATTTGCTATCCTTCTGCAGATATAGGTACCGCCGACCACCTCGTCAGCATTCACAGAAATGTACCTTGCCGTCCGTCCACTCCGCCGATGACCCGTATTTCCTCCTTCACTGTTAGTTTTCTATAACAAGGGGGTATAATCCCGTAATGGAGCGTTTGTCAACAGTAAGTTAGCATAAGCTAACACCGAATTTTTCACTTGCACGTTCTTCAACGCTTTAATGCAAAAATGCACAAATTTGATTTGCTGCACCCCTCAGTATTTTGTCGCAAAAGTCCACTTTACTTTAGCTCTTCAATGTGCTATGCTGTTCACATAATTAATGGTTCAGGAGAGTTTTCAAATGGTCAGAACTTCCTTTACAGTTGAATACCGCTACTATGGCTTTGCTTATTATTTTAGCAAGGTCTGTTCGGGTTGCTGTAAATAAGGAAGAAAAGGCATATATATTCATCTCAAACCTGTCTTTTCCGCCTCGCAGCAATTCGCTGCGGGGCGTTTTTGTTTTCCCAGCACTTGATTTTTTCTGAAAAAAACGTACAATTTTACCAAGGAGGATAAAGGCTATGGTAATCATTTTCAAAAAAGGAACACGCTCCGAGGACATTCAGTCCATGCGGGAGGATTTGAAAAAACGCGGTCTTGACACCCACCTCTCCGTTGGACGCAACACGACTATTATGGGTCTCGTCGGAGATACCTCCGCAGTCGATGAAGAAACTATCCGCTCTCTTGACATCGTCGCCGACGTCAAGCGCGTTCAGGAGCCGTACAAGAACGCCAACCGTAAGTTCCATGAGGACGACACGGTGATCACTCTTGAAAACGGCACCAAAATAGGCGGCGGTAATTTCCAGGTCATAGCCGGTCCCTGCTCCGTGGAGAGCGAGGAGCAGATCATATCCGTGGCTAAGAGCGTAAAAGAGGCCGGCGCTACAATACTGCGCGGCGGCGCCTTCAAGCCCCGCACCTCCCCTTACTCTTTCCAGGGACTTCACGACAAGGGCATAAAGCTCCTGCTGAAGGCTAAGGAAGAGACGGGACTGCCTATCATCACAGAGATCATGGACGCATCCCACCTGCCCCTCTTTGAGGATGTTGATATTATCCAGGTGGGCGCCCGGAATATGCAGAACTTCGAGCTGCTCAAGAGACTCGGCAAGATGGACAAGCCTATCCTCATAAAGCGCGGTCTCGCCAACACGCTGGAAGAGCTCCTTATGAGTGCAGAATACGTCATGGCGGGCGGCAACGAAAACGTCATTCTCTGCGAGCGGGGCATCCGTACTTTTGAGACATACACCCGCAATACCCTCGACCTCTCCGCTATACCAATTCTCCACAAGAAGAGTCACCTTCCGATAATCGTCGACCCCAGCCATGCGACGGGGCAGTCCTCCCTTGTTGCTCCCATGAGCCTCGCCGCAACAGCGGCAGGCGCAGACGGTCTTATCATCGAGGTCCACAATGATCCTGCCCACGCCCTATGCGACGGTCCGCAGTCCATAACGCCGGACGCGTTCTCCGTACTTATGAAGCAGATTAACGCCATCCGCCCCTTCAGCTTTACGGAATGATGAATATCACAGGTGATTTTACCGCCGCAGTCGTCGGTCTTGGGCTTATCGGCGGCAGCATGGCGAAGGCTCTGAAAGAGTATGTAGGCTGCAAGGTCCTCGGTTATGATATTGATGAGGACGTCATGCAGAAAGCCCTCCTCACCGGCGCCGTTGACGGCTGGCTAGACGAGGAAAGTCTGGGGAATGTGGACTTCACCGTTGTTGTCCTGTACCCCGGAGACACTATTAAGTATATCAAGGATAACGCTCCTTACTTTAAAAAGGGCTCTGTCGTTATAGATTGCTGCGGCATCAAGCGCACCATTTGCCGCGCTGTTGAGCCGGTCTCTCTGGAAAACGGCTTCATATTCGTCGGAGCGCATCCCATGGCGGGCACTGAACAGTTCGGCTTTGACAACTCATTTCCCGAGATGTTCGTGGGCGCGTCCCTCGTTGTGACGCCCTACTCCTGGACAACTCCCGAAACTCTGGACTTTATCTCCGACATGGCGAAGCGCCTGCGCTTCGGCAGGACACAGATATCCACTCCCGAGAAGCATGACAGGCTCATCTCCTACACCTCCCAGCTTGCCCACGTAGTCTCCTGCGCCTATGTTGGCAGTCCTTCTGCGCCGGACTTCCGTGGTTTTTCCGCCGGGAGCTTCCAGGATATGACCCGCGTCGCAAAGCTCAACGAAAACATGTGGAGCGAGATATTCATCGACAACAAGGATTTTCTCACCCACGAGGTGGACAGTCTCGTCCAGCGGCTTAATGAGATCAACGACGCAATCAAGTCAGAGGATTTCGAAACGCTCCGGGGCTATCTCCGTGAAGCACGTATACTTAAGGAAAAAATCAGCAGTAAGTGAGGTCTCTCTATGAGAACTATCCACGTAAAATCTTCAGAAGAATACAACGTCGTTATCGGCCGGGGCATACTTTCCGACACAGGAAAAATACTCAGGAAGATATTCCCCCCATGCACCGCCGCCATTATAACGGATGACATCGTGGACTCCCTCTATGCGGAGACGGTGTCAAAGAGTCTTGAAGCGGCGGGGTTTTCTGTCAAGAAATTCGTATTCCCCAACGGTGAAAAGTCCAAGAATCTTGCCACTTGGGGAGAAATTCTGAATTTCCTTGCGGAGAATACTCTGACCAGGACCGATTGCGTCGTGGCACTTGGCGGCGGCGTCGTGGGCGATATGGCCGGCTTTGCGGCCTCTGCCTACCTCAGGGGCATACCCTTTGTCCAGATACCCACCACCTTTCTTGCCGCTATTGATTCCTCCGTGGGCGGTAAGACCGGCGTCGATCTGCCGGCGGGCAAAAACCTAGCGGGTGCTTTTTATCAGCCGAAGGCCGTGTTCTGCGATCCGGACACTATGAAAACCCTCCCCTCTCAGGTCTTTGCGGACGGTACGGCGGAGGCTGTCAAGTACGGTGTCCTGTCAAGCCCCGCGCTGTTCGACACCCTCGCGGACGGAAGCTTCTCATCGAAACTCGAAGACATCATCGCCGAGTGCGTCACTATAAAGGCGGACATTGTAAGCCGGGACGAGTTTGACGGCGGCGTGCGCCAGCTTCTGAACCTCGGGCACACGACCGGACACGCAGTTGAAAAATGGAGCGACTTTGCCATAACTCACGGGCATGCCGTTGCCATCGGTATGGCTGTTATCACGCGGGCTGCGGTAAAAAACGGGCTTTGCGGCTCCGATACCCTCTCCAGGCTCCTTGCGGCCCTGGAGAACAACTCCCTCCCCACCGCCTGCCCCTGCGGGATAGAGGCGCTCATGCCCGGCATGCTCTCCGACAAGAAGCGCCGTGGAGATACCATCACCCTTGTTGTGCCGGAAACTATCGGCAAATGCGCACTCAGAAAATACCCTGTAAATGAACTGAGGGAATTCATCCTGTCCGGATTTGGAGACTTATCATGAATATAAAGGTCCTGCCCCGCTTTTCAGGTGGCAATATAGAAGCCATATCCTCAAAATCCCATGCCCATCGCGCGCTTATATGCGCGGCTCTCGCGGAGGGCACATCTATGCTCCGGCTCAACAGCTCTTCCGAGGACATCTGTGCCACCTGCCGGTGCCTGGAAGCGCTGGGCTGCCATATCACACAGAATGGCAGCGAGCTGACCATCGAGCCCGGCGCCTGCCCTATATCACCAATGCTCGACTGCGGAGAGAGCGGCTCTACCCTTCGCTTTCTGCTGCCCGTGGCAGCGGCTCTGGGCTGCGGCGCCGTCTTCACCGGCAGAGGAAGACTGCCCCAGCGTCCTCTGGAGCCGCTGCTCAGCGAGCTGAAAAAGCACGGTGTGATCTTCGACCGGGACACTCTGCCCTTTACTCTCAGCGGCAGACTGGAGGGCGGTTCTTTCTCCCTCCCCGGCAATATCAGTTCCCAGTACATAACCGGTCTGATGCTCGCCCTGCCCCTTACGGGCGGCGGCACTGTTCATCTTACAACACCGCTGGAGTCCAAGGGCTATGTTGATCTCACGGTAAGCACGGTTGAGCAGTTCGGCGTGACGATATCCCCCAGCGTTGACGGTTTCTGTATTCCTTCCGGCGAATACAAAAGCCGTTCTATAAGCATTGGCGGCGACTGGTCCAACAGCGCTTTCTGGCTGTGCGCCGGAGCACTGGCGGCTCCCGTTACGGTCCATGGGCTTGATATGAGCTCTCTACAGGGCGATAAGGCCGTCATCCGTATCCTCGCTCAGATGGGCGCCGGGGTCAGCGTCCAGGATAACTGCGTGACTGTATCCCCGGGTGAGCTGTGCGCCGTCGAGATCGACGCCGGAGATATTCCTGACCTCATACCCGTCCTCGCTGTGACGGCAGCCTTCTGCCGGGGCAAAACGCGCATATACAATGCCGGGCGCCTCAGGCTCAAGGAGAGCGACCGTCTTGAAGCGGTAGCGAAGCAGATAAACTCCCTGGGCGGCAGCGCCGAAATAAACGGCGACGAGCTTCTCATCTCCGGCGGCGGACTGACTGGCGGACGTGTGAGCTCCAACAACGACCACCGCATGGTAATGTCTGCGGCTGTTGCCGCACTTCGCTGCCCTGACGGCGTAGACATCGAGGGGTGGGAGGCTGTAAACAAGTCCTACCCTGACTTTTTCAAGCATCTGAAAACACTTGGAGGTGACGTAATTGTCTAATACCTTCGGAACAAAGCTGAAAACAACAATATTCGGCCAGTCCCATTCCGATGCTATCGGCGTAGTTGTGGACGGACTGCCCGCCGGTATCCGCCTTGACATGGAGCACATTAGGAACTTTATGGCGCGCCGTGCCCCCGGCAGGGACCGTTTCAGCACAAAGCGCCGGGAGCCGGACGCTCCGGAGATAATCAGCGGGCTTGTTGATGGAGTTACCTGCGGCGCCCCCCTGTGCGCCGTTATCCGCAACCGGGACACCCGCTCGTCCGATTACAGGGGCTTTGAGCGTACCCCCCGCCCTTCCCACAGCGATTACACCGCCTGGCTGAAATTCAACGGCTTCAACGATATCCGCGGCGGAGGCCAATTCTCCGGCAGGCTTACAGCTCCCCTCTGCTTTGCGGGCGCCGCTGCCCTGCAGGTCCTCCAGGCGCGGGGCATAATAATAGGCGCGCATATCCTCAGCGTTGCCGGAATTCGTGACGACGCGCCGGACCTCGCTTCAGTAGATGAGGAAACTCTCGCCCTCGCTCGTAAGAATTCTTTCCCCGCTCTGTCCGCCGAGAAGGGGCAGGCTATGATGGACGCTATTGACGCCGCCCGCGCCGCCGGTGACAGTGTCGGCGGCATTATCCGCTGCTGCTGCCTGAATTTTCCCGCTGGACTTGGAGAGCCCATGTTCGACGGAATTGAAAACCGCATAGCTCAGGGGATGTTCGCAATTCCCGCCGTCCGCGGCGTCAGCTTCGGCGCTGGCTTTGACGCAGCTTCAATGCTGGGCAGCCAGCATAACGATCCCTTCTGCATGGCTGACGGTGCCGTACGCACAAGGACAAATAACCACGGCGGCGTCCTCGGCGGAATTACCACCGGGATGCCCATAGTCACAGACGTGGCTTTCAAGCCCACGCCGTCCATCTCTCTGGAGCAGGATACGGTGGATCTTGTGACCGGCCAGAACTGCAAGATAGCCATAACCGGCCGGCACGACCCATGCATCGTTCAGCGGGCAGTCCCCTGCGTGGAGGCTGTCATGGCGCTGACGCTGCTCGATTTTCTTCTGTGATCAGGAGGTGCGTCATGGATTTGAAGGAACTGAGAAACGAGATAGACCTGCTGGACGACCGCATTGCCGAGCTATTTATCGAGCGTATGGATGTGGTCACCCGGGTCGCCGAATACAAGCGCAATAATAACGTGGGCATAACCCACGCCGACCGTGAAAACGCTATTCTCGACCGGGTAACTGAGGGCGGCACGCGTCCGTATTCTCCCCAACTGAGGGAGCTTTTCACGGACATGATGGCGATAAGCCGCGGGTATCAGAGCTCACTTAACGAAAAGGACTGATAGGATGAAATGTGGACTTTTAGGCGAGAAGCTGGGCCACAGCTTCTCGCCCTTCATACACAGACGCCTCGCCCCATATAACTACACGCTGATGCCCGTGCCCCGGGAAAGTCTTGATGATTTCATGACCCGCCGGGATTTTGACGGGCTCAACGTGACCATTCCCTACAAGCAGGACGTTATGAAATACTGCGCCAGCCTTTCCGATGAGGCCCGAGCCATCGGCAGCGTCAACACAATAGTAAACCGTGACGGTGAACTCAGCGGGTATAATACGGATA
The DNA here is from genome assembly GCA_934552825.1 of uncultured Oscillospiraceae bacterium. Classification (GTDB taxonomy): domain Bacteria; phylum Bacillota; class Clostridia; order Oscillospirales; family Oscillospiraceae; genus CAKTEQ01. The sequence goes on from CAKTEQ010000002.1 coordinate 127,811, forward strand.
TCTACGGGTTCATACATATGGTCAGCCGGCGGGGCATCAGTTTTTCCGGGCGCAAGGTCTTAATACTCGGCACCGGCGGAACGAGCAAGACGGCCCGCGCCGCCGCCGAAAAGCTCGGCGCCCGGGACATCATCACCGTGTCCCGCAGCGGAAGCGTCAATTACGAGAACGTCTATGATATTAAGGACGCCGAGATAATCGTGAACACCACCCCCGTCGGCATGTTCCCCGGTAACCTCGTCTCCCCTGTCGAGCCGGAGCGTTTTCAAAATCTCCAGGGCGTTGTTGATGTTGTGTACAACCCTCTGAAAACGGCGCTGATACTCCGCAGTGAGGCTCTTGGCATTCCGTGCACCGGCGGGCTGATGATGCTCGTGGCACAGGCGAAGGCGAGCTGTGAGCTCTTTCTCGGCAAAGCCGTGGATGACGGCGTGATGGAGGAGATATACCGCGAGCTTCTCCATAGCCAGCGTAATATTATCCTCGTTGGTATGCCCGGCTCAGGGAAGAGCTCTGTATCCCGCGCCCTCGGGAAAATCACTGGCAGGGAATTCATCGACGCGGATGACGCCATCGCCGTCAGGGCCGGAATGGATATCCCCTCCATTTTCGCCCGTGTCGGAGAAAGCGGTTTCCGTAGAATCGAGACAGAAGTCCTCAGGGAGCTTGGCGCTGCCACCGGAAGGATCATCGCGACCGGCGGCGGCTGCGTCCTCAAAGAGGAGAACTATTTTCCCCTCAAGCAGAATGGCGTCATCGTCTTTCTCCGCCGTGACACCGCGCTGCTCTCCCGTTCCGGCCGTCCCCTTTCTCAGGGCGCCGATATGGACGAAATGTACTCCGACCGCCTGCCCCACTATATGCGCTTTGCGGATGTTGCTGTGGACAGTACCGGCGTTGTGGAGCGCACAGCTCAGCTGATAAAGGAGGTAACTGATGAAATTTCTGATAATTAACGGTCCCAACCTTAATATGCTAGGCATTCGTGAACCTGGCATCTACGGCAGCGACAGCTATGAGGATCTGCTCCTCTACATTGGCGAGTGCTGTATCGAGCTGGGTGTTGAACCGCAGTTTTTCCAATCGAACCACGAGGGTGCCATAGTCGACGCTATTCAGGCAGCCTACGGCAATACCGACGGCATAATTATCAATCCCGCGGCTTACACGCACACGAGTGTCGCAATTCTGGATGCTTTGAAGGCCGTGGGCATCCCGGCTGTGGAGGTGCATATCTCCGATGTTAACAGCCGCGAGGCTTTCCGGCAGATATCCTACGCCGGCATGGCCTGCATAAAAACCTACGCCGGTCACGGCTTCGAGGGCTATAAGATGGCGGCGCGGTTCCTGAAAGATTATCTTGAGAAATAAAGAAAACGAGAGCTTCAAATCGATTTGAAGCTCTCGTTATTTTTTATCTGAGGTCCTCCTCCACCTTTTCAGGCGGCAGATCAAGCACTTCCGGCTTTCTCATGAACTGCTTGAACATCTTAAACGCGCGGGCATAGTAAAACCCGTCGCATATACGCTCGTCGGTCACGACGGTAAAATCGATCACCCGCTTCTCCTTGACACTTCCGTCCGCGTCCAGCGCCAGTTCCTTGCGCTTCGCGCCGAAGGTGACGAACACGGGAATATTGCCGAAGTTATAAAGATGATGATACACCGGCGGAATGCCAAGGCTTGCAAGATTGCTTATGAAAAGACTAGCATGGAAGGGGCTTGCGTCCAGAAGGCTCTGGGGCAGCCAGCCATGATAATCAAGCCACTTGATAAAGCGCATTGCGACGCGGAGTATCGGTCTGGGCATCTTCGTGAGCATATTGGCTGTCTTGAGGGTTTTATTATCCTCGCTGCCGCCCTCGCGCCGGTAGTCCTCTACGCTTGCCGCCAGCTTGTTATAAACGTCCACGGCAGTATCCGTAGGTTCAAACACCATCTTGATGGTCGATTCCTCGGAATCTGAGGACATCTCCTTCTTCACAGCGAGGGATATCTCGATCTTGCGGCGGGCATATATCCTGTGCCCCGCCACAAAGCGGTTTATCCAGGGGCGCTGGGACACGGTGCGCACGTATGCCGCGATGAAAATGTGCAGCATTCCAAATCCCGCCAGCCCCTGCTCACGCTTTTCTCTTATGTACTTTTCCGCCGCCGCAATGTCAAGCTGCTCCATAAAGAGGTTGTTCGCGTCGTTGCGGGTCTCCATAACGAAGGGCACAAACTTGCAGAACGCGTCCAGAGATTTAACCTGCCAACCGTCCTTCCTGTCGCCCCATCTCTTTTTTTCAGGTCCCATTATTTATAGTTCCCCCATCTAAATTTTCTCAACACAGAGTTATTATAGCATAAATTCGGCAAATTTCAAATTTTTTCACTTCCTGATAAATATTTATTCATTTTTAAGGCAAAAAAGAAGGCGCCGCCCCATTGGGACAGCGCCTTTTACAAGTTATCTTATCTTATAAATGTAACTTCGTACTTTCTCTCCTTGGCCTCTGGCTTCTCCCCTGCCATGTAGCCCAGAGCAATAGAGGCTCTCGGAGTGTACCCCTCGGGGAGCTGGAGCACGTCCAGTATCTCCTGACCGTACTTGGAGCTCAGCGCGTTCTTGAAGGACGCTATATAACATGTGGAAAGTCCAAGGGACTCGGCGGCGACAGTCATGTTCTGAAGCATATTCCCGCAGTCCATGTCAGTATACACGCCCTCCTTGCCGGAAACGATGATGACTGTGGGCGCGTGGTAGAAGTTATGGTAGCCGTTTCTGAAGCGCTCCTTTATCTCCTCCACATTCCCCTCCATAACGGCCTTCCTGTTGGCGTCGACTATCTTCTCGATAGCATCCTTGTTCTGGATGACCGTCATGTGCCAGGGCTGATAGTTCATAGCTGTGCAGGCGTTGAGACCGCACTTGATGATAAGTTCAAGATCCTCGTCCTTAACCTGCTCGGGCTTATAGCTGCGCACACTGACTCTGCTGAGAATATTTTTAATGGTTTCGTTCATAATTACCCTCCTTAATTTTCTGTTTTTAGTAATTATATCATATATTATTCTCCCTGTGAACAGGAATTTCCTCTTTCCTCCTGTTATAAACACCCCCGCACTCTTGTTATAATCTGCTCAGGAGTGGTGAAAATGCAAAGTTACAAGCTTACCGAAAAAGACATCGAAAAATATGCCGGACAGCTCATCCTTGAGGACCGTGCCGGCGCGACTATAGACAAATATCTCCGCTGCATACGGACTTTTACCGCATGGCTCGGCGGAGAGAGCGTTACGAGACGCACCGTAAACACCTGGAAAGAGCAGCTCACGGCCCGCTATGCCGCATCGACTGTCAACTGCGCTCTCTCCGCCCTGAACGGGCTGTTTCGCTTTCTCGGTTGGGATGACTGCCGGGTCAGATTTCTCCGGGTGCAGCGCAGCTTATTCCGTGACAGCAGGCGTGAGCTTACGAAGGAAGATTATCTCTGCCAGATAAACACAGCTGTCTCCCGCGGAGACGGGACGCTCGCCCTGCTGATGGAGACCATCTGCGCCTGCGGCATAAGGGTAAGCGAGGTGAGGTTCATCACCGTCGCCGCTGCCAGAAGCGGTACCGCTCAGGTGAACCTGAAGGGCAAAATACGCACCATCATGCTTCCCCGCAAATTATGCCGCAAGCTGCTTAGCTATTGCAGGGCAAAAAATATCCTCTCCGGCGAGATATTTCTCACTGGGAGAGGCAAAAGTCTGAGCCGTCAGCAGATATGGCGCAGCATGAAGCGGCTTGCCAGGCGTTGCGGCGTTTCCTCCGGGAAGGTTTTCCCCCACAATCTGCGGCATCTGTTCGCTGTGACATATTACCGCGCCCACAGGGACATCGTGAAGCTGGCTGATATACTCGGGCACTCCAGCGTGGAGACTACCCGGATATATCTTGTTAGCAGCGGCAGCGAACACCGCCGCCAGATAGCTGGACTTGGGCTGATATCGTAGCACGGAATTAACATTCCGTATACGAATGCGTCTGGAGACGCTCTTATTATTTTAATATTATATATCACGTCCAGGTACATAGCAAGCATAAATAAAAATGAAAGTACAGCAAAGCAAGCCGTAAAACAGACGAAGCTTTACGGCTTTCATTTTTTGCGCCTTTTTCACGTCCGACGAGGCTTTTTTACCCGCTTATTCCTCATCAACGCGTCCATGCGCTTTATGGTCCGTATACGGAATGTTAATTCCGTTAAAATCTCAGGAGGTCTGTAAAGCATGAAAAAATTCATCCGAAGCATTTCCCTCATCCTGACAGCGGCTATATTAACCTTGCCGCTGCTGACTACCCACGGGTCGGCTGTTCTCTCGAAATCAAAAACAGCAGCGCAGCTCGACAGCAGCTTTGTATCCCGTGTAAGCCTCTCCATCCCATCGTCCGAGGAACCTCTCACCACCGACGTCGTCTTCATTCTGGACAAGTCCACCAGCGCCTCACTCATCAGTCAGGCTCTAGATATGCTCACCGCCCTCAGGGATCGCGCTGAGCTTACCGGTGCCGAAGTTCGGGTCGGCGTCATCATTTTCAATAAGACCGCCAATGTGTTCAATAATGGCGAGTTCTTTGACCTGAAGGAACAATACGCCGAAATCGAGGCTGCGATATGCCAGGAGGTGAAAAGCGGCACCAATACTCACGCCGGGCTTCTCGCGGGCAAGGAGATGCTTGGCAGTGACATAGAGACTGACGCGAGCCGGAAATACATGATCTTCATAAGCGACGGCATATCCTATATGTACGGCAGCGACCCGGAGATCGCCCCATATTATTGGATGAACGACGGCTCACCCTATTTCTCCATCGATCCGTACAGCTGGCAGTTCAAATACGGCACCAATGCTCCCCCTTCCGACTGGGCCCAGTGGCTTGCTGAAACCGGGGCGACGCTGGAAAATGAGACGGTTATCTCCGTTCCCTACAGTTCAAAGAGCGAGCTGAACATCGGGAATGCTACCGATGTCACCGGCACCTCCCCGGGCGATTATACCACAAGTGTTGACAGGGCTTTGTATTACAGCTATCTGACCTATAAGTCGGCGGCTGACGCGGGCTACCACTGCTACGCCGTTTCCGCCACCGAATACAATGGCTCCTACGAATGGGGACCGTCCTTCATGAACTACCTCTCCAGGGGAAAGTCTCTCAGCTTTTCTGACATACAGAACGACATTTTGTATCTCGTCGGCCCAGGCTCCCGTGTGATCGATCACATTGGATTTGTGGAGTGCGACTACGACTTCGACTTTATTGATGACGCTGAAAAGCTGAGCATTAAAATCGGCGATACTGAGTTTCACGCCGTGAAGCTCTCCGAAGGCCATTACGGTTTTGCGGATAACGGCAGCGGATATGACTATGAATTGTTCTATGAGCCGGGCGATCTTAAGGCTGAGGAGCATTTTGTCTGGCAGTTCAACGTACCCGTCAGCAATTTTTCGCCCGTTACGCTGACTTACAGTGTGAAGCTCAAAAATCCCAAGAGCGCCCCAGGCACCTACGGCGAGTACGACAGGGACGGCGTCCGGGAACTGCCCGGGCTTTTTACGAACAGCTCTGCCGTGCTATATCCCGTGGATTCGAACGGAGCCGCGGGCGCTCCCGAGCCCTTTGCCCGACCAACCGTATCCTACACTGTCAGCAATACGGTTGAACCCGTTATCCCCTCCGGTCCCAACACTTCCGAACTCAACAAGACTGACCATATAGCTTACATAATAGGCTTCCCTGACAACACCGTGCGCCCGAACAGCGACATCACCCGCGCGCAGTCCGCGACTATTTTCTTCCGCCTGCTTACAAACGAGACTCGCGCTGTCTACTGGTGCACGGACAATCCCTACGGCGACGTCTCTCCGGAAGCCTGGTATAACAATGCCATATCCACACTGACGAATATGGGCATTCTCGATGGCTATGAGGACGGTACCTTCCGTCCTGACGCGCCCGTGACGCGAGCTGAGCTGACAAAAATGGCTGTAAGCTTTTTTGATTACAGCGACGCCGACGGCACGCGATACACCTTCCCTGACACCGACAGCTCCGCCTGGTACACGAGGTATATATCCGCCGCGGCAGCTCTCGGGCTTGTTCAGGGGGACGAAAATGGTCTCTTCCGCCCCGAGTCCGGCATTACAAGAGCCGAGACCTGCACACTTATCAACAGTGTCCTTGAGCGCACACCTCATAACGCCGGGCTGCTCCCGGAAGAGTATATGCTCACATGGTGTGACAACAGCGATGTATCCGCATGGTATTATGCCGCAATACAGGAGGCCACAAATTCCCATGACTTTACCCGGACCGACTCCTCCTGCCCTGAGCAGTGGACCGAGAAGCTTCCGGAGCGTGACTGGGCAGCCCTTGAGCGGTTGTGGTCCACAGCGTACTCCGCTCCCGGTCAAGATGTTGTAGATTAAAATCCGGTCAGACAGTAAAAAGCACGGCGCGATGATTTATCGCGCCGTGCTTTGATATTTTATGAAATGCGTGATTACACTTCTCTCTCCAGGTCCTTTGTGCTGGAGATCTCATACAGGACGCCGCCTGCGGACTTGGGAGCTACGAAGAAACCGCCGGAAGCGGGGTCGCCCAGGATCTTGATGCCGTTCTCAACGAGCTGCTTGCCCAGAGCAACGGGATCATCGCAGTAAACGCCGATGTGATGGAAGCCCTCGCCCTTTGTTGCCAGGAACTTGGGTACTACGCCCTCTTCACCGATGGGCTCCATGAGCTCAAAGTAGTTGCCGTTGCCCATTTCGACCAGAGCGGATGTCTGACCTGCCTGGGGGATGTGCAGACGATTCTTGACTTCCTTGCAGCCGAATACCTTGTCCATCTTGGCAACGTACTCGTCGATGTTCTTAACGCACAGACCGATATGCTGAATCTTGAGTTCCATTGTGTAAACACTCCTTGTTCAAAATTGATAGCTTAATTATACAACCTGAGTGGCGCAATGTCAACGAAATATGCGCCCCACAGGGAAAACCTATGGGGCGCATTATACAAAATATTACTTATTTTGCAGCGGCTTCAGCCTTGAACTTCTTGACAGCTTCTGTCAGCTTGGGGATGATGGCGTTCACGTCGCCAACGATGCCCAGGTCTGCGATGTCAAAGATGGGGGCTGTGTCGTTCTTGTTGATAGCGATGATGAGGTCGGAGCCTTCCATACCTGCCGCGTGCTGGATAGCACCGGAGATACCGCATGCAACGTACAGGTTGGGGCGGACAGTCTTACCTGTCTGACCGACCTGGCGATCCTTTGCGATCCAGCCGGCGTCAACGCAGGCGCGGGACGCAGCGATGTCGCCGTCCAGAACGTCAGCCAGTTCCTGGAGCATCTGGAACTTATCAGCAGAACCGATGCCGCGGCCGCCGGAGACGAGGATCTTTGCCTCTGTGATGTCAGCGGACTTCTTTGTAGCCTTGACGACTTCCTTGATGGTTACTGTCTGTGTGCCTGTCAGGTCGATGTTCTCAACGATGACTTCACCCTTGCGGGATGCGTCCTTCTCCAGAGCGCTCATAACGCCTGGGCGGACTGTTGCCATCTGGGGACGATTTGCGATGCAGACGATAGTAGCCATGATGTTGCCGCCGAAAGCGGGACGTGTCATCAGAAGCTGCTTGTGGTATGTAAACTTGACGTTTACAACGTTAACGTCCTTGCCGTCCTTTGTCTTGAGGGTCTTGCTGTTGTCCTCGACTGTTACGTCCTGGCCAAGAGCGGCGATCGTAGCTTCCATCTTTGCCTTGTCGGCTGCGTTTGTTGCGGACTTCTCAGCGTCGCCGATGACGAGGCTTGTGCAGTCTGCCGTCAGACCGGTGTGGACTCTCGCGGAGACTCTGGGAGCCAGGTCGCGGCCGATGGAGGAAGCGCCGAAGAGGACGATCTCAGGATCATACTTCTTTACGATGGCGGTTACTGCTGTTGTGTAGGGCTCTGTCATATACTCAGCCAGAGCGGGATCGTCCACGACGATGACCTTGCTTGCGCCGTGAGCGATGAGGTCCTGCGCCTTGTCCTTTATGTTGCTGCCGATGAGGATAGCCTCAACTTCCTGACCCAGGTCCTTTGCCAGTTCTGTTGCCTTACCGATGAGCTCGTAGGCGACCTTCTGGATATTGCCGTCACGCTGTTCTGCGAAAACGAATACATTCTTGCTCATTGTTCTTACCTCCCCGTCAAATGATGAACTTATCGGCGAGCTTCTTCACGATGATCTCGACGGCTTCGTCAGCAGAAACATCCTTGTATACTTCGCCCTTGCCCTTAGGCTGCTTGGTGAAAGACTGCACAACGTTTGTGGGGGAACCCTTCAGACCGATATTCTCGTTGAGGTAAGCCTTCTCCTCGTCTGTCATGCCCTCTGTGATAGTGGCGACATTCCAGACCTTTACTTCCTTCTCTCTGTAAGCGTCAAAAATGCCGCCGACAGACATGTAACGGGGATCGTTCAGCTCGGAGAGGCAGGTGATCAGGCAGGGGAGCTTAGCCTCGATGACATGATATCTGTCCTCGAACTGACGCTTGACTGTGATAGAGGTCTCGTTGACATCCATGATCTCTTCAACATAAGATACCTGAGGAATGCCCAGATGCTCAGCGATCTGAGGACCGACCTGAGCGGTATCACCGTCGATAGCCTGGCGGCCGCAGATGATGAGGTCATAGTCCATCTTCTTCAGAGCAGCTGCGATGGATGTGGATGTTGCCCATGTATCGGCGCCGCCGAGAGGACGGTCAGACAGGAGAACTGCCTCGTCGCAGCCCATTGCCAGAGCCTCGCGCATTGCAACGTCAACAGAGGGGATGCCCATGGACAGAACTGTTACTGTTGTGCCGGGGATCTGCTCCTTGATGCGCAGAGCAGCCTCAATGCCGCACTTGTCATCAGGATTGATGATGCTGGGCACGCCTTCACGGATAAGTGTATTTGTTACAGGGTCGAGACGTACTTCTGTCGTATCGGGAACCTGCTTAAAGCATACTACGATTTTCATTGTTCCTACCTCCTGCTTACTTTACGCCCATAGCGCCGGCGATAACCATACGCTGGACCTCGCTTGTGCCTTCATAGATCTCCGTGATCTTCGCGTCACGCATCATGCGCTCAACAGGATACTCACGAGTGTAGCCGTAGCCGCCGAAGAGCTGGACTGCTCTGCGTGTTACGTCGCTGGCTGTCTCTGCCGCGAAGAGCTTTGCCATAGCGGCAGCCTTGGAATAGGGCTGACCATTCTGCTTTGCCATAGCCGCGGAATAAACCAGCAGGCGTGCGGCCTCTGTTCTTGTGTGCATGTCAGCCAGCTGGAACTGTGTGTTCTGCTGCTGGGATATGCGCTTGCCGAACTGCTTTCTCTCCTTGACGTACTTGACTGTCTCGTCAATAGCGCCCTCTGCAAGGCCCAGAGCCTGAGCACCGATACCGATACGGCCGCCGTCCAGAGTCTTCATAGCCAGAGCGAAGCCCTTGCCTTCCTTGCCCAGGAGGTTCTCCTTGGGAACGATGCAGTTCTCCATGACCAGCTCGCAGGTGGAAGAACCGCGGATACCCATCTTCTTCTCGTGCTTGCCAATGGAGAAGCCGGGGAATGTTCTCTCTACGATGAACGCGGAGATACCCTTGTTGCCCTGAGACTTGTCTGTCATCGCGAAGATGATGAACACGTCCGCATAGCCTGCGTTTGTGATGAATATCTTGGAACCGTTGAGGATGTAGTTTTCACCCTTCTCGTCCAGGACAGCCTTCGTCTGCTGACCGGATGCGTCTGTACCTGCGCCGGGCTCGGTCAGACCGAAAGCGCCCAGCCACTCGCCGGAGCAGAGCTTGGGAAGATACTTCTTCTTCTGTGCCTCTGTACCGTTCTCAAAAATGGGAGCGCAGCACAGAGATGTGTGAGCGGAGAGGATAACGCTTGTTGTGCCGCAGACCTTCGCCATCTCTTCAACGCACATTACGTAGGAGAGATAGTCAGCGCCCTGGCCGCCGTACTCCTTGGGCATATAGATACCCAGCATGCCGTACTTGGCCATCTTTCTGACGGTCTCCTCGGGGAAGCGCTCTTCCTCGTCAACTTCTTCTGCCAAGGGCTTAACCTCGTTTTCAGCAAACTTTCTGTACATTTCCTGTACCAGAAGATGCTCCTTAGACAGGGTGAAATCCATACAAAATACCTCCTGATATTATTAACACACTTATGCAGCGCTGCGGTAAAACGCCACAGCGCTGCACGAATTATACATCATTTTATTGACTAAATCAATACTTAAAGAAGCCTTCGCCGGTCTTTTTGCCCAGTTTTCCGCTGCGGACCATAGTCTTAAGCAGTCTTGCGGGACGATACTTGGGATCGCCAGTCTCTGTGAAGATGGTCTGCATAATATTCAGGACTACGTCATTGCCTACCAGGTCGGACAAAGCCAGAGGCCCCATGGGGTGGTTTGCGCCCAGCTTCATTGCCTTGTCGATATCCTCAGCAGTAGCGATGCCCTCTTCCAGAACGCAGACAGCTTCATTGATCATGGGGATGAGGATCCTGTTTACAACGAAGCCGGGAGCTTCCTTGACTTCCACGGGATCCTTGCCGACAAATGCTGCCAGCTCATAGATGGTCTTGAATGTCTCTTCCGATGTTGTGGCAGCGCGGATAACTTCAACAAGCTTCATAACGCCGGCGGGATTGAAGAAGTGCATGCCGATAAACTGGCCGGGGCGGGATGTGACGCAGGCGATCTCAGTGAGGGAGACGGAAGATGTGTTTGTTGCGAAGATCGTCTCAGGCTTGCAGATTCCGTCAAGTGTCTTGAAAATTTCCTTCTTCAGTTCAAGGTTCTCCAGAACTGCTTCCAGAACCAGGTCGCAGTCTGCCGCATCCTCGAGCTTTGTTGTGAATGTGATGGCGCCCGTTACCTTGTCAGCTTCCTCCTGGGTCATCTTGCCCTTGGAGACCAACTTTGCGAGGGAAGCTTCCATTCTGCCCTTTGCACGTGCATTTATCTCGTCGCTGATGTCGCGAACAACAACTGTAAAGTCCTTCTTTGCAAATACCTGAGCTACGTCAAGACCCATTGTACCTGCACCGATAACGCAAATCTTCTTCATGATTCTTCCTCCTGTTTCAGATTTTGTAATAATATTTATATAGTATACTCCGTTTGGAACAAATTACTTGTTCTTCCAGGGAGCGTGGGGTCTCTTCTCCATGAAGGCTGTCATAGCCTCTGTCTTATCCTCTGTGGAGAAAACAAGAGCGCCTGCGTCAACTTCGTAAGCGACGCCTGTTGTGATATCGCACTGCATGCCAAACTCGATGCATCTCTTTGCTGCGCGCACGCCGATCTGACCCTTGTCAACGATCTTTGCTGCCAGCTCCATAGCCTTATCCATCAGCTCTTCGGGCTCGTAAACGTAGCTGACAAGACCGATGCGCTCTGCCTCAGAGGCGTTGATCTGCTCTGCTGTGAAGATGAGCTCCTTAGCCTTTGCGAGGCCCACAACTCTGGGGAATCTCTGTGTGCCGCCGAAACCGGGCATGATGCCGAGACCTGTCTCGGGAGCTGCAAACTTTGCCTTTGTGGAAGCCAGGCGAATGTCGCAGGCCAGAGCCAGCTCGCAGCCGCCGCCCAGAGCGAAGCCGTTGATAGCCGCGATAACGGGCTTGGGGCACTGCTCGATCTTGAGCATTACGCGGTTGCCAAGGTAGGAGAACTCTCTGCCCTCGACCGCTGTGCAGGTGGCCATTGTGCCGATGTCCGCGCCTGCTACGAAAGAACGACCTGCGCCTGTGATAACGGCAACATAGATATCCTCGTCGTTTTCGACCTGATCGATAACAGCCTCAAGGTCATGGAGAACGTCAGTGTTAAGAGCGTTCAGAGCCTCGGGTCTGTTCATTGTGACAATACCGACATGATCCTTCTTTTCCAGTGTTACGAAAGCCATTTGTACTACCTCCAAAAAAATTAAATCAAAATTACAATGATTTTCATCCGTTTTCCTATCAGTGAAAAGCCGGATCTCTAAAAATCCAACTTCCCCCCGATTATGTGTTGATTATATCGTTTAATTTTTAACAAGTCAAGAGCCAAGTTCATATTTGACCCTTATTTACTTATTTTCTGCGCAATGCACAACTGCCGCCGCCTGATTTGTTGGTTTTTTGCCTTTTTGAATGTGTTGTTGTCATAACTTGCAAAAATTCGCGCCGCGGAATAACTCCGCGGCGCGATATCTGCCGGTACTTATCAGTTGTTTTCGGGTTCAGGATCTCTGAATGCCTCGAACTTGTCAAGGTGTTCTCTCATGAGCTTGCACTCATTATAGAGGTCCTCTTCCTCCTCAGCGTACTTCATGTAGCCCTTTTTGATCGTCTCATCCGTTGCCGCCTGGGCATACTTCTGATAATCAACTATGGCGTCATGGGCGCAGTCGGTAAACTCCTCAACGATATACTTGAGCATATCGTACTGTTCGTTTGTGAGCATTATGGTCATAATGTTTCCCCTTTACATACAAAATTCGCAGTATGTTAATGATAACCTTTTCCCCCGCTCAAGTCAAGCAGAAGCTCGATCTCCCCGGCGTAGCCCTCAAGGTCGTTTGGCGTTTCCAGATAAAAGGGCAGGTCACGAAGCAAGGGGTGGTTAATTATCCTGCAAAACGCGTCGATACCGATGTACCCCTGCCCTATCCTCTCATGGCGGTCCTTATGGCTGCCGATGGGGTTCTTGCTGTCGTTGAGGTGCACGGCTTTAAGCCGCTCCAGCCCCACCGCGTTGTCAAACTCCTTCATAACGCCGTCCAAATCCCCTACTATGTCATATCCGGCGTCAAATACATGGCACGTATCCAGGCACACACCCAGCTTATCCCTGAGCTCGACGCGGTCTATTATGGCCCGCAGTTCCCGGAAATTCCCGCCTATCTCACTGCCCTTTCCTGCCATCGTCTCCAGCAGCACGAGCGTGCTCTGCCCCGGGCTGAGCACTGCGTTGAGCGCCTCCGCGATGAGCTCTATGCCCCGCTCGGCACCCTGCCCCACATGGCTGCCCGGGTGAAAATTATACATATTCCCTGGTACAAATTCCAGGCGCTTAAGGTCATCCACCATCGTCTCAACGGCAAACTCCCTGACGCGCTCGTCCTTGGAGCACGGGTTTACTGTGTACGGTGCGTGGGCAAGGATTTTGCCAAGTCCGTTCGCCAAGGCAAATTCGTTGAATCTGGCGCAGTCCTCTTCATCCACAGGCTTCGCCCTGCCGCCCCGGGGATTGCGGGTGAAAAATTGGAAGGTGCTGCCGCCTATAGAGAGTATTTCCTTTCCCATACGCATATATCCGCCGGACGCTGAAAGATGACAGCCTATGGTGAGCATCCCGTTCCTCCTCTCTGCGCAGAGAAGCCCGCATCCGAGGATGCGGGCTTTCTTTAATGTCGTTTTTACTCCGGGATTACAGGCACATACCGTTGTCGATAGTGAGGTACTGACCTGTGACGGCTCTTGCGTCGTCAGATGCGAAGTAGAGGATAGCCTTAGCCTGGTCGATAGCCTGTGTGGGCTCGAGACCCATACGGATGACCTTAGCTGTAATTCTTGCGAATTCCTTATCCTGGCGGTCAGCAAAGTCGCCCTCGAAGAGAGGTGTAACTGTGGGGCCCGGGCAGATAGCGTTGATGCGGATACCCTTGCCTGTGTACTGGATAGCCATATTGTGTGTCAGAGCGAGAACGCCTGCCTTTGCTGCGGAGTAAGGAGCGCCTGCGCAGTGGTAAACGCCGCCGATGGAAGAGACGTTGACGATGGCGCCTGCGCCTGCTTCTTCCATGTACTTCACTGCCGCGCGGCTCATGAAGAACACGCCGTCCAGGTTGACGCCCATCTGCTCATGCCAGAACTCATCTGTCACGTTCTTTGCGGAGAGGTTGAAGTCCGCCTGACCTGCGTCATTCACGAGGATGTCGATGCGGCCGTACTTCTTCGCGACCTCGTCGCATACCTTGTTGCAGTCCTCGGACTTGGAGACATCGCCTGTGATGTACTCTGCCTTGCCGCCAGCTGCGTTTATCTCGTCAGCAACTCTTTTGTTCTCTGCCTCGCGTCTTGCCATGATGACGACTGTCGCGCCTTCCTGAGCAAACAGCTTTGCTGTTGCTTCGCCTATGCCGGAGTTGCCGCCTGTGATGATGGCGATCTTGTTATCGAGCTTTCCCATGATAAAACCTCCAATTTTAAAATTGTATTGAACTAAATCAGCAAAAAGTAAATTCACGCTTACTTTTGTAGATATTTTAGCACTCATATCATGCTTTTGTCAACATGGTTTTATCGTCCCCCTGCGTCTTTTTTTGTTTTAGGCGGGCAAATTTTAACAGTTGCTTTTTCCCCGAGATAGTGTATAATATATTCGAACATTATTTCTACAATTTGCAGGGAGGCGGAGGGCTTGCGCACCATTTTGCATTCGGATATAAATAACTGCTACGCCAGCATAGAATGCCTGCACCACCCTGAACTGCGGGGGCTGCCCGTGGCCGTTACCGGCGACCCTGAAGCGCGGCATGGCATAATTCTCGCGAAGAATACCGAGGCGAAGCGCTTTGGTGTCGTCACCGGGGAGACTATATATTCCGCCGAGCGCAAATGCCCCGGGCTCGTCACGGTGCGGGCAAATTTCCCGCTCTATGAGCGCTTCTGCTCAGCCGTGAGGAAGATATATTCCGACTATACTGACATGGTCGAGCCCTTCGGCATGGACGAGGCATGGCTGGATGTAACCGGCAGCCTCGCTATCTTCGGCAGAGGCGAGGACATTGCCAACGCCATACGCCGCCGGGTAAAGAACGAGCTTGGCATCACCGTCTCCGTCGGCGTGAGCTTCAACAAAGTATTCGCAAAGCTCGGCAGTGACCTTAAAAAGCCCAATGCCGTGACCGTCATATCCCCGGAAAATTTCAGGCAGCTCATCTGGGGGCTGGACGTGTCCCAGCTCCTGTTTGCCGGCAGCACAACCTGCAGCCGCCTGCGGCGCTGCGGTCTGCGCACTATCGGCGACGTCGCAAATGCCTCCCCTGCTTTTCTGAAGAACTTACTTGGAAAAAGCGGCCCCATGCTCCATAAGTACGCCAACGGGCTGGACGACTCCCCCGTCACCAGGATCGACGATGCCACTCCGCCCAAGAGCATCGGAAACAGCGTCACAACTCCCAGGGATATTGTGAATTTTCAGGATGCGGAGATAGTCCTGTGCACCTTGTGCGAGCGTGTCGGCTACCGCCTGCGGAAAGCCGAAAAAAAATGCCGCACTGTGGCAATAAGCATCAAGGGTACCGACCTTTCCTCCTTCGAGCGCCAGATGCACCTTGCCGCTCCAGGCAGCTCCACCGATATTCTTCTCTCCTCCGCGATGAAGCTTCTCCGGGCAAACTGGGACGGCACGAGCAAAATACGCGCTCTTGGGGTCCGTGCCGACGGTCTTGTTGACAGTTCTGACGCCTGCCCCCAGCTTTCCATATTCGAAAATGAGGAGGAGAATATGAGGACGGAAAAGCTCGAGAGCACCCTCGACTCGCTCCGCGGCAGATTCGGCAGCGGTGCCGTTCGCCGCGCCGTTACTATCGCGGACCCTTCTCTGATCGCTGATCTGCCCAAATTCGGCAGCAGCATTCCCGGCGCGGATCATACTCAGGAGGCGAATGAAAATGACTGATGCCAAGGTCTATGTAAATGTGGTCGCCCGCTTCAGAAAAGATGGCTTCCTCGTTCCTCTCACCGTCCAGTGGGAGGACGGGCGTGTATTCCAGATAGACAAAGTCCTCAGTGTGTGCCGCTCCGCCAGTCTCAAAGCCGGCGGAGCCGGTACGCGCTACACCTGCCGCATCCTCGGCAGCGTGACCAATCTGTTTCTGGAAAACGGGCGCTGGTTCGTGGAGCGGAAATTTTAGCCTCCGGAAGTATTGACTCAGCATAAGCCGCTGTGATAATGTGCTTTCGTCAAGGAGGTGTTCGGATGTATCTGCTCAAGATAGGCGAGCTGGCAAAGCTGGGCGATGTATCAGAGGTGACTCTGCGTTATTACGACAAAAAGGGGCTCCTTTCCCCCATATCTATTGATAAGTTCACTGGCTACCGCTATTACAGCGTCAGGCAGGTGATGCATCTCTCCCTTATACAATACCTGCGTTCTCTTGGCTTCGGTGTTGAAAAAATCAAAGAAATGTTCAATACCGATGACAAGGATTTGATAAGCCGCATGATAATGGAACGCAAGCTTGATATCGACCGGGAGTTGTCCTCTCTCTCAAATCAGCGGCGCATTATATCCCACATTCTTGACGAGTATTCCCTGATGCAGGGTCATCCCCCCTGCGGAACACCGTTTCTTCGTTCCTTCCCGGAGCGGTACTTCTATGTGTATGAGGTGGACCAAGGATTTGAGGAGGCGTGGTACTCTCAAAATTATGAGCTGAGCATAATCAACATGATGAGCGAAATGTCCAAGTGCGGAATTTCCGGCAACGGATATGTAAACATAGGCAGCATAATCAAGAGAAGCGACGCCTTGAACGGGACCGCAAACTATTATGCCGTATATTCCGCGGTCGGACGCCAGTTTGCAGATTTTCCCGGAGTTGTCCGCATACCAGAGCACGTGTATATCTGCAATATTTGCGACAAACCAGAAAACGAACTGGAGTATATGAAAATGCTGTACGATGAAAGTAACCGCCGGAGTATGTTTGCCGATGACTACTTCCGGGAGGAGGTAGTCCTGTACCCGCATATGGACAGCGGCCGCCGCGGAGGACTCTATCTCCAGGCTGTACCTGTAGCGCTGAAATAGTCTAAGCTAACTTTAACATAATATAAACTTTGTAAGGCAATTTGTACCCGTCGGGAAATGTATTTGCCATCTTTGTGCCGTTGAAATTGGGACTTATGACCAATTTCAGCGGCATTATTTTTTGCATTGACTCTGCGTCTGTGTATTGGTTTAGAATTTTTCACGAAAGATCTTCGTCCATGTCAGTGACACATGAAACATGAAAGGAGAAAAATCATGACCTATGCAGAACGCTTCCCCCGCTTTGCCAAGGAGGAGAACAAAGCCATAAGAGCCTGGTACTACTCTCTGGCGCACCTTTGGTGCTATATGAAAACCGCAGAATTTCCGCCCGATCCCGAGGATATGCCTCCCCATGTAGCGAGAATGATGAACTTTATCGGCCAATTCAGTGGAAACCCTAATGAGCGTATGTTCATCTTCCCTGTGGGTAAAGCAAAAGCGATCTACCGGGATCCTGAGACAGGCGAAGAGACGCCTATCGACGATCCTTGGGCGGTGATGTTTGAGTACATAGACTCAGCTTCCCATTTTGCCGGATGCAAGTATGACTACTGCCGCGAATCAGGTGTCGGGACATTTGAATGCGGTCAGAGCTGCTACTGCGACGGCATAATCTGCTCAAATTATATCGGCGAAGGTTCTCTGACAGGCTTCCCTGAATCCACTTATCCCATGACCAAGGAGGAGTTCAAGGAAAAGGTCGAGCACGTCCGTGAAGTAGGCAGCCTGCTCATAGATTTCGGTTACGGCCCTCCTGATAACTGCGTACACAACTTCTGGCCCGGCAACCAAGTGCTCACAATGGGCTTCTGCCCCCATACGAAAGCCGGTTCCTATTGTGCCCTCTGGAAGCCCATAGTTGACACCGTTGGGCATAACAACAGCCTTTTCACCGCGGAGATCGACAGCAGCAAGTGTACGGGCTGCGGACGCTGCGCCTGTGACTGTATACTTAACATCATCGATTATGAACCCGTCAGCGGCAAAGCATTCATGAAGGATAACAAATACTGCATGGGATGCGGACGCTGCCAGGTCGCATGCAAAGAGGGTGCAATAAAGCTCCTGTCACACCACAAGGATATAAGCGCTTATGTCCACAGTGAACTGGACTGCCGTACCTCCGCTACTGAGAAGCCCCCCATATTTGACCCAGAGATTGACGCTACCATGCCTCCCGCCTTCGCTCCGGACGATATGTCATGGTGGGAAGAGAACTGGGATGTAGATAAGCTCTATCAGGATTGGCTGGCAGAGCGGAAGGCAAAAGGCATCAAATAACAGCTCCTCAGCCTTTCCGCATAGGCGGAAAGGCAAGCACCGAAAAGATCAAATGCCCACAAACATCAACCACCAGCGGAAAAGGAGAATAGAATGAAAAAAGCATTGGCGATCTTTCTTGCCGTGACTATGCTGCTCGTCTCCCTTGTATCCCTGGCAGCCTGCGGCAATAAAAAAGAGGTTGAAACTAAGAATGAGGATGAGTCTGCCGACCAGACGATAGACCTCAGCAAAACTCTCCCCCATGAATATATACAGGAAAAGCTGGACGCCGGGCAGGAGGTCATCGTAGCTTACGCCGCAACGACCTTCGACAACGGCACCGCAATGCTTCTGGATCAAGGCTTTAACAAGGCTTTTACGGACATGGGATTTAAGTATCTCAACGCCACCTGCGACAACGACACTGCAAAGCAGATAGGACAGATAGAGAACTTCGTAACCATGAACACCGCCTGCATCATTATTACCAGCGGAGACCCCGCGGGTATCGAGGACTGCGTAACCTCCGCCGAAAAAGCCGGTACTTACTGCGTATTCTATGGGGCTATGCCTGAATATTCTCTTGCCGGCACTGTGAACATAGACCTTAAGCAGCTCGGTGAGGCGTGCGCTAAAACAGCCCTCGCCTGGATAGATATTGCCTACCCCGACGCAACAGATGATGACAGCATCCACGCCGCCGTTTTCGGCTTTTATATTGCCGCCGAGACAGGCATAATCTCCGACGCAATGCGTGACACTCTTGATGCTGACCCGCGAGTCAAGGTGGTATATGAGGATAACAACTGCCAGGGCATTGAAAGTGGCTTTTCCGGAGCTGAGGCAGCCTTTACTTACGACAGCAGCATAAAACTCCTGCTTATATATGATGTAAGCGCGGCCGTGGGCGCAAATAACTACATCATGA
The DNA here is from genome assembly GCA_934552825.1 of uncultured Oscillospiraceae bacterium. Classification (GTDB taxonomy): domain Bacteria; phylum Bacillota; class Clostridia; order Oscillospirales; family Oscillospiraceae; genus CAKTEQ01. The sequence continues at coordinate 146,894 of CAKTEQ010000002.1, forward strand.
ACATCCCCAATGCTGATCTAAGTCAGTATGGCGTGTTCAATATCAACTACTCTGAGGAGGTCTCTCAGCTTATCGACAGCTCTAAATACGGCGGAAGTGTCATGCGGGGCGCCGCAATGGGTAATCTGGATGTCTGCGCCGCTACAGTGGATTGTGTAAAGGGGCTCCTGCTTGGAGGTGTTGATCCTCAGTATGATTTTTCTGAAACGATATTCAGCGTCAACGCGATAGACTATACATACGAACCATAAGCTTTAATTTGTTTGCCGTACCCTTTGAATATGGAGCCGTGCCTTTTCGGAGGCACGGCTCCTTTTACGGAACTTTTTGAAAAGACCTATCGTCTTATCCCTCGTAAAGGAGTGGTTATGATGAAAAAATTTCTCCCCCTGGCCATCGCCGCGGTCTGCCTGTTTATGTTCTCCGGCTGTGGAAAAACCGCCGGTTATGTACGAGTCTACGAGGACGTCCCGGACGCCGAGCCGGAGAATTATACTGAGCCGGATGTCCGCCCCGCGGTAATGATAGACGGCGAGCTATACTGCTCCGACGGGCGGGAGAGTGAGATAACCGGACGCTGCGGCGTGATGGACGGGGAAATAATCTCTTCTGTCGGCGAAAACGAACTGCCCTCCAGGAACGGCGAGTCAAACTTCGGCTCCGGCTTTGGCTATCAGGTGACTAGCTCCGATACGCTGGAGGTGAACATATACGGCAAGTGGATAGTGTTCGAGCTTCAGAAATAAACAGCGCCTTTTAGTCAAACCGCAAGGCGCTTTAAGCCGGTTCTCAGGAGAGGGCCGGTCTTTGTTTTCGTTGACTTTTCCCAATATTCGGCGGATAATGACACCATCGAGGTGATACCCATGTCCTGCAACATCTGCCCACGCGCCTGTCCAGACAGAGCCAGCGGCTTCTGCGCGTCTCCCATGGCGGCGAGCGTCCGCCGTGCGGCACTCCACTTCTGGGAAGAGCCGCCCATAAGCGGCACAAGAGGTTCCGGCACCGTGTTCTTTTCCGGCTGCAGCCTCAGATGCGTATTCTGCCAGAATTTTGAAATAAGCCGCTCCGGTGGGAAAGAGCTGTCTCCGGAAGAGCTGCGCCGTGTATTCTTCCGGCTCATCGGCCAGGGCGCGCACAATATAAATCTCGTGACCCCCACCCACCTTGTCCCCTGGCTGCTCCCGGCATTGAAGCCGAAACTCCCCGTTCCGGTGGTCTATAACTGCGGCGGCTATGAAAACATCAGTACGCTGCGCTCCCTTGAGGGCAGTGCGGATATATATCTGCCGGACCTGAAGTATATGCTGAAGGCCCCCGCCGGGAGGTATTCCTTCGCCCCGGATTACCCCTCCGCCGCCACTGACGCTTTGCGGGAGATGTACCGCCAGGTTGGCAACTATGAGCTAGATGACGACGGGATAATGCAAAGAGGTCTGATCGTTCGCCACCTTGTCCTGCCGGGGAATATTGAGAACACCAAAGCCGTGATTCGTTGGTTCTCCCGCTTTGCCCGGGGCAAGAGGATCATGTTCAGCCTTATGAGCCAGTACGTGCCCATGGGTAACGCCGGAAAATATCCGGAGATAAATCGAAAGCTGACCCTGGAAGAATACGACGAGGCGGTTGACTGCCTCTATGACTGCGGCATCGAGGACGGCTTCGTCCAGGAGCCGGACTCAGCGACGGCGGACTACACCCCCTCTTTCAACTACGAGGGATTATAAGGAGGAAACAATATGGATCCGAAAGAAAAAGCTGCAATGCTCAATCAGGACCCCAAGGACCACAAAAACTGCTGTCAGTCCGTGCTTGGCGCCCTCGCCGACAGCGTGGGACTCGACGAGGAGACCGCCGTCAATATCGGCACCTGCCTGGGTGGCGGCTGCATGTACGGCGGTATCTGCGGCGCCATAGCGGGCGCACTGATGTACACTGGACTCAAGTACGGTAGCAGCCCCGAGACCAAGAGCAAGGGCAGCGCCATACTGAAGAAATTCAGGGAAAAATACGGCTGTGTCGACTGCCGCGAGCTCGTGGCGTCGGCAGGCGGGGACCGCAGGCAGATATGCCCGCTGCTCATAGGAGACGGCGTTCAATTTGCTTTGGAAGCATGATAAAAGGCTCAGGGAACTCAAAGTTCCCTGAGCCTTTTTATCGCGAGACTTACCGCTTCCTCCGGACTTTTCACAGCCGTTCCTTCCACGGACAGCCCTGAAACACGGAATATTCTGCCGCCAAACTCCGGCAGCGCCGTACAGCCACGGCGGCAGCCGCTGACTATCATCAGCAGGTCGTATCCTCCCTGCTCCCAGTGGACGTACTCATTCTCCTTGTCCCTGTCACGAATTGCCCCCAGCACCTGCGCCGTGTTTATAACCGGGTTGCAGCTTCCGCAGAACCGATACCCTATCTTCACTCTCCCGGCGCCTCCCGGCTATCGCAGAACAGCTCCTGCGTATGTACGAGCGCGGCGTACCCGCCGCCCCGCGCCATAAGCTCGCTGTGGGAACCCAACTCTGTTATGCGTCCTCCCTCGATCACCGCTATCCTGTCCGCGTTTTTCACCGTGGACAATCGGTGGGCGATAACTATCGTCGTGCGCCCACGGGAGAGCTTTTCAAAGGTCTCCTGAATTTTCGCCTCCGTCACACTGTCCAGAGCCGAGGTAGCCTCGTCCAAAATCAGCACAGACGGGTCCTTGAGGAACACCCGGGCGATGGATATACGCTGCTTCTGCCCGCCGGACAGGAGCACGCCCCGCTCACCCACGTTCGTATCAAATCCCTCGGGCATCGCCATAATATCGTTGTATATCTCCGCCTGCCGGGCCGCGCACTCTATCTCCTCTTGGCTGGCATCCAGCTTCCCGTAGCGTATATTCTCAGCCACACTGTCCGCAAAGAGGAACACGTCCTGGGACACAACGCCTATATTCCTGTGGAGGGACTCCTGAGTGACCATGCGCACATCGTGCCCGTCTATACGGACAACCCCCTCCGTGACATCATAAAACCTGGCGATGAGCTGGCTGAGAGTCGTCTTGCCACCCCCCGATGGTCCCACAAGGGCTACGGTCTCGCCCGGGCGGATATCCAGGGTCACGCCGTGGAGCACTTCCCTGCCCCGGCTGTACGCGAAGGACACATTGTCTATATCCACGCTGCCCCTCACATCCGTCAGAGTCAGCGCCGCGGGGTCGTCCTTTATCGTCGGCTCTATACGCATTATCTCCACGAAGCGGTGCAGCCCCGCAAAGCCCGTCGCAAGCAGCTCTGAGGATGCGGCAAGCTTTCTTATTGGACTGATGAACGCCGTCACATACAGGCTGAAGGTTATGAGGTCTATGGTGGTGAGCCTGCTTCTCATTATCAGCGCGCCGCCCACGGCTATAACCGCCGCCGACAGAGCGCACATTGAAAATTCCATGACAGCGTTCCAGCGGCCCATCGCCTTATGGAAATTGTATTTTGACGTTCTGTATCGGTTGTTCGCGGCGTCGAATTTTTCAAGCTCCCGCTTCTCGTTTGCAAAGGCCTTCGCCGTTCGCATGCCGGAGATCGCGGACTCGAAATCCGCGTTTATCGACGCCGTCGTCTTCTTTACGTTTCTGGAGGTGTCCCTCATGTCCTTACGGCACAGCCAGATAGCCCCAAGGAGCACCGGTATCATCACTGTGAGCACCAGCGCCAGGCGCCACTGGATGGAATACATGATTATGAGCGAGCCGATTATGGTCACGGTGGAGATGAAAATATCCTCCGGTCCGTGGTGGGCAAGCTCTGTAATATCGAAGAGATCCGTCGTCATGCGGCTCATTATCTGTCCGACTCTGTTATTGTCGAAATACTCCTGCCCCAGGCTCTGGATATGGCGGTACAGGTCTCGGCGTATGTCCGTCTCCACCTTTATGCCGAAATTGTGCCCCCAGAAGGTTATTATATAGTAGAACAGTGACCTTAGCACATAGACCGCCAGCACCATACCCATGACTATCCAGAACGTTTTCCAGGCGTTCTCCGGCAGAAGCGTATACATGCACCACCTGGACACCGCCGGAAACGCCAGATCTATCGCCGAGACCATGAGCGCGCAGAGCATATCTATTATGAACAGCCGCCGGTGAGGCTTAAAATATGAAACAAATATGGAAAGCTCCGACCTGTTCCTGAAATCGCGCTGCATCATCCTCTTCCCTCCTCCTTGATGATTTTCCTGTGTATTCTACCATATCTGCCGAGAGATCTTCAAGACGGGCGACGGGCGAAAATTTTATATTGGCTCTACAATCGCTGCAAAGTTAGTGGCATGATAAGGAAACCTCAAGGAAATGGAAAGGTTTCTCACCTCAGGGAGCACATTCAAAATGTCGTTTATTTCCCCCTGCCGTACCTGCTGTCCTGCTTTCTACATCCCCTCTACGGCATGGCGATCCTGTTCATAATCAGGAGTACGGTGGGCGGCGCCATGTCCCCCCGGGAGATACTCCGCCGGAGCAATGGCATAGCTGCGACTTCTTCTTTAAAGCTGCACCAATCACAAATTTTAAAGCTAATATTTTGTAGCTATTTCTTGATCTCATTCCCATCTATCCGCGCAAAAAGCCGCCGGTTTTCCATACCGGACGGCTTTTTGCGTGAAGTAATCATATAAACGGCAATGCTGTAACCTTTCTAAACAACCGCTTCCATTTTGCTGAGTCTCTGCCTCTGAATTTGCTGCCAGACGGTTTCATTTTTCTAAGTGATTTCTGTGCTGAACATAACCATGTGATTGAGGTTTCTATTTGCGAATCATCCGCACGCATATTGGCGCAGGGACAGGGACTTTTCCTACCAGTTGCGCAAATTCCCTATTCGCTCAACTGGCTGTCCCGCCTTCATAGACGGCGATGGTTAAATTAACTGCTCCACCAGAATTAGCATCGCTACTGACAAAAGAGAGGGCTGTTGTTAATTAGACTGAAAAAACAGCTTTTATCTGCATCCCGCCTTATTTAACGTAGCAGCGGCAGAGGAACGCTGCGATCTGTGATCTTGTACAGTTGTTGCCGGGGCCGAACAGCCCGTTGCCCGTGCCGTCGGTGATGCCGTTTTCAACAGCCCATGCCACCGCCTCGGCATAGTAGCTGTCGGGGAAAACATCCGAGAATTCGGTCATGCTTCCGGGCTCGGGAGTCCCAGCGACCCGCCACAGGGAGGTGACGATCTGACCCCGGGTACAGGCAGCATCGGGGCTGAAGGTGTTGTCCGTGGTGCCCTGTGTGACCTCATGTTTGAGCATCCACTCCACCGCCCGGATATAATATACGTCGTTCTCCACATCCACAAAGGGATTCACCCGGGAGAAACAGGGCGTCACCGTAGCTGAGCCGGCGGGCATCTTAAAGGTGAAGGTGCCGTCACCGTTGTTTTGGACAGGCAGCTGCCTACCCTGGGCATCTCTCACAATCAGCGCATCAACCCGATAGTGCCGTTTTGCCGTGACGGTGACAGTAACCCTGTCTTCCTCGACCGCTCCAGTCCCGGGGAACGAGACAAAGCCGTCAGCATCCTGCCCTAGCTCCACATGGATGGGGAAGGTGGCAGGGATGTAGGCGGGGTATACAGGCGGCGCGGCATGGCGGACATAGCCGCATACGTTACAGGTGCTATCAGCATCGTTTTCATAGACGTGCTCTGCCTCTTCCTTGATGCTGCCAGTCAGATCCGTACAGTCCTCGACGGTACATTCGTGCCAGTGCTTTTCGCTGTTGCTGCTCCATGTATTCTCGTCATAGTCGTGAATATGATGCGCGGAGATAACATTGATATATCGATAGGTTTCGTGGTTTGCAGCCTCATATGTTGCAGAATCGCTGCCATTATAGTTTTCCGACGCGGTACACTCTCCATCAGCTGGAGTGAATTTGAGGGAGTTATTTACAGCGGAATCATAGCCCTTTGCCTCCAGCGTGGTGTTGTATTTCAGCGTTGTATCAGACTTGGCGGAGATACCATAACTGTTCCGGTGAGCCTCATCTCCCGTTCCGGTGACACGTGAATCATTTCCAAATGTAATATTCCCATCATCGCAGCAGATGCCAACACTATCTCCGGAAGGGGATTGACCTGCACTGGCGGTGACCTTGGCGCCCTTGCCCACATGGATCATCCCATTAAGAAAGACACGGATACCGCAGGAGGTAATGCCGCCTGTGCCTGCGGTACAGTTCAGCGTAACGCCATCGTCTACGGTAAGCGTCCCTTTATAAAGATAGATCCCATAAGAATGGTGAGAGTCGGCAGTGGCATCGCCACTTTTTGCGGTCAGCGTGCCCGCTCCCGTGATTCGAATAGAGGTCAGTCCATGAACGCCTATCGAGTAGTTGCCATAAACAGAAGAACCGTTGTTCACGTTGCCGGCTGTGACTGTATTATCGCCGATCAAATTGATCGTCAGCGGTTTGCTTGCTGACTCTTCCTTACAGCTTATTCCAATTCGGTCACCGTTGCCAGCTGCAACTGTAATGGCGGCGTTATTCAGCGTCAGCGTAGCGGGCGCATTCTCCGTCGCGGGGGTAAAGCTAACCGTACCGCCGTCATCCAGTACATCGTCCGCATTAGCGCTGGTGACCTGCGTACCGCCGATCCAAAGGTTATACTCGTCAACGTCGCCCTCCGCCAGTGCCGCCGTTGGCAGCAGGCCGAGGCACAACCCAAGGGCCAGCACGATGCCCCATATTCGTTTCTTCATAAAAATCCTCCTATGCAGTTACGTTCCTCTGAACTGTTTATAATAGCATCATAGCGCATACTCTGCGCAATACAATATGATATGTCAAAATGACCGTGCCAAATTTTTGGCACAATTTGTGCCAAAATATGTTGACGCATTCCAATCTCCGCCATATATAGAGGCGAAATGGAGGTATCACCATGTTTGCCGAACGATTTGACGCACTGATGAATATTGCAAAACTTTCCAACAGCCAGCTGGGGCGGGAAATCAACATGAACCCCACCTATGTGGGGCGACTGCGTTCCGGCGCACGTCCGCTGCCGAAACGGCACGAGTTTTTACCCAACATATGCGTCTATCTGGCGGCGCACATTCAAAAGGACTATCAACTCATCGCTCTGCAGAAGCTCACCGGTATTACCAGCTCTGCCGCCGTCTCCCGAGAGGATATGGCGCTGTATCTGGAGCGTTGGCTGCGGGAGCAGGAGTCGGATACCGGCGCGGCCACTGGGCGCCTAATTTCCGGCTTTTCCCGTTTGGCATCCCGCCCCCGCCCGGTCTCAACGCCCAGCGCCGTTGAGGACGCGCCCCAGAAATACGCCACCTATCTCTACGGCAACGGGGGCAAGCGAAAGGCGGTGGAGCAGTTTTTTAATGATCTTGCAGGAGAAAACACCAAAGACTCTGCTGCTGTTCTCCGATGAGAACATGGTCTGGCTCTATGAGGCCCCCTCCTTTGCCGCCCGATGGGCGGAGCTCTTCAACCAAGTGCTTATGAAGGGAACCCGCTTTCGGATTATCCACACCGTGTCCCGCAACTTGAACGAGATGATCGAGGCCGTGACCAAGTGGGTACCTATTCATCACAGACCGTGCAGCCATTGACGCGCTGGTTGCGGAGTATGAGCGATACTTTGCACTCTGCCGCCCGTTGATGCGGGTTTATACCCAGCAGGACACCAGGGTTTTCAGTCAGGCCAGGGACACGCTGGTTCGGGCCGAAAGGGATGCTTATCTGCTCAGCGCCATACCGCCCCTGTTTGCCATACCAGAGAGGCTGATGCAAGCACTGGCGAAACAGAGTGGGAACACGGAGCTGCCCACTCTGTGGCAGCGCAGTCTTATGCAGTTCCGAAGAAACATCAAAAAGCATTGCCTCTCCTTGATACTACTGGACCCTCAGATTGCCGCACTCACGCCGGATCTTCTGCACCCGCTTACCGTGGACAGCGAGACCGTCGGGGTACTCTCTTATACCGAGGAGCAATACGCCCTGCATATCCACCGTTTGTATCAGCTGGAAAAGCAGTACGAAAATCTGCGGGTGTCCTTCCGCAACGATATTGCAGGCAACACAGTGCTCTATGTCAAGGAGAACATCGGCGTTATCATGGCAAAAACCGATTCTCCCATGTCTGCATTTGTTTCCGAAGACCGTAATATGATACGCGCCTTCCGGGAGTACTTGACGGTCTAACAGCGGTCTTGACTGGGCCCGGGACAAGAACTAACCTCAAATACAAATACGCAGGATATTCCTTCTTTGCAAATTGGAACACAGTCGGCGTACCGGATTCGGTACGCCGACTGTGCTTTTACTTTGATTTGAACGATTATAATTCTGCCTTATACGCAAGTAGCTTTGTCATCCGTGCTGTTTAATTAGCCCATTCTGTTATAGTGCTTATGTATACCGCACTTCCAGCACAGCAGCATTCCGACAACAGCCCCCACAACAGCCTGCAATATCTGGTACGGCAGCTTGACAAGCGCATACTCCGGCGTGCTGTAAATAAACGCTCTGCCAAGGGAATATCCCACTACCATTATGACAGCCCCCAGGGCAACGCCGATGCCTGAAGCGAGGACAGGACGGTTCTTAAGCACCTTGTGGGAAAGCAGGGATATCACAACAGCCTGCAGACCGTGGGTCACGAGGGAGACAAACATAGGCGTCGGATAGAAAAACAGATCTCCGAGAAATGCGCCGACGCCGCCCACCATGAATGCGCCGAAGGGATCCAGCAGGATGGCTGCCGTACATATGACGATATCATTCATATAAAGGTGCCCGCCCGGTACCGGTACGCCGAATGAGCTCGCTGCCACATTGAGCGCCATGAACATCGCTGTGGTGCACAGCCACAGTGTGGTCCTCTTTTTTCTGCTCGTCTCCTGCATTGCTATGTCCTCCTTGCAATTCATTTGAAGATGTTATACAATGCTTTCTGATAATATTAAATATCCAGAAACGGAGTAAATAATATAGCCAGATGAACTATATCATTGATAAAAATGACCGTCCCGTTTATCTTCAGCTGTACAGGCAGGTGCGGGATGACATAATCGGCGGCGCTTTCCCCTACGGCAGCCGCCTCCCCTCGAAGCGCGTTCTCGCCGAGGAGAGCGGTGTGAGCACCGTGACCGTAGAGCACGCCTATGCCCTGCTGTGCGACGAGGGGTATGCCAGACCTATGGAGCGCAGCGGATATTTCGTCATATTCCGCAGAGATAAGGGCTACGCGGCGGCCGTCGGGACCCCTGAACCTCCAGCCATACCCGCACCGCAGACCTACCCGGGTTTTTCCCTCTCTATCCTCAGCAAAACCATGCGCCGCGTCCTCACCGAGTATCACGACGTGATACTGGACAAATCACCGAATTCAGGGCGTCTCGAACTGCGCGGCGCCATCCGGCAATATCTAGCCAGGAACAGAAGGATAAACGTCAGCACGGAACAGATAATAATCGGCTCCGGCGCGGAATATCTCTACGGGCTTATTGTGGACCTTCTCGGCAGAGACAAAACCTACGCCATCGAGTCCCCGTCCTACGATAAACTCGAGCTCATCTACCGTTCAGCAGGCGTCGAGTGCGAACGGCTCCCCCTCGCCGCCGACGGGATCGACAGTCTCGCTCTCGCCGGAAGCCAGGCTGATGTGCTCCACACGACTCCATATCGGAGCTTCCCCAGCGGCGTCACAGCCTCCGCGTCGAAGCGTCATGAGTACATCCGCTGGGCGGAGACCGGCGGGCGGTTCATAATAGAGTCCGACTACGGCTCTGAGTTTTCCGTGGCGTCACAGCCTATGGAAACTCTTTTCGTGCTGTCAAAGCAGGACAACGTGATTTATCTCAACACTTTTTCAAAGACCATCTCCCCTTCCATACGCGTTGGATATATGGTCCTGCCCCGGCAGCTCGTGCAGCCATTTCAGGAAAGACTCGGCTTCTATTCCTGCACTGTACCCACTTTCGAACAGTTCGTTCTGACAGAGCTGATAAACGGCGGCGACTTCGAGCGTCACATCAACCGCGTGCGCAGAAATAAGCGCAGGGAACTGAAAAACGAGAAATAAAGAAATGACCTGGAGCGACGGCTGCGTCACTCCAGGTCATTATACTTTTTACTTCGTCAGCAGCGCCACCGTCTCAACGTGGGCGCATCGCGGAAAGAGGTCGAATGCCTCGCATCTGACCGCCTTATATCCACCTGCGCACAGGAGCTTCAGATCCCGGGCCAGAGTCGCAGGGTCGCAGGAGATATACACCAGCTTCTCCGGCGACATGGCAATGACCGCCTCGATAACGTCCCGGCTGAGTCCCTTTCTGGGCGGATCCACTATGATTGCGTCTGGCTTCTCGCCGCGCCGCGCCAGCATCGCAGCCGCCTCGCCCGCGTCCGCACAGATGAACTCCGCGTTGCCGACGCCGTTTCTCCGGGCGTTGTCCCGCGCATCCTCAACCGCCTGAGGCACAATCTCCACGCCCAGGAGCTTTCCCGCCTGCTCCGCCATGGACAGTCCTATCGTACCTATCCCGCAGTATAGGTCAATAAGGCTCTCTCCTCCAGTGAGGTCCAGATACTCCGCCGCCCTGCGGTAGAGCATCTCCGCCTGGGGACGATTAATCTGGTAAAACGAGTGGGGCGAAATACGGAATTCCTTGCCGCACATCACGTCCGTCACATACCCCTCGCCGAAAAGCACCCTGTTCTCCCCGCCGAGGATCACATTGCAGGGCGCTGGATTTATATTCAGCACCACGCTGCACACCTCCGGGCAGGCACGGCGCAGCTCCCTGACCAGTTCTCCCTCCTCCGGAAGCTCCCGCTTTCCGGAGACCACCGTCACAAGCGCGCCCCCGGTCCCGGTGCGCACCTGGAGATAACGCACAGTTCCTCTCCCTGTGCGCTCATCAAATGCGGGCACCGAGTATTTCTTCATCCAGCTCAGCACGCCCTCCCGGCACTGTCCCGCGCGCCTGTCCTGTATGAGGCAATCCGGGCAGTCGATGACGTCATGGCTGCCGGCTCTGTAAAAGCCCGCCTTCTCTCCCGAGAAAAAATACTGAGCCTTATTCCTGTACCGCTCGGTGGCACCGCTTGGATTAAAACGTTCCGTTTTAAGCTCCAGACCGCCCACCCGGCGCAGGGTGTCGTCCACCCGGCGCTGCTTGTGCAGGCACTCCTCCTCATAGGCGATGTGGCGGAAATCGCACCCGCCGCACAGGCGGAAAATGCCGCAGTCCGGCTCTATGCGCTGCGGCGAAGGGGCGGATATAGAGTCTATTATGGCGTAGCACATATTCTTCAGCACCTTTGTGAGCTTCACTACGCACCGCTCGCCACGCACTGCATTTTTCACAAAGACTACCATACCGCCGATCCGGGCGACACCCATACCCTCAGCGGAGTAGTCCTCTATCGTCACCTCATGCAGGCTGTTTTTCCTGAGACTCACCATAGCTTGAAGCAGTCCCCCATCTCGTCATAGGGCACGACAAAGGTCGGCATGCCCTCCGCCGCGTCCGCAAGAATATAGAGGTCATAGTAGAATACCACGCCGTCCTCCGTAAGGAAGAAGTGGTCAATATCGAACCCGTCAGAGATTGCACTCTCCCAGTTGGCGTAGTAATTGCGCACACCCGCCTTTATCTCCGCCTCGATGTCTGTTTTCACCCGCTTTGTCACAAGCTCCTTCACCTGCTGCCCGTCTGTAAAGGCATAGCTGCCCGTGACGAGTCCGCCGCTGGCAAGTTCGAAGGTCTCCGTCGTGACGGCTGTGTTGGAGGTCTGGTCCCCTACGGAGTCCACGATATAGCGTACAATACTGAGGTATCCGTTCCCGTTGTACTTCACGTCAAAAAACTGCTCTGTGCGCAGGGGGGCAAAGTCCGCTGGGTAGTTCGTGTAGTTATATATGGCGTAGTCATATAGCTCCGTGTCCGCGTACTCCATGTGCTTTTCTATCTGCTCTTCGTAATAGCTGTTGATTATGGCAGCGGCGGAGGCGTACTTCTCGCTCTCTATCTCCGGCACTACAACTGTCGCGACGAGGATGACATTTCCGTCAGATGCCGTGAGATTCACGCCCTTGCTCAGGTTCTTTACGGTCACATCTCCCTGGGGAGTATCTTCTTCGTTATCGTCCGGCGCGGGGACCGGCTCGACAACCTCCTCGGGGGGCTGCACCTCTTCCTCCTGCTTCTTTCCGCAGGCGGAGAAAAGGGAAACTATCGTCAGCAGCGCCAGGATAAGCGCCGGTATTTTCAGCTGTTTTTTGGAAAACATAAGCTACTCCTCCTTTTGCTTCATTTTACCATCAAATTAAAAGTAAGTAAAGGAGCAAAGATTTGAAAAAAGCTCTTATCAAACAGCCCAATGTGTGCTATAATATTTGTCCGGCACAAAATAATGACGTCAGGGAGTTGTACCTATGAACAATCTGGATATCAAGAACCTCGATTTTAAGAATATGTCTCAGGAAGACATCGACAAGATGAATGACTATCTCGAGAGCTGCACCGGCAACTGCGAGAGCTGCGGCAAGGATTGCGGCAGCCAGGTAACGCCCAGAATAGCAAAGGCGACCTATGCCCTCTTCAGCGGCAAGGGCGGCACCGGCAAGAGCGTCGTGACGGCGCTGCTCGCCTGCGCTCTTCAGCGCCGCGGGCTCAGCGTCGGCATCATCGATGCGGACGTCGCTTCCCCCTGCATCCCCCATATGTTCGGCGTTAAAGGCAAGATGGATAACGACGGAGAGTATTTCACGCCCTATGAGACAAAGTGCGGCGTGCGCCTTGCCTCCATGGGTCTGACGCCCAACGAAACGGACGATCCCTGCATCCTTAACGGCAAGGACCAGTCCAGCATCGCCAGCTATTTCTGGATGGGCGGCAAGTGGGAAATGCCCGACTGCATCCTCATAGACATGCCCAGCGGCATCGGCGACATCCCCCTGAACACATACACGATCCTGCCCCTGGACGGCACCTTTGTTGTTACGAATCCCGGTACCCTCTGCGCGCGTATCGCGAGGAAATCCATCAACCTCATCAAGATGCTCCTGCTCCCCGTGACCGGCGTTATCGAGAACATGAGCTCCGGTGAGACGAGCAGCCTTGATGAGCTTCATGATCCAGCCCTCAATCTGCTGGCAAAGATCCCCTATGATCCTGAGATCGCAATGGCGGCCGATCTCGGCAAGATCGACGAGGTCCGCTGCGACGCCGTCAACGCTTTTGCGGACGTGCTCGCCGAGAAAATACGCAATATGCCTGAGAAAAAGTGATAAATCTTCATATAAAAGGAGCCTGCGCCCGGCGCGGGCTCTTTTTTCCAAAACAACGGGAATTTACAGAATTTTTCTTTTTTCCCGCTGTATATTATGGTATAATGTGCAAATCTGAAAAAATAAACTTCTGAGAGGAATCTTATCATGAGTTTTGTAAATAAGCTTTTCAAATCCAGGAGTGAGCGCGAGGTCAAAAAGCTCATGCCCACCGTGCAGAAAATCGAGGCTCTTGAGGACAGCTACAAAAAGCTCACCGACGAGGAGCTCACAGCCAAGACTCTGGAGTTCAAGGCCCGCCTCGCCGGTGGCGAGACACTGGACGATATCCTTCCCGAGGCGTTCGCCGCGGTTCGGGAGGCTTCCGACCGCGTCATCGGTCTGCGCCATTACAGGGTCCAGCTCATCGGCGGCATCGTTCTGCACCAGGGACGCATCGCCGAGATGAAGACCGGCGAGGGCAAGACTCTCGTCGCCACCCTGCCCGCATATCTCCACGCCCTCACGGGCGACGGCGTGCATATCGTCACCGTCAACGACTACCTCGCCCGGAGAGACAGTGAGTGGATGGGCAAGGTATATCGCTTCCTCGGGCTAAAGGTCGGGCTTATAGTCCACGGTCTCAGCAGCGACGAGCGCCGTGAGGCCTACGCTGCCGACATCACCTACGGCACCAATAACGAGCTGGGTTTCGACTACCTCAGGGACAACATGGCGATATACAAGCGCGAAATGGTCCAGAGAGGGCATAACTTCGTCATCGTGGACGAGGTGGACTCCATCCTCATCGACGAGGCTCGCACACCCCTCATCATCTCCGGCAAGGGGGACGAATCCACCGCTCTCTACCAGATCGCGGACAATTTCGCCTCTTCCCTCAAGAAGCTCGTCATCGCCTCCACCGACGAAAAGGAGGAGGAATCCAGCGATATTGACGCGGACTACATCGTGGACGAGAAGGCGCGCAGCGCCACTCTCACCTCCCGCGGTGTGAAGAAAGCCGAGGCCTTCTTCAACGTGGACAACCTCTCCGACATGGAGAACACCACCCTCTCCCACCACATAAACCAGGCTATCAAGGCACGGGGCGTCATGAAGCGTGACGTGGACTACGTCGTGAAGGACGGCCAGGTAATCATCGTCGACGAGTTCACCGGCCGTCTCATGTTCGGCCGGCGCTATTCCGAGGGTCTTCACCAGGCTATCGAGGCGAAGGAGGGCGTCACCGTGGCTAACGAGAGCAAGACTCTCGCCACCATCACCTTCCAGAACTACTTCCGTCTCTATAGCCGCCTGTCCGGTATGACAGGTACCGCTCTTACGGAGGAGACAGAGTTCCAGCAGATATACAGACTCGACATCGTGGAGATACCCACAAACAAGCCCATTGCCCGTATCGACGATCCGGACGTGGTGTATAAAACCGAGGCGGGCAAGCTCCGCGCCATCATAAAGCAGATTAAGGAATGCCACGAGCAGGGACAGCCCGTGCTGGTAGGCACCGTCTCCATCGAGAAGAACGAAAAGCTCTCAAAGCTCCTCACAAAGGAGCGCATTCCCCACAACGTGCTCAACGCGAAGCAACACGAGCGGGAAGCCGAGATAATCGCCCAGGCGGGTAAGCTTGGCGCTGTTACCATCGCCACGAACATGGCGGGGCGCGGCACGGATATCATGCTCGGCGGCAACGCGGAATATCTGGCAAAGACGGACATGCGCAAAGCCGGCATCTCCGAGGAGATAATCAGCGAAGCCACAGGCTACGGCGAAACGGACAACGAGGAAATACTCAGCGCCCGGAAGATGTTCCGGGAACTGGAGGAAAAATACAAGGCGGTGATAAGCGGCGAAGCAGAGCTCGTGCGCAAGGCCGGCGGTCTTTTCATCATCGGCACTGAGCGCCACGAGTCCCGGCGTATCGACAACCAGCTCCGCGGCCGCGCCGGCCGTCAGGGCGACCCGGGCCATACCCGCTTCTACCTCGCCATGACAGACGATATCATGCGCCTGTTCGGCTCCGAGCGTATGCAGAGCATGATGGATACTCTCGGCATTGACGAGGATACACCTATCGACCAGAAGATACTCTCCAACGCTATCGAGACCGCCCAGAAGCGGGTCGAGTCCCGCAACTTCCAGATACGCAAGAGCGTGCTGGAATATGACGACGTCATGAACCGCCAGCGTGAGATAATCTACGATCAGCGCCGCAAGGTGCTGGACGGTGAAAACCTGGAGGGCTATGTGCACAACATGATCTCCGGCTACATCCAGCACAATATCCACACTGTTCTCGGAGAAAACAGGCACTTCGAAAACGACGTGCAGCTCAGCGAGGCTGTGCGCCCCTTCGTGCCCCTCTTCCTCCCCTCCGGCAGCACCGGTATCGCCCCAAACATCAGCGGCGACGACCTGAAGGCCGCCATGGAAGAGAAGGCATTCCAGGTCTACGCCGAGAAGGAAAAAACTCTCGGCAGCGAACTTATGCGCGAGCTTGAGCGCGTTGTGCTGCTGCGTGTCGTGGATGAATACTGGATGGATCATATCGACGCAATGCAGGAGCTGCGCAAGGGCATCACCCTGCGCGCCTACGCCCAGACGGATCCCGTCGTCGCCTACAAGCGCGAGGGCTTCGAGATGTTCGACGAGATGATCGCCGCCATCCGGGACGAGACCGTCCGGCGAGTATTCCTCGCCAGAGTCCGCAGTCAGGACTCCGTTAAGCGCGAAAAGGTGGCAAAGAACATATCCGAAGCTGCGTCCGACGGCACCGTGCGCCGCCAGCCCGTACGCAAAGCCGCGAAGGTCGGCAGAAACGACCCCTGCCCCTGCGGCAGCGGCAAGAAATACAAAAAGTGCTGCGGCATGAACGAACAGGAGTAACAATGGCTTTTTCCGTTAATTTAAAGGATGATATAATCTATTATTCCGCCGATAAGCTCACAGCCCAGCCCGGCGTAAAGCACGCCTTCACCACCCGCTTCGGCGGCGTTTCCGAGGGTGTATACGCGGCGCTCAACCTGGGCTTCAACCGGGGGGATATCCGCGAGCGCGTCATGGAAAACTACCGGATAGTCTGCAAGGCTCTCGATCTGGATATTGAAAAATGCGTCCTATCAAAACAGGTTCATGGGGACACCGTGCGCGTGATCTCTCCGGCGGACTATGGTAAGGGCATTTTCACCCCCACGGACTATGAGGCTGACGCTCTTGTGACCGACATTCCCGGCGCGGTGCTCATAATATTCACCGCTGACTGCGTGCCGATACTCCTCTATGACAGGGAGAAGCGTGTCATCGCAGCTGTCCACGCAGGCTGGAAAAGCACCGTGCAGGACATCGCCGGCAAGGCCGTGGAGACTATGGTCCAGCGCTTCGGCTGCCGCCCGGAAAACATCACCGCCGCCATCGGGCACAGCATCGGCAAATGCTGCTTTGAGACGGACGGGGATGTGCCCGACGCTGTGCGTGCCCTCCTGGGCGACGCTGCCGATGAATTCATCGAGCCCAAGGGCGGGAAATTTCATGTGGATCTCAAGGGCATTAACCGCCTGCTGCTCACCCGCCGTGGCGTGCCGCCGGAGAACATAGAAGTCTGCGAACACTGCACCATGTGTATGCCGGAGACATACTGGTCCCACAGGTACACAAAGGGCGTCCGCGGCTCCCAGGCGAGCATAATCTCACTGTGCGAATGAAGGAAGTTTCAGGCAAATGAGCTATATTAAAAAACTTATCTCCCTGCTTATGGCAGGCTGCGTACTGTTCGGTCTAGCCGCCTGCTCCGCCGGCGAGACTAATCAGGGCGAGAAAACCGTGGAGGTTTTTGAGGAGACCGTCACCGAGATCCCTGAGGAGGAAAAGCTTCTCCAGGAGCGTCTGCCCGCCGAGAGCATCAGCCTCCCATACCTCTCAGGCGACAGTCTCGACCCGTACCTCTGCACCTCCGACACGAACAGGCTCTTCCAGCCCCTTATTTTCCAGTCTCTTTTCAAGACTCTCGAGGACGGTAGCGTGGAGCCGGAGCTGTGCAAGGAACTCTCCACTTCAAATAACCATGTTTTCCTGCTTACCATCAACGAGGGCATATACTTCTCCGACGGCAGCGAGCTCACTCTTGAGGACGTGCGCTATTCTGTCTCCTGCGCCATCGCGCCGGACTCATATTACAAATCACGCCTTTCCAACGTGGTCGCCTGCTACGTCACCGGGGATACTCTCGTCATAGAGACCCAGTCCATAACCCCCCACTTCACAAGCCTGCTTACCTTCCCTATCTGTAAGAGCGGCAACCCATATGTAGGCACTGGGCTCTATAAAAAGCACACGGACGATACCGGTGCCGTCACCCTGACGCCAAACAGCTTCAATGAACACAGCGATGAGCTATCGGTGCGCCTTATAAACCTGGTCAGCTACGATGATATCCTCGATATGGTGAGCGATTTTTCCCAGAAGAAACTTGCCATGACCTGCAACGACTTCCTCAACACCAGCAGCCCCGGCTACGCCGGGGACTACGATATCTGGACCTGTCCCACAAATACCATGGTCTATCTGGCATACAACGTGAATAAGCCCATCTTCTCCCTCGGCTATTCCCGCTACGCAGTGGGCCGCGCCATAGACAGGGAGACTATCGCATCTGACATATTCCGGGGCTATGCCACGCCCAGCTGTCTCGCCGTCCCTCAGGGACACATATGGTATTCAGAAATCGCCGCGGAATACGGGGACTATGCCCCCGGCATAATCACGGATTACCTGACTGACCGGGGCTTCAGGGATTATGAGAACGACGGCATTATCAACGCCGAGACATACTACGGCTGGTTCAACTTCTCCTTTGACATCGTGGTCAACGCCGAGAGCGACTATAAGATCCAGACGGCGAAGAAGATAGCCGAGGACCTCAAGCAGTACGGCATCAACGCCTATGTGCGCACCCTTGTCTGGGACGACTATCTCACAGCCCTGCGCACGGGTGATTTCTACGCATATATCGGCGAGGTAAATCTGGCTCCGGACTTCAATCTCCGCCGGCTCATAGGTACAGGCGGCGCTTTGAATTACAGCTATTATGACGACGCCGACATGGATATCCTCATGGAGCAGGGCGAATTCAACGACGAGTACTGGGAGACGTTCCTGACCTGTGCGGCGATATCCCCCATTGTGTTCAAAAATACCTGCGTGCTCACTCAGCGGGGCACATTCACGAACCTCTCCCCCGTCTGCGGGGACGTGCTCAACGATTTTGAAAACCTCGAAATATTACAGTCGTAATAAACAAATAATCAGAGCGGAGCAGCAAGGCTGCTCCGCTCTGATTATTTTTGTGTGATTTAACAGTTGTATATTTTTTTCACTCTGCCCCAGCGGGAACAGATGCTCTCAGTGCCTTCTCCCCTGATGCCCAGCAACCCGTCCATCTCCCGGGCGACCGAGACGCATCTCCCCCGCTGGAAGTGGAGTATCACATAATCCGCGCTCTTTATCCTGCCATTCATCTCCCGGCAGAAGCGGCGCATCGGAGCGGACAGGGCAAATACCCATACAGGTGTACATAGGGTAACATGTTCGTACCTTTCGGTATCTTCCGGCAGAGCCTTCAGTGGCATCTCCCAGCGGTGCATTCCAAATCTGCCGCACCACCAGAAGCCGAGTGTCCCCCGGGTAAGCTCCGTACTCTCCAGACGGAACACCTCCGCGCCTGTTTCATTCGCCCAGCTCAGCGCCGCCCGCTCCACATAGCCCATGCGGGAGAAGTAAACCACGAGGCGGCTCTTGTCGCTGCCGATATTATTGTAATCCTCAGGTCTCACGGTGAAATGCTCCTGGTCATAGAACACCGTCGCCCCGAAGCCTGTCGCCGCCTGCAGCGCGCCGAAGGCAAAGTAAATAGTGGACATGAAATTCGCCGGGAACATATAAAACTGGATGCATATCCACAGCATGAGCGTCACGCCGAAAACGCCGCCCAGCACGCAGCCCGCCCGTTTATTTCTCAGCAGCAGCACTGCCGCCGTCAGATTTGTAATCCCATTTACTATAATCAGGGCTATCCCGGAAAACAGGAAATCCTGAAACAGCACATCAGCGAATGGCAGCACCTGAAAATAGGGCAGCATCCCCTCCATACCCAGGGCGCCGTCTGGCCTGATGAGCATGCAGGCTCCCCCGGCAAGAGCGCCTATTCCTATGAAAATCGTCCAGAAGATCAGCAAGCGCCGCGCTGTTTTATACCGCATGTCAGCATACCGCCCCCAGCACTTTGCCGATGCTGTCGTTAATAATAAGATTCGCCCTGCCGTCATAGGGAGTGCTGTCCCGGTTGATAAGCACCAGCTTGTCACCCCGGTAGTAGTTGATAAGCCCCGCCGCCGGGTACACGTTGAGAGACGTACCGCCCACGATGAGCACATCCGCCCGGCTGATAAACTCTACGCTCTTTTCCAGTACTTCCCCGTCCAGGCTCTCCTCATAGAGTACAACGTCCGGGCGCACTATGCCGCCGCACTCACACCGGGGCACTCCCGGAGCATCGTCAACATAGTTCGCTGGGAACTTCTTTCCGCAGCGGATGCAGTAGTTTCTCGCTGTGGAGCCGTGGAGCTCCAGCACGTTTACACTGCCCGCCATCTGGTGCAGCCCGTCGATATTCTGGGTTATTACTGCCTTGAGCTTTCCCTGCTTTTCCAACTCCGCCAGCTTATAGTGGGCGGTGTTTGGCTTCACACCCCGCAGGGTGAGTTTCGCATGGTGGAACTCGTAATACTCCTCCGGGTGGTTCATGAAAAAGGTGTGGGAGAGTATCGTCTCCGGCGGATATTTGTAATGCTGATTATAAAGCCCATCGGCGCTGCGGAAATCCTTAATGCCGGATTCCGTGCTCACGCCGGCTCCTCCGAAAAAAACTATGTTGTCACTCTCGCTAATTATCTTTCCGAGCTGTTCAAGCTTATCCATTTCCATCCTCCTCACATATCCGCCAGAGTGAGCTTCGCTTCAAAGCGCAGCCCGTCCTCGACTCTTCCCTCCGCGTAAAGGCTCCCGTCCTGCTCCCCGGCAAGGAGCATCACCGTCTCCCCGGCCCTGCACTCCACCTTGTAACCAAGCTGGAGCTCGGTTATGAACCTCCCCGGCTCCAGCTCGAGGCGGCAGGCGTCGCATATGGCATCCAGGTAACGGGTGTTGTTCACGTGGCCGTTCATGTCCGTGTCGCTGTACATAAAAGTCTTTTCAAAAACCGGCGTCAAGTCCTCCGGCATACGCATTTTGGGTATTTTCGCGGTCTTGTCGCTGTCGTATATGCTCCCGTGATCCTGGGTTATGCGTCTTGCCGTGTCTGGTCCGAGGAAAGCGTGTGTCTCCCTGTCGATAAGTATCCACACGCTGACGCCCTCTCCGATAATTTCACCCTGTTCGTCCCGAATCTCCGTATCCCTTACGAACTGGATGCCCCGGAGAGGCCGCTGATATGTAGCTACGCTGATCGTATCGCCACAGCGGATGGGCCGGTGGAGCCTGATCCAGATCTTTGCCACGACCCAGCTTGCCCCGTGGTTTTCCTGCATCTCTCTGTTTGAAACGCCGTGCATGGCGGTGTGCCTGTCCGCCGTATCCTGGAACATCTGCAGGAGCGTTGAATATTTAAGGTGCCCCCACATATCCGCCTGGGAGCCGTTTACTCTGTAAGTCTCTGTATATCCCCTCATTTTTCCTCCTCACACGCCCCGGAACGGGCGTAGTAAAACATATACTGCTGGGCAATGCCCGCATACTCGCCAAAAATCCCCGGGTCAAAATCGCCGCCGTACTGCCCGTCGATGACACGCTTTATCCACACGTCCACTGGGAACGCGTCCAGCCTGTGCAGCCCGAAAAGCATCATGCAGTTGGCGACCTTCTTCCCCACGCCGTTAAGACTCATGAGCGCCGCCCTCATCTCCTTCTCCGGCAGGAGGGAAACAGCCTCGAGGTCCAGTTCGCCGGAGGCAACCTTCTCCGCCGCGCCGATTATATAATCCGCTCTGTACCCGCAGCGCAGAGGCGCGAGGTCCTCCGTGTTCAGCCCCGCAAGGCGCTCAGCCGGAGGAAAGGTGTAATATGTGCGCCCTTCGAACTCTATGGGACTGCCGAAATTCCCGCACAGGCGGGAGACAATGCCCTTTATCCGGGTTATGTTATTGCACTGGGAGATTATAAATGAGCACAGGGCCTCCCACTTGTCCTGGTGCAATATCCTGATGCCTCTGCCGAACCGGCAGGCGGAGGTCATGTAGTCGTCGATGGCCACCCGCTCTCTCACAAGGGCGTAGTCACGATCCAGATCGAAGTAGTCCCGCCAGATATCGCCGAAGTCCTCGGCAGTACCGGAAATGAACACACTCTCCCCGTTCTTCACAACCCGGGCTGCGCGGCTGCCTACAACGCCTATATAGCTGCCGTCAGGCTGCCTGTCCCAGCGGAAGCACTGGCCGCACTCGAATATGCGCTCCGGCTCGAAATCTTCAAGACCGTCAATTTTTATTACATTTTCCATCTCAGTTACAACCATCGCTCCACCGCCCCGGAATATATTGATTGTATTATACTACGCATAAGCATTTTTTTCAACAAACGGTGCTTTTTGTTCCCCCTAGCTAAAAGTATTTTAAAAAGTTTTTGTTATAAAAATGACAATGTACGTATTTATTTACTCTAAACAATTGCAAATTCATTGAAATTTTACGGAAAATTGCACCTTCTGCGAAATATTGTTTCATTTTTAACATTGATTGTTGAGTTTTTAACATATCAGGAGAGATTTTTGCAATTTTTTATGTTGCATTCATGCATATATTATATTATGATTTAATAAGATTTTTCAATTCATAAATATCACAGGAGGTTGTTTTTTATGAGTTACAGCAAAATCGAAGCCTGCGGCTGCTGCGCCGGGAACGAACAGGCTCTTCTTGAAGCAGTCCGCCGTCTCACCCAGGCTTACCAAGGTAATCCCAACGCGCTAATTCAGGTGCTCCACCTTGCCCAGGAGGTTTTCGGATACCTGCCCCTGCAGGTTCAGGAGGTCGTGGCAGATGCCCTTGATATACCTGTGGCAGAGGTCTCAGGCGTGGTGAGTTTCTACTCCCTCTTCACGTCCCAACCAAAGGGCAGGCACACCATAAACGTGTGCCTCGGCACAGCCTGCTACGTCCGCGGCGGTAAGAAACTGGTGGAGCAGATTCAACAGCTTCTTGGCATTGGCATCGGTGAGACCACAAAAGACAGGAACTTCACCTTCGAGGTAGTGCGGTGTATCGGTGCCTGCGGGCTTGCTCCCGCCATTCAAATTGATAACGACGTCTATAAACAGGTGAAGCCCGAGCATTTGGGGCAGATACTGGAAAAATACGTTTAACGGGAGAGGTGCACAACTATGAAGATTGGCAATATTGCGGTTCTGCGGAGGATAAAGCAGGCATATAACGAGGAGCTTTCCTCTTACAGGTTCCACGTTATGGTATGCGGCGGCTCCGGCTGCGTCTCCTCCGGATGCGGAGAGGTTGAAAAGGCCCTTCGGGATGCGTTGAGTAAATTCTCCTTGGATAATGAAGTCAAGGTCATGCAAGTTGGTTGCGTCGGCACTTGCGCAGTGGGTCCTGTACTCTATGTGTTCCCGGACGACATCTATTACACAGAACTAACTCCGGAAAAAGTGGAGAAAATCGTTGTGAAGCATTTTCTTGAGGGGAATTTCATTGAAGAGTACACTTTTTACGACAGCGTGCATAAAAAACACATTCCCCATATGCAGGACATTCCATTTTTCCGGGAGCAGACCCGCATAGCCCTCAGGAACTGCGGCTTTATTGACATATCCACCGTGGACGCCTATATCGCCCGTGATGGCTACCTGGCCATTGCCACCGCTCTTGAGAAGGGTGATCGGCGTGCGGTCATCGATGAAGTAAAAAAATCCGGACTCCGCGGAAGAGGAGGCGCCGGTTTCCCCACTGGCGTAAAATGGGAGTCTGCGTATAACCAGCCCGAGGGGCAAAAATACATAGTCTGCAACGCAGACGAGGGCGACCCTGGTGCCTTCATGGACCGGAGTATTTTCGAGGGCGATCCACATAGTGTCATTGAGGCGCTTATGCTAGGTGGTTTTGCAATTGGCGCAAACACCGGTTACGTCTATATCCGTGCGGAGTACCCTATCGCCTTCCAACGGCTCAGTCAAGCGATTGACGAAGCCCGGGAGCGTGGGCTTCTGGGAGAAAATATTTTTGGATGCGGGTTCAATTTCAATCTTGAGATACGACTCGGTGCAGGTGCGTTTGTCTGCGGTGAGGAAACTGCACTCATGGCATCAATTGAAGGTCGCCGGGGCGAGCCGAAACAGAAGCCGCCTTTCCCCTTTCAGTCCGGTCTTTACGGCTGCCCTACCATAATCAACAATGTTGAGACCCTCGCCTGTATCCCTGCAATAATCCTCAACGGTGCCGATTGGTTCCGCCAATACGGCACGGATGGCAGTCCCGGCACGAAGGTGTTCGCCCTGTCCGGCAAGATTGTGAACACCGGACTTGTGGAGGTCCCAATGGGCATCCCACTTGGGAATATCCTCTATACCATTGGCGGAGGCATAATCGGCGGCAAGGAATTCAAAGCTATCCAGTCTGGCGGACCTTCCGGCGGCTGTCTCACCAAAGCATTCCTAAACACCCCTGTGGACTATGAGTCTCTATCAAAACTTGGTGCAATTATGGGTTCCGGCGGCATGATTGTCATGGATGAGGATACCTGTATGGTAGACACAGCACGGTATTTTCTTGACTTCATCAAGGATGAATCCTGCGGTAAGTGTCTAGCATGCCGGGTGGGTACAAAGCGTATGCTGGAAATACTGGAACGCATAACTGAGGGCAATGGCAAGCCAGAGGATCTTGACATCCTCCAGGATCTGGCGGCAACCTTGAAGGATACTGCAATGTGTGGTCTTGGTCAGACAGCAGCAAACCCGGTCCTTTCCACACTTAAATACTTCCGCGACGAATACGAGACCCATATTTATGACAAGCACTGTGACGCTGGTGTCTGTTCCGAGCTGTACACCTCTCCATGCCGCAATGCCTGTCCTGCCGGGGTCAATGTCCCCGGTTATATGGCGTTGGTGGCCGCAGGGCGTATCATGGACGCCTACGCCCTTATACGTCAGGAGAACCCCTTTCCCGCCGTGTGCGGGCGTGTGTGCACCCACCCCTGTGAGCGTCACTGCCGCCGTGCTCAGGTGGACGAAGCTCTCTCCATATGTCATGTGAAGCGCTTTGTTGGAGACTACGCTCTTAACTCCAACTTTGAGTACAGCCGCCCCACCGCCATGCCCGACACTGATAAGCGTGTGGCAGTCATTGGCGCCGGTCCCTCCGGACTGAGCTGCGCCTATTATCTGCGCCTGTTGGGGCATGGTGTCGACGTGTTCGAGGCAGAGAGCGTGGCCGGCGGTGTACTCTACTGGGGTATTCCAGAGTACCGCCTGCCGAACGAGGTGCTCGCAAAAGAGATACGCGCTATTGAAGATACTGGTGTTAAGATACATACCAACACCCGCGTTGGCGAGAATGTCCGCATGGAAGATGTCATCGCAAACTACGACGCCATATACATCGCCATCGGCACCCAGAAATCCCGCTTGCTGGACATCCCAGGCGAGGATCTGCCCCAGGTCATGAGTGGTCTGCGCTTCCTCAAGTGCGTGGGGCTCAATAAGCCCATGGAGATTCCCTGGAGTCTCGTGGTCGTGGGCGGCGGTAACACTGCTATGGACGTTGCCCGCACAGCTGTGCGCCTTGGTGTTAAAGATGTGACCATGGTCTATCGGCGCACTCTTGAGGAAATGCCTGCCGATGAACGGGAGATAGTCGAGGCTACTGAAGAAGGTGTTACCATAGAAACCCTTGCCTCTCCCCTTGAGATACTTCCGGATGAGAACGGTAATGTCCGCGCCATTGCTTTTATGCGTATGTGCCAGACTGATTTCGACTCCGATGGGCGACGCCGTACGAAGGTCATAGAGGATTCACGCTTTGAAATACCCTGTGACTGTGTTGTCACCGCTGTAAACCAGGAGGTTGATAAAGGCTTCTTCCGAACTAAGGAGGACGGCACCTCAGTATTCACCCCCGAGAGCATGAATAAATTTACAGGCGGCACCACAGATGACGGCATTTTCCTGGGAGGCGACACCGCTCCTTGGGGTAAAAATGTAGTTATTCAAGCTATCGCCGATGGTAAACGCGCAGCCTCCAGCATTGACAAATATCTGGGTGGTGCGGGTGTCCTGAACAAAGGCAGCGATATTGAAGACATCCCTGTGATGGACATAACCGAGACGACACAGCCTCACGACCGCTTCCCCCACAAGGTGATTCCACCTGAGGTTCGGACGAAGAGTTTCGTAGAGGTGGAGTGTGGTTTCCATAGACTGGACGCCATGGGCGAGGCGTTGCGCTGTCTGCATTGCGACAGGAGGTAATAACATGGTCAATCTGACAATTAACGAAAAAAACGTGTCCGTTCCCGAGGGCACCACCATACTCGAAGCCGCTGCGAGCGTCGGCATCCGCATTCCCAGCCTGTGCTACCTGAAAGACGTGCATAAATTCGGGGCATGCCGCATCTGCACCGTTGAGGTGGAGGGTGCAAAAAACCTTCAGGCCTCCTGCATCACTGCCGTCACCGAGGGTATGGCTGTTAAAACAAACACCCCTAGGGTTCGAGCGGCTCGGAAAATGCTCTACGAACTGATGATATCCGACCATCCCCAGGACTGCCTTAACTGCGTCCGCAACGGAGATTGCGAACTGCGCCGTCTGGGCAGCGAACTTGGCATAGACTCCCAGCCCTTCTCGGGGGAGTCTGGCCGCTGCACTGTTGACATCTCCCCCTCAATCACCCGAGACAATGCGAAGTGCATCCTCTGCCGCCGCTGCGTCACAGTATGCAGAGAGGTACAGTGCGTGGGGGCTATCGACGTCCAAAATCGTGGATTTGCCTCTGTGATATCCCCGGTTCTTGGTCTGCCTCTTAACTCAACTGCCTGTGCCATGTGCGGTCAGTGCACCGTAGTGTGCCCCACAGGTGCCCTCCGGGAAACTGATGGCATCAGCGCCGTATGGTCGGCACTGGATAATGCTAAACAGCGTGTAGTTGTCCAGGTTGCTCCCGCTGTCCGATCGGCATTGGGTGAAGAATTTGGTTTGCCTGCGGGCACAGCTGTGACCGGGCAAATGGTCACGGCCCTCCGGGAGCTGGGTTTTGATGACGTGTTTGACACTAACTTCGCTGCCGATATGACAATACTGGAGGAGGGCACAGAACTGCTTGAGCGGGTGAAGTCCGTCCTCACAGGCGGCAGCGCCGTTCTTCCCATGATAACGAGTTGCTCTCCAGGCTGGATAAAGCACATTGAACACGAATATCCAAATGAACTGGATCACCTCTCCACCTGCAAATCACCACACACCATGTTTGGTGCCCTTGTGAAGAGTTATTACGCTGAAAAGCTGGGGCTTGACCCGGGAGATATCTTCGTAGTGTCTGTCATGCCATGTACTGCAAAAAAATACGAGATTCAGCGCCCTGAAATGGAAAATGGCGGTCACCCCAATGTGGACGCCGTTATAACCACGCGGGAACTGGCACGTATGATACGCTCATCCGGTATTGATTTCTTCTCCCTTCCTGAGAGTGATTTTGACGCGCCTTTGGGGCTCTCCACCGGCGCTGCCGACCTATTCGGCGTTACTGGCGGTGTGATGGAAGCGGCGCTCAGGACGGTGTATGAGTTCGTCACTGGACGGGAATTGCCCTTTGATGGGCTTCGCGTAGCGCCCATTGAGGGCTTTGAGCAGATAAAGGACGTCGGGATAACCTTTGAGGACGTACTTCCGGAGTATAGCTTCCTTGAAGGCGTCACCGTACGTGTGGCAGTCACCAGCGGTCTCGCCGGGTCAGATATTCTCATGAGACAGGTGCGGGAAGGCGTCTCTCCTTATCACTTCATAGAAGTTATGGGCTGCCCCGGCGGCTGCATCACAGGCGGCGGGCAGCCCCGGAGCTCGGATGAGAATATCCGTGAAAAGCGCGCCAAGGCTCTATACGGAGAGGATGAGCGCAAGACGCTCCACAAGTCCCACGAAAACGCTGCCTTGCTGCAAGTGTATGAAGAGTACTTTGATGGTGTGGGTGGGCACAAGGCTCATGACTTGCTCCACACGGTCTACACCCCCAGGGGACGCTATAACGAGCTCCTATAAAGAAAAAATTCCCCGGCTGGCATTTAGTCAACCGGGGAGTTTTTTAATCTGTCACTATGGATTTTTTCTTCCCGTTCTTGCTTCTGGGATACTCACGGATACGGGTAACATACTCGAGGTTCATTGCCTGGAGGCTGTCCTTGCTCTGTATGACGATACCGCCGCCGGAGACCTCCTTGACAACACCCTGTATGCCGCTGGTGTCCGTTATCGTATATATCAGACACTCCTTGTTCAGAAACTGCTTTGCAAGCTCTTCCATAAAAGCTACACCCTCCCTGTTGTTTTTGAGTATATGGCGGGCGGCGGCGACGCGCCTGGTCCGCCGCGGGATCAGCACTAAAAAGAACAGCAGCAGAATAAGCACCGTTAAATAAAGCGTCTCCACCCTCATCACCTCGCATCTCCGCTTCTCCCTGCATTGTAACACCTGCGGCCGCGGCTTTCAATATAAGTAATGTAAAATCTCCCTTCAGGGCTCGGAAAAAGCGGGATAATCAGCGATGAAATGCAGAAACTACCTCCAAATTCATTTGTTTGGAGGCAGTAATATGCTTAAAAGACTCGGCTCAAGGACGGTGGTCTTTCAGACGCCGCCCGTCATCGTCGGGCACGCCAACGCCGTCGGCAAGAAGGAGGGCGAGGGCCCCCTTGCGGACAGCTTTGATTATATCAACGACGACGCTTTCTTCGGCGAGCGTACATGGGAGAAAGCAGAAAGCCGCATGCAGAAGGAGGCGCTCACCCGTGCTCTGGACAAGAGCGGGCTCGCACCGTCGGAAATTGATTATATTTTCGCGGGTGATCTGCTCAACCAGTGCGTAGGCACGGCCTTCTGCATCCGGGACACGGATATTCCCTTTTTCGGGCTCTACGGCGCCTGCTCCACCATGGGCGAGAGCATCACCCTCGCCGCCATGATACTGGACGGAGGCTTTGCTTCCAACGCCGCCGCCATGACTTCTTCCCACTTCAGCGGCGCGGAGCGCCAGTACCGCATGCCCAACCAGTACGGCGGACAGCGCACCCCCACCGCCCAGTGGACCGTGACCGGAGCGGGAGCCGTTATTCTCTCCCGGGAAGGCTCTGGCCCCTGCGTCCGCGCCGCCGCCGTGGGCAAGGTGGTCGATCTCGGCATCAAGGACGCGGCGAACATGGGCGCCGCTATGGCTCCCGCGGCATATGACACTCTCACGGCGTTTTTCACCGATACGGGCACCCGCCCGGCGGACTACGACCTCATCGTCACCGGGGACCTGGGAAAGCTGGGAAAGGATATAATTATCGACTTTTTCCGTCAGGACGGCGTGGATATCTCCCCAAACTACAACGACTGCGGCGTGATGATATTCGATCTGAAGAAGCAGGATATGCACGCCGGTGGCTCCGGCTGCGGGTGCAGCGCGTCGGTCCTAACAGGATATATTCTCAACGGCATGCGCGCCGGGAAGTGGAACAATGTCCTCTTCGCTCCCACGGGGGCGCTCATGTCCCCCACCGTCACTCAGCAGGGTGAGAGCATCCCCGGCATCTGCCATCTGCTGCACATATCCAATAGTCGGGAGGGATAAGCTATGGATTATATAAACGCTTTCTGGGTAGGCGGGTTGATCTGCGTTGTGGGTCAGATACTTCTTGACAAGACGAAGCTCACCCCCGCGCGCATCCTCGTAATTTTTGTCGTGGCGGGCGTGGCGCTGGGCGCGCTCGGGGTCTATAAGCCCCTTGCGGACTACGCGGGCGCTGGCGCTACCGTGCCCCTGACGGGCTTTGGGTATAACCTCGCCGTTGGCGTGAAGGAAGCAGTACAGGAACAGGGCATCCTTGGCGCCATGATTGGCGGCGTGAAGAACAGTGCGGGCGGCATCGCCGCTGCCGTGTTCTTCGGTTATCTCGTAGCCGTTATTTTCAAGCCCGCTCAGAAAAGCTGAGAAAACAGAGCAGAGAAGGCGTCCCTCTCGGGGCGCCTTCCCTGCTCTTCCGCCAACGGCTCTGCCGTTACTTATTCATATATGTCTCTATCAGTTCCACAGTCTGGCGCCCGCTGTCCGTCAGGTCAAGTCCGGCAAGGGCCTTGACTATGTCCTGCCGCCCGGAGTTCCGTGCCTCAGCACCCGCAAGATAGCATATCTTCTCCCGGTCACCCATTTTCAACCCGGATATCACCTCTATCGTGTCCGCCGGGGTACTCTCCAGCCGGTTCATCAGCTCCGCGGCGCCGCCCTCCGAATAGGCTCCGTCGCTGAATATGAGAAAGCTCGCAAGCTTCTCCGTGGTGAGCGCCGGGATATTATTTACGTCCCCGCCGATAAGTCCGGCGATATACTCCCCGGGCGTAGTGAAGCTGGGATCCGTAGGCTCCCTGCCATCATTGTATAAGTAGAAACACTGCGCCGCGAAAGCCTTCGCCGCGTTAAGCGGGTCAAGGAGGGACGCGTCCTCTCCGCTGTCCGCCGCGGCCTGAAGGGCTTCATAGTGCACCTGAGAGGACTGCCCGTCATAGGGGATGAACCAGTAATAGGTGTAGTTGCCGTCGCTCCACCGCTCCACGCACCAGATGCCTCCCTCCCCCTGCTTCACGGGCTGGGAAAGGGTCAGGGTATATATCTCGTCCTTCGTGCCGTTGTAGTCATTATATGGGTAGTACAGGAGCGTCATATGATTGCCGGGGTATGTATAGTCCCCTTCGTCACCCGAAAACGCCGTGAGGTCATTAAGCGCCATAACGCTCTCCTTTACCGAGCGTCCAAGCGTCTCCTGAAGCTCAGGATAACGCTCCCCGGCGTCCATATCGAAGCGGACGTCCGTGGGCACGAAGAAGCCATAATATGTCCAGTATGTCCTGTCATCCACGCCGCCGTCATCCACGGCGAAGAAGCTCATGCCGCTGCCGTCGCTCATGAGATACTCCTCGTACTGGGCGCGGCTGTACTTGATGATGCTGAAAAGCCAGCCCATGTCTGTGTCGGCGTACTTCTCAAGCTGACTCTTCATATAGAACGCGACGCCGCTATCCTCCGAGAGGATCGTGACCTCATCGTAATACTCCGTCGGCATGGAGAAAAGCACGCCGCCAACATCCCACGTGTCGTCCTCCGGCGCGGATACTTCCGGCGTCGCCGGAGGCGTGTCCTGCGGCGTTTTGTCCTTCGCTCCCATGAAGGTACAGCCCACAGCCACAGCGGCAATGAGTATCACCGCCGCGAGTGTCACTACCGCCGTGCGGGGGCGCTTTGCTATGAGTGTGATGCGCTCCTTTATAGTGTTCTTACCGCCGGTCATTGTGGTCGCGCAGTTGAGTATCTGCCTCATAGGGCGGCTCTCAACTGTAAAACCGATGAGTGTCCTGCCGTACTCCATGCGCTTATCCTCACCGATGCGGCGTATTGTCCCCTCGTCGCAGGCGAGCTCCGCGTCCCTCAATGAAACGTTCGCCGCCAGCCACACAAGAGGGTTATACCAGTGCAGCGCCACAGCCGCGCACCGGAGCAGCGCCCATATGTTATCCCCGTGGCGGTAGTGGGTCAGCTCATGCTCCAGCACCTGGGAGAGGATTTCCTCCGACTCCAGCGCTTTTGGCGTCACATATATCGCCGGGCGGAAAATGCCGAAGAGCAGAGGCGTATCCGCGTTCCTGGACAGATACACAGGCAGCGGGCAGTTCTCCGCCGCTATTCGCTGCCGTCCCTGGCGCAGCTCACGCCCCAGGCGGAAGTTCGACACCGTGAAGCACACCACGACCACCGCCGCGCCTACGAGCCAGGGCACAGTCAGTATCTGGGCGATGGTGAGCCGGGCGGCTCTGCCCGTGTCAGCCGAGGATATCTGCGTTCCCGACAGGGCTGGTACTGTTCCCCCGGCAGACGCAGCCGTCGTGCTTTCCGGCGCCGTGCCGTAGACCGGGGACGGCTGCGCGGCAGTTGTTGCCGGGCGGCGCTCCACAACGTTCATAACGCTGACGGAGCTGTGGAAAAATGTGCCCGGTATGAGCAGGCGCAGAAGCACAAGCGCCCACAGGGCGTACTGTATCCGCGGGCTGATGCGCCCCTTGAGCAGGGTCCGCAGCAGCAGAACTATCAAAATAAGCAGGGACGACGTTGCTGTCCAGGTTATCATTTCTCTCCCTCCTCTGCCCGGCGCAGTATTTCATACAGTTCGTCTATCTCTTCGGTGGTGAGCTTCTGCTTCCTGGTGAGGGTGCTCACCATCATGCTCACGCTGCCCTTATAGACACGCTTTAAGAAGTCCTCTGTCTCGGCGGACACAGCCGCCTCCCGCTCCACAAGGGGCGCATACATCTTCATGCCGCCGCTCTCGTCGCAGGATATGACCCCCTTCTCCGTCATCCGTCGGAGCATCGTGAGCGTAGTGCTGCGGCTCCAGCCGACCTTCTCCCCCAGCTCGTCGATGACTTCCCGGCCGCTTCTGGGCGAGTTTTTCCAAAGGCACTCCATCAGATTCCACTCCGAGTCCGTAAGGGCTATGTTCTTTGTATCCAACAGGATCAACTCCTCTCTGTCTACATTGTAAACACAGTATATATGCCCCTGTCTACATTGTCAACACATTTTGATAAACTTAAGAAAGCTAAAGTCCCCCTTTCTTCAAGGGGGACTCGTGTCATTTATTCAGTATTGCCATGAACTCCTCGCCGGTGATGGTCTCCTTCTCATAGAGGAATTTCGCCAGTTCGTCCAGCTTCGGGCGGTTGTCCGTGAGGATCTTCTTTGCCTTTTCGTGCTGAGTCTTTACAAGCTCCACCACAAGGCGGTCGATCTTCGTCTGGGTCTCCGCCGAGCACGCGAGGGATGCGTCGCCCCCGAGGTACTGATTCGTCACGGTCTCAAGGGCGACCATATCAAACTCGTCGCTCATGCCGTAACGGGTGAGCATCGCCCGCGCCAGCTTCGTCGCCTGCTCGATATCGTTAGAGGCGCCTGTGGTCACGGAACCGAATACCACCTCTTCCGCGGCGCGCCCGCCTGTAAGAGTCGCGATCTTGTTCTCCAGCTCTTCCCGGCTCAGAAGGACTCTGTCCCCCTCCTCCACCTGCATGGTATAGCCCAGAGCGCCGGAGGTGCGGGGAACTATGGTTATCTTCTGCACGGGGGCGGAGTTCGTCTGCTTCGCCGCCACGAGGGCGTGACCGATCTCGTGATATGCCACGATGTGCTTGTCCTTGTCGGAGAGAATGTTGTTCTTCTTCTCGTAGCCCGCGATGACCACCTCGATGCTCTCCTCAAGGTCGGATTCGTTCACTATCTTTCTGCCGGAGCGCACCGCCCGCAGCGCCGCCTCGTTGATGATATTCGCAAGCTCCGCGCCGGAAGCGCCGGAAGCCATCCTGGCGATGGTGTGGAAGTTCACATCATCCGCCAGCTTTATCTTCTTAGCGTGGACTTTCAATATTGCCTCTCTGCCCGCCAGGTCCGGCAGCTCCACGGGCACGCGCCTGTCGAAGCGTCCCGGTCTCGTGAGCGCGGGGTCCAGGGACTCGGGGCGGTTCGTAGCAGCGAGGATTATAACGCCGGTGTTGTCGTCAAAGCCGTCCATCTCCGTGAGGAGCTGGTTTAGCGTCTGCTCCCGCTCGTCGTTTCCGCCCACGGTGCCGCCGCTGCGCTTCTGACCGATGGCGTCTATCTCGTCGATGAACACGATGCACGGCGCCTTCTCCTTCGCCTGCTTGAAGAGGTCTCGGACCTTGGACGCACCCATGCCCACGAACATCTCCACAAATTCAGAGCCGGAGATGGAGAAAAAGGGCACCTTGGACTCCCCTGCCACTGCCTTCGCCAGCATTGTTTTGCCTGTGCCCGGAGGTCCCACAAGGAGCACCCCCTTGGGCATGGAGGCGCCAACCTCCTCGTATTTCTTCGGGTCGTGGAGGTAGTCAACTATCTCCTGCAGACTCTCCTTCGCCTCATCCTCACCGGCGACATCCGCAAAGCTGATGCCCTGTGTTGACTGGACGTACACCTTCGCATTCGAATTGCCGAGCCCGAACATCATGGCGTTGCTGCCGCCGGCCTTGTCCGTGAGCCTTTTGGCCATGAACTGACCAAGAGCTATGAAAATAAGCACGGGCAGCAGCCATCCCAGGAGTATGCTCAGGATAGGCGACGCCTGCTCCTGTATCTCGCTGGCGAACACTGCCCCGGACGCGTGGAGCCGGTCAATAAGGCCCGGGTCCTCCATGAGTCCCGTCTTATATATCTCGGTCTCGTCCTTATTCGTGAAGATTATCTTGTTGCTCTCGATCTCCACACGGCCTATCTCGCCGCTCTCCGTCATGTCCATGAACGTGCCGTAGTCCGTCTCCTGGACCTGCTGCTGCACGAGCCATGGGATGATCCAGAAGTTAAGGGCCAGGAGCACCGCGAGAACGATGATATAATAATAGATCATAGGTCTTTTGGGGGATTTAACTTCCTTCATATTCATACCTCCCGCTTTTTATACTTCACACTATAACAGAAGCTTTCCCACAATGCAATTATTTCATAAAAAGAAAGAGCACGACATAAGTCGTGCTCTTTCTTGGTGACTCGTCGGAGATTCGAACTCCGGACCCATTGCTTAAAAGGCAATTGCTCTGCCGACTGAGCTAACGAGTCTTACGCGCCGGTTCGGCTCACCTCCCCGGCAATTATGGCTGGGATGGGTGGAGTCGAACCACCGATGCGGGAGTCAAAGTCCCGTGCCTTACCGCTTGGCGACACCCCATCAGACTTCAATAAAAAAACGGGAAGCGGAAACTCCCCGTAGTTTTTAAGTGGGGTGAGTAAACGGATTCGAACCGTCGGCCTCCAGGGCCACAACCTGGCGCTCTAACCAACTGAGCTATACCCACCATGAAAAGGAATTGCCTTCCGGCAGATCCCTTGGCACGCCAGGAGGGATTCGAACCCCCGGCCTACTGCTTAGAAGGCAGTTGCTCTATCCGACTGAGCTACTGGCGCATATGGTAAAAAGTGTGGAGCGGGTGATGGGAATCGAACCCACGCGGCCAGCTTGGAAGGCTGGAATTCTACCATTGAACTACACCCGCAAACAAATTCTAATGGCGCCTGACTCCTAAATTCTGTCTCAGTACCGCAATCAAGCCTAATGATATTACCACATACCTGCCGCCCTTGTCAACAGGTTTTTGCCCTGTAAAGATAAATTATTACAGCAAAATAAAAGTCACACCGCTGTTGAACCGGTCCAGATCCCGGTCACGGCGCAGTTCGTCGCAGGTCATAAACATCCGCCTTGTGTCTTCACTGAAGATTGAAAACTCCTCCCCCGTGACAAACCCGGCTATCTCACCCCGGCTCTTCAGCCTCGCAAGATATTCCCGGGCTTTGCGGCGTATTTTGCCCCCGGTTCCGGAGGAACCGTAGCCATGGATTATCTTCAGCACGCTCACCTGCATCTTTTTTGAATTATATATCTCAAAAGTGAGCCTTTTTATCGCCTGATCTGCGTATGGCATCCCAAGCTCCAGGTTCACTTCACGCAGTTTTCCCCTCATTATCCCTCCATCCTTTCTCAGGTATTGATTTTATCAGATGACCCGTATATGTCAAGACGGTTGACTTCCTCACGCAGCTGTGATAACCTGCGGTTATTCCGCCCGGGGAGGTATTATTATGGAAAACACCACGCTCTGCTATCTTGAAAAGGACGGCAAATATCTCATGCTGCACAGGACAAAAAAGGAAAATGACCTGAACGAAGGTAAGTGGATCGGCGTAGGCGGCCACTTTGAAAAGGACGAGAGTCCCGAAGAATGCGCCCGCCGGGAGATATATGAGGAGACCGGACTGCACTCCGGCATTCTGCGGTTCCGTGGTGTGGTGACCTTTCTCTCGGACAAATGGGCAACGGAGTATATGTTCCTCTTCACGGGGGGAAATTTCGAGGGTGAGCTTGTCCCCTGCAACGAGGGAGAGCTGTGCTGGGTGGATAAGGACAAGGTCCTCGGTCTGCCAACCTGGGAGGGCGATAAATTCTTTCTCAAACCCCTTAGCGCGGACGAAGACTGCTTCCTCATGACACTTAAATACGAGGGCGACCGACTGGTATTCGCGGAGAAAAACGGCGTTCCCCTGCTCTGATCGAAAAGGCTCCCCTACCATTGGGGAGTCTTTAATGCTTTATATAGTTACACCCGCTCTTTCAGCTGAAGATTCAGGCGGTCCGCTATCATAGCGATGAACTCGGAGTTCGTGGGCTTGCCCTTGTCTATGCTCACCGTATAGCCGAAGTACTTCTGGAGGGTGTCCAGGTCGCCCCTGTCCCAGGCGACCTCGATGGCGTGGCGTATCGCACGCTCCACACGGGAGGGCGTCGTGTTGTACCGCTCAGCTACCATGGGATAGAGAACTTTCGTCATGGAGTTTATCACGTCCATGTCGTTCACAGCCAGTACGATCGCTTCCCGCAAATACTGATACCCCTTGATATGGGCAGGAACGCCGATCTCATGGATTATGGAGGTGACCGTCGTCTCGAGCCCAACATCATTTTTCAGCGTGCGCACCTCCTTCTCCTTTGCTTCAAAATCCGCGCAGCAGCGCTGCACTCTGTCCACGAGTGTCTCGCTTTTGAACGGGCGCAGCATGAAATATCTCGCTCCGAGCCGGGAGGCCTCGGAGATTACATGGTCGTTGGAAAAACTGGAGACAAATATTACTTTCGGCGCGGCGCTGCCCCAGCGGTGGTTCATCTCTTCCAGCACGCTTATGCCGTCGATGCCGGGCAGTACAACATCCATCACCACCACATCGGGCTCCCACTGCTCGACAGCGTCCAGCAGGCTGACTCCGTCCCCCGCAGTCTCCACCACTGTAAGTCCGCTCTGAGCGGAAAGTATATCTTTAATGAGGCTTCTGAACTCCTCGCTACCGTCGCCGACGATTATTTTTATGTCTCCCATGATCCGTGCCCTCCTATTTATTTGTTTTTGATGGCATTAATTTACCATATATTCCCAAATGTTACAAGAAGGGCGATTTACTATCCCATAAAAATTTCTAATTATTACCAAAATGTTTTAAGGCAGGTCAAATGACCTGCCTTACTTTTTATATTCCCATACTTCCGGCTTCAGATCTCAAGGCTGTTTTCATTAAGCAGGAAATCATAGACGCTCATTATCAGCACGCCGGCGTCATTATAATACGGGGCGGGCGTATCCTTTGTAATGATGATCCTCTTGAAGAAATCCCCTGTCAGCATCAGCGACCGCTGCTCCTGCTCCATCTTCGCCTGGTCGGGGATTGCGTAGGCGGACTGGATATAATAGCGCTTTGAGCCTTTATTGCAGACAAAATCTATCTCAAGCTGCCTGCGGATGCTGTTGCCCTTCTCGTTGGTGCCGTATTGAGTGATAACGCCCACATCCACGTTGAAGCCGCGCATCTTCAGCTCGTTGAAGATGATGTTCTCCATGCTGTGCGTCTCCTCTATCTGTCGGAAATTCAGCCTGACGTTCCTCAGCCCGATATCCGTGAAATAGTACTTCACAGGTGTGTCAATGTATTTCTTCCCCTTCACATCATAGCGCATCGCACTGTCTATCAGGAAGGAATCGCAGAGATAGTCGATATACCGTTTAATAGTCGCATTGCTGATCTTCTTTTTCTTGACCGTTCTGAATGTAGCCGACAGCTTTTCCGGATTTGTCAGGGATCCTATGGCGGAGGAGAGAATATTCAGTAGCTCCTCCAGTTCCGCTTTATTACGGATGTTATGACGCCCGACGATGTCAGAAATATAAGTCTCCTCAAACAGGGCCTTCAGAAATGCAATCTTTTGGTCAGGTTCCGCAAAGCCAAGCACCAGAGGAATACCGCCATAGAGGATATACTCGTTCCAACCGTCCTGCTTTGCCCCCGGATAAACCGACATGAACTCCGCAAAGCTCAAAGGGTACATGTGTACCTCGTCCCCGCGCCCCCTGAATTCCGTAATGACGTCCTTCGAGAGAAAACGGGCGTTGCTTCCCGTTACATACACATCCACGTTTTTCATACGCGTCAAGCTATTCAGAATAGCTTCAAATTCCCCGAGAAGCTGCACCTCATCGAGCAGCACATAATAGATGCCGCCGTCCTTGATAAGCTCCTTCAGATGCGGATACAGTACATCCGGGTCGCGCAGGCGCTTGTTTTCAAACGCGTCAAAAGCGATCTCGATAACATGCTCCTCGTCCACTCCTTCAGACAGCAGGTGCGCTTTAAAAAGCGTAAACAACAGATACGATTTGCCGCAGCGGCGCATGCCGGTTATGACCTTGATAAGCCCGTTATTCTTCTTGCTGATGAGAGTATTCAGGTAATGGTCTCTTTTGATTTCCATAAAAAGCGCCTCCTATTCAAGATTTTTGCGGTTACCCGCTATAATCTTAAACAGAATTATATCCCATCTCAGGGTGTTTTACAAGCCATATGCAAAAAGATTTTTGCGGTTACCCGCAAAAATCTTTCACAATCACATACTTTATATGATTACACCCGCTCTTTCAGCTGAAGATTCAGGCGGTCCGCTATCATAGCGATGAACTCGGAGTTTGTGGGCTTGCCCTTGTCTATGCTCACCGTATAGCCGAAGTACTTCTGGAGGGTGTCCAGGTCGCCCCTGTCCCAGGCGACCTCGATGGCGTGGCGTATCGCACGCTCCACACGGGAGGGCGTCGTGTTGTACCGCTCAGCTACCATGGGATAGAGAACTTTCGTCATGGAGTTTATCACGTCCATGTCGTTCACAGCCAGTACGATCGCTTCCCGCAAATACTGATACCCCTTGATATGGGCAGGAACGCCGATCTCATGGATTATGGAGGTGACCGTCGTCTCGAGCCCAACATCATTTTTCAGCGTGCGCACCTCCTTCTCCTTTGCTTCAAAATCCGCGCAGCAGCGCTGCACTCTGTCCACGAGTGTCTCGCTTTTGAACGGGCGCAGCATGAAATATCTCGCTCCGAGCCGGGAGGCCTCGGAGATTACATGGTCGTTGGAAAAACTGGAGACAAATATTACTTTCGGCGCGGCGCTGCCCCAGCGGTGGTTCATCTCTTCCAGCACGCTTATGCCGTCGATGCCGGGCAGTACAACATCCATCACCACCACATCGGGCTCCCACTGCTCGACAGCGTCCAGCAGGCTGACTCCGTCCCCCGCAGTCTCCACCACTGTAAGTCCGCTCTGAGCGGAAA
This sequence comes from uncultured Oscillospiraceae bacterium, assembly GCA_934552825.1. Lineage (GTDB taxonomy): Bacteria > Bacillota > Clostridia > Oscillospirales > Oscillospiraceae > CAKTEQ01. The sequence goes on from CAKTEQ010000002.1 coordinate 185,695, forward strand.
GTATATCTTTAATGAGGCTTCTGAACTCCTCGCTACCGTCGCCGACGATTATTTTTATGTCTCCCATGATCCGTGCCCTCCTATTTATTTGTTTTTGATGGCATTAATTTACCATATATTCCCAAATGTTACAAGAAGGGCGATTTACTATCCCATAAAAATTTCTAATTATTACCAAATATTATTTTAAGGCAGGTCATTTGACCTGCCTTAAAATTTTCACTTGCCCAATTCTACCGTCCTTTTGAAGGACGCGGCGACTGCCTCGCCCACAACCTTGTCAATATCTTTCTCCTGAAGCACCTTAACGCCCTCGATAGTGCTGCCGCCGGGGCTGCACACATCTGTACGGAGCTTCACGGGGTCCTGATGGGTCTTCAGTATCATCTCCGCCGCCCCCATCGTGGTGACAGCCGCGAGCCTGAGTGCCTGCTCCTCCTCCAGCCCCGCCTCGGCGCCCGCCCGCGCCATGGCATCGATGAACATATACACAAACGCGGGACCGCAGCCCGACACGGCACAACCGGCGTCGATCAATTTCTCAGGCAATAGAGAAAGTTCGCCGGCTTTCGACAGTATGCGGCAGAATACCTCTTCTTCCGCGCCGGTCACACCCTCACCTATACTGTAAAGTATCATTCCGCAGCCGATAGACGCGGGGGTGTTGGGCATAATGCGTATAACGGGGGCTTCTGTCCCCGACATCGCCTTTATTTTTTCGATCTTAAGACCTGCCGCCATAGTCACAAGGACGAACCTGCTCTTCCGGGCGCGGAGCGTCTCCCCAATCTCCGCGAGCATGTCCCCCATCACCTGGGGCTTTACGCCAAGGAATATATAGTCGCAGTTTGCCGCGATATATTCGTTCTCCGCCATTTCTCCCCCCGTGCGCTCCGCCAGGGTTTTCGCCTTTTCCGCGTCTTTGTCTGCGGCGTATACCCGCACATTCTCCGCCCCGGCAGCCGCAGCCGCCAGTGCCGAGCCCATATTGCCCGAGCCGATAAAACCGACTTTGATAACGTCCATAACAACACCTCCGCTGTTTTTGATATTATATTATCATATACGTCTTGATTTTTCCAGAAGCCAATATTGTGCAATTAGTTCAAAAGGCGGCGAGTCTTTCCGGCACGCAATGTCAATTACGTTAAAAATGACTTTTTTTCTAAAAAACCACTTGATTTATTTTAATGCCGTGTTATTATATTACCATACTATCACGCTAAAGTGAGTTGGAGGTAAAAGAAATGAAAAAAATCATCGCGCTGATCCTGGCAATGCTTATGTGCTTCGGCATTCTGGCAGCCTGCGGCAGCAAGGAAGAAGTCAAGAACAACACAGCAAATACAAATAACACCGAGAACAACGAAACAGCCAACACGGAAACCACCGGCGAGACCTTCACCTTCAAACACGGCTTCGACCTGGACTATCCCCCCTACTCACACGTTGATGATAACGGCGAGATAAGCGGCTTCGACGTTGAGATGGCTCAGGCGGTATGTGAATACCTGGGCTGGAACTACGAGGCTGTCCCCTTCAACTGGGACGCTAAGGACGCTGAGCTGAACTCCGGCGCATGCGACTGCATCTGGTCCGGCATAACGGTCGAGGGCCGCGAGGATGACTATCTCTGGACTATCCCCTATTCCAACAACAGCCAGATGATCATGGTTCCCGCCGATTCCGACATCAAGACTCTGGACGACCTCGCCGGCAAGATCGTCGGCGTGCAGACAGCCACTTCCGCATACGACCTGCTTCAGGACGGTCAGGCTGACCTCTGCGCCACATTCGCTTCCCTGGAAGTCTTTGAGACATACACTATCGCTTTCAACGACCTGCAGGCCGGCGCTATTGACGCTATCGCCATCGACGTAACTACAGGCAACTACCTCATGAGCAAGAACGAGGGCTACAAGTATCTGGACGAAACTCTCGGCTCCGAGACTTACGCCATCGCCTTCCGCAAGGACGACACTGAGCTGAAGGACACAGTTGAGGCTGCTCTCCTGGCGCTGGTTGAGGACGGTACATTCGATAATATCGGCCAGAAGTACCCCGACATCTACGATTATCTCTGCCTCGGCAAGTAATCTTTCCCTCTTATAAATACTAACCCACCTTGACATTGGGCGGTAATATCCGCCCAATGTCTTTGGTGTGCCGGAGGTAACACATGACATTTTCGACCATGCTATCCACCATGTCCGCAGGTATGCTCCGCACCTGCGGCATATTCCTTATAACCCTGGCGCTCTCCCTGCCCCTGGGCTTTCTTGTCGCCTTTGGGCGCATGAGTCGCTGGGCTCCCTTTGCCTTTATCAACCGCAGCAAAAAAGAGCACGGCAAATTTCTGAGGGGTCTTGGCAGCTTCAAGCCCGTGCGCTTCATAGTGAAGATATATATATCAATCATGCGCGGCACTCCCCTCATGCTCCAGCTGCTTGTATGGTACTTCGGTCCATTCTATCTCTTTGGCTGGTCCATCCGGGGCTACCGCTTTGCCGCTATTGTCATCGGCTTTGTGCTGAACTACGCCGCGTATTTCGCGGAGATATACCGTTCCGGCATCGAGTCCATGCCCGTCGGGCAGTATGAGGCGGCTGAGGTCCTGGGCTACACAAAGAGCCAGACCTTTATGAAAATTATCCTGCCCCAGGTGATAAAGCGCATCCTGCCCTCCGTAACAAACGAGGTCATTACCCTGGTAAAGGACACCTCCCTTGCCTTCACTTTGGCATATCAGGAGGTATTCTCCATCGCCAAGCAGATCGCGGCTTCCCAAACCTCCTTCATGCCGTTCCTTATCGCGGGCGTGTTCTACTTCATTGCGAACTACGTCGTCGCCTTTGCCATGGAACGTATCGAGAAGCGTTTGGCGTATTACAGATAAGGAGGTGCAGCCGTGAAATTACTCGATATGCAGCATATTCAGAAGACCTTTGACGAGCTTCAGGTTCTCAAGGACATCAACCTCTCCGTTAACGAGGGTGAGGTCGTCGCCATAATCGGTCCCTCCGGTTCCGGCAAGTCCACGCTCCTGCGCTGCGCCACTTTCCTGGAAAAAATCGACTCCGGCTCCATTGAATACGTAGGCAGGACCGCCGCAAGCACCGGCGAGGACGGCGTGGCGCGCTATGTCTCCCCTCAGGAGCTGCGTGAGCTTAGAAGCTGTTTTGGGCTGGTGTTCCAGAGCTTCAACCTGTTCCCCCACTACTCCGTCCTGAAAAACGTTATAGACGCCCCTGTATCCGTCCAGAAGCGCAGCCGTGAGGAGGCCACGGAAACAGCTATGACTCTGCTTAAAAAGATGGGGCTTGAGGACAAGGCCGACTATTACCCCTATCAGCTCTCCGGTGGGCAGCAGCAGCGCGTATCCATCGTGCGCGCCCTGGCCATGAACCCCCGCATTCTCTTCTTTGACGAGCCTACCAGCGCCCTTGACCCGGAGCTGACAGGGGAGGTGCTCAAGGTCATCCGCAGCCTTGCGGAGGAGAAGATGACCATGGTCATCGTCACCCATGAGATGGCGTTCGCCAGCGCCGTTGCGGACCGGGTCATCTTCATGGACGGCGGCGTTGTCGTTGAAGAGGGCCTCCCCAGCGAGGTATTCGGCAATCCCAAGAACGAGAGAACGAAGCAGTTCCTGGAAAAATACTCAGACTGACGCAAGCCCCCGGTTATTTCCGGGGGCTTTTTAAGGAGGCAGCTATGCGAGTTATCGACCTGACCCACACCATAACAGAATCCATGCCCGTCTATCCGGACACGGATTCCCCCCGCCTTCTCCCCGCAAACACCTACGAGGAAAACGGCTTTAAGGAGACGCTCATCTCCATTACCTCCCACACGGGCACCCATGCGGATTCTCCCGCCCATCTCTATCCGGACGGCAGGACGCTGGATGACTTCCCTCCCGAGCAGTTTGTCGGCCCCGCCCTCGTGATAGATTGCCGGGATATCCCCGAAGGCGGTGTTATCGACCTTGCCCGCATAACAAAATACGGGGAAAAAGCTGAGAAGGTGGAATTTCTGCTCTTCAATCTCGGGTGGGACAAGCACTGGGGCACTCCAGCATATTTCGGAGATTATCCCTGCGTCGACGATGCCGTTCTGGACTATGTGCTCGCTGGGAAATACAAGGGCATCGGCTTTGACGTTATCGGGCTGGACCCCATCGCCGACGCGGGCCTGCCCCGGCACAAAAAGCTCCTGAAAAGCGGAGATATCATCAATATTGAAAATTTGAAAAATCTTGACCTGTGCGGCGGAGAGCTGTTCAATTTCGGCTGCTTTCCCCTTAAGATCACCGACGCCGACGGCGCGCCCGTGCGGGCAATGGCGTGGTTCTTATAAACGCTGCGGGCGCGGAGATATTTCCGCGCCCGCTGTTTTTTATGCCGCTCTGGAAGCGACTGCCTTGTCACTTTCAAGCATATTTTCAATATAAATGCCGTAACCTATGGTCGGGCGGTCCACAAGGACATGTGTCACCGCGCCGATTATCTTCCCGTTCTGAATTATCGGCGAGCCGGACATACCCTGCACTATGCCGCCGGTGATCTCCAGGAGCGCCGGGTCGGTTACCTCGATGAGCATATCCCGCCCGTCGGCGCTGTTGATGGATTTTTTCACGATTTTTATCGCGTACTTGCCCACTTCATCTCCCGATACATTGGAATAAATATAGGCGTCACCCGTCTCTATCTCGTCCCCAGAGGCGACGGGCAGCGCCTCGCCGGGCAAACCGGCGGTGTCATACAAATCACCGAAAATGCCGCTCACGCAGTTTATCTCAAGACTGCCTGTGTCCCCTGACATATCAAAGCTGCCGTGGAGCTCGCCTGGAGCCCCCGGCACACCTTTTTTGACCGAAGCGACCGTGGAGCCCATTATAGCTCCGGACTCGACCGGCATGAGTATCCCCGTGTCCATATCGTTGATGCCGTGCCCAAGAGCTCCATAGCGCCCCGTATCCGGGTCGTAATAGGTCATGGTCCCGATACCGGCGATGCTGTCCCGCACCATGGCGCCCAGATGATAACAGCCGTCGGCGCCCTTTACAGCGTTTGCAATGGTGCTGCGTTCCCTGTCCCCGCGCCGGAACAGGATGTTAAGCTCACCTGTCTCGGAATTTTTCACCGTCTCCACAAGATCCTCAGCGCTGAGGAGCCTGTGCCCGTCGATGCTCACAAGGACGTCCCCGGACCGCAGCCCGGCATCCTTCGCTGGAGCTACCGTGCCTGCATCTGTCTCCACCGTCGTCGTCTCGATTATCACAACGCCGTCCGCAAAAAGCTTTATCCCCACGGTGTGCCCTACCGGTACAAGGGCCTTTCCGCCGCTGCCGCCTGTGCTCACAGCGGGGTCATACTCCGCAGACGCCGGCATTACGCCCACGGTCAGCATCGTCAGTCCCATGAGCAGCGACACTGCTAAGCACACCGCTTTTTTTAGTTTTTCCAGAATACCACCTCGCAATTCTCATTTTGACCCGCGAATATAATATGTGATTATTCCGGCGAAAAAAGCGCCGCGCTTTCGATGAAAAAGATAACATATCTGCCGTATGATCTTGTTTTTTATGGCCCAGGGCGGTGAAATCCGCAATTTTTGGTTCAAATTCAAAAAATGATTTTTAACAGGAAAACGGGCGGCGTCTTATGACGCCGCCCGTTAAAACTCAACTGTAAATTATTTCTTGAAGAAATTGAAAATATCTATGTCGAAGGGATCTTCACTCTCGTCCTTAGTCTTGAGAACGTCCTCAGCCTCGGCTGCCGTCACGCCGTTCTTCGCGGCGTTTGTAAAGAGACCGCCTGCGCTGGGCTTCTTATCGTCGAAGCCTGTGGCAATGACTGTAACGCGCAGCTCGTCCTCCATAGAATCGTCAAAGGAGGCGCCGAAGATGATGAGAGCATCGGGATGAGCTGCCTGACGGACCAACTCGGAAGCCTGATCGACCTCTTCCAGACCGATGTCCATAGAGCCGGTGATGTTGATGAGCACGCGCTTTGCGCTGTTGATGCTTGTCTCCAACAGGGGGCTGGAAATTGCCATGCGGGCAGCTTCCTCAGCCTTGTTCTTGCCGTCGGCACGGCCGACGCCCATGTGAGCGTAGCCTGCGTCCTTCAGGACTGTTGTCACGTCGGCAAAGTCCAGATTGATGAAGCCTGTATTCTTGATGAGGTCGGAGATGCTCTGCACAGCCTGGCGCAGAACGTCGTCAGCGATCTCAAACGCGTTTGCAAATGTGATTTTCTGGTCGGTCACCTGCTTGAGGCGCTCGTTGGGGATGACCACCAGGGAGTCAACTTCCTTCAGCAGGTCAGCGATACCCTTCTCGGCAGCTTCCATTCTCTTGCGGCCTTCAAAGCCGAAGGGCTTTGTTACGACGCCCACTGTCAGCACGCCCGCTTCCTTCGCGATGTTCGCGACGATGGGGGCGCCGCCTGTGCCTGTACCGCCGCCCATGCCGCCTGTGATGAACACCATGTCAGTATCCTCCACGAGCTTTGCGATCTGGGTGCGGCTCTCTTCGGCTGCACGTCTGCCAACCTCCGGATCAGAACCCGCGCCCTGACCATGTGTCAGCTTCTCGCCCACCTGGACCTTTGTGCCCGCCTCGGAGATTGCCAGCGCCTGCTTATCTGTATTTATAGCCACAAACTCAACTCCCTGAGAGCCGGTCTTGACCATTCTGTTGACGACATTGTTGCCTGCGCCGCCGATACCGATAACCTTGATGGTGACGACATTGTCGGGACCAGTTTCCATTCCGAATGCCATTATTACTTCCTCCTGACAATATGTAAATTTCCTGAGAATTCAACTTAAATATATACAATACTCCAATTTTGAGTACCTGTACATTTTAACGTCATTTTCCTTTACGGTCAAGGGTAAAATTATAAAAAACCTCACAAAATTCCGTTTTATCCTACCCCTCGATAAATCTCGGTGCCTGTGTGTCCCTGATATCTATGCTCCCCGTCTCGTCCGAAGAACGCTCGTTGACTATCGCCCTGAAGAAACGCACCCTATACGCCATGTCGGTGCAGTCCCCGAAGATGACCTTTATCCGGTCCCCGTCGTACATACACACAACATTGTACGGATCCGTCACGTCAATGGTGGTGAACGCCCCCACCATGTCCTCCTCCTGGAGTCCCTTAAGCACCGCCGTGAGCTGAGCGAGAGCCGTTTTCTCCTCGCTGCTCACCTCAATTACGCTGCCTGGCGAAGCGCTCAGCGCTTCTATGCCTATGACCGTCGTTGTGGAGCTTATCTCCTCAAGACTGCGCACCTTGTCGAGTACCCTGCAGTTCTCGTCCAGCACCCAGTAATCGGCACCGCACTTCACCATGGCCGAGGGGGTGCGCTCCGTGATGTCAATGACAATAGTGTCCGGCAGGCGGCGGTAGATGTCGATATCCTCCACATACGTAAGGCTCGCCGCCAGGTTGTCAACTACCTTGAATTTGTTCACAAGATACAGGCACTGGCCCATCTTTATGCCGGAGGCGTCTATCACCTCCTGAGCCGTATGGTGGCTGACGCCGTTTACCTCGATGGTGTTCACCCTGAAGAGGAAGTTCACCGCCAGCACCAGCGCTATGACGATGATAAGCGCCGTTATTACTTTATAAACTCTGCGCCCGCGGCGTCTTTTTTTCCGCCGCCGGGCCGTGTTGTTATCCTGTGTCATCAGTTCATATCCTCTCGATATCCGCTCCCAGGGCGGAAAGATCCTCCGTCAGGCTCTCATAGCCCCGGTCTATATGGCGCAGCTCAGTTATCACGCTCTCGCCCCGGGCTGCCAGCGCACCCACTACGAGCGCCGCGCCGCCCCGGAGGTCCGTCGCTTCGAGGTGCGCACCCCGAAGCTCCCCGACTCCCCTTACCACAGCAGTTCTGCCGCTGACGGTTATGTCGCCGCCGAGCTTTCTCAGCTCCGGAACATGCCGGAAGCGCCGCTCGAATATATTCTCCTCAAAATATGTCTCCCCACGCGCTCTCAGCAGTGCCGCCATTACAGGTGCCTGGGCGTCCGTAGGAAACGCGGGATAGGGTGCGGTCACGATGCTGCCCGGGGAAATAAGTTCGCCCCGCCGCTCTATCGTCACCTCGCTGTCCCCCTCCAGCACGGTGCAGCCCGCGGCTTCCAGCGCGCGGCTCACCGTCCCGAAATGGGCAGGGACAACGCTTTTAAGGCACACCCGTCCGCCGGCGGAGCAGGCACATGCCATGTAGGTCGCCGCCACCATCCTGTCCGGCATGACGGTGAACTCCGCACCCATGAGAGCTCCGGGGCTCTCAAGCTCTATTAGCTTCGTCCCGTTCCCCGCGACCCTCATGCCCATAATGCGCAGCAGCGCCGCGAGGTCCTCTATCTCCGGCTCCCGGGCGGCGTTGTGTATCCGCGTGACGCCCCGGCACCGGGCCGCCGCCAGCATTATATTCTCCGTTGCCCCGACGCTGGGGAACGGCAGATAGACATCCCCGCCCCGGGTCTCCCCGGCTGAGCAGCTTATGGTCACGCCATCCTCCCGAAGGGTGTAGCCAAGCCTCCTCAGGGCGGCGATATGCATATCAACAGGGCGGCTGCCCAGCTCACATCCCCCGGGATATGTCATATCCGCACGGGCGCACCGTGCGGCCACAGCCCCCATAAAGATGATCGACGAGCGCATCTCGTGCATGAGCTCCTCGGGAATGTCGCTGCGGCTGATGCCGCCGGCGTCCACAGTCACGGTGTTCCCCTCCCGGCGCACGCGGCAGCCCAGGTGCGTCAGGATATTGAGGGATGCCTCCACGTCTGTCAGGTTCGGGCAGTTATGTATTATGCTCTCGCCGGAGCTGAGAACCGTGGCGGCGAGGATGGGGAGCACGCTGTTCTTGGCCCCCTGCACCCGCACCTCGCCCCTGAGGGCGCTGCCGCCCCGGAGAATGATCTTATCCATATAAAAGCAGTCCTCCGCATGATGTTTTGGTGTTTATATCCGCAACATACTATGCGCCGGCGCTTTTTTCAGTTACTTCACTATCTCCATGATAATCTCATATATCCGCTCCGCCGCGTCGGAAACGGCGAGCCGTCGGGCGTTTTCTCCCATCTCCTTCAGGCGGCTCTTGTCGTTGAGGAGCTCCGCCACAGCACCGTAGAGCTGCTTTGCGTCGAACTCGCTCTCGACCATGACCTTTGCCGCTCCGCCCTTTTCCACAACGCGGGCGTTCTTTTCCTGATGGTTATCCGTCACGTTCGGGGACGGCACGAGGATCGACGCTGTGCCGCAGGCCATTATCTCAGCCAGCGTGCTGGCTCCCGCACGGCAGAGGACAAGGTCCGCCGCCGCCATGAGAAGAGGCATGTCGAATATATACTCCCGCAGCTCCAGCGTGGGGATATCCCCCACGTCCGCTCCCTGTTCCTCCACGCCCGTCACGAGCTTTTCCAGCTTGCCCTTGCCAGTGGCGTGGATGTGATAGAAGGACCCGTCGGCCTGCTCCATGGCTATGAATTCCTCCATGCGCCCGTTCATCACCTGAGCGCCAAGGCTGCCCCAGAAGCTGAGCACCAGGGGCTTGTCCTCCCTGCCGAGAGCTTTTTTAGCCGCCGCCTTGTCCGCGTTTATAAACTCGCTCCTCACAGGCGTTCCCGTGACGACCACCTTGTCCGGGTCCTTGTACCTGCTCCGGCTGTCCTCAAAGGCGACCATGACCCGGTCCACAACGCCGGAGAGCACCCGTGTCGTGAGACCCGGCGCCGCGTTCGACTCGTGAACCGCGGTGGGGATACCCTCCCGCGCCGCCTCCCGGAGGATGGGGTAGCTCGCATAGCCCCCCGTCCCGATAACGGCGTCGGGCTTGAATTCCTTCAGGATGCGCCGCGCCTCTTTTCGGGAGGCGACGACGTTGCGGACGGTCTTTATATTATGCTTCAGTCCCGCGAAGCTGCGGCTGCGGCTGAAGTTCGTTATCTCCACCGTCTTTATCTCGTAGCCCTCCCGGGGCACAAGCTCCGTCTCCATCTTATCCCTCGCGCCCACGAAGATTATCTCGCTGTCCGGCTGGCGCTCCTTTATCAGGTTAGCCACGGCCACAGCCGGATATATGTGCCCGGCGGTACCGCCGCAGGTGAATATAAATCTCATGCTTTTCTCCCCCAAATCATTTCTTATCAGAAGGCGTATTATACCGGGCGACGCCCAGCACTATGCCCATCTCCACAAGCTGCATCACCAGCGCCGAGCCGCCGTAGCTGAAGAACGGCAGGGATATGCCCGTAGTGGGCAGCAGGTTCGTCACCACGGCGATATTGAAGAACACCTGCAGCGACAGCAGCGTCATTATGCCGGCAATGACCAGCATCCCGAACTTATCCCGGGCGTGGAGCGCCAGCCAGTAGCCCCGGAGGATGAGCAGCATGAAAAGCACGATGATAACTATCGCTCCCACAAGCCCCAGTTCCTCGCAGACTACGGAGAAAATGAAGTCGTTGTGCTCCTCGGGGAGATAGAGGAATTTCTGGCGGCTGTTGCCAAGTCCCAGTCCCGTAAGTCCGCCGGAGCCGATGCTCAGCAGGGACTGGACCATCTGCCAGCCGTCCCCCTGCGTATCGGAAAAGGGGTCACGCCAGATATTTATTCTGGCGCTGGCATAGCCCAGCTGACCTATGACGAAGTAGCCCACCACGGCCACGAGCGCTATGCCAAGGAAGAACCAACGGTATTTAACGCCCCCCAGGAACATCATTGCCGCGCCGAGGGCGAGGATGATGACCGTTGCCGAGAGGTGCGGCTCCAGATACAGCAGCCCCGCCAGGATCACGAGAATCACCGCGAAGGGCAGAACGCCGTACTTGAAGGTGGACATTTTATCCCGGATGTTGCATATGAGCACGGCGAAGGTGAGCACCACCGCGAGCTTCGCTATCTCCGAGGGCTGAAGCGTCGTAAAGCCCAGGCTTATCCAACGCTTTGAGCCGTGGCTCTCCACGCCTATCACGGGCACCAATATCAGCAGGAAGATGGATATGCCCAGCAGCCAGAAGGCGTATTTGTAATATATCTTATAGTTGAAGTGGGACACCAGCAGCATCGCCCCAACGCCCACGACGGCGAAAAGCCCCTGACGGATGAAATAATACTCGGGCTTGCCGGATTCGTAATAGGCCGAGGCGTAGCTGGCGGAGAAAACCATGATGACGCCGATGCAAAGAATGATCAGCGTCAGCATGAGGAAAGGCACGTCAAGTCCGCCCTTAACAGGCTTTGTGGAGTCCTCATAATAGTAGTCCACGTGTCCGATGTTGAGTTTTTTCAAGGCGGGCGAACGCTCCATTTATATCCTCCTTACTTCATTGTCACCGCCCAGAACGCCAGGCAGCAGAAAGCCACAGTTATGAGCACGAATACCCAGAATATCTTCTTCTCCTTCCAGCCGCCCATCTCGAGATGGTGGTGGTAGGGCGTCATGCGGAACACCCTTTTGCCGTGGGTGAGCTTAAAATACGTCACCTGGATAATGACGGAAAGTGTCTCGATGATATAGATTATGCCCACAGGAACAAGGATGAGGGGCATATCCAGAGCGAACGCCATGCCGCACACGGCGCCGCCCAGGAAGAGTGAGCCTGTGTCGCCCATGAAGACCTTGGCGGGATTGTAATTATAAAACAAGAAGCCCACAAGAGCGCCCGCCAGCGCCGCCGCGAACACGCCCACCTCCCTGTAAGCGAGGTAGACTGCCGCCGCCGCGAAGAAAAGGCTGACAGGGGTCGTCACGCCCGCCGCCAGGCCGTCGATGCCGTCCGTAAGGTTCACGGCATTCACGGCGCCGATGACGATGAAGGCGGAGATTATCATGTAGAGTATCCAGGGCACTTCAATATATGCGTTTACAAAGGGGATATAGAAGCCGGAGGTCACGTAGCCGAAGTTGCGCATCAGCGCCAGGAACGCTATGCTCACCACAAGCTGTAAAAGGAGCTTCTGCAGCGCCGTGAGCCCGGCGTTCTGCTTTTTCTTCACCTTGACATAGTCGTCTATATAGCCGATAACGCCGAAGAGCAGCGCCAGAGCGAAGATGAAGAGGTGGGCATAGTCGCCCCCGAGCATATCCTTCCAGCCCATGGCGATGATGGCGATACCCGTGGCGATGATGAAGATAATGCCGCCCATGGTCGGCGTGCCCTGCTTCGTCATGTGCCACTTGGGGCCTATCTCCTTGATGCTCTGCCCCGCCTTCATGCGGCGCAGGATGGGTATGACGAAATACCCCGCGGCTATCGCCAGCACAAAGGCGATTACGAATGTGATTATAAGCGTTACTGTCGGCTTCATAGCTTCTCTTCCGTTTCCTTTCCCTTTTCAGGGCTTATTTTTTCCTCAAAGCGAGGTAGTCCGCGACTATCTCCCGCTCGTCCATGTGGTGCTTGACCTTGCCCACGATCTGATACGTCTCGTGTCCTTTGCCCGCGAGGACTATCACATCCCCGGGCTTATGGGTGTCGATGGCTCTGTGAATGGCCTCTACGCGGTCCGGTATGATCTCAAGGGGCGTCTTTGTCCCCACAGTGCCCTTCACGATGTCGGCGATTATCTTCTCCGGATCCTCCGTGCGGGGATTATCCGAGGTGATGATGACCTTGTCCGCCATGCGCACTGCGATCTCACCCATGATTGGGCGCTTTATCGGGTCGCGGTCGCCGCCGCAGCCGAAGAGAACCACTACCCGCCCCCCGGCAAATCCCCGAACAGTGTTCAGCACGTTCTCCAAAGCGTCCGGCGTATGGGCGTAGTCGATGAGGATGGTATAATCCCCGTCCGTGGGCACCACCTCCACCCTGCCCTTCACGCCCTTGGCGTTTTTGAGGGCTTCGGCGATGTCCGGCAGGGCTATGCCCAGGTTCAGGGACGCCGCGATGACGCCCAAAGCGTTATACACGCTGAATTGCCCGGGGATATTCAGGCGTATGCGCTGGATATTCTCCATAGTCAGCGCCTGGAACTTCACGCAGTCGGAGCTGAGCTGGATGTCCTTTGCCACAAGGTCCGCCTCAATGCGGTCAACTGAATAAGTATACACCCTGCAGGGCGCGCTGCCAACTATAATATCCGCGCTGGGGTCGTCAAGATTTATAATTCCCACGTCGCTCTGGCGGAAGAGGAGCTCCTTCGCCTGCCTGTAAGACTCCATGGTCTTATGGAAGTCCAGATGGTCCTCCGTGAGATTTGTGAATATGCCGATCCTGAACCTTATCCCGTCCACACGGTGCAGGCACAGGGCGTGGGAGGACACCTCCATCACGACATGTGTGCAGCCTGCGTCCGCCATGCGGCGGAAGAGACAGAAGAGCTCCAAAGACTCAGGGGTCGTTCGCTCCGTGGGCACGACCTCCTCGCCTATAAGATTCTGGTTCGTGCCGATGAGGCCCACCTTTGCCCCGGCTGCCTGCTCCAGCACGCTCTTCATGAGATAGGTCGTGGTGGTCTTGCCGTTTGTCCCGGTCACGCCGATGAAGGTCATCTCCCGCTCCGGGTGCCCGTAGAAATTCGCGCCTATCGCCGCCAGCGCGGCGCGGGAGTTTTCCACCATGACGTAGGGCACCCCGCCCTCGGGCGCTTTCTCGCAGACCACAGCCGCGGCGCCGTTCTCCGCGGCAGACGGGATATAGAGGTGCCCGTCGGTCTCGAAGCCGGTCATGGCGACGAAGAGGCTCCCGGGGGCAGCCCTGCGGCTGTCGATGGCGACGGAGGATATCTCCATGTCCATGTCCGCCGTTGATTTTATCACGCTTATATCTCTGAGTATATCCTTGAGCTTCATTTTCCCGCTCTTCCTTTCTCAGTCGAGCACCGATGTGTCGATAAATGTGACTGTTATTACCGTACCAACATCCACCTGAGCTCCCGCTTCGATGCTCTGGGCGGAGGCCGTGCCGTCGCCGGAGCCGACCACCTTCATGAACAGCCCCTGTGCCTCGATGGCCGCCTTGGCGCTCTGGACGCTCATGCCGTAGATATTGGGTACTGTCATCTGCTCCGTGCTGGGCTCCGCGCCCATATAGAGGATGACCGTAGATGTGCCGGGTATGCTCGTACCGGCGGCGGGCACCTGGTCTGTGACGACGCTGCCCGAGCCGATTATTCTGTAATTCAGCCCGCGGCTGCTGAGCTTGCTGGAGGCCGTACTCTCATCGCAGCCGATGACGTTCGGCGCCGTAACGTCCACGCTCAGGCTCTCCTGCTCCGTGTACTTCGCCTCAACGCCCATATAGGGGAGAATGTCCGCCATTATCTTGCCCACGGTAGGGGCCGCCATCTGGCCGCCGCTGATATATATGCCGCTTGAATGGCTGGGTGTGTCCAGCATCACCAGCACCACCACCTGGGGATCGTCCGCCGGGGCGAAGCCGATGAAGGAAACGATACGCTCGCTGCCGCCGCCCTGACCGATCTTCTCGGAGGTGCCGGTCTTGCCGCCGATGCTGTATCCGGGCACTTTCGCGTTTTTGCCGGTGCCGTTGTCCACGACGCTCTGGAGTATGGTGCGCACCGTGGCGGAGGTCTCCTCGCTTATCACCTGGCGGCGAACCGTCGGCTCCACGCTCTTGACCACGTTGCCGTTCACGTCCGTTATCTCGCTGACCACATACGGCTCCATGAGATAGCCCCCGTTCACTGCGGCGGAGACCGCCGTGATGAGCTGCATGGGCGTTATGTTGAAGGTCTGACCGAAGGATGCCGCCGCAAGCTGGGCGTAGTTGTCCTTGTCGCAGAACACGTCTCTGGACCACCAGATGCTGCTCGACTCGCCGATGAGGTCGATACCCGTCTTCTCGAACAGACCGAAGGCGTCGTAGTAATCCCACATGGTGTCCGCGCCTATCTTAAGGCCCATGTTGACGAATGCCACGTTGCAGGAGTTTTCAGCCGCCTGCGTAAGTGTCTGGGAGCCGTGGCCCGCCAGCTTCCAGCATCGGACGGGGTCGTCCGGTTCACGGCCCTTTACGGGGGTGGATCCGCCGCAGTAATAGCTGTCGTTCAGACCTATCGCTCCCTCCTCCAGACCGATGGAGAGGGTTATTATCTTGAAGGTCGAGCCGGGCTCGTAGGTGTCCGCCACGGCTTTGTTGCGCCAGATACGGCGCAGCGCCTGGGAGTACATTGTTTCGTACGTCTCCGTGTCGTCCTTATATTCCTCCAGGGCCGTGAGAGTCCTCTCGTCGGTTATCTTGTTGTAGCTGTTGGGGTCGAAGTCCCCGAGAGTGACCATGCCGAGTATTTCCCCGGTGTTTGGGTCCATGGCGATGGCCGCCGCGCCGTTCTGAATATCGTAGTCCTGGACGGCGGCTTCCAGATGCTTTCTCAGATAGTACTGTATGGTAGTATCCAGCGTGGTCTTCAGATTATTCCCGGACTCCGCGTCGTAATAGGTCTCATATGTATAGAGCATCTCCGTGCCGGCGCCGTTTTTCGCTGTTATCACCTTGCCGTTCGTGCCCGTGAGATACTCGTCGTAGAGAAGCTCCGTGCCCTCAAGGCCGTCGTTGTCGGTGCCCACAAAGCCTATGATATGGCTCGCCAGGGACCCGTAGGGATAGTAGCGCTTGGAGTCCGCCACAAGATAGATACCCGTCAGCTCATTCTCGTTTATGAAGGCGCGCACCTCGTCCGCCATGTCCTTTTCCACCTTCCGGCGGATGACCTTGTACATGGACTTGGTGTCCTCCATTTTCTCTATGATGCCGTCCCGGTCAGTCTCCAGTATTTCGCTGAGCCCCTCGGCTATGAGGAGCTGGTCCTGCTCATCCTCGATTATCTGCTTTGGGGAGATGAAAACCGTCTCCACGTCGGCGGATAGAGCGAGAACATTGCCGTTCCGGTCACTTATAAATCCCCGGGAGGCGGACACCGTTATCTCGCTCGTCTGCTGGTCTACGGCAAGCCCCTCGTAGCGGTCATGGTTTACGATCATGATGCTGAAGAGCTTTATCATCACGGGTATAAACACAACGATGCCGCACAATACCATAAGCAGTATTGTGCGACGCTGCACTTCCCTTTTAGTCCGCATTTCGGACATTTCTCTGCGTGTTTCACGATCCATCCGAACACCTCATTATAAAGCTCGGGGAGCCGGACCGCAGCGGCGGCTCACTCCCCTATACTCTATTGTACAAGTTATCTGAAATATTCCACGATTTTGGCAAACAGCCCCTTGGTGTTCATGGTGCTCGTGCCGCTTTTCGCTACCACCGCGTTGTCCTCGCCGGACACGTCCAGGTAGACCACCTTGTCCGAGTTCAGGCTCACCATGCCCAGCTCCTGGATGGCATAATTCTCGATGGCCTTAAGGTCCACCGTCTGCTGAGCTCTGAGTACCATCTCCTCCTCACGGAGCTTTGATATCTCGCTGCGAAGCGTGACAGTCTCCGTCGTGGACTTTGACAGCATGACATAGCTGTTTATCATAACCACCAGCAGCGCCATGACAACAATAACGCACAGGACGTTGAGGGGGTGTATTCTCTCCACTGGGGCGGTGCGTGGCGTTTCCTCCGCCCGGCGCTCCACGCCTCTTGAAGAGCTGTGCTCCACTCCGCGGACGTAGTCATAGTCATATGCGGAGCTTCCGCCCACGGAGTATCTCCTGTATTGGGCTTTATATGCGTTTGCGCTCATCGTCAAGTCTCCTTATACCTTTTCGGCAACGCGCAGCTTTGCGCTGCGGGAGCGGGGGTTCTCCCTGAGTTCATCTTCCCCCGCCGTGATGGGTTTTCTTGTTATTATTCTCAGTTTCGGCTTGTTGCCGCACACGCACACTGGGAAGTCCGGCGGGCAGGTGCAGCCCTTCGCCTTATCCAGAAAGGCGCGCTTTACAAGCCTGTCCTCGAGGGAGTGGAAGGTTATGACGCATATGCGCCCACCCACATTAAGCAGCTCGTCGCAGCAGTCCAGCATGTCTTCAACAGCCTTAAGTTCCTGGTTCACGGCAATGCGTATCGCCTGGAAGCTCCGCTTTGCCGGGTGCTGCTTCTCCCGGAGGGCTTTCCCCGGCATTGCGCTTTTTATAACGTCCACCAGCTCAAGGGTGGTATCGATGGGCTTCTCTTCCCTGTGCCGCTCGATGGCGGCGGCTATCTGGGGCGCATACCGTTCCTCCCCGTACTCGAAGAGGATGCGCCGCAGCTCGTCCCGGCTCCATTCGTTGACCACGTTCCAGGCGGTGAAGTCCTCGCTCCGGTCCATGCGCATGTCCAGAGGCGCGTCCGTCATGTAGGAAAAGCCCCGCTCGCCGTCGTCAAGCTGAGGCGACGAGACGCCCAGGTCGAACACCATGCCGTCCACCTTTGAAACGCCGATGCCCTCAAGGAGCCTCTTTATGTCCCCAAAGTTTCCGTGGACCAGCGTCACGCGGTCCGCCCAGGGCTTCAGGCGTTCCGCCGCAGCGGCGAGAGCGGCCTCGTCCCGGTCGATGCCGATAAGCCGTCCCGTTGTGAGCTTCGACGCGATGACCGATGAGTGCCCCGCGCCGCCCAGCGTACCGTCCACATAGACGCCGCCGGGATCAATATTGAGATTTTCTACCGTCTCGTTCAGGAGAACGGAGTAATGTTCAAAAGCCATATCAGAACCCAAGCTCCTCCATCACAGCCGCCAGGTTTTCCGCCGTCAGCTCCTCTTCCTCGATGGCGTGCCATGCCTCCGCGTTCCAGATCTCGGCGCGGTTGGACACGCCGATGACCACCACGTCCTTCTCCAGGTTCGCGTAGGCCCGCAGCTTCTGAGGAATGAGTATCCTGCCCTGGGCGTCCAGCTCGCACTTCGCGGCGTTGGCGAAGAGGGGGCGCATGCGCCGGGACTTGGAATAGGGCAGCTCGTCGAACTTGCCCCGGAAGACCTCCCAGCTCTCCTGGGAATAGAGGGAGAGGCAATGGTCCATGCCGATGGTGACGTAGAAGGTGACGCCCAGTTCTTCACGGAGCTTCGCGGGCACGAAAAGGCGGCCCTTCGCGTCGATAGTGTGCGCGTATTCACCTGTCATGCTCCGCCACCTCCTTGGATTTTTGTGGGTAAATTGTGGTATTTTAATCTACTTTGCACCACTTTCCCCCACCAGTGTTCTTAGTATAAACCTTAAGAAGGTCTTAAGTCAATAGAAAAAGGGGTGAAAATAGAACTTTAAGATGTGAAAATCCCCGGGTTTTCCCCTTTTCCGGTATATTATCGAACATTTCTTCGTTTTGTTCGATAATTGCAGAAAATCCCCTCTCTTTCCCCTAATTCTCCCTCAGTCACCGCGCCTTATCTTTGAGAGCCTTTCTTGTTATTTTCTTTGCCTCGACGAAGAAAAATGCATCGCGCTCTCTTTGGCTTTGCACTGCGGGTACACTCTTGGGTAAAACGCAAAGAGAGCGGAGGAACAATGTTCCTCCGCTCTCTTTTTAAACTTCACTTGTCGTTCGTGACATTCCCGTTGCCGCTGACAGGTATCGCCTCTCCCCCGAATTGGGAGGCGGGCCTGAAAAGCGTCTTTATAAGATCCTTGTCCCGGGCGATCACCTCTCTCAGGTCACGATAGAGCTGCCCCGAATAGCGCACCTGCCGCGCCGGTACGCCCCAGGTCTCTATCCCAAGGCTCTGCCCGATGTACACAGCTCTGTACAGGTGGTACTGCTGGGTCACAACAACGCATCGCTCCACGCGGAACACCGTCTGCGCCCTGTACATGCTGTCATAGGTGGAGAAGCCCGCGTGGTCCATGAACACGTCCTCCGAGGGGACGCCGTTTTCCACGCAGTAGTTCTTCATCACGTTCACCTCGTCATAGTCCGCTTGACCGTGGTCCCCGGAGACGAGTATCTTCCCGCTGACGCCCTGCTCATACAGCTCTATGGCCCTGTCCAGCCTGTCCGCCAGCATGGGACTCGGCTTGCCGCTGCGCAGTCCGCACCCCAAAACCAGGATGCAGTCTGCCCCCTGGGCGTCGGTCCAGTCCTCTCGGAGTATCCGCCCGGAGGCGGACGCCACCACGATGATATCCAGCGCCAGGGTCACCGCCGCCACCGCCGCAATGGCGATGAGCAGTATTTTTATTATCTTTTTCAGCACTTTTTTCATATCACAAAGCATACTCCGCTCCTCCGGCGAAAAATGCCGAAGAGCGTCGAAACATCAAAAAAGGGTGAGCTGGCTGCTCTCGGGCAGGTTCCCGAAGGCGCCCATGAGCTTCAGCTGCTCGATGTGGCTCTTTGATACCTTCGGGCACGCCAGAGCGAATTCCTCGATGGACACGAACTCCAGTCCCTCCCGCTCCTGCTGGATGGAGTCCGCGGCGGACTCGCCAAGCCCGGGCAGAGACACAAAGGGCGGCACCAGACCATTGTCCCTGATGAGGAAGTTGCGGGCGTGGGACTCCATGATATCCATCTGGTGGAAGGTGAAGCCCCGCTTATAGAACTCGTAGCATACCTCCAGCGTGACGAGCATATCCTGCTCCGCCGCCGTGGGCGCGTCCTTCCCCTCTATCTCCTTCATCTTTGCGAGAGCCGTCTCCATCCCCCGGCACATGACCGTGGCGTCAAAGTTCTTCGCCCTGATGCTGAAGTACGCCGCATAGAACGCGAGGGGCCGGTGCACCTTGAACCAGGCGATGCGGAACGCCATGATAACGTATGCCACGGCGTGAGCCTTGGGGAACATGTATTTTATCTTGTTGCAGGAGTCGATGTACCACTGGGGCACGCCGTGCTCCTTCATCTCCTGCTCCCACTCGGGCTTGAGCCCCTTGCCCTTTCGTACCGCCTCCATGATGGTGAAGGATCGCTCCATGTCCATGTCCTTACCGATGAGGTAGAGCATGATGTCGTCACGGCAGCCGATCGCCTCGTGGACGGAGCAGGTGCCGGAGGTGATGAGGTCACGGGCATTGCCAAGCCACACGTCCGTGCCGTGGGAAAAGCCGGATATACGCAGGAGCGTATCGAACTCCGTGGGCTGAGTGTCAATGAGCATGCCCCGGACGAACTTCGTGCCGAACTCCGGGATGGCGCAGGCGCCGGTGGGCCCCAGGATGGGGTCGTTCTCGAAGCCCAGCGCCCGGGATGTTGTGAACAGGCTCATGGTGTCCTGGTCGTCAAGGGGTATCTTCTTCGCGTCCACGCCGGTGAGGTCCTCCAGCATGCGGATTATGGTGGGGTCATCGTGTCCCAGCATATCCAGCTTGAGGAGGTTGTCCTCCATGCAGTGGTATTCAAAATGGGTCGTGATAATATCCGTGCCCGTGTCGTCCGCCGGGTGCTGTATGGGGCAGAAATCGTATATCTCCATGTCCCCGGGCACTACCACCATGCCCCCCGGGTGCTGGCCCGTGGTGCGCTTGATGCCGACGCAGCCCTGGGCAAGACGCAGCTCCTCCGCCTTCGTTACGTGGCGCCCCCGCTCCTCCAGGTATTTCTTCACATAGCCGTAGGCGGTCTTTTCCGCCACAGTGCCGATAGTCCCGGCGCGGAAAACGTGGTCCTCGCCGAAGAGCTCGAAGGTATATCTGTGGGCTTTCGCCTGGTACTCCCCGGAGAAGTTCAGGTCGATATCCGGCACCTTTTTGCCGCCGTAGCCCAGGAACGTCTCGAAGGGGATGTTGAAGCCGTCCTTCTCGTATTTCTCCCCGCAGACGGGGCAGACGGCATCGGGCATATCCGCGCCGCAGCCGTACTCCTTCCCCGCCTCGAAGTCGGTGTGCTTACACTTGGGGCAGCGGTAGTGTGGCGCGAGGGAGTTGACCTCCGTTATGCCGGACATATACGCCACCAGGGATGAGCCGACGCTCCCTCGTGAGCCCACGAGGTACCCGTGAGCGAGAGAATCCGCCACCAGCTTCTGTGCGGACATATAGATAACGTCGTAGTGGCGCCCCAGTATGGACTCCATCTCCTTGTTCACCCTCTCCGTGACTATCTCCGGCGGGTTCTCCCCGTAGAGCCTGTGGACCTTGCCCCAGACCAGCTCCTTCAGCTCCCCGTCGGAATTCTCGAGCTTCGGCGGGAAAAGCTTGCCCTTCGGCAGCAGCTCTATCTCCTGGCACATATCGGCGATGAGGTTTGTGTTTCTTATGACCACGTCATAGCAGTCCTCCTGCCCCAGGTAGCTGAACTCCTCCAGCATCTCGTCCGTGGTCTTGAAGTAGATGGGCAGAGGCTCGTCGCAGTCCTCGAACTTTTTCGTGGCGAGGAGTATGCGCCGGTATACCTCGTCCTCTGGCTCCAGGAAATGCACGTCCCCCGTGGCGCAGACAGGCTTTCCCATCTCCTTGCCCAGGCGCACCATGGTGCGGTTGAAGTCCCGGAGCTGCTCCACGTCCTTCGCCATGCCTCTGCGCAGCATGAACATATTGTTGCACACAGGCTGGATCTCAAGAAAGTCGTAATACTCCGCGATGTTGCGCAGGTCCTGCCAGCTCTTGCCCCCCACGACGGCGGAGAAAAGCTCGCTGTTTTCGCAGGCGGAGCCCACTATGAGTCCCTCCCGGTACTTGTTCAGGAGCGTCTTCGGCACGAGGGGGAAGCGCTTGAAGTACTTCAGGTGTGACTCGGAAATTATCTTATACAGGTTCTTCAGACCCGTCTTGTCCTTCACAAGAAGGATTATGTGACGCATACGGCCGCCGTGGCCCTCACCCCGGAGCAGGCGGCACAGATGGTTCACCTCGCCCAGTGTCTTCGCGCCCTTTTCCATGAGCTTCGCTCGCAGGCGCAGATAAATATTGCCGCAGGTGAGTGCGTCGTCCGTCGCCCGGTGGTGGTTGAACTCAGCGAGGCTGAGATGGTTTGCGACTATGTCCAGCTTGAACTTTTTCAGCCCCGGCAGCAGCGCCCGGGAGAGGGCCAGCGTGTCGATGGATACGAACTTCCGCTCGATACCCTGGCGGCGGCAGGTCTCCTTGAGAAAGCCAATGTCAAAATCGGCGTTATGTGCAACGATGGGCAGGTCCCCGGCAAACTCCAGGAACTTCTCCAGCGCCTGCTCTATCTTTGGCGCACCCCGGACCATATCGTCGTTTATCCCCGTGAGCTGGATGATCTTCGGAGGTATGGGCCTGCCCGGATCCACGAAGGTGGAGAAGGTCTCCGCAGCCTCCCCGTCCCGGAAAATGACGGCGCCGAACTCGATTATCTCGTCGTTAAGAGCGGAGAGCCCCGTGGTCTCAATGTCGAAGGCGACGAACTCCCCGTCTATCTTCTGATCCCCGGCACCCCGGACGGCGGCGGTATCGTCAATATCGTTGACGAAATAGGCCTCCACGCCGTAAATTATCTTGACGCCCTTGTCGGCTCCCGCCTTCCACATATCCGGGAATCCCTGGGCAACGCCGTGGTCAGTCACGGCGATAGCCTTGTGTCCCCAGCGGGCGGCGGTGCTCACAACGGCTTTCGGATCCGTGAGACCGTCCATGTTGGAAAAGCGCGTGTGCAGGTGCAGCTCCACCCGCTTTTCCTCGCTCGTGTCCATGCGCAGGGCCTTTTTCCCAACGGAGATATTCATGGGGTCCAGAACTATATCGTTGTCGAAGCGGTCAAAGCTTATCCGTCCGCCGATGCGCAGTATCATCCCCTCTTTTATCTTTTCCGTTATGGGCAGGGCGTCCTTCTCCTCCATGAATTTGGACACCCGCACGGAGCCCTTCTCGTCCGTTACGTCGAAGCTCACCACCCACGCCTTTCGCTTTTTCAGCTCCCGGTGGTTCACGGAGAACACGCGCCCCTGGACCGTCACCACGCCGGAGTCCAGGTTCAGGGTGTCCATGGGCACCGGCTCGCCCTTCACGGCTCTGCCCATAATGACCTCGTCCTCCGCCTTTTTCTCCGTCTTTTTCTTCACAGGCGCAGCAGCGGCTGCGCTCTCCAGGGCGGCGCGGCGCAGCGCCTCTGTGCGGCTGAAGGCGTCCTCCTCCGGAGCGTCCTTCCGGCTCTCCACGGTGATGCGCAGGTCACGTCCGTATCGCTCCCGGAGCTTCTCCGTCACCCCGGGCAGCTCCTTTATAACGGCTTCCTTGCCGCCGTTGACTATAAGGATATGTACTCTGTCGCCCTCTATCCCGAACTCGGCGCCCGCGAGGATGCCCCGTGCAGCGGGATACTCCCGGCAGATGGTCTCCCGGCAGGCAGCGAGAAGCTCCTCGTCCCCCACACTCTGGCCCTCCGCCCGGATGGTCACGGTGCTGAGACCGTACTGCTCTGCGAGCCCCTGGCGTATATCCTCCATGAACGGCGAAAGATCCGCCTCGCTCTCCAGCGTCAGCTCCAGAGCGCGGGTGCACCTGTCGATGACTGCGGAGATTATATCCGTCCTGTCCAGGGCGGCGCCCAGCGCGCCTCCGTTGCACAGGGCGGGAAACATTTCGCAGAATGTTGTCTTTTCACTCATTATAATTCTCCAAAAACTCCTCAAGCCTGTCCAAAATCTCGTCAAAGGGTACCTTGCCCACTATCTCTCCCTTTTTGAAGAGCAGTCCCTCGCCCTTGCCGCAGGCGACGCCGAAGTCCGCCCCCCGGGCTTCACCGGGGCCGTTCACGGCGCAGCCCATAATGGCGATGGCTGCGTTTTTGTCACTCTCGCCAAAGCGCTCTCTGGCCTTCTCCGCCAGGGCGATGAGGTCCACCTGGGTCCTGCCACAGGTCGGACAGGAGATTATCTTGACCCCGCCCCTGCGCAGCCTCAGCGAGCGCAGGATAGCGATGCCCGCCTTGACCTCCCGCAGGGGGGGCGCCGTGAGAGAAACTCTTATAGTGTCCCCGATGCCCCGGGCGAGGAGCGCGCCGATGCCCACGGAAGAGGCGATGACGCCCTCGTACTCCGTGCCCGCCTCGGTGACACCCACGTGGAGAGGATAGTCGCACTCCCCGGCCATGAGCTCATAGGCCCGTATGGTGGTCATCACGTCCGACGCCTTAAGGGAGACGCATATGTCCTCAAAATCAAACCGGCGGAGTATGTCGATATGCCGCTTTGCCGCGGCGACCATCCCCTCGCCGGTGACTCCGTATCGTTCCAGAATATCCTTCGGGAGGCTCCCCCCGTTCACGCCGATGCGGATGGGTATCTCCCGGGCGCGGCAGGCGGCTACCACCGCCTTCACCCTGTCGTCCGAGCCTATGTTGCCCGGGTTTATACGGATCTTATCCGCCCCCGCTGCCGCCGCTTCCACAGCCAGGCGGTAGTCAAAGTGGATGTCCGCAACGATAGGCATATCCGTCCGCTCCCGGATGCGCCCCAGTCCCCGTACGCTGTCCATATCGGGCACAGCGCAGCGGACTATATCGCAGCCAGCCGCCCGCAGCTCCTCTATCTGGCGGAGGGTGGCTTTCCAGTCCGCCGTGTTCGTATTAGTCATGGACTGGACGCTCACGCCGGCGCCGCCGCCGATTTGCACCCCGCCCACCTTTATCTTCCTGCTCATGAGCAACACTCCCAATCAGGCGATTATCTTCACAATATCGTTAAACGCCACAAATACCATAAGCCCCAGCAGGCACACAAGCCCAGCCATGTGGACATATCCCTCGTATTTGGGGTCGATCTTTTTCCTTCTTATCTTCTCCAGCACCGTTGTCACGATGAGGAAGAACACCCGTCCCCCGTCCAGCGCCGGGATAGGCAGCATATTCATCACAGCCAGGTTCACAGCGATGAACGCCGCGAGATATGCGATGTTCCCCATAGCCTCCCCGAAGCTTTTCGCCGAAGCGCCGACTTCTCCGATGGTATCCACGATGCCGATGGGTCCCGAGAGGTCCTTCACGCTCAGACCGCCCGTGAACAGGTCCACAAGGCTCATGCGCACAAGGCGCACGAAGTCTATCCCCGTGTACCAGGTGTTTTTCATCATGGTCCACAGTGTCGCCCGCTCCGTCTTTACCGTGAATGAGGCGAGGTCCCCGTAGGCGAACTCCACGTCCCGCAGTTCCCTGCGTGCGCCGTCCCGGCGGATCTCAACGTCCACCCGCTCCGTCTTTGCCCGGGAGAGGATGGTGAAGAGGTCGGAATAGGTGTACACCCGCTCCCCGTCCACCTTCAGGAGCTTGTCGCCGGGCTGCAGCCCCGTCTCCTGAAAGAAGGCGCTGCCCTCCGTCTCCGCGGCGATAGTGGTGGTATAAAACCCCTGGGCCGAGGAGAAGAGGATGAGTACTATGAGAAGTCCCGTGATGAAGTTCATCCCGGAGCCGGCGATGAGCACGAGGAACCGCGCCCAGAAGCCCTTTGACGTGAAGGCGCGCTTATCCTCGCTCTGCTCGTCCTCGCCCTCCATGGCGCAGTAGCCGCCGATGGGCAGCACGCGCAGAGCATAGAGGGTCTCCCCCCGCTGCCTTTTGAAGTACGCCGGACCCATGCCGATGGAGAACTCGTTCACCCGGATGCCCACGGCCTTGGCCGCCATGAAGTGGCCCAGCTCGTGGACGGCGATGAGCACGCCGAAAATAACTATTGCGATGATGATGTAAAGTACCATTAAGTCAACTCCTTGTTTCAGGAGAGCGCCGCCTTTTCCTCCAGGGCGAGGGCGCGGGCTGCTCTGTCCGTCTCGAATATCTCCTCCATAGAAGGATATTCGATAAACTTAATTTTAGACAGAACCGCGTCCGTTATTCGCCAGATATCGTTGAAGCCTATCTCCTCCCGGAGGAACATGCCCACAGCCGCCTCGTTGGCGGAGCTGAGGGCCGTTGTCATGCCGCCCCCCCGCCGCGCCGCTTCGAGGGCGAGCTTAAGGCAGCGGAACGCGTCCAGATCCGGCTCAAAAAACGTGAGTCTTCCGCGCTTTATCAGGTCCAGAGAGTCACCCGGTGCGCTCTTTCGCGCCGGGTGGGTGAAGGCGTATTGGATGGGCACGCGCATATCCGGCTGACCCAGCTGGGCTATGACGCT
Source organism: uncultured Oscillospiraceae bacterium (assembly GCA_934552825.1). Taxonomy (GTDB): domain Bacteria; phylum Bacillota; class Clostridia; order Oscillospirales; family Oscillospiraceae; genus CAKTEQ01. The sequence goes on from CAKTEQ010000002.1 coordinate 211,626, forward strand.
CCCGTCCGTGAATTCCACAGCGGAATGTATCACGCTCTCCCGGTGCACCAGTATCTCGATGTCGTCCGCCCCCACGTCGAAAAGGCGCATGGCCTCGATGAATTCCAGCCCCTTATTCATGAGTGTGGCGCTGTCTATGGTTATCTTCTCCCCCATGGTCCAGTTGGGATGGGCGAGAGCTTCACTCTTACTGACGTTTTCAAGCTCACGGAAGTTCCTCCCGAAGAAGGGGCCTCCAGAGGCTGTGAGGAGTATTTTCCTTATCTCCCCGTGACTGCCGGAGCGCAGGCACTGGAATATCGCCGAGTGCTCGGAATCCACGGGGATGATTTCCGTGCCCGCGGCGGCGGCTGCCGCCTTTATGTGCTCCCCGGCGCAGACGATGCTCTCCTTGTTGGCGATGGCGAGCCTGCCGCCCTTCTCCGCCGCGGCGAGAGTGGGCCTCAGCCCCGCAATGCCCACCATGGCGGCGAGAGTCACGTCCGCCCCCATCCGGGCAGCCTCCATGACGCCCTCGTCGCCCTGCCCGATCCTTATGGGCAGGTCACGGAGACGCACCTTTAATTCGGAGGCAGCAGCCGGATCGGCTGCTGCCACATATTCAGGGCGGAACTTCCGCGCCTGTTCCTCCAGCGTGCGCCAGCTGCTGCCGCACACCAGAGCCTTTATTCTGATATTCAGGTTCTCCGCCACGTCCATCGCCTGCCTGCCGATGGAGCCTGTGGAGCCAAGTATCACCGCGCTGCTCATATGAGGCTCGTTGTGGTGAACACGGCCGCTATAGTGACCACCAGCTCCACGAATGGCGCCGCGAAGCACACGCTGTCAAACCGGTCCATGATGCCGCCGTGCCCCTTAAGCACGCTGCTGTAGTCCTTGATGCCGCTGTGGCGCTTGATGAGGGAGAATGTGAGGTCCCCGATCTGGGACAGGGCGCTGCCCATGAGTGCCGTGATGACCAGCACGACAAAATTCACGCCGTGGCCGCACGCCGCCTTGACGATAACGCCGTATACCACCGTCGCGATTACGCTGAGCACCACGCCGGAAATCGCGCCCTCCACCGTCTTTTTCGGGGAGAGTTCAGGTGTGAGCTTGTGCTTGCCGAAGAGCATGCCACCCAGCATCGCGCCGGTATCGCTGAGAAATGCGATGACCAGCGGGAGAAGCGCGTAGCTCCTGCCGCACTTGAGAAGACTCAGGCGCACGATGGACGAGAGCATGAAGGGCACCATGAAGCTCAGCCCCACAGCCGCCGCCGTGTCCCGGCAGTCCATGTCCCTGTGGGCTATGAGGTTTTCGCCGAACATGAGCAGTATATACACAAACACGCCTATAGCCCCGGCTGTCCCGTTATTGTCGAAATAGGACCAGATGGGGATGAATGCCGCGAAAGCCATGCTGTAAATTACCATGCGGCTGTTCTTGAGCAGCTTTGTGGATATGGTCAGCTCATACACCGCCATCAGGCTCAGCAGCGCCATGAACACGGCGATGCCTATCTTCGGCAGCAGGATGAACACCAGCAGCAATATCACTATGCCTATCGCCGCTGTTATAAGTCTCGCTTTCATTATTAAACTCCTCCAAATCTGCGGTCCCGGCGCTGATACGCCGCGAGCGCCTTGTCAAGCTCGGATCTTGTGAAGTCCGGCCACATCACTTCGGAGAACCAGAATTCCGAATAAGCGCACTGCCAAAGGAGAAAATTCGACAGCCGCTCCTCACCGCTGGGCCGGATTATGAGCTCGGGGTCCGGTATGCCGGCGGTATAGAGCTTTGATGAGAAAAGCTCCTCCGTCACATCCTCTTCCCCGATGATGCCCTCTTTAATGTCCCTTACAACGGACTTTACGCCCCTTAGTATCTCGTCTCTGCCCCCGTAATTGACGCAGAGATTAGCCTGGAAGCCCTCGATCTGCCGGTTGAGCTCCTCCGTTTTGTCGATACGGCGGCGCAGCTCCGGGCTAAGGCGGGACACATCGCCCAATATCTTCAGCCTGTTCCCGTCCCGGACCATGCTGTCGATAGCCTCGTCCAGATACTTCTCCAGCAGGCGCATGATGCCGCCCACCTCCTCCTGAGAACGCTTCCAGTTCTCCGTTGAGAAGGCATAGACCGTGAGGTAGTCCATCCCCAGCTCCTTGCAGTAGTTGGCGATGTCCCGAAAGGTCTCCGCGCCGGCCGCGTGCCCGGCGCTGCGGGGCATGCCCCGGCGTTTTGCCCAGCGGCCGTTGCCGTCCATTATAATGGCGACATGGCGGGGAATGCGGCTCATGTTCGGCTTTTCCCCACCTGATGTGCTTTTCTTCCTGAGAAATCGGAACATATCAGATCTCCAGCAGTTCCTTGTCCTTCTTTGTCTTGAGATTGTCGATATCCTTGCAGCTCTTGTCCGTCAGGTCCTGTATGTCCTTTTCAAGATTCTTCAGGTCGTCCTCTGTTATCTCGGACTTCTTCTGCGCCTTCTTGAAGGCGTCCATAGCGTCCCGACGGATATTGCGCACGGCGACCTTACCTTCCTCGGCGTACTTTGCTACCTGCTTTGTCAGTTCCCTTCTCCGCTCCTCTGTGAGCTGGGGGAAAGCAAGGCGGATGACCTTACCGTCATTCTGGGGATTGATGCCCAGGTCGCTTGTCTGGATTGCCTTCTCCACAGCCTTGAGGACGGATGCGTCCCAGGGCTGGATGAGGAGGGTTCTGGGGTCGGGAGAGGAAACGCTGCCGATCTGTGTGATGGGTGTGGCCGTGCCGTAATAATCGACCATGATACCGTCCAGCACTGCGGCGTTTGCTCTGCCCGCGCGCACGGCGGCGAAATCCTTCTCCACAGCGGAGATGGTCTTTTTCATTTTCTCTTCATAAATCTTAAGTTCTTCTCTCATTGTTCAGCAATTCCTTTCTGATAATTAGTCAGACACCACTGTGCCGATATGCTCGCCCATTACTACCCGGTAGATATTATTCGGGTCTTTGATGCCGAAGAGGACCACGGGGATATTGTTATCCATAGACAGGGACGTTGCCGTGGAGTCCATCACCTGCAGGTGCTTTGCAAGGACCTCGTCGTAGCTTATCTCGTCATACCTGACGGCGCTGGGGTCCACCTTCGGATCGGCAGAGTACACGCCGTCCACGTTCTTCGCCAGAAGTATGGCGTCGGCGCCGATCTCTGCCGCGCGGAGCACCGCTGCCGTATCCGTGGAGAAGAAGGGGCTGCCTGTGCCGCAGCCGAAGATTACAACGCGGCCCTTTTCCAGATGGCGCACTGCCTTGAGGCGGATGTACGGCTCCGCGACAGCTCTTATCTCCAGCGCCGTCTGCACCCGCACGGGCACGCCCTTCTGTTCCAGCACGTCCGCCAGGGCAAGGCTGTTCATCACAGTCGCCATCATGCCCATATGGTCGGCGCGGGTACGCTCGATCTTGCCGTTGCCGTCCTTGACGCCCCGCCAGAAGTTGCCGCCGCCCACGACTATTCCTACCTGCACGCCAGCGTCCACGCACTTTTTAAGCACGTCGCAAACGTCGGAAATAAAGGCAAAATCCAGGCCTCTGCCGTTGTCACCTGCCAGTGCTTCGCCGCTGATCTTCAGAAGCACTCTTTTATAATGCGGTTCATTCATAATGGTAAGCTCCTCCACATTCCACAGTTTTACGCTCTTATGCCACATAATAACACACTTGCGTCGGTTTCAAAAGACAATATTTGATTTTTCATTGATTTTAACGATTATTTTTTGCCTATCAGCCGGAGCAGGTCGTCCAGGGCGGGGTTTTGATTGTACTTCTGCCAGACGAGGACGTTCTCCATAGCCGTGTCCCCGCTGCCGCACACGATGGGGATGCACTTCATCCCCTGTTCCAGAGCCGCCTGCGGCGCCGCGGACATCACCGCCACGCCCACTCCCAGGTGGATATACGCCAATACGTTCGTGAGGGAGTCCGCCCAGTACGCCACAGGCATCTTGACCTTATTGTCCTGGCAGAGCTTTTCAAAATACGCGGCCTCCATGGGGCACTCGCCCCTGTCCAGCATGATGAGGTTCTCCCCGTCCAGCTCGCACAGGTCCACGTCCCCGCCCCGCACGGCGAACCGGTGCTCCGCGGGCGTTACAAGGCTAAGGCGGCTGCGGAAAAGGCGAATATAGTCCATCTCGTATACGGGGTCGTTATAGAACACGGACATGGGTACGAAGGCGAGGTCTATCCTGTTCCCGTTGAGGTCGTTGAGTATGGTGCCGATGGACTGCTGCCGCAAATTCAGGTCCACGTCCCTGAAGGCGCCGGCGGGCATGAAATCCAGCAGGGATTTTATATGTCCGTAGTCAAAATACGTGGGATACGCCAGGGAAAGGCGCTTTATCTTCCCCTCGCTCACCCGTCCCGCACGGCGTACGAACTCGTTCCTGTCCCGCACCATCTTCCGCGCCAGCACCAGCATGTCCTTCCCCGCCTCCGTGAGGTCCACGGAACGCTTCGTCCTGGTGAACAGCCGCACGCCCACCTGGTTTTCAAGGCTCATTATCTGCCGGCTCAGAGTGGGCTGGGATATGTACAGGGTCTTTGCCGCCTCCGTAAAGCTCAGGCACTCCGCCAGACACACGAAGGACTCTATATCCTGAAAATCCATCTCTTCACCCCCTTCTTATTCGTTTCTACATAGAAATTATAGCATCGGTGAATATATTGTCAATATGCCCAATATGTTAGGCTGTTTTAACTAATTCATAGGCAGAATGACGCATTTTCTATTGATATTTCACTTTAAGGAATACCTAACGTATAATTTCATCAGGTGATACCCGATGTTAACATCTGAAAAAACTTCTGGACACGAAAGGAGATAAATAAGGATATGAGCAGAGAAGCTAACGCCGCCATCGGGCGGGAGAAGGAGCACTACAAGGATTTCTTCGTGACTGCGAACCACGAGAACTGGTATTCCCAGTCCGGCGACCTTTTCGACTGGGAGGGTTTTCAGGACTGGATGGGCTTCTCCGATGAGGAGATAGCCGTCTGGAAGGCGGACCCGAAAAGAATGATGGCGACGCCCCACATGTTTTCCAACGGCATCACGGACAAGTGGATGTGTTTTGAGGTGGTCAAGTCCCACGGCTGCGGCAACGGGCACCGGGTGGGCGACAGGCTCTGGTGGCGTGCCATCGGGCATCTTGTGACGGAGCTGAGCGACGGCTGGTGCGGACACAACCTGTCCTACGCCGGGCTAATGCAGGACGCCGCCCACAACCTCATCATGCAGGGCAAGACGGGCAACGAGCTCTTCCCCGACCACTTCAGCTGCGTGGACACTACATGCAAATACGGCTGGGGCTACGTGGAGTGCAAGGTCTTTATCGTAGACGACAAGGACCTGGGAAATTATTTCACCGAGGGCTATAACAAGGAACGCTATGAGGCGTACAGGAAGAGATGCGCCGAGGTGGAGGCGCGGCACAACGAGGCTGTTAAGGAGGGCGAAGGCAAATGAGAGGTCGTTTTATTTCCAAGACCAAGGACGGATTTGACTGGAAGGGCTTCCAGGAATACATGAACTACACCGACGAACAGCTCGAGGCCGTGAAGAACGACCCCAAGCGCCGTGAATTCGTGGAGAACTCCTGCACCGAGGAGCGCAACCGAAAGTATCTCGTGGCGGAAGTCATCGCCATTGAGGGCGGCTGCATGGCGGGTCTGGAGCCCGGGGACCACATCGTTTACAGAGGCATGGATGAGCTTGTTCCCGAGCTGAGCACGAGCTGGTGCCCATATATCCAGAACACCTTCTGGTTCACCAACAACGCCCGGGTGTTCCTCAACAACGGCGTTGACCCCAACGCCTCCTACGTCCCCTTCTCCGGCTGCATGGACACGGGCACGGAGCACGGCTTTGGGCGCGCCATATTTGACACATACGTGCTGGACGAGAGCGAGCTTTACAAGCTGGAGGAGAAAAAGCGCAGGCTCACGAAGTCCAAGGCATAACTTAACAAAAAAGGGAGGTACATAATGAAAAGGTTGATTTCAGCGGTTCTCTTATTGGCGCTGATGCTGGCACTCGTCAGCGGATGCGCCTCCAAAGGCGAAAAATCCCCCGCGAACACCACTACCCCCGAGACAGAAGCAGCCACCGCTCCAGCCGAAGTCAAAACAAACACGGCAGAGCGGGCGGCAGAGATACAGGAAATGCTTGCAAACGGCGAGGAGGTCATAATCGGGCTGTCCTTCCAGGGCCTGACAGATATGTTCACCCTCATCCAGAAGGAGTTCTTCGACGAGGAGTTCGGGAAGCTGGGCTACACCACCGTCACTGCCGACTCCGCCGGGGACACGGCGCTCATGATCGAGCAGATCGAAAATTTCGTCACCATGAAAGCAGCGCTCATCATAGCCTTCCCCCCTGACGCGGAGAGCGTGATGGACGTATGCACGCAGGCTATCGACGCCGGCGTCTACGTCCTGTTCACCGGCCTTGAGACGGACGACGCGGGCTACTCCATCTCCGGCGGCTCCACGGTAAATTGGAGAGAACTCGGAGCGAACATGGCAAAGATGGCCCTTGCCTGGGTGGATGTCACCTATCCGGACGCCGAGGACGGCTCCATTCACGCGGCACTGGGCAAATTCAGCTACTTCGTTCAGTCCATACCCATGTTCGAGTCCCTGGAGGCGACTCTTGAGACCGACCCGCGGATGAAGGTCACATACACCGAGGACAACGTCATCACAGTTGACCAGGGCTTCAACGCCGCGGAGAACGCCTTCACCGCCGATCCGAATATCCGGCTGCTCTTCTGCTTCCAGGAGACGGGCGCCCAGGGCATGGACCAGTACATCCTCTCCCAGCAGCTTGACCGCAGTCTCTACGCTGTGTTCACCCAGGGCACCTCAGAGAACAGCGCCCATGTGGTGGCAAATTCCAAAAACAACGACAGCGTGTACCGGGGCACCATCGTATACGGCGGCGACGAGAACCCGGCGGCGGACACCTTCCGCGTGGCCTGCGCCATACTCAACGGCGAGGTGGACACTCCCTATTGGAGCATACTGGAGCAGCACTCCATAAACGGCTTCGGCTTTGAGCTGTGAATTTAAGAGGCGCGGGACTGAAAGCCAAGTCCCGCGCCTCTTGACATCTTCTCCTGGCACGCCTGCTCCATGACGGCGGCGGACAAGATACGAAATTACAACAAGGGAATTGAGTTTGTGATAAACGGTACGGGGCGCCGAATGAAAAGCATATCGGCTTATCCCTTCAACGGGAATACATAAGAAAAGAGCCTGAGGTCGATCCCTCAGGCTCTTCTGATACTAAGTATTATCTTATTTCATCATAGATGCGACTTCCGCAGCGAAGTCATCCTGACGCTTCTCAAGGCCCTCGCCGCGCTCGAAGCGGATGAAGCCCTTGATCTTGATCTCGCCGCCAAGCTCCTTGGCAACTGCCTGAACGTGCTTCTCCACGGAGATCTTGTTCTCCTTGACGAAGGGCTGGTTCAGCAGGCAGATCTCCTCGAAGAACTTGTTCATACGGCCCTTGACCATGTTCTGAGCGATCTTCTTGGCCTTCTCCTCGTCCATGTTCTTGGCCTTGTTCTCCTCGATAGCCTTGACGAGCTGAATCTCCTCTTCCTTAGCCTGCTCCTCAGCGGGAACAACGGAAGAATCAAGGTACTGGGGACGCATAGCAGCGATCTGCATTGCGATGTCCTTACCAAGCTCAGCGACGACTTCGCTGCCCTTGATGTTGTCGGAGACTTCCATATTGACCAGAACGCCGATCTTGCCGCCGGCGTGGATGTATGCGACGTTCATACCCTCGCCGTAGCGTGCGAAGCGGCGGATCTTCAGGTTCTCGCCGATGACAAGGATCTTGTCCTGCAGAGCCTGCTCGATAGTACGGTCTGTGCCGGGATATGTCATAGCCATGAGAGCGTCCATATCGGCGGGGTTCTCCTTCGCGACGACCTCTGCCACGTCCTTGACGAAAGCCTGGAATGTGTCGTTCTTCGCGACGAAGTCTGTCTCGCTGTTGACCTCGACCACAGCGCCCACGCCCTCAGCGTCAACGATAGCTGTGACAACGCCCTCGGCGGCAATTCTGCCTGCCTTCTTCTGGGAAGCTGCCAGACCCTTTTCCCGCAGCAGTTCGATAGCCTTGTCCTTGTCGCCGTTTGCCTCAGTGAGAGCCTTCTTGCAATCCATCATGCCCACGCCTGTCATCTCGCGCAGAGCCTGTACGTCTTTAGCTGTAAATGCCATGTTACTTTCCTCCGTTTTCAATATTTAAGAAAGCTTGGGCGGGTAAGAAGCTTTCCACCCGCCCAAACAGATTTTAATTATTCAGCCGCGGGTGCTTCTTCTGCTGCTGCCTCTGCCATCTCCAGCTCTTCGCCCTGTCTGCCCTCGACGACGGCTGTTGCCATTGCCTTGGAGATGAGCTTGATGGCGCGGATAGCGTCGTCATTGCCGGGGATGACGTAGTCGATCTCGTCAGGATCGCAGTTTGTGTCTACGATAGCGATGATGGGGATGTGCAGCTTGCGTGCCTCAGCGATGGCGTTGCGCTCCTTGCGGGGGTCAACAACGAACATAGCCGCGGGCAGCTTCTTCATGTTCTTCACGCCGCCCAGGTACTTCTCAAGACGGTCGATCTCAGCCTGGAGCTTGATGACTTCCTTCTTGGGGAGCATATCGAATGTGCCGTCCTCCTGCATCTTGCGCAGCTGTGCAAGACGGTCTATTCTGCCGCGCATTGTGCGGAAGTTTGTGAGCATGCCGCCCAGCCAGCGGGCGTTTACATAGTGCATGCCGACGCGCTCTGCCTCTTCCTTGATGGCTTCCTGAGCCTGCTTCTTTGTGCCGACGAAGAGGATCTCGCCGCCGTTCTCAGCAACCTCGCGAACGAAGTTATAGGCCTCGTCCAGCTTCTTGACTGTCTTCTGCAGGTCGATGATGTAGATGCCGTTTCTCTCTGTGAAGATGTAGGGCGCCATCTTGGGGTTCCAGCGTCTGGTCTGATGTCCGAAGTGGACGCCTGCTTCCAGAAGCTGCTTCATGGATACTACTGCCATTTTTGTGTTCCTCCTGATACTTATGATTGGTTTTTTCTCCGGAAACTCAGCATTTCCGGAGCATTCCTCCGAGGTTTTCAGCCCCCTGCCCACCTTGCGGCACCGGGCACAGGATCACCCCTCGTGCGTAATGCGCGGGTATTATACCACGCGGTTTACCAAAATGCAAGCAAAACCGCCGTTTTTTACGTAAATTTTCTCACGACTCCCAGAACCAGCTCCGCTTCTCCTTCCGCTTCGGCGGGCGCTGGAACTCGCACTCGATGAGGATGATGTCCTCCCCTATCTTTTTCACGGCTTCCCATGGGATTATGTAGTCGTCCTCTCTGCCGAAGATGCCGAAGAATTTCGCCGGCCCCGGCACTATGAGCGCCGTCACGCAGCTCGTGCATGTGTCGATCTCAAGGTCGTTCACGTACCCCAGGCGGCATCCGTCGCATATATTTATCACCTCTTTGCAGCGCAGGTCGGAAAATCTGCTGTGCATACCCATTCCCCCTCCTTAAGCCAATGGATATGCGGGAACGGGACGGTTTATGACGGGTGGGAAAATACGTGACCTTGACTTCTGATCCCCTCAGTCCCGGCTTCGCCGAGCCAGCTCCCCTTAGTCACTAAGGGGAGCCTTTGGGGAGCGGGTCTCCGCTGCGCTGCCTTGGTCACCAAGGGGAGCCTTTTCCTCCCGGATATGCTGAGCATCAGCTCAAACCGAGCCGCAGCCGTTCTCCTCAAGGGCTTCCAGCGTCATTCAACGTACCGCACCAGTTGGACGCAGAGCAGAATTCACGGTGAGCACAAGGCGGGCACTGTTGTCCGCAGTTCCCACTCCCCCTCGCCGCCGCAGGGCGCTTTGCCCCTGTCGGCGAAAGCGGGTTTCTTTGGTTACTTTCTTTGATAAGCCAAAGAAAGTAACAATAAAAGCCTCCCCTTATTGATTAAGGGGAGGTGCCTGTGAAGCAGGCGGAGGGGATAAGAGGTACAATAATGCGCGACTTTAGCTTCTGATCCCCGGAGGAAGCTAACGCTGACAGCTCCCCTTGTTCACCAAGGGGAGTCTTTCTTGGGGGCACCGCTCAGAGTAACCCTTTGGTGCTGTCACAGCTCCTGCTTTATGCGGCTGATGGCGTTTTTCTCCAGGCGGGACACCTGTGCCTGGCTTATGCCCACCTGCGCCGCCACCTCCATCTGGGTCTTTCCCTCGTAAAAGCGCAGGGAGAGTATCCGTTTTTCCCTGTCGCTCAGGCGCGCCATGGCGTCCTTTATGGCGAGCTGCTCCAGCCAGCCGGTGTCGCTCATGCGCTCGTCCCCCAGCTGGTCCAGCACGAACACCGCGTCGCTGCCGTCGGAGTAGACCGGCTCGAAGATGGACACCGGGTCCATTATCGCCTCCATGGCGAACACCACGTTCTCCCTGGGTATCTCCAGACGCTTTGCTATCTCTTCCACCGTCGGCTCCCGCTGTGTCTCGTTTATCATCTGCTCCTTCACCTGCAGGACCTTGTACGCCGTGTCCCGGAGGCTGCGGCTGATGCGCAGGGAGCTGTTGTCCCGGAGATAGCGGCGTATCTCCCCCATGATCATGGGCACGCCGTATGTGGAAAAGCGCACGTTCTGGCTGATGTCGAAGTTGTCGATGGCTTTGATAAGCCCGATACAGCCCACCTGGAAGAGGTCGTTCATGTTCTCGCCCCGACCGGTGAACTTTTGTATCACCGAGAGCACAAGGCGCAGATTTCCGTTTATGAGCTTCTCCCGGGCGGCAGCGTCCCCCTGCTTCGTCAGGCGCAGCAGCCGCGCCGTCTCCTCGCCGCCGAGCACCTTCAGCTCCGACGTGTTCACCCCGCTGATCTCCACCTTGCACTGCATGCCCTTTCCCCTTTCTCTCCTCTTTTTTCTTACGGAGAGTATTGCCATGGGGCGCGCTTTTCATTCCGGTGAAAACTGTGGAAATATTTTGTTTTGCAAACTTTGCACTATAATTGACATGTGTTTACCAATGGTGTATAATGTCCGCCGTATTAAGGAAGCAAGGCTCCCGGAGCCAAGAAAATAAGGAGGAATTTTTCATGTGCAAGAAACTTGAAAACAAGGTTGCCGTCATCACCGGCGGCGCTTCCGGCATAGGCGAAGCCACAGCGAAGCTGTTCGTGGAGAACGGCGCGAAGGTGTTCCTGGTGGATATCAGCGAGCCCAACCTGCAGAGAGTGGCAGGCGAGATCAAGGCCATGGGCGGCGAAGTGGACTACGCGGTCTGTGACGTATCCAAGCACGAGCAGTGCAAGGCCGCTGTTGAGAAGTGCCAGGCGACCTTCGGCGATCAGATCCACGTTCTCGTTAACAGCGCGGGCGTGCTGGATAAGCACCGCGCCATCACAAACTGCCCCCCCGAGTTCTGGCAGTGGGTCGTGGGCATCAACCTCAACGGCACATACAGCTTCTGCCACGAGATACTCAAGATCATGCTGAAGTACAAAGAGGGCTCCATCGTGAACGTGTCCTCCGGCGCTTACCTGCGTGCTAACTCCGGCGCGGCTTACACAGCCACAAAGTACGCTGTGGTCGGCCTGACGAAGAACATGGCCATCCAGTGCTCCCCCATCGGCATCCGCGTGAACGCCATCTGCCCGGGCGTCACAATGACTCCCATGAACGATCCCAAGAACCTTGCGGAAAACGACCAGGAGTTCGGCGAGATCTGCTTCAGACATATCGACCTCACTCTGCCTCCTCTGGACGCTATCGACCAGGCAAAGGGCATCCTGTACTTCGCCTGCGACGACTCTCACGGCGTTACCGGTCAGGTCATCGGCATCGACAACGGCGTATTCCTGTAAGAAGCAGGGCGCAAGCCCCGATATAAAGCAGCAAAGTACCCGGAGACGAATCCGTCTCCGGGTACTTTTTTAATCCGTTCAGCGGCATACCGCCCCCTCTTTGCGACATTTTTATTCCCTCCGCCGCCGTATAATGCCCTCGGAGGGGTGGACATGACCACAGTTTATATAGACCTTCTTTTCATCGAAAACTTCATAATCAACTACCTGCTTCTCTTCACGGCGGCATACGTCGCCGGAGAGCGCGTACCCCGGAAAAGGCTCATCCCCGGGGCGCTCGCCGGAGCGGTCTACTCCGTGTGCGTATACATTCCGCCCCTGCGCCCGGCCCTCATGAACCCCCTGTGCAAGATAGCCGCGGGGGCGCTCATGTGCCTCATGGCCTACGGGTGGAGAAAGAGAACGCTCCGCCTTGCCCTCGTGTTCCTCGCCTGCGCCTGCGCCTTCGCGGGCGGGGTGTTCGCCGTGAGCATGCTGACCGCGGGGCGCCTGAGTTTGCCTGTAAGCGGGCGGACGCTCGCGGCGGCGGTGTGCCTTATGTTCCTCACAGCCCTGCTGATCTTCGGCCGGTTCGCCCGCCACGGGGGCATCGCCCGGGACACGGTCCAGTGCCGGGTGCGTTATGGCGGGCGGGAGTGCGCCTGCGCCGCTCTGGTGGACACGGGCAACACGCTCACGGACCCCATCACGGGCAAGGGCGTGCTCGTGCTGGAGCGGGAGAAATTCCTCTCCCTCCTGCCGCCCCTCGCCCGGGCTGTGATATGCGCCGCGCCGGATACATACGCCGCTGCGGTAAGGCTGGGCGCGCCCTTCCGCATCCTGCCCGTCACCACGGTGAGCGGGCGGGGCGCGATGCTGGTGCTGCCTCCGGACGAGGTGGAGCTCGACGGCAAAAAGGAGGAGCGTCTGCTTGTGGGACTTGCCGCCGGGGAGCTGCGGGACGGCTGCTGCGCCCTGGTAGGACGGATATGAAAGGAGCGGAATATGAGCATAATCGGGATAATACGCAGGATATACGCCCGCCTTACAGCGGGGAAGATAATGTACATCGGCGGCAGCGACGTGCTGCCTCAGCCTCTCACCCCCGCCCAGGAGGCGCTGGCTATGGAGCGGCTCTCCGCCGGGGACGAGACCGTGCGCTCGGAGCTCATCGAGCACAACCTGCGCCTTGTGGTCTATATCGCCAGGCGCTTCGAGAACACGGGGATAAACATCGAGGACCTCATCTCTATCGGCACCATCGGGCTTATCAAGGCGATCAACACTTTCGCCCCGGAGAAGAACATCAAGCTCGCCACATACGCCTCCCGCTGCATCGAAAACGAGATACTCATGTATCTGCGCAAGACCTCATCCCGGAAAAACGAGATATCCTTCGACGAGCCCCTCAACACGGACTGGGACGGCAACGAGCTGCTCCTGAGCGACATACTGGGCACTGACTCGGACACTGTCATCCGCCCCATGGAGGATGACGTGGACATCCAGCTCCTGCGCCAGGCTGTGGAGCGCCTCGGCGAGCGGGAGAAGGGCATCATGGTCATGCGCTACGGGCTCGGCGGAACACGGCGGCGCACTCAGAAGGAGGTGGCGGACATGATGGGCATCTCCCAGTCATACATATCCCGCCTGGAAAAGAGGATAATCCACCGGCTCCACCGGGACATATCAAGGTATATATAGTCAGCAAAAAGGCAGCCCCCCGAGGGGCTGCCTTTTTCGCGGCGTCACAGCCGCTGCATACCGTTATTGTTCTTTCTTCTCAGACCGCTGCCGTCCTTCAGCGCCTGGTCTATCTCCCCGAGCAGCCGTTCCCGGTCCTCCTTCAGCGTGCCCTTGAGGGGCAGGAAGTTCGAGACATGGTTGCTCGTGAAGTGCAGCCCCGTCATCTCAATATCCTCTATCATCATGCGGGTCTCCATGAGCGCCTGCTCCGCGTCCAGCATCTTGAATTCCCCGCTTTTCACCTTCTCCCAGAGGGGGGTGTTTGGCACCGCGCTGAATGTCATGGCGGAGACGTGCCCGGGGCGCATCTCGTTTATGAGCCGCGCCGTCTCCCTGGCGTGCTCCTCGTCCGCGAGCCCGGTGCCGCCCAGGCCCAGCAGGACCGTGCACCACACGTCGATGCCCGCCTCTTCAAGGCGTCTGCCCGCTTTCAGCATGGTCTCCCGGTCGCAGCCCTTGTTCACGGCTTTGAGGATTCTGTCGCTGCCGCTCTCCACGCCCAGATACGCCCGGCTCAGGCCCAGCTCATGGAGGTGCCGGAGCTGCTCCGGCGTCTTTGTGAGGGTGCTGCGTGGTCCGGCGTAGGTCGTGACCTTCTCCAGATTGGGGAAGGATTTATAGAGCCAGTGGAGTATCGTCTCCCAGTATTCCATCTTCATGACGATGGCGTCCCCGTCGCAGACGAACACACGCCTTACCTGGCTGCCGTAGTAGTCCCGGGCCATGAAGATATCCTCAACGATCTCGTTGAGGGGGCGGATGTGGAACTGCTTGTCCTTATACATTCCGCAGAATGTGCACTTGTTATGGGAACAGCCCACCGTCGCCTGGAGGATGTAGCTGCGCCACTCCCCGGGCGGTCTGTAAATATCTCCCTCGTATCTCATCCTTCTTCTCCTTCCCGCAGGACCTTTCGTATGTTCCGCTCGATATTATTCCGGGGCGACATTATCTCGTGGCCGCAGCCCAGGCACCTGAGCTTGAAGTCCATGCCCACCCGGAGCACCTGCCATTGGTCGCTGCCGCAGGGGTGCTTCTTCTTCATCGTGAGCCTGTCGCCCACCTGTATATCCATAGTGATGACCTCCTCATATCGCCGGGTGCCGGCGCATATAATCATAGCACATTCAATCAAAAAAAGAGGGTGCAGTATGAAAAAATTTCTCCCCGAGGGTATGCTTGCTGATTCCGACGCCTTGCCCGGCGGGAACCAGGAGCTTATATACGCCATGAAAAACGCCCGCATTCTCCAGGGCAGAGCCTTGATGTGCACCCGGGACCGGGATCTCGTCGTCGCCGCCCTGGGCAGGGAGCTGACCATCCCCCGGGGCGAGACCGCTATCGGCGCCGACACCGGGGACGTGAAGGATATCGCCGTGCTCTCCCGGGTGGGAAAGCACGTGAGCTTCATGATAACAGGGCTGGACAAAGCCCCGGACGGCAGCCTTATACCCCGCATCTCCCGCAGAGCCGCCCAGAAGGCGGCGCTGGAGCATCTTATGACCGGCGTCACCGCCGGGGACGTCCTGCCCGCCGTGGTGACTCATTTGGAGTCCTTCGGCGCTTTTGTGGACATCGGCTGCGGGATAACCTCCCTTGTGGGCATCGAGAACATCTCCGTCGCCCGTATCGGCCACCCCTCCGCCCGCTTCGCCCCAGGGCAGCGGATAAACGTACTCGTCACGGGTATCGACACCGATCTTGACCGGGTCCACCTGAGCCACAAGGAGCTGCTGGGCACCTGGGCTGAGAACGCGGAACTCTTCCGCCCGGGGGACACCGTAGCGGGCATCGTCCGGGGCGTTAAGGATTACGGCATTTTCATCGAGCTTACGCCGAATCTCTCAGGGCTCGCCGAGTGGCGGGAGGGGCTTGTCCCCGGGCAGCGGGTGTCCGTCTACATAAAGTCCATCATCCCGGAAAAGCGGAAGGTGAAGCTCGCTCTTATCGACACGCTCCCCCCGGAGAGCGGCCCGGCTCCCCTGCGGTATTTCATAAGCTCCGGGCATATTGACAGCTGGTCTTACTGACCGCCCTTTATCTTATCCCAGTAGGCTTTGAACGCCTGCTCCGTTTTATTGTCCCCGTATTTGTAATATTTAACGTCCTTCAGGGCGTCCGGCAGGTACTGCTGTTTTACATAGTGATTCGGGAAATTATGGGGGTAGAGATACCCCTGCTCCCGCTCAAAGCCCGTACCGTCCGCATGGACGTTCTGAAGCTCCCGGGGGATAGGGCCGGTCTTACCCCGGCGCACATCCCGGATGGCGGCGTCTATACCCATGCAGCCGGAATTGGACTTTGGGGAGTTCGCCAGGAGGATCACGGCGTCCGCCAGAGGCAGGCGCGCCTCCGGCAGTCCAAGCTGGATGGCGGCGTCCACGCACGCCTTCACGATGGGTATCGCCTGAGGATAGGCAAGGCCTATGTCCTCGCAGGCGGAACATAGTATCCGCCGGCAGGCGGGCAGCAGGTCCCCCGCCTCCAGTATCCGGGCGAGGTAGTGCAGCGCCGCATCCGGGTCGCTCCCCCGGAGGGACTTCATAAGAGCCGAGAGGATATCATAGTGCTCATCCCCGTCCCGGTCATACCGCATGGCGCTGCGCTGGGACACCTCCCGGGCGTCCTCCATGGTTATCTCCGCCCGGCCCCCGTGTATGGGCGCGGCGGAGAAGAGCAGCTCCACGGCGTTTATCCCCTTGCGCACGTCCCCGCCGCAGCTCATGGCGATGTGCTTTACCACCTCGTCGGGCACGTCCGCCGTTATGTCCAGGCGCTTTTCCATGGCGGCGCACGCCCGGCGCACCGCCCTTTCCACGTCCTCCGGCTCCACTGGCTTGAACTCGAACACGGTGGAGCGGCTGAGCAGGGCGTTATACACGCAGAAATAGGGGTTATCTGTCGTGGAGGCGATGAGAGTTATCTTCCCGTTCTCCATATATTCCAGCAGGCTCTGCTGCTGCTTTTTGTTGAAATACTGTATCTCATCCAGGTACAGGAGTATCCCCTCGGGGGCGAGGAGCGTGTCCGCGTCCCGGATTATCTCCTTCACGTCCGCGAGGGAAGCGCTGGTGGCGTTGAGCTTATACAGACGCCGGTTAGTCCGCCGGGCGATTATCCCCGCGACGGTGGTCTTTCCCGTGCCGCTGGGGCCGTAAAAGACCATGTTGGACACCTGGCCGCTCTCGATTATGCGCCGGAGCATCCGCCCCTGGCCGAGAATATGTTCCTGACCCACCACTTCATCAAGTCCGGTGGGTCTTATTTCGTCCGCAAGAGGCCGGCTCGTCATATCTCTCTCCTCTTCTCAGTTCCCCGGGCTATGACGTGCAGCACGCACACGACGATAAAGCCCAGCACTATGCCTATCCCAAGGGCGATAAAGGTCCGGCTGAGGGACAGGAAAAAGTCCGCCCGTATGTGGCAGAAGGTGTTGCACACGCCGGTGATCCCCACCGTCACAAGCACCCCCAAAGGCAGCAGGGCGTTCTTCCAGCCCCGCAGGGCGCAGACTGCCGCCGCCCCGGCGCAGGGCCAGGCAATGAGCATCTCCTTTGTTCTGGGGCGGGCGTAGAGCGTACGCTCCAGCCAGCTGCGGAACTTCAGTTCGAAAGCACCGGCGGAGAGCATACCGTCCCCCGTGCGCAGGATGAATATGACGACTGCCGCCGCCACGACGAGGGCGATAACGATGATCTTCACCCTGCCGTCCCGCCTGAAGCTCTGCCACGCGGCGGAGATATCCCCTCTGGGGCTGCGCCCCGTCTCATGGTATACGGCGAGCCAGATAATATAGGCGCTGTAAACAAGGGGCAGGAGCTGGCTGAGCTTAACGCCGGAGAACATATCAAGCTCCAGCATATACTCAGTTGAGCCCAGCAGCGCACCCACAAGAACGCCGCCCATGAGGCTGCACCCGACGGCGGGCACAAGCGTGACTATAAACACGCCCAGCTCCCGGGCAAGGCTCCCCCGCCGGGTGAGCGCCCGGCGCAGGCCGGAGGCGAGGACCATCGCCCCCAGGCAGGGCATGAGCACCGCGGCGCCCAGCGCCAGCACGTGCAGCATCAGATTCTCTCTCAGATACAGTCCCGCTCCGCAGGCGGCAAACGCCCCGGCGAGGACTGTTATCTGCCAGACATTTCCCTTTCTTATTATGGTGCGCAGCACCAGCACACCCCCGGCGCACACCGCGAGGGACGCCATGACGAGCAGCGCCATGGGCGGCTCATACCATCCCGCGCCCGCGCTCTCCCCGTTCACGGTGATGTTCTGCCGCTGAAGGCGGGCGCGAAGATTTTCGACCACGGCGATATATTCGCCGGTGTCCGTCACCATCCGTTCCCCGTCCATGAAGGGTGCGAGGAATACAACGCGCACGTTCCTGTCCGTCACGGCGCGGAAGATGATATCCTCGATCTCCCGGGTGCCGCCGGTGCCGAGATAGTTATACCTGGCGGCATATTTGTCCGCCAGATAGAAACACTTCAGGCATTCCGGGCGCAGCTCGAGTATGGCGTCCCGGGCTGAACTCGTCAGGTCCGCACCGGTCTGGCTGCCGTTCTCCGTGAGGATGAGGGTCCTCCCCTGCTCCACTCCAAGGCGCACGGCGGCGCCGTCCGTCTCGGGGGTGAGGAAGAAAAGGTCCCCGGTCTTTTCAACGTATTTTATCCCCGCGTCTTTCAGCTCTTCGTACATATCCTGGGCAGAGCCGTTTCCGAAGGCCGCCATGGTGAGTACATCGTGGGCGGACATGACCACCGTCACGTCCCGGTTCTCTTCTTCCCTGTCCACCCTGCCCTTAAGGCAGAAGGCGGAGGCGATGATGCCCAGCACCAGCGCCAGGATGAGGACTATGTTGCACGCTTTTTTCAAAGGTCATGCCTCCTTTGCGTCCTTAGCCAGTTTTATGGCTGCGGCGAGGATGCCGAAGCCCACCCAGAATATGACCATCACTCTGGGGTAATACCAGGGGTAGTCGATGATGCCGTATACCAGCACGCCCACAAATCCCGCGATGAGCGCCGCAGCAATGCCCTGAAGGCGGCGGCTGCCCCACCGGGAGGTTATTACCCGGGCGGCCCGGCGGAAGGTCTCCGCGAAGGTGGCGAGCAGGGCAAACAGCCCCAGCCCGCCCATCTCCCCGGCGACCTGGAGATACAGGTCGTGCCCGTGGATGAAGTCCATCTGAGACGCGTACAGCCCGCTGTCCTTAACAGCCTGCTGGATAACGTCGCTCCCCAGACCGTAACCCCGGACGGGTCGGACCTTTATAATGTCCCACATAACCTTGTAGAGAGCGCCCCGGCTCGTCACAGAGGAGTCTGAGGAGTAATTCAGGATCGACAGGAGCCTGCTGTATATAGTATCCGGCAGCATCGGCAGCGCCAGCACGCACACTATTATGAGCAGCGGCATGAACCGTGGCCACATCATCATCACCAGCAGCCCCGCAGCCAGCACTATGGCGACCCAGCCGCCCCGGGAATATGTCAGCGCCAGGTTCAGCGCCCCGATAAGGAGCGAGCCCAGGCTCAGCAGGCGTCTGACGCCCCGGAAGTACACAGCTCCTACAAAGGTCAGCGGCAGGAACACCACCAGCATCATGGCGTAGGAGTTGGGGTTCTCGAAGAATGAGAACACACGCCCCGGCGTGTCCCCGCTGGAGGAGAGGTCAACGAGCTTCTCGTCCACCTCGATGCCCATCGCCTTCTGGAAAAGGCCGTAAAGCCCGGCTATGGCGATGCCGATGAACACAAAGGTGATTATCCGCACAAGCTCCTGCTCCGACCTTACGCTGCTCACTATGAGCAGCACCGCCAGCATGCAGGTCAGGTGAAAGACGAAAAAGCGCACGCTCAGCCCGATATAGCTCGACGCTATAAAGGACAGGCACACCATGGCGGCGAAGAACACCGCGAACGCCCCAACGGAGCCCACGTCCAGCCGCAGCTCCTTCTTTTTCACGCCGCCCAGCCAGAAAAGGATGAGGATAAGCCCCATGCCCGCGAAGCTGTACATATTGTTCCAGCGCTCCTGGGGGATGACCAGCATCGCCAGCACCAGCCAGCTTATGAGCACGGCGCTGTGCTCCGCCAGATAGGCGAAAACGCTGCCGCAGACGCCGCCGGAGAGACGCTTTCCCAACTTTCCGTCAAGCCACGTGAGGAAATTCGGCACGCAGTTCACCACCGCCGTGAGCGCCGCGCGCGTGCGGCTGGAGAGCCACGCTTTCTCTGTTCTCCCCCCGGAGACGAGCACTGAGAAGAGAATGCTCCCCTCCCACTTCCGGCGCACCCATCCGTAAAACCGGCGGACAAGAGTGCCGATATTGCTGTTTCTCCACGCCGTCACGAAAGCGGCGAGGAGGGTGTATATAAGACTGTTTCTGTAAAGTTCCATATGTTACCTCTTGCGGTTTTTCACCTGGTAAAGGAGCGCCAGCAGCCAGAAAAATCGCAGGCGCACAAGGCGCACGACTATTTTCTTGTTCCCCGTCACGCCCTTGGGGTCGTACCCCCGCACGGCGTCGCTGAAGGGCGGGAGCTTGCAGAGAATGCGCATCTGGCGCGCCTTCTCCCGGAGGGATACGGCGTTGACGGAGGCGTTGATGTTGCCTATCGCCATGAGCAGCCCCGCCCAGAGCGTGCTCATCTCCCAGTTGTCGATGCCGGTGATGGAGTACTGGCGCACCAGCCCGCGCTTCATCTCGAAGGATGCAAGGAAGGTGTTCACAAAGTCCGGCAAGTACTTGCGTGTCACGCTGTTCTCGTTGGGGTAGTACCCGTAGAGGGCGTCCCCCAGCACCACCAGCTCGTCGGCGATGGAGAAAAACTCGATGAGGAACAGCTCGTCCTCCAGATACGCGCCGGAGAAGCGGATGCCGTTTTCCATGACTATCTCCCGGCTGTAGCAAAAGCGCCAGACATAGCCGTTCAGAGGGCGTTCACCCTCCACCCGGTCCCGGAGAAGGGGGCGCACGATGGCGTCGCTCAGCTCCTCCCCGGAGTATCTCCCCGGGGCAACGCCCAGGGACTCGTACTCCTGCCGTCCGTCGGAAAAGACGTTCATATGGCAGCAGCCGACGCTGTCGCACCCGGTCTCGCCTATCGCCTCGTCCATCTTCTCCAGCATACCCGGCAGGAAGAAATCGTCGCTGTCCAGAAAAGCGATGTATTCCCCTGACGCCCGATCCATCCCCGCGTTGCGGGCGGCGCTCACGCCCCCGTTTGGCTGGTGGATAACTGTGATGCGGTCGTCAAAGCCGGCGAAATTGTCGCAGATATCGCCGCTTCTGTCCCGGCTGCCGTCGTCCACAAGGATGAGCTCCCAATCCGTGAATGTCTGTTCCAGCACGGACCGGACGCACTTTTCTATGAATTTCTCCGCCTGATAGACAGGCACTACAACGCTGAATCTGGGCATAATGTCACCTCAAAAGTTATTGTTACAGTGGTGTGCTGAGACTTGTTCACAAAGATATACGCTTGTTCATTTCTTTGTCCCCACAAAGAAACGTAGATCTCCGGAGCCGCGGCGAGACGGCGGCTGCCGTCAGGTTGACTGCGGGGACAGAATCCGAAGTCCACTCATTCGTTATACTTCTTATCCCCTCCGTCACCTTCGGTGACGCCTCCCCTTATTGATTAAGGGGAGGCTTAACAGCTTCGCTGCTCTGCTCATGGGGGATCTCTAAGCTCTATCCCGCATTACAGCTCGTTTCTGAGCTTTTCCGTCATATCCGTGCGCTCCCAGGGCAGGTCCAGCTCGGGACGTCCGAAGTGCCCGTAAGCCGCGGTCTGGGAATAGATCGGGCGGCGCAGGTCCAGATACTCGATTATCTTCGCCGGGCGCAGGTCGAAATTACGCCGGACGATATCCGCCAGCTTCTCGTCGTCCACTATGCCCGTGCCGAAGCTGTCCACCAGGATGGACACGGGGTGCGCGACGCCGATGGCGTAAGCCAGCTCTATCTGGCAGCGCTTTGCCAGCCCCGCCGCGACCAGGTTCTTCGCGGCGTACCGCGCCATATACGCGGCGCTCCGGTCCACCTTCGTGGGGTCCTTGCCGGAGAACGCGCCGCCGCCGTGGGAAGCGGCGCCGCCGTAGGTATCGACGATTATCTTGCGTCCTGTGAGACCGCTGTCCCCCACGGGGCCGCCGATGACGAACCTGCCTGTGGGGTTGACGAAGAATTTTGTATCCTTATCTATAAGCCCCGCGGGTATGGTGGGCTTTATGACCGTATCAATAATTGCCTCCCGCAGCTCCTTCGTGCCGATATCCGGGGAGTGCTGGGTGGAGACGACCACCGCGCTGCACCGGGCGACGTTCCCCTCGCCGTCGTACTGGACGGTCACCTGGGTCTTTCCGTCCGGGCGGACCCAGTCCAGCTCGCCGCTCTTGCGCACAGCGGCAAGGCGCTTTGAAAGGCTGTGTGCCATGGAGATGGGCGCGGGCATCAGCTCCGGCGTCTCGTCGCAGGCGTAGCCGAACATCATGCCCTGGTCGCCGGCGCCGATGAGGTCCGCCGCGTCCCCGTCAGCCCTGAACTCCAGGGAATTGTCCACACCCATGGCAATGTCCGGGCTCTGATCGTCGATAGCTGTGAGCACGGCGCAGGAGTTCCCGTCAAAGCCGTACTCCGGCTTATCGTAGCCGATGCGGCAGATGGTCTCCCGGGCGATGCGGGGAATATCCGCATAGCAGCTTGTAGAAATCTCGCCCATAACGAACACCATGCCCGTGGTGCAGGTGGTCTCACAGGCGACGCGGGCGTTTTTATCCTGGGCGAGGATCGCGTCCAGCACAGCGTCGGAGATCTGGTCGCAGATCTTGTCGGGATGTCCCTCAGTTACGCTCTCGGATGTGAAAACTCTGTTCTTCATGTTCATACTATAATGTCTCCTTCCCTATTTTACCATAAAAAAAGCGCTCCGTACACCGACGGAGCGCTGAAATTTCTCGTGTTCCTCATCTTTCGATACCGAAATATGCACCGTCGGATTTAGCACCTTGCTCTTTGCAGGTTGCCGGGCTTCATCGGGCCGTTCCCTCCGCCGCTCTTGATAAGGTATTCAATTGCTTGAATATTTTACCACACTATATGCACTTGTCAAGCCCCTGTTACTCCACTTCCCAGCCCGCGAGGTACTCCCGCTGCCGGTCTGTGAGGGTGTCTATCCGCAGGTGCCCCGCCTCAAGGCGCAGGCGGGCGACCTCGTTGTCCGTCTCCTCCGTCACCTCATAGACGCCGGGGGCGAGCTTTTTCCCGTTCTCCAGCATCCACAGAAGGCTCAATGTCTGCACGGCAAAGCTCATGTCCATTATCTCCGCCGGGTGGCCGTTGCCGCCGGCGAGGTTCACAAGACGTCCCTCCGCCAGGAGCATCAGGCGGCGTCCGTCCGGCATGGTGAAGGCCTCGATCTCGTCCCGGACGATCTCCCGCTTCACCGCCAGCTCAGCCAGCGCCCTGCCGTCCACCTCCACGTCAAAGTGGCCGGCGTTGGACAGGAGCACCCCGTCCTTCATGACTTCAAAGTGCCGCTTTGTGATGACATCGCAGCAGCCTGTGCTGGTGACGAAAATGTCTCCAAGAGGCGCAGCTTCGTCCATGGGCATGACCCGGAAGTTCTCCATTGTCGCCTCCAGAGCCTTGAAGGGGTCTATCTCCGTGACGATAACGTCCGCGCCCATGCCCTTTGCCCGCATGGCGATGCCCCTGCCGCAGTAGCCATAGCCCGCGACGACCACGGTCTTCCCCGCGACGAGGAGATTCGTCAGGTGCATCAAAGCGTCCCACACGGACTGGCCCGTGCCGTACTTATTGTCATAGTAGTGCTTGCACTTGGCGTCGTTCACATTTACCATGGGGAAATTCAGCTGCCCCGCCGCTGCCCGCGCGTGGAGCCGGTGGACGCCCGTTGTCGTCTCCTCGCAGCCGCCGATAAGCTCATCCGCCAGGTCCTCGTGGCCGCTGTGGAGCAGGGCTACCAGGTCCCCGCCGTCGTCGATTATCAGGTTGGGATGGTGGGACAGTGCGCCCAGGAGCAGGTTCTTATACTCCTCGTCGTCCACGCCCCGCACGCCGAAGGTCTCGATGCCCAGGCTGTCCAGCGCCGCCGCCACGTCGTCCTGGGTGGACAGGGGGTTGCAGCCCGTGACGTACACCTGCGCGCCCCCCGCGTTAAGGCAGACGGCGAGGTAGGCGGTCTTCGCCTCCAGGTGGATGGACATTGTTATCTTCAGCCCGGCAAAGGGCTTCTCCTGCTCCAGACGCCTGCGCAGGGCGTTCATGGCGGGCATATAGCTGCTCGCCCAGCGTATTTTTTTCAGCCCGCTCTCCACGGATGCTTCTCTGTTGATGATGCTCATTTATATTCTCCCTTCAAACGGCTTCTCAGCCGGTCGTGCCTGGCCCGATTATAACCCAAAGGCGTGGATTTGTCATCCCCGGGCATGGGGAATTTTGTCGAATTTTGACTTTGTTTGACGAAATTGGAATAATTTGTAAAAATTCTGTGAATTCAGTAGACAAGCCGGAAATTTTGGAGTATGATATATGCGTCGGAAGTTTTGAAGGGGGGTGCGGAATGGACAGTTTCAACCGCTGGCTGGACAGATTTTGTTACCGGCGCCCGAGGTTCGGCATACGGAACCTGATGCGGTACATCGTGCTCATCAACATTGTTGTTTACCTGCTGTTCCTTGTGGACACCAGGGGCATCGTTACACAGTTTTTCCATTTCGCGCCGCCGCTGATACTCAAGGGGCAGATCTGGAGACTGGTGAGCTATGTGTTCGTCCCCGGGCAGAGCAACATATTTTACTTCGCCCTGATGCAGTATTTTTACTACTTCATCGGCTCTCACCTCGAGGCCGAGTGGGGCTGCGGAAAGTTCACCATCTACTATTTCATGAGCGTGCTCGTGACGGCGCTGCTGGCACTGGGGACCTTTGTCATAACGAAATCCCTGTTCCTCATGAGTATCAACGCGACTTATATCAACCTCTCCCTATTCTTCGCCTTCGCCACCATGTTCCCGGACGCGAATGTGCTGCTGTTCTTCTTCATCCCGGTGAAGATGAAGTGGCTGGCACTGGTGGACGCGGCATACCAGGTGGTTATGATAATCGTGAACGCCAGGTATTTCCCCCTCAATCTGCTGCCCGTGTTCGCTGTTGTGACTTATCTGCTCTTCTTCGCTTCAACGCTTGTGCGCCGGCTCATGGAGCTGACGGGGCGGCGGCCCAGGGGACCGAAGGTCTATAAGATCACGGACTACCGCCAGACGAAGAAAAAGGCGCAGCCCCGGCAGGCAGGCGCCGTGCCGTCTCTGCGCAAGTGTTCCGTGTGCGGCAGGACCAACGCAGAGTTCCCGGATCTGGAGTTCCGGTACTGCTCAAAGTGCGTCGGGACCCACTGCTTCTGCATCGACCATATTAATAATCATATTCACTATACGGAGTGACAATTTCACCTCCTGGGCGGCTTTACATTGTCCGCCGGAGGGATATCGTGATCTATGACTCTGTGGATCTGCTCGAAGTCCTTTATGCTTCGGCGTATCAGGACGAGGACGTGGCTGTTGATGCTCCTGCCTTCGTAATCCGCTACGTAGCTGAGCTTTTCCAGCATATCCTCCTCAATTCGTATGGACACACTCTTGGTAGCCATAAAATAACCTCACAATAAATATATTTTATGTTTATTTTATGGCGATTCTGTGTTATAATGTCGGATATAGATATATTATATATTCATTTTTGTAAAGGGGATGACTTCATATGGAAAATATGAAAACAGCGCTTTTTATTCTGAGGCCCGGCAAGATAGTCGACCTGAAGCGCCTGCACCTTCTCAGCGAGGAGGAGCCGTATGTGATCATCGAGACCAGGCGGCTTTCCAAAATTGACTATGAAAACTTCATCGAGGACATGCTTGTTTACAGGGACTACCTGGAGATAGGCGATATCCCCCAAATTCCCGGCGTGCACCAGTGCATACTCGTGGTTAGACGCGGGCACCCCACCGAGGGCATCCTCGTGGACACTACCGGCGACGGCAACGTGAAGTACGCCGCCTGCATTCCCGTAGCGTGAGATCTGAATAAACAGCAGATAAGGGAGCGTTTCCTAAACGGAAACGCTCCCTTTTGAGTTGTACCCGGCCCCGGGGTCCTGACCCCTTCAGTCTCGCCTCTCCCTGTTCACCAGGGGGAGCCTTTTTATATAAAAAGCGGGGAGCCGCAAGGCTCCCCGCCAATGATCCCATTACAGTATGATA
The DNA here is from genome assembly GCA_934552825.1 of uncultured Oscillospiraceae bacterium. Lineage (GTDB taxonomy): Bacteria > Bacillota > Clostridia > Oscillospirales > Oscillospiraceae > CAKTEQ01. Next base: position 237,545 of record CAKTEQ010000002.1, read on the forward strand.
AGCTCCTTGGGGGCGAGGGTTATGTTCTCGCAGCCGCCCTCCCGGATGACCACAACGTCTTCAATGCGCACTCCGAACTTGCCGGGGATATATATGCCCGGCTCCGCGCTGGTCACAGCCCCTGCGGGCAGCGGCTTATCGTTGCGCTGGGAGACTGAGGGCGCCTCGTGTATCTCCACGCCCACTCCGTGGCCGTAGCCGTGGCCGAAGTACTCCCCGTATCCCGCGTCCGCGATTATTTTCCGGGCGATGCCGTCGATCTCCTTGCCCGTGCAGCCTGCCTTCGTGGCGGCGATGGCTGTCGTCTGGGCGAGCAGGACGGTGTTGTACACCTCGCGCATCTCGTCGGTGGCGTATCCCACGGCGACGGTGCGTGTCATGTCGGAGCAGTAGCCGTTCTTGAGGCAGCCGAAGTCCATGGTGACAAAGTCCCCATTTTCGATGACCTTGTCGCTGGGCAGGCCGTGGGGCATGGTGGTGTTCACTCCGGAGACCACGATGGGGTCGAAGGAGTTCTTGTCCGCGCCGTGGACAAGCATCCTGTACTGGAGGTACGCCGCCACCTCCCGCTCCGTAAGGCCGGGGCGGATGAACTCCAGCGTCTCCGTGAGCGCCTGCTCCGCCGTGCGCTGGGCGGAGATGAGCCGCGCTATCTCCTCCTCGTCCTTCACCGTGCGCAGCTCCTCCATGAGCTTCGAGGCGGGGCTGAGGGTGCAGTTCAGCTTCCCGCTGTAATCCCGGAACGCCGCCACGGTCATATACGCGTCGTCGAAGCCCATCGTCCTGATGCCGTGCTTTTCAATGACGGAATTGATCAGCTCCACATAGCCGCAGCCCGTGCCCGTGATGCTTATCTCCGCGTCGGTCACATAGCGCTGCGCCGCCACGGTGTAGCGGGAGTCGGTGAAGTAATAGTTCCCGTCTTTTGTGACGAGGGCGACGGCGTCTGTGCCGATGGAGGAGAAGTCCGTGGCGTAGTAGCGGTTGAACTCCTCCGTAAGGAGCATGGCGTCGATGCCGTACTCCTCAAGCTTTGATCTGATAAGTGAAAAATGGTTCATCAGATATGTCCTCCTTTCCCTTGCGGGCGGTGATTTTCTCAGGATTGATTATATTGCCCACGGCGGGAATTTGCAAGGGGCAGTCTTTTAAAGAAAGCGATCAGAAAAGCCCGCCGGGGGACCGGCGGGCTTTGTCTAGCGTATTTACTTCTTCAGCCCGGACACGATCCGCTCCGTGTCCGTGGCTATCATCATCTCCTCCTCTGTGGGGATGACCATTATCTTCGCTCTGGAGCCGGGCTTATTGATGAAGCCCTCCTCACGGAAACCCTCGTTCTTCTCGTTGTCCATCTCGAGGCCCATGAAGTCCAGACCGGCTGCCATGTACTTTCTCAGCTTATAGTTGTTCTCGCCTATGCCCCCTGTAAACACAAGGGCATCCACGCCCTTCATAGCGGCGGCGTAAGCGCCGATGAGCTTGCGCACGGAGTAGTTGAAAATACTCAGGGCGCGGCGCGCCTTCTCAGAGTCCACCTGGTCATGCTTGCCCTCAATGCTCACAAGGTCAACAAAGTCGCTGGTAAGCTCGGAGACGCCCTGCATGCCGGACTGCTTGTTGAGCATATTGAGCACTTCGTCCACGTCCATATGCTCGTGGTTCATGATAAACTGGATGACCGACGGGTCCACGTCGCCGGAGCGGGTGCCCATGGGGAGACCCGCCAGGGGCGTGAAGCCCATGGATGTATCGAAGCTCTTGCCGTTTCTGATGGCGCAGACAGAGGAGCCGTTGCCCAGGTGGCAGGAGATGATCTTCAGCTCCTCCTTGGGTCTGCCGAGGAGCTCGGCTGCCCGCTGGGCGATATATCTGTGGGAGGTGCCGTGGAAGCCGTAGCGGCGGATTTTATACTTTTCGTAATACTCGTAGGGAATTGCATAGAGATACGCCGCCGGGTGCATCGTCTGATGGAAGGCTGTGTCAAACACCACAACCTGTGGAATATCGCCCATGACGTGCTGGCAGGCGCGGATGCCGCTGATAGCCGCGGGATTGTGGAGCGGCGCGAGGGGGATAACGTCCTCAATGGACTTTATCACGTTCTCAGTGACGAGCACGCTCTCCTTGAAGGTCTCACCCCCGTGGACGACGCGGTGGCCCACCGCATCCACCTCTTTCATGGAGGAGATGACGCCATGGTCCTTGCTTGTGAGCAGGCCGATGATGACCTTTATGGCATCCTCGTGGGTCTTGAGGGGCACGCTCTCCTTTATCGTCTCCCCATTAGCCGTGTGCTTGACCTCTCCGTCTATGCCGATACGGGTACAGCTGCCCTTAGCCAGCGGCTTATGCTGTTCCGTGTCATAGAGCTGGTACTTTACGGAGGAGCTACCCGCGTTGATAACAAGAATTTTCATGGTTGCTTTTTCTCCTTTGTATTGATAATTCACGCTGAAAGTTATAAGATATGTTTGTACACTATAAGAATACTACTTTTTCACTCTTGTGACAAGAATTGATAATATTTTATCATATAGGGAGGAATTGTTCATGAACATCTGCGGCATCGTCGCTGAATATAACGTTTTCCATTCCGGGCACCTTCACCAGATTCAGGAGACACGCCGCCTGCTGGGCGATGACTGCGCCTTTGTGTGCGTGATGAGCGGCAACTTCGTCCAGCGCGGGGAGAGCGCCATAATGGAAAAGCACTCCCGCGCCCGGTGCGCCATACGGCAGCTCGGGCGGGACGGAGCCGATCTCGTGATCGAACTGCCCACCCCCTACGCCCTCGCCTCCGCCCAGGGCTTCGCCCGGGGCGCCGTGCGGCTGCTGGAGAGCACGGGTATCTGCTCCCACCTCTCCTTCGGCAGCGAGAGCGGCGACCTTGACGAGCTGCGCCGTGTCGCCGGAGTGCTGGAGAGCGGCGAATTCTCCGCCCTGCTCCGGGAGAAGCTCGCCCTCGGGCTCTCTTTCGCCGCCGCCCGGCAGAGCGCTGCTGAAGCGCTTCTCGGGGAGAGCGCCGGGGTCATGGCGAAGCCCAACAGCATCCTCGCCATCGAGTACCTCAGCGCCCTGAGCTGTCTGGGCAGCTCCATCGAGCCTGTCACGGTTAAGCGGCTGGGCGCCGCCCACGACACGGCGGACATCGCAAAGCACGTCTCAGCCGGAGCGCTGCGCGCGGCGTTCCGGGCGGGGTATGCCGTGGAGGACAAATATCTGCCGGAGGGCACGGCGGAGATAATCGAGAGAGAGATGGCTGCCGGGCGCTTCCCGGCGGACCTTAAAAACTGCGAGCGTGCCGTACTGGCGGTGCTTCGGCGCTGCTCCGAGGAGGACCTCGCCCTGGCGGACGGCTCCCACGAGGGGCTGCACCGGCGGATATACGGCGCGCTGCGCTCCTGCACGTCTCTTGAAGAGGTCATCTCCGCCGCCAAGACGAAGCGCTATGCCCGCAGCCGCATCTGCCGCACGCTCATGCGGGCGTATCTGGGCATCCGGGAGGACATGGCGCTCACGCCGCCCCCCTATATCCGCCCGCTGGCGTTCAACAGACGGGGGCAGGAGCTGCTCCGGGATATGGCGGACAATGCCTCCCTCCCCGTGATAACGAAGCCCGCCCACGCACGGCGGCTGGAGGGCTTCGGCAGGGAGCTGTTCCTTCTGGAGGAGCGCTGCACCGACGACTTCGCCCTCACCTATCCGGACCTGAAGAGCGCCGTGTGCGGCGGCGAGGTCACCCACGGAGTGGAAATTATACGCTGATCGGGTGTTGACAATCCGGGTAACATGTGTTAAATATATTACCTGCTCATCGGAGGCTTGTAATCGCAATTACAGAGCCGGATAAGATGCCGGGTGCGCCCGGGGTTTTATCCGGCTCTTTATTTAACGGAGGCTGAAATGGAACTTCTGACAGGTGACATTAAAAAAATATACAGAAAATTTCTCTTCACGGCGCTGGGCAGCACCATAATCTCATCCATCTACGCCAGCGTGGACCTCATCGCCGTGGGGCACTACTGCGGCCCGAACGGCAGCGCCGCCATATCCTGCATCAATCCTCTCTGGTCGATCATGATATCCCTGGGCATCTTCTTCGGCATCGGCGGGAGCGTGCTTATGAGCAGCCAGCGTGGCGCCGGGAACAAAGGCTCCGGAGACGAGTTTTATACGGTCGCCATGATCTGCGGGCTCGCGGCTGCAGCGGCAATATTCGCAGTGTTCGTGTTCCTGGCGGAGCCTATGCTCCGGTTCTTCGGGGCTGACGACGAGATACTTCCCTACGCCATGGACTATTTCCGCTGGATCGCCTATGTATCCCCTACGTTTCTGCTCACCTCCCTGCTCAATTCCTTCATCCGCAACGACGGAACCCCAGGGCTGTGCACCATCGCCACCGTGTCCGGCGGCGTGCTGAACATAATCGGAGACTATGTGCTCGTATTCGTGGCGGATCTGGGTGCTTCCGGCGCGGGCATCGCTACGGCCATCGGGCAGCTCGTGGGCTTCGTTATCCTGTGCACCTACTTCTTTCGCAAGCGCTGCACTCTTCGCCTTGTGCGGGTGCAGGAGTTCGGTAAGAAGCTCTGGGGCGTCGTCTCCACAGGCTTCGCCCCCTTCATCGTGGATCTCGCCTTCGGCGTTGTTGTAATAATATGCAACCGGCAGATAGTCCGCTGGGCCGGCAACACGGAGCTTGGTATTTACGGCACCGTCGCCAATGTGGCAATACTCTTCCAGGGGCTTTTTTACGCTGTCGGGCAGGCGGTACAGCCCGTCGTCTCCACCAACTTCGGCGGCGAGCGGGCGGACAGGGTGCGCGCGTCCCTGCGCATCTGCATGGGCACGACTTTAGGGATGAGCCTTGTGTTCTTCGCCCTGTGCGAGGCGTTTCCCCTGCCCATACTCAAGCTGTTCATGGCTGTGACGCCGCAGGTCGTCGCCGCCGGACCGAGGATCATGCGGATATACGCCGTGAGCTTTTTGTTCATGGGCGTGAACGTGGTGGCGACGTATTACCTCCAGTCCATCCTGCGCTCCGCGCAGTCCGTGGTAATCTCCCTGCTCCGGGGGTTCGCGCTGTGCTCGGCGTTTCTCATGATACTGCCCCCCGTCGCCGGGTTCAGCTCAATCTGGTGGACCTTCGCCCTGACCGAGGTCATCACGCTGGGGTATACTATCTTCTCCCTGAAGCGGGCGAACCGGGCGCTCCCCGGCGGGAATGTGTGATATTCAGGGAGTTTAATATGTATAACCAAGGCTCTCCCATAGCGGGGGAGCCTTGTCGCTGCTCTGTTCATCCCGGAAAAAGTCCGGGATTTTTTATTGCATAATGCACAGGAATATGGTAAATTATAGTGTTAATATGACTATATTCAATTTTGCTTCAAGGAGATAAGTGCTATGGAAGTTAAAACTCGTATTCCTGCCTCAGCGCAGGAGCTGAACACCATCGACGCTTACTGGCGCGCGGCGAACTATCTCTCCGCCTGCCAGCTCTATCTGCTGGACGATCCCCTGCTGGAAAAGCCCCTCACGAAGGAATGCATAAAGAAGAAGATAGTCGGCCACTGGGGCACGGTCCCCGGGCAGAATTTCGTTTATACACACCTTAACCGGGTCATCAAGAAGTATGATCTGGATATGATCTACCTCTCCGGCCCAGGTCATGGGGGCAACGCCATGGTGGCGCAGGACTGGCTGGACGGCAGTTATCAGGACGTCTATCCCAACATCTCCCGGGATAAGGAGGGCATGCAGCGCCTTTTCAAGCAGTTCTCCTTCCCCGGCGGCATCCCCTCCCACGTGGCGCCTGAGACTCCCGGCTCCATCAACGAGGGCGGCGAGCTGGGCTACTCCCTTGCCCACGCCTTCGGCGCCGTGACGGACAACCCCGGGCTCATCGCCGCCTGCGTGGTGGGCGACGGCGAGGCGGAGACTGGACCTCTCGCCACCTCATGGCAGCTCAACAAATTCCTCAACCCTGCGACGGACGGGGCTGTGCTCCCCATTCTCCACCTCAACGGCTACAAGATCGCCAACCCCACCGTCCTTGCCCGCATCACCCACGAGGAGCTGAGGGACTTCTTCTCCGGCTGCGGCTGGGAGCCACACTTTGTGGAGGGGGACGACCCGGAAAAAATGCACCGGCTCATGGCGGACACTCTCGACGAGTGCGTGGAGAAAATACTCGCCTTCCAGAGCCGCGCCCGGGAGACCGGTGATCTCACACGCCCCCGCTGGCCCCTCATCGTGCTGCGCACGCCCAAGGGCTGGACGGGTCCGGACTATGTTGACGGTCTTAAAGTGGAGGGCTACTGGCGCGCCCATCAGGTGCCCATCCAGCCTGACACTCCCGAGCATATACGCCAGATAGAGCAGTGGCTCCGCTCCTACCGCCCGGAGGAGCTGTTCGACAAAGACGGCGTGCCCGTGCAGGAGCTGCTGGACTTTCCCCCAAAGGGTGCGCGGCGCATGGGCGCGAACCCCCACGCAAACGGCGGCCTGCTCCTGAAGGAGCTGCGCATGCCGGACTTCCGGGATTACGGGGTGGACATCCCCTTCCCCGGCAGCGTGGAGGCTCAGGACATGAGCGTGCTGGGCACCTTCGTGCGGGATATATACAAGCTCAACGAAAAGGAGCGCAACTTCCGCTCCTTCGGCCCCGACGAGACGGACTCCAACCGTCTCTCCTCCGTGTTCCAGGTGACGGACCGGGCGTGGGACGGGGACACTCTGGACACGGACAGCCATCTCTCCCCCTCCGGGCGGGTTATGGACTCCATGCTCTCAGAGCACGTCTGCGAGGGCATGCTTGAGGGCTACCTGCTCACAGGGCGCCACGGCTTCTTCAACAGCTACGAAGCGTTCATCCGTATCGTGGACTCCATGTTCTCCCAGCACGCAAAGTGGCTCAAGGTATGCAACCAGCTCCCCTGGCGGCAGAAGATAGCCTCACTCAACTACATCCTTGCCTCCAACGTGTGGCAGCAGGACCACAACGGCTTCACTCATCAGGACCCGGGCTTCCTCGACCACGTGGCCAACAAGAAAGCGGACGTGGTGCGCCTGTACCTGCCCCCCGACGCGAACTGCCTGCTCAACTGCTTTGACCACTGCATCCGCTCCAAGAATTACGTGAATGTCATCGTGGCGTCGAAGCATCCGCGCCCCCAGTGGCTCACCATGGACCAGGCCGTGAAGCACTGCACCCAGGGCATCGGCATCTGGCAGTGGGCGTCCACCGACGAGGGCGAGGAGCCGGACATCGTGATGGCGTGCTGCGGGGACACTCCCACGCTGGAAACTCTGGCGGCGGTGACGATACTCCGGGACGCGTTTCCTGAGCTGCGCATCCGGGTGGTAAACGTGGTTGACCTTATGCGCCTGCAGAGCGAGGAGCAGCATCCACACGGGCTCTCCCAGCGGGATTACGACCTCATCTTCACCACGGACAAGCCCATCATCTTCGCCTTCCACGGCTACCCCAGCCTTATCCACGAGCTGGTGTACAAGCGGAAAAACAAGAACCTCCACGTCCGGGGCTATATCGAGGAGGGCACCATCACGACGGCATTCGATATGCGCGTGCTGAACAAGCTGGACAGGTTCCATCTGGTCATGGCGGCGGTATTCAACCTGCCCCAGCTGGGGAACCAGGGGGCGTATCTGGTGCAGCAGATGAAGGACAAGCTTGTGGAGCACAAGCAGTATATCGCGAAGTACGGCGTGGACCTGCCGGAGGTCGCGGACTGGAAATGGACGGAGAAATAAGCGGCAATTTACTGTTGCTTTCCTTGGCTTATCAAAGAAAGTAACAAGACCTCTTATAAATTGCACTTCTGATTCCCTCAGTCAGGCATAGCCTGACAGCGTCTCGCCGCGGCGCCGCTTCGCTGCCTTACGCAGTGGAGCCTTTATGGGGGCAGATATGAAACAGCGCAAAAACAGCCGGGGCGGTTCAAAACCGCCCCGGCTGTTTTCTGATTATTTACCGCAGGACCTTCGCGAGGAAGTCCTTCAGGCGCGGGTTCTGGGGATTGTCGAACAGCTCATGGGGCGTGTTCTCCTCCAAAATCGCGCCGTCCGCCATGAACACCACCCGCGTCGCCACTTCCCGTGCGAAGCCTATCTCGTGGGTGACGACCGCCATGGTCATCCCCTCCCGTGCAAGGTCGCGCATCAGGTCCAGCACCTCTCCGACCATCTCCGGGTCCAGGGCGCTGGTGGGCTCGTCGAAAAGCATCACCTCGGGGTTCATCGCCAGGGCACGCACGATGGCGATGCGCTGCTTCTGCCCGCCGGAGAGCATTGCGGGGTACTCGTTCGCCTTCTCCGGCAGACCGATGCGCTCCAGCAGCTCCATTGCCCGCTTCTCCGCCTGCTCCTTCGTCATGAGCTTCAGCTTCACGGGCGCCATTGTGATATTCTGGAGCACCGTCTTGTGGGGGAAGAGGTTGAAGTGCTGGAACACCATGCCCATATGCTGGCGGTGGCGGTTGATGTCCACCTTTTTGTCCGCCAGGTCCACGCCGTTGAAATAGATGCTGCCGCTCGTGGGCGTCTCCAGCATGTTCAGGCTGCGCAGAAGAGTGGATTTGCCGGAACCGGAGGGCCCGATAATGGCGACTATCTCCCCCTTTTCGATGTCTATATTGCAGTTGTTCAGCGCCGTTACAGCGCCGTTATTATACGTCTTGTATAAGTTCCGTACGCTGATGAGCTTATCGCTTGTCGCCACGGCGCATCCTCCTCTCTATCGCTTCGATACCCTTGCTGGCGGGGAAATTGATGCAGAAATACACCAGCGCCGCAAGGACGTAGGGTGCAAGGGAAATATATGTAGAGGTCGCCACGGTCTTCGCGGCGAACATCAGCTCTACCATGCCCAGGGTCATGCAGATGGAGGACTCCTTGACCATGGTGACTATCTCGTTTGCCAGGGCTGGCAGCACGTTCTTTATCGCCTGGGGCAGGACCACAAGGCGCATGGACTGCCAGGAGGAGAGCCCAAGGCTGCGCGCAGCCTCGGTTTGGCCCACGTCCACGGCGAGGATGCCCGCCCGGAAGGTCTCTGCCACATACGCCGAGGAGTTCAGCGCCAGCGCCACAACGCCGGGGATAAAGCGGCTGATATCAATGAAGCCCAGCACAAACACCCGGGGTATCGTGATGACGCCGAAGAGTCCGAAATAGATTATGGAGAGCTGGACCAGCAGGGGCGTAGAGCGGAAGACCGCTATGTAAGCGCCGCTGATGGCCTTCACCACACGGTTCTTGCTCAGGCGCATAATCGCCAGCAGCATGGCGGGGATTATCGCCAGCGCCACTGACACCACCGCCAGCAGCAGCGTATACGCAAGGCCCTGAAGAAAATACGTTCCGTATTTTGGCAGGAACGAGAAATTGAAGAATGATGCGGGCGACATCCCCACAAAGAGATTGCTCCACCACATTATATAATGACCTCCTTTATCCGCAGACCGCCGCAATTAAAAGCCTGCACCTGTTCCTCTGCGGGCTTTTAATTGCCGCGGTAAAAATACGCGAAAGTGCAAAGCCGGTAATGGACCGGCTTTGCACATACTTTTCCTTTCGTCTTTCCCCTTATTCAGCGGGAGCATCGGCAGAAACCTCAACTGCCACGCCGCTCAGCTCGTCGGAAGCGGCGATGAAGCCCTCAACGGCGTTCTCTTCCTGCATCTTTGCGATAGCCGCGTTGATGGCGGGCAGCAGACCCTTGGGATCGCCCTTGGCGACTGCCACGCAGTAGGGCTCAGCTGTGCCCAGCTCGTCGGAAGCCTTGCAGATCTTCAGGTCAGGGTTGGCGTTGGCATACTCCTGAGCCACAGCGCCGTCCAGGACGATAGCGTCTATCTTGCCGTAGACCAGCTCGTTTACAAGGTCAGTCACCAGAGCCAGGGACACCAGGTTCGAGCCTGTCATGTCGTCCTTTACGATGCCTTCCTTTGTTGTAGCTGTCTGAGCGCCCACGCTCTTGCCTTCAAAGTCAGCCAGAGTATTGTATCCGTCGGCATCCTCAGCGCGTACAAGGATCATCGGGGGGATATCTGTGTAGTAGGGATCGGAGAAGTCGGCGCTGTTCTTGCGCTCTTCTGTAGCCTCCATAGCCGCCATGACTATGTCATAATCGCCCTTTGCCAGAGAAACCAGCAGGTAATCGAAGCTCATGTTCTCGATCTGGAGGTCCTTGCCCATCTCAGCTGCGATGTACTGAGCCGCGAACACGTCGATGCCGGCGTACTGCATGTCGCCGTTGTCGTCGGCATACATGAACTCAAAGGGAGCGTAGTCAGCGCTTGTGCCCAGTATGAGCGTGCCGCCCTCTTCGGGTGCGTCTGTCTTCTCGCCGTCTGTGGGCTGAGTCGTTTCTGTATCGGTATTGGTATCGGGGGTTGTTGTCTCTTCCTTCTTGTCGCCGCAGGCGGTCAGTGCGCACAGGGAGAACACCATGATGAGCGCCAGCAGCAGTGCCATGAACTTTTTCATTGCGATCAATCTCCTTTGTTTAATTAAAGCATGATAGGAGTATACAACCGCCTGCATACTTTGTCAACGGTTAATTATGCAAAGATTCCGCTGTTTTAGCGAAAAAATACAGCAATTTTACGAAATCTTATGAATATACACTTGATTTATGTATATTTATAGTGTATAATCAGCAGGCTGTCCCTGGAGGACGTTCATTTAAGGAGTTGCATAATTATAATGTTTTCGCTGCATAATTCGTATATTATTATCCATACAGACAACGTCCGGCGCAATGTCCGCTCCATACTCGCCGCTCTGCCCGCCGGGTGCGAGCTGATCCCGGTGCTCAAGGGGGATGCCTACGGGCTTGGGCTGAGCCGGATGGCGGAGGTCATGTGTGAGTTTGAGGAGATAAGAACCATCGCCGTCTCTCAGGTCGCGGAGGCGGCGGCGCTGCCGGAGACGGGGCGGGACGTCATGCTCATCGGCGCCGTGTGCGGGGACGAGCAGCTCCGCTTCGCGGCGGAGCGGGGGCTCATCGTCCCGGCTTTCAGGCGGGGCATCGTGACGGAGCTTGCCCGGCAGGCACGGTCGCTTGGGACGAAGGGGCGCGTGAATATAAAGCTCAACTGCGGGCTCAACCGCTTCGGCGCGGCGCCGGGAGTTGAGCTGGACGCACTCATCGATGAGTTGGAGTCCTGCGGGGACGATATTATAATAGAGGGCGTCTATGGCCACTTTTCCGACCTCCAGTCCCCTGACGGGGACCGGGCGGCGAGTGAGTGCGCGCGGTTCACGGTGGGGCTCGCGCAGCTCTTCTTCAGGGGCATTAGGACGCCGAAGAAGCACCTGTGCGCCAGCGCGGGCTTCGAGCTGCACCCGGAGATGGCGCGGGACGCCGTGCGCATCGGCAGGCGGATCTATTACGACAACCCCAAATCCCCCACCGGCGGCATTCTGGATGCCGCCTCCTGGCGCACCTCCGTGGCGGCGGTGCGCGTGCTCCGCGCCGGGGAGAGCATCGGTTACAGCGGCACCTTCACGGCGGCGGGCTATACCCGCATCGGGATCATTCCCGTGGGTTACGGGGACGGGCTCAAGGCCGAGCTCGCGGCCGCCGGAGCGCCCGTGCTCATCAACGGCAGACGTGCACGGCTCGTGGGCTGCTGCATGGACTGCGCCTTTGTGGAGCTTGGTGACGCGGAGTGCGCCGTGGGTGACGAGGTGACCCTCTTCGGGTACGACTCCATGGGGAACCTGCTGCCCGGGCAGGAGGTCGCTGGGTATATGGACGATGAGGCCGTCACCCTCACCGCCGCCCTCACGAACCGGGTCCAGAGGGTATATGAATAAAGAAGTATAAAACAGAGCCGGATGATCTTTCACCCGGCTCTGTTTGCAAAATACTCGGACTTCCGTCCTGCAAATATAGCTTTTAAGAAGGTAAAGGCGGCCTTTCCCTTGCCCAATCACGCCTCAGGCGTTTCATCGTCGAATACGAACTTTGCGCCGCATTCCATACATCTTGAGCGCTTCGAGTTCTGCTCCTTACCGCATATCGGGCAGCACAGATGCTCAGCAGGGCGCGTGCTGAAGTGTGCTTCTCTGCCGGTCTTGTCAACGCCGTCAGCAGCATTATTATGCACCGCAGCAGTATGCGATTTTGTTTCGTTATTTGCGCTGCGCAACCCACTGGCGTTTTTATTGTTCTTCTCGTCCGACTCTTCGATTATCTCGCCAACATACTGCCGTGTAGCACCCAATTGCGCAAATTCTATAGCACTGGCAACGCCGCATATCACCATGCCCACGGCAAACTCTTGGAGAATAATTCCCACACCTATCAGAACGCTTGTCCTCATTATAAAGAGGCCGAGAATTATGCCCGATACGAATACTACCACTCCGATAACCGATAGTGCCGACGCAACGCTGTTTTCCTTGCTTCCCCCTACAGGACTAAGTTTTATTTTTCTCTTCATGTTTTCTGGTTCCTCCCCATCCTCTTAATATCCGTTCTGCTCAACCCCGTAAACAGCCTGATCATGAGAAAATCCCTCATATTCCAGTTGATCGATCAGACCTTGACGGGAGAATGCCATAACATTTAAGTATTCCTCCGCTGACAATGCCGCCTGCTCATACCAATCCGCACCGCAGTTGTTTGCGCCATACGTAGCCTCGCTGTTTGAGTACCCCTCAAATTCGAGCTGCTTTATCAGGCCGGAATAAGAAAACGCCATTACAGCCAAGTACTGTTTTGCCGCCGCAAGTGCGTTGCTTTCTCCCATTGCCGCACCTGTGTCATAGTAAGATGAATTGCTCGTGTCTTTGTATTTTTGCTCGGACGAACTGTTCACGCCCCATGAACTCGCGGTTCCGGTGAATCTCTTATATCCGCTCTCCTTTTCACCAAATACATAACCCGCAATGAGTATCACAACAAGAATAATTACAAAAATTGAGCAACCGCTTTTCCCATTCTTTTCGCCATCATTCATCGCACTCCCCCCTTTCCCCTGTTGTCTGCTAACTTCGCTGCGCATATTATATCACCGTAAATTACAGTTGTAAACCTTTGTAGTATATTAAACCTACATTCTACAGGTTATTATAAACACAGGGTGATTATATGGAAGATAAATTTGTAGTCCAGCCGCGCAGGCCAGCGTTTGGAAAGACATCTGTGGTATCCGCAAGACTGCCGGACGATATTATTAAAAGCCTTGACGACATATCGAAACGTACTGGCAGAACGAGAAATGAACTAATTTATATGTGCATTGATTTTGCACTTAAACATCTTGAAATTGCAGACTAAAAAGGGGCAGAGGTAAAACCTCTGCCCCTTTTTGATATACAAATACAACTTTGCACCGCGCGTGGCGGCTCAGCCCATGGCGACGTCCAGCACCATCATCAGCACGAAGCCCAGCGCCGCGCCGACAGTGCCGATATTGCTGTGCTCCCCCGCCTGGGACTCTGGTATCAGCTCCTCGATGACCACGTACAGCATCGCCCCCGCAGCGAACGCCAGCAGGTACGGCAGCACCGGCGTGAGCCGGCTCACGAACAGCACCGTGACGAACCCCGCCACTGGCTCCACCACGCCGGAGAGCACGCCCATGAGGAATGCGCGCCCCTTCCCCATCCCACCGGCGCGCAGTGGCATGGAGATTATCGCGCCCTCCGGGAAGTTCTGGATGGCTATGCCCAGGGACAGCGCCAGAGCCCCCGCCGCGCTTATCCCCGCGTTCCCCGCGGCGGCGCCAGCAAACGCCACGCCCACCGCCATTCCCTCGGGGATGTTGTGGAGCGTCACCGCCAGGAGCATCATCGTTGATTTCTTCAGCTTCGCCGGGACGCCCTCGGGCTGGCTGCTCTCCAGGTGCAGGTGTGGTATAACCGTGTCAAGCAGCAGCAGAAAGCCCACGCCCAGCAGAAATCCCACCGCCGCCGGTACCCAGGCGATGCTCTCCCGCCCTGCCGCCATCTCGATTGACGGGATGAGCAGAGACCACACGCTCGCCGCGATCATGACGCCGGAGGCAAAGCCCAGCAGCGCCTTCTCCACCCCCTTCGACAGGTTCCCCCTGAGAAGGAAAACCATCGCCGAGCCAAGGCTTGTGCCCGCAAATGGTATAAATAATGTGATAAATTCTCCCATTTTGCTCCTTTCCGACAGATTTACTGTTCACAATTCTATGTTTTTGTGCTATAATTAGTTTAAGCAAACTAAGATATGGAGGTCTCTTCATGAATATACATAAATCCGCAGAGGACTATCTGGAGGCGATACTGGTGCTCCAGAACCAGAACGGCTATGTGCGCTCTGTGGACATAGCCGAAAAACTCGGCGTGACGAAGCCCAGCGTGAGCGTCGCCATGAAGGGGCTTCGCACGGACGGATACATCGAAATGCTCCCCACGGGACAGATAAGTCTGGAGCCCAAGGGGCGTGAGATCGCCGAGCGCATCTACGAGCGGCACAAATTCCTGCGGGGCTGGCTGCTGGAGCTGGGACTCAGCCCCGAGACCGCAGAGGAGGACGCCTGCCGCATCGAGCACGACGTGAGTCCCGAGACTTTCGCCGCCATCAAGGAATATGTGGCGGCAACGCTGGAGGGCTACACAGCCGGGCGGTGACCGAAAATTACAAAAACCGGCGCAGTGGAGGATGAAAACACTGCGCCGGTCTTTTTTATACGGGGAAGCCTTTATCCGCGGAGAAGAGCAGTACCCCCTGCGCTCTCCGCCGGCGGGAAGTATCCGCCGCGGCTCAATGAGGTGCCGGCATAGTGAGGAGACATGCCGGCGCGAAAATGCCGCGTGCGCGCCGCCGGGCGTGCGGACGTTTATTCCCCTGCCACGTTCTCTGTTACAAACAGGTCGATGACATCGTGGATGGTGTCCTCACCGGCGTTGGCGTCGATGCCCGCGGCGAGCCAGTAGGCATAGTCGCCGTCCATGTAGGTGAGGAGCTGGTCGAGGTCGCTGCCGTAGCGGAACTCGATGTGGTAGGTGGTCTCCATCGTGTCGTCACGGAGGAGAATGTAGGTGAATTCGCCGGCGTCGTCAGTGCTCCTGTACACGTCGCACTCGAAGCTGGGGTCGATCTCCTGCCCGCCCCAGATCATCGGCTCACCCTCGCCCACCCGGTAGGTGCCGAGATAATCGTAGGTGTGCGTCTCTTCTGTGCCGTCGGTGAGGGCGATGGTCACGGTGTTGTCCTTGAAAGTGAACGCCTCGGCGCCGTTGATGTACCAGCAGTCGAAGCCGAAGTTCTCGTCAGTGTAGGCGTCCACCGCCTCCTGACCGTAGATGTCGCAGCTGATGAAGCCTCTGAGGAAGGCCGCCGTCTCAGGCGCCGCCTCGTCGCCCACCAGCTCGGCGCACTTGGCTGTCCAGTAATCCGCGTACCGGTCAGCGAGGATGACGTCGAAAAGGTTAGCGTAGGTGATGCCGTTCTCACCGGCGACCGCCGTGAAGATGCCGAAATCCTCGGGAGTTTCCGCGTCTGTGCCGGCGGTATCCACGGTCTCCGTGTTCTCCGCGGGGGGCGTGGGCTCGTCCTTGGGTGTCTCCTCCTTCGTGCCGCAGGCGGCGAGGGAGAGTATCATGCAAAGCGCCAGCGCACCGGCGCCGAGTTTTGATTTGATGCTGTTCATGTTTTTTCGATTGACCTCCTTGGATTGGGTTAGTTTTGTCTAACATTGAGTTAAGTATAACTAACCCCTAAGGAAATGTCAATAGATTTTTTATTTTTGCTCATAAGAGCACTAAAGCCCCCCCTGTTCACACAGCGGCAGCCTCCCCTTGCTGCTCAAGGGGAGGTGGCTGCCGCCGGGCAGACGGTGGGGATGCGATGTACAATATTGCGTAATCTCAACTTCTGACCCCCTCAGTCAGCTAACGCTGACAGCTCCCCCTGCTCACCAGGGGGAGCCTTTGGGGGGAGCGCCGCCGCTTCGCTGCCCTGTTCACCAGGGGGAGCCTTTGAGGAGCGGTCACTCCCCTGTTGTTTCGTTGTCAAACACAAACTTCGCGCCGCAGTTCTGGCAGGCGGAGCGTTTTGAGCTCTGCTCCTTGCCGCACATGGGGCAGAAAAGTCTCTCCTCGGGACGCGCCGAAAAATGCGCCTGCTTACCGGTCTCGTCAACACTGGCCGCTTTAGCGGGCGCGGACGCCGGTGCCGGAGCTGTATGTGCCGCGGATTTTTCCTTCTTCTCCGTCTCCTGCTCCTCAACAAACACCACCTCATACTCCTGCGTCACCTTGAGCTGCAGAAGTTCAATTATCTTGGCAGCGCCGAGGCATGCTATTCCCAGCACAATGCCCGGCAGTCCGTATTGGATGACCACAGTCAAACCTGCAAACACGCCCAACGTTGAGTCCATCGGCAGCGCCAGACAGGACAGTATAAAAATTCCGTAAATAACAAATAGTATCACGGCTATCACGGTCAGCGCCGATGCGATCTTGTTCTCGCTGCTGCCGCCTACGGGTTTGAGTGTTGCTTTTTTCTTCATGCTTATCCCTCCTCAAATTTGAACCAATATAGTTCATATGTTCTATATTATACCATACTTTTCCATTATTTCAAGTGGAAAATATTCATGATAAGTTCGGACCATATGAACTCAACTTCTGACCCCCTCAGTCTCGCTGCGGCTCGGTCACGGCGCGGCTCCGCTGCCCTGTTCACCAGGGGGAGCCTTTTGGGGCGCGGACAAAACCCCCGGGAGGTCACATGAACCGCCCGGGGGCAATATATTCTATACTATTCTATTACTCGGCGTCGTCCCAGTTGTGCCACACGTTCTGGACGTCCTCGTTATCCTCGAACATATCCAGCATCTTTGTCATGTTCTTGATATCGTCCTCGTTCGTGAGCTTCACGTACGTCTGGGGCACCATCTCCACCTGAGCGGAGAGGAACTTATAGCCCTTCGCCTCCAGAGCCGCGGTGACCTCGGGGAAGGCTTCGGGAGTTGTATACACCTCGAACACCTGACCCTCGTTGGACATATCGTCGGCGCCTGCCTCCAGCGCGTCCATCATGACGGTGTCCTCGTCCAGGTCCCCGTCCTCATTGCCGATGACGATGACGCCCTTGCGGTCGAAGGACCAGGAGACGCAGCCGGTCGCGCCCATGTTCCCGCCGTACTTATCGAAGTAATGGCGCACCTCGGGAGCTGTGCGGTTGCGGTTGTCCGTGAGGGCTTCCACTATCACGGCGACGCCGCAGGGGCCGTAGCCCTCGTAGGTGACGGACTCGTAGTTATCGGTGTTGCCCGCGCCCAGCGCCTTGTCGATAGTGCGCTTGATATTGTCGTTGGGCATATTCGCCGCCTTCGCCTTGGTGATGACCGTCGCGAGGCGGGAGTTGTTGTTGGGGTCGCCGGAGCCGCCCTGCTTCACAGCCACGATTATCTCCTTGGCTATCTTCGTGAAGGCGGCGCTGCGCTTCGCGTCCTGAGCGCCCTTGGTCTTCTGGATATTATTCCATTTGGAATGTCCTGACATTATGTATCATCCCTTCGATGTTGTTTGTGACGTAACAGTTTACCATGTGTTCATGGGAATAGTCAAGTCCTCACAGGTAATATTCCACGTGTTCCCTGTGCTTTTCAGAGATGAACGCCGCGGCTCCCGCCTGCTCCACTATTCTGAGCAGCTCGGGGCAGACCACGTTCTCCGTGGGGAAATGCCCGGCGTCGATGATGTTCATGCCCGTATCCGGCGCGCTGAGGAACATATTATACTTCAGGTCGGCGGAGACGAAGGTGTCGCAGCCCAGCGCCGCCGCGTAGGGTATGGCATCGCCGCAGCTGCCGCCTCCCACCGCCACGCGCTTGACCTTTTTGCCGCAGGAATTATAGCGGATGCCGTTGGGGCGCAGATTCGCCTTCACCCGGGCGAGAAAGTCGCCCAGCTCCATCTCCTCTTCCAGCTCGCCGTAACGGCACAGACCGTACTCAGCGCCGTACTCGTTCACGCCGCCGTCTATGAGGATCTTCGGGTCCTTTATGCCCACAGCCGCCGCCAGAGCGTCGTTCACGCCGCCCCGGGCTTTGTCCATGTTAGTGTGCATGCAGATGGCGGAGAGGTCGTGCTTTGTGAGATAGCGCACGAGGGCTCCCTTGGGGTCCTGCTCCACCACGCTCTTCAGGTCGAAGAACACAGGGTGGTGAGAGACGATAAGGTTCGCGCCCTTCTCCACAGCCTCCCGGGCGACCTCCATGGTAACGTCCAGAGCGACTATCGCCGTCGTGACCTCAGCGGCGCCGTCACCCACGAGGAGCCCCACGTTGTCAAAGGACTCCGCCGTCTTGACCGGCGCTATGCACGCCAGAGCGTTGAATACGTCTTTTACCTTCATTATATTTACCTCCGTTTCGTTGGTCTTGTGTGATGGGGACTTTCCTGTTTGCTTCTTTGTCCCCACAAAGGAGCGAACAATAAAAGCTTCCCCTTACCCCAGCTTTTCCAGCACGCGGCGGAACTCCGCCGCCCGGGGGACATCTTCGGGCTTTTTCGATTTCTCCGTCCCCTCCAGCGCCCGGCGCAGGGACTTCACCGTTTTTTCCATATACTCATCGTACAGCCCGCCATTCTGCCGGAGCAGAGGACGGGACGCGTAGGCCTCCCAGCTCTCGAAGGGCTCATTCCGCCGCCCCAGAGCGGTGATGACCGTATAGATCGTCCCCTCCTCCCGGACGAGAGTCTCACCGGTTATCCCGATGCCCAGCCCGCCGAGAGCACGGCGCAGGCTGTCCGCGGAGCTCATGGGCTGGAGGATGAGCAGCTTCTCCCCGGTGCGCGCCCAGGGGCAGCGCTCCACTATGCCCGCGATGGTGTCGCCCCCCATGCCCGCGATGACGACGCAGTCCGTCTCCTCCCCGGAGACGCCCTCCAGCCCGTCGCACAGGCGGAAGTCGATGCCCTCAGCGCCCAGGCGCCGGGCGTTCTCCCGCCCCCGCAGCAGCGGCTGCTCCCGCAGGTCAGTGGCGATGACCCGTGGGCAGATTCCCGCGAGACGCAGGTGCGCCGGGAGAAGGGCGTGGTCCGTGCCCACGTCCGTCAGGCGGCTGCCCGGGGGCACAAGCGCCGCTATGGCGCCGAGTCTGGGTGACAGTTCGTTCATGGTTCCTCCTCAAAAAGAAAAGCCGGTTTTTAGCCGGCTTTTCCCTGTTTTCAAAAATTACTCAGCGTGAGTCGCCTTGACATAGGCGTTGAGCGTCTTGATGAAGTCCTCAGCGTTGACGCCGTGGACGGAGCAAGCCTCGCCCAGCGTCTCGCCGCTCGCCATGGCGCAGCCCAGGCAGTGCATGCCGATGCGCTTGAAGAGAGGCTCAGTGTCGGGCGCGTACTGGAGAACGTCAGCAATGACAGTATCTTTTGTGAATTCCATTGTATTTTACCTCCGGATCAGTTTGATTTAAGGCGGAAGAAACTCCCGCGGCGTCATTATACATTATAATTTCCCGATGTGCAACACTAATTCTCCCGGAGTATTTCCCGGTATTTCCCGTCATTTCCGGCAGAAATTCGACATTTCCCGTGCTTTATCGACCGTTAAGGGCGTCCCAGGCGGCGGATATTTCCCCCTTCGTCGGGGCGGGCGTGTCCCCGAGGGTGTAGAGCCCCGGCTGCCACTTGTGCTCCCCCAGCTTATGAAACGGGAGCAGTTCCGTCTTCTCCACGCACTTAAAGCCCCGGAGGTAATCCCCCAGCGCCCGGAGCATCTCCCGGTCCATGGTCATGCCCGGCACGAGCACGTACCGCACCCACACGGTCTTGCCCCGCTCCTCGCAGTACTCAAGATACTCCTTCTCCCGGCTGAGCACACCTTCCCTGCCCGTCAGGCGGCGGCTCAGGTCAGAGGAGAAGCCCTTGAAGTCCAGCAGGAGCATATCCGCCTGCTCCAGGGCAGTGCGGCAGAGGTCCAAAGGGACACCGGCTGAGGTATCCAGCGCCGTGTGAAGCCCCTCGGAGCGCAGGCGCTCCATGAGCCCGGCGGCGAATTCGTGCTGCGCAAGAGGCTCGCCCCCGGAGAGGGTCACGCCTCCGCCCCTGTAAAACTCCCGGTATGGCAGCACCCGCTGCACCACCTGCTCCACGGTGTATTCCGTGCCTCCTGAGGGGTCCCAGGTGTCCGGATTGTGGCAGAAAACGCACCGGAGGGGGCAGCCCTGGAAGAACACCACAAAGCGCATTCCCGGTCCGTCCACGGCGCCGAAGGTCTCGAAGGAGTGTATCCGCCCCCGGAGGTCAGAATTTTTCATGGAAGGTCCTCGAAATGACGTCAAGCTGCTGCTCCCGGGAGAGCTTTATGAAGTTCACCGCGTAGCCCGAGACGCGGATGGTGAGCTGGGGGTACTTCTCCGGGTGGTCCATGGCGTCCAGGAGCGTGTCCCGGTTCAGGACGTTCACGTTCAGGTGCTGCCCCGTCGCGTGGAAGTAGGCGTCCAGCACGGTGACCAGGTTCCGCTCCCGCTCCTCCTCTGTCTTGCCCAGCGCGCCGGGGGACATGGAAAAGGTGTAGGAAATGCCGTCCTCACAGTCGTCAAAGGGAATCTTCGCGACGGAGAGAAGGGACGCCAGCGCCCCGTTCACGTCACGGCCGTGCATGGGGTTCGCGCCGGGGGCGAGAGGCTCACCCCGCCTGCGTCCGTCGGGGGTGGCACCGGTGTACTTCCCGTACTCCACGTTGGAGGTTATGGTCAGCACCGACTGGGTCGCCCTGCTGCCCCGGTACATGGCGCACCGGCGGAGTTTTTCCATGAAGCGCCGGGTGATATCCACGGCGATGGCATCGGCACGGTCGTCATTGTTGCCGTACTTGGGGAAATCCCCCTCCACCCGGAAGTCCACGGCGATACCCCGCTCATCCCGCACGGGGCGCACCCGGGCATATTTGATGGCGGAAAGACTGTCCGCCGCCACGGACAGCCCCGCGATGCCGCAGGCTGTGGTGCGCTTCATGTCCCCGTCCATGAGCGCCATCTCAAGGCTCTCGTAATTATACTTGTCGTGCATATAGTGGATCATATACAGCGCCTTGGTGTACACCTGGGCGAGGTAGGTCATCATGGCGTCGAACTTCTCCATGACCTCCCGGAAGTCCAGCACCTCCCCGGCGCAGGGGGCAAATCCGGGCGCTGTCTGCACGCCCGTTATCTCATCTACGCCCCCGTTGATGGCGTAAAGCAGGCACTTGGCCAGATTCGCCCGGGCGCCGAAAAACTGCATCTGCTTGCCGATGCGCATGGGCGACACGCAGCAGGCGATGCCGTAGTCATCACCCAGCTCCGGGCGCATGAGATCGTCGTTTTCGTACTGGATGGCGCTGGAGGCGATGCTCATCCGGGCGGCGTAGCTCTTGAAATTCTCCGGCAGGTTACGGCTCCAGAGGACCGTCATGTTCGGTTCCGGGGCGGGGCCCAGGTTCGTGAGAGTGTGGAGGAAGCGGAAGCTCATCTTCGTGACGAGGGGCCGCCCGTCCCCGCACATGCCGCCGATGCTCTCCGTCACCCACACCGGATCCCCGGCGAACACCGCGTCATACTCCTTAGTGCGGAGAAAGCGCACCATGCGCAGCTTCATCACGAACTGGTCCACTATTTCCTGTATCTCCCCCTCCGTGCAGGCACCGCTCTTCAGGTCACGCTCCGCGTAGACGTCCAGGAAGGTGCTCACGCGTCCCAGGCTCATGGCAGCGCCGTTCTGCTGCTTCACCGCGGCGAGGTAGCCCATGTAAAGCCACTGGACAGCCTCCTTCGTGTTCTTCGCGGGGCGGCGCAGGTCGAAGCCGTAGCTCTCCCCAAGCTCGATAAGCTCCCGGAGCGCCTCCTTCTGCTGGGCGGTCTCCTCCCGGCGGCGGACAATGTCCTCCGTCATGTCCGCCCGGTCCAGGCGGCGCAGCTCCTTGTCCTTCTCCTCCAGGAGCCTGTCCGCCCCGTAGAGGGCGACGCGCCGGTAATCCCCGATTATGCGCCCGCGTCCGTAGGCGTCGGGCAGCCCTGTGAGCAGGTGCTGTGTCCGCGCGGCGCGGATATCCGGGGTGTATACGTCGAAGACGCTCTCATTATGGCAGCGGCGATATTTATAAATTTCCTTTACCTTTTCGCTCAGCTCGCAGCCGTGCTCTTTCAGGGCCTGCTCCACCATTCGCACGCCCCCGTTGGGCATTATTGCGCGCTTAAGGGGCCGGTCCGTCTGGAGGCCCACGATGACCTCAAGGTCACGGTCGATATATCCCGGGCCGTAGGCTGTGATCGTGGAGATCCGCTCCCCGTCTGTCTCCAGCACACCTCCGGGGCTGCTGCGCTCCTTCTCCAGGAGCGTCTTAACTTCCTCCCAGAGCTTCAGTGTACGCTCCGTGGGCGGGGCGAGGAAGGAATCGTCCCCCGTATAGGGCGTGTAGCTGTGTCGTATGAAGCCCCGCACGTCCAGGGGGGCTGTGTTTATAAATTCCATTGACTTTCTCCTAATGAAACACCTGTGGGGGCGGAGGTTTGGCATCCCCCGTCCCCGGACAGTTTGATTTGCTGTTATTTATTGCGCACCGCTGCCTGCGCCGCCGCCAGGCGGGCTATGGGCAGGCGGAAGGGCGAGCAGCTAACGTAGTCGAGGCCCGCCTTGTGGAAGAAGTTGATGCTCTCCGGGTCGCCGCCCTGCTCGCCGCACACGCCCATGTGGAGCCCGGGCTTCGTCTCATGGCCCAGCTTTTCAGCCATCTGCACCAGCCGCCCTGTGCCCTGCTCGTCGAAGCGGGAGAAGGGGTCGTGCTCCAGAATGTGCTTTTTCAGGTACGTGGGCAGGAACTTACCCGCGTCGTCACGGCTCAGACCGAATGACATCTGGGTGAGGTCGTTCGTGCCGAAGCTGAAGAAGTCCGCGTACTTCGCGATACGGTCGGCGGAGCACGCCGCTCTGGGCAGCTCGATCATCGTGCCCACCTTGTACTCCACCTTCGTGCCGGACTGCTCAATAACATCGTCTGCCACCCGGCGCACAAGCTCGCGCATGAACTTTATCTCCCCGCCGGAGGACACCAGCGGCACCATTATCTCAGGCTTTATGGTCAGGCCCGTCTCCCGGCTCACGTTGATCGCGGCCTCGATTATCGCCCGGACCTGCATCTCCCCAATCTCAGGGTAAAGGATTGGCAGGCGGCAGCCCCGCAGGCCCATCATTGGGTTCGTCTCATGGAGGGAGGCGACTGTGGCCTTCAGCTCCCCGAAGGTTATGCCCATGTCCTCCGCCAGAGCCTTGATGTCCCGGTCGTCCGTGGGGAGGAACTCGTGGAGAGGCGGATCCAGCAGGCGGATGGTGACAGGGCGCTCACCCATGGCGCGGAAGATACCCTCAAAGTCCGAGCGCTGCATGGGCAGTATCTTCTCCAGCGCTGTCCTACGCTGCTCCTCCGTCTTGGAAACTATCATCTCCCGGACGGCGGGGATGCGGTCGTCCGCGAAGAACATGTGCTCCGTGCGGGTCAGACCGATGCCCTCGGCTCCGAACTTCAGCGCCGTCTCCGCGTCCCTGGGTGTGTCCGCGTTGGCTCTGATTCCCAGGCGGCGCAGCTCGTCAGCCCACTCCATGACCTTCGCGAACTCCCCTGTGACGGCGGCGTCCACCGTGGGGATGGAACCGATATAGACGTTGCCCGTGGAGCCGTCGATGGAGATGAAGTCACCCCTGTGAAGGGTCCTGCCCCCAATGGTGAGGGCGCCGCCCTTCTCGTCCACGGTGATGCCCGCGCAGCCCGCCACGCAGCAGCGGCCCATGCCACGGGCGACGACCGCCGCGTGGGACGTCATGCCGCCCCGGGCGGTGAGGATGCCCTGTGCCGCCGCCATGCCCTCGATATCCTCGGGGCTTGTCTCAAGGCGTACCAGCACAACGGGCCCGTGCTGCGCCTGCTCCCTGGCGTCCTCCGCCGTGAAGCAGATGCCGCCGCAGCCCGCGCCGGGTGACGCGGCGAGCCCCTTCGCAGCGGGCTCCGCCGCCTTCAGAGCAGCCTCGTCGAAGCGGGGGTGGAGCAGCGCGTCAAGCTGCTTTGGCTCGATGCGCAGTATGGCCTCCTCCCGGGTGCACAGCCCCTCGTCCACCATGTCCACGGCGATCTTCAGCGCCGCCTGGGCGGTGCGCTTGCCGTTGCGGGTCTGGAGCATATAGAGCTTGCCCCGCTCGATGGTGAACTCCATGTCCTGCATGTCCTTATAGTGCTTTTCCAGCCCCTCGGCTATCTCCTCGAACTGGGCGTATGCCTCCGGGTTCACCTCACGGAGCTGGCTGATGGGCTGGGGCGTGCGGATGCCCGCCACCACGTCCTCGCCCTGGGCGTTCATGAGGAACTCGCCGAAAAGGGCGTTTCTGCCCGTCGCCGGGTCCCGGGTGAAGGCGACGCCGGTGCCGGAGGTCTCGCCCATATTGCCGAAGACCATGGTCTGCACGTTCACGGCGGTGCCCCAGTCGCCGGGTATGTCGTTCATGCGCCGGTATGCCTCGGCGCGGGGGTTGTTCCAGCTGCGGAACACGGCGCGGATCGCCGCGAGGAGCTGCTCCTCCGGCTGCTGGGGGAATTCCTCGCCGGACTGCTTCTTATAGAGCGCCTTGTACCGCTCCACCAGCTCCGCCATGTCCTGCTGGGTGAGCCCGGCATCCTGGGTGACGCCCCGGCGGACCTTCACCTCGTCCATGATGCCCTCGTACTCCATACGGTCAAAGCCCATAGCGACATCCGCGAACATGGTTATGAAGCGGCGGTAGCTGTCGTACGCCCAGCGGGGATTGCCGCTCTCCCGGGCGAGACTCTCCACAACGACGTCGTTGATGCCCAGATTCAATATAGTATCCATCATGCCGGGCATGGATATGCGCGCGCCGGAACGGACGGAAACCATCAGGGGATTCTTCTCGTCCCCGAACACCTTGCCTGTGGCAAGCTCCGTCTCGTGCAGGTGCAGGAAAATTTCGTCAATTATCTCCGGGGCGATCTGCTCCCCGTCCTCATAATAGCGTGTGCACGCCTCGGTGGTCACCGTGAAGCCCTGAGGCACGGGCAGGCCTATGTTGGTCATCTCCGCAAGGTTCGCGCCCTTGCCGCCCAGCAGCTCACGCATGCCGGCGTTGCCCTCTGAAAACTGATAAACATATTTCATTTTGCACAACTCCTTCTGTTTCACTTGTGTATTATTACCACCTTTTGAGAGTTAATAATAACACTATTATGGTTTTTTTCAAGGGAATTGTGTGAATTTGTGATATTTTTGTAAGATATCAATGAAAACTGAGGTCCAAGTCGATACCAAAGTGTGATTTTATACTGAATAAATGAAATTGCCTGATTTTTATAGGGGTTTTGTACAAAATAGTTCTTTGATAAGAAGGGATTCCTGGCGGCAAAAAAGCCTGCCATTGGAGGCGCGTAAAGCCCCCCTTGTGAAAGGGGGTGACTGCGCAGCGGTCGGTGGGATTGACATGGTGAGGCTTGAGATGGCGCCGGGGCATTACAAAGCGGGGCGGACAATGACACGTCCGCCCCGCTCCCTCTGTTCATCTGAATATGTCAGCGGATATCCTCCCGGATCTTCTCCAGCAGGTACTCTTCCAGCTCCGCCTCGCTCATGCTCAGGACCGCCTCGTTATAGTCCTCCATCCACTTCTGGAGAGGATATTCCTCAATACTCGCGTGAAGGTCGTTGTTGGTCCGCTGGCAGACCAGCGCGGGCGTCTTTCCCCGGCCGCGGGCGACGATATCCATCACGATCAGCCGCTCGTCGCGGCAGATGCCGTACATCTCCGCCTCATTTTCCACAGTCTCGTCCAGCCGGCGGGGTACGCCGTCCTTCACGCAGAACGCCATCGCATCAGTGGAAGCGCCGTCCTTCGTGACATAGAAGAAGTAGTGATACTTCGCCCCCTTGACGCCACAGTCGTCACTGTCGTCCTGCATGTTCCGGGCGCTTATGCTCATCTCCTCCTCACTGTGGCAGAAGGTGCCGCCCGCCTTAATATCTTCCTCCTCGATCACGTCGAGAAATCTGCCTTCATGGATAAACAGCTCCGCGCCGTAGGGCAGCTCGTAGATATAAACCGCATTGGGGAACAGCTCGCACAGCACGTTATAGTCGCAGACGCGGAAATTGCTCATGTCGTCCTTGATATGCTCATCGTCGTCCGCAGTGGAGGTAAAGATCCAGCCGCTGCTGTACTCAAGGGGCATATTGTGCCGGGCGCACAAATACACCGGCTGCCCCTCCAGAACGCTCACGGACACGATGCACCAGCCCGCGTTGATGATCCCCGGCTGCGCCGATCTCTTCATAGTGTCCCCGGACAGCTTCACGATCTCCTCGATCTGCTCACGGGTAAAGCTCTTTTTGTCATACAGTTCGTACATTATAATTATACTCCTTTCAGTCCCTCTTCCGCTTCTTTAAGCCACTTTGCCATTATGTCCTGCTGGGTTCTGCCCTCTGTGAGAAGGTATGACCAGCCGTAATCCGTCTTCAGGCAGCGCACCTCCGGGTTATAAAAGAGTTTCATCTCCTTGGGCGTCTCCGCGTCGTACTTATCACAGAGCCGGGAGATGTCCAGCATGTTCAGGGCGGTGGATAACTGCCGTCCCATAAGGTAGGCCCAACCGTAATCCCCCTCCCGGCACCCTTCCTTCGGGGTAAAATGGATCACAATATCCTTCATCGCCTCCGCGTCGTAATTATCGCCGAGCCGAGAGATATACAGTATGTCCTCTGAATTGGGCTTTATGTCGCCGCACAGCTGATGGTCCATCTTGATATCACGCCCCCGCTGGAAGAAGGCGCAGGAGAAGCTCTCCCTTTTTGTCTTTCCCCAGGAGCAGCACACGCAGATACGGTCCACACCGCCGCCCGCGGCCTTGGCGTACCTCTCGCAAAATTCGATAATATCGAACTTGCACTTTGTCACCGAAATATCCAGCTTTGTCTGATCGCTCATCATAGGATTCTCCGCTATTTCCTTCAGAAATTCTTCTTTGCTCGCCATAATACCCACCTCATTTTACGGCGCTTACCCCGCCGTTATTTTGTTTTCCTTATTTTACCATACTTCCGGGGAAATGTGAAGTGCTTTTTGAAAATTTGTTCGACTTTTTGGAATAATAAGCGCGGACACTGGGGAGAGGGGGCGGGTCACGCGGGTGGTGCCGTGGCCGCGTTGGAGAACACCACGCGGCTGACGGTCTGGATGCCGTCCGCATCGGTAACTGTGTACGTCACGTCGAAGCCCGCGGGGCGCATGTTCGCACCCTCGTATATCACCTCTATGGACAGGCGCACCCTGGCCCCCCTCGCCAGAGCCGTCCGCCAGAGCCGCTCCAGCTGCGCGTAATCCAACTGATTGAGCTTGCCGTCCATGGACACCATGTTCACCAGCGTCCGCGAACCGCCGAAGAGGTCCGCTATGAGGTGCCCGGCGTGGTCCGTCACCATCTTGCCGGCGGTCTCGTTGGAGGACGCGCGCTTCCTCTTCTTATGCGTCTTCATACGCAGCTCGCCCGCGTACACACACTTCACGCGGCCCAGATCGTCCGTCTCGACGTAGTAATCGTGCTCGCCCGCTTTATAAATAGCGTTGGGCTGGATCGCATTGCGTATCTTTGTGACCTTGTTGCCGTCCAGCACCTCCACGCCTTCTATGGATATGCTCTTTGACTCCTCCCAGTTGGGGTCCGCGTCGAGCTGTATCCAGCGCTCGCCCTGAGCGTCCAGGCTCTTTATTATGGCGAGAACGTCCCGGGCTGTCATCGTCTTCTCAGAGGACGCGGCGCCGTTTTCCGGCGCCGTCTCCTCCGTGGAGACGGTCATATTATCTGGCGGGGCTTTGCTCCGCTCCTGCTCCCAGGTCTCCCCGGGACCATCTGTGTCGCTGACGCTGAACCTGACGGGCGGCCCTGTCGTTTCCGGCGTCCCGGCGGCGGGACCGCCCTCGCCCGGGGTGGGCGCTTCCCTCCCCAGCTGAGGTCCGTCCTCACCCGCGAGGGCCGCGGCGGCTTCACTCCGGAGTTTCCCCGCCCCGACGCCGTAGTTATCAACACCGGCGCAGGCATCGCCCAGGATCTTCCCCCAGACGAAGAGCTCCGTCTCCGCCTCCGTCAGCCCCGCGTAGTCATCGGTGAGGGGCGCCCACACCTCCCGGTATATGTCGAACATCCTCTTCCATATGCTGGGGGGACGGTGGTTTTTGACACTGTCCATGAAGCTCTTCACTGTGGACCGGTCCGCCGTCAGGTGCGCCGCGGACTGGAGCCCCACTTCCGCGGCGCTCGCGCCCGCGGCGTCCGCCCGGAGGATAAGCTCACCCTTGGTCCGGTTAACCACGTCCAGCACGTTCACGGGCCCGGCGCCCCGGTCCACGGTCATCTCCCCCGCCATCATATATGTCTTCCCGATGCCGAGACCGCGGAATATATCCATGACGTCCCGCAGTTCATAGTCCAGGCTCCCATCCGGCATCAGCCGGACGGTTTTCCTCTTGGAGCCGCCGTCCACGCCCATTTCCGCGAGGCTCGCCCCTACCTGGTCCTCAACGGCGCTGAGGCGCTGGGATATCAGTCTTTGATTTTCTTCTGTTCCTCCTCTGACTTCAGCTTCCGGGCGTATCTGTTCAGCTGTGTCGGCGTCAGCGAGAGAAGATCGCCCTCCGGCGTCTCCACCGTATAGATGATGTCCTCCTCCAGGGGCAGCGGTTCCCGTTTCTTCCCGGAAAGCGTCGGCTTCCGATCCTTCCTCCCGGCGAGTCTCCGCGCCGCGTTCACCGCCAGAATATCCTGAAGCTGAGACATCTTCTCCGGCTGCTTCTCCGGCTCCGCCGGTTTCTCCTCCGGTTCCTCCAGGTAGTCCGGATCGCAGTCCCCCATCAGCGCCGTCCCGAAGAATCCATAGGGGCTCGATTTGCTCTCCTGTCTCGCCCTGTAGCCGTCCTTGTCCTCTTTCCACGCGGCGTTCAGGCGATTTAAATAATCCCTCTCCTCCGGGGTCATGGAACGCTTGGGCCAATAACTGTAGAGTCTCCATCTCTCCGCTTGTATCTCTTTCCCGGTCTCCGGCACCTGAAATTTCTCCGGCTCCGGCTGCTTCTCCGGCTCCGCCGGTTTCTCCTCCGGCTCCTCCGGGCCGCAATAGCCATAGGGTTTCAATTTGGTCTCCAGTTTCGCCCTGTAACCGTCCTTGTCCTCTTTCCACGCGGCGTTCAGGCGTCCTAAATAATCGTGCTCCTCCTGGGTCAGGGAACGCTCGGGCAATAGATTGTACAATCTCCATCTCTCCGCTCGTATCTCTTCCCCGGTCTCCGGTACCTGAAATTTCTCCGGTTCCGCCGACTTTTCCGACTCCGCCGGTTTCTCCTCCGGTTCCTCCGGGAAGTCCGGATCGCAGTCCCCCATCAGCGCCGTCCCGAAGAAGCCATGGGGTTTCCATTTGCTCTCCAGTCTCGCCCTGTAGCCGTCCTTGTCCTCTTTCCACGCGTCGTTCAGGCGATCGAGGTATTCCCACTCCGCTGGGGTCTTGGAACGCTTGGGCCAGTAACTGTGCAATCTGCATATCTCCGCCAATATCTCTTCCCCGGTCTCCGGTAGCTTCCACTCCATTTCCTGTTACCTCCCTTTCCGTATTATTCGCGCCCCGGTCCGTCATAAACGCCAGGACTGTCTTCTCCATCCTCTCAGCGAACTTCTCGAACGCCGCCCTGCTCACGAACCAGCTCTCCATTATCTGCCGGTTCTCCGGTCCGAAGTTCACCCCGGAACCGATATGTCCGAAAGCCGTCGCCGCGAATTCATCATAGAGAACAAGGTAATACTCCTGTTTGCTTACCTCTGTGCCCTGATAATAATAATATATGCCGTCTTCATCTTCCAGATCCGCATGCTTTGCGACGCCATCGAGAGCATCTCTGAAGACATCGTTGCCGAAATCCAGCCAGCCCGGGAGCTCATCGAGCAGCTCCATATACGGCTTGAAGCCCGCCTGTCTCATGACATGGACCGGCTCGTGCGCAGCCGCCAGGCGTGCGTCGTCAAAACTCACACCCTCCCTGATATAGACCTGCCCTCTGTTGGTAAAAGCGAACACGTAATCCTTCCTGTGGAACTGCTCCCACGCCCCGGCCTTCACTACAAAGGAGGGGATCCGGAAGGACGCCAGAATGTCCTGGTACTGCCGCTCCGGGCTGCCGGGCTTCGACAGGACCAGGTCCCCCGCCGGGATGTCTTTCTTCGGGGCTTGCCCGAAGGAGTAGTCCGCCGCGGGCTGTTTGTTTGAGTTTAACACAGAATCCAGGAAATTGGAAGGGCTTTCTTGAGCGTTTGTTCGATTTTGCAGCGAAAATTTTACGTCCCCAGGCGTGCTCTGAGCCGCCTCCGACGGCGCGTATGCCTGGGCGGCGTTCCGGACCTGATCGCTGAAGGCGTCCGCGCCGATGCCCTCGAAGTTTATACCCGAGTAGGCATCCGCGCAGAGGTCTTCCTCCGCGAGGGCTCTGAGCTGATCATCCGGCATATCGCCATAGATGCCACGCAGCCCCTTCATATACTGGTCCACCATATCCCGGAACTGCTCTTCGCTTATCTCCGCCTTTATGGCGGAGAGCGCTTTCTCCAGCAGTCCCGCGTCCTTCCGGCACAGGCTGTGGAACTCCTCATGGCGGCCTATCTGCCCCGGGCTCGCGTCTCTGTCCCCGCGGGTCACCCAGATGCCGCCCGCCGTCTCCGCGCCCCGGACGCTGTACAGCCCGAAGGGGTTATCAGCCGTCACGTCGCCTTCCACGCCGATGTCGCCCTCCACCAGGTGTACCGCCACACCGGTGCGGCGCTCCACCGCAGCGAGCTGCTCCGCGTCCGCCGGGGAGATAAACTCGTGCCACACGCTCCTGTTTATCTCCCGTATCGTCCCGACGCCGTGAGGTATCACCCGCGCGCCGGGGAGCTCTGTTATTCTTCCTTCTTCCCGTAGACCTTCCTTACTATGGAGTCCGCTACCCGGCGCTCCTGCTCCGTCAGCTCGTAATCCTCCGCTTCCTGAGCCGCCGTCCACGCCTTCAGCCTGCTCGCCGGCACCCAGATCATCATACCGTTCTTTGCCTTCATAAGATACCGTGGCTCCCGGCGCAGTCTCTCGAACTCCTCCTGCGTCATCTTTTTCTCCGGTTCCTTCCGCTCCTCCGGCTCCTTCCCGGAGAGCCGCCGTGCCGCTTTCCTCGCCAGCGTATCCTGCTCCTGGGACATCCTGTACTCCGGCATCTCCGGCTCTTCCGGCTCCTCCTCCGGCTTGTACCGGGAAGAGATTGTCAATGACAGCTCCAAGAGCTCCTCGAATTTCGCCGCGGGGTGCTCCCGCAGATAGTCCAGCACCTCCTGCGACGCTTCCGGTATATGAAGGATGTCCTTGCATATGAAGAACTCCGCCGCTGGGCTGAACCCCCTCTCCACCAGAGTATCCGACAGCTTCTTTCCCTCTTTCGTGATTTCCTGCATATATTCTCCCTTCCAGTTTTTGCAGCAGCGCGGGCAGCTCCGCTTCCGCCTGCTTGCCCTTTGATACGTACAGTATGGTAGGATCTTCCGCGTCCGCTGTACTGTAGATCGTTAAAATTGGCAGACCTTCAAAACTGTGAAACGCCCAGTTTGCCGTATCGCAGATATGATTCTCGCTTGTCCGAATGTCCTTTTTTATAAATCCGAGCAGCTTATTGACCTGCCGTTCATTCAGCCCTGTTCTCCAATACTTCTTAGACGGCGAATAGCGCGCCGCGGGTAAGCCGCTTCCGTCGAAGCCCGCTTCTCCTTCCAGCGTCTGCCCCTGTTTGTTTGAGTTTAACACAGAATCAAGAAAATTGGAAGGGCTTTCTTGAGCGTTTGTTCGATTTTCGAGTGAAAATTTTACGTCCCCTGCCCTGTCGCGGCTATCGTCGTTCCCGAAGGAAGCGGTCTCCACGACCGCGGCAAAGGGCACGCCCTCCAGCTTGACAGAACGCTTGAAATAAGATATGCTACCCAGGGAACCATACTGCCGCAACTTGATAGGCCCATGCAAGCCTATTGACTTAAGCAGCGGAATGGTTCTCTTTTTATCCGCGAACATTATCTCGCCGTTTTGTATGTAGCCCGGCCCGTTGCTCCGGGTATAGGCGCTGTTCACCTTCTGCATATCTTCCAGAATAAAGCCGCGCTCACTGGGACGCAGGTCCATTACCGTCATGACCGGCTGATCGTTCCGCGCTTTGACAGAGCCCCAGATCACCAGTCTTGTGTTCTGCCCCGCCCGGCTGCTCCCGGCGCTCTTCATCACCAGCACAGGTTCTTCCAAAATTTCCGGGATCCTCTGGATCTCGTTGATCGTCATTTCCGGATGTTTTGCAAGTATCTCGCTGATCTTATCGCCGTTCATATAGATGTCGCTCTCTATGGCCCCCAGGCCCTGGAGCACATCTCCCGTCGAACCAAGGGCAAAGACCTCGCCGCCCGGACGCCCTTCGGCTTCCCACGCCGCGATGTCCCACGCGTAGTCCTCGTTGACCGAGAAGCGGTCTTCTATGGCGCTCCCGCCGGGATAGGTCTCCACGACCGCGGCAAAGGGCACGCCCTCCAGCTTGACATTCTGCCCATGATAGGATATGCTACCCAGGGAACCATACCGTTGCAATTCGATAGGCCCATGCAAGCCTATTGTCTTAAGCAGCGGGATGGTTCTCTTTTTATCCGCGAACATTATCTCGCCGTTTTGTATGTAGCCCGGCCCGTTGCTCCGGGTATAGGCGCTGTTCACCTTCTGCATATCTTCCAGAATAAAGCCGCGCTCACTGGGACGCAGGTCCATTACCGTCATGACCGGCTGATCGTTCCGCGCTTTGACAGAGCCCCAGATCACCAGTCTTGTGTTCTGCCCTGCCCGGCTGCTCCCGGCGCTCTTCATCACCAGCACAGGTTCTTCCAAAATTTCCGGGATCCTCTGAATCTCGTTGATCGTCATTTCCGGATGTTTTGCAAGTATCTCGCTGATCTTATCGCCGTTTATATAGATGTCGCTCTCTATGGCCCCCAGACCCTGGAGCACATCTCCCGTCGAGCCAAGGGCAAAGACTTCGCCGCCCGGACGCCCTTCGGCTTCCCACGCCGCGATGTCCCACGCGTAGTCCTCGTTGACCGAGAAGCGGTCTTCTATGGCGCTCCCGCCGGGATACCCGTTGACAGCGCCCCGTTCCTGTGATATGTTCTCTCCGGAAGCGCCGATCCTGCGATCCGCCGTGCCCTGCGCGGCAAGTGTCGTATCCGGCGGCGTTTCTGTAGGAGCGCCGGTTTTGCGCGCTGCCGTGCTTTGCGGGGCAAGTGTCGTATCCGGCGCTTCTATTTTTATTGGCTTTAAGTTGACAATGTCATAGAGAATAGCGGCGCCGCTCTTCGTAGTGCCCACGATCACGTCCGCGAGATACCCGTTCCCGCCCACTTTGAAGCGGACTTTGCCTCTCGCGAACTCACGAAAGTTGTCCTTTCGCTCGTGCTTCATCCCTTCGCCAACATAATCTTTGGATATCTGCAAAAGCTCATCAGCCACAGCAAAAGCGTTTATTTTGTCGATATACGCCTCTCTGTTTTTATTATACAGATTTTTTGCATCTCGCGACCACGTCCATTCGTCGGCGCTTTTGTTTTTGTTTATCCCTATCTTCTGGCCGCTTATATCCACCCAGTCGGCGAACTTTGCCTCGACGATTTTTGTCAGTACCTTTGCCACGTTCCGCGGGTCACCCGCGCCGCCCATCCACACCGGCACATCGACGAAGGGACGCCCTTCACTGTCCTCCGCAATGCTGAAGCGTATGTCCTGACTTCTCCCGCCGGGAGAGCTGATGGCTGTGCCCCGCAGCAGCCGTGTCTGTTCCCGCGTTAGTCTTCGTCCTTCACTATCGTCAGCGAAAAAAGTCGTTCCGCTTCCTCCGGTGTGTAGCCGGAACCCGGTTTCTTCGCCGCTTTGCGCAGATATTCTGCCGCTTCCCGTGCTTTTTCTATCGCGCTCTCCGGTATTCTGGCTGTCGCTCCGTCTCCATACACTATCGTCACCCATTTCTCGGGCATAATTTGCTCCTCCTTTGCCGCTATTGTCCTCCGCGGCTATGTTCTCTCCGGAAGGTTTCTCCTGTATTGCGCCGAGGGCATTTTGACTATAGGCCGCAGGGACCCCAGCAAGAATGGATTGACTTCTTTTTTTATCCAGATGCAGCATCCGTCCGTCGGAGGTCTCCGCGACCTCGGCAAAGGGCACGCCCTCCAGCTTGACATTCTGCCCATGATAGGATATGCTACCCAGGGAACCGCTCCGATTGCAGGATATAGGCATTTTGAAGCCTATGTCCGAAAGCAGACGAGTGGTTCTCTTTTCGTCCGCGAACATAACCTCGCTGTTCTGTATAAACTCGACAGGCTTAGTGTCCTTTGTATAGGCGCTGGTCACGCGCTGCATATCTTCCAGAAGGAAGCCGTTCTCATGGGGCCGCAGATCCAGAACAGACATGACCGGCAGTCCATCCCGCGCTTTGACAGAGCCAAATATGACCAGTCTGGTGTTGCCGCGCCCACCTCTGCCAACATTTCTGCTCTTCAGGATCAGCACAGGTTCTTCCAAAATTTCCGGGATCCTCTGGATCTCGTTGATCGTCATTTCCGGATGTTTTGCAAGGATCTCGCTGATCTTATCGCCGTTCATATAGATGTCGCTCTCTATGGCCCCCAGACCCTGGAGCACATCTCCCGTCGAGCCAAGGGCAAAGACTTCGCCGCCCGGACGCCCTTCGGCTTCCCACGCCGCGATGTCCCACGCGTAGTCCTCGTTGACCGAGAAGCGGTCTTCTATGGCGCTCCCGCCGGGATACCCGTTGACAGCGCCCCGTTCCTGTGATATGTTCTCTCCGGAAGGTTTCCCCTGTATTGCGCCGAGGGCATTTTGTCCATAGGTCGCAGTGGGTGATCCTCCGCCGCCCTCGGACTTGAGTACTACCCGGCCCCGGCTCTCGGCAACGTGAGCGCTGGTTTCTGCCAGTGTCGGTATGCTCGCCGAGGGTTTTGTTTTGTCAATTTGATGCACACGGTTTACTTCGTAGAGCGTTTTCCGGTCTCTGCCATCCGCGATGTTCAGCGTAGCCTCATAGATGTTTCCTTTTTTGTCCTGAAGATAGGCTGTCCTAAATAACCATCCGTTTTCATCTAGCCACTGATGACTGTGCTCATCAGTGGTTTCTTTTTGTCTAGATGTTTCAAGCACTTCAGACAGCTGGACGATTGCCAGTGCTCTGATG
Source organism: uncultured Oscillospiraceae bacterium (assembly GCA_934552825.1). GTDB lineage: Bacteria > Bacillota > Clostridia > Oscillospirales > Oscillospiraceae > CAKTEQ01. Next base: position 272,879 of record CAKTEQ010000002.1, read on the forward strand.
TTGTCTCCCCTGTATCCTGCCAGTTTGTCGATGACCCTGTGCGGACGCTTTGCTCCGTCCTTTTTTGCTCTGTCGGTCGTCTTGGCGAGGTATACCGCCTCAGGGTATCCATCTTCGTTGTACATCGTAAGCTCTGTACCCGCGAGGTTTCTGTATACAAAACTTCCCAACACTGCACCCCAGTTTTTCGGATGCACTCCTTCAAAGATATCTGTATCGAGTATGACGCCCTTGCCGTAGTTCTGCTTCTCACCCTCGATATCACTCACGCTGAAGCGTATGTCCTGACTTCTCCCGCCGGGATACGAATTGACCCCCGTCTCTGCCGCCAGTGCGGCAGAGACGGCTGCAGTGCTGCCATCCGCGCTGTCCACCACTTCCCGGGCTGTGTCCTGAAGGGCGTCCGCGCCGATGCCCTCGAAGTTTATACCCGAGTAGGCGTCCGCGCAGAGCTCTTCCTCCGCGATGTCCGTCATCCTCTTGAGCTCTGCCCCGGTCATCTCTTCCCTGAAGCCGTATACGCCTCTCAGCGCCTTGATGTACTCCTCCACCATGGCGTCGAACCGCTCCCGGGTTATGTTCATGACGATGGCGTCCTTCACCCGCTGCCGGAGGGAGGTGTCCATATCGCTCTGATAGTGGAACATCTCGTGCTTCGCTATCTGCCCCGCTCTCACCTCTTTGTCCGTGGCGCTCACCCATATGCCGTCCGCAGCCTTGACGCCGCGGACGGCATATGTTCCCTCGGGATTTTTCTTCGTGGCTTTGCCCTTCACGGGGATGTTCTCCAGCACAACGTGCACCGGCCTGCCGGTCCTCATCTCGACCTCGGCTATGTCCCGGAGGTCCTCCTCACTGAGCTTGAGCCCCCAGGCGCCGCGGTCCAGCTCCCGCACTGTGCCGACGCCGTTCGCCGTGATAGCGGTCCCGGGGATCTGCCTTACTTGTCCTTCCCGTAGAACCGCTCCATTATCATTTCCTTCAGTCTCTTCTCCGCCGGCGTCAGCTCCTCGGGGCCGTTCTCCTGAGCCTTTTTCCACTCCTCCAGCTTGCTCTCCGGCACCCATACCTTGATTCCGTTCTTCGCTTCCATGAGATACTCTTTCTCTTTCATTGATCTTTGCCTCCCTTTCATTTTTCGCATTTTGATTTATCTTCCAGACCATGCCGCGCTTCTGAGCCGCCGTAATGCCGGAGGGTATATCCACGCCCGTGAGATTCGCGAGCTCCGCCATGCCCTCCCGGCTTACCGCAAGGATACTGCGCTCCTTACTTGTGAGCATATCACCCCTCACGGTCTTTTTCAAGATGGCGCCCAGCTTCTTTGCCTTTTCGCCGCTCAGCCCAGACTCCTTCAGCTCCGCGGCGATGGTGCTTTCCATGATCCGCTCCATCCTTTCGGGGATCTCAGCCTGCTTCACCGCCTGCTGCTCTGCCCAGTTCACTATGGCGTCATACTGGTCCATGACGAACTTCGCCCCGGCTTCGCTCCTCGCCTCGCTCGCGAGCTCGCCCCGCCGCTTGTCCAGCTTTGCCATGTCGAACTTCCCGTCCGTGAAGATATCCGCCTCCGTGAACACGAGCTTGCTGTCCTGTATGCCGTCCCACGCGCCCGTTATACCCGTCAGGCCGAAGAACGCGCCGCTTATCGCGCCCCCCGCCCCCGCTATGAGGGGCTGCTTCACGAAGTATTCCATGACCGTTTTTCTCGCGGCGTCTCCTTCGTCGTAACCGGCCTTCCTGTAGTCTGCCAGGGTGGTGACGAAGTCCGAGCCGCTGCCCCGGATGAGAAGGTCGCTGCCCACGTTCATCAGCTCGTTTATCATCTCCTCGCCGCCCTCGCTGAGCACCTGCTGCCCGAAGAGCTTCGCGAGTTCTCCCACGTCCGACCATCGCCGCAGGCTCACGAGCTTTTCAAGGGACTCGAAGGATATCTTCTCCGTCAGGTATTCCTCAAGGCCCTCCATCAGGCCCTTTTCCACGGCTTCTCCCGTCATCATGCCGCTCTTGGCGTTTGAATACATACTCTGGGCGGCGGCACTGAGGGCCATCACGACCAGTCCCAGCCCGCCGACAGCACCCGCGCCGGCGGCATCCAAAACACCGGACTCAACCTCCTTCTTAGCGCTGAAAAGAAGGTTGCGCATGGCGTTTTCGGATATGCTCTCCCCCTGCTGGAGGAACCAGCTCCCCTGCTCCACGCTCTCCGCCTGCCCCTGTGCCGAGGCCGCTTTGATAGCCGGCGCTATGAACGCGGCTGTGCCTATGTCGATCGGCTCATACTCCCCTGTGACCCGGTTTTTGAAGCTCTGGAAAAGCCCCTGGATCACAGCGGGGATAGAGGCGTAGCCCGCAAGGTTCTGCACTATCATGGAGGTGAAGGGGTCGTTCTTCGCGTCCTCCCGCTCCGCCGCGGTTATGTTCTCCTCGTCCCGGGCGTTGTGCACCCGCTTGAGGGCCTTGGCGTATGCCTTGGCCGTGCCCTTCTTCGCCTCGCCCGCCTCTTCCATGGCGAGATACGCGTTGTAGGTGTCTGCCTCCTCCTTTGTCCAGGAGGAGTATTCCAGCCGCTTTATCGTGTCCTGCACTTCCCAGTCGTAGAGATACCTCTCCTCCGGGGTCATACCGTCCACCTCCGTGTTGGATGTGAGCTCTTCATACTTTTTTCTTAGCTCCGCGTAGTCCCCGCCGGGCATGATCGCGCCGGGAAGCCTTTCGCCCCGGGAGACATATGAACTGTAATTCCGGTCGTCCCTAATCTTCTCGTATCCCTCTATCTTCAGCCTCTGCTTCAGTTCAAAGCGCTGTTGGTTGTACGCGTCCGCCTTTCTTCTCCATTCGGGGTCCAGGAGCCCTACTATCTCCATGGCGGTTCTGTCAATGCCGCTGAAGTTGGACGCTCCCATCCAGTTTACATACGCTTTGTAATCGTCGTCACTAAGATCCTCTTCACCGAAATTCCACTCTTCTTTGCCCATAAGATAGTTATCATATGTGCTGTACTTCTCCCGCATGGCGTCCGAGCGGTTGAACTCCCCCTCGCTCACCTTGTCCCGCAGGATCTTGTATGTGTTCCTCAGCTTCTGCCAGGTTTCATAGCGTTTGTACGCGTCGGAGTCCTTGTCCTGATAGTCCGCGCTTTCGTGCTTTGCTCGGGGCGAGGCGTTGTCGTTCGGGCTTATTATACTCTGCCTTTCCAGCTCAGCCCCCAGCTTATCGTCCAGAAGTTCATCCACGTTAAAGCCCGCGAAGGTCTTCATGCCCAGCAGATAGTTAGTGTACGTGCCGTAGTCCCGCCTGAGCCCCGCGTGCCGCTGGAAGTCCTTCTCCGTGACGTTCCCGCCACGGGTCTTCATCATATCCAGCACCTGCCTGCCCACGTTGTCCTGCTTCCACCGGGGCAGGGACAGGTAGTCCCCGGGGACAAGCTTTGCCGCTTCCGAACCCTCATAGTCACTCAGGAATTTGCCTTCCTCGTCGAAGAGGGAGCTCAGCAGTTCGCGGCTCTGGTTTCGTTCCCGGGCAGCTTTCGATGCCGCCGCGGCGGTTTCATACATCTTATTCGCATAGTTCACATACTCCTCGGTGTACGCCGTGCCCGGCTCCCTCGTGTCCCCGAGTATCTTTTTCAGACTTGTGATAAGCTGTGTCGTCTTCGGGGTGGAGCACAGCAGCTTTTTAGTCTCGGATATCAGCTTTGTCGTTTCAGTCGGCAACCACGTCACCCCCCAGCCGCTTTCTCAGGTTCGCCGCCTGCTCCTTCGTGAGGAAGGGCGCCACGCTGTCGATGATGCTCAGGAGAGTGTCCTTGTCCGCCATCATATCCGCGTAGGACCTGTACGCCTGCTCTCCCTTCCATGAATCTATGACCGTGTCCAGCTTGGAATATATATCGTCGCCGGACATCCCCGAGGGGTGGGTATAGTGCGGCTGTGTGTACACGTAGCCGCCGGTCTGCTGGGCGCTCTGGTCCGTGTAGAGCGCGGCGAGCTGGGCGAGGATGTCCGTGTAGTCCGCCGTGTCCGCGCTTACGTCGTTGTCCTCAAGATAGCGCTGGTAGATGGTGTCCTCCCCGGCGCTCTGGAGGTCGTACACATCCTCCAGCTCCTTCAGCGCCGCGGCGTACTGCTCGTATGCCTCCTGCTCCGCCTGGGCGAGGTACTGCTGGTAGATGTTCTGAGCCGCCGTCTCGGCGTAGGAGGAGGCGAGGCCACCGGTCCGGGCGGACGCCTGGCTGAGGGCACTCTGCATGGCGAGGCGGGCAGTCTCCCGGTCAGCGCCGGAGACGCCGCCGTAAGCCGGGAGGTCCGTGCCGCTGTCCGTCTCCGTGCCGCTGTCCGTCTCCCCGCCCCCGGCGCTGCCGCTGCCGATGTCCTGTATCGTCCCCGCGGCTGTGTCGTAGCCCGCGTAGATGTCCCCGCTGCGCTGGGGCGTGCTGCTCCTGATCGTATCCCGCAGCGCCGCGCCCTGCGCCTCAGCCAGGGCACGCTGCTCCGGGGTCGATGCTTTGTTCCAGTTTATCTTGCTCTGGAGAAGGGCATTGCCGTAGGCGGGGTTCATCCGGGCGTATTCCAGGTCCTGAGGCGTGAACTGACCCATGAGCTCCGCCTTCTCCGCCCGCTTCACGAAGTCCTCGTAGCCCCCGATGCCCGCCGGGGTGCCGGTGCCCTGCTCCAGTGTCACGCGGCCGTTCTTTATGGTCATGTGGTTGTTGCCGTAATTCCCCGCGAGCCAGTTGGCAAGGCGCTGCTCCTCCGTCTTGTCCAGACTCAGGAGCGTCGCCGGGTCCCGGACGGGGCTGACGCCGGAATAGACGTTCTTCGAGCCGGTGGGGACGTAGCCTGTGCCGTCGGCGCCGCCGGAGTAGCCGTAAGCGCCCCGGATGTCCTCCGCCAGCTTGTTCGCCTCCGCCCACGAACCGGTGCCGTCCTGGGCAGCCTTCCGGGCGTCCGCGATCTTACCCAGCTCCGTGTTGGTCATGTAGAGCTGGTCGTAGGCGCTGCCCCCGAGAGCCGCCCGGTCCACGGACAGGTCATAGTCGTAGTCCGGGACGAGGGTGCTGCCGTGGAACTCGCCGTTGGGTCCGTAGGTCACGGCGTAGGTCTTGCCGTTGCTCTTCATGTACTGGGTGGAGTTCGCGTACTCGGGGTTTGCCGCGCCGATGACGCCGGGCGCGGTCTTTTCGGTTGGTACTGTCTTATATCCTGCCATCGTTTTTCCGCTCCTTTCTTTCACGGCGGTCATATTCCTTCTCAAGATCAAGCTGCATGGACCGGATGTGCTCGATTATTTCCCGGAGAACCTTCTGGGTGTCCCGGGTGTCCTGCACGCGCAGGTCATGTGTGAATAATTTGCCCATTTTTACCTCCTTTTCCGAACTTTTTATGTGTGTTTGCGTTTGCGAATATGAACTTATTTTCGATTATTTGACGTGAAAACACCCCCGCCCTTTACACAAAGGGAGCTTTTTTAGGCGCGAGCAGGCTTCGCGGGAAGCCTACCATTGGGGATGCTGCTCCTCCGGGGCGGCGGCTTTTTCTCCGTATTTCTTCCGCAGGGCTTCTTTCACTATCTCGATCTGCATTTTCATGGGCATGCTGTCCCGATTTATCCTGGCATCGATATACTTGAGCAAATGATCATCGAAAGCTACCCATACCGCAATTTTATCAAGTTCGCTCCATGTCTGCTCAAGCTGAGCCTTGTACACGGGGGTGCCATCTACGACCTCTTTTATCTCTTTATTCACCGGCTCGATCCCCGCCGCTTCCAGCACGATTGGCGCTATCGCGTCTATCATTTCCCCGTCATCACCGCCCAGTTCCAGTACTTTATCGATGATCCTCTTCGCCCTCTGAGGCTCGGGCGCTATACGCAGCGTTTTGATAGTCGCTTGAATTGCATAATAGGGGTACCCAAGCTTCCACATTTTCCTGTATATTTCCCATTCATACGACGTGTGCTCTCTTCGAAGTTTTATAAGATCATACAATGCCTTTGATAATTCACTATCCGGAACAACTGCCATCAAAATCCCCCCTCAGATCTCCAGCCACGGGGCAACCGTGTCCCGCAGCTCCATCATCGCTCCGTACATATACGCCCCTCTGTCCGTCCTCCACGTCTTCGGGTGCCGCACGACCCCGTCAGTGCGGAATTCCGGCATTTCCGACAGCCGCTGCTTCACCGTCTCCAGCTGCCTGCGCAGGGACATTTTTCGCCGGTCGATCACTATGCCAAGTTCTTTAAGGAGATAGTCGTCCATTGCCGCTTCCACCGCCGCGGTGTCTATGCTGCTCCAATTATGCTCAAGGACCTCGTAATAATCCCCGAAGTCATTTTCGGCACTCTCCACAGGAATTGGCTGCACCCCAGCCGCCTCCAATATTATCGGCACCAGAGCGCTCATCACGCTCTCGGGCTCCTCCGATTCTTCCATCACTTTCCGAACGACCTCCTCGACCCGCCCGGGGTCCTTGCTCCCGCGCATGGCAACGATTGCCGCACGGAGGGCGTACGTTGGGTAGTCACTGTCCCACATATCCTTGAGCAGCTGCCACTCCTCTTTGGTGCATTCGTCCGTTATCTTCTTCCTTTTTCTGCGCTGCATATCGTAAATCGAACCGGGCATATATGACCTCCTAGTCTAATTAGCTTCTCCTCATAGCAGTTGAGATAGCCTCTTTACCTTCTTTAACGTGCTTTTCTATCAATCCTACTATACCACCTACCACGCCTTCGTACAATCCGTTCTTGTAGAAATCGAGGGAGCCGTAGTCCTTGAGGCTGCTGTTATCATAAATTGCGCGCACCAGGGGCGCCGCCATGGCGGAGATAAAGTATTCCGCGCCGCTTCCCACAAATGATGATGCGCTGTCTCCCAGCGACTCGATAAGCTTCTCCGCACCTTTAGTATTTCCCCATTTGTCAACTGCTTTTTTCACTACTGATGCTATGGCTGGTGTTTTATTACTAACAAAATTACCTGTCACATCTGATACAAGCGTCCCTATTTCTGTGGATATGTAATTTCCTATTCCCTCAGCCGCCCCGGCGGCGAGGGCAGCGCCATAGCTCGCGCCGGACTGGCGGGCGAGCTGAGAGCCCTCCCCTATGGAGCGGATGACGGAGGGTATCAGGCTTCCGCCGCCGGTGAAGGCCCCCAGGGCGGCATCAGCGCCCAGCTGAAGCGCCGCCGCCTCTGCGTCGATGAGCGCTCTGCCGAACCTGCCCTGTCCCTCCTTCGCCGCGGCAGGGATTGTTCCTTTCTTTGTCTTGCCAAAGAAAGCGGTAAAAAACGTTCCCTTTGATAAGCCAAAGAAAGTAACAACAGCTTCCCCGCGTCGAGGCGGCAATCCCCCCGACTGCTCCGCAGTCACCCCCCTTTCACAAGGGGGGCTTTTGGTGGCTGGGGTGCTGGCAGTTGCCTGCATAACGGTAGTAGTCTGAGGCGCAGGGTGCGATTGCCGCGGCATCTGCGATTCTGGGGGTATAGCGTCAGCGAGCCGGGGAGCTGAAGTCGCTGCCAATCACCTGCCGCGCCGACGTGGGAACCGCTATGCCCGTGTGCGCCCCCTCGCCGCCGCAGGGGGCTTTTCTTCCCCACGGGAACCGCTTCGCTGAGTTCCCGCGGGGACCCCTGTTGATTTGATCTTGCGGTCCCGCCGCGCATGTCGCCTCTCCCTCAAAGCCGCCCTTAGTGCTCAAGGAGCCTTTCGGGAGTGGGTACGCAGAGTCATCAGTTCCCTCTGAGCCGTAGCCGTTCTACTCAAGGGCTGCCTGACTTTTTCAACGTGCCGCACCGGCTGGACGCTTTGCAGAATTCACGGTACGTACAAGGCGGTCACTGTTCCGCGCAGTTCCCGATCCCCTCGCCGCCGCAGGGGGCTTTGCCCCTGTCGGCGAAAGCGGGTTTCTTTGGTTACTTTCTTTGATAAGCCAAAGAAAGTAACAACAACTCTCTTTTATTCGTTGTAATAGTCGCTGCCGGTCTCGCAGATGCCGTCCAGGCGGCGCAGGACGCAGTGCCCCGTGCCCGTCAGGCGCACCTTCAGATAGTCCCCACGCATGGGCGGCACGGGTATCTTCAGTGTGTACCAGTCAGGCCGCCGCGCCGTGAAGAGCTTTCTGTACTCCCCGTTCGTCCCGGCGGCGGAGACCTCGATCTCGCTGCCCTGCTCCGCGTAGATCCGCAGCCGCAGCCACCGCCAGACCTTCCGCTCCATGTCTATCCCCGTGTACCGGGTGACGCTCCCATCCGTCCAGGGGGCGAACTCCGCTTCCCAGCTCACCTTCTCCGGCTCCACGGCAGCCCAGCAGTCCCCGGGGGCAAACGCCGTGCCCCCCTCCACCGCCTTCACGCACTGGTACTTCCCGCCCCCATAAGAGACGATGTCCCCCACGGCGTAGTCCTTCGTCCCGCTCCAGTCTTCACCCTCGCTCTCACCCGTGTACCTCTTCCAGTACCCGGGGAAGTACTCCTCCACGGCTGTGGTCGTGATCTCCACTCCCGAGGCAGAGACCTGGATATTCACATCACCCGCCGGGGCGAACTCATAGTCCAGCGGCCCCGCGCCGCTCAGCACCGCCGCTCCGTCCAGTATCACGGCGCTGTCCGCCCCTGCCGCGCCTGTGTGGAGCTTTATCTTCTCCCCCGCCGTGATGGGGAATTTCGTCTCAAAAGGGAAGTACTCCATGGTGTATCTCTTCCCGGCGTACTCCATATAGTCCGTCCTGTACCACTCGCTCTGCATACCGTAGTTCACCATATACGCCGGGTACGCCGACCCGAGGGAGACTGTGAAGTCGTAGCTGTATTCGCTCGTGTTCATATTCGCCGACGCCTTGAGCATGACCTCCGTGTCCCCCACGGCGGTGAAGGTGCTCTTGTCCTTCCACCAGAGCTGCCCCGTCCCCGTGATGGTGCTGGTATAGCGGGCTGCCTGACTGCTGGTGCGCTCCATGACGACGGATATCTCGTCCCCGTATTTCACGGTGTATTCCCCGGGACCGTACACCCTGCCGCCGTTCACGGTGAGCCATGCGTATTCGTCCCAACCGTAGCCCGTGAGCCTGAGCCTGAACCGCCTGTCATCCGGCGCGATCTCCGGAGGTGACGCCGCCTTCGTCCCCTTCACGCAGCGCAGGGTGCTCTCCCCGTCCGTCACGATATCCCCGGGCTCGTAGCTCCGGGAAGCATTCCATGGCAAAGTCTCCCTCGCGGGCCCGTCCACCCGGCAGACCTTGCCGTCCGCCAGCATGTACAGCGCACCGTCCGTCTCACCGAAGTCCCTGACGTCCGCGCTGTCCTCCCGGAGCCAGGTGCCCACGGCGGTGTCGTAGACGTAGGTGCCCGCCGCGCCCCCGGTCCTCAGGGAGATGTAATACCGCCTGCCGGAGACACCGGCGACGCCCCGGCTGTACTCACCCTCACCCAGGTTGAAGCTCACAAGGCTGGGCACGCCCCCCGAGTAGGCGCACACGCCCATGGGCGCGTGGTAGTAAAGACACTCGTTTATGACCTTCGGGGACTTGTACGACCCCTTCTTCACCCCCTGCACCGTGTACTCGTAGTACCCGAAGTTCGAGGGATAGTCCCCGTAGAGCCGGTAGAGCCTGTCCTCCTTGAAGCACAGCACGTCCCCGGAGTATTCGCAGATGGCGGTGAAGTCGTTGTCGCTGCCCACCGCCGCCTGCCAGCTGTCCGAGTCCACCCCCTCGAAGGTGTAGAACTGCCATGGATAGCCCAGGTCGGAGACGTATATTACCCGGCTCTCGAAGTCCTCGTACTTCCCCGCGTCGTAGTTGTATACCTTCGTCTTCTCGTGGCTGCTGACCCCGTAGAGCCGGTTGTTGTGGCCGCAGATGTAGTCCAGATCCGGCACCTTCCGCCTGAGCGTCACGTTCCCGCCGAAGAGGGAGGACACGGCGGTGAAGGTGAGGGTCTCCGCGTCTGAAGTGTCGGCGTAGGCGGGGAGCGTATCCTTCGTGAGCACCTCCGTTATGTACCGCTCCCGGGTGTTGGGGTCGTAGAGCCAGTACTGGGCGTCCGTAGTGCCGCCCACCCGATAGAGCCTGCTCCCCGCGCCCAGGCGTCCGTCGAAGAGGATGTAGCCGTAGGCGTCTCCCCCGGTCTGTATCGCCCAGAGCTTCACCCCCTCCGCCGCGCCGATCTCCGCAAAGCCGTTCACGTTCAGGATGGTCCCCGCCTTGAAGGTTACCTCCTCCGGGGCTATGGCGGTGATCGTGGCGTACTCCACGTCGTTTATCCCCTGGCTCATCCCCCTTATCTCCACCACGTCACCCACCTGGAACACGTCGTCTATGGGGCTCTGGGTGGTATTGATGTCGTAGATGTCGAAGGCACAGTATACGTTGCCGTGGTATATATATGTTTTTTCGTCTACGGTGTTATAAACCGTCGCAGGTCCCTGGTCAGGCACGTGCGTAATAACGCCGTATACGCCCTGAGTGTTGTACTCCGCGGTGTCCGGGCTGCTCTGGAGCGCGCCGCTCTTCAAAGCCGTGCCGCAGACCATGCCCCATGTCTCCCCCGGTGCCCAGTTCTGGTTCCTTGTCTGCGTCGGGATGACTATGTCGCCCGCCTCCGCTATGGGATAAGCCGGCACGTCAGAGCCAATGCTGCCGGCGCTGTTTGTCCAGGGTGAGAGGCGCTTGAGTGTGGGCGTCGGCAGCGTCCACACCCCGTCCGCGAAGGCGATTGCGCCCTTGTCTTTCCCGTATGTATAGACGAGGTTGAACCTGTCCAAATAGGTCCCCGTGTCCCCGACCCGAATGCCGCTGCCCTGGCTGCAATTCTTTGCCAGACGCGTGGAGGTCTTCAGATTCCACTTGTCCAGTTTGTCCGTCCCCGCCGTCTCCGGGGCGCTCTTCGTGGTCACCTCCGCCGCCATGTCCACGACCTTTCCCCGCACAAGGTCGATGCACTTCTTGTCCGGCCATATGACAAGGTTCGTGTTCACCACGGCGAACTGGTGCTCCCCACGGGAGATGTTCGTCAGCGGTTCCCCGTCGTAGTAGAGCACGCCCCCCGCCGTGACCACCTGCTTCCCGTCCCAGAGGAAGAAGCCGTCCCCGTCCGGGTACGCGCCGTATGTCTCCCGGGGCGCTCTTGGCGTGAGGGCGGGGTAGCCCGCGTGGCTCAGGTTCTCGCTGCGGGTCAGCTCGTTCACCCCCGCCCCGGGCGTCAGGTTCAGCCCGCCGAAGGTGGTCACAGCCACGCTCGCCGTGTTCTCCCCGTTCACCATTGATGGTAGTTTCATGTGTTCAGATATTCTCCTTTCGTTTCAAAGCCTCCCCTGCGTAAGGGGAGGTGTCAGGCGGAGCCTGACGGAGGGGTCGCCGCCAAACCGCTTTGCCTAACAATTCTCCTGCGCCGGGGCGTCAATCCCCCCTGCCGCTTCGCAGCTGTCCCCCCTTTCACAAGGGGGGCTTTTTTCCCCAAGGGAACCGCTTCGCTGGGTTCCCGCCCCTCAAGCCTCCCCTTGGTGATCAAGGGGAGGTGCCTGCGAAGCAGGCGGAGGGGATCAGAAGTACAACAATGCGCAGCTTCAAGTTCTGACCCCCTCAGTCAACCTCACGGTTGACAGCTCCCCCTGCTCACCAGGGGGGAGCCTTTATTGGGTGCTGGCACCCCCGAGGTACGGTCCCCCAAACCGCTTCGCTCTTACTCGCCGTAGAGCAGCTCGTAGGCCTGCTCCAGGGCGGCGTCCAGCTCTGCCGCGTTCTCGTTCGCCAGCTCCAGGGGCGTCTTCTTCCCCATCTTCACGGTCACGTTCCCGTCCCGGTGGTCCGTGATGTCCCCGGCGACGGTGTACTCCGACATATCGTGCTCCGCCGTCCCGGCTGTGCCGTCCTCCTGTGCAGTGTCTTCCAGCACAGACCAGGCAAGGCCTGTTATAAACGTGGTCGCCGCCTGCACGGCGGGCATGCTCAGGGTGATGCTCACGCTCTCCCGTCCGCCCCACTTGCTGTCCCGCACAGCCCCGGCAAACGCCGCCGGGTACTCGTTCTCTCCGATTTTTATCTTTGTCATTTTTCTCTTCTCCTCACATTGTTATAGTGCAGGTGTACCTGCCCATAGTGGCGGAACTATACGCCACCGCCGCGTCTCCTGTCACCGTCAGCTCGCAGTAATACCGGGTACCGGTGCCCACAGAGCGGCTGAGCAGCGTCAGGGACTGCCCGTTCAGATTGCAGCTCGTCCTGGAGGACGGGCACGCTATGTACACCGTCGTGCCCCGGTCCACCGTCAGCTCCGTATACATGGTGTTCCCCGCGCTCCCGGAAAAGCCCGTGAACACGCCCATATTGCTCCCGGAAGCCCCTGTGACGGTGATGGTACACTGGCGGTTTCCCCCCATGTCATACGCCACACCGTCTACAAGGGTCTTGCCCTGGGCGATATCGTAAGCCACGCCGTTCACAAGAGCCTTGCCGCCGGTTATGCCATAGGCGGCGCCACTCACCATTGTCTCAGCTAATGCCATCATTCATCGCTCCTTTCAAACCTCCCCTTGGTGACCAAGGCAGCGAAGCGGCGTCGCGGGAGTGAATGGTATGCCGGTGGCATACCAGAGCCGCGCCGTGACCGAGCCGCAGCGAGACGGTGTCCGCGAAGCAGGCGGAGAGGTTTTCGTCCCCCCAAAGGCTCCCCTTATTGATTAAGGGGAGCTGGTGCGCAGCGCCTGAGGGGATAAGAACTTCAGGTCCCAGCGCCATCACTCATACCTCCAGCATATCGCCCCGTTCACCAGCTGCGCCGACCAGTCCGTGACGGCGTCGAAGGACGCCCCGTCCATGAGCTTCTCCCCCCGGGCTTTCAGGGCCGTGTAGCCTGTGTCGGCGGCGGCGAGAGCTGCCGTGCGCCCAAGAAAGGCAGTCATTTCCCCGGTCTGCACGCCCCCGGCGGCGATGGTGAGGGTGCCGCCCGTCTGGTCGAGGGTTATGTTGTTCCCCGCCAGGATCGTCAGGACGTTCACGCCGTTTATGGTCGCCGCCGCGCCGGGACTACCCGCCGCGCCGGGCACGCCCGCGTCACCCTTCTCCCCCCGGATGGGACCCGCGCCGGTCCATCCGCTGCCGGACCATACATATATAATATAGTCGTCGCCGCTGCCCACGGCGTAGGCGTCCCCGGCAGCGCCCTCCGGAGCGGCGGCTGTGAGGGCGGCGGCGGTGGGGTATGTCCCCAGAAGCCGCAGCCCCGCCCCCGTGTCGCCTTTTTCGCCCCGGCGGCCCCTGGGGGCGGTGATGTCGTAAGACGTACCGTCCGTGAGGTTGAGGGTGTAGGTGTCCCCCGCCTCCCCCGAGGACTTCAGGGTGACCGACCCGATGCCGACGCCCCGCTCGCCCGCGGCGCCCCGTGCCACCGGGCGCATCCGACAGACCGTCCCGCCCGGCAGAAACGCCCCGTTTTTCATTGTAATTTTCATTTTGATCTCCTTTTGTGTTTCGATAAGCGATCTATTTGTTTCTTCCATGTTCATTTCTTTGTCCCCACAAAGAAATGAACAAGAACCTTCCCGCGTCGGGGCGTCAATCCCCCTGCTGCTCCCCCAAAAAAGGGGTGCTGGCACCTGCCTGCATAACGGCAGAAGTCTGAGGCGCAGGGTACGATTGCCGCTTAAGACTACGATTCTGGGTGCATAGCGTCAGCGAGCCGGGGAGCTGAAGTCGCTGCCAATCACCCGCCGCGCCGACGTGGGAACCACGTTGCCCGTTGACGCCCCTTCGCCGCCGCAGGGGGCTTTGCCCCTGTCGGCGAGGCGATTTCTTAGGGTGTACCCCTTCTTTGACAAGCCAAAGAAGGGGTACGAAACGTTCCCTTTGACAATCCAAAGAAAGTAACAACAACTTCCCCGCGTCGGGGCGTCAATCCCCCCTGCCAGCCCACGGCTGGCGTCCCCCCTTTCACAAGGGGGGCTTTTTATAACTCCTCGCTCTCACTCATGCGCCTTGCTGTTCAGGTGCTTCTCGATCTTGTTCACCGCCTCCGTCACGGGGCCGTTGCAGCCCTGCTCCTTCAGCCCCTTCAGCGCCGCCAGCAGTCCGTAGGTCAGCAGCTGCAGCTCCGCCTTCATGCTCTGCTGCTCCCGGCGCTGCTCCTCCTGCTCCAGCACCCACTTGTGGGCGGACGCCATGTACCTGATTATCGCCGCCACCGCCGCGGCGACCGCTCCCGCCGTGATGACCGACTGCCATGAAACGACCATCCTCAGCCCTCCGCGTTTATATTCCGGGACAGGCGGCAGATGTCGTCCACCAGGGCCGAGACCTTACTCTCCGCGTCGGCGTCGTAGTCATAATCTATCTGCACCGCGGCGGCGCTCACCATCTCCATGACCCACTGCTTTCTCTCGGCGCCGGTCATGAACATGGTCTCCGCCCGCTCCATGAAGTCCATGGCGATGTCCATGATCCGCGCCCAGTTCTTCTCACGCACGGCGGTCTTTATTGTCTCCCCCAGGCGCACCACCACGGGGATGCACACCACCAGCCCCGCCAGAATACTCACTATCAAATCTATGTACTGCATGTCTATCTCCTTTTTAATTATTTGCCCCGGCAAATCGGGGCACCAAGCCTCACCCCAATGGAACCGCACTCCCTCAAAGCCTCCCCTGCGTAAGGGGAGGTGGCTGCCTTCAGGCAGCCGGAGGGGTCGCCGCTCCGACGCTTCTCACTCAACTCTCCCGCGCCGAGACGTCAATCCCCCGACTGCTCCGCAGTCACCCCCCTTTCACAAGGGGGGCTTTTCCTCACTCTCTCCCCCGCAGCGCCATTATCGCCGCCTGATACCGGGGCACAAGGCCGCAGGGGTTCACCCCGTCGGTGATGCCCGCGTCGACAGCGCGCTGAAGCTCCTCCCGCGCCCACTGGGGGCACGGCTTCTTCTCCTGCTCCGCCAGCCACGCCGTCATCATCGAGTTGAATTTCTCCTCAGTCATGTCGTCCTCCTCAATATATTTAATGTATGGGCACTTGCCCCACCGATCCCAGGGCCTGTCCCGGAGCCGGGTGCGCACCACGCCCCAGGCGTGGCCCCGGGCCTCGATGACCCAGCCGTCCCCCTCATAGACTCCCACGTGTCCCGGGAAGAAGACCAGCACCCCGGGCGTCTCGGGCAGCGCGGCGAGGTCGCCCTTCTCCCGGCAGCGGGCGTACATGGTCCCCTCGTCGATGTCCGGACAGCCCCCGGAGGCGTAGACGGGAGCTGAGTCCGGGGCGGCGGACCAGACATAGCCCTTGATGAGCCCCACGCAGTCGTGGACACGCTGGCCGAGCTGGTCCGTGAAGTCCGCCGCCGTGTAGTACTTCGGCAGCTGGCGGCGCTTCTGGGCGAGGAGCGCCTGTGTCGCGGTCTGGCCGAAGGTGCCCATCCAGTAGGGCTTTCCAAGCTGGGCGCGGCAGTACTCCACCAGACCCCTGTTCGTCTTATTCATAGGCTTCGCCTGTTATCGCCGTGTACTCTGCGTCGGTGATGACCCCGTCGGCGACGCTCTGCCTGAGCCCCGCCGCCGTGACCCTGCCCCGGGCGTACAGACGGCTGAGTATTTTTCCTTTGATCGTCATGATATGTCTCCTTTTGTTTTGTTTGATTTTATCGCCCCCAGCCTCCCCTTAGTGACTAAGGGGAGGTGGTGCGACAGCTCCGGAGGGGCTCAGAAGTAAAACATATGCGTAACCTCAGGTTCTGACCCCCTCAGTCTCGGCTTCGCCGATCCAGCTCCCCCTCTTCACCAGGGGGAGCCTTTACCGCTTCCTCAAGAGGGGCTTTTCTTCCCCACGGGAACCGCTTCCCAAAGCCTCCCCTGCGTAAGGGGAGGTGTCAGGCTCCGCCTGACGGAGGGGTCGCCGTCAAAACGCTTCACCTGAAACTCTCCTGCGTCGAGACGTCAATCCCCCCTGCCAGCCTTGAGGCTGGCGTCCCCCCTTTCACAAGGGGGGCTTTTCGACTCCCCTCTTTACTCGTACACCATGACCCGCGTGGTGGGCAGCGCCGCGAAGTGCTCCGCCCCCGCCGTGACGGCGACGCGTATCTCCCCCAGCCCGGGCCTGAGCTTCAGGCTGTCCTCCCGGCTGATATGGCAGGTAATTGCGCCGCCCTCGTACACCACGTCCTCAAGGCCGTACTCCAGCACCGTCTCGCCCCCCTGGGTCACCGTCACGGAGCAGGCTGTCGCCTCCTCGCCGGCGACGGGCAGATCCGTGAATTCCAGCACCGGCGTGGTGCCCCGTACCATGGCGAAGAAGGGCGCGCCCACGCCTCCGTCCGCCGGTCTGAAGCGCCGGGCGTACCACCGCTGGTACTCCCCGAACCATGTGTTGAACAGCTGCATGGTGTTCTGATACTTCGAATATTCACCGTTGGCGAAGTCGGTCATGGCGCAGAGATACGCCCGGTAGAGCTTGTCGTGAGGGGGCGGGGCTATGAGCGCCGTGTCCCCGTCCTGAGCGCCGTATCGGACGCACAGCTCCGGCTCCATGAGGAGCACCTCCGTCTGCACCAGCCCCTCGCAGTCGTTGAGCCAGCCCAGCTTCACGCTCTGGCTGAAGGCGTTGGGCTTGAGCTCGTCCGCCATGGCTATCGCCTGTGTAACTGTCATGTGATCACCTCCTTTTTATTCCCCACGGGAACCGCTTTGCTGGGTTCCCGTGGGGACCCCTGTTTATTTCATCTTGCGGTCCCGCCGCGCATGTCGCCGGGACCTGACGGCGCACTCGCGCCGTCCCGCCTTTGGCGGGTCCCTGAACCGCTTTGCTGGGTTCCCGTGGGGACCCCTGTTGATTTTTTCTTGCGGTCCCCAAAGCCTCCCCCCTGCGTAAGTGGAGCTGGATTCGTACCCCTTCTTTGTCCCCACAAAGAAGGGAGGACCACCAGAGAAGGATGCTGTGCCGTTTTTGAAGGAAAATTGCGCCCGTCTGCCGCGTTTTGCTCACTCGCAATAAAGGCAATTATTCCTCGCTCACAAAGCCTTGCATCCAGATGCAATTTTCTCTTCAAAAATCTTCGACTCCCGGCTCAGCCCTTTTGTCTTGATTCAAGGCAGAGGACGCAGACATACTCTCCGTATGTCAAGGACGATAACGAAGAAACGGGGCAAAAGGGCGAGCCCGGAGCGGCGCACCATCCTTTTCTGGTGGTCTAACCCCAAGAAATCGCAAGGCAGGCGACTGCGGTCGCCGGCGTTCATTTAGTTTCTTAAGGCTGCGCACAACAGTGCCCGGCTTGTGCATCCAGTTAAAACTGCTCTGCTTCCAACCGGTGCGGCACGTTGAATATGGCCCCTGCTCCTTGATGACAACGCCTGAAGCTCAGAGGGAACTGATGACTCTGCGTCCCCGAGAGAGCCTCCCCTTGCTGCTCAAGGGGAGGTGCCTGCGAAGCAGGCGGAGGGGATGAGAACTACAACAATGCAGATCCTAAACTTCTGACCCCCTCAGTCAGCTTTGCTGACAGCTCCCCCTGCTCACCAGGGGGAGCCTTTATGGGGTGCTGGCACCTGCCTGCATAACGGTAGAAGACTGAGGCGCAGGGTACGATTGCCGCAGAAGCCTGCGATTCTGGGTGCATAGCGGCAGCGGACCGGGGAGCTGAAGTCGCTGCCAATCACCTGCCGCGCCGTCGTGGGAACCACGCTGCCCGTGGGCGCCCCTTCGCCGCCGCAGGGGGCTTTGCCCCTGTCGGCGAAGAGGTTTCTTTCGCACACCTTTCTTTGCCTCAACAAAGAAAGGTGTGAACATTGTCCTTCTCTTTAGTCCCCTGTGGAGGCGCTTATCATAGTCGTGCCGCCGGTGACGCCGCCCACGGCGAAGGCGCGCCAGTCGTTGAAGCCCGCGATAAATCTCGCGTAGCCGGACCAGATATTGGCGTCGTTGCCCTCGTCAATGCGGCTCTTCACCTCCAGCGCCGTGCGGTCGGACCAGATGGCGCCGCCGTTCTCGTCGTTGTACTTGCTGTCCAGCAGGATCCAGGGAGAGGTGCCCGCCGTGATGAAGTCGTTCAGGTAGGGCCAGACGATCACGTTCCAGCGGCCGAAGTTGTAGTTATAGCCGTTGTTCGCTGTGGCGGGGTCCTTGTCCGCGCCGATGGCGGCAAAGACGTCCATCTTCAGCTTGTGGTCGTTGGGGATGAGGATCGTGTCGGGGGCGATGTCCAGAGTCTCGCCGTTGTCGCCCTTGAAGGACTGCATCCTGTACTCCATGGCCGCCAGCGCCTCGTTTGTGAAGGCGTCGGAGAACTGGTTGGACTGGGTCGCCTTGCCCAGCTTTGAGGGGTGGTCGGTGGCGAAGAGGCACTTCTCGTCCGCCGCCGCGGCGTCGAAGCTCTTGCCGCCGAAGGTGACGGTCTTCGCCTTCTTGATCGCCGCGCCGAAGAGAGCCGCCGCGAACTTCTCCCGGGTGCGGTAATAGGAGGTGATGAAGCTCGCGGGCTGGCGGCGCAGGTCCATGGTCTTCGCGTCCTCCACCAGCTCGCGGGAGATGGAGAAGGAGTTCTTCCAGGTCATGTGCTCCAGGAACTTGCTGTAGCCCTCCTGCATGCCGTCCACGGGGTAGGCGCCGTTCTCGCCCACGGGCTTGAAGCCCTCCATGGCGGTCATGGTGGTGTATTTTTCGCCCCAGTGCTTGCTCTTGCTCATGCAGAAGAGCTCGGGGATCATGCTTTTTGCCTCGAACGCCTCTCCGTGCTTTTCGATGAACATTCGGATGGGCGCCTGGCTTTTGCCGAATACGCTGTCCTGAAGGCCGGAATTTTCCGTAAATGTAATGTTTGCCATAAGTATCATTTTCCTTTCTGTTTTTGTTGTTTTTTGTGATATAGGGGATGATTGTTACTTTCTTTGGCTTATCAAAGAAAGTAGGCAGGCGACTGCGGTCGCCGGCGTTCATTTAGTTTTTTAAGGCTGCCCGCAACAGCGCCCGGCTCGTGCATCCAGTTAAACCTGCGGTGCTTCCCGGCAGAGAGCCTCCCCTTTCAGGGGAGGTGGCTCGGCAAAGCCGAGCCGGAGGGGTTTCTTCCCCAAGGGGTGCAGGCAGTTGCCTGCATAACGGCAGGAGACTAAGGCGCAGGGTTCGATTGCCGCGGCGCCTGCGATTCTGGGCGTGTAGCGTCAGCGGGCCGGGAAGCTGAAGTCGCTGCCAATCACCTGCCGCGCCGACGTGGGAACCACTTTGCCCGTTGACGCCCCTACGCCGCCGCAGGGGGCTTTCCCCCTGTCGGCGAAGCGCTTTCTTTCCGCCGTTTTCTTTGACAAGACAAAGAAAGCGGCAAAAAGCCTCCTTAGAACCTAACTCTTACTGTACTGCCCACGGCGGTGCCGTCCATGTCGATGATCTCCGCCACGCCGTTCGATGTGGTCGCCGTGACCTCCATGCCGTTGGTGGCGTGGAGCGTCACCTTGTCCCCAAGGTTCAGGCTCGTGCCCGCGGCGGAGAGGGTCGTCTCGAAGATCATGTCCTTCTGCACCCTGACGACGGGGATGATGTCCCCCGAGTCGTGGGCGGCGCCCGCCTCCTCCATAGAGATGTACGTGGGCGCTGTGGTGCCCGCGGCGATGGCGAGCTTGCCCGCTGACTGGGTGAGCGCCATGCCCGCCTTGGTCGTGATCGCGCTCACGGGGAGATATTCGATGGAGGGCACTCTGCCTCCGTCGGTACTGTGAATTTTGAATGCCATGTTTATCGTCCTTTCTTGATTTTAATGTCTGCCCTTGTATCTGTTGTAGTGGGCGAGGATCTCCATGTCGGTGGCGTTGGGCATCAGCTCCCGGTAGGCGTTTTTCACCTCCCGGGGCACCGTCACCGTCCCCGCGCCTCTGGAGCGTGTGCTCCGGAGATGGCTCTTGCCCCGGCTGTTCAGCTCCGCCTGGCGGCGCGCCTCGGCCGCACGCCTGCGCAGGGCGTCGCCGTTGGCGATGCGGAAGGCGTCCACGAGGGTGTAGCCCCGGGCGACCAGCTGGCGGAACGTGCCGGCGGTGTCCAGCTTCAGGATGTCCTGAATTGAACTGATGCGTGGGTCGAGAGCGCGTATTTCGCTCATCTGCCGCTCAATCTCGCCGCCCTCCGCCATGCTCCGGCGCAGCTCCTGGGCACGCTGGGCGGCGGCGTCATCGGCGGGGTCGGGCACGGGGGCAGGCTGCGCCTCCGGCTGAGTCTCCGTCTCCGGCTGAGTCTCCGTCTCCGCGGGTATGATATCCTTCTTTTCTTCGTCCATGAAATCACCTCCTTTGGGTTATTAAAATTGCCTTTGCGTGGGAGGTCCGACTTTCTTTGTTGAGGCAAAGAAAGGGGTGAAGCGTCCCCCCTTTACACAATGGGGGCTTTGCGGTCCCGGCGCTGCAAACCGAAAGCCCCCCAACCTCTTGTGAAGCCTTAACTTTGCAGCCCCGTTTGTCCTGAGCTTACTTTCCGTTTCTCAGGTCGTCGCCCTGCTTCTTTACAGTCTTGCCGCGCTTAGTCCCGCCGGACATGGGCGCAGTCACCTTCTGGGCGCCGGAATGGCTGATCCTGCCCGCGTAACCTGTTCTCTTTTCCATGAAATCACCTCCTTTCATATCTCTCTTCCCCCAAGGAAACCGCTCCGCTGAGTTCCCTTGGGGCTTTTCATACCCCTTCTTTGTGGGGACAAAGAAATGAACAAGGACTCTACCGCGGCTGGGCGGCCTTCTCCCCTTCGCTCTCCAGCCGTTCCTCCAGATACCGCTTCGTCTCCCCGGCGCCGGGGTAGTGCAGCGCCTCCATCTTCGTCCAGTAGAGCAGCAGCGTCTCGGTCTGGCCCGGGTCGCCGTAGGCGCCGGAGCGGAGGTTGTTCAGCGTCTCCTGCCACATGGCCTGCCGGTTCGCCGCCAGGGGCGCCGTGGAATCGCAGGAGAAAAGGAACTGGTCGTTCCAGTACCACTCCCCCGCCGCGTCCTGCTCCAAAAAGTCGTAGCGGTTGAACTCCTCGTACACCGGCTCGCCGTGGATGCCCTCCGTCACAACCGGGCGCGGCTCGTCCGCGTAGGCGAGCTTGTACTTGAACATCGCCTCGAAAAGGCGGCTGTAGGCGTAGTCCTTCATGCGCCGCTTGCTCTCCAGCCTGCCCGCGCTCTGGCTGGCGGCGAACTCCTTGGCTCTGCCGCTGGTGGCGGTGCGGTCCGTGCGCCCCTGGAAGGAGTCGGTGATGCCGATGATGTTGCGGGCCTCCTGGTAGACGTACTCCAGATACGCCATGTCCTGGCCGATGTCACCCTCCAGGTTGAACACGCCGATCATGCTCATGGCGGCGGGGGTGCCGGGGCGTATCACCTTCATGTCGTCCGTGTCCACTTTGATGGACGCGTCGTCCGGGAGGGTGATGTAGCTGCCCGACGCCACGAGCTTGTCGATTATCTTCGCCTCCAGGCGGTTGACGGTGTTCTGCTGGTCGGCGATCTTGTCGATGTCGCTGTCCCCCAGCAGGCTCCCGTAGAGGGAGACGTTTTTCTGGAGGAACACGGGGAACATGGCGGGCTTGTAGAAGGGGATGCGTGTGGGCTCCAGGCGGGTGACGGGGCGGCCCGAGTCGTCGGTCTCCCCGGTGAGGACGAGCTTCGCGCCGGGTATCTCGGTGCCGTCGGAGCGGAACACGCTCTCGTAGATGAGCTCGAAGTCCTGAACGGTCTCGGTCCACTTGTCGCCGCCGCAGTAGGGGCAGGTTTTTCTCCGCCTGCCGTGCTGGGGCTGCTGCCCCGTCATTTCATCCTGCGGTCCCGCCGCGCATGCCGCATCTCCCCCCAAAGCCTCCCCTTGCTGCTCCTCTCGTAGCCTCCCCTTGGTGACCAAGGGGAGGTGGCTGCCGTCAGGCAGCCGGAGGGGATCAGAGCCAAAGGTTTCATAACCCGAGTTCAGCGCTCCCCCCTCCCCGGGGAACTCCCCGTCCAGCGTGGGCACCCCCAGGGGCAGCACCCAGTCGTCCTCCACGGCGCCGCAGGTCCTGCAGCAGCGCACCCGGCGGGCCTGATAGTCCTCCATGTCCTCCAGCTGCGTGTCGCCCACCCAGCTGTAAAGCCCCACGCCCCCGACGTCGTTCCGGTAGTACGCCACGTACTGGGTCACGAGATCCTCCGCCGCGTCCTCGTCCAGGCGTATCTCCGGCTCCGCTTCCCTCTCGTCCTTCACGTCCACGCCGTAGCGCCGGCGGATGAACTCCTTGGTCTGGGGTATCTTGAGGATGATGTAGTCCATGTCCTCAACGCCGGTGAACACCCCCGCCTGGGGCACCACCCGCCTGGGGTGGACCGGCGCGACGGTCAGCTCGCCCACGCTCTGGTGGGTGCAGGTGTCGTTGTCCCACTCCACCAGGAAGAAGCTGCCCCCCTGGATGGGCACGGTGCGCTCCTGGATGTCGTTGATCTCCTCGAAGGGGAGGCGGTCAAGCTCGTTGCGGAGCATGTCCTCGATGAGCTTGGCCTTTGCCTCGTCCTTTTTGCGCCGGGCGGTCACCTTGGGCTGAGGGATGTTGGAGTCGATCTCCGCCTCGATGAGCTCGGTGCAGATGTTGCGCACGTGGGGCGTGCGTGTTTTCCGCTCGCCCCGGGTCACGGGGTCGATGCGGTCGTCGCCGGCGTACAGCTCCTCCCGGCGATCCATGCGCTCCAGCTCTGGCAGGTAGGCGTTCTCGTTCAGAGCGAGACGGTCCTGCCACATATGGAGCTTTTTTCTGTCAATTTTCATAGTTCACTTCCTTAGTAATAGTGTGTTGAGCGGCGGAAGAGAATGTCTCTCCCAAAGGCTCCCCTTTGTGAACAATGGGAGCCGGCAGGTGAAGCCTGCCTGAGGGGATGAGAAGTACAATTTATAAGAGTTCTTGTTCATTTCTTTGTCTTGCCAAAGAAGGGGTGAGCCCCAAGAAATCGCAAGGCAGGCGACTGCGGTCGCCGGCGTTCATTTAGTTTTTTAAGACTGCCTGCAACAGTGCCCGGCTCGTGCATCCAGTTAAATCTGCGGTGCTTCCACCTGATACGGCACGTTGAATATAGTCCCCCGCCCCTTGATGACAACGCCTGCAGCTCAGAGGGAACTGATGACTCTGGGTTCCCGCTTCTCAATGGGGTGCTGGCACCTGCCTGCATAACGGCAGGAGACTGAGGCGCAGGGTCAAACTGCCTCAGTGCCTACGATTCTGGGGGTATAGCGTCAGCGGGCCGGGGAGCTGAAGTCGCTGCCAATCACCTGCCGCGCCGACGTGGGAACCTCTCTGCCCGTGGGCGCCCCTTCGCCGCCGCAGGGGACTCTGCCCCCCCAAGGGAACCGCTCCGCCGGGTTCCTCCCCCCAAAGCCTCCCCTTGCTGCTCAAGGGGAGGTGCCTGCCGTCAAGCAGGCGGAGGGGATGAGAAGTACAATAACGCGCAGCCGCAACCTCTCACGGCCTGCCCCACTTCTCAAGCAGCAGCGCCCGCTCCTCCCGGCTCGCCCCCCGGAAATCCTCCCACATGCTCTCGCTCCAATCCGCCCTCGGCTCATCGAGCCTCACGGAATAGCTCTGCTGTGGGCGTATGTGGTGGGCGATGGCGAGGGCCATGACGCAGTCGTCGTGAGCGCCCTGCTGCGCCTCGGCCCGCTGCTGCTCGTTGCGCACGAAGGTGAGCATCTCCTCCAGGGTAGCCCGGTCGCTCACAAGCTCGATGTGTCCTTTCATCGCGGACACGAGACCGCTGATTATCGTCTCCCGGGTGCTCCTGTTCGTCACGAAGCCGAAGCGCTCCATGGGTCTGCCCGTGTAGCTGTCCAGATCCTGACGCACGTACTGGCGGGGGTAGCCCCTCCGGCTCAGCTCCATGACGGTGTAGGTGGAAAAATTCACCTCCGCGCCGATGAGCGCGCCGTTGTACATCATCCCCAGGGCGTAGAGTGCGTCCGCGAAGGTGCCCTCGTCGGACTGCTGCCGCAGCACCGCCGCCTGCTCTCCCGTCACGTTGTCCAGGACCTGGGCCACGAAGAAATCGCTCCCCTCCCCGGCGGTGTCCGCCCCGATAACGTAGGGCCGTCCCGGCTCAGGCTCCCGGTAAATTTTCACCGTGTCACCCTCCCGGAGCACCCCGTCGATGAAGGTCCCCGTCCTCACAGGAAGGACGTTCCCGCTCAGCCGCCCCGTCACATCAACGGCGTTGAAGATGGTCCTGCCCGTCACGCCCCACTCCCCCAGGCAGTACACCTGGTAGTAGTAGGGGTCGCTCTCCCGGAAGCTCTCCAACGTTTCCGCGGCGCTTTTGTCCAGGAACCGGTTGTCCCGATAGGTGGAGCGGTGTACCCGGGCGCGGGGGTCGTCCCGATCAAAAAAGCGGCGTTTCAGCCAGTGCAGCGCGGAAATCGGGTTAAAAGTGAGGATTATCTGCTTGTAATGGCTGCTCTCCCCTCGTAATCGGATGTCAAGCTGGTTGAAGTCCTCTTCCAGCAGCTCGCTGGCCTCCTCGATCCAGATGCCGGTCACGTTGTAGATGCTCTTGAGCTTCTCCACGTTGTCCAGTCCGCTGAATATCAGCTCCGAGCCGTTTGCCAGTCTGATGGTCATGTCGCTCTGGTTCGCGGTGAATTTTATGCCCAGCTCCCGGAGCTGATCCGTGAGCTGACGGAAGCAGCTCTCCCGGAGCGTCCGGGCGACTTTTCGGACTATCAGGAAGCGGTGTCCGCACTCCGAGGACGCCCGTTCGATTATCTTCCGCCCGGCGAAAATGCTCTTTCCGCTGCCGCCGCCCCCCATGAGCACCAGGTACCGGCTCTCGTCCAGGTAGAGTGGGAAGAAGGTTTCGTTCGTCTCCCGGACAAGGCGCGCCGCCCAGCTGAAAAACGCCTCATTCACCATTGCGCAGCCTTCGGATCAGGTCCATCTTCTCGTCCCAGGAGAGGGACAGCTCAGGGGACGGAGCCGGTTCCGGAGCCTTCGCCGGGGGCTTCTCCCCCGCCATGTCCCGGATAAATTCGGCGCACTTCAGGTCCCCCGCCCTGGCCTTTTCGGCGAGGGCTGCCATGATCGCCCGGGCAGCGCCCCCCTCCAGCACTTCCCGGGCGGCGGCGCGGAGTGACGCGCGCTCCTCCTCGTTTTCTGTCTCTCCTTCACGGACACTCTTGTCTTTTTCCTCCAACCATATCACCTCACTTTACGTGTGTATTTGTGTGTGTTCATTTCTTTGTCTTGCCAAAGAAACGAACCAAAGAAATCGCCAGGGCAGGCGACTGCGGTCGCCGGCGTTTCTTTAGCTTTTTAAGGCTGCCTGCAGCAGTGCCCGGCTTGTGCATCCCGTTAAACCTGCGGTGCATCCACTTGATGCGGCACGTTGAATATAGTCCCCGTCCCCTTGAGCAGAACGCCTCCAGCTCAAAGGGAACTGATGATGCTGCGCACCCGGGAGAGAGCCTCCCCTGCGTAAGGGGAGGTGGCTGCCTTCAGGCAGCCGGAGGGGTCGCCGCCTCGAGGCTTCGCCCGAAAACTCTTCCGCGTCGATACGTCAATCCCCCCTGCTGCTCCGCAGCTGTCCCCCCTTTCACAAGGGGGGCTTTTCTCACCCCGGGGTGCTGGCACCCGCCTGCATAACGGTAGGAGACTGAGGCGCAGGGTCAAACTGCCGCAGAAGTCTACGATTCTGGGCGTGTAGCGTCAGCGGGCCGGGGAGCTGAAGACGCCGCCAATCACCTGCCGCGCCGACGTGGGAACCACTCTGCCCGTGGACGCCCCCTCGCCGCCGCAGGGGGCTTTGCCTCAACAAAAAATTCCCCTCACCCTCCTGCCTCTCGCGCCTTCTTCCAGCGTGCCAGCTCCCGGAGCGCCCGCATCTCGTGGGTCTCGCCCCCGTCGTGCTGCCCTCCGCCCGCCGCCGGGGCGGCGTCCGGCTCGTCCTCCCAGCGCCTGCCCCGGAGCCATGTCGCGGGGTAGGGCACGTAACGCCCGCCGTCCTCCTGCCACTGGCTGCACTCACGCTGCCGCCGGAGCGCCGCGAGCAGCTCCTCCACCCGCTCCCCGGGCACGGACTGCCAGGCCTTCCGGGCGTCCGCCTTCCCTTTTTTCCTGGGGTAGAGCGCCCAGAAACGGTCAAAATCCTCGGCCCCCTCCTCCGCACCTCCTCCCCAGGAAACGTTACTTCCCTTTTCTTTTTCTCTTTCACTTTCTCCCGGTAATACCGCGGTATTACCGGCGTTGTTCCAGCGCTTAGCAACACGCTGACGCTGAAGATCAGAGGCTTTACGACGGCGTTCAATAGTCTCATCAACACGCTGATTGTAAAAATTACCCTCTTCATCCTGACAGAAGAGCTTCATTACCGGCGGTGGTATCGACCCCACAGCTCTGCGCATATCCGCCAGGGACAGATGCCCGTGCTGATGCTGAAGGCACATGAGCGTGATGAACTGCCCCCGCTCCCGCATGCTCAGCAGCGCCGCCGCCGAGAGGAAGTCGGAAGTGTACAGAAGAATGCACGGGTCCTTCATGTGCGTCTCACCACCGTTTCGTAGCCCAGCAGGCGGAATTTCTCCCGTGACGTCAGCTCGTCCCAGTCCTCCTCGAGGCAGTCGGGGCAGAGCCGTTTTCCGTCCCGGACGCCGTAGTCCTCCCAGCTGTAAATCCCCTGGCCGCACCGGCAGCAGAAGGCGGCAGGCGCCGGGATGTCCCCCCCGGGATCCCCCCGGGGGTCGTAGTTGTAACCGATCATTTTCGTGTTTGTCATCGTGATTTCCTAGTATCCTTTCTGTTTTTCAGGGTCTTCCCCCAAGGGCACCGCTCCGTCCCCCAAAGCCTCCCCTGCGTAAGGTAGCGCACCCCCAAAGGCTCCCCTGCGTAAGGCAGCGAAGCGGCGGCGCGGGAGTGAATGACATGCCGGTGGCATGTCAGAGCCGCGCCGTGACCGAGCCGCAGCGAGACGCTGTCACCGCAGGTGACTGAGGGGTCGCCGTCAAACCGCTTCGCTCCACAACCTTCCCGCGCCGATACGTCAATCCCTCCTGCTGCTCCGCAGCTGTCCCCCTTTCACAAGGGGGGCTTTCCGGTACCCAAGGGGTGCTGGCAGTTGCCTGCATAACGGCGGAAGTCTGAGGCGCAGGGTCAAATTGCCGCAGAAGACTGGGATTCTGGGGGTATAGCGTCAGCGGACCGGGGAGCTGAAGTCGCTGCCAATCACCCGCCGCGCCGACGAGGGAACCACGTTGCCCGTGGGCGCCCTTCGCCGCCGCAGGGGGCTTTGCCCCTGTCGGCGAGGCGTTTTCCTCTCATTCACATTTCGTGTACTTCGTCCTCAAAAAAATAGCGCCAACAGTCACACCATAGTACCTCGCCAGCCTGGACTTGACCTCATCCCTGGGCAGTCTCAACCCACGTTCGTACATATCCAGCGCATTTACGCTGATTTTCACCGTTTTCGCAACTTTTTCAAGGCATTCCCTCCCCCTCAGATGTCGGAGGATCCTACCGGCAAGCGCCGCGTCGTAAGTCAGCACAGTACGCATCACCTCGTTTCTCACGTTCTGTGTACTCTTATAATAGCACATACTTTCGTAAATTGCAACACTTTTTGTGAATTTTTCTCTTGATTTTTTCACGTACTGTGTTATTATAATAGTGAAAGAGGTGAAATTATGAGCGGCTTTTCTGATAATCTCCGCGCCCTGCGGAAGGAGCGGGGGCTGAGCCAGGCGGCTCTCGCGGCGGCGCTGGGCCTGGCGAAGAGCACCATCAGCATGTACGAGAATGGCCAGCGCCAGCCTGAGTTCGAGGTGGAGGAGGCCATCGCGGACTATTTCAACGTGAATCTGGACTATCTCCGGGGCCGCGGCGCAGAGCGCCTGCCCGGGAACATCGTCCCTCTCCCTCCCGTCGGCACGGTGCCCCTCATCGGGACGATCGCCTGCGGCGCGCCCATCCTCGCCACGGAGAATATTGAGGACATGGTCCCGGCGCCGGGCTGCGTCCAGGCGGATTTCGCCCTGCGCTGCCGGGGGGACAGCATGATAAACGCCCGCATTTTCGACGGCGACCTGGTGTATATCCACCAGCAGGAGACGGTGGAGGACGGGGAGATCGCGGCGGTGCTCATCGACGACGAGGCGACGCTCAAGCGGGTGCGCCTGTACCCGGACCACATCGTGCTGGAGCCGGAGAATCCCCAGTACCGCCCGCTGACGTACTGGGAGCAGGACATGAGCAAGGTGCGCATACTGGGCCGGGCGACGTACTTCATCTCCCCCGTGAGGTAGCACTTTCCCCAAGGGAACCGCTTCGCTGGGTTCCCTTGGGGACCCCTGTTTTATTTCATCCTGCGGTCCCGCCGCGCCGTGACCGAGCCGCAGCGAGACGCTGGCAGCCGCAAGGTTGCCTGAGGGGATCAGAAGTACAATTTACAAAGAGTTCTTGTTACTTTCTTTGGCTTATCAAAGAAAGTAACCAAAGAAACCCGCTGAGGCAGGCGACTGCGGTCGCCGGCGTTCATTTGTTTTTTTAAGGCTGCCTGCAGCAGTGCCCGGCTTGTGCATCCCGTTAAACCTGCTCTGCGTCCACCTGCATCGGGCACGTTGAATATAATCTCCGTCCCCTTGATGACAACGCCTACAACTCATAGGGAACTGATGTCTCTGCGTCCCCGCCTCCCAAAGGCCCCCCTTGGTGACCAAGGCAGCGCAGCGCCGCCGCCTTGCGGCTTCCCTCGGAAAAAATCAAAAAATGTAAAAATACCCCTTGCATTTCTCCGACGGATATGCTAATATTAGTAAGCTGTCTGAGAGAGACAGGGATAAATATCCGGGTGTGGCGAAGTTTGGTATCGCGCTTGAATGGGGTTCAAGAGGCCGCTGGTTCAAGTCCAGTCACTCGGACCAAACCGGGAACTGCTAAACGCAGTTCCCGGTTTTTTTGTTTTTCCACCCCGGTTTTATTTTACTTTGCGGTCCCGCGCGCCGTGACCGAGCCGCAGCGAGACGGAGGGGATCAGAAGTACAACAATGGGCAGCCTTAACTTCCCCTTATTGACACCGGTCCCCCCGAAGAGTAAAATTACCCCAACCGGACACAAGTCACATTATTATAATAAGGAGTGACGTCATTGAAAGAAGTGCGCAAAAAATCCGCCGCGCCCATCTACGCCGCGGCAGCGACATGGCTCTTCTGGGGTCTGATCCTGCCTCTGCGCCGCTGGTGGCAGTTCCTGCTGCTGATCCTGCTGAGCTGGCTGGTATACGCGGTTTTCTCGAAGATATTCCCCGGCGAAACGGTGCGGGTGGAGACGAAGATCGACACCGGGGACGAGACCCTGGACGCCATCCTCCGGGACGAGCGCAGGTACCTCGCCTCCTTCGAGGAGCTGCGCGGCAAGATCACGGACGAGACCGTGGCGGGCTATGTCAGCCGCATGTCCAACGCCCTGGACAAGATCTGCGACCACATCGAAGCCCACCCGGAGAAGGCGAAGAGCATCCGCAAATTCATGAACTACTACCTCCCCACCTCCGAAAAGCTCCTCAAGGCATACGTGGAAGCGAAGAGCCAGGGCATCGGCGGGGAGAACATCGACGCCACCGCCCGGAGCGTGGAGAACGTGCTGGGCACCGTGGCGGACGCCTTCGAGCACCAGCTTGACGCCCTCTTCGCCAACCAGGCGATGGACGTCTCCACGGACATAACGGTGCTGGAGAACATGCTCCGGGCGGAAGGCCTCGCGGGCAAGGACAACAACTGAGGAGGAACACAAAATGGAAGAAAACAGGATACCCAAGCTCACACTCGAGCCTGACATAGCAGCCCCCGCCCCGGCGGCAGAGCCGGTCCCCCAGGCGTCCCCCGCCCCGGAGCAGGCCCTCACCCCTGAGGAGCTGAAGGCGGTTGAGGACTTCGCAAAGCAGATAGACATCACCAACACCAACCAGGTCATCCAGTACGGCGCCGCCGCCCAGAAGAGCATCGCGGAATTTTCCGAAGCGGCGCTGGACAACGTGCGCACCAAGGACATGGGCGCCGTGGGCGACATGATAACCGACCTCGTCACGGAGCTGCAGGGCTTCAGCGTGGAGGACAAGAAGGGCATCGCCGGCTTCTTCGCCAGGCAGCGCAGCAAGGCGTCCGCCCTCAAGACCCGCTACGAGAAGGCGGAGGTCAGCGTGGAGCGCATCGCCCAGAACCTGGAGGACCACCAGGTCACCCTGCTCAAGGACATCGCCGTGCTGGACAAGATGTACGAGAAGAACCTGGACTATTTCCGGGAGCTGAATATGTACATCCTCGCCGGCCAGAAGAAGCTGGAGCAGGCGCGCGCCGAGGACCTGCCCCGCATGATGGATACCGCCCGGCAGACCGGCTCGGCAGAGGACGCCCAGGCGGCGAACGATATGTCCAACATGATAAACCGCTTCGAAAAGCGCCTGCACGACCTGGAGCTGACACGCACCATCTGCATGCAGATGGCGCCCCAGATCCGCATGGTCCAGAATAACGACACCCAGATGGTGGAGAAGATCCAGTCCACCGTCTCCAACACCATCCCCCTGTGGAAGAGCCAGATGGTCATCGCCCTGGGCCTCGCCCACTCTCAGGAGGCGCTCAAGTCCGAGCGCGCCGTGAACGACATGACGAACCGGCTCCTGAAGAGCAACGCGGACGCTTTGAAGATCGCCTCCACGGAGACCGCCCGGGAGTCCGAGCGGGGCATCGTGGACCTGGAGACCCTCCAGTATACGAACAAGCAGATCATTGACACGCTCACAGAGGTCGTCCAGATCCAGAAGGACGGCAGCGAGAAGCGCCGCGCCGCCCAGGCTGAGCTGGGCAAGCTTGAAACCGAGATGAAGCAGAAGCTCCTGGAGATCCAGAGCGGCAGCTGAAGAGGATGATAAGATGAAATTTTTCAAGAAACGCGCCGTGGCGATAGTCATACTCCTGCTGGTCGCGGCGGGTGTGAGCTGGTACGGGCTGACCCGCCCGGTAGCCCACGTGCCCAAGGTGGAGTACGGGGACTGGATAGCGGACGATGGGGACGTGCTCAACGCCGCCACAGAGGAATATATACGTTCTGTAAACTCCCGTCTGGATAACAGCTACCACGCCCTCATAGCCGTCGCCACAACGGACACCCTCGGCACAAAGGATGTCTCCCAGTGCGCCATGGATATCGGCGAAAAGTGGGGCCTCGGAAAGTACGATATGCTCCTGCTCATCGCCGCGGAGGACGAGAATTACTACGTCGCCGCGGGCAGCGGGCTGAATTTGACGGACTCGGCGATAAATTCCATCCAGTCCGGCTTTGAAGCAAAGTTCTACTCCGGGGACGTGAACGCCGCCGTCCAGAGTCTGTACTCAAATTGCGAGAGCTGGTACAGCACGGACTTCTCCCCCGTGACCTACTCTTATTCCAATGATTATTACGATGAGTATTATTACGACGCCCCCGCCTCTGCGGGCTTCGGCACGGCGGCGGTGGTGTCCGCGGGCAGCGTCATCGTCTCGATCATCACGGTCATCGCCGTGGTGCTCATCCTGGTGCTGATCATCTCCGCCCTGGTGGGCAGCCTCCGGCGGCGTGGTCCCTGTGGGGGCGGCGTGTTCTTCGCGCCCATCTTCATGCCCCGGCCACGGCGGCGCTGGGGCGCTCCCCCACCCCCGCACCACGGACCCAGACCCGGTCCCCGTCCCGGGGCAGGTCCAAGACCCGGACCGAGATCCGGCTCGGGCCACCGTCCCGGCGGCTTCGGCGGCGGCGGCTTCGGCGGCGGGAGCCGGGGCGGTGGATTCGGCGGCGGACGTGGGTTTGGCGGAGGCCGCGGCGGCGGCTTCGGCGGCGGCGGCTTCGGCGGCGGCCACAGATAACAAAGGCTCCCCTGCCCCCCAAAAAGGCTCCCCTTGGTGATCAAGGGGAGCTGTCAGCGAAGCTGACTGAGGAGATCAGAAGTACAATTTACACAAGCAGCCCCCGATGGGTCGCCCCCCAAAGGCTCCCCTTAGTGACTAAGGGGAGCTGTCAGGCGAAGCCTGACTGAGGGGATCAGAACCCCAAGTCACGCCCCCCTCAGATGGGTCGCCGCCAAAATGCTTCGCCCCCAACTCAAACACGTCAAAAGAAAGGAGCCGTTATGGACTACAAGCATAATTCCGCCCTTGTCCCCTACGCCCGCCGACTTCGCCGGGAGATGACAAAGGAGGAACGCCGCCTGTGGTACGAATATCTGCGTACATATCCTGTGCGCTTTACCCGCCAGAAAGTTCTCGGAGCATATATCGTGGATTTTTACTGCTCCCGCGCGAAGCTGGCGATTGAGCTTGACGGCTCCCAGCACTATGAAGCCCCGGGCATGGCGAATGATGCATCCCGAACCCGCTACCTTCAAGGCTTCGGCATCGAGGTTCTGCGAATACCAAATAATGAAGTTGCAGGTAACTTTCCCGGCGTCTGTGAGTATATAGACCGCGCGGTCAAACGCGCCCTGAAATTATAGCCCCCAAGGCTCCCCGCGTCCCCCCAAAGGCTCCCCTTAGTCACTAAGGGGAGCTGTCACCGCAGGTGACTGAGGGGATCAGAAGTACAGGTCCCGCCGCTCCCCACAAAGGCTCCCCTGCGTAAGGGGAGCTGTCACCGCAGGTGACTGAGGGGTCGCCGCAAAAACGCTTCACCCCCAACTCACCCTCATCGATACGTCAATCCCCCCTGCTGCTCCGCAGCCGTCCCCCCTTTACACAAGGGGGGCTTTTTATACCCCCCCCTCACACACAAAAAGCCCTCGTCTTTCGACGAGGGCTTTTTTCCATATTCATCCGTCGCAGGCGGAGCTGACCGGCTGGCAGCTGCACACAGGCCCCGAGCCGTCCTCGGAGCACTTCTCCGGGTAGAACAGACTTGTTGGGAACCGTATCTGGCTGAAGAGGTCGCATGGGGACGCGTTCGTGCCGCTGGGCGCGCAGGTCTTCTCGGGCACGCAGTTGTCGTACACGGGGATGAGCAGCTGTGTATCCCTCTGGAGATAGATGATGCTGAACTGTCCCAGACTCACGAACACCCGCTTCACCTCGTCGGAGAACTCCAGCTCCTCCCCGAACGCCGCCTGGACCGCCTCGGGCAGATCCGTCTCGGAGCAGAGGCTGTCGCCCCTCGGGCATGGGCAGCAGGGCTCCAGGACCTTGATGTCCAGCAGCACCGGGTCCAGCGCCTCCACCACGGCCTCCGGCGCGCCGGAGATGCCGCTTGGCCGGCAGCCGTCCCTGGAGGAGAAAACCTTCGTGCCGCCGGTACCGCCGCAGAGCACGCTCTTCTTCTCGAAGATGGCGAGCCCGGTGACGCAGCGCCCCGTGCAGCCGCACTGGGCAGTCTCGGCGAATATCTTGTAGTAGTAAGTAATAGTCAGAGTGTAGTAGCCCGGAGAGTACGGCGCGGGATGCACCGTCACAGACACGCAGATGATCTCGCCGCGCACGCCGGTGAGTCCCGTGGAGCAGTTGATAGCCTCCAGTGAGGACTTCGTCGGGTACATGCGCAGGTTTTCAATGCAGTCCTTATCCTTGCAGGCGTCGAAGATGCGCTTAGTGTGGATGCATACCGCTTCCTTCACGGACTTCGACGTGGAAGTGAGACCGGGCAAAACCTGATCAGGCATTGCAAAACCTCCCAAAATTTTGTAAGGCGGATTTCCTTCAATCCAGTTTATGCCCATAAGGCCAATGTGTGCGCAAAAAACAAGCAGCAACACCTCCCCGCCCCCCAAAGCCTCCCCTTCAGCGGCGGCGCCCCCCAAAGGCTCCCCTTGCTGCTCAAGGGGAGGTGGCTCGGCTTTGCCGAGCCTGAGGGGATCAGAAGTACAATTCATAAGAGTTCTTGTTCATTTCTTTGTCTTGCCAAAGAAACGAACCAAAGAAATCGCAGGGCAGGCGACTGCGGTCGCCGGCGTTCATTTAGTTTTTAAAACTGCTCACAGCAGTGCCCGGCTCGTGCATCCAGTTAAATCTGCTCTGCGTCCAACCGGTGCGGCACGTTGAATACAGTCTCCTGCCCCTTGATGACAACGCCTGCAACTCAAAGGGAACTGATGACTCTGCGTCCCCGGTACCCAAAAGGCTCCCCTGCGTAAGGGGAGCTGTCAACCTCGAGGTTGACTGAGGGGTCGCCGCCTCGAGGCTTCGCCTAAAAACTCTCCTGCGTCGAGACGTCAATCCCCCCTGCTGCTCCGCAGCTGTCCCCCCTTTACACAAGGGGGGCTTTCCGCTCCCCCAAGGGGTGCTGGCACCTGCCTGCATAACGGCAGAAGTCTGAGGCGCAGAGTCAAACTGCCGCAGAAGACTGGGATTCTGGGCGCATAGCGTCAGCGGGCCGGGGAGCTGAATTCGCTGCCAATTACCTGCCGCGCCGCCGAGGGAACCACTATGCCCGTTGACGCCCCTTCGCCGCCGCAGGGGGCTTTGCCCCTGTCGGCGAGGCGATTTCTTTTAGACCACCAGAAAAGGATGGTGCGCCGCTCCGGGCTCGCCCTTTTGCCCCGCTTCCGCGTTATCGTCCTTGACATACGAAAGTATGTCTGCGTCCTCTGCCTTGAATCATGACAAAAGGGCTGAGCCGGGAGTCGAAGATTTTTGAAGAGAAAATTGCGTCTGAATGCAAGGCTTTGGGAGCGAGGAATAATTGTCTTTATTGCGAGTGAGCAAAACGCGGCAGACGGGCGCAATTTTCCTTCAAAAACGGCACAGCACCCTTCTCTGGTGGTCCTCCCTTCTTTGTCTTATCAAAGAAGGGGTACAAAACATTCCCTTTGATAAGCCAAAGAAAGCGGTAAAAAACGTTCCCTTTGATAAGCCAAAGAAAGTAACCAGGAAAGCCTCCCCTTGCTGCTCAAGGGGAGGTGCCTGCGAAGCAGGCGGAGGGGATGAGAGGTGCCCCCCACTCCCCCCACAAAACAGCGCTGCCCCTCCTTCCGGAAGAGCAGCGCAAAAACTCAAAACGCCACCTGCATGAACAGGGCCACGCAGCACAGCACGATCGCCAGCGTCACATAGACATACCGCCCGGTACAGAACCACAGCCTGCCCCGAACCTTGCCCGCGCCGGTGTTCACCGCCTGGAGCAGCTCGTCCCGCTTCATCACCCAGAACCAGGACACCGCCCCCAGCGTCGCCCCCACGGGGATGATGTAGATGGACACCAGATCCATCCAGGGTCCCCACTTGGCGATAGGCTCCATGCCGATGCCGCAGGCGAGGCACAGCACCCCCAGCAGCACCAGCACCGCCGTGCGCCGCAGCTTGGGGAACCTGTGCAGCAGCGACTCCGCCACCGCCTCAAACATGTTCTGCAGGGAGCTGACCCCGGCGAATATCATCGCCACATAGAGTATCACAGCGAAGAGCCTGCCCAGGGGGATGTCCTGCAGTATGGTCGGCAGTGTCACGAAGAGCAGCCCCGGTCCCGCGCCCACGTCCTGCCCGTAGGCGAAGCAGGCGGGTATGATGACCATCGCCGCCACCAGCGCCGCGATAGTGTCGAACAGCGCCGTGCGCCGGGACACGCTCACCACGTCCTCGGTGGTGGGCAGGTACGCCCCGTAGACGATCATGCCGCTGCCCGTGACGGACAGGGAGAAGAAGGCCTGCCCCATGGCCCAGATCCAGATCATCGGGTTCTTCAGGGCCTCCCAGCGTGGCGTGAACATGAAGATGTACCCCTCCGCCGCCCCGGGCAGGAACGCCACCCGCACCGCCAGCACCAGGAAGATAATGAAGAACATGGGCATCATGATCTTGTTCGTCCGCTCGATGCTCTTCGCCCCCATGAAGAGTGTCAGCAGCGTCCCCACCACCACGATCGCGTGGTAGGGCGCCACGGAGAAGGGCTTCGAGGAGAACTCGCCGAACCACGCCCCGGCGTCGGCTGTCATGAGCGTCCCCGCCAGAGAGTCCACCAGGGCCTTGAGCACGTAGGTCACTATGACGGCGTAGCCGATGGCGATGCACAGGGAACCCGCCAGGGGCAGCCAGCCGAGGATACCCCCCGCCTTGCCCGGGCGTTTGCCCCGGGTGCCCCAGGCGCTGGCGTAAGCGCCCAGAGTGCCGGTGCCCGCCCGGCGTCCCACGGCGAACTCCGCGGGCAGCCCAACGTAGCTGAAAATAATGACGAACAGGAGATAGATGAGCAGAAAGGCGCCGCCGCCGTTGCTGCCCATCTTGTTGGGGAAGCCCCAGACGTTCGCCATGCCCACGGCGGAGCCCACGGAGGCGAGGATAAAGCCCCACCGGCTCCCAAAGCTTTTAGTGGTTTTTTTCATGATTTCACCCGGCCGCGCCGCCCCCGCGGCGCGCTCTCTTCTTGAAATAGTGTAGTGTACGGTCCCGGTATCAGCCCGGTACCCGTCCGGCATAGCGGACGCTTTGCCATTCTAAATCATTGATGCGTAAAAGTCAAGCCATAACCCCCAATCTTGCGGATGAGTAAACATCGATGCCCCGCACCACCCAAATTGTTCCCCCCTTCAAAATTAATTTTCAAATCCCCGCCTGGAAATGTTGAGTTTTGTAAAATTCTCTGTTATACTAAAATTTGGTGCCTGGTACGCCGGGCGCCCCTTGTATTTATTACTATTTTATAGTTAGGAGAATGAAAGAGATGAATCTCACTAAGAAGAGATGGCTGGTACTTATCTCAAGCTGTCTTATCAACCTCTGCATCGGCTCCCTCTACGCCTGGAGCGTTTTCGCCTCCGCGCTGACGGAAAAGCTGGAGGTGGCGAGCCTTGCCATCGTGTTCACAATCGCAAACGGCATCGGCCCCATCTCCATGATCATCGGCGGCACCATCAACGACAAGCTCGGTCCCAAGATCCCCGTGCTCATCGGCGGCATCCTCTTCGGCGCGGGCACCATCCTCAGCGGCTTTGTCAGAAGCACCGGCATGCTCATCGTGACCTACGGCATCGTGAGCGCCTTCGGCATCAGCCTGTGCTACACCTGCACAGTCAGCAACACAGTGAAGTTCTTCCCTGACAAGCGCGGCATGGTCGGCGGTCTCACAACTGCCACATACGGCCTCAGCTCCGTCATCATTCCCCTCATCGCAAGACCCATGATCGACTCTGTCGGCGTCTTCAAGACATTCATCATCCTGGGCATCGTCTACCTCGTCATCGTGGTAGCCTGCTCCTTCCTCCAGCGCCAGTGCCCCGCGGGCTTCACGCCCGAGGGCTACGTCGCTCCCGTGAGCAGCACAGGCGCGAGCAAGACCGTGGACAAGAACTGGAAGCAGATGCTGGCTGACCCCATCTTCTATCCCATGATCCTCCTGATGGTCTCCGGCGCCTTCTTCGGCATGATGATCATCTCCGCCGCTTCCCCCATCGCCCAGAACATGGTGGGCATGAGCGCGGCCTCCGCGGCTGTCGCGGTGTCCGTGCTGGCTCTGTTCAACGGCGCCGGCCGCGTGTGCGCGGGCTTCATCTCCGATAAGCTGGGCAGAGTGAATACTCTGATGGCAGCGCTGGTCGTGGCGTTCATCGGCATGATCCTCCTGTTCGTCACAGGGGAGGGTCAGGTGGCTCTGTTCTATGTGGGCATCGCCCTTGTGGGTATCGCCTTCGGCTCCTTCATGAGCGTGTTTCCCGGCTTCAACGTCGACCAGTTCGGCGCGAAGAACAACTCCGTGAACTACGCCATCATGTTCATCGGCTTCGCCCTGGCGGGCATCGTCGCCCCCCTCATCACCAGCAGCATCTACACCAACACAGAGAGCTATAATACAGCCTTCATCATCGGCTGCTGCCTCGCGGTGTTCGGCTTCATCATGGCCCTTGTCTACAAGGCTATGGCAAAGAAGAGAGCATAATCTCATATATTGCTTACCCCGGGCGCGCTGTCCCAGTACAGCGCGCCCTTTTTGTACCCCCAATGGAACTCGCCAAGGCTCCCCTTATCCCACAAAGCCTCCCCTTGCTGCTCAAGGCAGCGCACCCCCAAAGCCTCCCCTGCGTAAGGCAGCGCACCCCCAAAGGCTCCCCTGCGTAAGGCAGCGCACCCCCAAAGCCTCCCCTGCGTAAGGCAGCGCACCCCCAAAGGCTCCCCTGCGTAAGGGGAGCTGGCGCGCAGCGCCTGAGGGGTCGCCGCCACAACGCTTCGCCTAAAAACTCCCGCGCCGATGCGTCAATCCCCCCTGCCAGCCTCACGGCTGGCGTCCCCCCTTTCACAAGGGGGGCTTCCGCTCTTCCAAGGGGTGCTGGCACCCGCCTGCATAACGGCAGGAGACTGAGGCGCAGGGTAATAATTGCCGCAGCGCCTGCGATTTTGGTCGCATAGCGTCAGCGGGCCGGGGAGCTGAAGTCGCTGCCAATCACCTGCCGCGCCGCCGAGGGAAACACTCTGCCCGTTGACGCCCCTTCGCCGCCGCAAGTGGCTGTGCCACTGTCGGCGAAAGCGGGTTTCTTTGGGTTAGACCACCAGAAAAAGATGGTGCGCCGCTCTCCAAAGTCTCCCCTTGAGCAGCAAGGGGAGGTTTCCCGGCAATACCGGGACGGAGAGGATGAGAACCCAAACTCAGTCTACATTCATTTCTTGCCTTGCCGCACAAAAAACGCAGCCGCCCCCTGCCGGGAACGGCTGCGTATCTCGCTTATATTTTATTCTTCCGGCTCCACGTCCACGACGCCGGGCGTCAGGCTCTTCACCTTCACCTCGTCCACCCGGTGGTTATCCACCTTCGTCACGAGTATGTCCAGCCCGCCCCAGGTCATCCGCTCGCCGATGGCAGGCACTCTGCCGAACAGCTCCATGACCCAGCCGCTCACGGAGATCATCTCCGAATCGGCATTCAGCCCGAAGCACTTGGCGAACTCGTCGAACTCCATGTCCCCGTCCACGATGTAGGTGTCCGGCGCAACACGGCGCATGAACACCTCCACCTCGTCATGCTCGTCCCAGATCTCGCCCACCAGCTCCTCCAGGATGTCCTCCATCGTCACGATGCCGCAGGTGCCGCCGTACTCGTCGATGACCACGGCGACGTGGGTCTTCGCCTTCTGGAGCTTCTTGAGCAGCAGGCTGATAGGCTCGCTCTCCAGCACGAATATGGCTGGGGATATGAGCTCCCGGATAGGCTTATCCGTTATGCCCACGCCCACGTAGAAGTCCTTCTGGTGTATGGTGCCGAGGATGTTGTCTATCGTGTCCTGATAGATGAGCAGGCGGGAGTATTTCGTCTCCGTGAAGAGCGCCGCCACCTCCTCCTTGTTGGCGTCCACAGGGAGCGCCGCCAGGTCCACCCGGTGTATAAGGATATCCTGGGCCTGCTGCTCGGAGAACTCGATGGCGTTGCGGAGCAGCTCGCCCTCGTTCTTGTCGATGCTGCCCTCCTGCTGGACCTCGTTGACCAGCATTAGCAGCTCCTCCTGGGACATCTTGTTGTCCGGTTTGAGGCGGAAGAGCTTCGCGAGGAGCTTCTTCCACAGGGAGAAGAGGAAGTTCAGAGGCGTGAATATCCAGATAAGGAACTGGATAAGGGGCGCCGAGAACATGGCGAATTTTTCCGCGCAGTCCCGGGCGATGCTCTTGGGGGATATCTCCCCGAAGATGAGCACCAGCACCGTCACTACGACGGTGGATATAGTCGCGCCCACGTCCCCGTACTGGCGCACGAAGAGCACCGTGCCGATGGACGCGAGGAGGATATTCACAATATTGTTGCCGATAAGTATGGTGGAAATGAGCTTATCGTAGCGCTCGTTGAGCTTGCAGGCGAGGGCGGCGTTGCGGTTGCCCTTCTCCGCGAGGGTCTTCAGCTTTGTCTTGTTCATGGCGGAGAAAGCAGTCTCCGTGGCTGAGAAGTAGGCGGAGAGGATCAGGCATAGCGCCATAATTAATATGTATGCGGTCGTACTCAAATCGTTTTAACTCCTTCTGATATGGTAGTGTGTCCTCTGTAATATGGGCTTTGCCGCCGCCTAAAGGCGCAAAAAAGCACGTCCGCGGCCCGCGAGGGGGCGCAGATATGCCCACAAACCATAACAGTTAAGATTGTCGTAATCGCATTCGGAACAGTCCGTATCCATCTGGGGGTGTTCACATCCCTTCAAGTTCTTGCTTGAATTGTACAACAAAAGCCCCGCCCTGTCAATAGCGGTCCCTTTTTCCCCCAAGGTAACCGCCTTTGGCGGGTTCCCTTGGGGACCCCCTTGTTTATTTTATCTTGCGGTCCCGCCGCGCATGTCGCCCCTCCCCCAAAGCCTCCCCTTGCTGCTCAAGGGGAGGTGGTGCGACAGCACCGGAGGGGATGAGAAGTACAGGTCCCGCCGTTCTCCCCAAAGCCTCCCCTTATTTAAGGGGACTTTCCTTGTTACTTTCTTTGGCTTATCAAAGAAGGGGTATAAAGCTATCTCTTTGTGGGGACAAAGAAGGGGTATAAAGCTATCTCTTTGTGGGGACAAAGAAGGGGTACAAAACGTTTACTTCGGCACTCCAAAGAAAGTAACAATAAAAAGCTCCCCTTGCTGCTCAAGGGGAGCCTGAGGGGATGATATCCCCCTGTCATATCTCCTGCCTGCCCTCCAGAGCGCGCATGAGGGTGGCGCTGTCCGCGTACTCCAGGTGGCTGCCCACGGGGATGCCGTAAGCAAGGCGCGTGACCTTCACGCCGAAGGGCTTGAGCAGCCGGGAGATGTATATCGCCGTCGCCTCCCCCTCCGTGTCCGGGTTCGTCGCCATGATGACCTCCCGCACGTCCCCGGCGGAGACCCGCGCGAGAAGCTCCTTTATCTTGATATCGTCCGGTCCCATGTGGCTCATGGGCGAGATGACCCCGTGGAGCACGTGGTACCGCCCGGCGAACTCACCCGCCCGCTCGATGGCGATCACGTCCTTCGGCTCCGCCACCACGCAGATGACCGTCGGGTCACGCTTGGGGCTGCGGCATATGGGGCACAGCTCGCTGTCCGTCAGGTTCTGGCACACGGGGCAGCACTTCACCTGCGCCTTCGCCCCGATGATTGCGTCCGCGAACTCCTTCGCCTCCCCGTCGCTCAGGGAGAGCGT
Source organism: uncultured Oscillospiraceae bacterium (assembly GCA_934552825.1). Taxonomy (GTDB): domain Bacteria; phylum Bacillota; class Clostridia; order Oscillospirales; family Oscillospiraceae; genus CAKTEQ01. The sequence continues at coordinate 313,875 of CAKTEQ010000002.1, forward strand.
GTAAAAGCTCAGGCGCTGGGCGGTCTTGCGCCCGATGCCCGGCAGGCGGGCAAACTGATCTGTAAGCCGCTCGAGGGCGGCGGGAAAATACTCCATCTTGAAAACTCCTCAGTCTTTCAGTTCCCGGATAAAAGCGGGTATGTCCTCCGCGCCGAACAGGGCGCTGCCCGCCACGAGGACGTCCGCCCCCGCCTCCTTCACCATCTTCGCCGTGTCCCGGTTGATGCCGCCGTCCACCTCGATCTCGCAGCCGCCGCGTACGTGGCTGCGCAGCCAGCGCACCTTGTCCACCATGCCGCCCATGAAGCTCTGCCCGCCGAAGCCCGGCTCAACGGTCATCACCAGCGCCAGGTCGATCATGTCCAGCAGCCCGCTGTACTCCTTGACGTCCGTCCCCGGCTTCACGGACAGCCCCGCCCGGCAGCCCAGGGCGCGGATCATGTCCAGGGTGCGGCGAATGTTGAAGCGCTCGTCCGCCTCCAGGTGCACGGTGATGATATCCGCCCCGGCCTTGGCGAATTTCTCCACGTAGCGGATGGGCTTGTCAATCATAAGATGCACGTCCAGCACCTTGTCCGTCACGCCCCGTATAGCCTTCACCACGGGGATGCCGATAGTGATGTTGGGCACGAACAGCCCGTCCATCACGTCGATGTGTATGTAGTCCGCTCCGGCGGCGTCCACCATGCGGATGTCCCGCTCAAGGTTGACGAAATCCGCCGAGAGGATAGAGGGTGAAACCTTTGTCATAATCAAGCTTCCTCCAAAAAAATTTTTTGCCCGGTCCACGGCGCGGTATTCTGCCCGAAGGGGCGGAAAAAGTGTCCCCGGCGCCGGTATCCTGCCTGCCGCCCGTATCCGGCGTCTCACCTGCCGGGCACGGCGGGCATAGAATTAAGGGAGTGGCAGCGGCTGAGAGATGCTTCTGCGGAAAGGTGCCATCGTTCCGCCGCCGCGCCGCTCTTCATATAGGGGACGGCAGCACCGCCGTCCCCGCCGTTGTTTTCCAACAAAATATTGTATGCTTTTCTTCCGCTCCTGTCAATGTTTTGCCCCAATGGAACCGCTCCGCCGGGTTCCATTGGGGATCCTGTTTTATTTGATCTTGCGGTCCCGCCGTTCCCCCCCAAAGCCTCCCCCTGCCGCTCAAGGGGAGGCTTTTGGGGGGATGAGAAGTACAACAACCGCCCAGTCTCGCTGCCTCAAAGCTTCGCCTAAAAACTCTCCCGCGCCGCCGCTGCGCTCCCCCATTCACCGGTGGGCACCTTTTCTTATCCTCCTCTGCATACAAAAAGAGGGCAGAGGAAAAAATCCTCTGCCCTCTCTGTCTGTTAAGTTAACAGGCTTTCCCGGAAATTAAATCAATACTTTCTGGGAGCGCCGAGACCCAGCATCTTTCTGGCCTGCTCGACTGTTGCGACAGGTCTGTCAAGATCGTGAGCCATGCGGACTGCCTTCTCGACCAGCTCGCCGTTGCTCTTAGCCTTGCGGCCCTTTGCGTAGTAGATGTTGTCTTCCATACCAACGCGGATGTGAGCGCCGTGAACGATAGCCTGAGCCACGATGGACCACTGCTGTGCGCCTGTGCCGCTCAGCTGCAGGACGGAGTTTCTGGGGCAATGTCTGACAACTGTGTTGACGAAGTCAGGATCGGGCCAGTTGGAGCCTGCTGTGAAGACGAAGTTGACCCAGAAGGGACCACCCATAGGATCCTTGTAGCCGGAAGCGATCAGTCTGTTCAGATAGTAGAAATCGGACAGAGCGAAGCACTCGAACTCGGGCTTGATGCCGTGCTCAGCAAACTGCTGAACAGCCTTCTCAGCCTCGGGCTGTGTCATTGTGTAGATCAGCTCTCTGAAGACAGCCTCGTCACGAACGCCGGGACGTGCGGGCAGCTTAACATAGGAGCAGTAGCAAGTTGTGTCGATGGAGCCGACTTCGGGATTAGCTGTGAGAGAAGTCATAGCCATGGGACCACGCTTACCGTCAACGACGGAGCAGCCGCAGCCCATTGTGTTGTTGATGATAACATCGGGGCAAGCCTCGCGGATCTTTCTGTTGACTTCCTTGTACATCTCGGGATCCTGAGACATTATAGCTGTGTTCTTGGGATCGCGAGCGTGGATGTGCAGCATGACAGCGCCTGCCGCGACTGCTTCCTTAGCGGACTCAACCTGCTCTTCAACTGTCTCGGGCAGACCGGGGTTAGCTTCCTTACCCTGGTTAGCGCCTGTGATAGCGCAGCCAACGATAACGGGGTCGAAGGAATAAAGACCGGAACGATGCTGTGCGTCAGCATAATCCCACATGTTGTGCTTTGTGTCCATGGTGAATTCCATGCTCATTTTTGGTTCCTCCTTAAAATACTTTGTCGCCAGGTAAATACACTGGCTCCCATGCCATCAATTATATATTCAAAATACCTCAAAAGTCAACCTTTCAGGGCACAGAATATGGAATATTTTTAAGTCTATTTACATATTGACAGAGTGCGTTGCACGGTGCGGATTACCAGCATTCATAATATGTATGAGCGTACAGGGCAGCGCAGTTTCCTCCGAAAAATTTGAAAAAATCTATTGCATTTTGGGAAATAGTGTGTTAATATAATCGAGCTGTTAAAAATGCGCCGTTAGCTCAGCTGGATAGAGCGTCTGGCTACGGACCAGAAGGCCGGGGGTTCGAATCCCTCACGGCGTGCCAAAAGCACCGGAACTTTCGTTCCGGTGCTTTTGTTTTATCCTCAAAACTTTCCTCCCAGCTCAATGGGGCAGCCTTTCCCCCCTTGCACGCAAAAAGGCTTCCCCTCCCGGGGAAGCCTTTTCCTCTTTCCGTGTTTCCGCTCAATCGTCGTCCTCGTCGTCCGTCACGGCCACGGCCTTCGGGGTTATCTCCCCCGCCTTGGTCAGGGCGATCTTCGTCAGGTAGGGACCGATCAGCTCATACACCAGCACGGAGAACAGGGCGATATTCCGTATCAGCGTGCCGTCCGCGCCCAACACCTCCGCCTTCATGGACATACCCAGCGCCACGCCCGCCTGGGGCAGCAGCGTTATGCCCAGATACTTCACGATGTTCCTGTCGCAGCCCACCATCTTCGCGCTTCCGCAAGCGCCCACGTACTTGCCGAAGCTCCGTGCTATGATGAACGCCACGCCCACGCCCAGAATGGCGACGTCGGAGAAAATATCAAACTGCAGCTCTGCGCCGCTGATGACGAAGAACAGCACATATATGGGTGCCGTCCACTTGTCCGTTTTCTCCATAAGCTCCGGTGAAAAATCGCACAGATTGCAGAACATCGTCCCCAGCATCATGCACACCAGCAGGGACGAGAAGCCCACATGAATACCGCCCACGTCGAACTCCAGCATGGACAGCGCCACCGTGAGCAGCACAAATGTGATCGTTATGGTCAGGCGCTTGGAGTTGGACTTGAAGTACTTCTCCACCACCGTGAGCAGGCAGCCCATGACCGTTCCCAGCGCCAGGGACATGACCACCTCGACTATCGGCTCGATTATGACCGCCGCCAGGTCGAATGCGCCGCTCGTCATCGCCCTGGCCGCGCCGAAGCACACCGCGAAGATGACCAGACCCACAGCGTCGTCCAGTGCCACTACCGGCAGGAGTATGTCCGTGAGCTTGCCCTTCGCCTTGTACTGCTTGACCACCATGAGCGTCGCCGCGGGGGCTGTCGCCGCCGCGATAGCCCCCAGCGTCAGCACCACGGGCACGGAGAGCTTGTCCCCCATGGCGAGGTGCAGGCAGAACAGCACGATTATCACGCATACCGTCGCCGCCACCGCCTGGACGATGCCGATAACCGTCGCCTGCTTGCCCGTCTCCCTGAGCTGGGACAGGCGAAACTCGTTGCCGATGGCGAAGGCGATGAAGCCCAGCGCCACCTCCGAGAGGATGCTCAGGTGCTGCACGTCCGCCGTGGTGACGAAGCCGAGGCCGGGCACGCCCAGCCTGCCGAGGCAGTAAGGTCCGATGAGTATGCCCGCGATAAGGTACGCCGTCACCGCGGGGAATTTAAGGGGCTTTATCAGGCGGGACATGAAAAGTCCCGCCGCGAGAGCCACCGCAATGCTCATTAATGTTTCCATGTTTAATTATCTCCTTCCCCTGTATAACCCCCGTATTATACTCCCCCTCCCCGAGGATTTCAATAGGTAAAACGGACGGCTCACCTGGATTTTGGAGCCGCCCGCTGAATTATTTTTTCAATATTCTCTTGTGCACCAGCGCCCGGAAAATAAATGTCATGGCGACGCCCACGAGAGCGATGCCCGCCGCGATAAGAAATGCGCCCCGGTAGCTCCCCGTGGAGGCGTGGACGCCGGAGACCAGGAGGGGTCCGATGATACCCGCCGCCGCGTAGCCGATGTCCAGCACGCCGTAGTTCACGGCGCTGTGCGCCTGCCCGAAGGTGTCCACATTGAAGCCCGGCAGTATGCTCATGAACGCCCCGTAGGCGAGACCCACGAGGGCCATGCCCCCGTAGTAAAGGACCGTCTGTCCCGTCCCCGTGAAGAACAGGAGCGCGAGTCCCCCCAGGGCGCAGAAGAGCGCCGCCGTCATGGTATTCACGCTGCCTATCCTGTCGGACACGGTGCCCGCCCCGATGCGCCCCGCCGCGTTGAACACAGCGAGGATGGACACCGCCGCCGCGGCAGCCGTGGCGCTCATGCCCACGGTCTCCCGCCCGATGGGCGCCGCCTGGGATATGACCATGGTGCCGAAGAATGTGGCGCAGAACATGAGCATTATCATGGGATAGAACCGGGCGTCGTGGAGCATCTCCACCCAGTTCTCGTCGTGGTCGTTGCCCCCCGCGTTTACGCTGCCGGCGGGGTCGTACCCATCGGGCTTAAAGCCCTGGGGCACGCGGCACTGGAATATGGCGCAGATGAGTATGGCGGCGGCGTATATCACGCCCAGCACCGTGAGGGTGCGGGTGATGCCGCTTTTGTCGATCATATAGCTCGCCGCCATGGAGACGATAACGGAACTGAGCCCGTAAGTCGCCGTGACGAGCCCGCTGGCGAGCCCCCGGCGGTCCGGGAACAGCTTCACCGTGTTGCTCACGGAGCAGACGTAGCACAGGTTTATGCCCACGCCGCACATCAGCCCGTATGTGACCACCAGCATCCCCACGCTCCGGGCAAAGCCGCTGAGTATAGTGCCCGCCCCGAAGAGCACCGCCCCGATTATCGCCAGAGGCTTCGGGCCGATCCTGTCGTCGATGGCGCCGCCGAACAGCACGATGAAGGGCACCACGGCGTTGTACACCGTGAACACGATGGACAGGTCCCCCGCCGTGAGCGCGGTCCCCCGCAGGGCGTTTATGTGCTCCGCCAGGGGCGATGAAAACACGCTCCAGGCGTATATCGACCCTATACAGAGGTTGATTATGCAGCTTGAGACAAGCACAAGCCACCGTTTTTTTGTCAGGTTCAATTTACTCAGTCTCCCTCTCCGCCGCAGGTGCGCGGCAATAAGCCCATTAAGTTTAGCAGAGACTTATCCCCCGCGCAACACCACCCCCGCCGGTTTTGGCGCTACTATTTTGAATGCAGAACTGCAAAAAACGCAGTTATCCAAAAGCTCCCCCAAAGGCTCCCCAAAGGCTCCCCTTGGTGATCAAGGTAGCGAAGCGGCGGCGCGGGAGTGAATGGTATGCCGGTGGCATGCCAGAGCCGCGCCGTGACCGAGCCGCGGCGAGACGCTGGCTCGGCGAAGCCGAGACTGAGGGGATCAGAAGTTAAGCTCACGCAAAGCCTATGCTGCTTTCTTTGATAAGCCAAAGAAAGTAACAATAAAAGCTCACACACGCAAAAGGGACGGCGGAAATTCCGCCGTCCCTTTTCAAAAAGCTCGTATCTTACAGATCCTTCACGCCCACAAGTCTCTCGCCGGAGTAAGCGTAGACTCTCAGGGTAACGGTGCTGTTGATGTAGGTCTGTGCCGCCGCGTTGAAGACGATGTAGTTCACGCCGTCTTCTTTCTCGATGATGGCATAACCCTCAGCGTTGTAGCCGTTGAAGCCTTCTTCAATGATGCCGTTTTTCACAGCCGTCCTGTTGTCATAGGCGCGGAAGGACTTGACCGTCCCTGTCGCCTGGGTGTCCACATTAAGGCTGATGAGCGTCTTTACGCCGTTGGAGACTTCGCAGAGAGTGCTCCACTCGGGAGTGCCAACTACCGCTGTGTGAGCGTCGGTCCAGGCTGAGCCGTCCTTCGTGTAGTACACCGCTGCCACATCCAGCACCAGCTCATAGCGGTGCTCCGTGTCCTCAGTGTTGATTGTGAAGCTTGTGCCCGTCTGGTTCACGATGACTGTCTTGTCGGACAGGTAGTTGCCGGAAACGTAGCTGCCGCCGCAGGCCTCCTGGTAAGCCTCGTTCAGTGCGGGGCATCCAGGTGCAAACGCCACGACAGCGCCGTCCTTCATAGAGGACAGTGTTCCGTTGTTGCGGCAGTTGACCACATTGATTGCGTTCCCCTCCTCCTCAAGGCAGGCGATATATGCCATGTTGCCGTAGAGGAAGCCAACCTGAGATGTGCCGGTGATATCGCCGTTGTTCACGCAGTTGATATAGTTCACCGTTGTAGGCGCGTTGAAGCATGGACCTGAGCCGACAAAAACGCCCGTGCAGGTACCTGTGTTCTGAAGATTAACGTTGTTCGTGATGTCCTTGAAGTTGTAGACTACGCTTTCATCCCCGCTGGTGTACAGGGGGTTCACCGTAATCAGGCCGAAGTTGGTCACGTTGTCAAGAGTCAGCTCACGCTCGCTGGTGAAGGTGATGTTCTCGATGTCAGCGCCGTAGCCCGTCTCCCAATCCAGTTCGTAAAACAGCGTCGTGCCGGTGTCGGTCATGTTGACGGTCAGGTTCTTCACAGTCACATGGCCCGCAGGCTGCTTGAAGAGGTAGACATATTCGCTGGAAGAACGTCCGCTCTCCAGCTTGAAGCCGCCGCCGTCATATACGCCCGCGAAGGTCACGTCCGTCGCGGAGACTGTGAGGTCTGCCGTCTGGCGGAAGTAATAGGGCTCGCGTGTCTTCGTGAAGAGGCTGCTGATAGCCGCGAACTGGTTAGCTGTCGCCACGAGGAAGGGGTCGTTCTCGGTGCCACTGCCGCCCGCGAAGATGCAGCTTACGGTGTATGTGCCGTTCCCGTTATCGGTCGCGCCGTAGCCCGGTGCGCAGTAAACTGTGGGGTCAGAGCTGAAGGTGCCGCCTGTGATAAGGATGCTGCCCTTCTGCTCCGGCGTCACTTCGTTGTCCGTGACGATGCCGATAGGTCCTGTATATGTGCCGCTGGCGATTGTAACAGTCGCCCCGGCGATGTAGTTCTTGTTCTCGGCGATGGAGATGGCGTAGCCGTCTGTGGAAACGCCGTTGTTATTGCCCGTGTGCTCTGTGGAGGGGGCTGTCGCCGTGACGGTGGGGCTGCCCCGGAAGGTGAGGGTAGTGTCGCCGCCCTTGCACTCGATGCCGCCGGTGCCCTTTATCTCGCCGCCGTTGACCGTCAGTGTGCCCGCCTGAGGATGATAGATAGCCACGCTGTTCGCGGCGGATACGACGGAGCCGGGAGCCAGCTCGATAGCCGTGGCTGTGTAGCGATCTCTGCCGTTGCCGGAGAGGGCGGGGTTAACACCTGTCACCATGATCTTGCCCTTAATGACAGCTGTCTCAGCCGTGTCGGAACCGAACACCCCGACGCCGTAGCACCAGTTGCTGCTTACGGTCACGTTCTCGCCTATAATGATGCCCGCCGCTGTGGGGGCTTCAATCTGAGTGTAGCTCGCGTCGCCGCTGCCCACGCGGATGACGGAGCTGTCCTTATTGAAGCCGTCTCCCTCGGTGTGGGTGCTGCTGATAGTTCCCTCGCCGGTCACGTTCAGCGTGCCGGCATAGACCTGGATTGCTCTTCTGCCCTGAGCCTCCACAGTGTGGCCGTTCAGGTCGAGCGTCAGGTCAGCGTAGACGTTCACCGCCGCGTAGAGCCCCTCGGGCGTCTTGGTCATGGTGATGTCCTTCAGTACGGTCACGGTGTCCCCCGCGCCCGCCGCCGCGACTGCCTCAGCCAGGTCTGCGTAATAAGCTATTGTGCCGCCCCTCGTGAGGGAGACGGCCTTGTCCTGAGCGCCGCAGGCTGTGCAGACGCCCTCAGCGTCGAAGGTGTGCTCCTCCACCTTGCTCGCGTCGTTGGCGTAGCAGGTGGCGGTGTGAGTACCGTCGCCGTTGTCCGTGTGGATGGTGTATACGTGGTAATGGACAGGTGTCACCGTACCGCCGCCGGTCGTTCCGCCGGGTGTTGTGGCGTTCTTGTCCGTGTTCACTGTTGTGGAACCGGCGGCGCCGGGTGTTACCGCGTTCGCCTGGCCGGTCTTGTCCGTTACGACGATGGTCCTGTCGCTCGTGACGGGTGTGTTCTTCGTCTCAACTCTGATGTTCTCAGAGGACTTCACGCCGCCGACAGTGCCTTCGCCCGCGACAGTCACGTCCTGAGCCTCGGAGCTGACGCCGTCGATCTTTGTGCCTGCGCCGACGATCACGTCCGCGCCCATGGCGGAGCTCTCAACTGTGACCTCTGTCACGGTGCTGCCGTTCTTCGTCTCAAGAGCGGAGTCTCTCCCCGCGAGATTTACGCTGGAAGCATTGCTGCCGTCCAGAATGATCTTGGAGCTGTCCCCGGAGACGTTGGCCTTGCCCACGCCCGTGCTCTTCACGGTAACTGTGGAGTGATCCCCGGTTATCGTCACGTTCCCTGCGCCTGTGCCGCCCACCAGCGTCACGTCCACGTCGGAGGCGGGGACTGTCAGGTGCTTCACATCGCCGGAGACTGTCACGTTGTCAGCCACCACGAGAGTGATGCCCTCTGTGCCCTGGGGAACTGTCACGTTCGCCCCGTCCTGATTTACATATGTGCCCACAGCCGCGTCGATAACGGCGACAGTCGCCGCGCGGGTGATGCTCTCAGCCATATCCGCGCCGGTGCCCTTAGCCGCTGTGAGGATGCCCGCCTGCTCCATGGCAGCCACGTAGCCCTGAGCCCAGGAGGCAGCCTTCGCCGCGGTGGTGTTCACTGTGAGGTCAGGGTTTTCAACGGGAGCCATGCCCAGTGCACGGCCCAGCATAACTGCCGCCCGCTCCCAGCTTATGGTCTCCTCGGGGTTGACCTTGCCGTTGTAGCCTTGAAGAATGCCCGCCGCCGCGCAGCGGTTGATGGCGTCCGCGTACCAGGCGCCGTCCTTAACGTCCGTAAATCCGGCGCTGCCTGCCGCGGGCAGCTTCAGCAGCCGGGCAAGTATCGCCGCCACCTGTGCGCAGGTCAGCTTTCCCTCAGGGTCGAAGCCGTCCCCATTTCCCTCAATAACGCCGTAGCCGGTCCACCGGTTTATGGCGTCCTCAGCCCAGTGTCCCTGGGTGTCCGCGTAGTCCGTTCCCGCTGCGAAAGCGCTGACGGACATAAGACTGAACGTCATCAAAAGCGCCAACACGATAGCAAGAAACTTCTTCATAAAAATCGCTCTCCTCTTATTTTTCTCCCGCCGGTCTCCAGTGAGCATCATGTCCGTACCTTTACGGACATGAAAGACGGTACCGTCTTTCACACCTTTGATGCCCGACGGAGAGAGAATTTACGTTCTTTATATCTGATATGGTATAACTAACGTGATACATTGTCAATACTCCGAAATGCTCTTTAGACGAAAATATTTCATTTTTTGTCACTTTTTGCTGACGCTTTCTCATCCTATGTCCGTTCTTCGCGGACATTTGCCCATAGTCCTCCCCAGGAACCCGCTCCGCCGGGTTCCTGGGGGCCCCTTGTTTTATTTCATCTTGCGGTCCCGCCGCGCATGTCGCCGGAACCTGACGGCGCACTCGCGCCGTCCCGCCTTTGGCGGGTCCCTGAACCCGCTCCGCCGGGTTCCCACCCCCAAACCTCCCCTTGGTGATCAAGGGGAGGTGGCTGCCGTCAGGCAGTCGGAGGGGATCAGAAGTACAATTTATAAGAGCCTATGTTACTTTCTTTGGCTTATCAAAGAAAGTAACCAAAGAAACCCGCTAAGGCTGGCGACTGCGGTCGCCGGCGTTTATTTTGTTTTTTAAGGCTGCCTGCAGCAGTGCCCGGCTCGTGCATCCAGTTAAACCTGCTCTGCTTCCAACCGGTGCGGCACGTTGAATAAGGCCCCTGCCCCTTGATGACAACGCCTGCAGCTCAGAGGGAACTGATGCCTCTGCGTACCCGGTCCTCAAGGGGTGCTGGCACCTGCCTGCATAACGGTGGGAGACTAAGGCGCAGGGTGCGATTGCCGCAGCTTCTGCGATTCTTGGCGTACAGCGTCAGCGAGCCTGGGAGCTGAAGTCGCTGCCAATCACCTGCCGCGCCGCCGTGGGAACCTCTCTGCCCGTTGACGCCCCTTCGCCGCCGCAGGGGGCTTTGCCCCTGTCGGCGAAGCGATTTCTTTCGCACACCTTTCTTCGGCAAGACAAAGAAAGGTGTGAATCCTCCTCTCCCCATGCGCGGCAAAAGCCCCGGGGACACGCCCCGGGGCTTTATACATATTACAATATTTACTCCGCCTTCACCTTCAGCTCGCCGTTCTCGGCGGCGAGGGTGATGTGGGTCACGGGGGCGTCGTAGCTGTCGATTATCGCCGTCGCCACAGGGTCCTCGATGTCCTTCTGGATCTGGCGGCGGAGATTTCTCGCCCCGTAGGTGAGGGAATAGGACTTGGTCACGAGATAGTCCAGCACGCTCTCGCCGTACTCCAGCTTTATCGCCTTCTCGGCGACGGAGGCGCGCAGCTCCTCCATCATGATCCGGGCGATGGCCTTGAAATTCTCCTCCGTGAGGCGGTTGAAGCAGATGACCTCGTCCACGCGATTTATGAACTCCGGGCGCAGGAACTCGCTCAGCGCCTTCATCGCCTTCTCGCGGCTCTGGTCGCTCACCGTGCCGCCGAAGCCCACAGAGCCGGAGCGGCTGTCGGAGCCGGCGTTGGTGGTCATGATGATAACCGTGTTCTCAAAATTCACCTTCCGCCCCTGGGCGTCGGTGACGAAGCCGTCGTCAAGCACCTGGAGCAGGATGTTCAGCACATCCGGATGGGCTTTCTCGATCTCGTCGAAGAGCACCACGGAATAGGGCTGGCGGCGTATCTTCTCCGTGAGCTGCCCCGCCTCGTCGTAGCCCACGTAGCCGGGGGGCGAACCTATGAGCCGGCTGACGGAGTGCTTCTCCATGAACTCGGACATATCCAGCCGCACCAGAGCGTCCGGCGTGCTGAAGAGATCCGCGGCGATGAGCTTTACAAGCTCCGTCTTGCCCACGCCCGTGGAGCCCACAAAGATGAAGCTCACAGGCTTGCGCTTGGGCGAGATGCCCACCCGGTTGCGCCGGATGGCGGCGGCGACCGCGTCCACGGCCTCGTCCTGACCGATAAGGCGCTGCTTGATGCGCTTATCCAGCTCGCTCAGGCGCTTGAACTCCGCCTCCTCGATGTTCTTCGCGGGTATCTTCGTCCACTGCTCGATGACTCTCGCCAGGTCCTCCACGGTGAGCTCGGGTCTCCCCTTCTCCTCCAGTACCTTCTGCTCTTCCCGGAGCTGAAGCTCCCGGCTGCGGAGGTTCGCCAGCTGCTCGTAGTTATTGTCAGCCCCCTCGGACATGATGACCTCCCGCTCCTTGTCCAGGTCCGCGAGGTCCTTGTTTATCTCCTCCAGGCGGGTGATGTCCGGGTCCTTCAGGTTCAGGTCCGACGCCGCCTCGTCGATGAGGTCTATCGCCTTGTCCGGGAGGAAGCGGTCCGTTATATACCGCTCCGAGAGTATGACCGCCTGGCGGCACACCGCCTCGGATATCCTTATCCCGTGGAACTGCTCATAGTAGTGGGCGACGCCCTTGATTATCTCCACAGCGTCGGCTATGGACGGCTCCTCCACAACCACTGGCTGGAACCGGCGCTCCAGCGCCGCGTCCTTCTCGATGTGCTTGCGGTACTCGGCGAAGGTAGTCGCGCCGATGACCTGTATCTCGCCCCTTGAGAGGGCGGGCTTGAGGATATTTGCGGCGTTCATGGAGCCCTCGGCGTCCCCCGCGCCCACGATGGTGTGCACCTCGTCGATGACAAGGATGATGTTTCCCGCCTTCTTCACCTCTTCGATGAGTCCCTTCATGCGGCTCTCAAACTGGCCCCGGAACTGGGTCCCCGCCACGAGAGCCGTCAGGTCGAGGATGTATACCTCCTTGTCCCGGAGCTTGTAGGGCACCTTCTTCTCCGCGATGCGCTGGGCGAGGCCCTCGGCGATGGCTGTCTTGCCCACGCCCGGCTCGCCGATGAGGCAGGGGTTGTTCTTCTGGCGGCGGTTGAGTATCTGGATCACCCTCTCCGTCTCCTGCTCCCTGCCGATTATGTTGTCGATCTTCCCCCGGCGCGCCTTGTCCGAGAGGTTGATGCAGTAACTGTCCAGGAATTTCTTCTTGTCCTTCTTTCTCCGGCCGCCGGGCTGGCTCTCCCCCGCCGTGGCGCCGCCTCCCGCGGGTGGCTGCTGCTCCTCCTCGGGAGCGCGGTTCTCTCCGCCGCCGAAGAGCTTGTTGAGGAAGGGAAAGGTGGCGGTCTTGCCGTCCTCGTCCTCCTCGTCCTCTTCCATATCCTCAATACCATCCAGAGCCTGCATCATATCCATGCTGAGGTTATCCAGGTCCTCGTCGGTAATTCCCATCTTTTTCATCATATCGTCCACAGGCTGAATGCCCAGGCTTTTCGCGCACTTGAGGCAGAGCCCCTCGTTGACGCTCTGGCCGTTCTCCATCCGCGTGATGAAGACCACAGCCAGATTTTTTTTGCATTTTGAACAGAGTGTCGGCTGCATTGTTTTATCTCCTAATTCTCAGGTGTCGATTTGTGCTTTTTCAGCACGGCGATGTATTTGATAAGGTAGTTGAAGAAGGCGAAGTACGCCACCGCCAGCGCCACGGAGATCATTATAGTCGCCGTGAGGGGGGCGATGGTGCGGTCGAACATGAGTATCACGCAGTCGGCGAAGAACACCACGTTCGCCACCTTCCCCGGCATATTGGAGGGCATCACGTCGTCGATCTTTTTGAACATGAACATAGCCCCCAGCCCCATGAGCGCCTCCTTGATGAAGAAGAGCAGCGCCGCCCACCAGGGCACGATGCCCGAGACGGTAATGCAGATAATGGCGGAGAACGCCATGAGCTTGTCGGCAAGGGGATCGAGAATGCGCCCCAGCCGGGTGATTTTGTTGTGTTTCCGGGCGATGTACCCATCCAGGCAGTCCGTCACCTCCGCCAGCACGTATACGGCGATTGCCCAGATATATGAATATTCCCCGCCCAGGAAGAATACCACGATAAATACAGGTACAAGTATTAGTCTGAAAAGTGACAGACTGTTCGGTAAATTCATGTAAGCATTACCTCCATTAGTTGCTGTAAAAGACCCCACGGGACCCGCTTCGCTGGGCTCCCGCGGGGGCCCCTCATTGGATCTTGCGGTCCCGCCGCGCATGTCGCCCAAGCCGCCAGCCGGGGGATGCTGTGCCGCTCCGGGCTCGCCCTTTTGCCCCGTTTCTGCGTTATCGTCCTTGACATACATAGAGTATGTCTGCGTCCTCTGCCTTGAAGCAAGGCAAAAGGGCTGAGCCGGGAGTCGAAGATTTTTGAAGAGAAAATTGCGTCTGGATGCAAGGCTTTGGGAACGAGGAATAATTGCCTTTATTGCGAGTGAGCAAAACGCAGCAGACGGGCGCAATTTTCCTTCAAAAACGGTGCATCATTCCCTGGCTGGCGGCAAGCCTGACGGCGCACTCGCGCCGTCCCGCCTTCGGCGGGTCCCTGAAACCCCACGGGACCCGCTTCGCTGCCTTGAGCACCAAGGAGAGCCCTTTCTCCCGGATACGCAGGCGTCATCAGCTCCCTCTGAGCTGCAGGCGTTGTCATCAAGGGGTAGGGACTATATTCAACGTGCTCGATGCGGATGGATGCACCGCAGATTTAACTGGATGCACAAGCCGGGCACTGCTGCAGGCAGCCTTAAAAACTAAATGAACGCCGGCGACCGCAGTCGCCTGCCTCAGCGATTTCTTTGGTTCGTTTCTTTGGCAAGACAAAGAAATGAACAAGAACTCTTCCCCCAATCAGATGCTGAGCCATGAGTTGAAGGGGTTGTTCTCCGCGAAGAACTTCAGCACCTTCGTCTTGCCCACAAAGTCTCCCAGCAGGAAGCTCAGATACCGTGCCGCCCAGGCAATGGCGAACACGATGAGCAGGCCCACAGCCAGCCCCAGCACGGCGCCGCCGATGCCGTTGAGCATTTTCAGCCCCGGCAGCTTGAATATAACATTGCACAGATTGATTATCACCGCAAAAACGATATTCAAAAGCAGATACGCGATAAGAAACGCGAAAATATACGCCAGGGCGCTGACGAACCGCGCCGATACGGCGTTCTTGAAGGTGATGTCATTGGCGCGGAAGCTCTCCACGGCATCGTCCGCCATGGTGTTCGCCTTCCCCTGCCAGACCCCCAGCTTCTTATAGATGCTCTCCGCCGCGGCGCGCAGCTCCGCGTCACCGGCGCTGCTGTATTCGATGCCCCGGTCCACACGCTCCTGAGTCGTCGTCTCGTCCACGAAGTTCGCGACGAAAGGCCCGATTACCGTGTCCAGCCTGTCGGAATAGTTGTCCGCCGCCCAGCGCGCACCGAAGAACACCACTACCACTGCCACGAGGCTCACCACGCTCAGGATAAGCCCCTTGGAAATCCCCCGCAGCAGGCTCACCAACAGGATGACCACGATGATTATGTCGATGATAACAGGTACCATTTTCCCTTCTCCTCCCCATCAAGGCAGATAGATCCGCGCCGAACCGTATGACAGGAGCAGCACGGAGCCGTCCTCCCGCATAATGAGGTCCACCGCGGCGCCGGTGTCCTCCGTCTCACCGTAAAGGTGCATATTGTCCTTGAATATCTCCAGCTTATCATAGCACAGGGCTGCCACATATTTCCCCTTTGCGGATATGGCGAGCACCTCGCTGTCTATCTCCCCGTCCCCCACAACGCTGCCGGAGTCGGAGAGTATCACCAGCCGTCCGGAGCTGCCCGTCTCGTACTCCTTCAGGAGCAGGACGCATTTGTCCCCCGGGGAGAAGGTGAAGTCCTTCAGATAAGCGCTGCCGAAGCTGTACTGCTCCCCGTCGCTCAGGTCTTTTCCGATGAAATAGGCGCTGCGCTCAGTCACGGCGCATATGCCTCCCCCCGGAAAGCATTTCACGGCGAGGACAAGCTCGTCGCTTATGGTGAACTCTCCCTCTCCGCCCCCGCTTATGGGGTATCGCACCACCCGGGAGACGAACTCACTGGAGTAGGTACACATCCCCGCGATAAGCCCGGAGCAGTCCGCCGTCACCTGCACGTCGGTAACGTATCCGCTGGATATGTTCTGCTGGAGCACCAGGGCGTTGTCGGCGTCAAAGACGTATACAGTCGCTTTGTAGCTCGTCTGCTTGGTGGCTATGGCGAGCCAGCCGGCGCTGTTCATAGACGCGGCGATTATCTCATTGTCCGCCTCCCGCTGAGCCGTCGCCTCACCGCCGTCGATGACCACATAATTCGTGCCCCCCACGTCGTAGGCGAAGGCGCGGTCCCCCACAACGGTCACGTTTGGGTTCGCCATGGGCGCGCTCACCATGAGCGTCTCCCCGCCGGTGCTGTCCAGCAGCTCGACCCCTGTGCGCGACGCGACGATGAGCCCGTCACCGTACTGCTCGATGAAGCTGCCCGAGTGGTTCACGAAGGTCATCTCTCCCACCATGCCGCTGTCTGTCTTCTCCTCACCCATGTAGGAGAGGGTGCGGCGCACGGCGTCCAGGCTCATGCTCCCCCGGCTCAGGACGATGAAAGCCACCAGCAGTCCTATCACTATCACGGCGAGAACCGCCATGGGCAGTATCAGCTTTTTCCGTCTCAGTCCCGCCATAATTATACCTCAGATCTCAATATCATACCAGAGCCGCGTGAGATACAGCCCGTCGGGGGGCACCGTGGGCCCCGCGAGGGTCCTGTCTCCCCTTTCCAGTATCGCCGGGATATCCTCCGGGGCGAACTTCCCCTCGGAGGCGTAGATGAGCGACCCCGCCATTGCCCGTGCCATGTTATAGAGAAACCCGTTGGCGCAGACCCGCAGCTCTATGATATCCCCCCGGCGCTCTACATTATAATAATATACCCTGCGCACGGTGCTCTTCACGTCCGTGCCCACGCTGCGCACAGCCGCGAAGTCGTGCTCCCCCACGAACATATCCGCCGCCCGCTGCATTATCTTCTCATCCAGCCGGCGTGGGTAAAAATACGCCCTGTTCATGTAAAACGGGTCCCGGACGCGGGAGTTGTAGATCACATAGGTGTACTCCTTTTTGACGCAGGAGCCGATGGCGTTGAAGTCCTCGGGCACCTCCCGGGCGGCTGTCACCACGATGTCGTCCGGGAGTTTTGTGTTGATGGCGAGGGGCAGGCGCTCCAGAGGTATCCGGGAGCCGGTGACGAAATTCGCCACGTATTCCCTCGCGTGGACGCCCGCGTCAGTCCTGCCGCAGCCGGTTATCTTCACCGGGTGCCCCACGGTCGCCTTCACGGCGCTCTCCAGGGTCTCCTCCACGGTCACGGCGTTCTTCTGTATCTGCCAGCCGTGGTAGTGGGTGCCGGTGTATTTCAGTCTCAGTGCGATGTTTCTCTCCACATTCGTCTCCCATCAGAAGCCCAGAGCGCCCAGGGTTATGACGAGCGCCGTCACGGCGGTGCACAGGGCGAGGGCTGTCCAGTCCTTCCCCTCCATCCGGAGCTGCTTCATCTTCGTGCGCCCGTTGTCCCCCGCGTAGCAGCGGCACTCCATGGCGACGGCAAGCTCGTCCGCCCGGCGGAAAGCGCTTATGAAAAGGGGCACCAGTATGGGCACAAGGGCCTTCGCCCGCTTGAAGATGTTCCCCGTCTCGAAGTCCGCGCCGCGGGCTTTCTGAGCGTTCATTATCTTGTTCGTCTCCTCGATGAGGGTGGGTATGAACCTGAGGGCTATGCTCATCATCATGCTCATCTCGTGCACGGGCATCCGTATCTTCTTCAGCGGCCCGAGCAGGCTCTCCAGCCCGTCCGTCAGGTTCATGGGCGCCGTTGTGTAGGTGAGCAGGAAGGTGCCCAGCAGGAGCATCACGATGCGCAGCACGATGAACACGGCTGAGCGGATACCCTGCTTTGTGATGGTGAATATCCAGAACTTGGCGAGCACGTCCCCGCTGGTGTAAAACAGGTTCAATATCGCCGTTATTATGACTATCACGACGATGGGCTTCAGCCCCCGGAAGAGGCTTTTCAGCTTTATCTTCGAGAGATATATAGTACCCGCGAGCCAGATTATCATGATGCCGTAGCTCACGGCGTTCTTCGCCAGGAACAGCGCCGCGATGTAGAACACTACGGCGACTATCTTCACCCTCGGGTCCAGGCGGTGTATGATGGTGTTCCCGGGGAAATACTGTCCCAGTGTGATGTCCTTAAGCATTCCCGGCGCCCCCCTTCATCCCCAGGAGGATCTCCCGGGCCTGCTCCACCGTGTAGGCGTACTCCGGCACGGGGACTCCCAGCGCCTTCAGGCGGATGAAGATATCCGTCACGGCGGGCACGTTCAGCCCGATCTTCTTGATGCGCTCCGCGTTGCGGAAAACCTCCGCAGGAGTGCCGTCCATCTCAATGTTTCCCTTGTTCATCACCACAAGGCGGCTGGCGTACCGGGCCACCTCGTCCATGCTGTGGCTCACCATGATTATGGTGCCGCCCCGGGCCTCGTGATAGCGCCGGAGCTGCTCCATAATGGTCTCCCGCCCCACGGGGTCCAGACCCGCGGAGGGCTCGTCCAGGATGAGCACCTCAGGCTCCATGGCGATGACGCCCGCTATGGCGACCCGGCGCTTCTGTCCGCCGGAGAGGTCCATGGGGGACTTGTCCATAAGGCTCTCGTCCAGCCCCACGTAATTCGCGGCGACCCGCACCCGGTCCTCCACGTCCTCCCTGCTCAGCCCCATGTTCTTCGGTCCGAAGGCGATGTCCTTCGCCACGGTCTCCTCGAAGAGCTGGTACTCCGGGTACTGGAACACGAGTCCGACCTTGAAGCGTATCTGCCGTGTCAGCTCCTTGCTGCTCCAGATGTCCTCCCCGTCGAAGAGCACCTGCCCGCTTGTGGGCTTGAGCAGCCCGTTCATGTGCTGGATGAGTGTGGATTTTCCCGAGCCGGTGTGCCCGATGATGCCGATGAATTCCCCCCGCTCGGCGGTGAAGTTCACACTTTTCAGGGCGCTGAATTCAAAGGGCGTGCCCTGACTGTATGTGTGTGTGAGTTCTTTTGTTTCGATGATAGGCAAGTGTGTATCCTCCAAAACTGCCTGCTCCCTGAGGAGTCAAGCGTTATTGTGTGTATGAGTCCTTGTTACTTTCTTTGACTTATCAAAGAAAGTAACAAAAGAAATCGTTAAGGCAGGCGACTGCGGTCGCCGGCGTTTATTTAGCTTTTCATAGGAGTCGGCAGCGTTAGCTGATGGCGGTTCCTCCAAAAGCCTCCCCTGCGTAAGGTAGCGAAGCGGCGCCGCTCTCCAAAGGCTCCCCTTACTGACTAAGGGGAGCTGTCGGCGAAGCTGACTGAGGGGATCAGAACCAAAAGCCTCGCAAACTGCCAATGGGCACGCCGTCAAAAGGCTTCGCCTAAAAAGTCTCCTACTCCAAGACGTCAATCCCCCCTGCCGCTCCGCAGCTGTCCCCCCTTTCACAAGGGGGGCTTTTTGCACCCCGGGGCGCTGGCGCCCCTTATTCTTTCACATCTCCCGGCTTATCGCCTGGGCGCATTCCTCAACAGTCAGCGCCGTGAGGGGCAGGTCGAAGCCGTGCTTGTTGAGCTCCCAGCTCAGGAGCACCGGATCCGGCACGGTGAGCCCATAGCTCTTGAGCATCTCCACATGGGTGAACACCTCTTTCGGCGCCCCGTCGGCGATGACCTTCCCGCCGCTCATCACGACGAGCCTGTCCGCCTGGGCAGCCTCGTCCATATGATGGGTTATGTAAACCACAGTCACCCCACGCTCCCGGTTCAGGCGCGTGATGGTCTCCATGACCTCCCGCCTGCCCTGGGGATCCAGCATGGCTGTGGGCTCGTCCAGCACAATGCACTCCGGCAGCATGGCGATGACGCCCGCTATGGCGACGCGCTGCTTCTGCCCGCCTGAAAGGAGGCTCGGCGAGTGCTCCCGGAAGTCGTACATGCCCACGAGGCGGAGCGCCTCGTCCACCCGGCGGCGTATCTCCCCCGGCTCCACGCCCAGGTTCTCCGGGGCAAAGGCCACATCGTCCTCCACCACGTTCGCCACGATCTGGTTGTCCGGATTCTGGAACACCATGCCCACGGTGCGGCGTATCTCCATGAGCTTTTCCTCGGCGGCAGTGTCCATGCCCGCCACGTACACCTTCCCGCCGGATGGCAGGAGGATGCCGTTGAAGTGCTTGGCGAGGGTGGATTTGCCGGAGCCGTTGTGCCCCAGCACCGCCACGAAGGAGCCCTTTTCGATCTCCAGGTTCACGTCGTCCAGCACTATTTTCTTCTCCTCAGTCTCCTCCTGATTATAGGAAAAGGTAAGGTTTTCAGCTTTTATTATCTCGCTCATTGTCGGTTTCTCCAGTTCAGTCCTTAGTCCATCTTCCGGCGGAGCCGCAGGGCAGAAACAGCCCCGATTCCGTCACAGGCAGCCCCAGCTCATCGCTCTCCGTGTGCCCTCCGTGCTTTTTCGTCACGAGGGTGTCCAGGATATAGGTTAGCACCGAGGGGGCGAGCCCCGTGGTGTAGGAATTGATTATCACGAACAGCGGGTCCTCCGAGAGGACGCCGGTGCACAGCTGCACGAAATCGTATAGGTTCTCCTCCAGCTTCCATATCTCCCCGGAGGGTCCCCGGCCGTAGGAGGGCGGGTCCATAATGATGGCGTCGTAGCGCCTGCCCCGCTTTATCTCCCGCTCCACGAACTTGGCGCAGTCGTCCACTATCCAGCGGATGGGGCTGTCCCCCAGGCCGGAAAGGCGGGCGTTCTCCCTGCCCCAGGCGACCATGCCCTTCGCCGCGTCCACGTGGCACACCTTCGCCCCGGCGCTCGCCGCGGCTACCGTGGCGCCCCCCGTGTAGGCGAAGAGGTTGAGCACGTTTATCTCCCGCCCGGCACCGGCTATCTTCCGGCGGATAAAGTCCCAGTTTGCCGCCTGCTCCGGGAAAAGCCCCGTATGCTTGAAGTTCATGAGCTTCACCTGGAATTTCAGGTCCTTATAAACCACGAACCACTTCTCCGGCAGGGTGTTGCCGCTCCAGCGTCCGCCGCCGGAGTTCGAGCGCCGGTAGCTGGCGTCAGGCGCTTTCCAGCGCCTGTCCCGCCGGGGCGTTTTCCAGATAGCCTGAGGGTCAGGGCGCAGGAGTATCTTGTCCCCCCAGCGCTCCAGCTTTTCCCCCGAGCCGCAGTCTATAAGTTCGTAATCTTTCCATCCGTCAGCAATCCACATAAGCTTAATCCAATCCGCCCCTTCCGGGCTGCTTCGCACACATCCGAGGCATTTTATGTCAAGGTAGAATTATACCATAGCGTTGCCCGTCAAGTCAACGTCTCCGACATATTCCACCTTACATTAAGAAAACTGAAGCAGCGCCCCAAGGGAACCCGCTTTCGCCGACAGTGGCAAAGCCCCCCTTGTGTAAAGGGGGGACGGCCGCGGAGCGGCAGGGGGGATTGACGCCTCGGAGCGGGAGAGTTTTTATGTGAAGGGTCAAGGTGGCGCCCCCTCCGTCAGGCGAAGTCTGACACCTCCACTTACGCAGGGGAGGCTTTGGGTGAACCGCCGCCGCTTCGCTACCCCTGTTCACCAGCGGGAGACTTTCTTTACGCAAAAAGAGAAGGCATCCTTTCGGATGCCTTCTCGCCGTTTATCCCACGGGCGGCTGGCTGCTCACCGCGCCCACGAACAAAAGGGTCAGCCCGATGTAGCCTATCAGCGCCAGGGCCGCAAGCCCCAGCACCACTACCAGGACCACCCGCAGCGTCTTCTGCCGCAGCCAGACGCAGGACGCGACTATTCCCGCCGCCGCCAAAAGCAGCAGAATCACAGCAGTTCCAAGTGTCATTTCTCCACATCCTCCTTATAAAGATGCTCCTCACGCCGCTCCTCGCCGACGGGCATTGGGGGCGGGGCAGGCTCAAAGCCGAACCTCTTTCCCGGCTCCGCGTCGGTCATTTTTCCTCCGTTCGTCCCGGGGAAGTCCTCTGTTCCCTTCTTCATCCCCGTTTACCTCAATCGCAGATGCTGAAATACAGGCTGCTGTACGGGTCGAGGGTCTCAATATCCAGTATCGCGGCCTCGGGAGCGATGTTGTCCATCTGCATCCGCTTCGCGCAGTCCGGGTAGTTGTCCGGCTCCGCCGACGCCGCGAAGACAAGTCCGTCATAGTCCTCAGGCAGATACACCATATAGCTCTTCGTCAGGGTCATAGCCCAGTCCCCGACGTCGTACCGCCATTGCGTGGAGTAGCCGAATTCGATCTGATAACTGTTTCCCTCCCAGCTGACGGTGTGGAGGTAATAATTCTCCCCCCGGTCGCTGTTGTCATATGTGGTGTCCGTAGTGAACCACATACCCGTCCAGGCGTCGTACAGCTCGCCGGAGACGACGGCCAATCTGTCCGCATCTGTGATCTCCCCATCGGCAATGTAGCAGATGGCGTCGAACTGTATCTCCCGGATGCCGTCGTGGGTGACGTCGTAGTTCTTTATGACCTCCCAGTAGCAATCCCCTGTTCTGTACTCCTCGCCCAGGTAGTTGTAGCTGCACACGCCGTCCGTGAGCAGGTATGTGCCCATATCCATATCGGCGTTTATCTCAAGGCCGTTGCGCTCGAAATACTCCGCCGACGACTGGATGCCCTCCGCGGGCATGAGCATACCGTCGTTTGCCATGTCGATGAGGTCGCCGCTGACAGTCCTGTCGAGTGTCAGCACGTCGCCGCTGCCGTCAAAGTGGAGTGTAATGCCGTTTTCCTCCACCCACAGCGTGCCGTATTCGATCACATCCTCCTGGTCGTTGATAAGCTCCCAGGTGGCGTCGTCATGTATCCTGAGCCAGAGGTTCTCCCCCTGATACTCCCACAGTCCAACATAGTCCTCAAGGTCACCGCCGCCGATGGTGATGGTGGACAGGTCCTCCCGGAACACATAGCGCTCCTCCGGATCCCAGATCCAGATAAGCTCATCGGCGTCCCCGTTTTCATGGATGAAGCTCACCAGCACGTCGCTCTCCCCGTCCCCGTCGATATCCTCGAAGGAGATGGCGTTGAACGCCTGCCGCGCGTCGGGCACGTTCATGGGGAAGGACACGCTGTCATAGAGCACCTGCACCGAATCATCCCAGTAAAACGCCGCGCTGCTCTCACCCACCGTGACCAGCACGTCAACGCTCTCACCGTCGTGGGTGATGGTGCCGTCGGCCACGACCACACCGGTCGTGCGCCAGTCGTCCCCGGCGATATATTCCTCCTGCTCCCCGCCGCAGGCGGCAAGGCTCAGGCATGCCGCCGCCAGCAGGAGCGCGAAATATCTCTTGAATTTCATCATCTTCGCTGCCCTCTCTTTCTTCGTATCACTCCATCAGGTAATAGACGCCCTCGTCACCCCAGACGAGCACATCAGTGTCGAACTCGAATACCCGGTAGGACATTCCCTCATACATGGTGGAGTCCGCGTAATAAACGCTCGCCTCGTCCATGGAATAGGTGAACACGCCGCAGTCCATTTCCTCCGGCTCCTCCCCGGCGGTGCGCTGATAATAGCTCCAGTTCCCGTCCCCGTCGATGACTATGTACATCTCCGCCGAGAGGTCCCCGTCGTAGTACCACACGCCCTGAAATTCCGAGACATTTCTCTGATAGAGCTCCGAGTTCCAGCTGTAATACTCATTGCCCTCCTGCTCCCGGCCGGGGTAGTCGTGAGGCTCGGTCTCGTCGTCCTCCGTGGGGAAGTCATACTCCCAGTAGTCCTCCCACTCCTCGTCCCAGAGATCCTCGGCGCTGTCGATGCCGCTGTAATAGAAGTAACCGTAGGCGCCCAGGTACAGCGTCCCGTCGTCCTCCGCGGAGAAGATGCAGCTGCTGTATCCATCGTCCTCGTAGGCATACAGGTCATCGTAGTCCTCGTCGTAGCCTATCCAGCCGCTTACGTCGCCGTTCTCCCCGCTGAGCGTCCAGGTGCCGTCACCGTTGAGCTCCAGATAAGTCCATTCCCCCGTGAGGTCCTGGGGCATATATATCCCCGCCAGATCGCCCGTGTCAACGCTGCGGACAGCGTCGCCGCCCAGCCCTTCGTTGGGGTCGTCAATCTCCCCGCCTCTGCCGCCGCACGCCGCGCACAGAAGGCACAGGATCATCGCCAGGGCCATGGCAGAATATCTCTTCCAGTTTTTCATCTCTTGTTTCTCCTTTTCACTTGAGTCAATGCTCCTGTTCCACCATGGACAGGATCTCGTCGTGGCTCAGCTCCACGCTGCCGAAGCGGACGAAGATGCCGTTTGTCACGGCGCTGTTCCACACCTGCATATCTGCGAGGGGGCGGAAGCGTATCTTGTCCAGATAGGGCTTCATGTCAAGGAGAAGCCGGCTTCCGGACACAAAATCGACCTGCAAAATATAGTCGGACAGTGGCGTAACGGCTGTGAGATACTTTCTGTTCAATATCGCGTCCTCCTTTCCGCAAGTGCCGCAAATATATAAAAATCCACCGTACACTCATTGTACGGTGGATCTGAAAAAATAACTATTAACCAAAGGTTAGCTCTTTCCCCGGAGCAGGCGGCACAGCTGCTGCCTCTTTGTCCTGGTGTCCCCCTGGATATGGAGCTTTGAGTATATCCGGCTTACATACTGCTTGACGCTGCCCTCGGAGAGAAAGAGCCTTTCCGCGATCTCCCTGTTGCTCAGGCGCTGGGTCAGCAGGTCCACTATCCCGCACTCCCGTTCTGTCAGCACGGCGAGCTCACGGGGTCTCACGGTCTCGGTCCGCCGCCGTTTCGCCCCTTCCCCAAGCTCGATGATACGGCGGATAAATTCGTCCTGAATTTCCTCCCTGAGCATCGTCTCCAGATAACCGTAGTTCTCCGCGAATGGCATAACGAAGCCGTCCGCCCGGGCGTCCCTGAGCGCCCGGGATAGCAGCTCCCGGGCCTCCCCGGTCTTGCCCAGCATGGAATAAGCCGCCGCGGTCTGGATGCGGATATGCAGGGCGACCAGCGCGTAATGCATCCCTTCACACAGAGCGAGCAGCTCCCCGCTGCGCCCGATGACCTTGGCGTACGCCCCCTGGGCGAGATACACCTGGCTCTCTATCATCTCCGCCATGGGTCTGCCCGGCGCGAGGATGTTGAGTGAGGATAGCCGGTGCCGGGCGAATATCTCCGGTATCCTCTCCGCCTCCCCCTGCACGGCGCGGCAATAGGCGCAGCTCCCGTTCCAGATGTTTATCCACGCGGCGTTATGGTGCCCCAGCAGCGCCGTGCGCCGCTCCTCAAAGGTATACCGGGGCTCCGCGTCAGCAAACAGCGCCAGCCGCCACGCCAGAAAATCGCAGCACAGCGCCATGTTCTCCTGTCCGTTCCCCTCTATCCGGGCATAGGCGCTCTCCAGCTCAATTTGGGCGTCCGTGAGACGCCCCTGCATATACGCCGCCTCCGCCCTCATGATCTTCTCCGCGCCCTGTCCGTGATTGCCCGTTATCTTGTAGTAATGGGGCATGCACTCGTCCATCTCGGCGAGCTCGCTTTCCAGCTCCCCCGGCGCCCGGTAGAACATCATCAGGACCGACGGGGAGCCGAAAGTCCATCCCCCGTCGTTGCGGATGCTGATGGCGGGGCGGGACATCTGGCTGCTGGCGCTGCGGTGCAGGCGGCTCATGGCGCTTATGTCATTGTAGCAGAGGAAGCTCATAATAAGGTCGCACTCCCCCCGCAGATTGCCCCGCTCCTCCCCAGGCAGCTCCGGATGCTCCTCGATGGCTGTCAGCAGCAGCTCCTTCAGCTCCAGCATCTTCGGGATGTTCCTCCAGTTGAACATACAGCGCATCAGCACCAGCAGAGCCAGCGGGTGTTTTTTTAGCGTGCCTTCCGGGCACTCAGCCAGTGTTTCAAGGACGTCGGCGGGCTTGAGAGAAGCCAGCAGGACGCCCGCGTCCTTTCGCACCACCCGCAGCAGTCCGTCATAGTCGCCGCTGCGCCTGTACGCCCCCATGGCGTGGAGATACTGCCGCCGCTCCTCGTACCACGCGCCGAAGCGCCCCTGATAAATCGCCTGCTTCTCCCCGCCCAACGCCTCGAAGGTGCGCTCGGCGCACTCCTTCATCATGTGGTGGAAGCGGTAGGTCGCCCCGTCCGGCAGACGCTTTACAAATGCGTTCTGCTC
Organism: uncultured Oscillospiraceae bacterium; assembly: GCA_934552825.1. Taxonomy (GTDB): domain Bacteria; phylum Bacillota; class Clostridia; order Oscillospirales; family Oscillospiraceae; genus CAKTEQ01. Next base: position 339,440 of record CAKTEQ010000002.1, read on the forward strand.
GGTGAGGGCAGAGACTATCTGGCCCGCGTCGTCATCCCCCGTGATAAATCCTGCCATCTCTCCTGTGAACTCGTCGGCGAGCCCCATGACCGCCAGGAATTCCCGCTGTCTCTCCGGAAGGGGGTCTATCATGGCGGCGGCAAAGGTGGTGTAGATGTCGGAATTCCTGTCCGGCAGCGCCCCGTGCTCCGAGAGTGTCCGAAGATTCAGATATATGGCGGAAAACCAGCCCTCGCTGGAATAGAGAAGGCTCTCCACCTGCTCGTCGGTGAGCTCCGTGCCGCAGCGGTGGGCGTATAGCGCCAGTTCCGTGTGGTTTAGCCTGAGCTGGTCCGTGCCGATATGATAGACCTTGCTCCCCAGGCGCACCGCCTCCCCGGCGGGCAGGAAGCGGTCCCGGCTCGCGATGATGAGGTGCACGTTTCCCGGCAGGCGGTTTGCGAGAGTACAAATGAAGGATGACGCGCGCTTATCCGTCAGCAGGTGGAAATCGTCGATGAAAATATAGCGGCCCTCCTCCCCAGCCAGCTCGTGGCAGAGATCCTCCGCCAGCAGCCCGCCGCCCGCCGCGTCCGCGGGGCAGGCGTAGTCCCGCAGGCATTCAAAGCCCGCCCGGGCAAAGGCGTCCTGAGTGCTCTTCCAGAAGATGGCGAGGTTATCGGAATAGACGCTTATGCGTATTATCTTCATAGGCTCCGTCTTTGCCCGTTCCTCCAGATACCAGTTCACCGCCGTTGTTTTCCCATAGCCCATGGGTGCGACAACAGTGGTGAGCCGGCAGTGCGATATGGGGCGCAGGCTTTCCTGAAGCCGCTCAGATATGTATATGGTGTTCAGGTTCCATTTTGGTTTCGGCATGGCGTCTCCTCCGGGCGATAGTTTTCCGACTGTTGTTTTTATTATACCATATGGGCACGGACAAGAAAAGCCTCAACCCCAAGGGAACCCGGCGAAGCGCGCTCCCCCAAAGGCTCCCCTTGGTGATCAAGGGGAGCTGGCTCGGCAAAGCCGAGACTGAGGGGATCAGAAGTACAATTTATAAGAGTTCTTGTTACTTTCTTTGGCTTATCAAAGAAAGTAACCAAAGAAACCCGCTGAGGCAGGCGACTGCGGTCGCCGGCGTTCATTTAGTTTTTTAAGGCTGCCCCCAGCAGTGCCCGGCTCGTGCATCCAGTCAAACCTGCGGTGCGTCCACATGCATCGGACACGTTGAATATAGTCCCTTCCCCTTGAGTAGAACGCCTCCAACTCAGAGGGAACTGATGACTCTGCGTCCCCGGTTCTCAAGGGGTGCTGGCACCTGCCTGCATAACGGTAGTAGTCTGAGGCGCAGGGTGAGATTGCCACTTAAATCTACGATTCTGGGCGTGTAGCGTCAGCGGGCCGGGGAGCTGAAGTCGCTGCCAATCACCCGCCGCGCCGACGTGGGAACCACGCTGTCCGTGGACGCCCCTTCGCCGCCGCAGGGGCTTTGCCCCTGTCGGCGAAGCGATTTCTTTGGGTTAGACCACCAGAAAAAGATGGTGCGCCGCTCCGGGCTCGCCCTTTTGCCCCGATTCCGCGTTATCGTCCTTGACATACAGAAAGTATGTCTGCGTCCTCTGCCTTGAATCAAGACAAAAGGGCTGAGCCGGGAGTCGAGGATTTTTGAAGAGAAAATTGCGTCTGGATGCAAGGCTTTGGGAGCGAGGAATAATTGCCTTTATTGCGAGTGAGCAAAACGCGGCAGACGGGCGCAATTTTCCTTCAAAAACGGCACAGCATCCTTCTCTGGTGGTCCACGTTTCTTTGGCGCAACAAAGAAACGAACAAGAAGCTTCCTGCGCCGATGCGTCAATCCCCCCTGCCAGCCTCATGGCTGGCGCCCCCCTTCACGAGGGGGGCTTTTCTCCCCCTTCACAAGGCCCGCCTTCACTCAAAATAAGTTAATTATTTAACGCTTGCATTACTGTAACCATAGGTGTATCATAAATACAACTTTTCAAAGTGCGGCGGTCTGCTACGCCGCCGCACGACACACTCCCTATAAAGAAAGGCTTCCCCTCGGGGAAGCCTTTCTTTCTGTTTGGATATTCAGTTGCCGCACTCCACGCTGATGGTGTTGAAGATCTGGAGGATGTCGTCCACAGTGGTGTTCTTCTTGTCCTCCCCGCGCTTATCCAGCACGATACCGCCCTTGTCCATCATAATGAGCCGGTCCCCGTACTCCACGGCGTAGCGCAGGTTGTGGGTGACCATGATGGCTGTGAGCTTCTTCTCCCGGACGACCCTGTCCGTCAGCTCCATTATGGTGTCCGCGGTCTTGGGGTCCAGCGCCGCGGTGTGTTCGTCGAGGATGAGAAAGTCGATCGGCGTCATCGTCGCCATAAGCAGAGCCACGCTCTGGCGCTGGCCGCCGGAGAGGCTGCCCATCTTCACGTTCAGCTTATCCTCCAGCCCCAGTCCCAGGGACGCGAGCTGTTCCTTATAATACCCGGCGCGTGACTTATTCACCCCGAAGGACAGCCCGAAGTGCTTGCCCTTGTTGTCTGCCAGGGACATATTCTCCAGGATAGTCAGGTCCGGGCAGGTACCCATGGCGGGGTTCTGGTATACCCTGCCGATATGCCGGTAGCGCACGAACTCCCTGTCTTTGTTGATGACGCGCCCGCCCACGGAGACGGTGCCCCCCTGGATGGGGATGGAGCCGCAGATGATGTTGAGCATGCTCGTCTTGCCGCTGCCGTTGCTGCCCACTACGGACACGAAGGAGCCGTCCTCCACGGTGAGGTTGAAGTCCGTGAACAGGGACGTCTCGGACACTGTACCCGGGTTATATATTTTCTTGATGTGTTTCAGTTCAAGCATTTTCAGCAGCTCCCTTCTTGCGGATGTTGCCCAGCACCAGGACCACCAGGAACAGCACCGCCGTGACCAGCTTAAGGAGGTTCGCGGGCAGTCCCACGCTGATAGCAGCCTGGATGCAGATCTTATAGAGGATGCTGCCGAAGAGCGCCGCCGTGGTGCCCTTCACGAAGCCGAGCTTCCGGAAGATCGTGCTGCCGATTATTACCGCCGCCAGACCGAACACCATCTGGCCGGTGCCCATGGTGGCGGAGAAGGAGCGCTGCTCGTGGCAGACTATGCAGCCCGCCAGCGCCACGAAGGCGTTCGCGATGACGAGGCCCAGTATCTTCATGCCCCCCTTGTCCTTCGCGAGGGTCGTTACAAGCGCCGCGTTGTTGCCCGTCGCCCGCAGGAGCAGGCCGCTCTTCGTCTTGAGGTAGAGGTCCAGAAGTATCTTGCAGACGATGGCTATCAGGACGGAGATGATGAGCTTGCGTATGAGCAGGCTCGTGCCGCCCAGCAGCGCCATGGTGGGCGCCGCCGTGAAGATGGTGTCGATAGCCCGCTCCACGGCGAGGTTTGACCCCGCTATCTGCAGGTTTATGGAGAAGAGGGCTGTCATTGTAATTATGCCCGCCAGCAGGTCCCGGACCTTCAGGCGCACATGGATTACGCCCGTGATAAGCCCCGCCAGAGCGCCCACGGCGATAGCCGCGAGGAGCGTGAGGTAGGGGTTGCAGCCGTGGACCAGAAGCACGGCTGTGACGGCAGCACCCAGAGGGAAGCTGCCGTCAACGGTCAGGTCGGGGAAATCCAGTATCTTATAAGTAATGTAGATGCCGTAGGAGAGCAGGGCGTATATGCAGCCCTGAGTGAGTGTGCTTATGAGAAGTTCAAGCATATCCAAACAGTCCTTTTCTGATTATTCGGCGGATTCGATGGCGGAGTCGGCGATTGCTTCGGGCACTGTGAGGCCCAGCTCGGCGATTGCGTCGCTGTTGATGTAGTAGTTGAAGCCCGTCACTGTCTCATAGGGCATTTCCTCGGCAGTTGTCTCGCCCTTGAGTATCTTCGCTGCCATTGCGCCTGTCTGGCGGCCCAGCTCGAAGTACTCGATGCCGGCGGATGCCACGCAGCCCAGCTTGACCTGCTCGACCTCGCTGCCGTATACGGGGATGCCCGCCTCGTTCGTCTTCTCGAGGATGGAGGACAGCACGCCCACCACGTTGTTGTCAGTCAGGTTGGAGAAGCAGTCAACGCCCTTCTTGATGAGTGTGTCAGCAGCCTGGGTCACTTCGCTCTGAGCTGTGACGCCGATGGACTCGATGGTGAAGCCGTAGTCGGGAGCCTTCTCCTCGTACTCGGCGATAGCGGATACGGAGTTTGCCTCGCTTGTGGTGTAGATGATGCCGATGGTCTCAGCGTCGGGCTGCATCTGGCGGATGAGGTCCAGCTGGGCCTCAACGGGGAGCTTATCGCTTGTGCCGGTGATGTTGCCGCTGTCAAGACCCGCGGCCACGGGGTCGGTGATAGCTGTGAAGATAACGGGGATGTCCTTGTCCTCGGCGGCTGCGAAGCAGGCTGTCGCGGAGGGCGTCGCCACGGCGCACATGAGCGCCACGTTGTTTGCGGAGAAGCTCTGGGCGATCTGGGTTGCCACGGAGTCGTCAAAGCTCGCGTTCTGGTAGCTTATCTCAAAGTCCACGCCTTCCTCAAGGCCCGCGTCCTTCAGGCCCTGGATGAAGCCCTCGCGGCAGTTGTCCAGGGATGCGTGCTCGCCGTACTGGCTGATGCCGATGACGGGTACGTCCGCCTTGGTCTCGGTGTTCGTCTCAGTGTTTGTGTCGGGTGTGGTGTCGGGAGCTGCGGTCTCCTGCTTTGTGCCGCAGGCGGCGAGGGACAGCGCCATGACCAGCGCCATTACGATGCAGATGATACGTGTAAACTTTTTCATGGTATTTATCTCCTTTTATATATGTCAGCGTTGTTTGTATTCTTCTCTTCTTCCGCGACGCCATCGCCATCGCTTTGTCAAAAGGCACATCTCAAATTCCTCCAAATAAAAAATCCCTGTCCCAGCTGTTATGCTGGGACAGGGAACAAAAATCATTTCCTGCGGTACCACCCGGCTTGACGCTTGCGCGCCCGCTCTGCCTGTACTTACCATACAGCGGGATTTTTTAACGGAGTCCCTGCTCCGGCTCACATACAGCGCCAAGCGCTTTCCGATCGCCCTCAGAAGCCCATTCACACGCCACTGCCCGCACCGCGATCCCACCATCCGCGGCTCTCTTTGCCGGTCAACGAAGCGGTTACTCACTCTTCATCAACGGTTTGTCTTTGAACTTTATGCTCGGATTTTAGCACAGCAAAGCGGCCTTGTCAACAACTATTTTCGCCAAAAGAGGCGGCAGAAAAATCATAAATTCCGGTGCATAACGCACAGACTTCCCAAAAGGCTTCCACGGCGAGCCGGGCAGCGAAGCGTTGCCGCACCTCTCATCCCCTCCGTCACCTTCGGTGACACCTCCCCTTGGTCACTCAAGGGGAGCCTTTGTGGTCGCTGTCCGCCTGCGTGATATAGATCACTCCTCGCCCACCCGGGATATCTCGTATGGCGTGGTCTGATACACATAGTAATTGAGCCAGTTCGTGTACATAAGCTGCGCCGAGCTGCGCCAGGTGCACAGGGGCTCGTTTTTCGGGTCGTCCCCGGGGAAGTAATTCTCCGGCAGGGCGATGTTCTTCCCCTTCTCCACATCCCGCAGATACTCCTGCATGAGCGTGGTGCGGTCGTATTCCGGGTGTCCGGTGATAAAAAAGCGGCGGCTGTCCTGAGTCTTCACGGCGAATACCCCCGCCCTGTCCGACACCGCCATGACCTCCAGCTCCGGCACCCCCTCGATGTCCGCCCGGTCCACATAGGCAAAGCGGGAGTGGGGCACATAGAACACGTCGTCCAGTCCACGGAAGAAGGGTGAGTCCTTCTTCAGCGCCCGGTGCTCGAACACGCCGAAGAGCTTCTCGTCAAGGCTGCGCTTCGGGATGCCGTAGTGATAATACAGCGCCGCGAGGGCGCCCCAGCAGATGTGCATGGTGCAGTAGACGTTCGTCTTTGTCCACTCCATGATGCGGCAGAGCTCCTCCCAGTAGTCCACGGCCTCGTAGTCCATGTTCTCCACAGGCGCGCCGGTGATTATCATGCCGTCGTAGCGCCGGTCCTTTACCTCGTCGAAGCTCACATAGAAGGACTCCAGGTGCTCCGCGTCCGTGTTGTGGGACTCATGGCTTATGGTGCGCAGCAGGTCTATCTCTATCTGAAGAGGCGTGTTGGAGAGCTTGCGGAGCAGCTGCGTCTCCGTGACCTCTTTTGTGGGCATCAGGTTGAGTATCAGCATCTTCAGGGGACGGATGTCCTGGTGCATGGCGCGGAACTGGGTCATCACGAAGATGTTCTCGCTCTCGAGAACGGTGCGCGCCGGAAGTGAATCTGGAATTTTAATCGGCATGATTGGTCTCCTTGTCTTGTCTGAACCGCGCCGTCCGGCGCAGGAGCAGGGGTATCGCCTGCTCAAAGTTTACTCCGTACCACCCGGCGTCCGGGTCCCGGAGAGTCAGTTCTATGCTTTTAACGGTGAAATCCACCCCGAGACGCACGGCGCGCTCCATGGGCATCCCGAGGGTCAGGGCGCCGGCGCATGCCGCGGCGAACACATCCCCCGTGCCGTGGAAGCTCCGCTCCACCCTCGCCCGGAAGCAGGAGAAGAATTTTCCCTCCCGGCTGTCGTAACCCATGACGCCCAGCCTGCCCGGGTCAAGGCTCACGCCGGTGACCATGGCTGTCCCCGCGCCCATGGCGCAGAGACGGCGGAGAATGTCCTCAATGTCCCGCCGGGTGTAATTATCCCCTGGGTAGTCCTCCTCCAGCAGGGCGCACGCCTCGGTCAGGTTCGGCGCTATCACGTCCGCCCGGGCACAGATCTCCCGGGTCGCCATGGCGTAGTCCCTGTCGAAGCCCGTGTAGAGCCTGCCGTTGTCCCCCATGGCGGGGTCAACGAAAATGAGCTTTGGTGAAAAGCTGCGGAAAAGCTCCGCCACCAGCTCCGTCTGGCGGATGGAGCCCAGATAGCCCGTGTATATGGCGTCGAAGCTCAGCCCCTCCCGCTGCCAGACACGGCTGATAGCGGGGATGTCGTCGGTGAGGTCCCGGAATATGAAGTTCTTGAAAGCCGTGTGGGTGGAGAGCACCGCCGTTGGGAGTATCGCCGTCTCCACGCCCATGGCTGAGATAATGGGCAGCGCCGCCGTCTGGGAGCACTTGCCCACGCAGGACACGTCCTGCACGGAGAGTATCCGTTTCATTATACCCGCCTCCGTTCTTCGTATGATTATACGATTTTACGGCGTAGGGTGTCAATAGCGCCCTTGCCCCCATGCAAAAGGAAGCATCCCGCGGATGCTTCCTCCTTCTTATTTCCAGGATACAAACAGCTCTTCGCTCTTATCCGGCGAGACATACAGCGCACCGGCAGGGCACTCAAGCTCGCAGGCAGCGCAGCACATACACTCCTGTATATACACGGCCTGCGCCCTTCCGTTTTCCATTCGTATCACGTCCATGGGACAGGCAAGGACACAGCGCCCGCAGCCTGCGCACTTCTCCCTGTCAACAGGCATAAGCATAATAACACCCCCTCACACATCCCAGGAGGGACGGTCATAGCGTTTCTCGGATGGGTCCTCAGCCAGCCACCGCTCCGGCAGGGGCAGCTTCTCCGCCGTCATGCCGCCGTCGCCCCGGCGCAGGAGCACCCACGCGAGCCAGTTGTTGTCGTCATGGAAGGGATAATCCTCCCGGTAATGCCAGCCTCTGCTCTCCCGGCGCAGGAGCGACGCTCTTAATATCATCTCGGCGTTTAGTATCATGCTGCGTGTCTCATGACACAGGCGCAGCTCGTGAAGGTCGTTTGCCTTCAGGCGGGGCGACATATGCTCCCTGAGGAACTCCACATTCACCAGCGCCGCATTCAGGCGCTCCTCGCTTTTGATGTGCAGAACATAGTAAGGCAGCATTATTCCCTGGAGCAGGCGGCATACCCACCGCGGGTCGAAACCGCCTTTCCTCCGGAGGGGCGCAAATATCCTCTCCGTGTATTTTCCCCGGTCCGCCGCTGCGGGTACCCCGTGCTCCAGCGCGTATTCTGCCGCCCCGCGTCCGGCATGACGCCCGGTTACCGCGGCGGAAAGAAGTCCCGGAGGGGCGCCCTTGTCCTGCGCTCCCCATGCCCAGGTGCTGCAGCAGTCGCCGGCAGCGTACAGTCCCGGCAGAGTAGACGTGCAGTTCATGTCCACAGGGAAAATGCCGGCGCTCTGTTCCGCCGGGCTGCCTCCGGCGGCGCCCCCCGTGAGCTGCTCGTTTTTGCGGGAGTAGTATCCCAGGTTTATACGCTCACTCTCGTGGGGCATATCCCGCTTTCTGAGATATCGCTCGATACGCGCCTCGTCCTCCGGCGTCATATGCTCGAAGTCCCACATTATCGGCCCACGCCCGGCGTGGACCATGGCGGCGGCAGACAGGTCAAAGCCGTGACTGCCCGCAAGCGCACCTCCGCAGTCCACATACCGCCAGAAGGCGGGATATATCTCCCCCGTCCCCTTCCATGCGGTGTGCCTTGCAAGGCCGGTGTGCAGGTCCGGGAACTCCTTTCCGGAGATGATCGCCCCCGCCTCGTACGCCATGGCATCCCCGTCGCCCGTAAGCTCCGCTACGTTCATTCCGCTGGCTCTGAAGCCGTTCTTGCCTGCTGCCATGACCACGGCTCCGGCGGTTATAATGACTTCCTCGCCTCCGTCCTGCGTAAATCCAGCGGCACCTGTCACGGTGTCCCCCGTTTTTATCAGCTCTGTTATCATCACCCGGTCCAGAAACTCTATCCCCTGCTTTTTCCCCCAGCGGCGCAGCTTCACAGGCACCTCTCTGTGCTTCAGGGGTATCATGCCCAGCACAGGCGCCGCGTCCGTGCCGGTTTTCGGCTCTCCCTCCGGGGTAATGAAGCCGTGGAGCTTCGCCATATACGTTGGAAATTCCTCCTCCGGGCAGGGAAACTCCACGCCCCAGTCCCTCATATTTTCGTACACGCTCCAGGACTCCTCCAACATCGTCCTCAGCCACAGGCGGTGATTGAGATACTGTCCGTCCCGGACAAGTGTCCCTACGGCGGTATCGATATCTGTGCCCCATTGGGGATTAAACACATTTAACTGGCCGCTCGCCATAATGCTCGCCCCGGAGCGCCCCGCCGCGGCCTTGTCCGCCAGGATGACCCGGCAGCCCTCCTCTCTGGCGTTGATGGCGGCAAACAGGCCGGCCAGTCCTCCGCCTATTACCAGCACATCACACTGATATTCTTTCGTTCCGTTCATGCGCACCTCCCGTTTTTCTTTCTATGGAAATTATATATAAGGAATATTGTCCGGGCAAATGGGAATATTTCCGTTCATCATGCAAAGCTGTCAAACTGCGCTCCAGACATGAAAACAGCCGGGCGGGATCCCGCCCGGCTGTTTTATCTTTATCCTCCAAGCTGAGCGTTCAGTCCGGCGCTCTTGAAAAGCTCAAGTATCTTCTTCTGGCGCTCATCCGGTATCTTTTCACAGCGCAGCCCGTATTCCATGTCCAGCTCCTCATACTTACTCTTTCCGTACTGGTGTACCGGCAGTATGTCCAGCCGTTTCAGGCTTGGCAGCTCTGCTAAAAATTCCCTCGCCGCCGCCAGCTCTTCATCGCTGTCGTTGTACCCCGGTATCACCGGCAGGCGCACGATGACCGGCACGCCTTCGCTGCTGAGGGTCCGCAGATTTTCCAATATGCCTGTGTTGGAGACCCCTGTGAATCGCCTGTGCTTCACGTCGTCCAGTCCCTTCACGTCGTAGAGGAGCAGGTCGGCGCGGCGCAGCACCTCCATCCCCAGCTCGCTGCCAACCTGACCGCAGGTGTCCACAGCGACGTGGATGCCCGCCTCATGGCACAGCTCAATAAGTCCCAGGCAGAACTCCGGATAGAGAGTCGCTTCCCCTCCGCCGATGGTCACGCCGCCCCCGCTGCTCCGGTAAAATGCCTCGTCCTTCCTGACTATCCCGAACATCTCCCGTGCTGTATACCACTGTCCGTAGATACCGAGAGCGTCATTCAGACAGCTTTCCCGGCAGCCGCCGCAGCCGTCGCAGAGAGTCCTGTCCACCTTGACGCGCCCGCCTGTTACGGCGAGCGCCCCCCTTTTGCAGGCGGAGACGCAGTCGCCGCAGCCATCGCAGTCACTGTAAGTCACACGCAGCTGAGGTGCAAGGCTCTGCCCCTCAGGATTGCAGCACCAGACACAGCGCAGAGGGCATCCCTTGAGAAAAATCGTGGTCCTTATTCCCCAGCCATCCACAAAAGAAGAACGGACGATATTGAATATCAGGCCCTTTCCTTCAGTGTAATCACACATTGAACCACCTCACAGTGATTTGAATTCCATGCGGTTGATAATATCGTCCTGGAGATCCTTCTGCAGCTCTGTGAAGAATGCCGCGTATGTCGCCACACGCACCACAAGATCCCGATGATCCTCCGGGTGCACCTGAGCATCCCGGAGGGTTTCCGCTGAGACTATGTTGAACTGGATCAGATAGCCGCCCATATTGAAAAACGCCCGGAGCATATCCGCGAATTTTTTCAGCTTTTCGTCGCTCCCCAGCACCTCCGGGTCAATGAGCATATTGAGCACCGAACCGTGCCGCATGGTCATGTGGTCCAGCCCCGCCGCGGAGAGCATGGTGGCAGTCATGCCGTGGGTATTGCGCCCCTGATGAGGTGAGATGCCGCCCTCGGCGATAGGCTCCCCCGCCTTTCTTCCGTCCGGCAGAGCGCCCACATAGAAGCCCAGCTCAACGTTTGCGGAGACGACCGTGCCCGCCATTGTGGGCACAGCCCCGGCAAAGCACTCAGACTCCTCTGCAATGCTGCAGCCCAGCCTGAGCACATCGTTTACGATGCTGTCAGCATAGTCGTCCCCATTGCCGAACTTGGGCACCTTTTCTATCAGTCTCAGCAGCCGCCCGTCGCCCTCGAAGTTTCTGTCCAGGGCGTCCACAAGCTCTTCCATTGTAACTGCCCGCTTCTCGAACACAAGGCGCTTTACCGCCGCCAGTGAATCTCCCACGTTGGGAGCGCCGCCCATGCTCATGGCAAACACCACATACGGCGCGGTGCCGCCCTCCCTCACGTCCAGCCCCCTGGGAATGCAGTCATACATGAGTGTGCTCTGGAACGTGTTCGGCAGATATCGGGCGGTGAGCTCCTTATCCAGGTTGTTCATCATCCGGAAAATCGGGAAGAAGTGGCGGCACTGCCCCTCATAGGCGCCCCACAGCTCTTCATAAGTCCCGAATTTACGGGCGTCACCTGTGTGAGGTCCCACCTGCTTTTTCAGCATAGTGGAATACCCATCGTGCAGGGCAAGGTCCAGAAGCATGGGCAGGCTGATAACGCCGCCGGGCAGATCGAGACTGCGCCCTGGTATGGTCGGGGATGTACAGCCCACGATACAGTAGTCCCGGGCGTACTCCAGCGGGCGGCCGTCGTGGGTCATCTGGGCGATAACGGTCTTGTCCCCCAAAAACTTCAGCTTTCCGCTCATGTTCCGCGCTGCTTCCACAGCCCGGAGCAGGAACTCGTCAGGCGTGTTTTCGCTGACGCGCACGATAACGTCGTCATTGCTCAGGCACACCAGCTCCTCCGCGTCCAGCAGCAGGTATGACAGCCGGTTCACAGCGCTCTCCCCCGTCTCCGGCAGCACTCCGCCTATGGTCACGTTGCAGCCCATGCTGTGGCTCGCCATACCCGAAACCGTCTCGTTCAGCTTTATAAGTGCCATGGACGTGAGCATAAGTATCCGCTCGTCGTCCGCGCGGCCTGCGGCGATATCCCCCTCGTAATAGGGATACATTGTCTTGTCAAAGCGCATAAAGCCGATGGAGTTGCCGTAGCTCTCGTTCACCAGAGTGCAGTAGCAGAACCAGAGCACCTGGAGCGCCTCATGGAAGGTCTCTGCCGGCTCGTAGGGCACCTTTCTGCATATCCGTGCTATTTCCAGCAGCTCGCCGCGGCGTGGGGCGTTCTCCTCCCGCTCCGCCATGGATGCCGCCAATTCGGAATAACGCCGGGCAAAATTCACTATCGCGCTCAGAGCTGTCTTCATGCCCTTGAGGTTATTCAGCCGATGGAAGTAATCCGGCGTATCGATTCGCAGCGCGTCGATAGCGGCGTCGATATCCGCTATGCGCCCCCGCACGCCCTTCTTGAGCAGGAAGTCGAACTCCATGCTCTCGTGGCCCATGTGCATACAGCCCAGCCCAGTTGTCTCGTTGCCCCAGATCATCACGTTTGTGTACTCGTTATACTCCTGAGGCATTACGGCATCGTGATATGACTTAAGGTCCTTGCCCTTCCAGTATTCTTCTATTTTCTGGACCTCCTGCCAGGCTTCCCGAGGGACGGGCATGGCTCCGAGAGACCCACGCCGGATAGAAGGGTCGTCCTTGTCAACAAGCACCGTCGGGCTTATTTCCGGGCACAGGGCGCGCCCACGGGTTTTTGACGTGGGGCAGCCAACGATCAGCTCTCCCGGCTCAATGTGCAGCGTCAGATTATCCAGAATGTGGTACAGCGCCTCCGCCCGGCGGATGGGCGCGGGCTTTCCCTCGGTGCGCATATACGACTCCGTGTAGTACTTCGCCCGCTCTATGCAGACGTCACGCTCGCCGAGCATACGCCGGCGAAGCTTTTCGATGCGTTCCAGTGTCTCCTGGGATGGGGTGATTGTCATGATATGTCTCCTCGCTTTGCTGTGTTACTGGCGCACGTATGTCCAGCCGTAAAGATTCTCAGCCCACACGCTCTCGTCATACCAGTACGGCACGTCCTCTTCGCCCATTAGCATTTTGTAAGCAGTCTCGTAGAGGTATCTGGAGGGGTCGTCGCCTCCATAGAAGATAGAACCGCGGATGGCACTCTCATTCGTCCCGGACAGGGAGAGCAGCTCCTTCCATGTGTCACCGCCGCAGGTGCAGAATATAGCATATTTGCCGAAGTCTACGCCGGGCAGAGATGCAAGATACTGGTTAGCGCCGATAGCCGCCGCGTCGATATTCATGATAAAGAATGTTATCTCGGAGTCGTAAGTGAGCGCCTCCTCAGCGAAGGTAAAGCCTGTTTCGATTTCCTGGACGAGGTCCTTCTCAAAAACTATGCTGATGCGCTCATCCTCCTCAACAGCGGCGCGCATTGCGTCCCCCTGAAGGATGTCACGGGCGAGGGCGGAATTCTGGGAAAACGCCGCCTTGATGGAGCCGGGCTCCGCGTCGGGATAAGTGTGGTCGATGTAGGCGGATACCTGCTTGCCGGCGGCTCTGCCTATCTCCTCCCAGTTCGTTCTGATGCCGCCGCAGATATCGTGGCTCGTTGGCTGCATGCCGAGATTTGTCACAATTATTCCCGCTTCCACAGCCTTTGTATTGCAGTCGGCAAGAGCTTCAATATCCATCGCCGCCTCTATTATAGCCACAGCTCCCATGGTGATAAAATTCTCCACCTGTGTTATCTGCGTCTCAATGTTCCCCTCGGCGGACATAGCCATTGTGGAAAATCCCTGTTCCTCGAAAAAGCCGTTAAGAGTAGTGGAGAGCCAAACGAGATACTCGTCCGCCAGCGCCGGATAGGTTGACGCCACCAGCGGGCGCTCTCCCTCCTCAAGGAGCTGGGCGCAGGTCTTACCGTGGTAGTCCGTCACCGGCCCCTTGTACTCAGTCTGCTGCTGTTTCTCTTGCAGCTCGGTATTGGCGTCCGGAGCCGGCTTCTCCTCCTTTTTGCCGCAGGCTGTCGTGAGCACGATGGAAAATGCCATAAGTAATGCCAGGATAAGTGCCAGATACTTTTTCATGCTGTTTTCCTCCGTTATTCAGATTTCAACTTAAAGATATCACCCCTATGCCGGCAGTTCAAATACGGCTTTCCTATTTCTTGCGCCAATTTATAAGAAAAAATTATAGTGTATCACTGCAATTAACACATCTTTTGGCATCTATTTGTGGCAATTTTCTCTTTGCATATTGATATTCCTTTGGAAATATGGTACAAATTCTTCAGCCGACGACATTATTTTATCAATCTGTCGATAATATTGCCTTATATCCCAGAGGAGGCCAAGTCTATGACCCTTAATCATTTTCGTACTTTTGTTAAGGTCTGCGAGCATCTGAGCATGACCGCCGCCGCCCAGGAGCTGCATATCAGCCAGCCCGCTATCAGCCAGACCATACGGGACATGGAAGAGCACTACGGCGTAAAGCTCTTCGAGCGCTCCGGCAACCGGCTAATAGCCACGCCGGACGCCATACGTTTCCGGGAGTACGTGGACGCTCTGCTCGTCTGCCAGGACAACATCGAGTCCCGGCACTGGCAGCGAGACTCCGTGCAGACAGCTGCACTGGGGCTAGATACCCCCTCCTGGGACATTTTCATGCCGCAGCTTACAGAGCGGTACGCCCGGGAGATAGGAACTCTCCGCCCTGTCATATACACAAATCCCACCGGGGTGATGATGCACGCCTGCACCACCGGTGAACTTGACATAGCCATCGTAACCGGTGAGCTTCTCCCCACCGCCGCCCTGAGAGCGATCCCTCTCGCCCGGGATGAGCTGGTCTTCGTCTGCCGGAAGGACAGCCGTTTCGTCGCTGCCGTGGAGGGAGATGTGCTGAGCGTGTCTCCCGAGGAGCTGAGCTTGTGGCCCATGCTCCTGCCGTATAAGAACAGCGCCTCCCGCTCCACCTTCAACTCCGCCATGGCGATACATAATCTTGACTACTGTCAGGCAGGGAATTTCAACAATGACGCGCTCCTGCTCCGGGCCGTGGAGCTGGATATGGGCGTGGGCGTGGTGTCCCGGCATGAGCGCGTTAACAAGGACGGCCTCGTTACGTTCCGCATTGCCGGACTTGACCTAACCAGCGACATAAACCTCATCCACCGGCGCAGCCCCGCCATTTCACCGGAAGTGCGAGAAATGCGGGACTTCATAGCGGATAATTTCAGAATGATATAAACGCAGAAGCAGCCGGGCGGAACTTCCGCCCGGCTGCTTAGTATTCGTCCTTCTCAGTTCAAAAAGTCCTTCAGCTTCTTGGAGCGGCTGGGGTGGCGGAGCTTGCGCAGGGCCTTCGCCTCGATCTGGCGGATACGCTCTCGCGTCACGTTGAACTCCTTGCCCACCTCCTCAAGGGTGCGGGTCCTGCCGTCCTCAATGCCGAAGCGGAGCTTGAGCACCTTCTCCTCCCGGGGCGTGAGAGTGCCCAGCACCTCCACGAGCTGCTCCTTGAGCATGGTGAAGGACGCCGCCTTTGAGGGCTCGGAGGCATCCTCGTCGGGGATGAAGTCACCCAGATGGCTGTCCTCCTCCTCGCCGATAGGCGTCTCCAGGGACACGGGCTCCTTCGCGATCTTAAGTATATCCCGCACTTTCTCCACGGGCATATTCATCTCCGCGGCTATCTCCTCCGGGCTGGGATCGTGGCCCAGCTCCTGCAGGAGCTGGCGGGACACGCGGATGACCTTGTTGATGGTCTCCACCATATGCACGGGGATGCGGATGGTGCGCGCCTGGTCGGCGATGGCGCGGGTGATGGCCTGGCGTATCCACCATGTGGCGTAGGTGGAGAACTTGTAGCCCTTGGTGTGGTCGAACTTCTCGACCGCCTTGATAAGACCCAGATTGCCCTCCTGGATCAGGTCCAGAAACAGCATTCCACGTCCCACATAGCGCTTGGCAATGCTCACGACAAGGCGCAGGTTCGCCTCAGCCAGCTTCTGCTTGGCTTTGTCCCCCTCCTTCACCAGGCGGCGCAGCTCCTCCATATCCTCGCCGGTGATGCCTTCCTTCTCCATCTCCGCGAGAGTTTCCGCCGCCGCGGTGCCCACGGATATCTCTGTGGCGAGATCTATCTCCTCCTCGGGGGTGAGCAGGGGCACCTTGCCTATCTCCTTGAGGTACATGCGTACGGGGTCGTCCACGCTGAAGTCGTCGATCATGGTCTCGGGATTTACCATCTCTTCCTCCACGATACCCTCGATCTCCTCGAAGGTGGGCAGCGCCTCGTCGGTTATCTCCACTAGCGCGTCTTCGTCAGCAACCACCTCGATGCCCGTGCTCTCCAGTGTGTCATAGAATTTGTCTATCTGTTCCGTCTCTATTTCGATGTCCTCAAGAGCGTCCACAAGCTCCTTCGCCGTGAGCTTGCCCTTCTTCTTGCCCTTCTCCAGCAGCGCGTTCATCTTCATCTCCGCTGTTGCGGGCTGCTCCTTGTGCTCGGCGGAAGCCGCCTTCGTCGTGTTGTTTGCCATCAGTCCTGTCCTCCGTATCCTTTTTTATCCCTTAATCTTGACCAGACGTCCATTATATCTTCGCCGCCGGTCCTCTTCCTGTATTCGTTTTTGATTATGTCTTTGTACTGGGCGATGGTGCCCGCCGGGTCCGCCGTGGACTCGGGTCTTTCCGCCAGAGCCGTGAGGAGCGACATCTCCTCCGGCGTCAGCTCCCCCGTGAGAGCGGGTATCCCCGGCTCCTCGTCCCGGGCGATGCGCTCCATGAGGATCGCGTATATTTTACCCAACGCCTCGGATGAAAACTCCTCACGCTTCAGCTCCCCGCAGTACCGCGCCGCCGGCGGGTCCAGAAGCAGCAGGCGTATCACGCCCTCCTCCGCCAGCGCGCTGCGCACGTTTTTATAGTGCAGGTCCCATTGGCGCGGCTGCACGCTGCCCGCCGCGTCCAGCATCTTCTGCTCCCGCTTCTTTTTCTCTATGGCGATGCGCCGCCGGAGCGCCTTGTTCACCTCGGTCTTTACCGATTCCGGTGACACCTGCGCCGCCTCCGCCACCCGCGTGGCGTATATCTCCCGCTGGACGGCGTTGGGCAGGGACGCCACAAGCTCCACAGCCTCCCCGATGAAGGCTATCTTCTCCGTATCCTGCTCCAGATCATTATATTTTGCCCGTATCTGCATCAGACGGAACTCGATATGGTTCTCTGACCTCTCCAGCAGCCGCGCGAAGGCGTCTCTGCCGAACTTCTTTATGTACTCATCCGGGTCCTTCGCCCCCTCCATGCGCAGCACCTTCACCGTCAGCCCGCTGCTGCCCAGTATCCTGATGGCACGCTGGGCGGCGCTCACCCCCGCCTTGTCCGAGTCGAAGGAGAGTACGACCTCCTTTGTGTACCTGCTGAGGAGCTGGGCGTGCTCCTGAGTCATTGAGGTGCCCAGGCTCGCCACGGCGCAGTCGAACCCCGCCTGGTGGAGGCTGAGCACGTCCATATAACCCTCGCAGAGGATGAGCCTGCCCATCTTGGACTTCTTCGCCAGATTGAGAGCGAAGAGGTTGCGGCTCTTGTTGAATACGGGCGTATCCGGTGAGTTCAGGTATTTTGGCTCCGAGTTGTCCATCACCCGCCCGCCGAAGCCCACCACGTTGCCCCGCACGTCGATTATGGGGAACATGAGCCTGTTGCGGAAGCGGTCGTAAATGCGCCCGGAGTCCTTGTTTTCGATGGCAAGCCCGCCCTTTATGAGCTCGCTCTTTTCAAAGCCCTTCTCCCCCATGGCGCGGATAAGATGGTCCCATCCGTCCGGGGCGGCGCCGATGCCGAAGCGTGTCGCCATAGCCCGGGATATCTGCCGCTGAGCGGCATAGGCGCGCATATTCTCGCCCTCCGGCCGGTTCGCGAAAACGTCGTGATAGAAGCGCGCCGCCTCCCGGTTAAGCTCCAGGAGCCGGTCCCGCTCCGCCCTGCGCCCGGCACTGAACCGGGTGTCCTCCGGGACCTCCATGTTCGCCCGCCGGGCGAGAAAGCGGATGGCGTCCACATAACTCAGCCCTTCTATATCCATGATAAAGTTGATAACGCCGCCGCCCTTGCCGCAGCCGAAGCAGTGGTATATCTGCTTGTCCTGATTTACAGAGAAGGAGGGCGTCTTTTCCCCGTGAAAGGGGCACAGACCGAAGTAGTTGCCGCCCTTCTTCGTCAGGCGCACATAGCCGGATACGACGTCATATATCTCGCTGCGTCTTATCAGCTCGTCTATGAAATTCTGGGGTATCATACCCTCACCTCCTCTTGTTGATATCAGCGTTTCTCAAAGCTCCCCACTTGCGTAAAGGGGGGTGGCCGCACAGCAGACAGTGGGGCTTGCTGGCCTCACTTGCCCTGCCAGCCCTTCGGGATGAACAGGTCCTGGAATTTATACACGGCGTAGGTGTCCGTCATGCCGGCAATGTAGTCCACCGCACGGCGCTGGACGCTGTCCTCCATATCCGCGTCCTGGGGCAGCTCCTCCGGGTTCTTCACATAGTACTCAAAAAGCATGGAGAGTATCTCCGGCGCCTTGCGCTCCTCGCTCTTGGCGGCGGGATTGCGGTAGACATGCTCGAACATGAACTCCCGCAAATCGTCCATCATCTCCCCCATCTCCGGGGTCATTACTATCCGCCCTGCGGCGGCGCCGGCGCTTATGGCGTCCCGCACGAGTGTGTCTATCCTCGCGCCATGGGTGCTGCCCATGACGGCCGTGATCTCCCGGGGGAGCTGCTCCTCCCGGAGGATGCCCGCCCGGATGGCGTCATCAATGTCGTGATTTATGTATGCGATGCGGTCCGATAGGCGCACTATCTGCCCCTCCAGAGTTTCCGGTATCCGGGGCCCTGTGTGCCCCAGGATGCCCATGCGGGTCTCGTAGGTGAGGTTCAGGCCCTCGCCCCCGTGTTCCAGCTTTTCCACCACCCGCAGGCTCTGCTCGTTGTGCCTGAAGCCGCCCTCGATAAGGTCGTTCAGAGCTTTCTCCCCCGCGTGCCCGAAGGGCGTATGCCCCAGATCGTGCCCGAGGGCTATCGCCTCGGCGAGGTCCTCGTTCAGGCGCAGGGCGCGGGTTATGGTGCGGGCAATGCGGCTCACCTCAAGGGTGTGGGTCATACGGGTCCTGTAATGGTCCCCCTCAGGCTGGAGGAACACCTGGGTCTTGTGCTTCAGGCGGCGGAAGGACTTTGAGTGTACTATTCTGTCGATATCCCGCTGATAGCAGGTGCGCAGGTCGCAGGGTGTTATCTCCCGCTCCCTTCCCCGGCTCTCGTCGGAAAAGGCGGCGGCGGGCGCGAGGATCTCGTGCTCGAGCTTCTCCCGCTGTTCTCTCAGATTCACGTGGGGACACCTCCTTTTGTTTGCATAGTTATATACGCCGGGAGATGGCTGAAATCCTGCTTTTTTCTCAATTTTCGTCAGAAAATTTTTCATGGCGCGCCAATGCCTCCACCCGATGACCGAAACCTGCGGCCATACGCAGAAAAAAGGTCCCCCGCTTCTTCCCGCGGAGGACCTCAAATTTCAAACTTCTCTTCAGTTTCCGAAGAACCGTTCGTGTATCACGCGCACGGCCTTGTCGCTCTCGTCCCGGCGGATCACCACGGATATCCGCGTCTCCCCGGAGGCTATGACCCGGATGTTTATCCCCGCGTCGAAGAGCGCCTCGAACATATTCGCCGCCGGCGCCGGGTCCGCCGCCATGCCCGAACCCACGATGCTCACCTTGGACACATCGTCGTCCACGGCGACGCGCATATCCCCGTCGTTCACGTATTCCTGAAGCACTTTCACCGCCTGCTCCCGGTCACTCCGGGCGACGGTAAAGCTGATGGCGTTCTTCCCCGCTTCTGGCGCCGACTGGAGGATTATATCCACGCCCACCCTGCTGCGGCTGAGCAGTGAAAATATCCTGAACGCCGCGCCGGGCTTGTCGTCCAGCCCGGATATGGTTATCACGGATATATTGTCGTCCTTGGTCACGCTGCTGACGCTGCCCTTTTCCACTCCTGCGACCTCCTTTATCTTCGTGCCTGGTCTGCCGCTGAAGCTGGAGAGCACCTCCAGATTCACGCAGTGCTTTTTGCCCATCTCCACAGCACGGCTGTGGAGCACCTGGGCGCCCATCGCGGCAAGCTCCAGCATCTCGTCATAAGTTATCTCGTCCAGTTTTCTCGCCCCTGGCACCTTGTTCGGGTCGGCTGTGAACACGCCGTCCACGTCCGTATATATCTGGCACAACTGCGCCCCCAGCGCCGATGCTATGGCAACGGCGGTGGTATCCGATCCGCCCCGTCCCAGGGTGGTCACGTCGTTGTATTTGTTGACGCCCTGGAACCCCGCCACTATGACGATGCTCCGCTTATCAAGCTCCTCCCGGATACGTGAGGAGGCTATCTTCTTTATCCTGGCGTTGCCGTAGGCGCTGTTCGTCTCCATGCCCGCCTGCCACCCGGCAAGGGACACCACCGGGTACCCAAGGCTCTCGATGGCCATGGCGCACAGAGCCACGGAGATCTGCTCCCCCGTGGACATGAGCATATCCATCTCCCGCTTTGAGGCGTTGGGATTTATTTCCTTCGCCTTCGCGATGAGTTCGTCCGTCATGTCCCCCTGGGCGGAGAGCACCGCCACAACGTCGTTGCCCTGCTTATAAGTATCGGTGATTATCCGCGCCGCGTTGAATATCTTTTCGGTGTCCGCCACTGACGTACCCCCGAATTTTTGTACAATAAGAGCCATAGGCTGTTAATACCTCCAGATTGCCGGCGCTTATATTCTCCGCCGGTCATCCCATTGTATTCAGAAAACGCCCCCCGGTCAACCTGCGCTTATCTCGAATTTTATGATACGGTCGCTCGCGCCGATTTTTTCCATAAGGTCGTCCAGCTGTTCCGGCGCGGAGGTTTCCGCGGAAATAGTCACGGGAGCGCAGCCGTTTGTGGGAATACTCTGGTTTATGGTCAGAATATTAGCGCCCGAGGAGGCAAAGATATTAAGTAAATCGGACAGCGCGCCGGGCTCGTCCCGGAGCGTCATCTGGAAGGTCACTATGCGTCCCGCGGACATCTGCACGAAGGGCATCACGGAGTCCTTGTATTTGTAGAAAGCGCTGCGGCTGACACCGGCGCGCTTGGCCGCCTCGTTCACCGTGGCGCACTCCCCCGTCTCCAGCGCCCGCTTCGCCTCCGCCACGCGGATAAAGACTCCCGGCAGCAGCGCCGCGTCCACAAGATAGTATTTCGGCATATTTTTCATAGGGCACGTCCTCCATATAAAGGCAAATGTACTTGGTAAGCGACCTTAGTCTACCACATTCGCCCCAGGATTTCAAGTCCTTTTGTGCGTCCCCAGCGGACAGGAGATAAAATCCATGACAGACAAAAAGCTG
This sequence comes from uncultured Oscillospiraceae bacterium, assembly GCA_934552825.1. GTDB lineage: Bacteria > Bacillota > Clostridia > Oscillospirales > Oscillospiraceae > CAKTEQ01. Next base: position 360,605 of record CAKTEQ010000002.1, read on the forward strand.
AACGAACTTCTCAAAAAGTCCCTTCTCGCCCTCATCGCCGCCGGGGCGGTGTGGGTGTTTTTCCGCTATCTTATCGGCTGGGTGCTGCCCTTCATCATAGCATGGGTGCTGGCACGGCTGATCCGTCCGCCGGCGGAGCTTCTCCGGCGGCGTCTCCGCCTGCCCCGGTGGCTCGCCGTCACCCTCTCGTCGGTGCTGATCCTCGCCGTTGTGCTGGCGCTGGCCGGGCTTATCGTCTCCCGGGTCATCTTTGAGCTGAGCAGTCTGGAGCAGCGGCTGCCGGAGCTTATCGCCGGGGCGGAGAGTTTTCTCGCCGGTGCCCGGGACCGGGCGGACGCGCTGGCGTCGCGCCTGCCTGAGAGTCTCCGGGGCTTTGTCCTCAGCGCCCTCACCTCCCTCACCTCCTCGGAGAGCGAGCTGCCCGGGCTCCTCATGACGAAGCTTGTCGCCATTCTGGGGGGCATTGCCGCCGGTCTGCCGGACGCCCTGCTCCTTACCCTGACCGTGTCCCTCGCCGCCTTCTTTATGGCGCTGGGCTGGGACGACCTGCGGGAATTCTTCATGGCGCAGCTCCCCCAGCGTTTCCACGACCGCGCACGCGCCGCCGGGGGCCACATCCGCGCGTCCGTCCTGGGGTGGCTGAAGGCCCAGGGCATTCTCACGGCGCTCATCTTCCTTGTGCTCTTCCTGGGGCTGACACTCTTCCGGGTGGACTACGCCCTGCTCACCGCCGCTGTCATCGCCATAGTGGACCTGCTCCCCGTGCTGGGTACGGGAACTGTGCTCATCCCCTGGGGCGCACTGTGCCTCATTGGCGGCAGCACCCGCCTTGGTGTGTCCCTCCTTATTCTGTACGCATTCATAACCGTCGGCAGGAACCTCATTCAGCCGAAGCTCGTCGGGCTCAGCCTCGGACTCAGCCCCCTCGCCACGCTCGCCGCTATCTATATCGGCTACCGGGCGATGGGCGTTGGGGGCATGATAATCCTGCCCGTGGCGCTGGTGGCCGTAAAAAAGCTGAACGATTCCGGGCTTATCCACCTGTGGAACGAGACGTAGTGCTTGCCTGCGATATCCGCATTTCACCCCTTTTCAAAAGGATTGAAGATACCATCCCGCCGTGATACTATGGAATAAAAAGGAGGTATCTTATGGACAAACTGCACGCAAGCGAAATTGCCCTCGTAAGCTGCTCCGTTAACTGCGCCCGGCTCAACGGCGCCCGGTGCGAGGAGGGGCTGACGGATATAAAGGACGTGTTCTTTTACAGCCGCGTTTTCGACTTTGCCTGCGAAAAAGGCAGGGAAAAGGAGGCCGTCGAAGAGCTGAAACGTGCCATTGAAAAGGGCGAAAAGCCCAATAATATCATGGTCTACGCCGCGGACCTCACCCCGGAGCTGGAGGCCGCTCTCATCGCCTGCGGCTTTGAGAATTACGCCAGCCAGACCTCCATGAGCCTGTCCCTCCCCGTAAAGAGCCAGCCTCGGGCGGAGATCGTGCCCATTGACAGTGACACTATCGCCGACTGGACGAACACTCTCAACGAGGCTATGGGCGTTGGCCCCTCCCCCGTGAGCTTCTACGCAAATCTCCTGCCCAGCGACGACGCTGTGCTCTACGGTATCCGGGACAACGGGCATATCGTCTCTACCCTCATGGTCTGCTTTTTCGACGGTCTGCCCTGCATCCACGAGTGCAGCACCCTTCCGGAGACCCGGGGCAAGGGCTATGTGAGCGACCTGGTGCGCGCCGCCTGCATCGAGGCGAGCCGCCGGGGATACGACACGATGTATCTTCAGGCTTCAGCGATGGGCGAGCCAGTGTACGCAAGGCTCGGCTTCCAGCCCGACGGCACCATCCGCCACTGGAAGCTGGGATAAGCGGAGGGATCGCCGTCAAAACACTTCGCCCAAAAACTCTCCCGGGCCGATGCGTCAATCCCCCCCGCCAGCCTCACGGCTGGCGGCAAACCTTCGGCGGGTCCCTGAACCGTTTCGCTGACAGCGGCACAGCCGCTTGCGTCAGCGGGAGAAAGCCTCCCCTTGCTGCTCAATGGGAGGTGCCTGCGAAGCAGGCGGAGGGGATGAGAAGTATAATAACTGCGCAGCTTCAACTTCTGATCTCCTCAGGCAACCCGCGGTTGTCTGCTCCCCCCCTATTGAAACGCAGAATGCCCTGCCCGTAAACGGGCAGGGCGTTCTCTGTTTTCATCTCTCCACGGGCACGGGGCGCATACACTCCCCAAGCAGCTCCGGACTGACACTCCCGGCGGATATCTCCACGATCTTCTCACGGAACGTCTCCTCCTGCTCCAGAGGCAGCAGCGCCGTCACGGCGACCTTATCCGTAAAGTCGCTCCCCTCAACGGTGCCGCCCCGGCCCTCGATCTCCATGCGAACCCGCTCAAACAGGGGGTACGGGCACTCCACCCGGCACCGCACCCAGGGGCGCATTACGCTTATGCCCGCCGCGTCGAGGGCGAGCTTCGCGCTGTTCGCGTATGCCCGCACAAGTCCGCCCGCGCCCAGCAGCACGCCGCCGAAGTATCGGGTGACAACGCAGCAGAAGTTCGTCACATTCTCCCGGCGGAACACCTCAAGAGTCGGCATACCCGCCGTCCCCCCCGGCTCGCCGTCGTCAGAGTAGCGCATGACGCCCTCATCACGGATGATATATGCATAGACGTTGTGGGTGGCGTCCCAGTGCTGCTCCCGCATGGCGCGGATATGCTCCAGCGCCTCCTGCTCCGTCTCCACCTTCCACACGCGCCCGATGAACCGGGATCGCTTCTCGGTAAATTCTATCTCCGAGTCCCCCGTGGGTACGAAATACTCATTCATCCTCGTCCGTTTCCCCTCTGTCCGCCCCGGGAATGTACCTCCGGAGCTGACCATATGTCTTTGGCGTGCAGACGACCTCCGCTATGATGCCATCGTCGCCGTACTCCACGGTGATGACCTGCGCCTGCTTATACAGCTCCTGCACCACCCCCGCGTCACTGTACGGGATGACCATGGTCACCCGCTTTTTCCCGGCGGAGAGGACCTTTTCTATCTCCTGCAGGAGTTTATCCAGCCCTTTCCCCTCCTTCGCCGATATGCTCACGCCTGTGAGCGCGGGCATATCCTCCGGCGGGCAGAGGTCGGATTTATTATACACCTCGATAACGGGCGTCTCCTCGGCTCCGAGCTGGTGTATGAGCCTGCGGACGACCTCGTTCTTCTCCCGCCAGAGGGGATCAGACACGTCGATGACGTCCAGGAGCAGGTCCGCGTACTTCAGCTCCTCCAGTGTCGCCTTGAAGGCGCTCACAAGATGGTGGGGCAGCTTCCTTATAAAGCCGACCGTGTCCGAAATGAGCACCTGGAAGGTGTCGCTTATTTTCAGGTGCCGCGTGGTGGTGTCCAGCGTGTCAAAAAGGCGGTCGTTCGCCGGTATGCCGGCCCCGGTGAGGGCGTTTAGGAGGGTGCTTTTCCCGGCGTTTGTATATCCCACGATGGCGACGACGGGTATCTCGTTCTTCTCCCGCCGTTCCCGCTGGACGCCCCGGACCTTACGCACCTGCTCCAGATCCTCTTCAAGCTTCGATATCTTCCTGCGGATATGGCGGCGGTCTGTTTCAAGCTGAGTCTCACCGGGACCGCGGGTGCCGATAGGGCTCTTGCCGCCGGAGGCGGTCTGCCTCACCAGATGGGTCCACATGCCCGTGAGCCTCGGCAGCAGGTATTTATACTGCGCCAGCTCCACCTGGAGCCTGCCCTCGCTGGTGCTCGCCCGCTGGGCGAAGATATCCAGGATAAGTCCGCTCCTGTCGATAACATGGAGCCCCAGATCCTCCTCCAGCGCCCTGAGCTGGGAGGGGGAGAGCTCATTGTCGAACACAATGAGCTGGGCGTCCAGCTTCTGAGCCAACTCCTTCACCTCGGCGACCTTGCCCTGCCCGATGAGGGTGCGGGGGTCCGGGGTGGGCTTGGTCTGGAGCACCATGGCGACGGCCTCGCCCCCGGCGGTCTCCAGCAGCGCCGCCAGCTCCTGCATGCTCTCCTCGCTGGAGTTCTCCTCCGCCGTGAGGCAGTGGGCACTCAACCCCACCAGCACCGCCCGTTCACTTGTTTTTACGCTCTCTATAAGTTCGTTCATTTATTTCGTAAGTACCTCGATTATCTCGCCGTAATAAAATTTGTGTAGTGTGTCCGCCATCTGACAGCGGCAGAGCTCCTCGTCCTCAAAGTTCTCCGGACGCAGGTTGTCGCTGTACAGCTTCCTGCATACTATCACCAGCTCCGCCTGCTCATAATACACGCAGCCCGTGCTGTGCTCCAGGGGAGTGATGCCGCACCACTCGTCCTTGTTCACGTCCCTGCCGCTTTTCGCCCCGCAGAAGGCGAGCTGCTGCCGGTACTCCTCCCCGAAGAAGGAGAGGGTGAAATACTCCTCCCGCTCCATAAAGCCGAAGGTGTACCTCACCGGGCGCACGTAGGCGGTTATCATCGGTTTGTGCCACAGCTCCCCCAGTGCCCCCCAGGAGACTGTCATGGTGTTGTGGTTCTCCATCGGTCCCGCCGTGAGCAGCGCCCAGCGCTTGCCGAAGAGCTCCACGGCGTTTTCTCTTATGTCACTCGCTTCAATTGTTCTGAATTTCATGGCATGACCTCCAATGATATAAACTTGCGAGAGAGGATACAGTTCAGCCTTTCGAGCTTAAAACTAATGCCGCACAAGGACAACCCTCATGCGGCAGTTAATTCGTTACTTGCTGAAACCGAACTTCTTATTGAACTTGTCCACGCGTCCGCCTGTATCTACCAGCTTCTGCTTGCCGGTGTAAAAGGGGTGACACTTAGAGCAAATTTCAACCTTGATGTCCTTCTTAGTGGAGCCCGTCTCGATGACTGCTCCGCAAGCGCACTTGATTGTCGTAGGAGCATAGTTGGGATGGATACCCTGTTTCATTGGTGTGTTCACCTCTTTCGATCTCTAAAGTCTGCTCTGTTCTAACCGAACAGCGTACATTATAATAGCACAGCCGTGGATAAATTGCAACAGTTTTTTTGCTTTATTTTGCGGTTTCACATATAAAAATCCCCGTATATGGACACAGGCTCCCAATTACGGTAGTCCGTGTACGGCGCGACCTCGTCCCACACGTTGTATCTGCGCATGACGCCGAGACCCGCGAAGAAGCCCGCCGCCACCACGAGTCCAACGACCATGCCGATTATGCCCGTGACGAGCCCCGCCGCCGCCATACCGCTGCCGCAGCGCTTGAGCCCCACGCCGCCGCAGATGACGGCCACAAGCCCCAGTACCAGCCCGATGGGGAACAGCAGAATTGAGAATATCCCAAACACAAGTGCCGTGACGCTGGCTCCCATTCCTTTCTTTTTCCCGGGTGCGCTCTGCATCCTGGACGCCGGCTCCTCCGTTATGACAGTCACGCTTTCCGCCGGGATAACGGCCGGCTTTTCCGCCGCCGCGGTGGCGGCGGGCGCCTCGCTAACGACAGGCGCCGGGTTATAGTCCCTGTTCACCGCCGCTGTTTCAGGCTGCTCAGCCTCTCTGACCGGCGTGCCGCAGCGGGTGCAGAACCTTGCGTCCTCCGGTAATTTATGTCCGCATTTATGACAAAACATCAAAATTCCCCCTTTCAAGGTAATTCACCCCGATTATACGGGGAAAGGCGGCATTAAGTCAACTTAATTCCACGATTTCCTGGGAATTTGTCGCAAAAAAGTACAGGATTCCCTTCGTGACCCGTCTGCCGGTTATCCGCTCCAGTGCCATGGCGTAGGTGCGCACCTGGTCGGCGTAGCCCTCGGCGCGGGCATGCTGCGTTTCCGGCGTCACAGCGTCGGACTTGAAGTCGATTATCACGACGCCCTCCGGGAACTCCAGCCAGCAGTCCACAACGCCCTGGAGAAGCACCTGCTCCCCGGCGCCCGTGCCTATAAGCTCCCCGGCGTCAGCCAGCAGGGAGAACTTGAACTCCCTGTGCACCCTCTCCGCCTTTCCCAGGAGCCTTCCCGGCCCGCTGCGGAAAAAGGCGAGTATCCTCTCCGGCTCTACCGAGTCCGCCTGCTCCCGGGTGATGAACTCCTCCCGGACGAGGCGCTCCAGCTCACTTTTGACGCCCTCTTCATCCCGGCATGCGTCGTAGTCCATATACTGCATGGCGAGGTGTATCGCCGTTCCCCGCTGCGCCCCGGTGAGGGCGGTGTCCTTCTTGAGAAAGCGTGGCTTTTCAAAGTGCAGCCGCGCCGTTTTTTCCCCGTGCCGAAGCTTTTTTATCTCCGTCGCCGTAATTTTCGACGGTATGTCCGTCTCGTGGGGATACACAAAGCCGTCCCAGAGGACCTCGGTCTTCCCGCTCTGCCCAGGCGACGCGGTTTCCCCGCTCTGCTCTGCCGTCACGCCCCCCTCCCAGACACGCAGCGCCAGAGGACTGTGCCCGGACGCGTACACGGGGCAGTCAACACCGGCGATACCCCGCAGAATGGTACACTCCGGGCGCATGAGGGCGGAGATGAGCAGCCAGTCCCCGGCGGAACGGACGGCGCCTAAAAACGTGCTGTCAAGGGGCAATGTCATCCGTGACGCCAGCTTCTTGAGAGTCCTCTCCGGGTTCTCCATGGCGGCAAAGATGATGAGCTTGTCCTTCGGGCGGGTCATCGCCACGTAGAGTATGCGCATCTCCTCCGCCAGCATTTCCCGTTCCAGGGTGCGCCTGAGCGCCTTATAGGTCACGGGCTCGTACTCCACGCCCCGCTCCTCGTCCCGTATCCGCCGGGCGACTCCCTGGGCGCTGTGGATGAGCACAGGCCGGTTAAGATCCTCCCGGTTGAACACCTTCATCACATCCGCCAGCACCACCACGGGAAACTCAAGCCCCTTGGAGCGGTGGACACTCATTATGCGCACCTTCCCGCCCCCGTCCCCGGCGAACGCCGGTCCCGGCAGGTCCTTTTCCCGCTCCTGAAGGGCGTGGATCGCCCCTAAGAAGGTGAACAGGGTGTTCATGCCCCTGCTCTCGAAGGCCACGGCGTGGCGGAAGAGCATCTCCAATGCCTCCTGGCGCCGCTGCCCCTCCGGGAGCGCCGAGAACACCGCCCCAGCGTCCGTGGCGGCGTATATTTTCCTCAAAAGCTCGCTGGGACGGCTGTCCGCCGCCTCAAGGCGCAGCCTGTCAAGGCTATCTATGAAGTCCCGGCAGTGCCCGTCCTTCTCCGCGCGCCGGATCATCGCGTCATAGAAGTCGCATTTCTTATCCTCCCCGCGGATGAACGCCAGCTCCTCGGGAGTAAAGTTCCAGAGGGGGCTGCGCAGCACGCCTATAAGGTGCACGTCCTGATGGGGATTGTCGATTATCTCCAGGTAGCTCAGCATCACGGACACCTCCACCCGGTCCATGAACCTGCCGCTGCCGTCGGCGAAGCCCGCGAGACCCACGCTCTCCAGCGCCGAGAGGTACTCCTCCGTCCGGCTGCCTGGGGAGCGCATGAGTATCACCACGTCACCCGGCTGGACTGGGCGCATGCTCCCGTCCTCCCCCGTCACCTGAAAGCCGCTGTCGATAAGCTCCCGTATCCGCCGGGCGACGGCTGCCGCCTCGCCCCTGGCGCGGCTCACCTTCTCCTCGTCAGACGCCATGGAGCCTGTGTTCACAATATTCAGCTCCGTCTCCATGCCGGGCGCGGGCGGGAACGTGCCCTCCGGTCGCAGTTCTTCGTCGGGACCGTAGTCCAGCTCCCCCAGCTCCCGGGACATTATCTCTCCAAAGAGCCGGTTCACCCCGTCCGTGATCTCACGGCGGGAACGGAAGTTCGCCGCCAGGAGCACCCGTCTGCCCCCGTCTACGGAGGGTGCGGCGCCTTCGGAAAAGGACCTGTATTTTTCAAGAAATATCCCTGGGTCCGCCAGGTTGAACCGGTAGATGGACTGCTTCACGTCCCCCACCATGAACACGTTCTCTCCGTCCCGGCTCACGGCGTTGAAGAGCAGGTTCTGGACCTCGTTCGTGTCCTGGTATTCGTCCACCATTATCTCCCGGAAGCGCCCGGCGAGCTGCCTTGCCGTGTCCGTCGGCTCCCCGTCATTGAGGAGCAGCTTCAATGCGAAGTGCTCCAGGTCCCCGTAGTCCATGCCCCGGCGGCGCGTCTTCAGCTCGGCATACTCCCCGTCCAGCTCCCGCACCAGGCTGAAAAGCCCCCGCACGGCGCCGGCGGAAAGTTCTCCGTCCTCCATGTTCTCCGCCTCGGTCACGTTGAACCATTCCTCGAGCCCGGCGGCGTCCTCCTTGAACTTTTCCCGGATGAGCTTCAAGCGCTCCTTCGTCTGCTCTCCCGGGTAATTGCGCAGGGTGCCAAGCCGCTCCGCCCTGAAGGGGAACCGCTCTCTGCCCTCGTCCCAGCCCTTTTTGAGGGCGTCGGAGAGCCGGAGCATCCACTCCCGGTCGCTCACAAACGCGGGGAGGTACGCCTTTGTGAGCGCCTCATCCCCGGTCATCTCGTCGATAGCAGCGTCATATACCCGTATCCAGTAGGCGCACTTCGCCAGAGCCTCCTGTATAAGCTGCTCCTGGGCCCTTTCCACGCTGCTTCCAAGTCCGCCCGCGCACCTTTCCATCCAGCCTGCGGGATCCGGGTGGCTGCGGACCTTCCTGTAAGCCTCCAGCACCGTGGCTGTGAGCTTTTTATCGTCTCTGCCCGCCCCGAGACTGTCCACAACGGCGCGGAAATCTCCGTCGGCGGCGATGGTCTCGTACCGGCGCTCCAGCAGGCTATCCAGCGCCTGGGCAAGGAGCGTATCCGCGTCCTGCTGGTCCAGCACCCTGAGGTCAGAGGATATTCCCAGCAGGTGGGCGTTCTCCCGGAGCACCGCGGCGCAGAAGCCGTGGATAGTGGAGATCTGCGTTCTGTACACAAGCAGGCTCTGGCGGCGCAGATGGGCGCTGCCCGGATCCTGAGCCGCACGCTTTTTCAGTTCCCGGACGATGCGTCCCCGCAGCTCCTCCGCGGCGGCGCGGGTGTACGTGATTATGAGAAACTCGTCGATGTTCCTTTTCTCCGGTCCCGTCACCTGTCGCAGCAGCCGTTCCACCAGCACCTTCGTCTTACCGGAACCGGCGGCGGCGGATACCAACAGGGCGGAGCCGTCCAGCTCTACCGCCATGCGCTGCTGCTCTGTGAGCCTTATCTCAGCCATCCTTCCCCTCCTCTCCCCCAAGCTTCAGCCAGAAATCATTCGTCTTGATAGTCTCCGCCTGCCGGGGCACGTCGGCGCACTCATCGAAGAGGCATGCCTGGCGGAAGTCGCAGTAATCGCAGGGGGTGCCCGCCCCCTTCTTTATGGGGTCCGCGGCGATATCCCCGGAGCTCAGCTCCCCGAGCATCTCCATGAGCACCCTGTCGATATGGCGCTCAAGCCGCCCCAGCCGCTCAGCCGAGACGAGATACTCCCCGGTTATCTTTCCGTTCTTCATGGTCACGGGGAGGAACCTGAGCTCCCCGTCCTGAGGGTTCTCCATGGCGGTGACGACATCCTCGTCGTCCAGCACCACGCCGCTGCGGCGCAGCTCCTTCGCCACCATGCGCCGGCGCTCCTCCCCGGGCAGGTCGCGTCTGCCCCGGACCGTCACGTCCCGCGCGGGCACATAGAGCACCCCCGCCGGGGCGATGTCCCCGCCGAACTTCTCCTTTCCTCCCCGCTCCAGTGCGAAGAGGTATATCAGCATCTGAAGCCCCAGACCGTTGGCGATGTCCGTAAAGTCGAACTTTTTGCGCCCCGTCTTGTAGTCCACCACCCGGAGATAGAGCTTTCCGTCCTTCACCCAGCCGTCCACTCTGTCCACAAAGCCGCTGATGCGTATCTCCCCGTCCTGAGAGATGCGCGCCACAGGGGGCAGGTCCCCCTTGCCGCCGAACTCCAGCTCGAACTCCATGGGTCGGAAGTCCGAAACGCGCAGCTCCGCCGCCATGTCCTCCACCACCGCGTATACACTCCTGAGCAGGCGGTTGAAAAGATACCTGAAGCGGGGCGTCTTGTCCCGGAAGCTGCCGAGGGTCGTCTCTATATAGTGCTCCACGTGACCCTTCGCGATGGCGCGGACGGTCTCCGGCTCCACAGCCTTGAAGCCTCCCCGTTTCTCCACGTCCCGGGCTGTATTTTCCAGTATTTCATGGACGAAGGTGCCCATCTCCGGCGCTTCGAACCCGGCGCTTTTCCGCGCTTTCGCACGCAGGCCGTACTCCATGAAATACATGAACTTGCAGGAATTGAATTTATCTATCTTGGAGGCGGACATATCAAATCTGCCCCCGTAGAGAGCGCGCACACCATCCGTGGTAAGCTGCCCCCGGGAATATTTCCCGGCGCGGCGCACCCGCTCCACCCTGGCAGGGTCGGCTCCGCGCCGCTCCAACTCGTCCAGGACAGAGCCGTCCCCAATGCTTAGCCGCCGCGCGCCCTCCTGGAGGGCGCGGGTCAGGCTGAGAGTACCGGCGGCGCGTCTCTCCTCCCAATCCGTCAGCAGCTCACGCACCCGCTCCACGATGAAGCTCGGGCGCAGCTCAGTGCCGCTGTCCGTGCTCTCCGGCCAGCTTATGGTAAGGCTCTCCGCCGCCGCTGTGACGGCGCTGTATACGGAATAGAGCTCCCGGGTCATCAGGCTGTGGGCGCCGGGGAGGAGCTCAAGCCCCAGGGCGAGGAGCTCCCGCCGCTCCGTCTCCGTTATGACGCCGCCGTTCTCCGCCGGAAGGGGCATGCTCGTGTCGTTCGCCCCCAGGATGAACATATGCTTCGGGCTGCTGTGTCCCGTGCGGCTCAGCTCCGTGAGCTGCACCGCGTCCACCGTGGCGGGTATCGTATCCACGCACTCCCAGGCGAGGACGCCCGGGAATATGGCGGCAAATTCGCTTCTGTCCAGCTCCGTGTCCCCCATGATGGCGGCGCACTGGTCCAGCGCCGTCACCACCTTGCCCCAGAGCTGGGCATACTGCTCTCCAAGGCGCGTGCCCCTGAATTTCTCCGCCTTGTCCTCCAGGTTCTCCGGCAGGCTGATATCCAGCAGGAATTCGTAGAGCGCCCGTAGCATATCCCTCATGGACCGCCTTCCGGAGAGTCCCTCGCGCAGCGCCGTGAAGGGGCGGCGCACCCGTTCCCGCAGGATGTTCAGCTCTGTAAGGGCAGCACGGGATGCGTCCGTGAACTCCACGCCGTAGCCCTCCGGGTTCAGGGTCCAGCCCTCCTCACGCCACCACATGGAGCCGCGAACCTTCCAGCGCAGCACATAGTTCTCCAGTCTGTCGCACTCATCCCATCGGAGACCGGCGAGACCGGTTTTCAGGAATTTGAAGATATCCTCGTATTCAAAGCCGCCCGTCACGGTGTCAAGGGCGCCGGTGATGAGCGTGTACACCGGGTTCGCCCGGACTTTCGTGCCCCCCGTGACGTTCAGGGGTATGCCGAACTGCTCCAGCGCACTTTCCATAAGATCGCTGTATTCATCCACCTGCCGCACGGCGACGGTGATATCCCGGTATCGGGCGCCAGCGCGGACAAGACGCGCGATGTCCTCCGCCGCCGCAAGGCACTCCTCATATGCGTTGGCGCAGGCGCGCAGGGCGACGCCGCCCGTCTCCGGGGGCGTTCCCGTCCCGTCGGCGAAGAGATACTCTCCCAGATAGGTGATATCCGTCTCCCGCTCCCGCGCCGTGGTTTTCAGCTCCACCTCAGCGCCCAGGTCTCTGCCCAGTCTCAGGAGCTTTCCCCATGTGCTCACGGGGACGGCAAAGGCGTCGCTCTCCTCAGAACCCGGCTCCCAGGTGAGCGTCACGGTCATGCGGGCGCACCGCTCAAGGAGCAGGGAGATTATCACGGTCTCCCTGTATGTAAAGTCGCTGAAGCCGTCGATGTATATGTCCGCACCCCGGGCAAAATCACACAGCTCAAGGCGCTGTGCCGTCATTGTGAGCCGGTCCGCCGGGGAGAGACCCGTCTCCCGGGAGAGAGCGTTGAACATCTCCAGTATCGCCGCCAGCTCAGTCAGCTTGGCGGAAAACTCCACCTTCTCGCCCATTCTGGTTATGTCCTCCGGGCTGACGGCGCAGCTTTTGAATTCGTCCACGGTCATGAGCAGCCGTTCCAGCTCCGCGGGCTTCGATGCCGCGGAGGAGTAGATGCTCAGCACTCCACGAAGCTTCTCGATGGTGCGGTTCATGAGCAGCAGCCTGCCGCTGTCGCTGAGGAACTGGGCTGCCGTCCCCCCCGCCTGCTCGAAGACACGTCGGGCGAGATCCGTAAAGCTCAGCACCTGGGCGTAGGCCGCGGCCCTGTCTCCGCAGCGGGAGCACAGATCCCTGGTGGCGCCGTGGGTATGCTGCTCCGGGACAAGGATGATAGCTTCCCTGCCCCCGCCGCCGGATATCTCTTCATATATGCCCCGGCTCTTCCCGGTCTTCGCGCCCCCTGTGATGATGCGCAGCGTGCCCATGGCTTCTCCGCCTTTCCCTCTGTCTTTTTTCTCACATTTTAGCACATTTTCCCCGTTTTTCACATCTTTTTACGAGACCCTTTGAAAAACCGGCCCATTCATGTATAATGCTGAGGTAGAGAGGGGTGTTTACCTTTGGCAGAAACACGGAATGACTTCAGTCAGGGCGGCATTAAAACTAGCATAACCCGCCTTGCCATACCCATGATCGTGGCGCAGCTCATAAACGTACTGTATAACATCGTGGACAGAATGTACGTCGGGCATATCCCCGGGGAGGGCATGCTGCCCCTCACGGGTCTCGGCATCACATTTCCCATCATCACTATAATAACCGCCTTTACGAACCTCTGCGGTCAGGGCGGCGCGCCCCTGTGCTCTATCGAGCGGGGCGCCGGGAACAACGAAAAGGCGGAGAGGATAATGGGCAACGCCTGCACTTTGCTTCTCTTCTTCTGCGTAATCGTCACGGCTGCGTCCTTCATCTTCAAGGTACCCGTCCTGCGGGCCTTCGGTGCCAGCGACCAGACCCTTCCCTATGCGGACAATTATCTCACCATCTACCTCTGCGGTAACTTCTTCTCCATGCTGGGACTGGGGCTGAACACCTTCATCAGCGCCCAGGGCTTCTCCAAGGTGAGTATGCTCACGGTCGGGCTTGGAGCCGTCGTCAATATCGTCCTGGACCCGCTCTTTATTTACGCGTGCCACATGGGCGTCAAAGGGGCTGCTCTCGCCACTATAATCTCCCAGTTCATCTCCATGGTCTGGGTCCTGCGCTTTCTCACCAGCGAAAAAGCCATCCTTCGCCTGCGTCTGCGGCACATGAAGCCGGAGCCGCGCCTGTGCGGCAGGATACTCGGTCTGGGAATGTCCAACTTTGTCATGTCCCTCACCACAAGTGCTGTGCAGATCTTCTCCAACACCACCCTCGCCCAGTACGGCGGGGACCTCTACGTGGGCGCTATGACCGTGGTCACTTCCGTGCACGAGGTCGCCCTCAAGCCCGTGCAGGGCTTCACGAGCGGCGCTCAGCCTGTGCTGAGCTTCAACTACGGGGCACATAAATATGAGCGCGCCGAACAGTGCATCCGCTATATGACAAAGGTCTGCCTCATAATGTGCTTTATCATCACGGCACTTGTGGTGGCGCTGCCCCACTTCTTCGTTCTGGTGTTCAACAACAAGCCGGAGCTTGTTGCGGTGAGCGAGAAGGCGCTGCGCATCTACTTCTGCGTGTACACCTTCATGGGACTCCAGATGGCGGGACAGAGCACCTTCGTGTCCCTCGGCATGTCAAAGCAGGCGATATTCTTCTCACTCCTGCGCAAAGCCGTCATTGTAGTGCCCCTTACAATAATCCTGCCCCGCACGGCCATGGGCGTATGGGGCGTGTTCTGGGCTGACCCCATATCCTGTGTGACCGCCTGCGTCGCCTGCTTTGTGACGATGCTGCTCACGGTTGTCCCCCGCCTGCGGAAGATGGAGGCGCTGGAGCATGCAGAGCCTGGTGCTGAATGATTTTGAATATTAAATATAGGAAAAGGACCGGGAAAAATCCCGGTCCTTTTCCTATTCTCCGAGCCTCACCTGTGTAAGAGGAGGCGGCTCGCTGCCCCGCTCACCAACCGAAATACTCCTTCAGCTTCCCTATCAGCTCCATCGTCTTGAATTTCAGGACATAACCTCCGTTTTTCTCGGTGATGAGGGCCACGCTGTCGTCATCCATAGCGAAGGCGGACACCGTCTCATACTCCTCCACAGACGCCGTGCACAATGGCGGGAACACAACGCACCACCAGTTCTTCCCTTCCCCTGCGCCGATAGTCACCCGCAGAGACACATAATCCCCCTCCGGCAGGGAAAAATCCTCATAAACCCTGGTGTCATAGTGCTCCGTGCCCAGTTCTGAGCCCACCGTATATTCATACCCCGCCTGCTCCACAACGCTCAGCGCCGCCGCTTCGATATCCCCGAGGCCTTCCGACAGCTGTGACCGCGCCGTCTCAGGACCGTCCGCTCCCTCGGTCAGCTCCTGTGCCGCTTCCAGTACCGCGTCCCTCACCTGGAGCTTGAGCCGCTGGTCCTCCTCGGAATTTGAATTTGCGATGACGTGCAGGCGCACCACCTGCCCGGAAAGGTCCCGGAAGCTCCCTTCGCACCAGGCGCCCCAGAGCACCAGCAGGGCCAGCGCGCCGGCTATGATTATCTCGAATTTTCCTATCTTCATGAAAAAATCACCTTCAATATGTATTGTTGAGTACATTCTTGACGGTGATTTCCCGATTTATACAATTTTCGTAAGATACACGTTCTGGCAGTTCTCCCGGAGCACCGCCGCCGCCCGGGAGGCAGTTCTCCCGTCGGCAAAAAGCCCGAACATTGACGGCCCCGTACCCGTCATGCAGGCGCCCAGCGCGCCGTTCTGTATGAGCAGACTGCGCAGTTCCCGAAGGGTTTTATGCCTTTTCGTCTCCTGCGGCTCAAACACGTTGTAAAGCCGCCGGGCTATGCCGTTCAGGTCGCCCCGCTCTATTGCGGCGAGCATCCCCTCCGTGTCCGGATGATTGCGGACCTTACATCTGTCCAGCGCCGCGAATGCCTGTGCCGTAGATGTGGAGAACCGGGGCTTGCATATGACCACGTGGCACTTTGGAACAGCCCTCAATGGCGTGAGCCGCTCCCCGATGCCCTCGGCGAGCATCGTCCCGCCCATAACGCAGTACGGCACGTCCGCCCCCAGCGCCTTGCCCATCCTGGCGAGGTCCGGCAGGCTTATTCCGGCGCCTGTCATCTCGTTCAGCCCACGGAGCACCGCCGCGGCGTCCGAGCTGCCCCCAGCCATACCTGCGCACACAGGCACGTTTTTCCGTATCTCGATATCCGCACCGTTGAGATCTATCCCGGTCTCCTGCTGGAAGAGCACCGCCGCCCGGACAGCCAGGTTGCGGCCGTCGCTGGGCAGGTAGCGCAGGTTCGTCTTTATCCGCAGCTCTCCGCCCGTGTCCGTCTCGATGGTCACCCGGTCCTTCAGGTCGGCAGAGACCATTACCATGCGCATCTCGTGGTACCCGTCCTCCCGGCGCTCCAGCAAGTCCAGCGTATAATTCAGTTTTGCGTAAGCGGGCACGGTTAGCTTCATGGTCCTGCCTCCCTAAAAAATAAACTTGCCATATTATACACCATTTGCCCGCCTTTAACAATGTATATTACTCGCCGGGCGCGGGAATATTAGCTCCGTAGAAAGGAAGGATCAGTTTTTATGGTTATGGATAGAATTGCCCTTATCCTGACGATAATCGGCGCCCTGAACTGGGGCAGCATCGGTATCTTCTCTTTCGACGTAGTGGCATGGATCTGCGGCGGGCAGACTTCCTCACTCAGCCGCGTCATCTATACTCTGGTGGCGCTGGCAGGGCTGTGGTGCATCTCCCTGCTGTTCAGGAACCGCAGCGTCATTTCTGAAGATCACTAAGTAGAAAAGTCAAAGAGGATCGCAAAAAAAGAACGGATGCAGAAGCTGCATCCGTTCTTCTTCACGTTTAACTGAATTACACCAGTTCGATAACTGCCATCTCGGCTGCGTCGCCGCGGCGGGGACCGGTCTTTGTAATTCTTGTGTAGCCGCCGTTACGATCGGCGTACTTGGGAGCGATCTCGTTGAACACCTTTGTCACAACGTCCTCCTTTGTGATGAAGGAGAGAGCCTGACGGCGTGTTGCCAGAGTGTTTGCCTTACCAAGTGTTATCATCTTTTCAGCAAGAGGCGCGATTTCCTTGGCTCTTGTAGCAGTTGTTTCCATTCTGCCGTTTGCCAGAAAGTCAGTTACCTGCTGTCTGAGCATTGCCATACGCTGGTCGGTTGTCTTGCCGAGCTTACGAGTTCCGGGCATTTGGATTTTCCTCCTTACCAGAGAGATTAGTTTTCTTCTTTTTTCAGAGACAGACCCATCATTGCGAGCTTATGGATAACTTCCTCCAGGCTCTTTCTGCCCAGGTTGCGCACCTTCATCATCTCGTCCTCGGACTTGTTGATGAGGTCCTCAACAGTGTTGATGTTTGCGCGCTTGAGGCAGTTGAAGCTGCGGACGGAGAGATCCAGCTCTTCGATGGTCAGCTCAAGGACTTTGTCTCTCTGAGTCTCGGCGTGCTCGACTATCGTCGCCTTATTGCCGATGGATTCGGAGAGATCCGTGAACAGCATGAAGTGATCGCAAAGAATCTTTGCGCCGAGGGATACGGCATCTCTTGCCGTGATCGTGGAGTCCGTCCAGACCTCAAGGGTGAGCTTGTCAAAGTCTGTCATGTTGCCCACACGGGTGTTCTCAACGGTGTAGTTGACCTTGTAAACAGGCGTGTAGATAGAGTCCACGGGGATCACACCGATGACATTGTTCTGCGACTTGTTTCGCTCAGCGGGCACATATCCGCGTCCGTGGCTCAGTGTGAGCTCCATGTTCAGCACCGCGTCTGGGCCAAGCGTCGCAATGTGGAAATCAGGATTGATTATCTCCACTTCGCCGTCCGCCTTGATGTCGCCCGCGCAGACCTCACGCTCGCCGGCAGCCTCGATGTAGACCGTTTTCGTGCCTGCGCAGTGGAGCTTGGCAATGATGCCCTTCACGTTCAGGACTATCTCGGAAACATCCTCCTTGACGCCGGGGATGGTGGAAAACTCATGCTGGATGCCGTTGAGCTTGATGCTTGTCACGGCTGTGCCGGGAAGGGATGAGAGAAGAATACGACGCAGGGAGTTACCCAGTGTTGTACCATAACCTCTTTCCAGAGGCTCGACCACATACTTACCGTAGGAGCCGTCTTCCGGTGATTCGATACATTCGATGCGCGGCTTTTCTATTTCTACCATAAGTTATACCCTCCTTGTCTGGGTGCGGGAAGCACCCTGTATGTCAGCTTGTTAATAGTCGGGGGGCTTATTCCTTACTTGGAGTAGAGCTCAACGATGAGCTGCTCATCAATCGGGAAGTCAATATCCTCGCGGACGGGCATCTTTACCACCGTGCCCTTAAGGGCATTCTTATCGCGCTCCAGCCACTGAGGTGCGCTCACGATAGGTGCGTCCTCCCCTGTCAGCTTCTTGAAGGGTACGAGAGAGCGGCTTGCTTCCGCAACTTCGATGACCTGGCCGGGCTTTACCTGGTAGGAAGGAATGTTGACCTTCTTGCCATCCACTGTGAAGTGGGCGTGTGTCACCATCTGTCTTGCCTGGCGGCGTGTTGCCGCGAAGCCCAGACGGAACACAACGTTGTCCAGACGGCGCTCGCAGAGGGCAAGCAGATTGTCGCCGGTCTTGCCGGGCATGGCAACTGCCTTCTCATAGTAGGAACGGAACTGCTTCTCCAGCATGCCGTACACGAACTTTGCCTTCTGCTTCTCGTTGAGCTGAGTTGCGTACTCGCTCTTCTTCTTTCTCATGTTTCCGCCGGGATTACGGTTTGTAGTCTTCTTGCTGTAACCCAGAACGGCGGGTGAAAGGTCAAGCGCCTTGCAGCGCTTAGCAATAGGCTGCATATTTTTTGCCATAATACTTTTCCTCCTTCTTCCCGATCAAACGCGTCTTCTCTTGGGAGGACGGCAACCGTTGTGCGGAATGGGTGTCACGTCTTTGATCATTGTGACCTCAAGACCTGCCGCCTGCAGAGCGCGGATAGCTGCTTCTCTGCCGGAACCGGGACCCTTGACGTAAACTTCAACAGTCTTAAGACCGTGCTCCATAGCAGCCTTGGCTGCTGTCTCAGCAGCTGTCTGAGCTGCGAAGGGAGTGGACTTCTTGGAACCGCGGAAACCCAGGCCGCCGGAGGATGCCCATGAAAGGGCGTTTCCGTTCAGGTCGGTGATTGTTACCATGGTGTTGTTGAAGGAAGAGCGGATATGTGCCGCGCCCTTTTCAATGTTCTTGCGCTCGCGGCGTCTCTTGATGACCTTTTTTCCCTTAGGATTTGCTGCCATTTCTCATATCCCCCTTTACTTCTTCTTGTTAGCAATGGTTCTCTTGGGACCCTTGCGTGTGCGTGCGTTCGTCTTGCTGCGCTGCCCTCTTACAGGCAGGCCGCGTCTGTGACGCATACCTCTGTAGCTGCCGATTTCTGTCAGTCTCTTGATGTCCATCGCCACATCACGGCGCAGGTCACCTTCGACCTTGTAGCTGCGATCAATGCACTCACGCAGAGCGGCTGCTTCGTCATCTGTCAGGTCCTTAACCCTTGTGTCGGGGTTAATGCCTGTTTCCTTAAGGATATCACTTGCGCTTTTTCTACCGATGCCGTAGATGTATGTGAGACCGATTTCGATTCTCTTATCCTTGGGCAGGTCAACGCCGGCAATTCTTGCCATATTTGTAAATCATTCCTTTCGTAAACGAATCTGGGTTTAGCCCTGTCTCTGCTTGTGCTTGGGATTCTCGCAGATAACCATAACGCGACCCTTGCGCTTGATGATCTTGCACTTTTCGCACATGGGCTTAACTGATGGCCTTACTTTCATTGGTAATACCTCCAATTTACTGCTTACTTGCTTCTCCAGGTGATTCTGCCTCTTGTCAGGTCGTAAGGAGACATCTGTACCGTCACCTTGTCCCCGGGCAGGATCCTTATGAAATTCATCCGGAGCTTGCCGGATATATGCGCCAGGATAGTATGACCGTTGCCGATATCTACCTGGAACATTGTGTTAGGCAACGCCTCTACTACGGTGCCTTCAAGCTCGATTACATCGTCTTTTGCCAAGGTTTAGTTACCTCCTCTTGGTAGTTGACCCTCGAACTCCTGCCTAAATGCCGCAAGAGCACGTCTAATCTCGCTGTCGAGAACCTTGTCGCCTGTTCTGATCTTTTCGGCGACTCGGGAATCGCTCTGCGATACGAACCGCAGATGCTTCAGCTTTTTGCGCTTCGGCTGCCCGAGGCGCCTCGCCTTACCGTCCGCGATAAGGGCATATTCTCCGTCCAGTTCGACGGCGAAGAACAGCTTATCCTTATCGCGTCCGGCTGTTGAAACAACAATGCTTGATCTGGTTATTCCCATATCAGAACTCTCCGACAGTTGTCAGTATCTCAGGCTCGCCGTTTGTTATCAGCACAGTGTTCTCGTAGTGTGCCGAGAGCTTGCCGTCCAGTGTCTTTACAGTCCAGCCGTCCGGCATTACCTTAACTTCGTATGTGCCCTGGTTGATCATCGGCTCGATGGCGATGGTCATACCGGCTACCAGGCGGGGATTTGTCCTCCCTGCCGCCAGCGACCGGGGCGCTACGTAGTTTGGTACCTCGGGGTCCTCGTGGAGATTTGTGCCCACGCCGTGACCGACGTAGTCCCGCACGATGCCGTAGCCGAAGCTCTCTGCGTAGGTCTGGATTGCCCTGGAGATATCCGAAATACGGAAACCCGGTTTTGCAAACTTGAGGCCCTCGAAGAAGCTCTGTTTTGTGACTTCGATGAGTTTGAGCGCCTCGTCGTTTGCGTTCCCTGCAACAAATGTCGCAGCGCAGTCTCCGTGGAACCCGTCGATGTAAGCACCGACGTCCACACTGACGATGTCGCCGTCCCTGATCACCCGCCCGTCGGGTATGCCGTGGATAACGACGTCGTTCACCGAAATGCACGCGCTACCGGGATAGCCCGCATAGCCCAGGAACGAAGGCTTTGCACCCTGCCCTTCGATGAATTTTCTGACTGCTTTATCGATCTCCTTGGTTGTTACGCCGGGGGCTACCATTTCCCCTGCCAAAGCACGGGCTGCCGCGGTAATTTTACCCGCCCGGCGCATCAGGTCGATTTCATGGGGTGATTTGATTTGGATCATAAATTACTCCAAACCGAGAGCCTCGGCCACCAGGCGCATTGTATCTGCGACCTTTTCCTGGCTCTGAACCAGCTTGAGCTTGCCGCGCTCAGCGTAGAAAGCCTTCAGCGGTTCTGTACTGTCGTGGTATACCACAAGACGTTCTCTGACTGTTTCGGGAGCGTCGTCCTTGCGCTGAGTAAGCTCGGAGCCGCAGTTATCGCAGACGCCTTCCTTCTTGGAAGGATTATCCTTGATGTGGAAGCTTGCTCCGCAGGCGGGGCAAGTGCGGCGGCCTGTCATTCTGGACATTATCTCATCGTCGGATATCTCCAGAGAGATGATGTTGTCGAACTCGATGCCGGCCTTCTCCAGTGCTTCCGCCTGGACTATCGTGCGGGGCATACCGTCGAGGATGAAGCCGTTTTTGCAGTCATCCTGTGCGATGCGCTCGTCAACCAGACCGATGATGACATCGTCGGGCACGAGCTTGCCCGCGTCCATGTACTCCTTGGCCTTGAGACCGATAGGTGTACCATTCTTAACTGCTTCTCTCAGAATATTGCCGGTGGAAATCGTGGGGATTCCCAGTCTCGCGCTGACTGCGTCAGCCTGAGTGCCCTTGCCGGCTCCAGGAGCGCCTAAAAACATAAGTTTCATACGATTACCTCTTTCTTATTCGAGGAAGCCCTTGTAGTTGCGCATGACCATCTGCGCTTCCATCTGCTGCACCGTCTCAAGAGCAACACCAACAACGATGATGATGGATGTGCCGCCCAGGCTCAGAGTTGTAAGGCCTGTAATTCTTGTGACGATAATGGGGATGACCGCCAGGATACCCAGGTAAAGTGCGCCGAAGAGTGTGATCTTGTTGAGCACCTTGTGGATGAAATCCGATGTGGGTCTGCCGGGACGGAAGCCGGGGATGAACCCGCCGTTCTTCTTGAGATTGTTGGAGATCTCAATGGGGTTGAACTGGATGGTCGCGTAGAAATAGCTGAACGCGATTATCAGCAGGAAGTAGAGCACCATGTACACCACGGAAGTCGTGTCAAACACCTTCAGGAACTTATACCAGAAGGTACCCTCGCTGGGGTTGCACAGCGCCGCGATAGTAGCGGGGAGAGATGCGATAGTCTGAGCGAAGATGATGGGCATGACGCCGGAGAGGTTCACCTTGATAGGCAGGTGAGTGCTCTGGCCGCCGTACATCTTTCTGCCGACGACTCTCTTTGCGTACTGCACGGGGATTCTGCGCTCGGCATTTGTGATGAACACGATGAACACGATGATAGCAAGAGCGGCAAGAATGATTGCGATAAGGCCGATAACGCTGATATAGCCGGCCTTCATGCCGCTGATGATGCTTGTGAGTTCAGCAGGACCTCTTGCGATGATGCCGGCGAACAGGATCATGGAGATACCGTTGCCGATACCGAACTCGGAAATCTGCTCACCCAGCCACATGATGAGAGCCGCGCCTGCCATGAACGTCATGATAATGACGACAGCGGGCCACACGCCTGTCTCAGTGATGATGCCCATGCTGTTCTTCATCAGCATATAGTAGCCGAAGCCCTGGAGCAGGCCGATGATAACGGTCGCATAGCGGGTGATGGACATGATCTTCTTGCGGCCTTCCTCACCGCCCTCCTTACTCAGCCTCTCCAGTGCGGGGATGGCTATAGTAAGGAGCTGGATGATAATGGACGCGTTGATGTAGGGCTGGATGGACAGGGCAAAGATGGTACACTTGGAAAATGCGTTGCCGGACATGACGTTGTACAGTCCGAGAACAGTGTTGCCCAGCGTATCAAGATACGTTCCCAGTACTTCTGTGTTAACAAAAGGCACGGGTACTGCGTTGCCCAGACGGAAAATAAGAAGTACGAAAAGGGTAAAGAGTATCTTCTTACGCAACTCGGGTATTTTCCACGCATTGCGCATAGTGTTTACCACTTATACCACCTCTACCTTCCCGCCAGCTGCCTCGATTTTTTCCTTGGCGCTTGCAGAAACTGCATTAACCTTAACTGTGAGTTTCTTGGTGAGGCTGCCGTTGCCAAGAACCTTTACGCCGTACTGGCACTTGGAGAGGATGCCCTTGTCGAGCAGCTCCTGAGCTGTTACGACAGCACCGTCCTCAAACTTGTTGAGAGCTGAGAGATTGACGATCTCCAGGGGCTCAGCAAAGATATTGTTGAAGCCTCTCTTGGGGACACGTCTTGCAAGAGGCATCTGGCCGCCTTCAAAGCCGACTCTGACACCGCCGCCGGAACGGGCCTTCTGACCCTTGTGACCGCGGCCGCCTGTCTTGCCGTTGCCTGTGCCGATACCGCGGCCCTTGCGCTTGCCTTCCTTTACGGAACCGGCTACGGGAGCGAGTTCATGCAAATTCATTGACCTGCACCTCCTTATTCTTCGGTAACCTGCAGCAGATAACCGATCTGTGCGATCTTGCCGCGGGTCTGAGCGTTGTCGGGCTGGATTGTCTCGTCGGAGATCTTTCTCAGACCGAGAGAGTTGGCAGTAGCAATGTGCTTTTCATGTCTGCCATTGAGGCTCTTTACGAGCTTTATCTTCAGATTAGCCATTGTACAGCCTCCCTTAACCTATAATTTCCTGGACGCTCTTGCCTCTGATGCGAGCGACCTCTTCGGGACCTCTCAGAGCCTTGAGACCAGCCATTGTCGCCGCAACAACGTTCTGGGGGTTGTTGGAGCGCAGGCACTTTGTTCTGATGTCACGGATGCCGACTGCTTCGACTACCGCACGGACAGGCCCGCCGGCGATAACGCCGGTACCGGGAGCTGCGGGCTTCATGAGCACGCGGCCTGCGCCGAACTCGCCTGTGATCTCGTGGGGGATAGTTGTGCCGTCCATTGTGATCTTTGTGAGATTCTTCTTTGCATCCTCGATACCCTTGCGGATAGCTTCGGAAACTTCGGCTGCTTTGCCGAGGCCATAGCCGACCGTTCCCTTACCGTCGCCCACGACTACAAGTGCGGAGAACTTCATGATACGTCCGCCCTTGACCGTCTTGGAGACGCGGTTCAGAGAAACGACCTTTTCAATGTATTCACTGGGATTCTGTTCAAATTTTGCCATTGTCTTTTCTCCTCCCCTTAAAAGTTCAGGCCGCCCTCACGGGCACCTTCTGCCAGAGCCTTGACACGGCCCTGATATACGTAACCGCCGCGGTCGAAAACAACGTTCTCGATGCCCGCTGCCTTCGCGCGCTCTGCCACGAGCTTGCCGACTTCCTTGGCAGCTGTGCAGTTGCCGCCGTACATGTCGATAGCCTTGTCCAGAGAGCTTGCGGATGCCAGCGTGACGCCGTTGACGTCATCGATGACCTGAGCGTAGATATTCGCTGCGCTTCTGAATACGTTCAGACGGGGTGTTTCGGGCGTGCCGGAAATCTTAGCACGAACCCTCTTATGGCGCTTAAGGCGCTGAGCGTTTGTATTAGGTCTGTTTATCATTTAGGCACACCTCCTTTTATTTAGCACCGGTCTTGCCTTCTTTGCGGCGGATAACTTCGTCAGAGTACTTGATACCCTTGCCCTTGTAAGGCTCGGGAGGACGCTTCTCTCTGAGCTCCGCTGCAAACTGGCCGACCTTCTGCTTGTCAGGACCGCTTACAACCACCTTGTTGGGAGTGGGGCACTCGATTGTGATGCCTTCGATCTCCTCAACTGTTACGGGGTGGGAGTAACCGATGTTCAGTACGAGCTTTGTGCCTTCCTTTGTCGCTCTGTAACCGACGCCGTTCACGTCCAGCTCCTTCTTGAAGCCCTTATCGACACCTTCCACCATGTTGGCGACCAGTGTACGTGTCAGACCGTGGAGGGAGCGGTGCTCCTTATCGTCGGTGGGGCGCTTTACTGTGATGACGTTGCCTTCCGTCTCGATGATCATATCGGGGTGAAGAGTACGTGTGAGGGTACCCTTGGGGCCCTTTGTTGTTATTGTGTTGCCGTCCAGCTTGACTTCAACGCCAGCGGGTACTGTGATCGGCATTCTGCCTATTCTTGACATATTCCTGTACCCCCTTACCAGACGAATGCAAGGACTTCGCCGCCGACATGGAGAGCTCTTGCCTTCTTGTCAGTCATGATGCCCTTGGATGTGGAAATGATTGCGATGCCGAGTCCCTTGAGAACGCTGGGCAGCTCGTCGGAACCTGCATAAATGCGCAAACCGGGCTTGGAAATTCTGCGCAGGCCTGTGATGACCTTTTCCTTGCCCTCGTTGTACTTCAGGGTGATGCGGATGATACCCTGAGTGCCGTCGTCGATGATCTGGAAGCTCTTGATGTAGCCTTCCTCCAGCAGGATCTCAGCGATGGCCTTCTTCATTTTTGAATTGGGTACGTCAACTGTCTCGTGCTTTGCTGAGTTAGCGTTACGGATTCTCGTAAGCATATCAGCTACGGGGTCTGTGATGTGCATTTAATTTACCTCCTGTTTAGAGTTACAGGCTTTCGCCTGTTCAGGCGGCGAGGTATCAAAGCCAATAGCCCTTACCGGGCGATTGCCGATGACCTTTCGCCATCCTTTTTTCAAAACGTCACAGGCGCCGGTCATTGCCCCGCGGGCGGAGCAATGCTCCGGTCAGCTGCGAACACTATTGATGATTTCTTACGGTCTGATTACCAGGATGCCTTGCGCACGCCGGGGATCTGACCCTTGTAAGCCAGTTCTCTGAAGCAGATACGGCAAACGCCATAGTTGCGCAGGTATGCGTGAGGTCTGCCGCAGATCTTGCATCTGTTGTACTGTCTTGTGGAGAACTTAGCAGGCTTCTGCTGCTTCAAAATCATTGCTTTTTTAGCCATTTGCTTTTCTTCCTCCCTAATTAGCTGCGGACAAAGGGTGCGCCCAGCAGGCTGAGCAGCTCTCTCGCCTCTTCGTCTGTCTTAGCTGTGGTGCAGATAACGATATCCATACCACGGATCTTGTCGATCTTGTCATACTCGATCTCGGGGAAGATAAGCTGTTCCTTGATGCCGATGGCATAGTTGCCTCTGCCGTCGAAGGAGTCAGCGGAGATGCCGCGGAAGTCGCGCACGCGGGGAAGTGCAACGTAGAAGAATCTCTCCAGGAACTCCCACATCTTGTCGGAGCGGAGTGTTACCTTCACGCCGATGGGCATGCCCTCTCTAACCTTGAAGTTAGCGACGGACTTTCTTGCCTTTGTGATAACTGCCTTCTGGCCTGTGATAGTTGTGATATCGTTCACAACAGCGTCCAGGACCTTGGGGTTATCTCTTGCTTCGCTTACGCCCACGTTGATGACGATCTTCTCCAGCTTGGGGATCTCCATAACGCTCTTGTACTCGAACTTCTTCATCAGAGCAGGAGCAACTTCCTGCTTATAAATTTCCTTCATTCTCATTTAGTCTGCTCCCCCTCTCAGATGGTCTCGCCGCACTTCTTGCAGACTCTGGCTCTTGTACCGTCTGCCTGGAGCTTTACGGCTTCACGGGTGGGCTTGCCGCACTTGGGGCAAACTCTCATGACCTTGCAGGCGTAGATGGGAGCTTCCTTCTTGATGATGCCGCCCTCTTCGCCCTGCTTTCTGGGCTTTGTATGTCTCTGGACGAAGTTGATGCCCTCGACCACGACCTTGCCTGCCTTGGGCTGTGTAGAGAGAACCTTGCCCTGCTTGCCCTTGTCCTTGCCGGACAGAACGACGACTGTATCGTTCTTTTTAATGTTCAAACTGTTCATTCTGGTTCCCTCCATCAAATAACTTCAGGTGCCAGGGAGAGGATCTTCATGTAATCGCTGTCACGAAGCTCTCTTGCCACGGGCCCAAAGATACGGGTGCCTCTGGGATTCTTGTCATCCTTGATGAGCACTGCCGCGTTCTCGTCGAAACGGACGTATGTGCCGTCTGCGCGGCGCACGCCCTTCGCGCTGCGGACGATAACTGCCTTTACGACCTCGCCCTTCTTAACTGTACCGCCGGGAGCTGCCTTGCGCACGGAAGCCACGATAACATCGCCGATGTTGCCGAACTTGCGCTTGGAGCCGCCCAGGACGCGGATGCACTTGATTTCTTTGGCGCCGGTATTGTCGGCCACCTTCAGATAAGATTCCTGCTGTATCATTGGTCAGCCTCCTTACTTTGCCTTCTCTATGATTTCCACGACGCGCCATCTCTTGTCCTTGGACAGAGGACGGGTCTCCATCACGCGAACAATATCGCCGATGCCGCATTCGTTGTTTTC
>CAKTEQ010000003.1 GCA_934552825.1 uncultured Oscillospiraceae bacterium
CAGACCAAGAAGGTCATCAGCGGCAGCAAGGAGGGCTACGACGCAGAGCTGGCGCTGCTCCGGGAAAAGCACACCGAGACGGAAGAGCGCATCAAGCGGCTGGTGGAGTCCCTGTCCGTTGCTAGCGACACCTCTGCGAAGTACGTCATGGAGCAGATCGACGCGCTCCATCAGGAGAGCGAGACCCAGCAGCTGCGCCTTGCCGAGCTGGAAGCCCTGACTGAACAGAGCCGGATGCTGCATCAGGAGTTTGCCTTCCATCAGGAAATGATCGAATCCTTCGCCAGCGCAGTGGATTCTGCCACGCTGGAGGAAAAGCGCCGTCTGCTGCGCACCATCGTCAAAAAGGTGGTCTGGGACGGCAAAAACGCCTATGTGTACCTCTTTGCGGAGGATGGAGAGGCGGATTTGCCACCCATTGACCAACCTATGTGTCCGTTGGGAGAGGATAGCGAATGAGATATTGATGCACTTCAGGAGTCAGAAAAAGACTAATGGAGAAGTGCTTCTGTCTGACTCCCTTGATACGGATAAGGACGGCAATTCACTATCGCTCCTTGACGTAATAAGTGTGGACGATGATATGCTTGATGTGCTGGCGGAGAAAGAGATGAGCGAGCGGCTCTATGCGAAAATCGACGCCTGTCTTTCCACAAGAGAGGCGGAAATAATAAGGCTCCGTTACGGGCTCGGCAATATAAAACCTAAGACTCAGCGGGAAATCGCGGCTAAGTGCGGTATATCCCGCAGCTATGTGTCGAGGATAGAAAAACGTGCCCTTAAAAAGCTTGAGGAAGCATTGCGCGAGTGATTATCTGAGCTGCAGCCTTAAGTAAAAATAAGGGTACAGACTGTTGAAAACGGAGTAATCAAGTGCTAATATTACTGCATAATTCAAGAGCAAAGCTCAGGAAACAAAGGAGAGATCAAAATGAAAAGGATAGTCATTGCCGTATTGGCGATATGCCTGCTGGCCCTGTGTGCCTGCGGCGGTGCGGATAAACCTCAGGATACTCAGGCGCCTGAGGGAAATCTGCGTGTTGAGCCGCTGCCTTCATCGTTGGATATTGATAACCTGAATGATGCCACGGTTTCGGTATCATTCGACGCGAACTCTCTCGGTACAGATGGCGGCAAGATGACCCTCAAGATCATGGTGTACGATTATGAGCTTTTTGATACGGTTGACGTTAGCCAGCTTAAGAAAGGGGATACTATCGTCGTAAACGGCAAGGAGATAGTTGTTGAGAACATAGACGACAGCAACGGCGTTGCTATCAACGGCGGTGAGGAAATGGGCGGTGTTACCCTGATCGGTGAGGACGGCGGAACGCTGCGGCAGGAACTCATGGACGATGCGAAGATGTACTATGAAGTCGGCAAATTAACACTGCCGGTGTCAGAGGACTGCGTGCTTACAGACAGCTCAGACCTGGAAGCGCCGGAGAAAACGGTGACGGCGGCGGAGCTTGAGGCTTTTATTGCGGATGACACGCTGACCTTCAATCCACAGAACACTCAGGCGGTCATACAGGATGGAAGCATCACAGCCATAAGCAGAGTATACACCCCCTGACATGCACAAAAGCAGATGCGGCGCGGTTTTCACCGCGCCGCATCTGTTTTAAGAGGGGAGAATAACTATTTGAAAACAGCACTTACCTGATTTCGATCTTTCTGTCGGAGATCACTTTCTGCTCCTTCTTGGGGCAGGTGATGGTGAGAACACCGTTATCTAGCTTTGCGTCAATCTCATCTGCTTTGACATTGTCAACGGAGAAGCTTCTGCGCATTACGCCGCTTCTGCGCTCGCGTCTGATGTAATGACCTTCCTTTTTCTCCTCGTTGCTCTCGTCATACTTCGCGGAGACTGTGAGGATATCGTCGTTGAGGCTGATCTCCACGTCTTCCTTCTTCATGCCGGGCACTTCGATATCAATGAGGTAGTCCTTGTCTGTCTCCCGGACATCTGCCTTCATGCCGCCTGTGGACATGCCGCCCCAGAAGCTGTCGTTAAAGAAATCGCCGAACAAATCAGTTGAGGGCCAAAGAGAAGGTGTACCGGTCCAAGGTGTAAGAGAATGATTGGAATTATTTCTACGCATGATGATGACCTCCTATGTGAATCTTTATTCATTACGATTATTACCCATCAGGTCTTTTCTCATCCCTGATTACGTTATAAATTATAACTTTAACGTCAGAAAAGGTCAAAACAGCCCTCGAGCGATGTGAAGCGAGAATTGACCATCTCTGACCAAATGAGGATGATTATCTTTCTTTTTCTAAAAATATCTTCAAATATCTTGAATTTTCTGAATTGACCTTATATGACCATAGAAAGGTAGATTGACTTAGAATTAAATTAGTAGTATTATATAAGAAAAGATGTTCGATAAAGGAGGGGCGGCTTTGAGAGAAATAACCTGCAGCGTGACGGGGCACCGCCCGGATAAGCTGCCCTGGGGCGGGAATGAAAAGGACGAGAGATGTATCGCCTTCAAAAAGCGTATGTCCGAGGAAATTATGAGGGCGTATGAGAAGGGATACAGGAGATTTATCAGCGGCATGGCGCGGGGGGTAGATATTATTTTCTGCGAAACAGCGCTGGAGCTGCGGGATAAGCTTTATAGTGATATAATTGTCGAGGCGGCGGTGCCCTGCGATACCCAGGCGGACAAATGGAACGGCTGGGATCAGGCGCGGTACAGGCGCGCTCTCGCCCGGTGCAGCACGGTAACATATGTGAGCCATGAGCATACGAGCGGATGCATGATGAAGCGTAACAGATATCTTGTGGACGAGGCAGGGCTGCTCCTGGCAGTATACGGAGGAGAGAGCTCCGGCACGATGAAGACACTTCTCTATGCCGTCAGGTGCGGGATAGAGGTTGTGGTAATAGACCCAAATGATTTTTAATTTTCCTTTACTTGGAGGGAAATTTGTGGTAGTATAACAAAGCACCATCCCATGCGCCCGTGGCTCAATGGATAGAGCATCAGATTCCGGTTCTGAGGGTTGGGGGTTCGAGTCCCTTCGGGCGTGCCATGCGAGTAAATCCCGCGATCACATCGATTGCGGGATTTATGTTTTGCACGGGAGATATATGCTCTGCATTTCAGGGCGAAAAAGAGGCATTTCGTGGAGAAAACGGCATTTCGCAAGTCATAGTGGTAGAATACCCGGAATGTAAAGACCACTTCAGGGAAGCTAAAAAGTGTAAACCGCGGGAGCGATTTATATAAAGACAAGAATAATTGGAGGAAGAAAAGATGAATGCTAAAAGACTTATGGCTGCCATCCTTGCGCTGCTTATGGTGTTTGCTTTTGCAGCCTGCGGTGGGGAAGATACCGCTCCGGATGAAGATACAGTCCAGCAGGAGAACGGTGAAGTTCAGCAGCCCGAGGAGACGGAAGATACAGCATATCTTGAGATGGCGTTTGGCGACATCACTATAACGGTGCCTGATATATTCCAGGAGCCTCAGGAGAACCAAGGGATCTACGGCGCTGCAGGTCCGGATTCCTCCATTACTGTTTCGGGAGCAATGCCCATAGATATCCAGCCTGAAGATTGGACGGAGGACCTGGTGGCCGCCAGCCTCGAGAGCCTGTACAGCGCTACATATTCCGACCTCACTCTTGCGGGCTTCCAGGGCGACGTGGATATGAACGGCACGCCGGCTGTGTGGTTCGCGTTTTATGGAACAAACAGCAAGGGTGTTGAGAGATTTGTCCAGAACGTGTATCTCTTCGACGTGGATAATGGAGTTGAATACTTTGTGAACTTTGTGCAGAGCGCGGAGAACGACGTATTTACCCAGGATATGAACGACACGATCATCAACAGCATCACTCTTTACTAAGCACAATAAAAGATAGCGCCCGCAGTCGTATGACTGCGGGCGCTATCTTTTTATATAGTGTGCTGCGGCGGCTCGCGGAGATTTAGGTTGCGTAGGGCGTTTGCAAAACGTTTGCAAAATGGCATCAAAAAAGCTGCTATTATATGATATTTTCTGCAACTGAGTAGTAAAAAGTTACATCGGTAAAAAGCCCGCAAACCCGCATGAATACTAGAAAATCCCGCAATCTCTACGATTGCGGGATTTTTTAGACATGGTGGAGGCGAGGGGAGTTGAACCCCTGTCCGAAAGCGCTTCAACAGGAACTTCTCCGGGCGCAGACGGTTATTTACTTTCCCTTGTTCAGGCGTAAGCCGTCATACTCAAAAACTCGGTAGCTTCATTATGCATGGTGCGCTCAAAGCTTTGCGCACTCACGGTCACCACTAAATCACGCCCCAGCCCGAGCCGTGGTCCTCACAGGTGGGACGGCCGCTTATTTAAGCAGCGGCAAGAACTTCGTTATTGTTGTTCTTTAATTTATAATGTGCCCATTTTATGGATGCTGGGCGCATCCGCCCGCTATTCCTGCCTCTACGCCCCCGTCGAAACCGGTACGCCCCCGTATATGACGTCAACCGGCCGTGCCGTCCCGAAGCCGGGCTCCGGGACAGCATGACGCGGGTACGATCATTTTACCAGAATTTCTCCGGGGCGGGATAATCCACACCGAAAGTTTCCGCTGTGACTTCCTTCATGACCTGGGGAACGGTCGGTCTGTCGTTAAAGCCGGTGCGCACGTGCTCCACAGTGTGGACGGCATCTATGCCCTCGATGACCTTGCCGAAAGCCGCGTATTCACCGTCAAGATACGGTGCGTCGTCGACCATTACGAAAAACTGGCTGCCGGCGGAGTTGGGCGCGCTTGTGCGGGCCATGGAGAGGACGCCCTCTGTGTGATTCAGATCGTTCTTGAAGCCGTTGGAGCTGAACTCGCCGCGGATGGAGTAGTTGGGCCCGCCGCAGCCGTTGCCGTCGGGATCGCCGCCCTGGATCATAAATCCGGGGATGATGCGGTGGAAGGTGAGACCGTTATAAAAGCCGCTGTTCACCAGGGAGAGGAAGTTGTTCACAGTGTTCGGCGCGATCTCGGGATAGAGCTCCGCCTTGAACTGGGAACCGTCCTCCATTGTGAAGGTAACAATAGGATTTTTGTTCATATGTATTTCTCCTTAACGATTATTTTTCTCTTTCATCGCTCTGTCCATCTCACGCCCTGCGTCGCGCTTTGCCATGCTGTCGCGCTTGTCATAGAGCTTTTTGCCCCTTGCGAGACCGAGCTCGACCTTGACCCGGGAGTTTTTGAAGTAAACAGACAGGGGAATGAGGGAGTAACCATCCTGCTTGGTGCGGGCGAGGAGTTTGTTTATCTCCTTTTTGTGCATGAGCAGACGGCGTACGCGTTCCGGCTCCCGGTTGAAGATATTGCCCTTTTCATATGGGCTTATATGCATACCGTAAAGCCAAAGCTCGCCGTTTTTGACGATGCAGAAGGAGTCCTTCAGGTTTAGAGTGCCCTGACGGATAGACTTGACCTCCGTGCCGAACAGCTCGATACCCGCCTCGAATTTTTCGTCGATGAAGTAGTCGTGATATGCTTTTCTGTTTGTTGCGGCGATCTTTACGCCCTTTTCAGCCACGGCTCGTTCACCTCCGGAAAAAAGTGGGCATGGGGAATTATCCCGTGCCCACATAGTATAACACAAAAATGCCGGAATTCAATCAGAAATATTGACGCAGCGTCCCCAAAGCGTTATGGGCGCATATGACGCTGCCGTGTTCCCGAAGATGGAGCATGAAAGAGGCAGGCAGTTCAAGCCGGCCGCAGAATTCCTCAAGGACTGATGCCGCCGCGTGTTCATCCTTGGCGATGGTCAGATAATAGCTGCCGTTCAGATATGTAAGGGTACTGTCAGTCGGGACCGGGGGGAGAGACTTTACAGCGGTAAGCAGCTCCTCAAAGTCATCAAAACGGAAGAAAAGCGGCTCCGAAGCGAGGACGCGGGCGAATATTAGTACGCTGTCTCCGTTTTGAAACGCCTCTATCTCCATGACGCCGTCAGTGCTCAGCCCCGCTTCGATGAGCGCTGTGGAGACAATGGGACGCGCACTGTCAAGATCCAGCTCCTGGGCCTTTGCGCCCACTGCTTCAAGGTCGTGTTCGTCAATGTAGATGGCGATGCCTGTGCTGCCGATAGCCTGTATGGTCATAGGAAAAACCTCACTTTTCTGAGTGCGCCTCCGAAGGGCGCTGTTGACTGTATTATAATATTGCGCCGCCTGTGTAAGATAGTATAAATTTTTGGAAAAGCCAACGTTTTCGCAGGTTATTATTCCGTTGCACCACTCCATTTTGTGTGATAAAATATAACAGATGTACAATATGTTAGATTTTGGCAGGTGACTACCTTGAAATATCAGGAGAAGAAACTCTCGGGTAAAATGGTGTACGAGGGTAAAATACTTAAAGTGCGTGTGGATGAGGTCAGTCTCGTAAACGGCAGGACCGCTGTGCGCGAGGTTATGATGCACCCGGGCGGAGTCGCGGTGGTGCCGCTGCTGCCGGACGGGGGCGTGATATGCGTGCGCCAGTTCAGATACCCGATGGGGCAAGACGTGCTGGAGGTGCCCGCGGGCAAGCTGGACAGGGGGGAGGGACCCCTTGCCGGGGCGAAGCGCGAGCTTGAGGAGGAGACCGGATACACGGCGAAGGAGTATGTGTATCTGGGTGAGTTCTATCCATCGCCTGGGTTTTGCGACGAGGTGCTCCATATATACCTGGCGACAGGGCTTGAAAAGGGACAGGCGCACCCGGATGAGGACGAATTTTTGGACGTGGAGAAGATAAGCCTTGAGGAACTGGCTGGGATGATCGGCAGAAATGAGCTGCCGGACGGCAAGACCATAGCGGCGGTGCTCAAGGCGAAAATGTACCTTGAAGGAGGTAAGTGATGGGAAAGCTCGTACTTATCGTTGAGGACGAAAAAGCGATCGCGGATATCGTGAAATATAATCTCGTCAAGAGCGGTTACGATGTGATAGAAGCCTACGACGGGGAGAAGGGGCTGGAGCTAGCCCTGAGCGGGAACCCGGACCTGATACTGCTGGACGTGATGCTGCCGAAAATGGACGGTTTTGAGATATGCAGAAGAGTGCGTGAGCATGGCAGTGCCGTGCCAATAATCATGCTCACAGCCCGGGAGGAAGAGGCGGACAGAGTCCTGGGACTCGACCTTGGTGCCGATGACTATGTCACAAAGCCATTTCTCATGAGGGAGCTGGTGGCGCGGGTCAAGGCGAACATCCGCCGCAGCGGCATGAGCGACGAAGTCAAGGGCGCGGGCGACTCCATCAAAATAGGCGCGCTTACTATCGACCCGAAGAACTGCGAGGTGTGCAGGGATGGCGAACGCGTGGAGCTGACGGCCAGGGAGTTTGAGCTTTTGAAGTTTTTGGCCTCATCGCCGGATACGGTGTTTTCCAGAGACGAGCTCATGGCAAAGGTCTGGAATTATGGCTACGTGGGCGATGTGCGCACGGTGGACGTGGCGGTGCGGCGCCTGCGGGAAAAGCTGGAGCGGGACCCGGCAGAGCCGGAGTATATCATCACAAAACGCGGTATGGGCTATTTTTTCGCAAAGCCCAGATAAAAGAGTAACTCGGCGGGGAGGACAAAAAATATGTTCCGTAGCCTTCATATGAAGCTTGTGCTCATAATGCTGCTGCTTATCATATCGCTGATGACCGTGGTGGGCGCGTTTCTTATCAACGGCGTTATCGGGTTTTATATCAACGGGTTTTATGGCCAGATGCAGGAGACCTTCGCAGACGCTGAGTTCGTGGGTGACCTGCGCAGCGAAGCTCAGGGAGAGGACGCGCCAGAGCGAATAGGAAATATTATTAACGCCTATTCCGGCGCCCTTGGGATAAACAGCGGATCACGAAATTATTATATTCTCGACGGAGAGACCGGGGAATTTCTCGCAGGGAGCGACCCGGAGGGCGGCGCTGTGCTCCCTGTGACACCGAATATTCTCACGGCGCTCACCGGCGAGGAGGGCTCAGAGAGCAACTGGACCGCCGAATATATGGATGTTGCTCTGCCCATAAGCGGCGAGGACGGGGAGACATATATCATATATATCAAGGACAACCGCCAGGAGCTGGAAACGCTCAATACGGAGCTTTTCATGGTCATCCTGGAGGCGCTGATGGTGGGACTCGTCATATCTGTGCTGCTAGGCTTTTTGCTTTCCAAGAGCGTCATCGCGCCCATCGAACGTCTGACGGACGGAGCGAAGCGCGTGGCGGCGGGGGATTTCTCGAGTAAGCTCGAGACCGGTTCGAAGGATGAGATCGGGGTGCTCACAGCCACGTTCAACGACATGGCGAAAGTACTTGAGGAGACTTTGGGCGAGATAAATAACGAGCGCAGTAAGCTCGACACCCTTTTCCTCCACATGACCGACGGCGTTGTGGCCTTTTCCAGGGACGGTACGGTAATACATAAGAACCCTGCCGCTGAGCAGATGCTGGGCGTGCACATAGGCGAGGACGCCACATATGGATCGGTCATCGGCGGACTGTATGATTTTGATAAGGTGATGGAGCTCAAAAGCGACGATACTGTCGAATTGGAGCACCAGGTTGACGGACGGTATCTTGAGATGAGCCTTGTCCCTTTCTCCGGGGAGAACGCCCAGGGCGGCGTCCTTGCGGTCATCCGCGATGTTACGACTCAGAAAAAAGAGGAGAATCTCCGCCAGGAGTTTGTGGCAAATGTATCACACGAGCTGCGCACACCGCTCACAAACGTGCGCAGCTACGCGGAGACGCTCATGGACGACAGAGACCTCCCTGCGGATATGCGTGAGAGCTTTCTCAGCGTCATCCTCAGCGAGACGGACCGCATGACGCGAATCGTTCAGGACCTGCTCACCCTCAGCCGCTTTGACAGCGGCGCGGCGCAGGTTACGAAGGTGCGCTTTAACCCGTATCAGTCACTGCTGAGCATGCTGGAGGCGGTGCGCCTTGAGGCGCAGCGTCACGACCATATCTTGCTGCGCAATTTTGAGAATGATTTGCCGGACATAGTTGGCGACAAGGCGCGTCTGGAGCAGGTGCTCATGAACGTGCTCTCCAACGCCATAAAATATACTCCTGACGGGGGCAGCATAAAGCTTTCTGCAGCCAGAGAAGGGGACAAGCTGGTCATATCTGTGCTGGATAACGGCATCGGCATCCCGAAAAAGGATCTGCCACGCATTTTTGAGCGCTTTTACCGGGTGGACAAGGCGCGCTCCAGGGAATCCGGCGGCACGGGACTGGGCCTGTCCATAGCCAGGGAAATAATTCTGGAGCACGACGGTGATATAACGATCGACAGTGAAGCCGGAAAGGGGACTATCGTGAAAATAATCCTGCCGGTGGCGGAGGACAGAGCATGAAAAAGTCTGTGGAGCGGCTGAAAAGCGCACTGATAGTGCTCCTCGTCCTTCTGGCGGCGTTCATGGCGCCTCAGATACAGCCTCTTAAGAGCCTGTTTTCGGGCATGAACATAAACGGAATACATGAGCGCCTGAGCAAGAAGAACGCCGGTACGGACGCTGTTTTCGTCACGGAGATCGATATGAGCGCGCCCATGCGTATGGCGTACACGTCAGCCGCCGGGCGGCTAGGGCTGCAATACAGCAGCGATGTATACAGATACTATGAAGCGGTGAGCACCACCGTGAGCGAGGCTCTCGGTTCCGCCACTGGCTTTGAGATTGTGGAAGAGGCCCAGTGGCGCGAAGCTCTCGGAGAACCCGGGCTTTATCTTGATTACGGCGGCAGCGTTCCGGCCCAGGTGCTGGCTGCCTGGCTGGGAGTTGAGGTGCCGGCGGAGATGAGCGGCGCATCTGTGAGCCGGATTCTGCTCTCCGAAGACGGTGTCGCGGCACGGATGTATATCATGACGGATAAAAACGAGTTTTACAGATGCGGCACGGCGGTGCGCTTTTCGTCTGTATCAGGGACGTTCGGCGCCCTCGATACGAACGGTGCTGAGTTTGCCTTTGAGGACGCGGCTTATTCAAGACTCGCACCGTATACAATGGTGCTTGGGGCGGAGTACGCCGTGGCGGAGGTGCAGCCTTCCGTGACGACGGCGCAGGATACCCTTTTCAAAGTCCTTGCTTTCAATCAGGATACGGCGACACCGTATCTCGAGAGCGACGGCACTGTGGTGTACGTTGAGAATGACTGCACAGTACGCGTGAGTCAGGACGGAGGTTTTTCATACAAGATCTTCGCCCAGGGAGAGGGCGTCAGAATATACGGCGGCGGAATTGACACCCCGGCGGCCGCTACGGCGGCGGTCGCGATAGGGGAGAGCACCGGGCTTATCTCCGATGGCGTGAGACCGTATATAAACTACACCCGGCAGGATGACTATGAAGTGACCGTGGTGTTCGGATGCACGGTGAACGGTATCCCTGTGTATTATGACGGCAGGGACGGCTTTATGACCATAACCGTTACGGATGGTGTCATAACATATTTTGATATCACAATGCTGACACTTACGCCGACAGAGGGAACAGATTATCTCATGCCGGAAAATTTGGCACAGGCGGCGGCATACCGGAACAGCGAGCTGGTGCTGGCATATCTGGATGACGGCAGAGCTGTGTGGATGATCTGATGGAAGGAGGGCGCTGGATTGGAACGCTCCAAAGTTAAAAATGTCGTAATTCTCATACTCCTTGCAGTCGATCTGGCACTTGGATATATGCTCCTCAGCGAGAGCATATCCGCGAAGCGGATAGACGACAGGGCGAGAGAGAACCTCGTTCAGGTGTTGGAGCGGGATGGTATCGCCCTTATGTGCGCAGTGCCGGATAACGAGAATATATACGCCATAGAGGCGGTCCGCGGCACAGACAGCGAAAAACGTACGGCTGAGAGCCTTGTGGGCAGCTGCGTGATGGAGGACCAGGGCGGAAATATCCACTGCTACCGAGGCGAGAAGGGCGACGTGTATTTCCGCGGCAGCGGTGAATTTGAGGTCATATTCGGCGAAGATGCCGATCTCGGCAGCGTGATAAGGGCTCTTAAGAAACAGAACGTACAGATCGACCAGCGGGAGGGCGAGGACTACGCCTGCACCGGATATCAGATGGTAAACGGAAGAGTGCTGCGCAACAGCACCGTGACTCTCCGGGTGAGCGGGGGAAAGCCCGCGACGCTTGAGGGCAGGTGGCTCATATCCCCGGTGCAGCAGGACATGAGTGCCCCCGGTGCGGACGTGCTCACGGCGATAATGCACTTCGCCAGTGAAAACGCGGACAGCGGCTATGGCTGCACGGAGATAAAATCGGTGGAGCCGGGATATTACATGACGGCGCAGGTGTCCGGTGAGTTCGCGCTGGAGCCCGTATGGGACATAGAGACGGACGTTGGGTGCTTTCGGGTGAACGGGAGCGACCTCCACGTGGAGCAGGTTAGGAACTGAATAAAAAATTTTGCAAGAAAAGCGTTTTTCTTTTGATTTTCCGATACGTGTGTGCTATACTACCGAATGTATGCATGCAGCAACACTTGCAAGTGGTGAAAATGCGTCTCAGGAGCTTAAAAACGCTACGGCAGGGCATAATATAACACGCGTCAATATCACGCAACAACATTGAGAGGGTGGGTTCGTGACAAAATATGTAATACACGGCGGCAGACCGCTGGTTGGTGAAGTCAACATCAGCGGCGCTAAGAATGCTGCCGTTGCTATAATACCTGCGGCAATACTCGTTAACGGAGTGTGCAGGATAGAAAACCTTCCGGAGATAAGCGACGTCACGCTTCTGCTTAATATGCTCAGCGAGATGGGTGCAGAGGTACGCATGGCGAACAGGAACACCATGGATCTGGACTGTTCCCGGGCGGACGTGAACAATATTCCCTTTGAACTCATGCGGAAGATTAGAGCGTCTTATTATCTCATGGGATCCATGCTAGGGCGTTTCGGCAGAGCGAGTATCTCTATGCCCGGCGGCTGCGACTTCGGCGTGCGTCCCATCGACCAGCACATCAAGGGCTTTGAAGCAATGGGTGCGAAGATCAGCATAGAAAACGGCATTGTGACCGCTGTCGTGGGCGAGAAGGGGCTGCACGGGGCAAATATCTATCTCGACGTTGTCTCAGTAGGCGCGACTATAAACATAATGCTGGCGGCAGTCCTCGCGGAGGGACTTACTGTGATAGAAAACGCCGCAAGAGAGCCGCATATCGTGGATGTGGCGAACTTTCTGAACTCCATGGGCGCGGACATCATGGGTGCCGGCACAAATATCATAAAGATCAGAGGCGTAAAGAGTCTCAAGGGCGGGTCATATTCCATAATACCCGACCAGATAGAGGCTGGCACATATATGGCGGCAGTCGCGGCCGCCGGCGGCAGCATACTCATCAAAAATGTCATTCCCAAACACCTGGAGTGCATAACGGCAAAGCTCACTGAGGCAGGCGTGCAGGTCCAGGAATTTGACGACAGCGTCATGGTGTCCCGCACAGGACACTTGACACGGACAAACGTTAAGACAATGCCATATCCTGGATTCCCAACGGATATGCAGCCTCAGATAGTAACGGTTCTTATGCGCGCCGCAGGCACAAGCGTTGTGACCGAGGGTGTCTGGGACCACCGCTTCAAATACGTTGACGAGCTCAAGCGCCTTGGCGCTCACATCCAGGTGGATGGGAAGGTTGCCATCGTTGAGGGAGTTGAGAAACTCACAGGTGCGCCTATAAGAGCGTGCGATCTCCGGGCGGGCGCCGCGCTGGTGATAGCGGGGCTCTGTGCCGAAGGGGTAACAGAGCTGGAAAACGTGCACTACATTGAGCGCGGATACGAGCGTTTTGTTGAAAAACTGTCCGCACTGGGCGCGGATATAAAGAGCGTGACTGTGCCGGAGACAGAAGCTGAGATAGCCTCTGTTGGCTGAGGCGCGTGTGGAAAGAAACTCAAATGGGCAGTCTGGACGGCTGCCCATTTTCTGTACGGAGGATTATCATGGCGTGGTTCAGGACCCTCGCCAGCGGGTCAAGCGGCAACTGCTGCCTGTTCAGCGAGGGAAAAACTAATATACTCATTGACGCGGGCATATCTGCCCGGAGAATAAGGAAGACAATAGGAGAATTTGGGATATATCCGGAGGACATAACAGCCATACTGCTGACCCATGAGCACGCGGATCACATAGGCGGGCTCGCAACGCTGGAGAAGTCTTACGGAGTACCGGTCTACGCGTCCGTAGGAACAACGGGAGCTCTGCGCATGAAGCTGCCGGGCATTGTGGACATGGTGCACTCTTTTACTCCGGGTGACCGTCTGGAGATAAACGGCTCGGTGATATACACATTCCGCACGCCCCACGATGCGGCAGAGAGCTGCGGGTTCCGTATATTCTCAGAGAGCGGCAGGTCTGTCGCTGTGGCGACTGATCTGGGCTATGTGCCGGACAGTGTGCGGCGGGCGATATCCGGGGCGGAAACGGTGCTTCTGGAGAGCAATCACGATATATTCATGCTACGATATGGGCACTATCCCCCCTATCTTAAGAACCGCATCGGCGGTGAGCGGGGGCATCTTTCAAACGATTGCTGCGGGGAGACAGCGGCGTATCTCGTGAAGAGCGGCGCCGAAACAGTTATCCTCGGGCATCTGAGCAGAGAGAACAACACGATCTCAAAGGCACTGGGAACAGTGGGAGAGGTGCTTAAGGCATCGGGGGTAAACCCGAAGCTGGATCTGCAGCTCGATGTGGCGCCGGCGGACGAGCCTGGGGCGGAATACATACTCTGAGGAGGGGCGGAAAATGGTCTCTGTCACGCTGATCTGCGTCGGCAAACTGAAAGAAAAATACTATAAAGACGCGGCGCAGGAGTATGTGAAGCGGCTGGGTGGATATTGCAGGGCGGAAGTGATCGAGCTGCCGGAGACTCGGCTGGATGAGATTCCGGCCCAGGCCCAGGTGGATGCCGCCCTGGAAAAGGAAGCTGAGTTGATACTAGCAAGGATACCGAAGGGTGCTGTTGTGACCGCCATGTGCGTTGAAGGGGAGCCCCTCTCAAGCGAGGAGCTTGCCGCCCGGTTCAGCAGGGACATGGTGCAGGGGATGTCGAAGTTTGTATTCGTTATTGGCGGCAGCTTTGGGCTGTCGGAGCGGGTGAAGAGGGCGGCAAAATACCGCCTGTCCATGTCGAAGATGACTTTTCCCCACCACCTTGCCAGAGTGGTGATATTGGAGCAGATATACAGAGCGTTCAAAATTAACGAGGGTTCGTCGTATCACAAATAAAAGGAGGGATATTCATGAGACCTGAGGAAATGGAAAAGCAGAGCGCCAGATGGGCGTGGGGAGATAAGAGCCCGGATGATCCGGAGTGGCCCAGGGACGAGAAGGGCGAATATGAGCAGGGGGCGTATCTCACTACGGTGACGGGTACGAGCATGGACTTCGAGCTCACGGTGTCGCTCCTGAGGAGCTTTGGGGTGCCGGTGGTGCGGTCGTATCCCCTATCAGGCAGATTTATGAAGGTCGTTTTTGGACTCACAGGGACGGGAATGGATATTTTTGTACCCATGAGCAAATTGGAGTTTGCCAAAGAGCTGCTGGCAGGCGGCGAGGACGGAAAGGAGTTTTTCGATGAAGGCCAGGACTGAATATAAAAAATGGTTGGCATATAAATCTCTTGATCCCGCGATGCACGAGGAACTGCTTGGGATAGACGGTGCTGAGCTCGAGTCCCGGTTCGGCACTCAGCTTCAGTTCGGTACAGCCGGGCTGCGGGGAACTATCGGCGCCGGTACGAACAGAATGAACGTATATATGGTCCGCCTTGCGACGCAGGCGATGGCTGATCTCATAAACGCGGAAAACGGGGCGGAGCAGGGCTGCGCCGTGTGCCATGACTGCCGCCATTTCAGCAGGGAATTTGCCGAGGCGGCGGCGGGCGTGCTGGCGGCAAACGGCGTGAAGGTGCGCATTTTCGAGGATATGCGCCCGACTCCTGAGCTGAGCTTTGCCATCAGGGAATACGGCTGCACGGCGGGAATAAATATAACGGCGAGCCACAACCCCAAGGAATACAACGGATATAAGGTGTATTGGTCGGACGGCGCCCAGCTCCCCCCTGAGCACGCGGCGAAGGTGGCGGAAGTGATGGCGCGCACGGATGTGTTCACAGGCGTGAAGAGTATGAGCTTTGAGGACGCCGCTGCAATCGGCATGGTGACCATCATGGGCGCTGAGACGGATGACAAATATGTTGAGTGCGTCCTTTCCCAGTCCCGGCGGGACGAGGATACGCAGCGTGCGTTGAACGGCATGAAGGTGGTCTATACGCCGTTTCACGGCGCGGGGCGCATACTTGTGCCAAGGGTGCTGAGGGCTATCGGAGTGGGCGAAGTGGACTGCGTTGAAAAGCAGATGGTGCCGGACGGCGATTTTTCCACAGTCGTGAGTCCAAATCCCGAAAACCCTGAGGGATTTTATCTGGCGGTGGAGCTTGCGGACAAGGTCGGCGCTGACCTGATAGTTGGTACGGATCCGGACTCTGACCGCCTTGGAATTCTCGAAAAGGTCAACGGCAGTTTCCAGCCCATATCCGGCAACCGGGTCGGCGTGCTGCTGGCGGACTATATCCTGGGTGCGATGACCCGCAGCGGCACTCTGCCGAAGAACGCGGCGGTGCTCAAGACGATCGTCACGACAGAGCTTGCCCGGAAGGTAGCGGAGAGCTACGGCGCGTACTGCGAGGATACGTTTACGGGCTTTAAGTTCATGGCTGAGCGCATCAAGGAGTACGAGCAGACGGGTGAGTACAGCGTTGTATTCTCTTACGAGGAGTCGTATGGCTATATGCCCGGTACGTTTGTACGGGACAAGGACGGCGTTGCAGCCTCAATGCTGGTGACGGAGATGGCGGCCTATCACAAGAGCCGCGGAAAGAGCCTGAACGAAGCGCTGCTGGAGATTTTTGATAAATTTGGCTGGTACGAAGAGAAAACTGTAAATCTCATGATGCCGGGGCTTGATGGCAAGGAGAAAATGGCACGCATGATGGACGCACTCAGGAGCGAGCCGCCGAAGGAAATAGCCGGCATGAAGGTTGTGTATATCTGGGACTTCAGCGACGGGACGCGCCTTGATACGGAGTCTGGAGAGAGAGAGAAGATACGGCTGAGCGGCTCCAATGTCCTGCGCTTTACCCTTGAGGATGGGACTAATTTCATGGTACGCCCCTCGGGAACGGAGCCGAAGGTGAAGATATATATCCTTTCTACCGCTCAGGAGCGTGAACAGTGCCTCAGAACTGTGAACGCCTGCGAAAAATGCGTAAAAGAGCTCGAGGAAAAGTGGAAATAAAAAAGAATTCCCCACAGGCGAAAGGCCTGTGGGGAATTTTCTCGTTAGTTCAGCAGCCGCAGGTGTTGCCGCAGCCGCAATTATTGCTGCCGCAGGTATTACCGCAGCCGCAGCCATAGACAAGGATCAGGATGGCAATGATGATGATCCACCAGTAGCTGCCGCAGGAACCGGAATTGCAAAACATGTATGTGTACCTCCTGAGTTTGTGTAGTGAGTCGTTGCCGACCTCAATACCATGATATTCAGAAGGTTACGCGCCGTTACCAAATTCTTGATACGGAAACGGAGTCCATGACCGATGAAGCGGTGCTGCCGGATACGCTGCCTGCGTTTATAAGCTTCGTGAGAAGATTATAGTCGGTGCCGCTGACGTTGGCAGAGAGGGTGAAAAAGGAGAGGTAGGCAACCTTGGAACGGTAGAATTTCTCGGCACTGAAGGCGGTTTTCTCTCCGGCGGTCAATACGCCGAGCTCCGCTGCGCTGTCCATGGCGCTGCTCCATGTGAAGTCGGTGCCCTCGGAATAGCCCAGCGCGCGCATGATAAAGGTCACATAGTGCTGGACGGTGAGTGTGTCATTGGTGCCGAATTTGCCACCGCCGACGCCGTTGGTATAGCCCTTGTCATAGGCATAAGCCACATAAGCTTTGGCCCAGGCGGGTACGTCGGAGAATGGGTGGCTGCCTGT
This sequence comes from uncultured Oscillospiraceae bacterium, assembly GCA_934552825.1. Classification (GTDB taxonomy): domain Bacteria; phylum Bacillota; class Clostridia; order Oscillospirales; family Oscillospiraceae; genus CAKTEQ01. Next base: position 16,999 of record CAKTEQ010000003.1, read on the forward strand.
GAAGGCGAGCGCCGCGTCCTCTTCCCCCAGAAGGCGGATGAACATGATGAGGCCCTCCAGCCTTGTGGCGGTGCGCTCAAGAGCGTAACCTTTGCCGTAAGAGGTGCCGTCGCCCTTGAAAAGCCCCAGCTTATACAGAGCATCCGTAAGGGCATAGTAATCTGTGCCATAGCTGTAAGAGGGAATGTAGCTCGCCTCCACCTGGAGGACGGCTGTATCCTGAGTGATGGTGACGGTGGCTGAAGTGTCCTCGGCGACGAGATAACGGTGGGCGGCGGTGAGTGCCGTGCCGGAGGAGACTGTACTGCCGCTCGTTATGTCGATAACGGCAGTGCCTGTATAGGTAAGCTTCCCGCTGCCCGCAAGGAGCATATACATGGTGCCGGTAACGCCGGTGATGGTGTCGCCGTATTTGAGATCGAACTCCTGGGGCTGAGCCGCATGGGAATAGGGGGAGGCGGTGCCGTCGGATACGGTTATCCCTCCGGCGGCGGAATTATAGACTGGATCTAGCGCCGAGGAGATCTTTGTGTCCACAGCTGAGAGGAGCGAATCCTTGAAAGTTCCCGTCAGATATGTCAGGGATATGAGCGGGTCGCTCGCGCTGCCTGCGCTGCCCGCGGCGATAACGCCGCAGAAGCATACCATTATTGCTATCGCCAGAAGCCCGGCGAGAAGTCTTTTTTTCACTTGGTACCTCCTGAACAGTTACTGTTCACGTCCGGACGAGATCATGTATGAGAGGGTGAGGAGGCTGTCCGCAAAGTGGATGTTCTCGACGGCAACGCCAGTACCCTCAAGGTGCAGATCAAGGTTTGTGAAGTTCCATATGCCGCTTATCCCCGCGCCCGCGAGCTTTGCAGCCACATCCCCGGCGTATTCCTGCTGCACGCACAGCACGGCCACGTCCGGACGGTGTTCACGTATGTACTGGATGGACTGGTCGGCGTGCAGAATGGGGACGGAATTGATCTCCGTGCCAACAAGTTCCGGAAGAACATCGAAGGCGGCAATCACATCAAAGCCGCACTGGTCAAAATTGAAGTTCTGGATGAGGGCTCTGCCCAGGTTGCCTACGCCGAAAAGTATGGCTTTGTGATTACAGGTGGTGCCGAGTATCTCGGCGATCTCATTGCGGAGATTTTTAAGGTTATATCCGTAGCCCTGGAGCCCGAACTCGCCGAAGCAGCTGAAGTCCTGACGTATCTGGGACGCGGTAAGCCCGAGCTGCTTTGAAAGGGCGCCGGAAGATATGCGCTCCGCTCCGCTTTCGATGAGCTCGTTAACATGGCGGTAGTACCGCGGCATGCGGCGGATAACTGCGGTTGAAATTTTCTCTCTCTTCATTGTCGCGGGTCAACTCCTGTCACACTTTTTGTATAGCACTCCTATTGTAAACATTTTTAACAATATTGTCAAATATTTCGCCAATATTAAGAAATGTAAAATTTTCCAATATTTCTTGACATGGTATGTAAATGTTTACCTATCAGGGAAAAACTCCTCTCCGAATTTTCCGGAGAGGAGTTTTTAGGCTGATTAGAAGAACTTTCCGTAGATCGCCTGCACCGCCACGTCAGCGTAGGTCTGTTCAATGAGAACGGAGATTTTTATCTCGCTGGTGGTTATCATCTGAATGTTGATGCCAGCAGCGGAGAGAGCCTCGAACATCGTTGTGGCAACGCCGGAGGAGGCTATCATGCCGGCGCCGACGACGCTCACCTTAGCGATGTTTTCGTCGATAGCTATGCGCTCAAAGCCGAGGGCATCCCTGATCTGCTCCAGCGCCTGTCGGGCGGCTTCCGCGTCCTTCTGCGAGACGGTGAAGCTGATATCATTTGTGTTGTCCTTGCCGTAAGACTGGATAATAACATCCACGTTTACGCCGGCACGGCTCACGGGGTTGAACACCCTGAAGGCTATGCCAGGCTCGTCGGGCACGCCGATGACCGCTATGCGGGCTATATTTTTATCGCAGGTTACGCCGCTGATTTTTGTCTGTTCCACTTTATTTGTGACCTCCTTCACTTTAGTGCCGGGTTTTCTCACGAAGCTCGACAGCACTTCCAGATTGACATTATACCGCTTTGCAAGATCCACTGAGCGGTGGTGGAGAATCTGGGCGCCGTCGCTGGCAAGCTCCAACATTTCGTCATAGGTTATCTCATCCAGCTTCTTTGCTTGTGGTATAAGGTGCGGATCGGCTGTGTATATACCCTCCACGTCAGTATAGATCTGGCAGAGATCCGCATGGAGCGCTGCCGCAAGAGCAACTGCTGTTGTATCGGAGCCGCCTCTGCCGAGGGTCGTAAGGTCGTCGTACTTGTTTATGCCCTGAAAGCCTGCCACGAGAACGATCCTGCGCCGGTCCAGCTCCTGGTGCAGCCGCTCGGCGTCAAGACGCTTGATGCGGGCGTTGCCGTAGTTGAGATCGGTCTGTATGCCCGCCTGCCAGCCTGTGAGGGAGACCACAGGGAGGCCCAGCTTTTCCAGCGCCATAGCCATAAGGGCCATAGATACCTGCTCGCCGGTAGTGAGGAGCACGTCCATCTCACGCTTGGAGGGCTTTTCGTTTATCTCCGCGGCTTTTTTGAGCAGGGCGTCGGTAGTGTCGCCCTGGGCGGAGAGCACAACGACAACGTTGTTATCGTCGCAGTAGGTATCGGCGATTATGCCGGCTACCCGCTTTATACTTGCGGCATCCGCAATAGAGGAGCCGCCGAATTTTTGAACAACAAGCATTTATGCTTCTCCTTTCTCAGTCAAGAATCCTGAACATTGAAAGCACGTTTATTCCCTCTGCGGCATGCTTTACGGCGCTGCCGGTCATGGATGGGGTGGTGAAGGCGTATTCGTTTTCCGGGGCGTCGCTCACGGAGATGAGCCTGACGTTGCCGAAAGCGTCGCCAATGCGGGAGAGAGGAGAGTCGGTGCGGATATACCAGCGGCTGGCTATCTCGTCGGCGTCGGTGAAATACTGGCTGCCGCCATCGTCCCAATGGAGATACTTCCTTGTGCGGGAATGCTTTACGGCGTCAATGACATCCGCGACGACCGCACTCGCTGTGGGGCGCTTGCCGGCGCCCGCACCGTAGAACATGGCTTCGCCTATGGCGTTGCCGTTGACGACGATAGCGTTCATGACGCCGTCCACATTGCTCAGCAGGCTTTCGCAGCTTATGAGATGAGGGGAGACGTAGGCGCTGGAGGTGCCGTCCGCCATGCGGACAGCTCTCCCGAGGAGTTTTATCTTGCAGCCGACAGCGCCGGCGTACTTCACATCCATGGCTGTAACGCCCCGGATGCCCTCTGTCCTGACGGCGGCGGGGTCTATGTGCCTGCCGAAGCAGAGGTCCGCGAGAATGCATATCTTGCGGCAGGCGTCGATGCCGTCCACGTCTGCGGTGGGGTCGAGCTCCGCATAGCCCAGCTCCTGGGCTTTTTTCAGAGCGTCATCAAAGGACTCGCCCTTCTGGAGCATCTGGGTGAGGATATAGTTGGTGGTGCCGTTGAGAATGCCGTATATCTGGTCAAACTCGTTGGCGGCAAGACACTGGGTTATGGGGCGGATTATGGGAATGCCGCCGCCGACGCTCGCCTCGAAGAGGTAATTCACGTTCTCATCTTCGGCGATAGAGAGAAGCTCATGACCCTTTTTGGCGACAAGCTCCTTGTTTGCTGTGACGACACTCTTTCCGGAGGCAAGAGCGCGCTTTGTAAAGTTATACGCGACGCCCGCGCCGCCGATGGTCTCAACGACGATGCTGACCTCAGGATCGTCCTCAATGATGTTGAAATCGTGGATTATTCTGTCGCTGAAGGGGCTTTCCGGGAAATCCCGGACGTCAAGGATATACTTGACGTTTATCTCGGCTCCGGCGTTGCGGGCGATGCTCTCGGCGTTTTCCGTGAGGACCTCAACAACGCCGCTGCCGACTGTGCCGAAGCCCATTACGGCGATCTGGATCATGATGCCTACCTCCTATGATACCGCGGGCGAAAGTCCGCCGCAGGCGGTCATTTATTCTTCTATAATGTACACAATATTAACATAAGGTATTGCCGGGTGCAACAGTGATTTTGCAAGAAAATTTGCGAGAAGGGCATGACAAGCCTTGTCATAAAGGCGAAAGAACACTCATAGCTTTGTACAAACGAGAACTTAAAATGAGCGGAGGCCATTGAAATGACAAATACATCAATCTATCAGGACATTGCCACACGCACAGGCGGCGACATCTATATCGGCGTCGTGGGGCCTGTGAGGACGGGGAAATCCACCTTCATAAAGCGCTTTATGGAGACGTTGGTCATACCGAATATCGAGAATGTGTACAGTCGTGAGAGGGCGCGGGATGAACTGCCCCAGAGCGGCTCGGGACGCACGGTCATGACGGCGGAGCCGAAATTCGTTCCGGAGGAAGCGGTGCAGGTGGATCTGGACGGCGGAAGCAGCTTTTCCGTCAGGCTCATCGACTGCGTGGGGTATATGGTGCCCGGCGCTATGGGGCAGACGGAGGACGATATGCCCCGGATGGTCTCGACGCCGTGGGTGGATCACGAGATCCCAATGACCGAGGCCGCGGAGATAGGCACGGGCAAGGTGATCACGGACCACAGCACCATAGGCATAGTTGTCACGACGGACGGCACCGTCACGGAGATACCACGGCAGGATTACATTGAGGCGGAAAAGCGGGTGATAAACGAGCTTAAGGAGCTGGGTAAGCCCTTCATCGTCCTGGTGAACTCAGAAGATCCCGCCGGCGAGACGGCGAAAAAAGTGGTGCGGGAGATCGGCGAGAGTTACGGAGTGACGGCGATGGCCGTGAACTGCCTGGAGCTGGAGCAGGAGGATGTCGCCGAGATACTTAAAAACGTGCTCTATGAGTTCTCTGTGCGGGAGATGAGCTTCTACCTGCCCAAGTGGGTAGAGGCACTGGAGGACGACAAGGGGCTGAAGAACGAGATATACAAAGCGATGCTCGCCAGCGCCGCGGGGATACACCGCATCGGCGATGTGGAGCAGGCTGTGGCGGCGCTGCGGCAGGTGGACAACATCAGCAGCGTCACTGTGGAGAATATGGACCTGGGGACGGGCAGCGTGACCGCGTCTCTTGATGTGCCCAGGGAGCTTTTCTATGAAGTCATCAGCCGCCGGTCCGGCTTTGATATCGGCGACGACGGGGATCTTGTCAGCCTGCTTACTGAGCTTGCGGACGTAAAGCGGGAATACGATAAGGTCGCCCCGGCGCTGGAGCAGGTGCGCGCCACGGGTTATGGTATAGTAATGCCCTCGAAGGAGGAGCTGAAGCTGGAGGAGCCGGAGATAATGAAGCAGAGCGGGCGCTACGGTGTGCGTCTGCGCGCCTCCGCACCGTCCATACATATGATAAGGGCGGATATCCAGACGGAGGTGTCCCCGGTGGTGGGCTCGGAGAAGCAGTCTGAAGACCTCATCAGCTATCTTCTCAGCGAGTTTGAGGAGGACACGGGCAAGATATGGGAGTCCAACATTTTCGGCAAATCACTCCATGAGCTGGTTAGCGAGGGCCTCAACACAAAGCTCAAGCATATGCCGGACGATGCCCGCTATAAGCTCAAGGATACGCTTCAGCGGATAATCAACGAGGGTTCCGGCGGACTTATCTGCATAATTCTGTGAGACAGAGGGCGAAGATACATTTACATTTGTGTCTTCGCCCTTGTTGCGCGGGGCGGGGAAAAATGATAAGATAAAAGAAAAACGAGGGGGCGGTAACGTGCTGCTGGCGATAGATATAGGCAACTCCAGCGTTTCGCTGGGCGTTTTCAACGAGGAGAGGGAACTGATGTTCTCCTCGGGGTTCGAGGCTGACTGGGGCAAAACGAGGGACCAGTGCGCCATTGAGATAAGAAGCATCTTCCGGCTTTACGGCGCTGAGCTGAGTGATGTTACGGGCAGCGTGGTCTCCAGCGTGGTGCCGCCTGTGACACCGTCCATAATCGGCGCTGTGGAAATGCTCACGGGGTGCAGGAGCATCGTCGTGGGACCGGGTGTAAAGACCGGCATAAATATTCTTACAGACGTGCAGGCCCAGCTGGGGACAGATATAGTTTGCGCCGCCGTGGGTGCCGTGAATCGGTATCCGATACCCCTTGTCGTGGTGGATATGGGCACGGCCATAACAGTCACGCCTGTCACTAAGGACAAAGCCATACCCGGCTGCGCCATAATGCCGGGCGTCAGAACGGGGCTGGAGGCTATGGCTGAGAAGACGGCGCAGCTGCCCTGGATAGCTCTGGAGGAGCCGAAGAGCGTTATCGGCAAAAACACCATCGAGTCCATGCGCTCCGGCGTAGTTTACGGTACGGCGGGGATGATAGACAGTCTCGTGGAGCGAATGGAGGCGGAGATAGGCGAGGCCACCGTAGTGGCGACGGGGGGCAGCTCCCTGCCCATACTCAAGAGCTGCCGCCGGGAGATAGTATTCAATAACCATCTTGTGCTCCTGGGACTTCAGGATATTTACTATAAAAACTTGAAATGAACATTTTGCCCTTTACATTTCACCGGCACTGTGTTATCTTGTGCAGGACCAAATAATATGCGCGACATCCGCATGACGGAGTTGCAGCAGGAGGTAATTTAATATGCGTAAGGTAGAAACCAAGAAAATGGTGGGGCTTGCCCTGTTGACGGCGATCGTCGTCGTCCTGCAGATACTGGGCGGATTTATCCGCTTCGGCATGTTCTCCATCTCCCTGGTGCTTGTACCCATAGTGGTCGGCGCTGCTCTTTACGGCTGGAAATCCGGCGCGTGGCTGGGTCTCGTTTTCGCCGTTATGGTGTTCCTCACGGGAGACGCCGGGGCTTTCCTTGCAGTTAACCCCCTGGGCACCATCATAGTTGTGGTGGTGAAGGGCGTTCTCGCGGGTCTGTGCGCCGGTCTTGTTTACAAGGCGTTCGAGAAGAAGAACACATATCTCGCAACGGTCATGGCGGCTATCGTCTGCCCCATTGTGAACACCGGCGTTTTCCTGCTGGGCTGCAAGCTGTTCTTCATGGGCATCGTTACGGAATGGGCGACAGCGGCAGGTTTTACGGGCAACGTGGCAGGCTATATGTTCCTGGTGCTCGCGGGAGGAAACTTCCTCTTCGAGCTTGGTGTTAACGTAGTGCTCAGCCCCGTGATAGTGCGCCTTATCAATATCGGCAAGGGCAGAAGCGCCGCCCCCAAGAAGATTGCGAAGAAGGCGCAGGATACATCCGCTCAGCCCGAGGCAGACAAATAATTTAATAAAAAAGATAAGATCCTCCCCGCCTGGTCAGCGGGGAGGATTTTTGTTTCGACTATTTCCCGACGAATTACCGCGCAAATGCCGTCTTATAATGGCAGCAAAGCCATAATTGGAGGGATTTTGCTTGAAAGGTATACATACGAAAACTAGGGGAGCGAGGGAGTATCCCCCTGCTGCCGGGGAACGTGAAAAAATGTCGTCTCTGCGTCTGGCGGTGGAGGCGGCGCTTAGATTCGCGGCGGCGCTGCTGCTGGCAAACGCCAATGTCTTCGGGGTCTATTCCCCCTTTGCCGTGGGGTTTGTGGCAGCGTCCGGGGCGAGCATTACGGGGGCGGCGAGCCTTGCCGGCGCCGTGATAGGCTACACGATAAACATGGGATTTATCGGCGGGCTCCAGTACACGGCGACTGTGATAGTCATGTTCTTTGTTATGTATATCATGCGTGACATGGAAATATACCGCTCCAGGGCGTTTTCTGCGCTGACGGCGGCGATAGTCACCTGCGCGATAGGCATAGTGCAGCTTCTCAGCGATCCGGCGAGTCTCATGGGGGCTGTTTACTTTGTGAGCGAGACCGTGCTGGCGGGGGGCTGCGCATACTTCTACGTCCTTGCGGCTGAGATACCGGCGTCCGGCGACGAGGAGCCAAGGGATCTGCGCCACGCCATAAGCCTGCTTATTCTGTGCGCAACTCTTATCATACCTCTGAGCGAAATGACCCTGTTTGCGGGGGTGTCCGTGGGGCGGCTGATGGCCGTGCTGGCGGTGATGACAGGAGCGTATTACGGCGGCATCGGCGCGGGAACGGCGACGGGAACGGCTCTCGGCATAGCTCTTGACATCTCCGCGATGGGCGTGCCGTTTTTCACTATGGCCTATGCCTTTTCCGGCCTTGTGGCAGGCATATTCAAAAAGCAGGGCAGGCTCGGTGTCATAATAGCGTACATACTCGCAAACGCCGTGTCAGTACTCTGGATGTGGGAATACACTCTGCGCACCACGGTACTTTTTGAGGTGTTCATAGCCTCGGTGGTGTTTGCGGTCCTGCCGGGGAAGGTGATATCTCTTATCGGGGAATTCGCGGTCAGCCGGGAGACGGCATCTGACAAAAGCGTCCCTGCGAGCACAGCGAAGAAAAGGATCGAAAAGCTGTCGGGGGTCTTTACGGACCTGCAGGACGCGATAAAGCGCGTGCCCGTGCGGCAGCGGCCAAACGATAATGACCTCGCCTCTGTGTACGACAGCGCGGCGGAGCAGGTGTGCAGAAAGTGCCCGCTCATGTACCACTGCTGGCAGAAGGATTACCAGAGCACTCTCACGGCGATGAACGATGCGGGAAAGGTGCTCATGGAGCGGGGGAAGCTCACAAATGGGGATTTCCCGCAGCATTTCGCGGCACGGTGCGTGAACTATGATAAACTCGTTCCCGCCATAAACAGTGAGTTCGAAAAAATGCTTCGCCGCCGTCAGGCCCGGGCGCAGACAAGGGAGAACCGGGAGATAATAGTCAGGCAGTATGGGGATATCGCAAAAACTCTCAACATGGCAGCCAAAGAGATGGGGGAGGATAATGTGCGGGACGAGACCGCACAGAGGCGCATTGAAAAATACCTGCGCGGTATGGAGATCTCGGCTGAGGTATCCGTATTCCGGGATGGCAAAGGCAGGCTCAAGGCTGAAATAAAGGGCGACGACCTGGAGAAAATAATCAATAAGGATCTGCGGGAAAACATTGCAAAGACGATAAAGACCCCCGTCGCCGAGCCGGAGATAATAAAAACGCCCCTTTATCAGAAGATCGCGGTGACCCAGTCCGAGCCTCTCGCCGCCGCGGCGGCGACGGCTGCAAAGCGCTGTACCGGGCAGAGCGTAAGCGGGGACAGCTGCTCTTATCTAAAAAGCGAGGACGGAAAGCTCTATGTGCTCCTGGCGGACGGTATGGGCAGCGGCGAGGAGGCGCATAGGGAGAGCGAGCTTGTGATACATCTGCTGGAAAAGCTGCTCTCCGCGGGAGTGACGCCGGCATACGCACTCAAGACACTCAACACGACGATGCTGCTCCGGGAGGATATGCTGGTGTCCACGGTGGATATGCTCGCTATCGACCTGTTCACGGGGGAGACGGAGCTGTTCAAATACGGCGCGGCGCCCACATATGTACGCAGGGGCGGCGGAGTTGACCGGTTCGAAGGGCACGCCTTGTCCGTGGGAGCCGGGATCGAGCCGATGGAGTCTCCTGAGGTAGCGAGGATACGCATGGGAGAAGGGGACGCCGCCGTGGTACTGTCCGATGGAGTTACGGACGGCAGCGATGACGAGTGGCTGAAGCATGTCCTCATGGACTATCACGGCAGCAGCCCTAAGGAGCTGAGCCAGATGATACTGGACAGCTGCCCCGACGCACAGGAACCTCACGATGACATGACAGTGCTTGCGGTTATTCTGCAAAAACGTCAAAATTGACATCGGCTGAATAATCGGGCATATTTCAGGGAAAAATGGGCTCATCAGCGATTGGGGTGTGATGAACTTGGTAAGAGGTTTGTCAAAGCGGGTGATCGTCCTGAAAATGGACGACGAGGCGCTTTTTGAAGAAGCGATTTTTATAGTTCGAAGCGACGCTCAGAAGGGGCGCAACGCTGAGGATGTCCTGCGCGAAGCGAAGCGCGTTGCCCTGGAATATGCCAGAAGAGAAAAGAAAGCCGAGAAGTGGAAGCTCAAGATACCCGCACCGTTCTTCGCGGCGGCGGGCGCGGCGGCAACAGCCATCGCGTGGCTTGCGATGAGACTTATCGGGGTTTGAAAAATCAAAGAGTTTTGCAGGAGAATACTCCGGCAAAACTCTTTAATTTTTTTATAAAACCCCGTTGACACCAGCATAAAGCAGTGCTATTCTAACGATAGTTGAATAATTGCTCAAGCATTGGAGGTTAAACGATGCAGGAAGAGAATAATAATGAACGCGAAGAGATGATAATGAAGACGAAAGAGGAGCTGCCGGACGAGGACACACTGAACGATCTCGCGGAGCTTTTCAAAGTGTTCGGGGACAGCACGAGAATAAAAATACTCTATGTGCTGTTTAAGGGGGAGATGTGCGTGGCGGATATATCCAGCCTGCTGGATATGAGCCTTTCGGCGATATCTCACCAGCTCAGGGTGCTGAAGCACTCCCGCCTTGTAAAATACCGCAGGGACGGGCGGACGGTGTATTACTCACTGGCAGACGACCACGTGAGGACCATGATGGGTCAGGGATTTGAACATATCAATGAATAACGAATGAGGTATATCACGATGAAAAAATCATACAAATTCAAGGAACTGGACTGCGCTAACTGCGCGGCGAAGATCGAGCGGGAGATAAACAAGATCCCGGGCGTTGAAAAGGCGACGGTCAACTTCTTCGCGATGAAGATGACGGTCACTGCGGACGACGATCGGTTTAACGAGATAATGCAGGAGATAGTGAAGGTATGCAAGAAGGTCGAGCCGGACTGCGAACTGGAGGTCTGACATGAGCAAGAGCCAGAAAATAATGATAGGGCGCATGGCGGCGACTCTGGTGCTCCTTATCGCCGCTGTGCTGCTGAAAAGCCGGACTTCCGGCTGGGTCACGGCAGTCATGTTCCTCGTGCCGTATCTGCTGATCGGCTACGACGTGCTCTACTCTGCCGCGCGCAATATTCTGAGAGGTCAGGTTTTTGATGAGAAATTCCTAATGACCGTTGCGGGCATAGGCGCCTTTGCCATCGGCGAATATGCCGAGAGCGTGGCTGTCATGCTGTTCTTCCAGGTGGGCGAGCTGTTTGAGGATTTCGCGGTCGACAAGAGCCGCAAATCTATCAGCGACCTTATGGACATATGCCCGGACAGGGCGACTGTTATCCGGGACGGCAAACAGGTGGAGATAGACGCGGAGGACGTTCAGGTGGGCGAGACTGTCGTCGTAAAGCCCGGCGAGCGCATCCCTGTGGACGGCACTGTCCAGTCTGGCCAGAGCGAGCTTGACACCATGGCGCTCACAGGTGAGAGCCTGCCAAGGGAAGTTGCGCCCGGGGATAAGGTGAACAGCGGCTGTGTGAATATGTCCGGCATGCTGTACATAACGACGGAGAAGACAATGGAGGAATCCACCGCCGCGAAGATACTGGCGATGGTGGAGGACTCCGGCGAGAACAAAGCAAAGAGCGAGAGTTTCATCACCCGATTTGCGAAATATTATACGCCCGCTGTCGTCGGCTGCGCTGTGGTGCTGGGCGTTGTGGTGCCCATCTTCGCGGGACAGTGGAGCATGTGGATAAACAGAGCCCTTATCTTCCTTGTTACCTCCTGCCCCTGCGCTCTGGTAGTGAGCGTCCCCATGAGCTTTTTCTGCGGTATCGGCAGCGCCTCCAAAAAGGGCGTGCTCATAAAGGGCTCCAGCTATCTTGAAACTCTGGGCAAGGCGACGGCGGTGGCGTTCGACAAGACCGGTACTCTTACAAAGGGTACCTTCTCCGTCACGGAGGTGCGCCCTGTGGGGGACAAGGAGGAGCTTATGCGTCTCGCGGCAGCTGCCGAGAGCGCTTCCAACCACCCCATAGCAAAAGCCGTAACGGCGGCGTGGAAGAGCGAAATGCCGAAAGTTGAGAATATCCAGGAGATCGCCGGGCACGGCATAACAGCCGAGATAGAGGGCGGAACTGTTGCCGCGGGCAACCTGCGCCTGATGGAGAAGATCGGCATAACAGGCATCGAGGACGTGGCTTACAGCACGGCTGTCCACGTGGCCAAGGACGGAAAGTACCTGGGCTGCATACTCGTTGCCGATACGCCTAAGGAGGACGCCAAGGCGGCTATCGCCGAGCTGAAAGCAAGCGGCGTTAGCTCCACCATCATGCTCACAGGGGATAAGAAAGCCGTGGCTGAAAAAATCGCCGGTGAGCTGGGTATCGACAGAGTCTGCGCTGAGCTGCTTCCGGGCGAAAAGGTCGGCGCCATCGAGGACATAATCAAGGGCGGAGATATCCTCGCCTACGCGGGCGACGGTATCAACGACGCGCCTGCTATCCGCCGGGCGGATGTGGGCATTGCCATGGGCGCCATGGGCTCAGACGCCGCCATCGAAGCGGCGGATGTGGTCCTCATGGATGACAATATCAGGAAGATACCCGTCGCGATCAAGATCGCGCGGAAGGCGGGGCGCATAGTCAAGGAGAACATCGTTTTCGCTCTGGCGGTAAAGTTCATCGTGCTTGTTCTTGGTGCGACAGGCGTCACGGATATGTGGGCGGCGGTGTTCGCGGATGTGGGCACGCTGGTCCTGGCTGTACTCAATGCGATGCGCTCCATGAGGATAAAGTAAACACGGAGATGTCACAGGCAGGAGCACCGGCAGGTGCTCCTGCTTTTTTGCTGGGATATATCAGCGGTTGCACTGGCGGCGTCTTCATGATAAAATGGCGCAGAAAAAGCGAAATTACAGCGGAGGTACGTATGTACATCGGTAATGTAAAAATAGATACGCCTCTGGCCCTGGGACCCATGGCGGGGGTGACGGATATCGCCTTCAGAGCTGTGTGCCGGGAGCAGGGAGCGGGGCTCACCACAACGGAGATGGTGAGCGCCAAGGCACTGATGTATCAGGACTCGAAGACAAAGCAGCTGCTCGTGCTGGGAGAGGGCGAACACCCCGCCGCAGTGCAGATATTCGGGTCGGATCCGGGGTGCATGGGTGAGGCGGCGGCCAAGGCTGTCGAACTAAGCGGCGCGGATATACTGGATATCAATATGGGCTGCCCCGTGCCGAAGGTCGTGAAAAGCGGCGACGGCTGCGCACTGATGCAGGACATCACTCTGGCACAGGAGATAGTTAAAAGCTGCTGCGGGAGCGTCAGAGTCCCTGTAACGGTCAAGTTCAGAAAGGGCTGGGACAAGGGCAGCGTGAACGCGGTGGAATTCGCACGGGCTATGGAGGACGCCGGTGCCGCGGCGGTCGCTGTGCACGGCAGGACCAGGGCGCAGATGTACTCAGGGCAGGCGGATTGGGATATCATCAAAGCAGTTAAGGAAGCTGTTTCCGTACCGGTGATCGCCAACGGGGATGTGTTTTCCGGTGAGGCGGCTGTGCGGATATTCAAATACACCGGTGCGGATATGGCCATGATAGGGCGCATGGCGTTCGGCAACCCGTGGATATTTTCCGAGTGCAGAGCCGCCATAGAGGGCAGCCCCATACCGCCGAAGCCGCCTCTTGAGGAGCGGTGCGAAACGGCGATGAGGCAGTTCCGCATGGCTGCGGAATTCAAGGGGGAGAAGCTCGCCGTGCTGGAAGCACGCAAGCATTATGCCTGGTATCTCAAGGGCGTGGCCCGTGCGGGATACTACAAAAGGCTCATCATGCAGGCGACAACGATGGAGGAGCTGGAGAAGATAACAAAGGGCATTGTCCGGGATCTTGAGTGAGAGGGGGGCAGGAGGTTGGAAGAAAAGGAACTTATTCTGAAAGCCAAGAGCGGCGACGCAGATGCGTTCGAGGTCCTGCTGCGTCAGAATGAAAAGGCTGTGTACAACTTCTGCCTGAGGATGTGCGGCAGCCGGGAGGACGCCTTTGACCTTTCCCAGGAGGCGTTTATCAAGGCGTACAGGGGACTTAAGTCCTTCAAGGGGGAGAGCAGCTTTTCAACCTGGCTATACAGGCTGACGAGCAATGTGTGCATCGACTTTCTACGCAAGAGGAAGAATGAAAAAACAGTGCCGCTGTTCATGGAAAACGATGAGGGCGAGGAGAATGAGCGGGCGATACCGGATCCGGCGCCTACACCTCATGAGCGGGCTGAAAACAGCGAGCTGCGCCGGGACATCCGGAATACGCTGCTGAGCCTGAGCGCGGAGCACAGGCAGGCGATAGTCCTCAGGGAAATAAACGGGCTGACCTATGAGGAGATAGCCCGGACTCTTGATATAAGCATAGGCACGGTAAAATCCAGAATATCCAGAGCCCGTTCGGAAATGTGCCGGGAGCTTAAGAGACGGTGGAACTTTTCCGGAATCACTGCGTCCAATAAAACGAAAGGAGAGTGAAGCCGATGGATAGCTGCGAAAAATATATTGAGCTTATAAGCGCCGGTATAGACGGCGAGCTGTCTGACGAGGAACTCTCCCAGCTTATGGACCACCTTAAGGTCTGCCCGGAGTGCCGGGAATACGCACGGCTGGTGAAAGCCGCGGGAGACGCTATGAGAGACATGACTGAGGAAGCACCCGCCGGGCTTACGGAGGGCGTTATGAAGGAGATACGCCCGGCAAAGAAGAAAAGATGGTCGGCGGGGCGTATAGGTACGCTCGCGGCCGCGGCGGCAGTAGTCGTGCTGGCGGCTGCTGCGGTGCCGAATATGCGCCTCGGCTGCGGAGTCTCCGCGCCGCAGAATATGATGACAACGAACGAAAGCGCACCGGCTGCCGCAGACAGGGCGCCGAAGAATGAGAGCGCTGTTGCGGAGGAAAACACAGGCGTTATGGAGCCGGAGACTGCCCCTGCCCAGACGAACGGCGCGGGCATGGAGGACACCTCCGCCGCCGGGGAAGGGGACAAGATCGACGGCGCGGCGCAGGTCATGCCGGCGATACCCTTCGGCGAGGACTTCACGGCTGTCGCCGTGTGGTACGGCGGTGACCCGGAGAAACTGGCGGAGTATGAACAGGAGGCGGGAGCGGAGAGCGAGGTATATGTCTTTGTACCCTCCGACGATATAGACGGGCTGGCGCAGGAGCACAACATGATGCTCTATACACAGGGGGATAATATATCCCCCGACGGGGAAAAGGCGCTCGTTGTGATTTATTGAGCTTGCGCAGAGTGAAAAAATGTGGTATCCTTTTCACTGTGAGATAATTGCGAAAAGGAGAAGATCACATGGCATCTTTTACGCGCAGAGCGATAAAGGAATCATTCATGAAGCTCCTGGAGGAGCGCCCCCTTAATCAGATAACCGTGAAGGATATAGTCGAGGACTGCGGCGTGAACCGCAACTCCTTCTATTACCACTTTGAGGATATACCCGCTCTCATCGACGAGATAATCACAGAGGATACCGACAGCATAATCCGGCAGTACTCCGGGGCGGACTCCATAGAGGACTGCCTGAAGGCGGCTGTACGCTTTGCCCACAACAGGAAGCGGGCGATACTGCATCTCTACCGCTCCGCGAACAAGGACATGGTGGAACAGTATCTTATAAAGATATGCGACTACACGGTGAAAAGCTATATGGAAAAGAGCTTTAGTGATGTGCGTATCTCGGAGGATGACAGGGAGATAATAACCCGGTTCTGCCGGTGCGAGTGTTTTGGGCAGACAATAGAATGGCTCAACAGCGGGATGTCGTACGATGTTGAAGCCCAGTTCGGCAGGCTCTGCGAGCTGCTCCATGGCATGGTGGAGGAGCTTATAGAGCGCTGCGCCGTCAAATAAAAAGTGCATATTTAGACACGGGGAGGAAAATGTCTGAAATTCAGGCATTTTTCCCCCCGTGTCTGTTTTTTATACATCGTGGCGAAGCTGTCTATTTCCCGGATACCCGGACGGATATACAATGGCATAGCAAATAAAGGAGGAGAGCTTATGCGTTCTGTTACACCTATGAAGGCGGCAAAGACCGGGTATATCGTCATGGCGGCGCTGTACTGTCTGGCGGGAATACTGCTCATCATATTCCCGGATATCTCCACGAAGGCCGTGGGGATCATACTTGCCGTGGGAATGATAGTTTTCGGCTGTGTGAAGCTGGTGGGGTATTTTTCGAAGGATCTTTTCCGGCTGGCGTTCCAGCATGATTTCGCTCTGGGACTGCTGATGATAGTGCTGGGCGTAGTGGTACTGCTGAGACCCATGAGCGCCATGGGCTTCATATGCGTGGTCATCGGCATATCCATGACAGTGGACGGGCTTTTCAGAGTCCAGATGTCCATGGACGCCAAGGCATTCGGCGTAAAAAGCTGGTGGGTCGTGCTTATTCTGGCGATACTTACCGTCGCCGCGGGCATTGCTCTTGTGTTCCATCCCGTTGGAGGCACGCAGGTGCTTATGGTGCTGCTGGGAATATCCCTTCTCATGGAGGGCATCCTCAGTCTGAGCGTTGTGATCTGCATGGTGAGGATCGTGAAGCATCAGCAGCCTGACGTAATTGAGACTGAGGACTATGAGATAAGAAAGGACTGAGCAGGACGTGAAATTTTCAAAAGCGGTGGTAAAGCACAGGGTGCTCATCCTCGTAATCGCCCTGCTGCTTCTGATACCCTCCGTGCTGGGGATGATCGGCACCCGCATCAACTATGATATGCTGGACTACCTGCCTGAGGATATGGACACGGTAGTCGGTCAGAATTTGCTGAAGGAGGACTTCGGCAAGGGGGCGTTTTCCTTCATCGTTGTGGAGGATATGAAGCCCAAGGACGTGGCAAAGCTTAAGGAAAAGATAGAACAGGTAGATCACGTGGAGAGCGTTATCTGGTATGACACTCTGGCGGATATATCCGTCCCCATGGAGCTGCTGCCCGGGGAGATATACAATGAGTTCAACACGGATAATGCGACGATGATAGCCGTATTCTTTGACAGTGCCACCTCCGAGGACGTTACCATGGACGCCATCCGTGAGATACGCAGCGTCGCTGGCAAGCAGTGCTTTGTATCCGGTATGTCCGCCCTGGTCACTGACCTGAAGGACCTGTGCGAACAGGAGGAGCCGATCTATGTGGGCCTTGCGGTGCTCTGCGCCTGCATCGCCATGATGATCTTCCTGGACGGCTGGCTGGTACCGTTTGTTTTCCTGGCGAGTATCGGCATATGTATCGTCATAAACCTGGGCACGAACTGGTTCCTGGGAGAGATATCCTACATAACAAAGGCTCTTTCCGCGGTGCTCCAGCTCGCCGTGACGATGGACTACTCCATCTTTCTCTGGCACAGCTACAACGAGCAGCGGGAGATAAACGATGACAACAGGGAAGCAATGGCTGTGGCTATCAGGGATACGCTGGTATCCGTCGTGGGGAGCTCCGTTACCACGATAGCGGGCTTTATTGCCCTGTGCTTCATGTCCTTTACCCTGGGGCGTGACCTGGGTATTGTCATGGCGAAGGGCGTCCTGCTGGGCGTTATAGGCTGCGTGACGGTCCTGCCGGCGATGATACTCATCCTGGATAAGCCCCTTCAGAAAACGCGCCACCGCTCCCTTATCCCCAACATGAGCGGTCTCGCAAAAGGCATCTGCAAGGCTTTCCCGGTGATACTCGTGGTGTTCGTTCTGCTTATCCCGCCTGCGTACTACGGCTATGAAAAAACCAACAGCGAGGTCTATTACGACATGGGTCAGTGCCTGCCGGAGGACATCGAGTATGTTATCGCGAACAGTAAGCTCGCCGAAGAGTTTGACATCGCTTCGACGCATATGGTGCTCGTGAGCGGGGACACCTCCACGAAGGACGTGCGCCGCATGATAGACGAGATGGAGCAGGTGGACGGCGTGAAATACGTTCTCGGCCTTGAGAGCGTCATAGGTCCCATGGTGCCCGAGGAGATAATCCCGGAGGACCTGATGAGCGTTTTGAAGAGCGACGAGTGGGAGCTGCTGCTTATAAACTCCAGCTACAAGGTGGCGAGCGACAAGGTCGGCGAGCAGATAGACGAGCTCAACGAAATTCTGAAGAAGTGTGATGAAAACGGCATGCTTATCGGCGAAGCGCCCTGCATGAAGGACATGATCGACACCACGGATCACGACTTCCGGGTGGTAAACGCTGTGTCCATAATTGCCATATTCGTCATCATAGCTCTTGTGGAAAAGAGCATCACGCTGCCGTTCATTCTCATCGCGGTCATCGAACTGGCGATTTTCATAAATCTGGGCTTACCCCATTATCTGGGACAGTCCCTGCCCTTCATCGCGCCTATCTGCATCAGCACGATCCAGCTCGGCGCAACGGTGGACTACGCGATACTTATGACAACACGATATAAGTCAGAGCGCGTGTCCGGCAAGGATAAGAAGGCGGCCGTAGCTGCGGCGCTCACAGCCTGCGTGCCATCTATAATCGTGAGCGGCCTTGGGCTCTTCGCGGCGACGTTCGGCGTTGCGGTGTATTCCAACATCGACATTATCAGCTCCATGTGCATGCTGATGGCCAGGGGCGCGATAGTGAGCATGCTCTGCGTCATATTCATTCTGCCGGCGCTGCTCATCCTCTGCGACGCGCCTGTAAGAGCAACAACACTGGGTATGAAAATAAAAACCGCCTCTGCACCTGAAACAGAGGAATGATAGGAGAGTACAGCATGAAAAAATTCGGTATGAAAAGAATGATCTGCGTTGTTCTCTGCGCGGTATTTCTCATGGGTGTGGGCGGAGTGAGCGCCTACGCATTCACAGCAAAGCAGCCCGAGACTGAGAACACGGACGAAAAAACCGAGGCCCTTTCCGCCGCATCCCCCAGCGAGAGCGGCGTGAACGCAAAGGACGAGACAGTGTATGTAATTGCAAACGCGGATGGATCGGTCAAGAAGATAGTCGTAAGCGACTGGGTGAAGAACAACACCGGCGCCGACACGATCAGAGATATGTCCGACCTGGAGAATGTGGAGAACGTCAAGGGCGACGAGACGTACACCATGGACGGGGATATGCGTGTTTGGGACGCCGCAGGGGGAGATATCTATTATCAGGGCACAACTGAGAAGACTCTGCCCGTGGAGATGTCCATAAGCTATACTCTGGACGGTAAGAGCATTTCTCCGGAGGAGCTCGCCGGAAAGAGCGGCCGCGTGACTATCCGCTATGACTATAAGAACAACCAGAAGGCGGCGGTGGAAATAGACGGCAGGGAAGAGGAGATATACGTCCCTTTCGCCATGCTCACCGGTATCCTGCTGGACACAGATGTTTTCACTAACGTGACCGTTTCCAACGGCAAGCTCATAAGCGATGGGGACAGGGTGGCTGTGGTCGGCATCGCATTTCCCGGTCTGCAGGATGACCTGGGAATAGACAGGGAAGCCCTTGAGATACCTGATTATGTCCTGATCGAAGCGGACGCAGAGGAGTTCAGCCTCGGCACGACGGTGACGATAGCAGCGAGCGACCTGTTTTCCGGCATGGGAGATGAGGCCCTCGGGACGATTGGTGTGGAAGATCTCACCGCCTCTCTGGATCAGCTCAACGACGGTATGAACCGTCTGCTTGACGGCTCCTCTCAGCTGTACGGCGGGCTGTGCACGCTCCTTGACAAGTCCGGCGCGCTGATAAACGGCATTGACGCGCTGGCGGCGGGGGCGCAGGAGCTGAAAAACGGCGCTGTATCCCTCGACGAGGGCGTTGTGAAGTTCCAGGAGGGGGCAGCGTCCTTCAACAGCGGCCTTGCTCAGATCGACGCCAACAGCGATGCCCTTAACGCGGGAGCAAAACAGGTGTTTGAAACGCTCCTGAAAGAAGTCGAGACACAGATAAAGGCTGCCGGCCTTGATATACCGGAGCTGACAGTAGATAATTACAGCGAGGTGCTGGGCGGCATATTGGACAAGATGGAAAACGCCGGCACATATGCCCAGAGTGCCGCAAAGGACAAGATCACAGCGGCTGTGAAGACGAAGGAGGCGGACATCCGCGCGGCGGTGACAGCGGCGGTGAGTCCGGAGGTTGAAAAGCAGGTCACAGCGGCAGTGCGCGAGGCGATGATACCCAAGGCGCTGGCGGCGATGAACGTGACGGAGGAGGCATATAAATCCGGCAGCGTGCCCCAGGCGCAGCTTGACGCAGTCCTTGACCAGATAATGGCGGATGAGACCGTCAAGAGCACGGTGTCAGCCAAGACGGACGAACAGATGCAGTCGGACGAGGTGAAGGCGCTCATCGAGAGCAAGGTCCAGGAACAGATCGACGCCCTCGTGAACGAGAATATGTCCTCCGCTCAGGTGCGTGACCAGATAACGGCGGCGCAGCAGCAGGCGAGCGCGGGACTGCCGGAGATCAAGGCGGCGAAGACTCAGCTTGACAGCTACGCTCAGTTTTACAACGGGCTTAAGGCCTACACCGACGGTGTAGGTCAGGCCGCCGACGGCGCGGCGCAGCTCGGCAGCGGTGCTGACAGTATCAGAGCCGGTGCGGACGCTATCGCAAAGGGCGCAGATTCCCTCTATCAGGGGATACTCACTATGAAGGACGGCTCAGCCGCCCTCGTGGAGGGCGTTACGGCGCTGAGAGACGGAGCGATGCAGCTCAACGACGGGCTCAGCGAGCTCTACGAGAAGGGCTTCAGCAGGATCGCGGAGCTCAGTAAGGGAGGTCTCGCTAATGTTGCCGCGCGGCTGAGAGCGGTCGTGGATGCGGCGAAGGATTTTAATTCCTTTGCAGGTATCGGAGAAGACATGGAGGGTACTGTGCGCTTCGTGTACCGCACGGAATCCGTTAAGCTCCCGTCATCGCAAAACTGATCAAAGCAGAAAGCGTCCCCGGCACTCAGGTGCCGGGGACGCTGATTTTATTTTCTGAAGTTGTCCACCTGCTCAGCCCACCAGTCCTTGAACTTTACGTGACCAGTGCGCATATTTGCAAGGTATTTGCCGAAACGCTCGGATTTCATGGGGAACTTGCGCCGCCAGCTCTGGCTGTGCAGCTCAGCCCGGCGCTGGATAGTCTCGATGAGCTCCTTGCGGCTCACGTGACCGTTCCCGTCTATATCGATGCTGTTATGGAGCTGTTCAAGCTTCTTGAAGAGCTTTGCCATGACGGCGAGACGGTGGCAGGTATAAGCCATGTCCAGTATCAGGATGACCGCCAGGACGATGGCGAGTATTTTTTGAGTTTCCATAGGGATGCGGGCGAAGAGCTTCTCCGTCTGGGGGTGTATCCAGAACACGGCGGCATATGCCAGCACGCCCCACAGAACGCTGTTCCATAGGCACACGCGCCCCTTGATGTTGAATTTGAAGCGGCTGTAATCCCAATATTTCATGCCGGTGGTCACTTCCAGCTGCCAGCCGATGAGGTACTCAAGAGCGGTGCACAGGACGACGGCAAGTATCGTAAAGAGCCAGAGCTGATCCTTGAACTGGGACAGGGGCAGGATGATTATCATGGCGCCCATGCCGTAAATGGGGCAGATGGGACCCATGAGAAAGCCGCGCTTTACGAAGCGCCGCTTCGGCACAGAGCAGTAAATAGTCTCCAGGACCCAGCCGAAAACCGAGTAGAAAACGAAATACAAGAAGGCTGTGGGCAGCCAGACGTCAAAAATTTTTATCATTTGCTGTCTCCATTTGTGTAGATAGTATCGTACACGCTGTGGTAGAGCCGTTCAGCATTAAGCTTGAAATTCCGTTCGATCTTCCGGGCGGATTCCTCGTCCGGAGTGAGCATATCCAGGTTGAGTATACTGCCGGAATTATCGGACAGGGAGAGGGACACCGTGCAGGTGCCGTCATTGCGGACCTTGTGCTCAGCCTTCACGAGGGCGTCCCGCTTGAGCTGCTCGACGTATGGGACGACGTTTTTGTTCACCTTCATGCGCACAGAATACGCGATGCTGCTTGCAGCGGCGGACTCCGCCTCCAACCCCTTCTGGGTGATGGTGTATTTCGTGCCGCCCACCAGTTCCATGTGCCCCGTGCGGACGAGGTCGTCAAGGCAGGTCATGAACTCAAAATAGTCCACGCCGTCGTCGCACATGACGAGATCCGTTAGGGTCTCCAAAGGCACCGAACCGGGAAGCCTTGCGGCAATGTAAAGTATAAGGATTTTGATATCGAGCCTGTCATGAATAAAGCCGTATCGCGGCATATGCGGCACCTCCAGTATACGCGGCGGAAAACGCGGTTTTCCGCCCCTTCTGTGAAGGTATTATACAGATTTATTTCACAGGATGCAATAGTGGAGACAGAGCATTTTTTGATTGGATTTTTAGTTGACAAATCCGGAAAATCCTATATAATAGTTCAGTCTGAAGCAATTCGGACAATCCTTGTCTCCGGCAACGCGGAGACCTAATGTCCAGAAGGAGGTGCAAAAAGATGGCAAAAGTAAACGCAAAGTACGAGACTCTTTATATCATCGATCCTGCACAGGGTGAAGAGGGTATCAAGGCTCTTGTCGAGAAGTTCAAGGCTATGGTCGAGACTCACGGCACACTGGAAAACCTTGAAGAGTGGGGCAGCCGCAAGCTTGCATACCCCATCAACGATCTCACAGAAGGCTACTACGTACTCATGAACTACACAGCAGTTCCCGAGTTCCCCGCAGAGCTGGACCGTGTTTTCAAGATCACAGAAGGCGTTATGCGCTCCCTCATCATCTGCAAGGATGAGTAAGGAGGAGTAAAAATGCTTAATCACATCGTTCTGATGGGACGTCTCACAAGAGACCCCGAGCTGCGCCGTACAGGCAGCGGTACTGCTGTGGCGTCTTTCACACTGGCTGTGGACCGTGATTACACATCCAGAGACACAGGGGAGAGAAGCACAGACTTTATCGACATCGTGGCGTGGCGTTCCACCGGTGAGTTCGTAAGCAAGTATTTTGTCAAGGGTCAGCAGGCTGTCGTCTCCGGCAGATTGCAGATTCGCGACTGGAAGGATAAGGACGGAAACAACCGCCGCAGCGCTGAGGTAGTGGCAGATAACGTATATTTTGCCGACTCCAAGAAAGACCGCGCAGCGGACACTAATTCCTACTCTTATTCAGCCCCGGCAGCAAACACCTACTCAGCGCCCGCTCCCGCGTCCGATTTCGCGGAGCTGGACGATGACGACGGCGATCTGCCTTTCTAATTTTTCCATAAGGAGGTCAAGACTTTGGCTATTGAAAGAGATAGAAATCGCGGCAACCGCAAGCGCAGGAAGGTTTGCTCCTTCTGCGTCGACAAGGTTGAGAGCATTGATTACAAAGATGTTGCAAAGCTGCGCAGATATGTGAGCGAGCGCTCCAAGATCCTGCCCCGCAGAGCGACAGGTACTTGCGCAGAGCATCAGCGTCAGCTGACAGAAGCCATCAAGAGAGCACGCCAGATAGCTCTCATGGCATATATCACAGACTGATAACTGCAAAAAGGGCGGAATTACTCCGCCCTTTTTTACTCCGCAAAATCAGGAGGTCAAGATCAAATGAAAAGCGAGATAAAATATACGCTGGTGGACGCGCGGGAGCTGGATGAGATCGTGACGCGCCTCGCCGGTGAGATAGACAGGGACTACGCCGGAGAGGACAAGCATCTGGTCATGCTCGGCATCCTCAAGGGGTCCGTTGTGTTTATGGGCGACCTCATGAAAAAGGTGACCGTCCCCGTGGAGATAGATTTTATGAAGGTCTCCTCTTACGGCGGCGGGACCACGTCCACGGGAAAGGTGAATATCATACTGGACCTGTACCGCAAGGATCTGGAAAACTGTGATATCCTCATCATAGAGGACATTGTTGACAGCGGCAGAACGCTGAAGTACCTCACGGAATACCTCAAGCTCAAGGGCGCCCGAACCGTAAAGACCTGCACGCTCCTGGACAAGCCCGACCGCCGGGCGGTGGAGTTTGAAACGGACTACTGCGGCAAGGTCATCCCGGACGAGTTCGTCGTGGGATACGGCCTTGATTATGACGAGAAATACCGCGCCCTTCCCTACGTAGGGGTGCTGGACCCTGCGGTATATTCATAAGAAAATCAAAAACTCCCCACGGACAGAGTCAGCTCCGTGCGGAGTTTTTTGATCAAGAGAAAGAGCTGCATCGCAAAAGCGGTGCAGCTCTTTTTGTTACAGGATCTTCATGAGACGCTCCAGAAGAGTTACCACCTGAGAGCGCACGCAGGGAGACTTGGGCATCAGCAGTTCGCCGCTGCCGTTGATTATGCCCTGACCAACAGCCCAGTTCATAGCGGAGACCGCGTAGCCGCTTATCTGGTCCCTGTCGGCAAAGGCCGAGAGGTTTTCCTCCAGAGTTACAGCCACGAGACCGCGGTACTGGGCGAAGCGGAAGAGTATCGCCGCGACCTGCTCCCGTGTGACGATGTCATTCATGCCGAATTTGCCGTCACCGTAGCCGGTTACGATGTTCTCGGAGACTGCCCAGCGGACCGCTGTATAGCAGTATGCACCGGCGTGCACATCGTCGAAGGTGATACCGGACGTGGAAGTGGGGCAGCCGGCGGCGCGCCACAGGAATGTGACGAGCTGACCGCGGGTGCAGCTGTCATGGGAACCGAAGAGAGTGGAAGTCACACCAGTCGTTATGTTGTTATCCACAGCCCATTTCACAGCGTCGTAGAAGAAGTCGTCTTTCTTGACATCTGTGAAGGGGAGGTCATCTCCGCCGGGGGTAACAGTTCCGGAGGGCTTTGTGGGCGTTGTGGGAGCGCGGAAGCTCCACAGGACAACGCTTCCCTCAAGACCTGTATAGTTGCTGCTGTCGGGGATGAACACCCATCTGTAGGACTTGTTCATAGAGACGATCGTGGTGTAAGGCAGCTCAAAGCCATCGTTATCCACCCAGATCACTCTGCCAGGGACCGTTATGGTGCCGAGGCCAAGAGCCGCGTCACGGAGAGTCTTGTTGGCGGAGGTTATGAACTTATAGTCGGGCACGCCCGAGGAAGCCGCAGGGTCGACCTTCACTTGAACAGTGCCGTGCACGACCTTATATACGTCGCCTTCCGCAGGGGTGAACGTCCAGGCAGCTTCGTAGGTGCCGGCGTCGGGAACCGCTGTGGGGGCGTCCCACGTGAAAGTGCCGGGAACTTCATTGCCGTTGTAAGTCATGGAGCCTGTGGGGTTTATCTTGCCGAGAGCGTCGCCATAGGTGAGTACGTCGTTCTCGCCCAGCACGACGGAGCCTTCGGGCAGGAGTTTCTCCTCAGGATGGAGGGTGATCGTGATGGTGAAGGGCTCATAGTTGCCGGAGGTGACGGTCACCCGAACTGTGCCGTCGTTCACGGCGTCGGGAAGGGTATGGAGCCCCGCGATCTTAAGCTCACCGTTGGCGACGGTTACAGCGCCATGGGTGTAGGAACCGTTTGCTGTGAATACCACGTTATCCCCTCTGAAGGTATAGCCGCCGAAGGAGCAGTCCTCGGGCAATGCGGGCAGAAGCGGGACGAGGTTTACAGTGAGATCCTTTGTCGTATCCTTGGTGGTCTTGCGCTGGACCGGCTGAGGATCGGAGATCTGCCCCTTGGCTATGCTGAAGTAAGCGTCGCAGGGGGAGAAGGTATAGTTGCCGCCGGAGGCGGGGGAGACGGTGACCTTCGCGGAGTTATCGTCGTTCGCGTTTATGTTGCTGCTGTAAGCGAGGGTGTAGTCATCGGAGGTCAGTTCGACCACATTGCCGTTCTCGGTATAGGTCACTCTGACCGCGGGCGTCTGGCCCTTGCCGTTATAGACGGCGGAACCGGTGACCACTGCTTCGGCAGTGACGCTCCGCTTCACTATCTCGAAGGACGCGGAGGCTGTGCCCGTGTAATTGCCAATGCCGTTGATGATTACGGTATTCGTGCCAAGCTCCTTGCGGGAGAGCTGGGAGGCGTCGGCAATGGTGTAATCCGTACCCTCGACGAGCGTCTTTGTGCCCAGCTTGACGGAGGAGACCGTTACGGACTGAGCGCTGCCGTTATAGGCAAGCTCATAGTCGCTCAGGGTTACAACAGCGCCGGAGATATCCTTTTGTGTGATGGCGAAGTTCGCTGTGCCCTTGTGGAACATATCGTTCATCTCGCAGACCACGGTGACTGTGTACAGGCCAACCTCGGTGGGCACGGCAGTGCTGGCTGGATAATCCGTGCCGTCTCTGCCGGAGTAAGTGATGGTCTCACCCAGCTTCGTTCCCTCGGGAACTGTGTACGTGATGGGGATGGGGTCATCGCCGTAGGACCAGTCCTCAGCCGTTACGCTGAGAGGTGTAAAAGAAGTCTGCTTATCCGCGGCTTGAATACTCAGGATAAGACGGCAGTCGCTGTAATTCTGGCATTTGACCTCAATGGCGAAGCAGCCGAACTCGTTGGACTGAGACGGAGAGGCAGCCGCAAGGGGCAGGATAAGATTTGTGCCTTCTATTCTGTACTGACCCGTGAGGTATTGGGCCGGGAAACGAGTGTTCGCCTCCAGGATCGTGAAGGAGGTGACTTCGCCGTATCCGAGATTCTCGGCATAAGTCATGAGATCTATTGTATAGATCTTCTCGCAGTTTCTTGTCGCGTAGGAGTAAGTCAGTGTGTACTTCTCCGAGGGGTTGGGAGAAATGGTGTACTTAAACTCCTTTGTGACGGGTGAGGTGAAGTTCCCGCTTCCGAATACGTACTCTATCACATAAGTGCCCGCGTTTGTGGGAGGCGTCGTGAAAGCGTCGCCGTCCTTGACGTAGGAATTCTGAGCCGAGTCAAAGGTCGTGTTATACCAGTTCACCTGGGTGATGTCGCTCTTCTGAGCGCCGGAGAGTATCGTAATAAGAGTTCTGGGGTCGGGGGCGGGATTTCCGTCATAGGTTTTGCTGTCAGGCGCGATGACGCAGTTGATGGTGGGGGTGCTGTCGCTGGCGCTGACTGTGACTATCGCCTCTCGCGTAGTTACGGTGAAGCCGGTCTCGTCAGTAAAGGTGAAGTGCATTTTGTGAGTACCGACGGACATCCGGTAGAGATAGCCGACCTTCACAGTGAACTCACCTGCCGCGTTGAAGGTTACGCTGCCACTGTTCATGAGCACGCCGTCAGTATATGTGCTGTATGTAACGGGAGACGTGCTGCTGCCGCGCTTAACTGTGGCGCTTATGACGTCGGTGTTGGAGACCATATATGTGCAGCTCTCGTCCGCGGGCTGAGCCGTTATATAAATGGGGAGAGGAGCCACGGTAACGTTCCCGATAGAGCTTGCGCGGAGCGTCTCTTCGTCGGTTATCCAGCTGCCGTCAGCGGACTTGAAGCTGTACCCTTCGGGAAGCACGTCGGAAACGTCGGAGGAGTCTCCTGTGAAGGTGATGCGCTTATAAGTGCCGCCAGTGAGCGTGAGCTTACCGCCCTGCTCGGTAAGAACGTTTATGGGGAGGTTCACAATGCCGCCGCCGGCATTGTCCTGAATAGCGACCGGCTCCGTGACGCTTAGACCGCCGGACTCGCCGTAGGGAACAAGAGTCTTGCCGTTGAGGTCTATGGCGACGGACTTGTCAGCCGCCATAGACGAGTCGTCCGTACCGCATACGATTGTGGGGGCCAGCAGGGTGATCTTGCTGCCCGGGTTCGCGCTTTCGAGTGCGTGGGAGAAGGACTCCTCATATGTCCCGGCGCCGTTATACTCCAGGAGAGCTTCGAAGGTCTTGCCGCAGGCGCACTTGCCGTCGTTTGTGAGAGCGGCGGAGTGGTCGCAGGTGAGGACCTTTGCGGCGGGTATCTGGATAGTGCCGTCGCTCTTTTCAGTGCCGGAGAGATCGGTCATCCAGCTGCCGTCGGCTGCCTTATAAGCGCAGCCAGCCGCGAGAAGCGCGCTGAAATCCGCGTATGTTTCCCCGGAGCGCATGCGTATGGGGCACCGGAAGTCCGCGCCTTCACCGTTTGCGCCTACGCCGAGGCTCACACTTGAGACGCCGACATTGTCGCTCGTGTTGATATAAACATAGTTGGAGCCCTCAAAGGTGCCGCCGGTGATGTTAACGGCTCCGGAGAAGACGCTGAGAGGAACTTTGGATTTGAACCTGCCGCCCTCAATGCTGAGGCTGCCGGAGCTGGAGAAGTAAACTGCGGAATAACTGCCCTCGACGACTGTGGCGCCGCTGATATACAGGGAAGCGTCGTTGTCCACGTGGATAGGGCCGAGGTCGCTCAGGTTGCGGAAGGTGCCGCGTTCGAGAACGAGTTTACCCTCAGAGTAGCCGTTGCAGTATATGGGGACAAGGACCATGCCGGGAGAGGCAGGGGAGTTATCCGTGAAAGTGACCTTGGCGGAACGGCTGATGAAGAGGTGCGGCGCGCTTTGGAGGGTCGTCACTTCGTCCCAGTTCACGCCGTTATCGCCGATGGTGAAGCTGTTGAGGTCGATAGTGATATCGCCTGAGAATATATCCAGCTCCCCGGTGACGTCTGCATCCCTGAGAAGAGTAAGCGTCGCGCCGTTCGCTTCAGCAGTGGCGGCTGCCAGAGCTGCCTCAAAGGTGGGGTAGTTCACCGCCTGGGTGCTGCCGGCGGCAAGTACCGAGGCTACCGCTGCCGACCGTTCCACAAATACGGTCTTTGCGGTATTTTCGCCGACCTTGTATGTTTTGGAGACAGGGTCAAAAACAGCGTATTCAGAGAGGGAGGAGATGCTTGCATAGGGGACAACATCAGCAGAGGCGAGGACGCCCTTGCCGTCTGTGCTGGGGAAAGTGTATTCGCCGACAGCAGCAATACTGCCGCTGGCGTAGAGGGCGCCGTCGCCGGAGATACTAAAGGTATTGTTGCTTAAATCAGTGCCCATGGCGCCGTAGCTGCCGCCGGAGGCGATGAGAGTGCCGCCGGCAACGGATATATTGCCGCTTACGCCATAGGTTTTGCCTGCGGCGGTCACAGTGGGAGCATACTCGCCGGATTTGCCGAGGGATATGCTGCCGCACAGGATACCGGCGCTCCAGGTGAGAGCGCCGGCGCCGGTGGCCTTGAGGTCCACGCTGCCGGACACTGTGATATTGCTCCCGGCGTAGATACCGGTGCTTTGACCGCCGTTGGATTCGCCGCCGTAAGCGTTGAGGCTAACGTTGCCGGATACTGTGATGTCGCCCCCTGCGTAGATAGCGATGCTTTGGCCGTCGCTGGAGGTGACATATAGGGGCTCATAGCCGTAAACGTCGACGATGGCGCTGCCGAAGGAGGTGATGCCGTCGTTGCTGATATTCGCACCGGCGGTGCACATTATGCCGATGCTGTCCTTAGCAGAGGGGGCCGTCTTGGCGACGAGCTGACCGCCTGTGACAACAAGGTTATCGCAGTAAATGCCATAGGTAGAATTTGAAAATTTGCCGTTGTTGATAGAACTCCAGCAATTGAGGCCACCGCTTTTGAGGGTGACAGTCTGGGCGGTGATGCCGCGGACGCACGCTGTGCTGCTGACACCGGCCTGTCCATTTATGGTGACCAAGGGGGAGTCCGACCCGGTGCCAACGCAGATATTGCCGCTCCAGGCGGAGAAGGTGGAGATGTCGCCGAACGATTTTGGGGCAATACTAAGCCGGCTGCCCTGTGGACCGGTGACAGTGACCGTATGACCGTCGGTGACCTTGATAGCACTTTCGGCGGTACTGCCGGTCTGGAATGTGGGATTTAGGGTATTGTAGCCCACGAGGGCTATCGTAGCGTCGCAGTCAAACACAATTGGACCGGACAGTGATGATTCAGAAAGATCGCTCAGTGTCAGGGTCCTGGTATTGAGATTCCAGGAGAGTGTGCCGCCTCCCCCGCCATTATAGCCGTAACCCTGCCATTCCTGAGATGGAGTGGTATCGGTAAAGGTAAACCCGGGGACAGGCAGATGGTCCGTCGCGAATGCCGCCGCAGGGAGCAGAGCCAGACAGAGAGCCAGGCAGAGCAGGATGCTCAAGATGCGTTTTTTCATATTGTCTCCTCCTACGTGAAATATGAGGGGGCAAGCCCCGGCGCGTATGAAAGCATACACACCTTAATTAAAATATTATCTGCTGATAATTATACCGGGTTTACGCCGGGATGTAAATGGATAAAGCAAAAAAAGGGGAGCCGGTCATCCGGCTCCCCCTTGCTGATATTCAGGATTATTTGTGGTCCACCTTATACATATGCTCGATGAGGTCGAGGACCTTGTTGGAGTAGCCCATCTCGTTGTCGTACCAGGAGACGACCTTCACGAAAGTATCCGTGAGGGCGATGCCCGCCTTGGCGTCGAAGATGGAGGTTCTCGCGTCGCCCAGGAAATCGCTGGAGACAACGTCCTCATCAGTGTAGCCGAGGATGCCCTTCAGCTCGCCCTCGCTTGCCTTCTTCATGGCGGCGCAGATCTCGTCGTACTTCGCGGGCTTTTCCAGGTTGACCGTCAGATCGACGACGGAGACGTCCAGCGTGGGCACGCGCATGGACATGCCGGTGAGCTTGCCGTTGAGGGCGGGGATGACCTTGCCCACAGCCTTTGCGGCACCTGTGGAGGAGGGGATGATGTTGCCTGTGGCAGCTCTGCCGCCGCGCCAGTCCTTAAGAGAGGGACCGTCGACCGTTTTCTGGGTCGCTGTGACGGAGTGGACCGTTGTCATGAGACCGTCCTTGATGCCGAAATTATCGTGCAGGACCTTGGCAATAGGCGCAAGGCAGTTTGTGGTGCAGGAGGCGTTGGAGACGAAGTTCATGTCCGGCGTATAGGCGTCCAGGTTCACGCCGCAGACGAACATGGGCGTATCGTCCTTGGAGGGGGCGGACATGATGACCTTCTTGGCGCCGGCGTCCAGATGCGCCTGAGCCTTTTCCTTTGTGAGGAACAGACCGGTGGACTCGACTACGTACTCAGCGCCCAGCTTGCCCCAGGGGATGTTTGCCGGGTCACGCTCAGCATAGACGGGGATCTCCCTGCCGTTTACCACGATGGCGTTTTCGGTGGACGAGACCTCGCCCCCGAACTTGCCGTGCATGGTGTCGTACTTCAGCATATAGGCCAGGTAGTCTGCGGGGCACAGGTCGTTGATGCCTACGATCTCGATCTCCGGATGGCTGACGCTTGCGCGGAAAACCATACGGCCGATCCTGCCGAAGCCGTTGATGCCAACTCTGATACTCATAAACATATTCCTCCTGAAAATTTTTGGGCGAGCCGCCTCAAAATATCAATTAATTTACACTAAAATTTTACAACTAAAGTATGCCCTTTTCAAGCGCTTATATCAAAATTTCGATATTTGACAAATGTACTTGTTAAAGACGGTGAAAATTGATAGAATGTGGGCGCAGGCAGGGGGTGAGTTCCCGTGAAAGGTAAAAATGATATCCAGCTTCTTATTGACGCGATAAGCGCGCCGGCAGTTGTAATTGATGGCGGGCGGATGCTCGCAGCGAACGAACTCGGCAGGGAGATGTTCCCCGGGGAAGAAAATCTGCCTCAGGATATTGATCTTGAGGACGACGAGAGCGTCCAGACGGAGATGGTGGACGGAAGAGCCTATGCCGTCACGGTTAAGAAGCTCTCCCGGGGGCACCTCGCTGTGTTCAGGGATGTGGAGCAGGGGACGGCAGGAAGGTTTCTCCCTGTGGCTGACGCTATGAGCGAGCCGGTGAATTCCCTGATAATGGCGGCGGAGACCCTCGCCGAAGCCGTGAAAGACGGCAGCGAGGAGCTTAAACGCAGCACCGCGCGGATCATGAAGAGCCAGTATATACTCGTGCGGCTGATGCGGGGAATAAAGGACACGGCGGAGCTTGAGCAGGGTGAAGCGTGCCTGAACCTCACGAACGTCATTCTGGACGAGCTGTGCGGCGAGATATGCAGGGAGTGCGGCGAGCTTTGCGGCAAATACGGGGTGGAGATAGTGTTCAAAAACGACTCGAAGGGAATAGTCACCGCTCTCGATGAGGACAAAATACGCCATATGCTGCTTAACCTGATATCAAATTCTGTGCGCGCCTGCGAAGGGGGCGGCACCGTTAAGGTTACCGCGGACAGCGACGAGAACAACGCGTACATAACCGTGGAGGATGACGGCTGCGGTATGAGCGACGACGTTTTCGCCACTGCATTCACCCGGTTCAACGATAAATTCGGCGCCATTCCAGAAAGCGAGCGCGGTATGGGGATGGGGCTTTACTATGTGAGCCGTGCGGTACAGCTCCACGGGGGGCGCGTGGCGATAAGCCGGGGGGACGAGCGGGGGACGAAGGTCTCCGTGAGTATCCCTCTAAGGAGAAAGCTCATATTCCGAAGCCCAGCCGCAAAATATGCGAGATACCCGGGGTTCAGCCAGACTATGATGGAGCTTTCCGGCGTTCTGCCATACGGCGCGTTCATGCCCGAAGAGAGTTGAGCCTGCATAGGTAATTGCTTATTTGTTCAAAACGCCTCCGTACTCAAAAACGTACGGAGGCGTTTCTTAATTATTTGCGCCGGAATTTGCGCACTTCCTGGCTTGGCTCGTCATGGCGGCGCAAGGGCAGGGTAACAGTGAAGGCCGTGCCAACGCCGAGGGAACTCTCGGCGAATATTTTGCCGCCCTCAAGGGCGACTATGCGCTGGACCATGGAGAGCCCCAGGCCGTTGCCCTCAGAGGAGCGGGCCCGGTTGCCCTGATAGAATTTCTCAAACATATGGTGGAGCGTCTCCTCATCCATGCCGCAGCCGGAGTCTATGATATCCACGACGGCATTGTCCACATCGGCGCGCAGCTCCACGGAGATGCTGCCTCCGACCGGGGTGAACTTGATGGCATTGTCCAAAAGGTTTATCCACGCCTGCATGAGCATGCTCTCGCTGCCGGTGTAGGTGACGCTGTCCAGATTTGGGGAGATGTTCTGCTCCTTCGCCTCCCATTTGTGCTGGAGCATGAGTATCGCCCGGCGCAGGGACTCGTCCAGCCGGAAGGTGCTGCGCTCGATGGCGATGCCCTGGTTTTCTATGCGGGAGAGGAAGAGAATGTTGCTTGTGAGCTCGGAGAGCTGCTTTGCATCGTCGATTATCATCCGGGAGTATTCCCGGCGCTCCTCGGGGGTGATGTCGTCATCCTGAAGAAGGGTGGCGTAGCCCTGCATGGAGGAGAGGGGAGTCTTGAATTCGTGGGAGACGTTTGAAATAAAGTCGCTGCGGAGGGACTCTATGCTGCCGAGCTCCGCGACCATCTTATTGAAGTTCACGGTGAGCTGACCGAGCTCTGTTGTATCGTCCGCGTTCTCATCGATACGGACGTTGAAATTGCCCTTGGCGACCTCCTTTGTTGCCTGGGATATGTTCTTTATTGGGCGCAGGGCGCTCTTAAGAGAGATAGCGGTTATTATCGAGCCGAGGATGCACACGAATATGGCGATGACTATAGCGGCGAAAAATGGGTTTACCCTGTCCTTGATGAAATGCATCCGCGCACCGAGGAGAATCGCCACGGCGATGAGGAAAAAGGTGACCACCATGATGGTGAAAAAGAGCAGTGTTATACTGCCGCGCAGGCTTGCGGGACGTTTTTTCATGCTTTTTTCACCGCCTTGTAGCCAAGTCCCCGTACTGTGATTATCTCGAAATCCGGGCTGTCATAAAAACGCTCCCGCAGACGCTTTATATGCACGTCGACGGTGCGCTCGTCCGCCTCGGACTCCATACCCCATATCTCGTCCATGAGTTGGGCGCGGGTGAAGATCTGCCCGGGATAGCTCAGGAGCTTGAAGAGAAGGAAGAATTCCTTCTTGGGGAGCTGATGGGTCTCGCCGCCGCAGAACACCGCGAGAGAATCGTAATCGAGCACGGTGCCGCCAACGGTGAGCTTATGGGCTGTGGCTATCTGGCTGCGCCGGAGCAGGGCGCCTACCCGCAGTATCATCTCGCCCAGGTCAATGGGCTTTACCATGTAGTCGTCAGCCCCGGCAACAAAGCCCTGCTGCTTGTCCTCAAAGGTGGAGCGCGCCGTCACCATCAGGATGGGCAGGCTGTATCCGCTGTCCCGCAGCTGGCGGGTAAGCTCATAGCCGTCCATATTGGGCATCATGATGTCAGAGATTATGAGGTCGACGTGCTCGTGGGACAGAAGCTCGATAGCGGCCTCGCCGTCAGACACGGATATGGGGGTGTAGCCGTTTTTCTTGAGCACGGCGCACATGAGCGCCGCAAGCTTGCGGTCGTCCTCCACGACCATGATGTTGAACATATTATCCACCTCGCTGTTTTCTCATGATAATGCAAGTATAGCACAAAATGTGCCCGTCGGCAGAGATAATTTGCTCCCGCCGGAAGATAAAAAAAGAGACTGCTTCGTCAGTGTGTGTTGAGAGAAGAGAGATGAGGGAATGACGAAACAGCCTCGCATCCGATTAAATCACGGATATCCGGCAAAATATTAACTTTTACCTTCTGAAGAAATGATAGACCTCTTCTGTGAAATTAAAATGAACTGCCGGGGGAAAAAAGTTCATTTTCGGTTCATATTCGGCGGCGATGCTGAAGAATTAACATAAAAAAGTCCGTTAAAAACAAAAAAACTGTCAACAAGAAACATTGACAGACGAGATTACAGCTGGTATAATAAGGTACTTCTCCATGACGAATGGAAAGCACCCGCAAATTACCCCATTCTTAACTTGATTTGATGTTAGCATTTTCAACCGGCAAAATCAAGAGGGCTGCGCAAGAAGGTCACAACGCAGCCGGGAGTGCGGTTTGCATAAAAAAGAACGGAGTGTGATTTTTTAGATGGTTAAAGACGTGTATTACGGCAAGACCCTCCGCAAGAGTTTCTCCAGACACGAGGAAAAGCTGGAGATGCCGAACCTCCTCGAGATCCAGAAAAGCTCATACAAGTGGTTCCTGGAGACTGGTCTGAAGGAAGTGTTCCGGGATGTTTCCGAGATAACCGACTACAGCGGCAATCTGGAGCTCACTTTTATCGACTACACACTGGACGACCACCCCAAGTATTCCGTCGAGGAGTGCAAGGCGCGTGACGCCACGTTCGCGGCGCCTCTGAAGGTCCGCGTGCGCCTGCGCAACAAGGAAACGGAGGAGATAAAGGAGCAGGAGATATTCATGGGCGACTTCCCGCTCATGACCGAGAGCGGCACCTTCGTCATCAACGGCGCGGAGCGCGTTATCGTCTCCCAGATCGTGAGATCACCCGGCACGTATTTTGACGCGAAGACCGACAAAACTGACCTCACGATATACTCCGCCACAGTAATACCCTATAGAGGCGCCTGGCTCGAGTACGAGACGGACGCGTCGAACGTTTTTTACGTCCGCATCGACAAGAACCGCAAGCTCCCCATAACCTGCCTTATCCGTGCCGTCGGTCCCGCTACCGACGCCGAGATAATCGATATGTTCGGCGAGGATGAGCGCATCGTAGCCACCATCGAGAAAGATACCTGCAAGACACGGGAGGAGGCGCTGTTGGAGATCTACCGCCGCCTGCGTCCCGGCGAGCCACCCACGATCGACAGTGCCACGTCTCTCATCGACGGACTCTTCTTTGAAGCGAGAAGATACGATCTTTCAGCCGTGGGACGCTACAAGTTCAACAAGAAGCTGGCGCTCTGGAACCGCATCAGCGGCAAAGAGGTCGGCATGCCCGTGGTGGACAACGCGACGGGCGAGATCATCGCCGAGCCCGGCGAGATCCTCACAAGAGAACGGGCGAAAGAGCTTGAGGAGCGCGGCGTGACGGAAGTCACTCTGGCGGTAAACGGCAAGCTCGTCAAGGTGTTCTCCAACAAGATGGTGGACATGAAGAACTTCGTGGACTTCGACCCGGCTGAGCTGGGCATCAGGGAGAAGGTAAGCCTGCCTGTGCTGAGCGACCTGCTGGAGAAGTTTTCCGGCGAGGACCTTAAGCAGGCGATCCAGGACAACATGGATCTGCTCATTCCCAAGCATATCATTGTGGATGATATTATGGCGTCCATCAACTACCTCAATGGTCTGGCTCACGGCATCGGCACCCCCGATGACATTGACCACCTGGGCAACCGCCGCCTGCGCTGCGTGGGCGAGCTGCTCCAGAACCAGTTCCGTATCGGCTTCAGCCGCATGGAGCGCGTCATCCGCGAGAGAATGACACTTCAGGATCTGGACATCGTGACGCCGCAGTCCCTTATCAACATACGCCCTGTGACGGCGGCGATAAAGGAGTTCTTCGGCTCCTCGCCGCTGTCCCAGTTCATGGACCAGAACAACCCTCTTGCCGAGCTGACACATAAGAGAAGAATGTCTGCTCTGGGCCCCGGCGGCCTCTCCAGAGAGCGCGCCAGCTTCGACGTGCGAGACGTGCATTACAGCCACTATGGCCGTATGTGCCCTATCGAAACGCCTGAAGGCCCCAACATCGGCCTTATCTCTTACCTTGCGACATATGCCCGCATAAACGAGTACGGCTTCATCGAAGCGCCCTACCGGAAGGTTGACAAGGAGACTCAGCGAGTTACGGATGAAGTTATTTATATGACGGCGGACGTGGAGGACGAGTATATCGTCGCTCAGGCCTCCGAGCCGGTGGACGAGGACGGCCGCTTTGTGAACGCGCGTATTACCTGCCGCCACCGCGACGAGATCGTGGAAGTGGACAGAGAGCGCGTGGACTACGTGGACGTGTCCCCCAAGATGATGGTATCCGTGGCGAGCGCAATGATCCCCTTCCTGGAGAACGACGACGCTAACCGAGCCCTCATGGGCGCTAACATGCAGCGCCAGGCGGTGCCTCTGCTGGTGACTCAGGCGCCTATCGTCGGCACCGGTATGGAGCATAAGATATGCGTGGATTCTGAAGTTGCCATTGTCGCCCGGGAGGACGGCGTTGTCACAAGCGTGAGCGCGGACGAGATAAACGTCCGGACAGACAGCGGCGACACGAAGAAGTACGAGCTCATCAAGTTTGCCCGCTCCAACCAGGGCACCTGCGTGAACCAGCGCCCCATCGTGAACACCGGCGACGCATACAAGGCGGGCGACGTCCTTGCGGACGGTCCCTCCACCTCTCAGGGCGAGATCGCCCTGGGCAAGAATGTGCTCGTAGGATTCATGACC
The DNA here is from genome assembly GCA_934552825.1 of uncultured Oscillospiraceae bacterium. Taxonomy (GTDB): domain Bacteria; phylum Bacillota; class Clostridia; order Oscillospirales; family Oscillospiraceae; genus CAKTEQ01. Next base: position 53,976 of record CAKTEQ010000003.1, read on the forward strand.
TGGGAGGGCTACAACTACGAGGACGCCATCCTGCTCAACGAGCGCCTTGTCCGCGAGGACGTGTTCACATCCGTACACATTACAGAATATGAGATCGACTCCCGAGACACAAAGCTCGGGCCCGAGGAGATAACAAGAGATATTCCCAACGTGGGCGAGGACGCCCTGAAGGATCTCGACGAGCGGGGCATCATCCGCATCGGCGCGGAGGTCCGCTCCGGGGATATCCTCGTCGGCAAGGTCACACCCAAGGGCGAGACTGACCTCACCGCGGAGGAGCGCCTGCTGCGCGCCATATTCGGCGAGAAGGCGAGGGAAGTGCGCGATACGTCCCTGAAGGTGCCTCACGGCGAGAGCGGCATCGTGGTGGACGTGAAGGTGTTCACAAGAGAGAACGGTGACGAACTCAGCCCCGGCGTGAACATGGTCGTGCGCTGCTATATCGCCCAGAAGAGAAAGATATCCGTGGGCGACAAGATGGCCGGCCGCCACGGCAACAAGGGTGTCGTGTCCCGCATCCTGCCTCAGGAGGATATGCCCTTCCTGCCTGACGGTACTCCTCTGGACATCGTCCTTAATCCCCTGGGCGTTCCTTCCCGAATGAATATCGGTCAGGTCCTGGAAGTCCATCTTGGCTACGCAGCTCAGACTCTGGGCTGGAAGGTAGCGACGCCTGTGTTCGACGGCGCTGACGAGAATGACATCGCCGAGTGCCTGAAGCTTGCAAATCTCCGCGAGGACGGCAAGAGCGTCCTCTATGACGGGCGCACGGGCGACCAGTTCGATAACCCCGTAACCATCGGTTACGTATATTTCCTCAAGCTGCACCACCTGGTTGACGATAAAATCCATGCCCGCTCCACCGGTCCTTACAGCCTTGTTACCCAGCAGCCTCTGGGCGGCAAAGCCCAGTTCGGCGGCCAGCGCTTCGGCGAAATGGAAGTCTGGGCGCTGGAAGCTTACGGCGCGGCATATACTCTCCAGGAGATACTCACCGTGAAGTCCGACGATGTGACGGGCCGTGTGAAGACCTACGAAGCTATCGTAAAGGGTCACAATATTCCGAAGCCCGGCGTGCCGGAGTCCTTCAAGGTCCTTGTAAAAGAGCTGCAGTCCCTGTGTCTGGACGTACGCGTGCTGGATAAGGACGGCGCCGAGATAGAGCTTAAGGACGACGAGGACGACGATACATTCCAGGCAGTCGGTGAAATGCGCTACAGCGACGACAATGAATTCACCGACAGCGGCTACGGCTTCAAGGACGAGAACGGCGACGACATCGAACTTCTGGCGGACGGTGACGACGATTATGAAGAGGAAGATGAAGAAGTCGTCCTGGACGATGATTTCGATGACGGCGACGAGATGTAAGAAGGAGGAGAGTTAGATTATGAGTTATGCACCCTTTGACGCAATTCAGATCGGAGTAGCCTCCCCTGAAATGATAAGACAGTGGTCCTACGGCGAGGTCAAAAAGCCCGAGACCATTAACTACAGAACACTCAAGCCTGAACGGGACGGCCTCTTCTGCGAGAAGATATTTGGCCCCACAAAGGACTGGGAGTGCCACTGCGGCAAGTACAAAAAGATCCGCTATAAGGGCAAGATATGCGACCGCTGCGGCGTTGAGGTCACAAGAGCAAAGGTAAGACGCGAGCGCATGGGCCACATCGAGCTCGCAGCCCCCGTGTCCCACATCTGGTACTTCAAGGGTATCCCCTCCAGGATGGGCCTGCTCCTTGACATATCCCCCAGAATTCTTGAAAAAGTGCTGTATTTTGCGGCATATATCGTAACAGACCCCGGCTTTTCGCCCCTCCAGAAGAACCAGATCCTCACGGAGAAGGAATACCGGGACATGCGTGAGAAGTATGAGGACGATTTTGACGCCGGCATGGGTGCCGAGGCTGTGAAGAAGCTCCTGCAGGACATCGACTGCGAGGCACTCTCCGAGCAGCTCCGCGCCGAGCTGAAGGACGCTTCCGGCCAGAAGAAGGCGAGAATAATCAAGCGCCTTGAGGTGGTCGATGCCTTCCGCCTGTCCGGCAACAAGCCCGAGTGGATGATAATCGACGTGCTGCCGGTCATCCCCCCCGAGCTGCGCCCCATGGTCCAGCTGGACGGCGGCAGATTTGCGACGTCCGACCTGAACGACCTCTATCGCAGAGTTATAAACAGAAACAACCGCCTGAAGAGACTCATTCAGCTCAACGCGCCTGATATCATCGTGCGCAACGAGAAGCGTATGCTCCAGGAGGCTGTGGACGCACTCATAGACAATGGCCGCCGGGGCAGAGCGGTGACAGGCGCGAACAACCGTGCCCTCAAGTCTCTGAGCGATATGCTCAAGGGTAAGCAGGGCCGTTTCCGCCAGAACCTTCTCGGTAAGCGAGTTGACTATTCCGGACGTTCCGTTATCGTTGTCGGGCCTGAACTGAAGATATATCAGTGCGGCCTGCCCAAGGAGATGGCCCTTGAGCTCTTCCGCCCCTTCGTCATGAAGAAGCTGGTGGAGGACGGCCTTGCAAACAACATTAAATCCGCGAAGAAGATGGTGGACAAGAGCCGCACAGAGGTTTGGGATGCTCTTGAGTTCATCATCAAGGATCACCCCGTCATGCTCAACCGTGCCCCTACGCTGCACAGACTGGGCATCCAGGCATTTGAGCCCGTGCTGGTGGAGGGCAGAGCAATTAAGCTCCATCCCCTGGTATGTACCGCCTTCAACGCCGACTTCGACGGTGACCAGATGGCTGTGCACGTGCCTTTGAGCGCTGAGGCCCAGGCGGAGGCACGCATCCTCATGCTCTCCGCGAACAACCTGCTGCGTCCTCAGGACGGTCAGCCTGTAACGGTTCCCACCCAGGATATGATCCTCGGTTCTTATTACCTGACGTTTGAGCGCTTCGAGGACGGATACTCCCATCTGGAGACAGGCGAATTCTGGCAGGAGGACATCCCCACTGAATATCTCGGTCTGGACCTTGAGGACCTCACCGAGGAGCAGAGAAAAACAGTGCCTCTCAAGTTCTTCCGTGACGAGGCGGAAGCAATGATGGCATATAACGACCATGTCATCGGCATGCACCAGCCCATAAAGGTGCGCATCACAAAGGAAGTCTGCGGCGAGAAGCTCACCTGCATCATCAACGCCACTGTGGGCCGCCTTATCTTCAACGCACCTATTCCTCAGGACCTGGGCCACATCGAGCGTCCCGCACCTGAAAGAGTTCTCGAACTGAGAAGAACGCTGAAGGGCGACCTTACCGGCTACAGCGAGGAAGAGATAGCCGCGATGCACAAGGAGTACGCCAGCTACTTTGAGCTGGAGATTCAGAAGACCGTGGGCAAAAAGCAGCTCACAACTCTCATCGAGCGCTGCATCGAGAAGCACGGCTTCACCATCTCCTCCGAGATGCTGGACAATGTTAAGGCGACGGGCTATAAGTACTCCACAAAGGCTGCCCTCACCATCTCCATTGCGGACATGACCGTCCCCGATGAGAAGAGGGTCCTCATCGCCGATACGGAGAAGAAGGTCCTCAACATCGAGAAGCAGTTCAAGCGCGGTCTCATGACGGACGACGAGCGTTACCGCCTTGTCGTCGCGGAATGGGAGCAGACCACAAAGGACGTTACCCAGGCGCTGCAGAACTGCCTTGACAGATACAATCCTATCTACATGATGGCGTCTTCCGGCGCCCGTGGCTCCATGAACCAGATTCGTCAGCTCGCCGGTATGCGTGGTCTGATGGCGAACACCGCCGGTAAGACCATCGAGATTCCCATCAAGTCGAACTTCCGTGAAGGCCTGTCTGTACTTGAGTACTTCACATCCTCCCGAGGCGCCCGTAAGGGTCTGACCGATACAGCTCTGCGTACCGCCGACTCCGGTTATCTCACGAGACGTCTGGTAGACGTCTCCCAGGATGTCATCATCCGGGAGGACGACTGCGGCACGGCAGACGGCGTTGTCATGTACGAGATAAGCGAGAACGGTCAGGTCATCGAGCCTTTGTCCTCCCGTATCTACGGCAGATACCCCATGCACGATATCGTTGATCCCGCAACAGGCGAGGTCATCGTGCCCAAGACGAGGCTCATCACCCACGAGGATACAAAGCGCATCGATGCCGCCGGCATCACCCACGTTGAAGTGCGCAGCGTACTGGGCTGCCGCGCGAAAAGCGGCGTCTGCGCCCACTGCTACGGCGAGAACATGGCGACTGCTGAGCCTGTGGGCAAGGGAGAGGCTGTCGGTATCATCGCGGCACAGTCCATCGGCGAGCCCGGTACTCAGCTCACAATGAGAACGTTCCACACGGGCGGTGTCGCCGGTGACGATATAACCCAGGGCCTTCCCAGAGTTGAAGAACTGTTTGAAGCGAGAAAGCCCAAGAAGATGGCGACTCTTGCGGAGATATCCGGTAAGGTCACTATTGAAGAGGCGCGCCGCAGCAGCATGAGCACAGTCAATATCACTAATGAGGAGACGGGCGAGGTCAGAAGCTACGCGCTGCCCCACAGCTCCGGCATCAAGGTCGCGGACGGCGACTATGTGGATCAAGGCGCCGCTCTCAACGAGGGCCAGTTCAATCCCCATGATGTGCTGCGCGTAAGAGGTGCCGCCGCCGCCCAGTATTACCTCACTCAGGAAGTCCAGCGAGTTTACTGCCAGCAGGGCGTTGACATCAACGATAAGCACATTGAAGTCATCGTCCGACAGATGATGCGCAAGATCCGCATTGAGGATTCCGGAGACACTAACTTCCTCACGGGAGTCACGGTGGATCTGCTGGAATACTACAATGAAAACGAGCGCATCCAGGCGCGCATAGACGCCGGCGAGGTCAATGAGGAGACCGGCGAACAGCTCCGCCTGGCGACAGGTACACGCATAATGATGGGTATCACCAAGGCGTCTCTCGCCACGGAGTCCTTCCTCTCCGCCGCATCCTTCCAGGAGACGACAAAGGTCCTTACGGAAGCCGCCATCAAGGGCAAGGTGGACCACCTGGTAGGTCTGAAGGAGAACGTTATCATAGGAAAGCTCATTCCCGCAGGTTCCGGACTCGATATGTACAGAGCGCCCGAAGCGGAGGAAGAGTCCCCTAAAAATGACGAAGAAATCCCTGATTTTTTGGAGGAAACGGCACCTCAGCAGGACGAGTTTTTAGGTTGACATATAAAGGTTAATATGTTAAAATTCTAGCTTGTGCAGGTCTGTGCGGGCCGGCACTGAACGCGTCGGTCCGCACAACTGTATTTCTGGTAAGGAGTGTAATAAAGATGCTTTCCGAGCTGGATAACAGCAGCCGTGTCACTGGAGTTAAGCAGTCCCGTAAAGCAGTGGAAGAGGGTATGGCAAAAAAAGTATTCTTAGCCCTCGATGCGGACCCCGCCGTGACGGAACCGCTGGAAAACCTCTGCGGTGAGAAAAACGTGCCGGCAGAGTATGCGGGCACCATGGCGGAAATGGGAAAGGCCTGCGGCATAAGCGTGGGCGCTGCGGTAGCTGCCCTGCTCAAGTAACGGCGGATAACTTGGTTTTTGCGGTATATTCAACACATATGCCGACGAAAATATATCTTTGAGGAAAGGAGGAAAAACATGCCTACATTTAATCAGCTCGTCAGAAAGGGAAGAGAACAGGTGACATACAAGTCCAACTCTCCCGCAATGCAGAAGGGTTTCAACACACTGAAGAATCGTGCGACAGATCTGCCTTCTCCCCAGAAGCGCGGCGTCTGCACAGCAGTTCGTACTTCCACACCTAAGAAGCCTAACTCCGCTCTGAGAAAGATCGCGAGAGTTCGTCTTACAAACGGTTATGAAGTCACAGCTTATATTCCCGGTGTCGGCCACAACCTGCAGGAGCACTCTGTCGTCATGATCCGCGGCGGTCGTGTAAAGGACCTGCCTGGTGTTCGTTACCACATTATCCGTGGTACTCTGGACTCTCAGGGCGTCAACGGTCGTATGCAGGCCCGCTCCAAGTACGGCGCAAAGAGACCCAAGAAATAAGCTAATACCCAAGGCCGGGGCTCAGCCCCGATTGCCCTGATGAATATATACTATATAATATATCCTCAGGGCACAAACGGAGACAGGCACGTCTTCGAGTACCTATGAAATCATAATGTGAAGGAGGGAAGAAAAAGTGCCCAGAAGAGGAAACGTTCCCAAGAGAGAAATTCTGCCCGATCCCGTCTACAATTCAAAGCTGGTCTCCAGACTGGTAAACGCTATCATGCTGGACGGTAAGAAGGGCGTGTCCCAGAAGGTGGTTTACGGCGCCTTCGACATCATCAAGGAAAAGACAGGCAAGGAGCCTCTGGAGGTGTTCAACACAGCTCTGGAAAACATCATGCCTTCTCTGGAAGTCAAGGCTCGCCGTGTCGGCGGTGCTACTTACCAGGTTCCTATGGAAGTCAGACCTGAAAGACGTCTCACACTCGGTATGCGCTGGCTGACAAATTACTCCCGCGCAAGAAGCGAGATGACAATGAAGGAGCGCCTTGCAGGCGAGATCATGGACGCTGCGAACAACCTCGGTTCCGCTGTTAAAAAGCGCGAGGATACACACAAGATGGCAGAGTCCAACAAGGCTTTCGCACATTACAGATGGTGATTTTCACCCCCCCTGTGTGCTTAAGTTCAGATGAAGATTTGAAGAGAGAAGTTAGGAGTAGAATTATATGCCAAGGCAGTATCCCCTTGAGTTAACCAGAAATATTGGTATCATGGCTCATATAGATGCGGGCAAAACCACCACGACAGAGCGTATTCTGTTCTACACAGGCGTCAACTACAAGCTTGGCGAGACCCATGAAGGCAACGCCACCATGGACTGGATGGAGCAGGAGCAGGAGAGAGGTATTACAATCACCTCAGCCGCCACGACCTGCCACTGGAAGAACCACCGTATCAACATCATTGACACTCCGGGTCACGTTGACTTTACAGTTGAAGTTGAACGTTCTCTGCGAGTGCTGGACGGCGCACTTACAGTTCTGTGCGCAAAGGGCGGCGTTGAGCCTCAGTCTGAGACAGTTTGGCGTCAGGCGGACCATTACGGCGTTCCCCGTATGATTTACGTTAATAAGATGGACATTCTTGGAGCAGACTTCTACAATGTCCTGAAGATGATCGACGACAGACTTAAATGCAATGCTGTACCCATCCAGCTCCCCATTGGCAGTGAGGCGGATTTCAGAGGAATCATCGACCTGGTAAGCATGAAGGCGTATGTCTACTACGATGATCTCGGCAAGGATATCCGCGAGGAAGAAATTCCTGAGGACATGGTGGATCTGGCAAACGAGTACCGGGAGAAGCTCCTGGAAGCAGTCTCCGATTTCGACGACGAGATCATGGAGAAGTATCTTGAGGGTGAAGAGATCTCCATCAAGAGCATCAAGGACGCTATCCGCAAGGCTACAGTAAGCGTAAAGATGGTCCCCATCGTATGCGGCACATCCTATAAAAACAAGGGCGTTCAGAAGGTCCTCGACGCTATCGTGGACTATATGCCCTCGCCCTTGGACAAGAAGGCGATCACGGGTATCAACCCCAATACAGAGGAAGAGGAGACACGTCCTGCTGATGACAGCGCGCCCTTCTCCGCTCTGGCCTTCAAGATCATGACTGACCCGTATGTCGGTAAGCTCTGCTTCTTCAGAGTTTATTCCGGTCATATTGATACAGGCTCCACGGTTCTTAACTCCACGAAGAAGCAGCGCGAGCGCTTCGGCAGAATTCTGCAGATGCACGCTAACCATCGTGAAGATATCGAGACTGTCTACTCCGGTGACATCGCTGCGGCTGTCGGTCTCAAGAACACCACCACAGGCGACTCCCTGTGCGACGCCAGCCATCCTATCATCCTGGAGTCCATGGAGTTCCCCGAGCCAGTTATCAGAGTTGCCATCGAGCCCAAGACCAAAGCCGGTCAGGAGAAGATGGGCATCGCCCTTGCAAAGCTCGCTGAGGAAGACCCCACGTTCCGCACCTACACGGACGAGGAAACAGGTCAGACCATCATCGCTGGCATGGGTGAGCTTCACCTTGAGATCATCGTGGACAGACTTCTGCGCGAGTTCAAGGTAGAGGCAAATGTCGGTAAGCCTCAGGTCGCCTATAAGGAGACTATCCGCAAAGAGGCAAATGTTGATCACAAGTATTCCCGTCAGTCCGGCGGTAAGGGTCAGTATGGTCACGTTAAGATCATCATCGAGCCCAACGAGTCCGGCAAGGGCTACGAGTTCATCAACAAGATCGTCGGCGGCGCTATTCCCAAGGAGTACATTCCCGCTGTCGATCAGGGTATTCAGGGCGCTATGCAGGCTGGCGTACTCGCCGGCTACAATGTCGTTGACGTGAAGGTCACGCTGTACGATGGTTCTTATCACGAAGTCGACTCTTCCGAAATGGCATTTAAGATCGCGGCTTCCATGGCCTTCAAGGAGGCTATGCGCAAGGCTGACCCCGTCATCCTCGAGCCTATCATGAAGGTTTCCGTTACGGTTCCCGAGGAGTACATGGGCGACGTCATCGGCGACCTGTCATCCCGCCGCGGACAGATCCAGGGTATGCAGGCAAGAAGCGGCGCTCAGCAGATCGACGCTCTCGTGCCTCTGTCCGAGATGTTCGGCTATGCTACGGACCTGCGCTCCAGAACACAGGGCCGCGGTCAGTACACAATGGAGCCGCACAGCTACACAGAGCTGCCCAAGTCTATCCAGGAAGAGATCATTGAGCGCAGAGGCCGCAGATGATCTCATAATGAAAAGCATTATTTCGAAGAAATAAAATCATAACTAAAAGGGAGGAAAAATCCAAATGGCTAAGCAGAAATTTGAAAGAACAAAGCCCCACGTAAATATCGGCACAGTCGGTCACGTTGACCACGGCAAGACAACACTGACAGCAGCTATCACAAAGTGGCTCAGCCTCCAGGGCAAGGCTCAGTACGAAGCATATGATTCCATCGACAAGGCTCCTGAGGAGAAGGCTCGTGGTATCACGATCAACACAGCTCACGTTGAGTACGAGACAGACAAGCGTCACTACGCTCACGTTGACTGCCCGGGTCATGCTGACTACATCAAGAACATGATCACAGGTGCTGCTCAGATGGACGGCACAATCCTCGTAGTTGCTGCAACAGACGGTCCTATGGCTCAGACAAAGGAGCACATCCTTTTGGCTCGTCAGGTTGGCGTTCCCTACATCGTTGTTTTCATGAACAAGTGCGATCAGGTCGACGACGAAGAGCTGCTGGATCTGGTCGAGATGGAGATCCGCGAGACTCTGACAAACTATGAGTTCCCCGGCGACGACATCCCCGTAATCAGAGGCTCCGCTCTGAACGCTCTGATCAGCGAGTCCACAGACCCCAATGCTCCTGAGTATGCTTGCATCAAGGAACTGATGGACGCTGTTGACAACTACATCCAGACACCTGACCGTGCTTCCGACCTGCCCTTCCTGATGCCCGTTGAGGACGTCTTCACAATCACAGGCCGTGGTACAGTTGCTACAGGTAGAGTTGAGCGTGGCCAGATCAAGATGAACGAGAAGGTTGAGATCGTTGGTCTGATGGACAAGCCCAGAGAGACAGTCGTTACAGGTATCGAAATGTTCCGTAAGCTCCTCGACTACGCTGAGGCAGGCGACAACATCGGTACTCTGCTGCGTGGTATCGCTAAGAACGAGGTCGAAAGAGGCCAGGTTCTTGCTAAGCCCGGCTCCATCCATCCTCACACAAAGTTTGTTGGCCAGGTTTACGTTCTGTCCAAGGACGAGGGCGGCCGTCACACACCTTTCTTCAACAACTACAGACCTCAGTTCTACTTCCGTACAACTGACGTTACAGGCGTCATCACTCTTCCCGAAGGCACAGAGATGTGCATGCCCGGCGACAACGTCGACATGAAGGTTGAGCTGATCACTCCTATCGCTATTGAAAAGGGTCTGCGTTTTGCTATCCGCGAGGGCGGCAGAACAGTCGGTTCCGGCGTTGTTATCGACGTTGAGGAGTAATTTCGACTCTTGAAACTGCTAAAAAGTCCGGCACTTATGTGCCGGACTTTTTGTATATATATGCTGTTGACTTTATGTAACGTACAAGATTATCATATGTACAAATCAAGGAGGTGTTACCTGTGAAGAAAATAAACACTTTGAGGCTTGTATTTGCCGCGCTTATGGCGGCTCTGTGCTGCGTACTGACGTTGGTGCTGCAGATCCCGTCACCAATGAACGGCTATGTAAATCTGGGGGACTGCGCTGTGCTGCTTTCTGGCTGGATACTGGGTCCCGCGTGGGGAGCTGCCGCCGCGGGGATAGGCTCTGGACTCGCGGATATCATCACGGGTTACGCCCATTACGCACCGGGAACAATCATAATCAAAGCGCTCATGGCTGTAATCGCGGCGCTCCTTGCAAAGGCTGTGTGCAGAGACAAGGTCACCGGAAAGATAGTCAGCGGCATCGCGGCGGAGCTGTGGATGGTGCTGGGGTACTTTATCTATGCCTGCCTGCTCCTCGGCAAGGGCCTTGCAGCGGCGGCATCCATACCGGGAAACCTTTTCCAGGGCGCCGTCGGCATAGTTGCGGCGGTGGCCATAATCCAGGTACTCAGAGCGAACAAGTCCTGCCGGGAGCTGCTCGCGAAGATATAAACTTTATAAATCTTAAAAAACACGGTTTGAAGGCAGCTTAAGTTGCTTCCAAACCGTGTTTTTGTTATACTTATCTAAGCCCGACCATGAACCCGTCGAGACTGAGGGAGTGTATGTCGCCGCCGATAAGAACGCCGTCGCATACGAGGAGATCAGCGTAGACGGGATCTTCATAGTCCGGGTAGTTCAGTACCTGATAGCTGTACCGTGCGGCGTCCCGGCCGGTGTATTCTTCCAGATTGAACCCGCTCTGCTGCTGTAACTTGTTGTACTGCACGTATGTATCCGGAAAGTCCTCGGGAATGAAAATATTCTGAATATCCTCAGACACGGGGTCGACGGTCCAGCCAAACTGGCTGAGTAATTCCACCCTCTGCTCGCGGGTCTCCGCCGCGGGGGCTTTTTGCCCGCCGCCGGACCGGGGAAGAAAGATGATTATGGCAGCCGCCGCTAAAAATACGAGCAGAGTATAAATGATTTTCTTTTTTGAAACTTTTGCGGTGATAAAGAACATCGCACGATCCCTCGCTTTCAAACTTGTGGTATAAGCTTATTCTCACGGGAATGGGTTTATGCCGGGAAAGGATAGCCGAAAAAATGGAACTGCGTCTGGACAAGATAATATCATCCGCCGGAGCAGCATCCCGAAGCGAGGTAAAGACGCTGATCCGCCGAGGTGCTGTGCAGGTGGACGGGATAACGGTGAAGAGCCCTCAGGAGAAGGCTGACCCGGAGAGAAGCGTGATAACCGTCAACGGCGAGCCTGTGAATTATAAGAAAAACCGCTGCTATATGATGAATAAGCCCGCAGGGTACGTTACATCCACAGAGGACCCCAGGGACAGGACCGTCATGGAACTGCTGCCGGATGACCTGCGCAGACTGGGGCTGTTCCCGGCAGGGCGGCTCGACAAGGACTCGGAGGGACTTCTCATAATAACTGACGACGGTGAGCTGGCGCACCGGATAACCGCACCGAAGCACAAGGTGAAGAAGCGGTATTATATCGAAACGGACGGGAAATTCACCCCGGAGGATATTGAGGCGTTCAGCGCCGGAATAGTGCTGGGGGACGGCTATGAGTGTCTTCCGGCAAAGCTCGAACCCCTGGCGGGCGGTGAAAAATACAGCGCCTGCGTGACCGTATCGGAGGGAAAGTACCACCAGGTAAAGCGCATGGCGGCAGCCCGTGGGAAGCACGTGACTTACTTAAAACGCCTCAGCACCGGGGCGCTGGAACTCCCGGGTGACCTGGAGCCGGGGCAGATCAAAGAGCTCTCAGCTGAGGATATCGAGTCGCTTTTTGTCGAAAAATGATGGAAACATATTCGGCAATGTGCCGAATATGTTGACATAACTTTATCGGTGGAAATCACCATAGCAAATACAATAATCAGAACAATCCGAAGCCCGTTTATTTCTTATTTCCACAAAAAAGCAGCAAACAAATTGTTGATTTATAGAATTTGTTGTTGAAATGTGACTAAAACTACTGTATTATAATAGGTACATGCCCGCTCGGCGTTTATTACAAAGAAACGCGGGGGGATGCACATGATAACAGTCAATGTTTTTCACAAGGGGGATATGGAGATGTCCAGCAGATCATTCCAGAATATTATCATGCAGATGAGGGACGCCACTGACCTGACCATAGGTGTCATAGACCATGAGGGTACGGTGGTAGCCAGCAGCGAGCTCTCCCAGATAGGCGAGAAATGGCCGGACGCCGCGAATCGTATCCGCACGTCCTCCGAGGCCGTTGTTGTGTACGACGGCAAGACATTCAGACAGCTCTCAAGCTGGAGTACGCGGTTTGATTTCGCCGTGTTCGTCACTGGTGTCAACGAAATAGCGCGCAATACCTGCAGCCTCGCGAGCGTCGCGCTCAACTGTACGAAGTCCTATTTCGAGGAGAAGTATGACAAAGCTGCCTTTGTAAAGAATGTTATCTTCTATAATATCCTTTCCGGCGACGTTTACGTCCGGGCAAAGGAGCTGGGCTTCAATGCGGACGTGCCCAGAGCGGCTTTCCTCGTGCGCCAGCTCGGCAAGCCAGACATCGCAGCCATCGACCTTATCACGGATATGTTTCCCGATAAGGAGAAGGATTACGTCATAAACGTCAGCGAGACGGATATCGCCGTTATCAAGGAAGTGGCTCCCGGTACGGACAACAAGGAGCTGCATAAAATAGCCGTGGCGATCCAGGAGAAGCTGAGCAGCGACCTGGGCATCAAGACCATCATTGGCATCGGCAGCGTGGCGAACCATCTGCGCGACCTGGCTGACGCCTATAAAAAGGCGCAGGTGGCGATCGAAGTGGGCAAGGTGTTCGACACCGAGAAGACTATCGTGAACTACGATAATCTCGGCATCGGCAGACTTATCTATCAGCTTCCCACGACCCTCTGCGAGACCTTCCTTGCGGAAGTGTTCAAAAAGAACCCCATCGACTCTCTGGATGCGGAGACACTGTTCACTATCAACAAGTTCTTTGAGAACAACCTGAACGTGTCCGAGACCTCCAGAAAGCTGTTTGTCCATAGAAACACCCTGGTCTACCGCCTGGACAAGATCAAAAAGCTCACTGGCCTTGACCTGCGCGAGTTTGACCATGCTATTGTGTTCAAGGTAGCTCTGATGGTAAAGAGATACCTCATGAGCCACGAGAACAAGAACTGAGAGTAAAGAAGCCGGAAAAGAACTGAGGATGCGCTACCGCGCATCCTCGGCTGGCGTTATACAGCGGATTTGTAATATTTTTCCACAGCCCCTCGGGTAGTCAGGAGGTTTAATCAATGGTATCCATGAAAGATGTCCATATGGCTTACGGCACAGGGACAGAGGCCCTCAAAGGAGTGTCCTTTGAGATACAGGACGGGGAATTCGCGTTCCTTGTGGGTCCCTCAGGATCCGGTAAGTCCACGATACTTAATCTGCTCACCGCGGAATTGCACGCTACACAGGGCAGCATCTGTGTCAACGGTTTTGAATATGACAAGCTCAAGAGCCGCCAGGTTCCCAAGCTGCGCCGCAGCATCGGTGTGATTTTCCAGGATTTCCGGCTTATTGAGAAGAAAACCGTATATGAAAACGTGGCCTTTGCCATGCGTGTCATCGGCGCAAGCAGCAAGGAGGTCAAGAACAGAGTGCCCTATGTTCTGGAGCTTGTGGGGCTTGAGGACAAGGCGAAGCGCCTGCCGAGTGAGCTGTCCGGAGGCGAGCAGCAGCGAGTTGCCATAGCGCGGGCGCTGGTGAATAACCCGGGCCTTATCATCGCGGACGAGCCCACCGGCAATCTGGATCCGGCGCGCTCCTATGAGCTTATGCTCCTTTTGCAGAAGATAAACGAGCTAGGCACCACAATGCTCGTTGTCACCCACGAGAAGGGTCTTGTGGACACATTTTCACAGAGAGTTATTGCCATCGACGATGGCAGAGTCATCAGCGACGGAATGGGCGGGTACTATGAATATGAAGAGTAACGGATTTGGATATTTTTTCAAAGAAGGGTGTGACGGTATCTTCCGCCACGGATTTATGTCCTTCGCCGCTGTCTGCATAATCGTAGCTTGCCTTATCCTCATGGGGAGCTTCCTGCTGATAGCGTATAACATCTCGAATATGATAACCAATTACGAGCAGAAGAACGTGATGATAGCCTACGTTGACGAAGAACTCAGCGAGACGGAGGCACAGAGCCTCGGCTCGAAGATAAACCTCATAGATAACGTCATGTATGCGGAGTATGTCACAAAGGAGCAGGCGCTGGACACCTTTGTCTCCAAATATGAGGGCAACGAGCTTATGAAGGAGCTTGAGAGCGATGACCTGCGGGACCGATATCTTATCTACATGGACGACATATCCAAAATGGCTGAGACGCAGTCGGCTGTGGAAAACGTGGAGGGAATCGTAAAGGTCAATGCGAAGCTGGAAATATCAGAGGGCTTCGTGAGCGTCAGGAATATCGTGAGCATAATCAGCATAGTCATGGTGGCCATTTTGCTGGTGATATCCCTGTTCATAATCTCCAACACAATAAAGCTCGCAACTTTCGACAGGCGCGAGGAGATAGCCATAATGAAGATGGTTGGCGCGACGAACAGCTTTATCCGCTGGCCCTATGTATTCCAGGGCTTCATTCTCGGCATTTTCTCCGCGGCGGTAGCGTTTTTCCTCCAGTGGGGCATTTACGCTGCTATCGTAAAGGGAATCACCACCAGCGATACACTTCAGCTCATCACCATGGTGCCCTTCAGGGACATCTGGCAGTATGTGGCTGTTGTATTTGGAGCGACAGGCTTTATTGTGGGCGTGGGCGGCAGCGCCATGACCATCAGAAAGTACCTGAAGGTGTGATGGGAGGCAGCAGATATGAGTAAGAACAAGAGAAGCAGACTGACAATTCTGGTAGCGGTCATATTGGCTCTGCTGATACTGATGCCGCTGGTGTTCACGATTATCAGCGCGTCTGCCTCAGCCGCGTCGAAGACTTCCGCGGATGAACTCAAGGCGCTCCAGAACGAAGCTGAGTACATAAAAAACAAGAAGGTAGAGATCAAGGAGCAGATAGCCGCGAACGAGGCGGCGCAGAAGAGCACAACGGAGAAAAAGGGCGCCTTGGACGAGCAGATACAGCTCACGGCGGACGAGATAACGAACGCCAACAAGCAACTCCAGCAGTACAATGTACTAATAGCCGAAAAGCAGGCGGACATTGACGAGATGATAATCGAGGAGCAGGAGCAGGTGAAGCACTTCAAGGAGCGTATGCGCGTGTTTGAGGAGTCCGGGGACGTGTCCTACTGGGGCATAATCTTCGGAGCGAGCGACTTTGCGGACCTGCTGGACAGAATAGACATGGTCAACGAGTTGGTCGAGAGCAATCAGAGCGTAATGGACAGAATAACCGCCCTGCGGGAAGACCTGGCACAGGAGCAGGCCGAGCTTGAGGAGAGCAAGGCTGAGCAGAAGGCCGTAAAGGAAGAACTCGTGCAGCTGGAGGCTGAGTACGAGACCCAGCGTGCGGAGGCGGATGAGCTGATGCTTGAGCTGATGGCTGAGAAGGAAGGACTCGAAGAGTACTTCGCCCAGATGGAGGCTCAGGAGGCGGCAGTCGCCAGCGATATTGACAAGAAGCTCGCCCAGATAGCTGAGGAGGAGCGCCTTGCAAAGCTCAACGGCACGAGCACAGGGTATGTCTATGGTACGGGCAGCTATATCTGGCCTGTCAGCTGCACGACCATAACCTCCCGCTTTGGGTACAGGACACACCCCATCCTGGGATATCAGAAATTCCATGCGGGGTGCGATATCGGCGCCAGCAGCGGATCGACCATATGGGCGGCGGACAGCGGCACCGTGATAACCTCCGGGTATAACTCCGGCGGTTACGGCAACTATGTCGTCATCGCTCACGGTAACGGCTATACGACCCTCTACGGGCATATGTCCAGCCGCGCGGTGTCAGAGGGTGACGTTGTCGCGAAGGGTCAGACTATCGGCTATGTGGGTTCAACAGGCCTTTCCAACGGTCCGCATCTGCATTTTGAGATAAGATGCAACGGTCAGTACCTGGATCCCACCAGCTTCTTCACAAACGGCTTTACTTATACGGATTAAAGATAAAAAGCAGCCATATCTTCGGATATGGCTGCTTTTCTGGCTGCATATATATCCCGGGGAGGGATGTATATGATATATATCTGCCGCCGTGGAAAAAGTTTTTCGGCAGAATCGGATGAGGTGTTCCCTGAATATATCATGCGCGTAGGTCTCGGAGAGGGAGCGTATTCAAGGCTGCGTATGGGAATGCTCGTGAGGAAATGGGGCGCGGGGACATTTATCGGCGCCGGGACGGGGCTTGTCCGCCGGGCGCTGCGGCGCGGCGACGCTTCCAGATTCCTGAGGGAGTTTGCCGCCCAGTGTGCCGAGTGTATACTCAGGAAAGATGGGATACCGGTAGAGGGTGCCCACATAGGAATATTCGCCCGGCGGGACAGCCGGGAACTGAGCGCGGCGGCTGACCGCCTCGCCGGGGCGGGGGCTGATATAGTCCCGGTGCTCCCGGAAAACAGCTTCACCCTTCGCCTCCTGAGACAGCGATACGGCATGGCGGCATCAGGCAGGCTCTGCGGTGCGCAGATGAAAAAGTGCGATCTTGTCATCTGCTTTTCTGACGCCGGGGGTGTGTGGAGAGAACTGCGTGTCTTTGACGGAGAGGTTAATGTGACCGCCGCCGTTGAGCGCGGCGGCAGAGAGTGCCTCATGCCCGGGGCGGCCGCGATGGAGCTTGTGCGCATGGGGGCCGCAAACAGAGGGAATGTGAGGGTGGAAAGCGTGGATATATGACCCTTTGCGACGGCTTTTTCACTTGACATGGTGTGCCAAAGAAACTATAATTCAACTTATATGTTGTATATTAGGCGAGGTGTGCTCAAGCACGACCGACACGATGCATAATACTTCGAAAGGAATGGCGAAATGAAGAAAGAATTTAGACTCAGCCAGGAAAGAAAAGACGAACTGGAAAAGGAGCTTTACTACCTCAAAACAGTCAGGGAAAAGGAAGTTGCCGAGCAGATAAAGGAAGCGCGTTCTTTCGGAGACCTTTCGGAAAACAGCGAATATGACGAGGCAAAAACCGAACAGGGCAAGCTCTATTCAAAAATCGCGGAGATCGAGAATATCCTTGCCAACTGCGTCGTCATCGACGACACAGAGACAAGCTCCGAGACAGTATCCTTCGGCTGCAAGGTCACTGTCAAGTTCGTAGGCGACGAGGAGGAGGAGACATATCAGATAGTCGGCTCTCAGGAGGCAAATCCCATGCAGGGCAGGCTCTCCGAGGACTCCCCATTCGGCAAAGCCATGCTTGGCCACCAGATGGGCGATGAGGTGATTGTGGACGCGCCCGCGGGTCAGCAGCATTACGTCATAGTCAGGATAGAGAAATAAAACCGGAGGAAGCATATAAATGGCAGAAGGAAACAATATTCAGGAAGTTCAGCAGACCGAAGACCTCTCGGAGATACTTCAGATAAGAAGAGATAAGCTTGCAAAGCTACAGGAAGAGGGGCGGGATCCCTTCAAGATCACGAAATTCGAGTGCACGGCGTTTTCTGCGGATATAAAGGACAGCTTTGAGACTATGGAGAACCAGACCGTCAAAGTCGCCGGGCGCCTCATGTCCAAGCGCGGTATGGGCAAGGCGATTTTTGCGGATCTCCAGGATAGAAAGGGGCGCATCCAGATATATGTGCGCTTCAACGACGTGGGGGAGGACGCCTTTGCGGACTTCAAGAAGTTCGATATCGGCGATATAATAGGAGTTGAGGGCTTCGTGTTCAAGACTCGTATGGGTGAGATATCCATTCATGTGCAGAAGCTGGTGCTCCTGTCCAAGAGCCTGAGACCCCTGCCGGAGAAGTTCCACGGTCTTACCGACCTTGAGACGCGCTACCGTCAGAGATATGTTGACCTCATAGTAAATCCGGAGGTCAAGCGCAATTTTGAGATCCGCTCTCAGTTCATCAAGTACATGCGTAGCTATCTGGACAATATGGGCTATATCGAGGTGGAGACGCCGGTCCTCAACACGATAGCCGGCGGCGCTGCGGCGAGACCATTTATAACGCATCATAACACTCTTGACCTTGATATGTATATGCGCATAGCGACAGAGCTGCCCCTCAAGCGCCTGATAGTCGGCGGCATGGACAGAGTTTATGAGATAGGCCGTATCTTCCGCAACGAAGGCATGGACCCCAAGCATAACCCCGAGTTTACTACCGTGGAGCTCTATCAGGCTTATGCGGATTTTCACGATATGATGGACATCGCCGAGGGGATACTTTCCGGCGCAGCCCACGCTATTTACGGCTCCTATCAGGTAAACTGGATGGGTGAGGATATCGACCTGACCCCCGGCTGGCGGAGGCTTACAATGGTGGACGCCGTCAAGGAATATGTGGGTATTGACTTCGGCGCTATCAGCGACGACGCCGAGGCAGTCGCCGCGGCGAAGGCGAAGGGCGTTGAGCTGGCGGACGCCGCCGAGAAGACGTGGGGCAACGCGCTCTATGCCTGCTTCGACCAGAAGGTCGAAGAGCAGCTCATCCAGCCTACATTCATAACGATGTACCCCGTAGAGGTGAGCCCTCTCACGAAGAGAAGCCCGGAGGACCCCCGTCTTACAGAGCGTTTCGAACTCTTCATCTGCCACAGCGAGCTGGCGAACGCCTATTCTGAGCTCAACGATCCCATCGACCAGAGGGAGCGTTTCATGAAGCAGGTGGAGCAGCGTGAGCGCGGCGACGATGAGACGGAGATGCTGGATGAGGACTTCCTCATAGCACTGGAGTACGGCATGCCTCCAACGGGCGGCATGGGCATGGGTATCGACCGCTGCGTGATGATGCTCACAGGCAGCTCCACGATAAGAGACGTCATCCTCTTCCCCACGATGAAGCCCTTGGGCTAAAAAAACGTTGTGGCACAACGGTTACAGGTGATGCAACCTCTGGTTTGACACCACTTTTACACCAATTCACTTTGAATTCAATATGGCTACTAAGGAGCGCCCCGTCTTTGACGGGGCGCTTTTTTAGCTGTCACGCATGTCCTCGCACAGCCGAAGCGCACATGGACAATCAAGTTTCCGGATGTGTGTTTTTCTGGACTTTTGGCGGATATTAAAGTATGCTGTATAATTATAGTGTCAGGAATGGGGGAAACATATACATGAAAAGACGCTTACGCAGCCTTGCGGCGGTTCTGATGGCGGTCGTCCTGAGCGGTGCATTTGCCGCGATCGGCTGCATAACCACAGCCGCCGCGGCGAAAAATCAGCTTTTGTATTCCATCATGGTGAACCGGAAGATGAACACCGTGACAGTGTATACTCTGGATGAGGAAGGGGAATATACTGTGCCCTATAAGGCGATGATCTGTTCCACCGGACGGCCCGGACACACCACTCCCCTGGGGAGTTTTTCTGTGACCGGATCTAAAAGAGAGTGGTGCCTGATGGTGGACGGTACATACGGGCAGTATACCACCCAGTTTTATGGCAGCTATCTGTTTCATTCGATCTGCTACACTGATCCGGATTCTTCAACGATGATCCCTGAGGAGTATAATATGCTCGGCAGCGCGGCATCTCGGGGCTGCGTGAGGCTGCAGACGGAGGATGCCAAATGGATATATGATAACTGCGCCGCCGGAACGCGCGTAACGATTTATGACAGCGACGACCCCGGCCCTCTCGGAAAGCCGGAGCGGCTGGTGGATGCTGTGCCGGAGGACTGTGGCTGGGATCCAACGGACCCGCGCCCGGAAAACCCCTGGACACTGCAGCCGGTGGAGGAAATTCAAATTTCTCAGGAAGCGGCAGCGCTCACAGCCGGCAGCGGCTTGACCTTGACGGCCCAGTGCCTGCCGGAAGACGCGGGCATCCGGGGCGCTGTGTGGAAATCTGACGCGCCAGAGGTTGCAGCCGTACAAAAGGGGCGGGTAATTGCCCTGCGGGCGGGGACTGCGATGATCACAGCCAGCTGCGGGGATGCTTCCGCCGTCTGCGTGGTCACGGTGACGGGGGAACTGCTGCCCTTCACAGACCTTACGCCTGGCGCGTGGTATTATGACGACATACGCTTTGCGAGCGAGGCGGGAATTCTGAACGGGATGGGGGATGGGAGCATGGAGCCGAAGGGTTCTGTGACGTGGCCGGAGGCTCTTCAGATCGTCTATAATCTGGCGCAGCGGCCTCAGACGGAGCCCGCGGGAGACGAATGGTATAGCGCGGCGCTTGCCTGGGCGGAGCAGAACGGACTTTTGGACCAGATGGGATTTGACGCGGCAGCACCGATCGGGCGTGAGGAAATGGTGACGCTATTGTACCGGGCGGCCCGGAGAGCGGGCGGCGTTGTGGAAGCATCCGGCAGCATGGATGAATTCACGGACGGAGAAGAGGTGTCGGATTTTGCGGCGGATGCGGTGAACTGGGCGGTCGGTGCCGGAATTCTGAAGGGCGACGATAACCGGCAGCTTACACCTCACGCGTCTCTGACGCGGGCGCAGGTCGCGGCGTTGCTGCGGAGGTATATCGAATCCTGAAGGGGATATAAGGCTTAAGAACGAGCGTAAGAAGGCGCCGGGGGCATAGTTATTTGGCCCCGGCGATGTTTTTATTGGGGGGCGGTCAAATTCTCCCGCTGGAGTATGTGCCACCTGTTTTTTGGAATTCTTAAGGTGACTTTTGGTGCGCCATGGTGCATTATGTTCATGAGAGGGCAAACAAGCCCTGAAAAGACAGGGGAGCGTGGAAAAATGAAAAAGCTGGTATCTTTTGTACTCGCGGCTGCGGTGCTCTGCGCGGGCATCTCCGCGGGAGCGGTCTACCGGGACGGGGGTGTGGTTTTGTCCGACTGGGCGATAAACGACTACCATATGGCAAACGAGTACTGCATACTTAACTGGTTCACCCGCGGCGGGGACTTCACAGAGCCGATAACAAGAGCCGAATTCTGCGATATGGTGTTCAACGTGGTGCGGGCGGCGCACAACGGGATAACGGCGGAAATCGACGCCGGGCGCCCCGAGCCCTTTAACGACACGGACAGATACTCCGTTTACTGCCTTGAGCAGCTCGGTGTTGCCAGGGGCACGGGTGTGGGCATCTTCGACCCGGAGGGGACATTGACCCGGGAGCAGGCGGCGGCTTTCATATACAGAGCCGGCGAGTTCCTGGACTTTACATATCTGCCTTCAGCGCCGGAGGAGTTCACGGACGCTGACGAGATCGCCCTCTGGGCGAGGGACGCCGTCGAAGTGATGCAGGCAGCCGGGCTGATGACCGGCACGGATACCGGCAGTTTCATGCCCGGGGAGGAGATCACCCGGGAGCAGGCGGCTGCGGTGCTTGTGCGCTTTCTTGAGAAAAACGGCTTTAACTACGGCATATATGTTAAGGACGAGGACGGAGTGCTCACAGAGGATGACTTCGCCGGATTGAATGGGAAGTACCGCCCGACCGGCGAGGACTCATATGAGGTTACGTATTATCAGGGGAATTTTGCCAAGATCACGGTGAACGTGAAGGACGGCAGGGTTCTGAGCGCGATTTACACCTCCCTGGACACGGGCAAAACGGCGGATTTGAAGCAGACAGAAATGCTGGATATCCCCCTCGACTATACACGGACATATCTGGGCGGCAGCGCCTATGTGACCCGCGCGGGCGGAAAGCTCACCTTTGAACTCGGCGGCAGACAGGTGCTCACGCTCACGGATGACTACGGAAACGTGGGCTATCAGAACATGGGCGGGGAATATCTGTTCTACGGCACCCGTAAGGGCGGTACTGATTTCATAAGCGCGAACAGCGAAATACTCTTCACCGTTTCCGGGATAGTCAGCGGCATAACGAACAGATACATAATAACCGAGGCTTACCGCTACCCCGGAGATACGGTGGATGGGTCGTACACAGTCTACGGGGTCTATACACACGAAGGCGAAGAGCTGGAGAAGCCGGGCCTTTCGGACTGGGAGCTTTACGAAAAAGGCTATGTAACGGACGACTGACAGAAAAGTTTATGTTTGAAAAACTGTTCATAGTATGATACACTATGCGGTGAGATCAAAAAAAGGAGTGGTGATATGTCACAGGTAACGAAGCGCGCACTGGTGGGGTCTCTCAAGCACCTGCTCCTGCAAAAGCCCCTTAATAAGATCACAATAAGCGATATAACGGATGACTGCGGCATCAACCGCATGACCTTTTACTACCACTTTAAGGATATATATGACCTCGTAGAATGGGCGTGCCTGGAGGACGCCCGGAAGGCTCTGGAGGAGAAAAAGACCCACGACACCTGGCAGCAGGGCTTCGTGCAGATATTCAACGCCGTGCGGGAGAACAAGCCCTTCATCATGAACGTGTACCGCTGCGTGGATAGGGAGCAGGTGGAGCGGTATCTCATCACTCTCACGGACGGGCTCATCATGGGCGTTATCGAGGAGGAATCCGCCGGGATGACCGTGCGCCAGGAGGACAAGGAATTCATCGCGAAGGTTTATTCTTTCGTGTTCGTGGGCATTATGCTGGACTGGATAAACGGGGATATGAAGGGCGATCCGGGGGAGATCGTGGAACGCTTGGGCACAGTGGTACAGGGTGGTGTTTCTGCGGCGCTGGAGCGTATGCGCACGGACAGACCATTATCAAAATAAGCCCGGTGATAAAAATTTATACAGTTTGACCGCCTGTGATGAAAACTCCATCACAGGCGGTTTTGTGTTTATTGTAAAGCCCCTGAAAATGGTTAAAATAAAGGCATAAACAAAATAATTCAGGAGGTAAACGTTATGTATTATTCCGCAGGTACTTATGAAGCATTTGCACATCCCGAAAAGCCCGAAGGCGTTGACAAGAAGTCTGCGTATATCATAGGCACAGGTCTTGCGGGTCTGGCGGCGGCATTTTATCTGGTCCGGGACGGTCAGGTCAAGGGCAAGAGGATCCATCTGCTGGAAAAGCTCGAGCTCGCAGGCGGAAGCTGCGACGGATATAAGGACATCACGAAGGGCTTCTATATGCGCGGCGGCCGTGAGATGGACAACCATTTCGAGGTTATGTGGGATATGTTCCGGGACGTTCCCTCTATTGAAAATCCTGAGGTCTCCGTTCTGGACGAGTACTATTGGCTCAATAAGCACGACCCCAACTATTCCCTGTGCAGAGCCACTGTGAACAGAGGCGAGGACGCCCATACGGACAGAAAGTTCGAACTTGACAGAGACTCCGCAATGGCGCTGTCGAAGCTCTTCATCACCCCGGAAAAGGATCTGGAGGGCAAGAAAATATCCGAAGTAATGCCCGACTCCTTCTGGGATACGAACTTCTGGCTCTACTGGCAGACGATGTTCGCCTTCCAGCGCTGGTCCAGCGCCCTGGAGATGAAGCGCTATATATGCAGATACGTGCACCATATCGATGGTCTGCCTGATTTCAGCGCTCTGCGCTTCACAAAATACAACCAGTATGAGAGCATGATACTGCCTCTTGTGAAATACCTTAAGGCCCATGGCGTTGTCATCGATTTTGGTATGGATGTGAAGAACGTCGTCATCGAGACTGAGGGCGATAAGAAGATCGCAAAGCAGATCGTATACGTGAAGGACGGCAAGGAGCAGACCATCGACCTTATCGAGGACGACCTCGTGTTCATCACAAACGGCTGCTGCACCGACACCTCCTGCTACGGCGACCAGACCCATGCTCCCGACCTCACGAAGATAAGAAACGGCGGCGGTGAGTCCTGGGACCTTTGGAAGAACATCGCAAAGCAGGCTCAGCACGGAGAGTTCGGCAACCCTGAGGCCTTCTGCAGCGACTATGAGGCGACGAACTGGATGAGCGCCACAGTGGAGACCTCCAACGAGGAGATAATCAGCCGCATCATGGACATCTGCAAGCGTGACCCCAGAGCCGGCAAGGTAACCACAGGCGGCATTGTGACAGTCAAAGACAGCAGGGACAACTGGTACCTCTCCTGGACGATAAACCGCCAGCCCCAGTTCAAGGCTCAGAACAAGAACACAGTGCTCGTATGGCTGTACGCCCTGAGCACGGACAAGGAAGGCAATTTCGTGAAGAAGGCCATGCGGGACTGCACAGGCGAGGAGGTCTGCCGTGAGTGGCTGTACCACATTGGCGTGCCCGAGAGCGAGATAGGCGACCTCGCGAAGAACGCCTGCAACACGACCACCTGCTTCATGCCCTATATCAACGCCTTCTTCCAGCCGAGAAAGAACGAGGACAGACCCAAGGTCGTGCCCGATGGCGCTGTGAACTTTGCGTTCATCGGCCAGTTCGCCGAGACGCCCAGGGACACTATCTTCACAACGGAGTATTCCATCCGCACAGGTATGGAGTCGGTATACACGCTGCTGAACGTGGACAGAGGCGTACCCGAGGTCTGGGGCAGCAAGTACGACGTGCGGGAGCTGCTGCGCGCCTGCTATTACGCGCTGGACAAGAAGACAGTCCAGGAGGCGGACCTGACCTTCATGGAGAAGGAAGCGCTGAAGGTGGCGCTGAAGAAGATATCCGGCACAGATATAGAGCTGCTGCTGAAAGAGAGCGGACTTATAAAATAAACACGGATCCGGCACATTGCCCGGGGCTTTATTCAAGCGATAAAGCCCCGGGATTTTTTACATTTACGCCGCCGTATAAGGGAATAATAAAGGGAGATTTTACAGAGATTTTACTCATGTCGACTTTCTGATTTTACATTCCACGGTTATCATGAAAACCGTAAAGACGAGATGAGTCGTAAGAATTGAAAGGAGATCTTAAAGATGAAAAAGATCATGGCATTGCTGCTGGCGGCGATCATGGTGCTGTCCTTTGGTGCACTGACAGCCTGCGGCGAGAAGAAGGCAGAGACAACGACACCCGCAGAAAATACGGAGAACAGCGATACAGAAACGGGTGACACGAATACAAGCGGCGAGAAGCTCTCCGGCACCGTTTCCACAGACGGCTCCACTTCCATGGAGAAGGTCATCGGCGCTCTGGGCGAGAAGTTCATGGCGGACAACGGCGGCGTGAACTTCACCTATAACCCCACAGGCTCCGGCTCCGGCATCACAGCTGTAAGCGAAGGCCGCTGCGACATCGGGCTTTCCAGCAGAAACCTGAAGGACGAAGAGATCCAGTCTGGACTCAAGGCGACGGTTCTTGCTCTGGACGGCATCGCGATAATCGTAAACCCTGAAAACGACGTGGCGGACCTCAGCCTTGAGGACATCGCGAAGATCTATACGGGTGAGATAACAAACTGGTCTGAGGTCGGCGGCAAGGACGCCGGGATCGTCCTCATCGGACGTGAAGCCGGCAGCGGCACAAGGGACGGCTTCGAATCCATAACGGATACAAAGGACGCCTGCCAGTACCGCCAGGAGCTCACCTCCACAGGCGACGTTATCACTGCGGTATCCCAGAACCCCGACGCCATCGGCTATGTATCCCTGGCATCCGTTAAGGACAGCGTGAAGGTCGTCTCCGTCGACGGTATAACACCCATGGAAGAGACGGTCAAGGACGGCACATACGCCATCCAGCGCCCCTTCGTCCTGGTGACAAAGGAAGGTGAAACACTTTCGGCAGCGGCTCAGGCATTCTTCGATTATGTCACCTCCCCCGAGGCGGCTGAGATAATCGCGGCAGCAGGCGCGGTAGCCGTAAACTGACAATGTATCAGACGCGGAGAGACGGTCGTTAAAGACCGTCTTTCGGCGCACCGGGAGGTATCGGGCGATGGATAGAAGGAAAAAAAGAAGAATATTTGAAAACACCGTCCACGGGGTTTTCCTGGTGCTGGGGCTTATAACAGTCGCCTGCGTGCTGGTCATAACGGTGTACCTGGTCATATCGGGCATACCGGCGATCGCCGAGATAGGGCTGTTCAAGTTCCTCTTCGGCAAGACCTGGGCGTCCACGGCGGCAGAGCCGTCCTACGGCATTCTGCCATTTATTCTCACGAGTATTTACGGTACGGCGGGTGCTATCGTCATAGGCGTGCCCATCGGGCTGCTGACGGCGGTGTACCTCGCGAAGATAGCAAGCCCGCGCGTGAGAAGCGTGATGCAGTCGGCAGTGAGCCTGCTGGCGGGCATACCCTCCGTGGTATATGGTCTTGTGGGCATGCTGGTGCTTGTGCCGGGGATCAGGAAAATATTCAACGTGCCCGACGGCTCGGGACTGCTGGCGGCTATCATAGTTCTGGCAGTAATGATACTGCCCTCAATAATAAAAGTATCGGTCACATCCCTGGAGGCTGTGCCGAAAGAGTATGAGGACGCGTCTCTTGCCCTGGGCGCCACGCCTGTGGAGACTTATTTCAAGGTCTCTCTGCCCGCGGCGAAAAGCGGCATCGCGGCGGCGGTGGTGCTGGGCGTGGGGCGTGCCATAGGGGAAGCGATGGCTGTGATGATGGTGTCCGGCAACGTGCCGAATATGCCGGGGCTTTTCCAGAGCGTGCGCTTCCTCACGACGGCGGTCGCCAGCGAAATGTCATATTCCGCGGGGCTTCAGAGACAGGCGCTTTTCTCCATAGCACTGGTGCTGTTCCTGTTCATCATGCTCATAAACGCGACACTTAATTTCTTCCTCAAGCGGAATAAGGAGGGGTAAGAAATGCTGGAAAATAAGATATCGGGAAAAAGAAAGGCATACATCGGAGTTATGAAAGCGCTGATGTGGATAGCGGCGGGGCTGACCTGCGCGCTGGTGCTTTTCATGATAATCTATGTGCTGGCAAAGGGGATACCAAATATAAGCTGGGAGCTGCTCTCAACGGCGCCGAGCTATCTTGATGACAGGATAGGCATCCTGCCGGATATCCTCAACACGGTCTATATAGTCCTCGCCACGCTTGTCATTGTGCTGCCCATCGGCGTTGGCGCCGCAATATATCTCACGGAGTACGCGGCGAACAAAAAGCTTGTGGCAGTGATCGAGTACGCGGCGGAGACGCTTTCAGGCATTCCCTCCATAATCTACGGCCTTGTGGGCATGCTGGTGTTCTGCCAGTTTTTCAATATGCAGACCTCACTCATGGCGGGCGCGCTGACGCTGGTCATCATGAACCTGCCCACGATAATGCGCACGACCCAGGAAAGCCTCAAGACAGTGCCCCAGAGCTATCGGGAAGGGGCGTTCGGTCTGGGCGCCGGCAAGTGGCGCGTGATACACACGGTGGTGCTGCCCGGCTGCGTTGACGGTGTTATAACCGGCTGCATCCTCTCAGTGGGACGCATACTGGGCGAGTCGGCGGCGCTCCTCTTCACGGCGGGCTTTGCCCACGCGGTGAACGGTATCATCGGCGGGCTAAAGAGCGCCGGCGCTACGCTCACGGTGGCGCTCTACGTTTACGCCAAGGAACAGGGCGAGTTCGGCGTGGCGTTTGCCATAGCGGCGATACTGATGGTCCTGACGCTCATCATAAACCTTGCCGCGGCGCTGGTGGCGCGATACTTCAGGAAAAGGAGAAGCATATGAGCAGCATAATTTCCGTCAAAGACCTGTGTCTCTGGTACGGCAGCCAGCAGGCATTGAAGAATATAAATATCCAGATACCGGAGAAGAGCATAACGGCGTTCATCGGACCCTCCGGGTGTGGAAAATCCACATTTCTAAAGACCATAAACCGCATGAACGACCTTATACCCGGCGTTAAAATAACAGGCCAGGTGAAGTACAGGGGCAAAGATATCTACGCGCCGGACGTGGACGTTAACGAGCTGCGCCGTGAGATAGGCATGGTGTTCCAGAAGCCGAATCCCTTCCCCATGAGCATATACGACAATATAGCCTACGGCCCCAGGACACACGGTATAAAGAACAAGGCAAAGCTGGACGACATAGTCGAGCGGGCGCTGAGAGACGCTGCCATCTGGGACGAGGTAAAGGACAGGCTGAAGAAAAACGCTCTTGGCCTCTCCGGCGGTCAGCAGCAGAGACTGTGCATAGCGCGGGCGCTGGCTGTTGAGCCGGACATACTACTCATGGACGAACCCACCAGCGCTCTCGACCCGATCTCAACAATGAAGATCGAAGAGCTTGTCACACAGCTCAAGGAGCGTTATACTATCATCATAGTTACCCACAATATGCAGCAGGCGGTGCGTATTTCCGACCAGGCGGCATTCTTCCTGCTGGGCGATCTGGTGGAATACGGCGATACGGAGAAGATGTTCTCCCAGCCGGAGGATAAGCGCACCGAGGACTACATTACAGGGAGAGTTGGATAATGAGAAGTAAATTTGACGAACAGCTTGCCGCTCTCAACAGGGAGCTTATAGAGATGGGTGCTCTCTGCGAGGAGGCAATAGCTCTCGCGTCCAAGGCGCTGGACGAGGGAAACAGGGAGCTTGCAGGAAAGGTATCGCCTCTGGAGGTGGAGATAGACCGCAAGGAGCACTCCATCGAGGCGATGTGTCTGAAGCTGCTGCTTCAGCAGCAGCCCGTTGCCCGGGATCTGCGCCAGATCTCCGCGGCGCTGAAGATGATAACGGACATGGAGCGCATAGGCGACCAGGCGGAGGACATAGCGGAGATAGTAAGCTTTATATCGAGTCCCGCCGGGGAGGACCATACTCTCATGCACGATATGGCTGGTGCAGTGATACGCATGGTCACGGAGAGCGTGGACGCTTTTGTCCGCCGGGATACCGCTCTCGCGGAGAAGGTAGTGGGGGACGACGACGCTGTGGACGCTTACTTTGACCAGGTCAAGGACAGGCTTATCCACAGAGTGAGAGAGACGCCGGAAAACGGTGAATATGTTCTCGACCTGCTCATGATAGCAAAATATCTCGAGCGCATAGGTGACCACGCGGTGAATATCGCCGAATGGGTGATCTTCTCGGTGACAGGAGAACACAAGGAGGGATAGCAGCATGATTTGGTGCGTAGAAGACGACGGAAGCATCAGGGATATCGAGATATACGCCCTGAGATCCATGGGCTTTGAGGCGGAGGGCTTTGATGACGGCGCATCCTTCTGGACGGCGCTGCAGAAGAACAAGCCGGAGCTCGTTGTGCTTGACGTCATGCTCCCGGGAATGGACGGGATAGAGCTGCTGCGGCGGATGAAGGCGGACCCGGATCTGCGGGGAATCCCCGTCATAATGGCGACGGCGAAGGGAGCTGAATACGACAAGGTCCAGGGGCTTGACCTGGGCGCGGACTATTATCTTGTCAAGCCCTTCGGCGTGATGGAGCTCGTCTCCTGCGTCAAAGCAGTGCTGCGCCGCTATAAGCCGGCGGAAAAGAACGCTGTTCTTAAAAGCGGCGGCATAGAAATGAACATGGGGGAGCACACGGTGACGGTTTCAGGGAAGAGCATAGCGCTTACGTTCAAGGAATTTGAACTCCTGCGCCTGCTCATGACAAATCCCGGCATTGTCTTCACGCGGGATCAGCTCATGGAAAAGGTGTGGGGCATAGAATATTACGGTGAGACGCGCACGGTGGATATGCACATCCGCACGCTCCGCCAGAAGCTGGGGCAGTGCGGAGAGATGATAAGGACAGTCCGGGGCGTCGGATACCGTTTGGAGGCGAGAGCATGAAGAAAAAAATCTTCAGATCTATTATTCTCGCGGTGGGAGCGGTGCTCCTTGCAAGCCTTGTCATAATCCTCGGGTGTATGTACGACTATTTCGGCAGCGTGTACGAGGAGCAGCTGAAGGACGAGCTGGAGATAGCGGCGGCTGGCGTGGAAAACGGCGGCATCGGCAGTCTTGCCCAGCTTGACTCCCAGCGCTTCCGCCTTACGTGGATAAAGGCGGACGGAAGCGTGATATACGATACGGAGACGGGTGTGTCCCCTCTGGAGAACCATGCGGACCGCCCGGAGGTCATACAGGCCCTTGAAAAGGGTGAGGGCAGCAGCTGCCGGTATTCCACAACGCTTCTGCAAAAGACGCTCTATCAGGCAAGGCGTCTGGATGACGGCAGCGTCCTGAGAATATCCATAAGCCGGGCGACGGTGGGTGTGGTGCTTTTGGGCATGGTGCAGCCCATACTCCTCGTGCTTATAGTGGCGCTGGTGCTGTCCTGGCTCCTTGCCGGGCGGCTTTCAAAGCGCATCGTCAGCCCGCTGAATGACCTTGACCTGGACCATCCCCTTGAAAACGATGCTTATGAGGAACTGAGTCCTCTGCTCAACCGCATAAACCGCCAGCACCAGCAGATAAACGATCAGCTCCATACGCTCCGGAGAAAGACAGACGAGTTTGCCCAGACGGTCAGAAGCATGAAGGAGGGGCTTGTGCTGCTGGACGATAAGCGCACCGTAATGAGCATAAATCCGGCGGCGCGGCGGATATTCTCAGCGGACGGGGACTGCGTGGGTCAGGATTTCCTTACAGTGGACCGCAGCCGCCATATGAGCAGCGCCGTTACCCAGGCGCTCGAGAGCGGGCACAGCGAGACACGCGACGAGCGGGCGGGGCGGATATACCAGTTCGACATAAGCCGCATAGAGTCGGAGAACAGGACTATCGGCGCTGTTATACTGGCCTTTGATATTACGGAGCAGGAGAACGGGGAGCGCAACCGCCGGGAGTTCACGGCGAACGTGTCCCACGAGCTCAAGACGCCCATCCAGGGGATAATCGGCAGCGCCGAGCTTATAGAAAACGGGATGGTGAAGGCTGAGGACCTGCCCCGCTTCATCGGGCACATCCGCCAGGAGGCGTCCCGGCTGGTAACGCTCATCGACGATATAATCCGCCTGTCCCAGCTGGACGAGGGGGACGAGATGCCCGAGGAGGAGATGGACCTGCTGGACATCGCGGAAGAGACGGCGGCGGATATTAGTGACGCCGCAAGGGCGAAAAATGTCACGGTGCTTCTGGAGGGAGAGCCAGCCCCCATGCGCGGCGTGCGCAGGCTGATATACGAGGTGGTTTACAACCTCTGCGACAACGGGATAAAATATAACCGTGAGAACGGCGAGCTGCGCATAAATACCGGGATCAGGGACGGACGGGCGTTTGTGACAGTTTCGGATACGGGCATAGGCATAGCCCCTGAGCACCAGAAGCGAGTGTTCGAGCGCTTCTACCGGGTGGACAAGAGCCACTCCAAGGCGTCGGGCGGAACAGGGCTGGGTCTGTCCATAGTGAAGCATGCCGTTCAGTACCACCACGGGGAGATAAGCCTTTCCAGCGAGCCGGGAAAGGGCACGACCATAACCGTTACATTTCCGGCGGAGAGATAAGATAAAAACGCTCTGATGAAAAATTCAGAGCGTTTTTTGCACCTGTTGGCGCAAGGCGTATCTTGACAAGCGGAATTTATACATATATTATAAGGAAACAACAGGGCTGCGCGGGCTTATGCCTGTCGCAGCCTTGTGACAACAGACAGGAAGGGCATGGAGCCGAACGTATGACAG
Organism: uncultured Oscillospiraceae bacterium; assembly: GCA_934552825.1. Taxonomy (GTDB): domain Bacteria; phylum Bacillota; class Clostridia; order Oscillospirales; family Oscillospiraceae; genus CAKTEQ01. Next base: position 85,645 of record CAKTEQ010000003.1, read on the forward strand.
ACATTACCAGCAGAAAAAACCCCGTCATAGCGCACATAAGAAAACTGAACGAAAAGCGGGCATACCGCTATGAATGCCGGCAGTTTGTCTGCGACGGAGCAAAGCTCATGGAAGAGGCTCTGGCGGCGGGGGCGCGTATAGATACGGTGCTGGTGCGTGAGGATATCACACCTGCCGTGCTGCCGGAGGGCGCAAAGATATACAGGGTTGATGGCGAAATGCTCAAATACGCTTCCCGCCTTGAGACGCCGGCGGATATGCTGTTTGTATGCGGTATGCCGGACCCGGCGCTGCCGGAGACGGTGGAGGGCGGCGTGATACTGCTGGACTGCGTGCAGGATCCCGGCAATGTTGGCACGGTGCTGCGCACGGCGGACGCCTTCTCCATAGGGACGGTCCTGCTTATAAACGGCTGTGCTGACCCCTATAATCCCAAGACTGTGCGCTCGACCATGGGCGCGGTGTTCAGGCAGCCTTTTTTTGAGACAGAGCTCTCATCAGCTCTGGCGCTGCTCAGACGATCCGGGAAAAAGCTCTACGGCGCGGCGCTGAGCCATGACGCGGCGATCCTGGGTGAAGCACCCATTAAGAACATGGCTGTCGCAATCGGTAACGAGGGCAGTGGCCTGAGCGCGGAAGTGCTCGGGGCAGCGAAGGAAAAGATATTTATCCCGATGACGGGGAAGGCGGAGTCCCTCAATGCCGCGGTCGCAGCGTCGATAATCATGTGGGAAATGACAAGATAGAGAGGGCGGAGGACAATGTCTGGGGCAAAATACTGGATATGGCTTGCCACACGAAAAAATCTGAATAAAGTTGCCGCTCTAGGGCTTGTGGAGGCGTTTGGCTCCCCGGCGGAGGTGTATTTCGCGGCGGCGTCTCAGTATGCCGACGCGGTGAAGCTCAAGCCCCGGGATATTGAGACGCTGCGGGACAAGGACATGGATGAGCCTGAGCGCATAATGAGCCGGTGCGATGAGGAGAATATAACAATAATCACATATCAGGACTCGGCCTATCCGGAGCGCCTGCGGAATATATATGATCCGCCTCTTGTGCTGTATGTCAAGGGCAGGCTGCCGGATATCGACTCTCTTCCGGCTGTCGCCATAGTCGGCAAAAGGAAATGCACGCCTTACGGCATGGTCACAGGAGAGCGCCTTGGCAGGGAAATCACAGAGCACGGCGGTCTTGTAGTATCAGGAATGGCGGAGGGGATAGACACCGCGGGGCATAAGGGCGCGCTGCGTGCCGGAGGGCAGACTGTCGCGGTGCTCGGCACCGGCGTGGATTATATCTACCCCGCGTCGAACAGGCTGCTCTATGAGGACATAATCGCGGCGGGCGCCGTTGTCAGCGAAGAGCCGCCCGGTACGGGGGTGACACGAGGCTGTTTTCCCCGGCGCAACAGGATAATAAGCGGGCTGAGCGCCGCGGTGCTCGTGGTGGAGGCGGACATGAAAAGCGGTTCCCTGATAACCGCGAACATTGCCCTTGAGCAGGGACGGGAGGTATTTGCCGTACCCGGCAACGTGGACGCGGAGACGAGCGCGGGATGTATCCGCCTCATAAGAGAGGGCGCCGGCATCGTGGAAAACGGCTGGGACGTGATGAAGGAGCTCGCGCCGGTGTTCGGCGACAAGATAAAGCGCAGGATAAAAAAGTCCGCGCCGCCTATTGAGACGCCGCCGGAGGCAGCCCAATGGCAGCAGCCGGCACAGCGGGTGATCGACACGGGCGGCATGGCTGAAAACGAGAAAAAGATCGTGGAGACGCTCCTTGAAGGCGCGCTCCATGTGGACGAGATAATCTCCCGCACGCAGCTGTCCGCGGGAGAGGTGCTGGGCAGCCTGACTTTTCTTGAGGTCAGCGGCACGGTAAGGCAGCTGGACGGCAAGCGTTTTGAACTCACTTGAGTACACGGAGGAAAAACATGGCAAAAAGTGATCTTGTAATAGTCGAGTCCCCCGCAAAGGCAAAGACGATAGGCAAATATCTGGGCAGCGGTTACGTTGTGAAGGCGTCTATGGGTCACCTGCGGGATCTGCCGAAGAGCAAGCTCGGCATTGATATAGAAGGCGGCTTCATCCCGGACTACAAGCCCATAAAGGGCAAGGAGGAGACGATCGCGGATCTTAAGACCGCCGCCGAAAAGAGTGGAAAAGTCTATCTCGCGACCGACCCGGACCGGGAGGGAGAGGCCATATCATGGCATCTCAAGCAGCTCCTGGAACTCCAGGACGACAAAACGCTCAGAGTCACATTCAACGAAATCACGAAAAAAGTCGTGGAGGACAGTATAAAGGCCCCACGCAAGATAGATATGGACCTGGTGGACGCTCAGCAGGCGCGGCGTCTGCTGGACAGGATAGTGGGCTATAAGCTAAGCCCTCTACTCTGGAGGAAGGTCCGCCGTGGCCTCTCCGCCGGACGTGTCCAGTCTGTCGCTACACGTATGGTGGTAGACCGGGAAGAGGAGATACGCGCCTTCAAGCCGGAGGAGTACTGGACTCTCACGGCTGAGGTGTCCCGCACAGAGAAGGTGGGGCGTTTTTCCGCGAAGTTCTACGGCACTGAGAAGAAAAAGATCGACCTTCCCAGCGAGGAAGCCGTAAACGTGGTTAAGGCCGCGGTGACGGACGCGCCTTTCAGGGTGGCAAGTGTGAAAAAGGGGGAGAAAAAGCGCCAGCCCGCGCCGCCCTTTATCACATCCACGCTCCAGCAGGAGGCTTCCAGAAAGCTCAATATGACACCCCGGCGCACCATGTCCATCGCCCAGCAGCTCTACGAAGGCGTGGACATCTCCGGCGAGGGTACGGTCGGTCTTATAACCTACATGCGTACTGACTCCCTGCGCCTTTCCGAGGAGGCGCTCGCCGCGGCGAAGGAGTTCATAGTCGGGCGCTACGGCACCGAATACCACCCCGGAGCCCCACGGCACTATCAGTCGAAGAAGGAAGCTCAGGACGCCCACGAGGCAATACGTCCCAGCATCGTGACGCTTGACCCGGAGAGTATCAAGGGCGATCTTACGAGCGACCAGTATAAGCTCTATAAGCTCATCTGGAGCCGCTTTATCGCCTGCCAGATGTCCCCGGCGGTGTATGACAGCCTTTCCGTGGACGTGGAGAGCCGGGACTATATCTTCAGGGGCACATATTCCTCCATCAAATTCAACGGCTTCACGGCGGTGTACGAGGAGAGCCGGGACGATGACGAGGAAGAGAAGAAAAAACAGGTGAAGCTCCCGAACCTCACTGAGGGCGAACCGCTGAAGCTGGAAAAGCTGGACGCGGAGCAGCATTTTACGGCGCCACCCGCGAGATACACCGAGGCGTCCCTCATCAAGGCAATGGAGGAAAAGGGTATCGGAAGACCGAGCACCTATGCGGCGACCATATCCACGATCCTGCTCCACGAGTATGTGGTCAAGGAGGGCAAGAACCTGGTGCCAACGCCCTTGGGTGAAGTGATAACCGGGCTTATGAAGGATAAGTTCAAGGATATTGTAGATGTGAAGTTCACAGCTCACATGGAGGAGGAGCTGGACGAGGTCGAAGAGGGCAGAAAGCCCTGGAAAAGTGTTCTCTCCGAGTTCTATGACGACTTTGAGCTGGAGCTGGAGCAGGCGGAGAAGGATCTGGAGGGCAAGCGCATCAAGGTGCCCGACGAGGAGAGCGACGAAGTGTGCGACCTGTGCGGCAGGAAGATGGTCGTGAAGACAGGGCGCTTCGGCAAGTTCCTGGCGTGCCCCGGGTTCCCGGAGTGTCGGTTTACGAAACCCCTTGTAGTGGCAACACCGGGACGCTGCCCCAAGTGCGACAGCCGCATCCTGAAAAAGACGAGCAAGAACGGCAACACATATTACGGCTGCGAAAAATTCCCCGACTGTGACTTTATGACCTGGGACGTGCCAGTGGCGGATAACTGCCCCGAGTGCGGCAACACCATGTTCAAAAAGTCCGGCAAGGGCTACAAGCGCCCCTACTGCATAAACGAAAAGTGCTCCCTCTTTGTCCCCGAGGATAAGCGGGGCGGCAGGAAAAAGACCGCCGCGGCTGAAAAAACAGAGGAAAAGCCCGAGGAAGAGAAGACCGGGAAAAAGACAGGGACAAAGAAAACGGCGGAGAAAAAGCCCACGTCTAAGAAATCCACAGGGAAGAAGCCGGCGGCAAAGAAAACTACGAAGAAAAGCGAAGAATAAATGAAAAAACTGACAGTGATAGGTGCCGGGCTCGCAGGCTGCGAAGCTGCGTGGCAGGCGGCAAAAAGAGGAATAGAGGTCGAACTGTGGGAGATGAAGCCCGAGAAGTTCACTCCCGCCCACAAGAGCCCGCATTTCGCGGAGCTGGTCTGCTCGAACTCCTTTCGCGCGGCGGGTATTGAAAACGCCGTCGGGCTCCTGAAGGAGGAGCTGCGGGTGATGGGCTCGCTCATCATGGAATGCGCCGACGCGGCTCAGACACCGGCGGGCGGCGCGCTCGCCGTGGACAGGGAGCTTTTTTCCCGCATGGTGACGGAGAAGATAAGGAGCCATCCCAATATAGCGGTCCGGGAGGGAGAGGTGCGGGAGATACCCGGCCGGGGAGATGTCATAGTGGCGTCCGGTCCTCTCACGGCGGATGCTTTGGCCCAGAATATACGGGAGTTCTTCGGCGGCAGGGAATACCTCGGCTTTTTCGACGCCGCGGCGCCCATCGTCTCTTTTGAAAGCGTCGATATGACGAGCGCCTATATGGCCTCCCGCTACGGCAAGGGCACGGCGGACTATATAAACTGCCCCATGACGAGGGAGGAGTACCTGGCGTTCTGGAATGAGCTATGTAGCGCGGCGCAGGCCCATGTGCACGGCTTCGAGGATGAAAAGGTGTTTGAGGGCTGCATGCCTGTGGAGGTAATGGCCCGCCGGGGCGTGGATACGCTCCGCTTCGGACCTATGAAGCCCGTGGGGCTGCCCGATCCGAAAACCGGAGAGGAGCCATACGCCGTGGTGCAGCTCAGAAAGGACAACCGGGAAGGCACGATGTATAACATCGTGGGCTTTCAGACGCACCTTACATTCGGTGAGCAGAAGAGGGTGTTCTCCATGATACCGGCGCTGAAAGATGCGGAGTTCCTCCGCTACGGCGTCATGCACAGGAATACATACATAAATTCGCCGGGTGTGCTAAACAACCGCTATCAGGCGGAGCGCGACCCGAGAGTAAGCTTCGCCGGGCAGATGACGGGCGTGGAGGGCTACGTGGAGTCCACGGCCTCCGGCTTTGTCGCGGGAGTGGAGACGGCGCTGAGAATGCTGGGTGAGCCGCCGCTCAATTTACCGGCGGAAACGGCGACCGGCGCGCTGGGCATATATATAAGCTCCGGCAGCGTCGGGGATTTCCAGCCCATGAACGTGAATTTCGGCATCATGCCGCCCCTGGGGCATAAGGTCAGAGGGAAGAAGAGCAACAAAAGGTTTGAGATAGCGAGCCGCGCCCTTGATATCATATATCTTGCATCCGAAAGCGAAAGATTCAACGCGGGGCTCGAGTGAGAGAATTAAAACGAGGGCGGTCCAAGGACCGGAAAAGAGGAGAGAAAAATGAGAATACTACTTGACGCTATGGGCGGAGACAACGCACCTCTCGAGATAATCAAGGGTGCAGTTCAGGCGGCCGCGGACGAGAGTATCGAGCTGGTGCTCATTGGACGCGGGGAAGAGATGAAAAAGTGCATCGCCGACAACGGCATAACTCTGCCGGGCAACGTGACTCTCGTCCACGCTGACGGCGTTGTCACAATGGAAGATGACCCTATCAAGGTCGTGAAGGAGCGGAGCGATTCATCCATGATAACCGGCCTTCATATGCTGAAGGACGGCGAGGTGGACGCGTTCATTTCAGCCGGCAGCACAGGCGCCCTTATGACCGCGGCGACTCTTATCGTTAAGCGCATCAAGGGCATCCGCCGGGCGGCTATCGCCATCGAATTCCCAACGGCCCAGGGGGGCACGACCCTTATCGTGGACTGCGGCGCGAACGCGGAGTGCACTCCGGAGTACCTCATCCAGTTCGCCTTAATGGGCGCGTCATATATGGAGAATCTGAGAGGAATAGCGAATCCTCGGGTGGGGCTGCTCAACATCGGCGAAGAGGCGACGAAGGGCACAGAGCTCCAGAAGGAGACGTATAAGCTTCTTTCCGACGCCAAAAAGAAGGAGACATTGAACTTTACGGGCAACGTTGAAGCGCGCTACGTGGAGCAGGGAGCGGCGGACGTCATAGTGACGGACGGCTATTCCGGCAACATCCTGCTCAAGACGACCGAGGGTGTAGCAATGTTCATGACGGGGATGCTGAAGGACGTGTTCCTGCGCAGCCTGCCCTCAAAGCTCTGCTACCTCGTCCTAAAGGACGGGCTGAAGGACTTCAAGAGCAAAATGGACTACACGGAGTACGGCGGCACGCCCCTTCTCGGTCTTGCAAGACCGGTGATAAAAGCCCACGGCTCATCCAACGCAAAGGCGATATGCAGCGCCGTCAGGCAGGCAAAGACCTTTGTGGAGAGCGACGTTATAGGAAAGATAACAGAGAACATCGGCAGTATGAAATAAGACTGGAGATACCATGAAAAATCTTGCGGAAAAAATCGGATACAAATTCAAAAACGAGGAGCTTCTCAGGACGGCGCTGACCCACAGTTCTTACGCGAACGAGCAGCGGGGTCAGGGGATAGAGTCCAACGAACGGCTGGAGTTCCTCGGGGACAGCGTGCTCGGCATAGTCTCCGCGGAACATCTGTATAAGGAGTTCCCCAGGTCTCCGGAGGGCGTGCTCACGAAACACCGGGCGGCGCTCGTTTGCGAGCAGAGCCTTCATGAGACGGCTGTGCAGCTGGGTCTGGGAGAATATATGCGCCTTGGCCACGGTGAGGAGCGGGGCGGCGGACGCCAGCGCCCGTCCATACTGGCGGACGCTGTGGAGGCGGTCATAGCCGCCATATATCTGGACGGGGGCTTCAAGCCGGCGACGGATTTTATAGAAAAATATATCCTTGTCCACGAAAAGCACGCCTCCTCAGATGACTATAAGACGAAGCTCCAGGAGCGGGTGCAGCACGCCGGCAAGAGCGGGCTGACATATATCCTCACCGACGCGAAGGGACCGGACCACATGAAGGAGTTCTTTGTGGACGTCCGCCTCGGAGGGGAGACGCTGGGCAGCGGCAGCGGCAGGAGCAAGAAGGAAGCGGAGCAGCAGGCGGCAAAAATGGCCCTGGAAAAGTTCGGCAAACATGCCTAAGGAGAGAATAATCCCGATTTTTGTACCCCATTTCGGGTGCCCTAATATGTGCGTGTTCTGCAACCAGCGGAGAATATCCGGCCACAGCGGCCTGCCGGACGCCGAAGCTGAGATAGAGGCGGCGCTGCCATACAGCGGCGAAAAGCCGCAGATAGCGTTCTACGGCGGCAGCTTCACGGCGATCGAGCACGAGATGCAGGAGCGGCTGCTGGAGACGGCTTTCACCTATGTGCGGCGGGGGCTGGTGTCGTCGGTGCGGGTGTCCACAAGACCGGACTGCATCGACGCTGAGACTGTGGAGCGGCTGAAGCGCTTTGCCGTGACCACGGTGGAGCTCGGCGTGCAGTCCCTCGACGACCGTGTCCTGCGCCTTACGAAGCGGGGGCACAGCGCCGGCTGCGTGAAGGACGCGGTGGAGCTTCTCCGCCGGGCGGGGATCAAGGTCATACTCCAGATGATGACCGGCCTTCCCGGGGACACCGGGGAGGAGAGCATCGCCACAGCGGAGAAGATAATAGCCCTGAGACCGGACGGGGTGCGGATATATCCGACGGCGGTCCTGCCGGATACGGAGCTTGCGGATATGATGGCGGCGGGAGAGTACGCGCCTGAGAGCGTTGAGGACGCGGTGGAGCTCTGCGCGAAGCTCGCGGATATGTTTGAAGACGCGGGCATACCGGTGATACGCCTTGGGCTAAACCCCAGCCGGGAGCTGGATGTGAGCGTTATCGCGGGGGCATATCACCCGGCGCTGGGCGAGCTCGTTCTCAGCCGGCGCATGCTGAAGCGTGCGGAAGCACTCATCGACGGGCTGGACCGTGTGCCGGAGGAGATAGTGATCGGCGTCAACCGGCGGCGCGTCTCCCCAATGACGGGGCAGAAGCGGGAGAACATCATGGCGCTTAGGGAGCGGTACGACGTTAAAAGCGTGAAGGTCGTGCCCATTGATGTGCCGGAAAACGAGATCAGGATAATAGAGTAAAAAGCAGACGGTGCCACCGTCTGCTTTTTGTTCGGCGGGATTAAATATTTATTAAAACACGGCAAAAGCGTTGCAAAGATCGGGTCACGATGGTAAAATACATCAGTTAAATGTACACTGGGGCAATGGTGCCCGGAGTGGACGGAAAGCAAGAGGTGTAGCGGTGTATCTGAAAGCTCTGGAACTGCAGGGATTCAAATCTTTCCCTGATAAAACTGTGCTGACCTTCGGGGAGGACATCACGGGTATCGTGGGTCCGAACGGCAGCGGAAAATCCAATATTTCCGACGCGATACGCTGGGTCATGGGCGAGCAGAGCACGAAGGAGCTCCGGGGTGGCAAGATGGAGGACGTCATCTTCGGCGGCACCCAGAGCCGGGCGCCCGTGGGCTTTGCGGAGGTGTCCCTTATCATTGACAATTCCGCGGGGATACTGCCTCTTGAGGAGAACGAAGTGATGGTCACGCGCCGCTATTACCGCAGCGGCGAGAGTGAATTCTATATCAACAGGAAGTCTGTGCGCCTGAGGGATATAAACGAGCTGTTTATGGACACGGGCATGGGGCGCGAGGGGTATTCCGTCATCGGCCAGGGCAAGATAGATGAGATAATATCCACAAAGAGCGAGGACCGTCGCGAGGTGTTCGAGTCCGCCGCCGGGATCGCGAAATTCCGCCGCCGCAAGGAAGAGGCGGAACGGAAGATAGCCAACACGGACGCAAACCTCCTGCGCATAAACGATAAGGTCGCGGAGCTGGAGCTTCAGGTGGAGCCCCTGCGCGCCCAGTCGGAAAAAGCGCAGAAATATATAGTCCTGCGGGACGAACTGAAGGTGCTTGAGGTGTCCCTCTGGGCGGATATGCTGGACAAGCTCCGGGAAAACGCCCGCAAAAGCGACGAGGATTACACAGCCGCGAAGGGTCAGCTGGAGGGCCTGAACGCGAAGCAGGACGAGCTGTATGCCCAGAGTGAGGCGCTCGCTGAGCGTATGCGCAGTCATGATATCGCCAGCGAGACGAAGCGCGCTGAGTTGGGTGAGCTTGAAAACTTGGAGACGGAGCTGGAGAGCGCCATCGCCATGATAAAGCTGAATATCGAAAACAACCGGGAGAATATCCGCCGCATAAGCGAGGACGCGGAGAAACAGGCCCAGAGCGCCGAGGGTGTCCGGGAGCAGATCGCTCATCACAGGACCCGCATGGACGAAATTGGGCTCAGGCGGGAGGCGATATCCCGGGAGAGCGAGGGGCTCATAGCCCGGGCACGGGAGAATTCCCAGCGGTCCGGCGAGGTCCGGGATGTTATAGCCCTGCTGGAAGCCCGTCAGGAGAAGCTGCGGGGATCTCTGGAGAGCCTGCGTGTGCAGCTGGGGGCGTTGGAGGCATCCGCCCGGGAGATGCGCCTTAATATGGAGAACCGGCAGCATGAGCGTGAGGAGAGCGCCCGGGCGCTCAGCCAGGCGCAGACGGAGCTTGAGGACACGGAGAAGAAGCTCGGTGAGGCGGCGCAGGCGCGCCAGAGCGCCGAGAACGCCATCAGGGGCTATGCCATGCGCCTGGACTCCAGGGAGCAACGCCGTGGCGAGCTGGAAAAGCAGAGCATGGATATGCAGATGTCCATGAACAACATGGCGTCAAGAGTCAGGCTCCTGGGCGACATGGAGAAAGAATACGAGGGTTACAGCAAGGCTGTTAAAAACGTGATGCAGTTCAGCGCCCGTGGCACGGTGCGCGGCGTTCACGCCCCTGTTGCAAACCTCATCAGGACGGACAAGCCTTACGCTGTGGCGATCGAGATAGCCCTTGGCGGCAGCGCCCAGAACGTGGTCGTGGACAGCGAGAGGGATGCCCAGTCCGCCGTGGAGGTGCTCAAGCGCAGCGACGGCGGCAGGGCGACCTTCCTCCCGCTGACGTCCATAAGAGGGCGCCGCATGACGGAGGACCTCTCCGGGCATAAGGGGTATCTGGGCGTCGCATCGGATCTCTGCCGCTGTGAGGAGAGATATTCCGGCGTCGTTGCGTATCTTCTCGGCAGGACGGTCATTGCCGACAGTCTCACAAATGCCATAGCAATGGCGAAGGCAACGTCGAATCGCTTCAAAATAGTCACACTGGATGGCCAGGTGATGAACACAGGCGGCTCCATAACCGGCGGCAGCGTAGGGCGCAATGTGGGCATTCTGTCCCGGGCGCAGGAGCTTGAAAGTCTGCGGGGTGAGCTGGAAAAGCTCAAGAAGCAGGCGCAGGATAAGGAGAGCGAGCTGACGGAAGCCCGCCGGCAGGCGGAGCGGGCGGCGTACGAGCTGGAGACGGCACGAGGCGAAAAGCGCGCCTTTGACGACGAGGTGCTCCGGCTAGAGACGGAAAGGGAACACAAAGCCGCGCTGCTCAGGTCCATGGAGCAGGCGGCGGCTGACAGCCTTGTTCAGGAAGAGACATTCAACGCGCGCATAGAGGAGAACGCTGCGGCGGCGGCCGGGATAAACCGGGATATAGAGGCGGCGAACGCGGAGCTCGAGACTGTGCGGCTGGAGCTGGAAGAGAAGAACAGCGGCAGCCTTGAGCTGCGCAGCGAAGGGGATACCCTTGTGAACGCAGTGGGAGAGCTCGCCCGGGAGGACGCTGCTCTCGCTGCGGAGAAGGACGCGGGAGAGAAGAACGTAAGACAGCTTGAAGCGCTTCTCGCCGACCTTGAAATGACAGGTCAGGACCGTGAGAACGGGATCATAGCGGCGCAGGAAAAGGAAAAAGCGTACCTTGCGGAGCTGGAGACGAAGAACGATCAGCTCCGGGAGATGACACTTGAGTGCGAGGCGCGCCGGGTACAGGTGCGGGAGATGACAGCGCTGCGCATGGACATGGAGGCAGAGCGCACACGGCGGGACAGAGAGATCCAGGACTGCGGCAAGGACGTGATGAGCCTGAGCCAGGAGTGCGCGCGCCTTGAGCAGAAGAAGATAGCCGCCGATATGGAGGAGCAGCAGATAATCGAAAAGCTGTGGGACACATATGAGCTGAACTACTCGTCCCTCGCGCCGATCAGAGTCGCGCTGGAGAGCACGGCGGAAGCGAAGCGCTCCGTCGCCGAGCTGAAGAGAAAGATATCCGCCCTCGGCTCTCCGAATCTTGACTCCATTGAGGAGTACAAGCGCATTAAGGAGCGGTATGACTATCTCATGAGCCAGCGGGATGACGTCCAGGGGGCGAAAGACGAGCTGGAGAAGATCATCAGCGGCATAACGTCTGAGATGCGTGCCATCTTCGCAGAGAAATTCGCGGACATCAACCGCCATTTCGGCGAGACCTTCACGGAGATGTTCGGCGGCGGCAGCGCAAGCCTTGAGATGGATGACCCGGAGGACGTGCTCGGCTGTAATATCGACATAAAGGTCCAGCCGCCCGGCAAGACCCTCAAGACGATATCCCTCCTCTCCGGGGGAGAGAAGGCGTTCACAGCTATCGCCCTGTATTTCGCCATGCTCAAGGTGCGTCCGACGCCCTTCTGCATGATAGACGAGATAGACGCGGCGCTGGACGAGCCGAATGTTGTGCGCTTTTCCCAGTATCTGCGCCGCATGAGCGAAAAGACCCAGTTCATCGTCATAACTCACCGGCGCAGCACGATGGAGGGGGCGGACGTGCTCTACGGTGTGACCATGCAGCAGAAGGGCGTTTCGAAGATGCTCACCATAAACCTCAGTGAGGCTGAGCAGGAGTTTATCAGACAGGAGTAAAAAATATGGGTTTCTTTTCAAAGATAAAGGCGGGGCTGACAAAGACAAAGCAGGCGCTTGGAGGCGCACTCGGCGGGGTTTTTGACGGATTCGGGACTATGGGAGACGATTTCTATGACGAGCTGGAGGAGACGCTCATCATGACCGACCTGGGAGTCGACGCGTCGGTGACGGCGGTGGAAAAGCTCCGCGGCAGAGTTAAGGAAAAGAAGATAAAGGACGGGGAGGCCGCCCGCCAGGAGCTGAGCGACATCCTTGGGGAAATGCTGGACGTGGGGGACACGTCCCTCAAAACGGGAACAAAACCCTCTGTCATACTCGTCATAGGAGTAAACGGCGTGGGCAAGACGACAACCATCGGCAAGCTCGCCTGCCGCATGAAGGACCAGGGGAAAAAGGTCCTGCTGTGTGCGGGAGATACGTTCCGCGCCGCCGCCAGCGAGCAGCTCAGAATATGGGCTGACCGGGCGGGAGCGGATATCGTCGCCCAGGGCGAGGGCGCGGACCCGGCGAGCGTCGTGTTCGACGCCATAAGCGCGGCGAAGGCCCGGGGCGCGGACGTGATAATCTGCGATACCGCCGGACGCCTGCACAACAAGCAGAACCTCATGAAGGAGCTGGAGAAGATAAACCGCATAATCGACCGTGAGCTGCCGGATGCGGACAAGGAGACGCTCCTTGTCATGGATGCCACCACGGGACAGAACGGGCTCATCCAGGCGAAGCAGTTCGGGGAGACGGCGAAGATAACGGGCATAGTCCTGACGAAGCTGGACGGCACAGCCAAGGGCGGCATAGTCGTGGCGGTGGCGGAGCAGCTCGGCATACCGGTGAAATTCATCGGCGTGGGCGAAGGTATGGACGATCTGATGGAGTTTGAAGCGTCAGAGTTCACGAAGGCGCTTCTGGAGAAATGACAATGAAGCTTGTAGTCGCGTCGAGAAATAAGAACAAGATAAGGGAGATGCGGGCCATCCTCTCCGCGCTGAATATTGAAGTAGTGTCCGAGGAGGAGCTGGGGCTGGACCTGGACGTTGAGGAAACGGGAACTACCTTCGAAGAAAACGCCCGCCTCAAGGCGGCGGCAGCGCTGGCAGCCTCCGGGCTCCCTGCTGTGGCGGACGACTCCGGAATCGAAGTTGCGGCGCTGGATGGCAGACCTGGGGTGTATTCCGCAAGGTACGGCGGCGACAGGGCGCACAGCGATAAGGAGCGCTACGAGCTGCTCCTGGAAGAGATGCAGGGCAAGACTGACCGCCGGGCGCGGTACGTCTCCGCCATATGCTGTCTCTTTCCGGACGGGACGGAGATATGCACAAGAGGCGAGTGCCCGGGGGAGCTGCTCACGGCTCCGGAGGGTACAGGCGGCTTCGGGTATGACCCCATATTCTTCATGCCCGGGGAGGGCGTCACGATGGCGCAGCTCAGCCCGGAACGCAAAAACGAGATATCCCACAGAGCCATAGCTCTGGATAAATTCTATAAGGGACTGGAGAAATATAATGCTCACAAGTAAGCAGCGCGCTCAGCTGAGAAAGCTGGCAAACGGAATAGACACCATCGTCCATATAGGCAAGGACGGTATCAACGAAAATCTCGTGAAGCAGGCGAACGACGCTCTTGCTGCCCGGGAGATAATAAAGTGCAGAGCTCTGGAGACGAGCTTTATGACGGCTTCTGCGGCGGCGCAGGCTCTGGCGGAGGCGACTGACAGCGAGGTCGTGCAGGCCATTGGGACAAGGTTCGTGCTCTATAAGGAGAACAAGCGCCTCGGCGAGAACAGCATCAAGTTGGTTAAATAAGGAGGACTCCATGAGAACGGGCATTTTCGGCGGGACCTTCAACCCCCCTCATATCGGGCATGTCCGCGCCCTGAAGAGGGCCGCGGAGCAGCTGGGACTTGAGAAGGTGCTCGTTATACCCAGCGGCACGCCGCCGCACAAGAAGCTGCCCGCGGGCAGTCCGGATGAACAAGAGCGCTTTGAGATGGCGCGGCTTGCCTTCAGGTACATTGAAAACGCCGACGTGCTTGATATTGAGCTTGGGAGGAATGATCCGTGCTACTCATGGCAGACTATTGAGAGACTTAAAGCCCTGGCGCCGGAGGACGAGCTATGGCTGCTTATGGGGGGCGACATGTTTTTGAGCCTGCCCACGTGGCGGAGAGCGGAGTATATAATGCGCAGCGTGAAAATAGGCGCCTTTTCAAGACTCGGGGAGCAGGACGAAGAACTGAGGGCCTTCGCCCTCAAGCTCAGGGAAGAGTACGGCTGCGTGAGCGAGATAATACATAATGACCCTGTGGAGATATCCTCCACGCAGGTCAGGGCAATTTTCGCCCGGGGGGAAAACTGTCCCTTTATAGACAGAAAAGTGATGGACTACATAAAAAAGAAGGGTCTGTACGGCAAGATGAACTATGATTTTAAGACATTTGAAGAGTATGACAGAGAGCACCTCTCTCCCAAGCGCCTGCGCCATGTGCTGGGCTGCGCGGAGGAGGCGGTGAGGCTTGCAGAACGCTGGGGTGCCGATGAAGACGACGCCCGGGCGGCGGGACTGCTTCACGATGTTACAAAAGAGCTCGGCCTGGAAGAGCAGTTGAAATTATGCGATAAATATGGTATTATCCTTGACAATGTGGAGCGGACGGCTCCAAAACTGCTGCACTCGAAGACAGGTGCGGCGATAGCAAAATACGAGTTTGGAGTGCCGGACAGGGTGGCGGACGCCATATACTGGCACACAACGGGCAAAGCGGATATGAACCTGCTTGAAAAAGTGCTTTTCATGGCAGATTATATAGAGCCTACAAGGGATTTCGAGGGCGTTGAGGAACTGAGGAAGCTGGCATACGAGGACCTGGAGGGTTCAATGATGCTGGGACTTGAGATAACAGCCCAAGAGGTCAGAGAACGGGGACAGACGCTTCACGTAAAGAGCGTGGAGGCAATGGATTGGCTGAGGGAAAGGGAAGGAAAATGAGCAGCAATAAGGGACGCAGAAGCTATAACGGCGACAATGCAGAGAATATAAGAGAGACAGGCAGCACCAGCGGAAAACGCTCCAAAGGCGGCAAGCGCCTGTATCAGGACAATGGAGCGGCTCAGGTGACGCGCAGCCGCGCCCAGGAGGATAAGCCCGGGACGCAGACGCCAAGAAAGGCAAAGAAAAAGACAAGCGGCGGGAAAAAGGCCGTGATCGTCATATGCGTGATACTCGCGGTGCTGCTTGTTGTGGCAGCCGTGGCGGCGGTATTCATCAAGACGTATATCAAGGCGCCGAAGATACCGAACAAGACCCGCACTGAAATAGACGCGGACCAGCAGGAACCCCACGAGCAGGACGTGTCCATCGACGGTATCGAGGAGCGCGCCGAGGGCTGCTATACCTTCCTGCTCTTTGGTACAGATAAGGGTGGCGGCAATACAGACACGATAATGGTCGTCAAGTACGACGTCACGAACCAGCAGATAAACGTCATGAGCATCCCAAGAGACACCTGCGTGAACGTCTCCGCGGGGCTTAAAAAGATAAACGCGGTCTATTCCAACAACGGCGGCGCTTCCGGCGGCGGTGTCGCGGCGCTGGAGAAGGAGATAAAGAAGATACTCGGCTTCTCCGTGGATTACTACATCCGCGTGGACCTGACCGCCTTTGAAAAGGTTGTAGACGCCATCGGCGGCGTTGATTTCGATGTGCCGGTGAACATGAATTACTACGACCCGACACAGAATCTCCAGATAAATATTCCGAAGGGCATGCAGCACCTCAACGGTGAGAATGCTCTCAAGGTCGCCCGCTTCCGTTCGGGCTACGCCAGCGCCGATATCGGGCGTATCGATACGCAGCAGAAGCTCATGAAGGCAATCGCGGAGCAGACGCTGAAGCTCTCGAACATCGGCAAGGTGGACGATTTTGTCAAGATATTCAAGGAATATGTGGATACGGACCTCTCCCTGGGTGAGCTCACATGGCTCGCCACTCAGATGATGAGCGTGGACTCCGCAAACATCAATTTCATGACGATGCCGGGCAATACGGGCGCGACTATTAAGGGCTTGAGCTATGTGACTATCTATGTGAACAAACTCGTTGATATGGTGAACGAATATTTTAACCCCTATGACACACCCATAACAGCCAGCAATCTGAATATCCTTACGCTGGACGCCAACGGAAATTACTATTCCACCACAGGCTCCATAGCCGGTGGATTTACGGATTACACCTCAATAACCGGTCTCGGCACGAGCACCGGCGGAGATGAAAATCAGGATGAAACACCTCCTGAGGATACATCCGGCGGCGAGGAGGAGACGACGCCCCCCGGCGAGAGCGCCGGCGGGGAGACGGACACACCCCCTGAGGACGGTGTGACCAACACGGAGCCTATCGGCGGCACGGTGGAGGGTACCATCACCATCGAGGGCACCGAAGGGACCGGCGTTATAGACAACGCCGCTTGAGTAAAGGAGAAACAACATGGCAGATAAAGGGATGACAGCCAACCAGGTGATGCAGGCTGTGGTGGAAGCGCTTCAGGCCAAGAAGGCTAAGGAAGTCAAAGTGCTGGAGACCGGCGAGCTCACCATACTTGCGGATTATTTTGTAATATGCACAGCCACGTCCACGACCCATATAAAGACCCTCTCCGATGAGGTGCAGAAGCAGCTGGAGGAGAAGGGCGAGACGATACTCCACGTGGAGGGGTACCGGTCCGGCGGCTGGGTGCTCATAGATCTCGGCTGCGTGATAGTGCATATTTTCCTGGACGAGCAGCGGGAGTTTTACAGTCTCGAGCGCCTCTGGGGCGACGCGAAAGAGATAGCTGTCGAAGAAAAATAACTGAGGAAGAAGTGGATCGCTTTGAAGTACGAGTTTAACAGAATAGAAAAGAAATGGCAGAAGATATGGGACGAGAAGGGCGTCTATAAGGCCTATAACAACGACCCGCGCAAGAAGTTTTACGGACTTATCGAGTTCCCGTACCCCTCCGGGGAGGGGCTGCACGTGGGTCACCCGAGACCCTACACCGCGATGGATATAATCGCGAGGAAGCGCCGCATGCAGGGCTACAATGTCCTGTTCCCCATAGGCTTTGACGCTTTCGGTCTGCCCACGGAGAACTTCGCGATAAAGAACCATATGCATCCCAAGGACGTGACAAAGCGCAATATCGCCCGCTTCACGGACCAGCTCAAGATGCTTGGCTTCAGCTTCGACTGGGACAGAGTCGTGGACACGACGGATCCCAGCTACTATAAGTGGACTCAGTGGATATTCCTCCAGATGTTCAAGCGGGGGCTCGCGTACAAGGCGTCCATGCCTGTTAACTGGTGCACCTCCTGCAAGTGCGTGCTTGCGAACGAGGAGGTCGTGAACGGCGTTTGCGAGCGCTGCGGCGCGCCCGTCGTGCGCAAGGAGAAGAGCCAGTGGATGCTCGCGATAACGAAATATGCCCAGCGCCTTATCGACGATCTGGACGATGTTGATTTCATTGAGCGCGTGAAGATCCAGCAGCGCAACTGGATAGGGCGCAGCACCGGCGCGGAGGTCATATTCAAGACCACCGCCGGGGACGATCTGAAGGTGTTCACCACACGGTGCGACACTCTCTTCGGCGCGACATATATGGTAATAGCCCCCGAGCACGCGATGATAGAGAAGTGGGCGGACAAGCTCACAAATATCGAAGCCGTAAGGGAATATCAGGCTGCCGCCGCCCGAAAGTCCGACTTTGAGCGCACTGAGCTCGTGAAGGAAAAGACGGGCGTGGAGCTTAAGGGCGTCAAGGCTATTAACCCCGTTACAAACAAGGAGATATCCATATTCATCTCCGACTATGTCCTGGCGACGTACGGCACCGGCGCCATCATGGCGGTCCCCGCCCATGACACACGCGACTGGGAGTTTGCAAAGCAGTTCGGTCTGCCCATAGTCGAGGTCGTGTCCGGCGGCGACGTGGAAAAGGAAGCCTTCACAACGAAGGATGACACAGCTATACTCGTGAATTCCGGCTTCCTCAACGGTCTTTCCGTAAAGGAAGCGATCCCGGTGATGATAAAGTGGCTGGAGGAGCAGGGCATAGGCGAGGAAAAGGTCAACTATAAGCTGCGCGACTGGGTGTTCTCCCGCCAGCGCTATTGGGGTGAGCCCATACCCATCGTGAAGTGCGGCAAGTGCGGCTATGTGGCGATACCAGAGGAGCAGCTCCCCCTGACTCTGCCGGATGTGGAGAGCTATGAGACCACGGACGACGGAGAAAGCCCCCTGAGCAAGATGACGGACTGGGTCAACACCACCTGCCCCTGCTGCGGCGGCCCCGCAAAGCGCGAGACGGACACAATGCCTCAGTGGGCGGGTTCCTCCTGGTACTTCCTGCGCTATATGGATCCCCATAACGACAAGGCTCTCGCAAGCCGTGAGGCGCTGGACTACTGGTCCCCAGTGGACTGGTACAACGGCGGCATGGAGCACACGACGCTCCACCTGCTGTACAGCCGCTTCTGGCATAAATTCCTCTATGATATCGGCGTGGTGCCCACAAAGGAGCCCTACCAGAAGCGCACGAGCCACGGCATGATACTGGGCGAGGGCGGCGAGAAGATGTCCAAGTCCAGAGGCAACGTAGTCAACCCCAACGACATAGTCGATGCCTACGGCGCCGATACGCTGCGCCTGTATATCATGTTCATCGGCGACTTTGAAAAGGCGGCGCCCTGGTCGGACAATGCCGTCAAGGGCTGCAAGCGCTTTTTGGACAGGGTGTGGAACCTGGCAGAGCAGAAGCGTGAGGGCGATGCTTACAGCCATGAGAACGAGGCTGTCATCCACCGCACCATCAAGAAGGTGGGCGAGGATATCGAGAGTATGAAGTTCAATACAGCTATCGCGTCACTCATGTCCCTTGTGAACCAGTATTACGACAAGACGCCAAGCCGGGGAGATATCAGGGTGCTGCTGGAGCTGATGAGTCCCTTTGCGCCCCATATCGCCGAGGAGCTCTGGGAGATACAGGGCTTTGAGGGACTGGCATGCCAGGCTCAGTGGCCCGCGTTCGACGAGAGCAAGACCGTCGAGACGGAGTGCGAAATGGCGGTCCAGGTTATGGGCAAGCTTAAGGGGACGATAAAGGTCTCCGCCGACTCTGACGACGAGGCCGTGAAGGCGGCTGCGCTGGAAAACGAGAAGGTCGCCAGAGCTGTGGACGGCGGTCAGATCGTAAAGACGATCATCGTAAAGAATAAGCTTATCAACATCATCGTAAAGAAATAAGTTCGAAATCCCTTGACAAGGGAAAAAAACGTGTTTATAATTGGATAGTCTAAACGCCCAGGATTTAGCCGGGCGTAACGGAGGGAGGGAAAACAATGTCAGAAATCCGCGTTAAGGAAAACGAGTCTCTGGACAGCGCTCTTAAGAGATTTAAGCGCAGCTGCGCCAAGTCTGGTGTCCTGTCTGACCTCCGTAAGAAGGAGTACTATCAGAGCCCCAGCGTGAAGCGCCGTAAGAAGTCTGAGGCAGCTCGTAAGAACAGAAACAAGAAGTTCTATTGATGAGACAAAGCGGGGATCCCCGATCGGGATCCCCGCTTTTTTATGCTTTGTTTTTCCTGATAATATCCCTGAGCCAGGGCTGTATCTCCGGGTATAGGGCGATAAAACGCCTGATGCCCCGCAACTCCGCCTGGCGCATTCTGGAGCGCAGACTGCCGAGATCGTCATAAAAGACGCAGTTGAGGCGCTTGCCGCCGTCAACATATGTGAAGTAATTGGTCTGAAGGTCATGGGAAAAGAAGCTCATGGGCAGGTAGGCGCCGTTCAATTCGTCCAGCTCCCGGCGGGATATCCGCTCGCTGCAGGTGCACGGGAGGGCAAAACGTTCGCAGCTGACCTCGAGCTCCATGATGAGCCGCCCGGCACCCCATTTTTTAACACACTCGTCAAGCAGTTCGCAGAAGCTGCCGCCGGAGACAGCCCCCGGTATTTTTATAAAGCAACCCTCGGGGACCGAAGCCGCATATTCCATCGGGACAGTGAAGCTGAGATCATAGCGCAGCAGCTCAGCTGAAACCTGGCGCAGGAACGCCGAGTATTTGGGGCTGCATTCTCCCTCAATATCCGCAATGACGCCGCGAAAACCGAATTTTGAGCATTCGCCCGCAAGCTGGCGGGCGAAAAAACGGGCGTCATCCGGCACCGCGGCGCCGCTGTCAACGTGAAGAACGAGCAGCCCCTTTGAGCAGGGCTCGCATTCCCGAAAGAGCCTGCCGTTTTTAATTGCGTAATCCATATGAGCCAGAGTGCACCCAAAGCCCCGGGCGGCTGTTTCATCGCAGCAGCGGCAGGCGATTATAAGGCTGCCATTATCCATCTGATATCATCCCCCTTGCAGGATCTCGTCAAATCATGTATACTGTGAAGCTGTTAGAATTATGAGCGCGGCAGGTGAAAGCATGAAGCTGATAGCTGACGGAAAATTCGACTACGTTACGGATATAACCCCCGAAAAACTGAATGATAAGGGCATAAAACTGGTCCTTGCCGACCTGGACAATACGCTGGAGCCGTACAATGCCCTGGAGCCGCGGGAGGAGATAATTCGCTGGCATGAGAGCCTGAGGGCGGCGGGCATAACGCTGTGCATAGTGTCCAACAATAAAAAAGCCAGCGGCGTCGAGTACCTGGAAAAGCTGGGCGCGCCCTATATAGTAGACGCGAAAAAACCGAAGGCGGACTCCCTGCTCGCCGCTATGGACAGATTCGGCGGGGACAGGAACAGCACCGTGATGGTGGGCGACCAGACCTTTACCGACGTGCTGGCGGGGCACAGAGCCGGTGTTCCCGTGCTGATGGTGAGGCCGGTGAAGCTGGAGGACCCGCTGCGTACCCTGCGGTATTGGGCGGAATGGATTTTCCGGGCGCCGCTGAGAAAAAAGGATTTTTTTCGGGAGGACCGGAGAAAAAACTGAGGTGGATAGAGCGCAAACCCCTTGCAATTAAACCTATTATGTTATAAAATAAAACGAACTGATTTTTGAATCTTTAATTCAGGAGGATATACATATGATTTCTGCCAGTGAGTTCAGAAACGGCGTGACTTTCGAAATGGACGGCAACGTCATGCAGGTCGTGGAGTTCCAGCATGTTAAGCCGGGTAAGGGCGCCGCTTTCGTGCGCACAAAGATGAAGAATGTTATCACAGGCGCTGTGGTCGAGACTTCCTTCAACCCTACAGCAAAGTTTGAAAACGCCTTCGTCGAGCGCAAGAACATGGAATACAGCTACCAGGACGGCAACCTGTATTACTTCATGAACCCTGAGACATACGAGCTCGAGCCCATCGACGCCAGCGTCCTGACAGACAGCTTCCGCTTCGTCAAGGAGAACATGGAGTGCACAGTTCTCTCCTACAAGGGCAAGGTGTTCAGCGTTGAGCCCCCCAACTTTGTCGAGCTGGAGATCACAGAGACTGACCCCGGCTTCAAGGGCGACACAGCCACAAACGTAACAAAGCCCGCAACAGTGGAGACCGGTGCGGAAGTTAAGGTTCCCCTTTTCATCAACCCCGGCGACAGGATCAAGATCGACACACGTACAGGCGAATATCTCGAAAGAGCGAAATAATCAGGAAGAGGCGGGTAACTCCGCCTTTTTCACTATATGATGAAAGTGAGGTTTTTAGTATGACAGTATCTGAGAAGGTTGCCCACCTGAGAGGTCTTGCCGAGGGCATGGAGATAGAGAAGTCCGAGAGCAAGGAGGCAAAGCTGCTCCTCGCGGTCATCGACACTCTAGAATACGTGTCCATGGCTCTGAACGACCTGGAGGATAACGACATTGCCATCGGCGACGAGCTGGACGCTATGGGCGAAGAGCTGGATGCCATCAGCGATGACCTTTCCGATGTTGAGGACGTGGTTTTTGAGGATGATGAAGACGATGAGGACTGGGACGAGGAGGACGACGCTTATTACTCCGTGAAGTGCCCCGGCTGCGGCGAAGAGATAGTCATCGGCGAGAGTGTCCTTGAGGACGGGAGCCTGCCCTGCCCCAACTGTGGCGCGGAGCTGGAGTTCGACGGCATCATCGATGAGGATGAAGCTGAGGACGAGGAATAATCACCCGAATAATTGATAAGAAAGCAAAAACTCCGTACAGCGTCCGCTGTACGGAGTTTTTCTTTTTATTGGATCAGAGGTGAGCGAATATGTTCCCGCCCCGGGTCTTCAGCCAGCGGATGCAGAGAATGCACGCCGCCGCGAATATCACGCACAGGGCAGCCAGCAGCACGTTCTGGGGTACGACGGAGCAGAGGAAGGCGTAGGCTACGCCCAACACGATCAGTATGCCCCAGCCCGCGAACATGGCGACGGCTGTGGCGCCGCTCTGCTTGACCGCCATCGTCTCGTTAGTCCAGGTGAGATTCGGCATCTTCAGATTTATCATCAGCCCGAGAAGTCCGTTGAGCAGAGTGAACAGCAGAGGCAGCAGGAAGATGAAAACCACGCTTGCGGCGTCAACGTATATGGACGCTGTAACGGCTGCCGAGCAGATGACACAGGGAATGGCAGTGAGGATAAGATGCAGGGCGATCTTTCCCCGGAGAGCCTGCCAGGGCGTCACCGGCATCGTCTGGAGCTGCCAGATGCCCTTACCCTCGAGACTTACGGAGGGCGCGGTTATGAAGTTCATGCTTATGAGAAGGAGCATTGCGCCGACAGGGGCGGCGGTCATATAATCGCCGAACTCGGGGAAATCCACGATAAACGCTGCTATCTTACTCCTGCACACCACCACAGCGACGGCGCCGGCTATTAAAAACAGGGTGCCGAGGGAAGAATTGAGCATATAGCCGGGGCTGTTGATATAGCGGGCAAACTCCTTGGAGAGGAGCGCGCTGTCAGCCGAGCGCACGCGCATTTCCCGCTTTTCATAGCGCTTCTTTTTTTCGCCCCGTTTTCTTGTGGTGAGGCGAATAAAGCTGCGGGAGAGGATAAGATAGATAACGGCGAACAGGGCAGCCGTGATAGCTGTGAAGATGAGAAACGGGACAAAACTGCCCTCAAGCCCCAGCCCCATCTGGTAAAGGGGATAGAGATACGTCCGCATACTGGCGCCGACAGCTTCGCTGTTTGCGATGATGAGCTGGAGATATGTGTTTATCCTGGAGTAAAAATAGAAATATGCCGCCAGAAACGCCACGGAAAGCACCACGCTGATGAGATTCTTCTTGCGCATGCGGGAGGATATCAGCGCAATGAGCCAGCCCAGAATGCAGCACAGCGTCAGGGCAAGCAAGGGCAGGATGAAGAGTGTGAGCAGGAAGATAATAACGCCCGCCGGGTTTATGCCGGCGTTTACCACATATGCCGCGCCCGCCGGAAGCATCACAGCGGCTTCGAATATAAGGGTGAGTACGTATATGCTGAACATCCTCGAAAAGAGAATTGCCGCGGGCGGTATGGGCATGCTCAGGAGCAGGTCATTGTCCTTCGCGTCGTAAAGCCCTGTATATGTAGTGAAAACGCTGCCGATCACGCCGAGAGCTGTGGCGGTGGTGCCCATGATGGCAAAGTACAGCCAGCCGAGCCCCAAGGACAGCAGAGGAGCGCAGAGCGTATTGCCCATCATGAAGAACACACCCAGCAGCACAATAAGCACATACGCCATGAGCAGGGCATAGAGGACAAGTGCGCCGCCTGAGCGGACCTTGCCGTTTTTTCCCCGGAAGAGGAAACTGAACAGCTCTGAGAGCTGCTTTCTCAGAAGTGCTTTAAGCATTGTCGTCCTCCAGTTCCAGGAACACGTCCTCGAGACTTTCGTCACCCTTGACCTCGGCCATAGTTCCGGATTTGATGAGCTTGCCGCCCTTTATTATCGCGACCTTATCGCAGAGCTTTTCCACTACCTCAAGGACATGGGTGGAGAAGAAAATGGCGCCGCCCCTGTCGCACAGCTCCCGCATGAGCAGGCGGAGCTGGTGAGAGGACTTGGGGTCCAGGCCCACGAAGGGTTCGTCCATGATGATGAGCTTCGGGTTGTGGATGAGCGCTGAGATTATGGCGAGCTTCTGCTTCATACCGTGGGAATATGCGCTGATGGGCTGGGCGAGATCGCCGGTGAGCTCGAACATATCCGCGTACTTTTCTATACGCTCTTCCCGCTCCTTTTTGCCGACTCCGTAGATATCGGCGACGAAGTTGAGATACTTCACGCCTGTCATGAAGTCGTAGAGATCGGGGTTGTCGGGGATATAGGCCATGACCTGCTTGCATTTTACGGGCTCTGACTTGACGGACATGCCGTCGATGTATATCTCGCCCTGGTCAAACAGCAGGATGCCGCAGCACGCCTTGATGGTGGTGGTCTTGCCGGCGCCGTTGTGCCCGATAAAGCCGTATATCT
Source organism: uncultured Oscillospiraceae bacterium (assembly GCA_934552825.1). GTDB lineage: Bacteria > Bacillota > Clostridia > Oscillospirales > Oscillospiraceae > CAKTEQ01. Next base: position 110,053 of record CAKTEQ010000003.1, read on the forward strand.
CGCCGGGTCTTATATGCAGGGAGAGGTCGTCCACGGCTTTTTTACTGCCGTAGATCTTTGTGAGATGCTCGATTTTAAGCATGGTAAATTTCCTCCTGACTTCTATACAACAAATAAATACAAGCTTTTTATTCTGCCGCAGCTTCGATCTTTCTCTGCGTCACGTCCTGGACAGCGGCGCGGAGTCGGGAGAGGTATGGGTTCCGGGAGCACTCGTCAACCCCATAAGTGAGCTGAAGCTCGTATTCCAGCGGCAGCCACGTGGAGATGTCGGCCTCGTTGTGCTGAATGACCGCCTCCAACTTGTCCAGTGCTTTATAGAGACGGGCTTCCCCGGTCTCCAGAGCGTTCATCTCGGTGAAAAGGGCGGTGAGTTCTGAGCGGTGGGGCTCCGGGAGGGCGGCAAGAACGCTGAAAACAGCCCTTTCTTCCGCCTGTTCGTCTGCGCTGCCCTTCTCAAAGGAGGGGATGTCTCCCAGGACCGCCTCCCCGAGGTCGTGGAAGAGGCACATGTGGAGGACCTTTTCCATATCCAGGCCGGGGAACTCGTCCCGCACCATGTACGCCATCAGACAGAGCCGCCAGCTGTGCTCCGCGACGCTCTCATGGCGGCCGGAAGAGGTGCAGCTGTGGCGGGTGCTGCATTTCAGTTTTTCGGCAAGGCTCAAGAAATTGAGCAGAGATTGGATCTCCATATATTCTCCTCCAAGATCGGTCCGCGCTGGATTTTCTCAATACTACCACAGAGAAAAACATATATCAAGTTAATTGACAAGATGGAAACGATGTGGTAATATTTCCCTGTAAAGCGGTTTTTAAGGCGGTACAGAGATGCTGTCAAGATCCTGAATATTCAGAGGAAGTCAGATGCGCCCCGGGGGTGCTGTGTCTGCCTGCGCTTTTGTCGGATCTTGCCCCATCGGCAGGGTCTTTTTTATTGCGGTGAAAGGAGCGGAAATGGAGCGAACTTTTCAGATAATCAGGAGAGCGGAGGCTGCTGCCGAGGCGTTTATGTCCCGGCGTGGGGCGGCGTTCCCTTTTTCCGACGGCTGCGTTGTATTGCCCGGTCTCTGTGATGTGCATGTGCACTTCAGAGAGCCGGGTTTTGTGTATAAGGAGACGATAGCGTCGGGTACCCGCTCGGCGGCGCGGGGAGGCTTCACGGCGGTGTGCACCATGCCGAACCTGGATCCGGTACCGGACAGCCCTGAGCACCTGCGTGTGCAGCTTGAGAGCATAGAGCGCTACGCCTGCGTCAGAGTCGTGCCCTACGGTGCCATAACTATCGGGGAGAAGGGTGAAAAGCTCGCAGATATGGACGCTATGAGCGCCGACGTATGCGCATTTTCCGACGATGGGAAGGGGCTTCAGAGCGAAGAGATGATGCGCCGCGCGATGGAAAAGGCAAGGACCCTCGGCAAGGTGATCGCCGCCCACTGCGAGGTGAACAGCCTGCTCCGGGGCGGTTATATCCACGACGGACAGTACGCACGCGCCCACGGGCACAGGGGGATCCCGAGCGAGAGCGAATACGCCCAGATAGAGCGGGACGTGCGCCTCGCGGAAGAGACGGGATGCAGCTATCATGTGTGCCACATATCAACGGCGGAGAGCGCTGATATAATCCGGCGGGCAAAGCGCCGGGGGGTGGACGTGACCTGCGAGACGGCGCCCCACTATCTTGTGCTCTGTGAGGACGACCTTAGGGAGGAGGGGCGCTTCAAGATGAACCCGCCGCTCCGGTCGGAAAAAGACAGGGACGCACTCATAGACGGGCTGCTGGATGGGACTATCGACATGATAGCTACGGACCACGCCCCACACAGCGCCCAGGAGAAGAGCCGCGGGCTTGAGGGCAGCGCCATGGGCGTGGTGGGGCTGGAGACGGCGTTCCCCGTGATGTATACGGAGTTTGTGAAAACAGGGGCGCTCACCCTGGAACGCCTGGTGGAGCTGATGTGCGTAAATCCCCGGGAGCGGTTCGGCATACCATATGGAGATGATTTCACGGTGTTTGATCTGAAAAAACAGTACAGAGTCGACCCGGCGGAATTTCTCACGATGGGCAGAGCGACGCCCTTCGAGGGACGTGAGGTGCTGGGGCGGTGCGTTATGACAGTGTGCCGGGGCAAGACGGCGTATGAGGAGAGAATATGAAACAGACGATTTACAGGATCGAAAGGAATATACCCATAGCCCGGGACGTATATGAGATGACGCTGCTGGGCGACACGGATGGCATAAAAGCGCCGGGGCAGTTCGTTGACCTGCGCCTTGAGGGCTTTTTTTTGCGCAGACCCATATCCGTGTGCGACTGGGAGAAGGGGCGACTTACCCTGATATACAAGACCGTCGGCGGGGGCACGCAGTACATGAGCGGTCTTAAGCCGGGCATGGAGCTGGACGCCCTCACGGGACTGGGCAACGGCTTCGACGTGTCCCGGGGCGGGGAGAGCCCCCTCCTTATCGGCGGCGGCGTGGGCGTGCCGCCACTGTACGCTCTGGCGAAGGAACTCATTAAAAACGGCGCGCGTCCCACGGCGGTCCTCGGCTTCAACAGCGGAGCGGATGTATTCTATGAGGATAAATTCCGGGATTTGGGCTGCCGGGTCATAACGGCGACGGCGGACGGGAGCCGGGGGATAAAGGGCTTCGTGACGGACGGGATGCAGGGGCTTGAGTATACGTTTTTCTATGCCTGCGGACCGGAGGCCATGTTCCGGGCGGTGGATAAGATCGCCGGGACTCCGGGGCAATATTCCTTTGAAGAGCGTATGGGCTGCGGCTTCGGCGCCTGCATGGGCTGCTCCTGCAGGACGCTTACAGGCACGAAACGTATATGTAAGGAGGGCCCCGTGATGGACAGGGAGGAGATAATATGGCAGAAATGAAAGTTGATCTCTGCGGGATAACTCTTGATAATCCTGTGATACCCGCCAGCGGCACCTTTGGCTACGGGTATGAGTTCGCGGAGATATATGATATCAATATCCTTGGGACGTTTTCCTTCAAGGGTACGACAAGGGACCCCCGCTTTGGCAACCCGACGCCCCGCATCGCCGAGTGCACAGGAGGGATGATAAACGCGGTGGGGCTCCAGAACCCCGGTGTGGAGCAGGTGATAGCCCGGGAGCTGCCGGAGCTGAAAAAGTGCTTTCATAAGCCGGTGATGGCGAATGTGAGCGGATTTTCAGTGGAGGACTATGCGTACACCTGCGAAAGACTGGATAAGTGCGGTCAGGTGGGCTGGCTCGAGGTGAATGTGAGCTGCCCCAATGTCCACGGGGGCGGCATGAGCTTCGGAACGGATCCCGCCGCCGCGGCAGAGGTGACCCGGGCAGTGAAGAAGGTCACAACAAAGCCGGTTATCGTGAAGCTCTCACCCAACGTCACGGACATCGTCTCAATAGCCCGGGCGTGCGAGGACGCTGGGGCGGACGGAATTAGCCTTATCAATACTCTGCTGGGGATGCGTATCGACCTGAAAACAAAAAAGCCCGTCATCGCGAACACGATGGGCGGCTTTTCCGGAAGGGCAATATTCCCGGTGGCGCTGCGGATGGTGTATCAGGTGGCGGCGGCTGTGAAGATACCTGTTGTGGGCATGGGCGGCGTCGCTTCGGCGGAGGATGTGATAGAGATGATGCTGGCGGGAGCCGCGGCGGTGCAGGTGGGGGCGCAGAACCTGGTGGAGCCAACTGCCTGCCGGGACATCATTCTTGAGCTTCCAGGCGTGATGGAGAGGTACGGAATAAAGAACCTGAGAGATATAATCGGAGGTGCACATTAAATGGGCAGAGATGTGATCATAGCCTGCGACTTTGCGGGCAGGGAAGAGGTAATGGCGTTTTTGGACAGATTCCGGGGCAGAAAGCCCTTCGTGAAGATAGGCATGGAGCTTTTTTACAGCGAGGGGCCACAGATCGTCCGGGACATAAAGGCGCGGGGGCACAGGATATTCCTCGACCTGAAGCTCCATGACATACCGAACACGGTGAAAAAAGCGATGACGGTCCTGCGTGACCTGGACGTGGATATGTGCAACGTCCACGCGGGCGGCACAAAGGCGATGATGACCGACGCTCTCGAGGGACTCACGAGACCGGACGGCACGCGTCCGCTGCTCATCGCCGTGACCCAGCTCACCTCCACGGACGAGAGGGCGATGCGGGAGGATCTTCTCATAGAACGCCCTTTGGACGAAGTGGTCATGGCATATGCGAAAAACGCCGCGGACTGCGGGCTTGACGGCGTTGTCTGCTCCCCTCTCGAGGCGGAGAAGGTGCATGAGGTGTGCGGAGATAAATTCCTCACGGTGACGCCCGGCGTCCGTTTCGCGGGGGGGGACGCGGGGGACCAGAAGCGGATAATGACGCCTGCCGCCGCAAAGGCGGCAGGGTCCGACTATATCGTTGTGGGCAGACCAATAACCCAGGCGGCGGACCCCGTTGAGGCCTACGAGAGATGTATGAGAGAATTTGCTGACTGAGGAGAAGAAAAAATGACAGATACGCAGAAGAGAATAGCAAAGGACCTGCTGAGCATACAGGCGGTGTTTTTCCGTCCGGACGAACCCTTTACGTGGGCAAGCGGCATAAAGAGCCCGGTGTACTGCGACAACCGCCTGACCCTGACGGCACCGCAGGTGCGTCTCGATGTTGAGGAGGGGCTGGCGGAGCTTGTCCGGGAGCATTTTCCCGAGTGTGAGGTGCTCATGGGCACCTCCACCGCAGGCATTGCCCACGCGGCGATAGTTGGCCACATTATGGGACTGCCCATGGGATATGTGCGCTCCGGCGCGAAGGACCACGGTCGCCAAAACCAGATCGAGGGAAGGCTGGAAAAGGGGCAGAAGGTCGTGGTGGTGGAGGATCTCATCTCCACAGGCGGCAGCGTTATAGAAGTGGTGAATGTCCTGCGGGAAGCGGGGGCTGAGGTGCTGGGAGTGGTGAGCATATTCACCTACGGCATGAAGAAGGGACTTGACCGGCTGAGAGAGGCGCAGGTAATAAATTACAGCCTCACGGACTTCGACGCCATAGCCCAGGTGGCGGCGGAGGAGGGATATATAACCAGAGACGACATCCGTCGGCTCCTTAAATTCAGGGACGATCCCTCTGACGAGAGCTGGATAGGAGGAGCAAAATGAGAAATGTCATCAACATCCTGGACCTGTCCGTGGATGAGATAGACGAGCTTATCGAAACCGCCGACGATATTATGAATGACCCGGAGAAATACAGCGAGGTCTGCCGGCACAAGATACTCGCCACGCTGTTCTTTGAACCCTCTACGAGGACACGCCTGAGCTTCGAGAGCGCCATGCTGAGTCTTGGGGGCAGCGTGATAGGCGTGTCCGACGGCAACTCCAGCTCAGCCTCCAAGGGAGAGAGTGTGGCGGATACGGTGGCTGTGGTCAGCGGCTACGCGGATATAATCGCCATGCGCCACCCGAGGGAGGGAGCACCTCTTGTGGCGTCGATGCATTCGCTGGTGCCCATAATCAACGCCGGGGACGGCGGGCATTTTCACCCCACCCAGACTCTTGCGGACCTGCTCACCATACACCACGAGAAGGGCGGCTTTGAAAACCTGACCATAGGCTTGTGCGGTGACCTGAAGTTCGGACGCACGGTCCATTCGCTCATCGGCGCCATGTCCCGCTATCCCGGGGTGAAGTTTGTGCTCATATCCCCGGAGGAGCTGAAGCTGCCAAGCTTCGTAAAGCAGGAATACATAAAGGACAAGGGCATCGAGTACGTCCAGAGCACCTCCCTCGAGGAGGTCATCGGCGATCTCGACATACTCTATATGACCCGTGTGCAGAAGGAGCGCTTCTTCAACGAGGAGGACTACCTGCGCCTGAAGGACAGCTATATCCTCACGGAGGAAAAGATGCGCCTTGCGGGGGAGAAGATGTCTGTCATGCACCCTCTGCCCAGGGTGAACGAGATATCCACGAAGATAGACAGCGACCCCAGAGCCTGCTATTTCCGTCAGGCGCATTACGGCAAGTTCATGCGCATGGCCCTTATTATGAAGCTGCTGGAGGTGAAGGCATGAACGTGGACAGCATCAAAAACGGCGTGGTCATAGACCACATAACGGCGGGCAGAGGTATGCGCCTTTATGAACTTCTGGGGCTGGGTGAGCTCCAGTGCCCCGTGGCGATAATGCAGCGGGCTGCCAGCGGGAAAATGGGGCAAAAGGACATCATAAAGATAGACGCCATGGTGGACGTGGACTTCGACGTGATAGGATTTGTCGATCCGGGAGCTACGGTAAACCTTATCCGGGAGGGGAAGCTCGCGGAAAAGCGCACGATAGAAATGCCCTCGGAGCTTACGAATGTTATCCTCTGCCGCAACCCCCGGTGCATCACGTCCTCGGAGCGGGGGATAGACCATGTGTTCCGGCTGACGGACAGGGGGACGAAAACGTACCGCTGCATCTACTGCGACAGTAAGGCGAAATGACCAAAAAACGGCGCTGAGGAGAGAATTTTTGTGCCTTGCCGCGCCTTGACAGGCGGGAAAAAGCCGTGATATACTCAAACCAAAAGAAGGACATTCCTTGCGACTGACGGATTAAGTGGAGCACCACAGGGGGACAAGGAGTGGGTTCGGGGGGTATTCCCCACAAAGCCGACCGTCTGGGCACACTTAACAGGGCTTGTTAAGTGTGCCCTTTTTGTTTCAGCCGGAGTGGCAAATCAAGTATTTCAGGAGGTTGACTATGAAAAAAGTCGGGATCGTAATGGGAAGCGACAGTGACCTGCCCGTTGTTGAAAAAGCGGCGGATACGCTCAGAGAGCTGGGTATTCCCTATGAAGTACACATTTTATCAGCCCACAGAACGCCTGACGAGGCCCGGGACTTTGCCCGCGGCGCCCGGGGGCGAGGTTTTGCTGCGATAATCGCGGCGGCGGGAATGGCTGCGCACCTGGCAGGGGCTGTGGCGGCGAACACCACCCTGCCCGTTATCGGCATACCCTGCAGATCATCAGTATTAGACGGCATTGACGCCCTTCTGTCAACAGTACAGATGCCCTCCGGCATACCTGTTGCGACTGTTGCCATAAACGGGGGAGTCAATGCCGCATTACTTTCCGCCCAGATCATCGCCGTTGAGGACGCTTCTCTCGCCGCACGGCTGGAGGAAAGACGCCGCCGGGAGGCGGAGAAGGTACTGGAAAAGGACAGAGAAACAGCAAGCAGACTTTGAGTTATAAAAGGAGAAGAGAAATGAAGCTGGTCTACACAGGAAAAACAAAGAACGTATTTGAGCTTGAAAACGGGAACTATCTGCTGAAATTCAAGGACGACTGCACCGGCAAGGACGGAGTGTTCGACCCGGGAGAAAACGCCGTGGGCCTTACTATCGAGGGTGTGGGCGACGTTAATCTGCGTATGTCGGTATATTTCTTTGAGAAGATAAACGCCGCGGGCATAAAGACCCATTTTGTGTCAGCGGATCTTGAGAACACAACGATGGAGGTCCTTCCCGCGAAGGTGTTCGGCAAGGGGCTCGAGGTCATCTGCCGGCACAAGGCGGTGGGCAGCTTCATCCGCCGCTACGGGGACTATATTCAGGAGGGCGCGGACCTGCCCGCATATGTGGAGACGACTTTCAAGGACGATGCCAAGGGCGACCCCCTCGTGACGAAGGATGGCCTTATTGTGCTGGGCGTCATGACCGGCGAGCAGTACGATGCGATAAAGGAGATGACCCAGCGCATCACAGATATAGTCGCACAGGACCTGAAGGAAAAGGGACTGGTGCTCTACGACATCAAGTTCGAGTTCGGCTATGCCCCTGACGGCTCCGTGATGCTTATCGACGAGATAGCCTCCGGTAACATGCGCGTATATAAGGACGGGAAATACATCGATCCCATGACGCTCTCCGAGCTGTTCTTCGCTTGACGCTTCCCACCGGTACGTCCCCGCGCCGCCGGGGCGCACCGGCAACAGGACGGCGGCAGAATGGAGAATTGACATGGGCGGTTTTTTCGGAGCGGTGCACCGCAGCGACGCCATGGGTGATGTGTTTTTCGGCACCGATTACCACTCTCACCTGGGCACGCGCCGGGCGGGCATCGCGGCATATGACAGAGAGATAGGACTCCAGAGGGAGATACACAACATAGAGAACGCACCCTTCAGGACGAAGTTCGCGGATATACTGGAAGAGATGAAGGGCACCTCTGCCATCGGCTGCATCAGCGACTATGATCCCCAGCCCCTTCTGATACGTTCCAGAAACGGGGCTTACGCCATCTGTTTTGTGGGCATCATCAACAATGCTGAGGAGCTTATCGGGAAGTATCTCACCTCTTCCGGCGGGCACTTTGACGCCATGACCGGGGGAAATGTGAACTCCACGGAGCTTGTCGCGGCGCTCATAGACCAGAAGGATAATTTTGCCGAGGGCATCAAATTTGCCCAGGAGCAGATAGACGGCACGGCGAACATACTCATCCTCCGGGATGACGGAGCCATCATCGCGGCGAGAGACGCGGTGGGGCGGCTCCCTGTGCTCATAGGCAGGAGCGAGGAGGGTTTCTGCGCCGCTTTTGAGTCCTTTGCCTATTTGAAGATGGGCTATGATACGGAGCGGGAGCTGGGGCCGGGGGAGATAGTCGAGATAACTCTTGAGGGCGTGCGCCGGCTGGCGGCACCGGGAGAGAAGATGCGCATCTGCTCCTTCCTCTGGAGCTATTACGGATACCCTACGTCCACCTATGAGGGCGTGAACGTGGAGGTGATGCGCTACCGAAACGGGCGCATAATGGCGCAGCACGACAAAGACGAGGGCGCCGCGCAGGACATTGACTACGTGGGCGGCGTGCCTGACTCAGGCACGCCCCACGCCATCGGCTATGCAAACGAGAGCGGCAAGCAGTTCGCGAGGGCGTTCATAAAATATACGCCCACATGGTCCCGATCCTTCACCCCGACACAGCAGAAGGAGCGCAGCCGCGTGGCGAAGATGAAGCAGATACCGGTCCACGAGCTTATCGAGGGGAAGAAGCTCCTCTTTGTGGATGACTCGATCGTCCGCGGTACACAGCTTAAGGAGACGGTAGAGTTCCTCTATGACAACGGCGCTCAGGAGGTGCATATGCGCTCAGCCTGCCCGCCTATCATGTACAGCTGCAAGTACCTCAACTTTTCCAGAGCGACGAGCGAGATGGAGCTGATAACGAGACGCACCATCATGCGACTCGAGGGGGAGGAGGGTCTGCGCCATCTCGAGGAATACTGCGATTTTTCAACACCCAGGGGCAAAAAGCTGAGGGAGGCTATCTGCGAGGAGCTGCATTTTTCCTCGCTGGAGTTCCAGACCCTTGAGGGCATAGTCGAGGCGATAGGGCTGGAGAAATGCAGGCTCTGCACCTACTGCTGGGACGGCAGAGAGTGAGCGGCGAAAGGAGTTAGAACATGAATGGCATCTCAAGATCCGACAGCTACGCCGCTGCCGGAGTTGATATAACGGCGGGATACAGGGCGGTGGAGCTCATGAAGGAGCACATTGCCCGCACGGCGACGAAGGGTGTCTGCTCAGACGTGGGCGGCTTCGGAGGACTGTTCGAGCTGGACCTGGAGGATATCACACGCCCGGTGCTGGTGTCCGGTACGGACGGTGTGGGCACGAAGCTGAAGATAGCCTTCCTCATGGACCGGCACGATACAGTGGGCATTGACTGCGTCGCCATGTGCGTCAACGACATAATCTGCGTGGGCGCGAGGCCTCTGTTTTTCTTGGACTATATAGCCTGCGGCAGGAACATCCCTGAGCGCATCGCCACGATAGTGAAGGGCGTGAGTGAGGGCTGCGTGCAGTCCGGGGCGGCGCTCATCGGGGGCGAGACAGCGGAGATGCCGGGCTTTTATCCCGAGGATGAATACGATCTGGCGGGATACTGCACAGGCGTCGTGGACAAGAGCCGCATCATCGACAACAGCGCCATGCGCCCTGGAGACGCTGTAATAGCGCTGCCGTCATCGGGTGTGCACTCAAACGGTTTTTCCCTTGTGAGAAAAGTGCTGGACGTGGAGAACGCCGACCTGAAGACACCTCTTCCTGAACTGGACGGCGCTTCTCTTGGGGAGACGCTGCTTACCCCAACGAAGATATATGTAAAGCCGATTCTCTCCCTTCTGGAGAGGATCAGGGTCAAGGGCATATCCCATATCACCGGCGGCGGTTTTTACGAGAATATTCCCCGGAGCATCCCGGAGGGGCTGCGTGCCGTGATAGACAAAAGCGCTGTGCGCGTTCTGCCGATCTTTAAGCTGATACAGCAACGGGGCGGAATCAGCGAAAAGGATATGTTCAACACCTTCAACATGGGTGTGGGCATGAGTATTGTCGTCGCCCCGGAGGACAAGGACGCGGCGCTGGATATACTTCGGGCAAATGGTGAGGACGCTTACGTCATCGGCTCTGTTGAGGCTGGAGACGGGAAGATAGTCATACACTGAGGTGGCATATGGACGGAAGAAAGACGCGGATAGCGGTGCTCGTCTCCGGGGGCGGTACGAATTTGCAGGCGCTTATCGACGCTGAAAAGTCCGGGCAGCTCCCAAGCGGGGAGATAGTCCTCGTGGTGTCCAGCAGTCCGGCGGCGTACGCCCTCACCCGGGCGGAAAGGGCGGGTATTCCAGCCGTGACCGTGAGCCGGAAGGACTGCGCGGGGCAGGAGGACTTCGAAGAGCGCATAGCCGGGGCGATAGACGCGGCGGGAGCCGAGCTCGTAGTCCTGGCGGGCTTCATGAGCATACTGAGCGGCGAATTTACAAAGAGATATGACCGCAGGATCATAAACGTGCACCCGTCGCTCATCCCCTCATTCTGCGGCAAAGGCTTCTATGGACTCAGAGTCCATGAGGCTGCGCTGAAAAAGGGCGTGAAGGTGACAGGGGCCACGGTGCACTTTGTGAACGAGATACCTGACGGGGGTGAAATAATCGACCAGGAGCCTGTGCGGGTGCTGGATGGCGATACCCCTGAGGCCCTGCAGAAGCGGGTGATGAGCCAGGCGGAGTGGAAGATACTGCCCCGGGCGGCAGAGCGGGTGTGCTGCATTATGGCGGAGGAAAGGGAGAGAAAGAAATGAATATCTACGCGGTGAATTCCATAGGCGATGTTATAAAAGGCAATTCCTACGTGGGCAGGGGGATAGTAATCGGGAAAACGGCTGACGGAGGAAAGGCGTGCTGCGCCTATTTCATCATGGGACGCAGCCGGAACAGCCGCAACCGCATCCTCGTGGAGCGGGACGGAGCACTTTACACCGAGGCGTTCGACCCCAGTCTCCTTGAAGACCCCAGCCTCATTATTTACGCGGCGATGCGGAGGTTTGAAAACCGGCTCATCGTCTCAAACGGTGACCAGACCGACACTATCTATACCATGATATCCCACGGCGGGACATTCCGGGGCGCTCTGAGGAACCGTGAGTTTGAGCCGGACGCCCCAAATTTCACGCCACGCATCAGCGGCATCCTCGTGTTTTCCGACGGGGACTTCAGCTATGAGATGAGCATACTCAAAAGCGCCGACGAGAATGGAACGGCATGCAGCAGGTTCAACTTTGCCTACCCGGCGCTGCCGGGGCTGGGGCACTTTATCCACACATACGTCTGCGACGGGGATCCGATCCCCTCGTTCCAGGGTGAACCGGAGCGGGTCATGATACCGGAGAGTATAGACGCCTTCACGGACGAGCTATGGAACGCACTGGACGAGGACAACAGAATATCCCTCTATGTCCGCTACATCGACCTTAAAACCGGCGCGGAGGAGAACCGCCTCATAAACAAGAACGGCTGAACCGAAGGGAGACGTAACATGAAAGAATTTGAACTCAAATACGGCTGCAACCCGAACCAGAAACCGGCGAAAATATACATGGCGGACGGAACGGACCTGCCCATAGAGATACTCAGCGGCAGACCAGGATATATAAATTTCCTGGATGCCTTCAACTCCTGGCAGCTTGTGCGGGAGCTAAGGCAGGCACTGGGAATGCCCGCGGCAACATCATTCAAGCACGTGAGCCCCACGTCGGCGGCTGTGGGCATTCCCATGAGCGGCAGGCTCAAAAAAGCCTGCTTTGTGGATGACATCGCGGGTCTGGACGACTCACCCCTCGCCTGTGCCTTTGCCAGAGCCCGGGGCACGGACAGAATGTGCTCCTTCGGGGACTGGGTTGCGCTGAGCGATAAGTGCGACGTAATCACCGCAAAACTCCTCAAGAGAGAGGTGTCCGACGGCATCATCGCTCCCGGGTACGACCCGGAGGCGCTGGAGATACTCAAGAGCAAGAGAAACGGGAACTACAACATAGTGCAGATAGATCCCGGGTATGTCCCCGTACCGGTGGAGCGCAAGGAGGTATTCGGCATAACCTTTCAGCAGGGGCGGAATGACTTCAAAATCGACAAAAAGCTGCTGGGGAACGTCGTGACCGAAAACAGGGATATCCCGGAGCAGGCGAAGCGCGACCTCATCGTCACGCTGATAACTTTGAAATATACCCAGTCAAACTCTGTGTGCTACGGGGTGGACGGCCAGGCCATAGGCGTGGGAGCGGGGCAGCAGTCCCGCATCCACTGCACCCGCCTCGCAGGGAGCAAGGCGGACACATGGTTCCTCCGCCAGCACGACAAGGTCCTGTCCCTGCCCTTTAGGGACGACATAGGCCGCCCGGACCGGGACAACGTCATAGACGGATATATAAACCAGAACGAAGAGGACGTCTGCGCGGATGGCGTATGGCAGAGATATTTCACCCGACGCCCTGAGCCATTTACGTGGGATGAGCAGAGGAAGTATCTCGACACTGTTGACGGCGTGAGCCTGGGCAGCGATGCCTTCTTCCCCTTCAGCGACAATATCGAGCGGGCGCGGCGCAGCGGCGTGAGGTACATAGCTCAGCCGGGCGGCTCCATCCGGGACGATATCGTCATAGACTGCTGCAATAAGCACGGCATTGCGATGGCGTTTACAGGTATGCGCCTGTTCCACCATTGACGGAGGTTCAACATGAAGATAATGGTCGTAGGCGGCGGCGGTCGTGAGCACGCGATCGTCAGAAAGCTGAAGGAAAACAAAGCTGTTGAGAAGATATACTGCCTGCCAGGAAACGGCGGCATCGCCCGGGACGCGGAGTGCGTGGATATCGGGGCGAAGGACGTCCGCGGGATAGTGGAGTTTGCCGTGAGGCGGGGTATTGACTATGCCGTGGTCGCCCCGGACGACCCACTGGTGCTCGGCTGCGTGGACGAGCTTCAGGGGAAGGGCATACCCTGCTTCGGGCCGGAGAAGAAGGCGGCAGTCATCGAGGGCAGCAAGGTCTTCGCAAAGGACCTTATGAAGAAATACGCCATCCCGACCGCGGCTTACGAGGTGTTTACAGACGCCGGGGCGGCTCTGGAATATGTGCAGACCGCGCCTCTGCCCACTGTCATAAAGGCGGACGGGCTCGCGCTGGGCAAGGGCGTTATCATCGCTCAGTCCAGGGAGCAGGCACGGCAGGCAGTCCGGGAGATAATGGAGGACGGTAAGTTCGGCGAGAGCGGCAGGAGCATCGTAGTGGAGGAATTCCTCACGGGGCCGGAAGTGTCGGTACTCGCCTTTACGGACGGGGATACGGTGGTGCCGATGGTGTCGTCCATGGACCACAAGCGCGCGGGTGACGGGGACACAGGGCTCAACACCGGCGGCATGGGTACCGTTGCGCCTAATCCCTACTACACGGAGGATATCGCAAGGCGCTGCATGGACGATATATTCCTCCCGACGATCCGCGCTATGAACGCTGAGGGAAGGACCTTTAAGGGCTGCCTTTACTTCGGTCTGATGCTCACGGAGACGGGGCCGAAGGTGATAGAATATAACTGCCGATTCGGAGACCCGGAGACCCAGGTGGTCCTGCCTTTGCTGGAGAGCGATCTTCTCACGGTGATGCAGGCGGTGACAGCGGGAAAGCTCCGGGAGACTGAGGTCAGATTCAGCGAAAAGAGCGCCTGCTGCGTCATAATGGCGTCAAAGGGTTACCCGGAGAAGTATGAAAAGGGATTTGAGATCGACATCCCTGAGGAAATACTTGAGAACACATACATAGCGGGAGCAGAACTGAAAGACGGGAGGCTCCTGACGAACGGCGGGCGGATCCTCGGCGTGACGGCGGTGGAGGAGACGCTTCCCGCGGCCGTCGCGAGGGCATATGCCCTGTCCGACAGGGTACATTTTGAAAACGCCTACCGCAGGCAGGACATAGGCGCCCAGGCGCTGCTGGCGGTGAAAGGGGAGCGCTGATGGTTTACAGAGTTTTCGTAGAGAAGAAGGAAGAACTGGCTCACGAGGCGCGAGCTCTGCTGGGGGAACTGGTGGATTTTCTCGGCATAAGGGAGCTGGAGAAGCTGCGGGTGGTAAACCGCTACGACGTTGAGAACATCTCCCCGGAGCTTTTTGAGCACGCAAAGAGGACAGTGTTCTCAGAGCCACAGACAGACTGCGTGTATGACGAGCTCGATACGGGGAGGGACGCGGTGTTTGCCGTGGAGTACCTGCCAGGGCAGTTCGACCAGCGGGCGGACTCCGCCGCCCAGTGCATCCAGCTCATATCCCGGGGGGAGCGGCCACTGATACGCACGGCGAAGGTGTATATACTCCGGGGCAGGATCTCTCAAGAGCAGCTCGCCGAGATAAAAAAATATGTCATCAACCCGGTGGAATCCCGGGAGGCGGAGCTTAATAAGCCGGAGACGCTCAGCGTAAAGTACGATATTCCCACGAGCGTGATGACTATTGAGGGCTTTCGCGGCCTCGGGAGAGGTGAGCTTGAAGAATTCATAACCAGGTACGGACTTGCGATGGATACAGATGACATTGCCTTCTGCCAGAAGTACTTCATCGAGGAGGGGCGCGACCCGACCATAACTGAGGTGCGCGTGATAGACACCTACTGGTCTGACCACTGCCGCCATACCACGTTCAACACCACCATCGACTCGGTGACCTTCGAGGACGAGGAGCTGGAGCGGGCATATGAGGAATACCTTGAGACGCGCCGCGCCCTCGGCAGAACGAAGCCCATATGCCTGATGGACATAGGGACTATTGCCGCAAAGCATCTGAAGGCCGCAGGGAAGCTCGGGAATCTGGACGAGTCCGAGGAGATAAACGCCTGCTCCGTCAAGATAACTGTGGAGGCGGACGGGGTGAAGGAGCCGTGGCTCCTGATGTTCAAGAACGAGACCCACAACCACCCCACGGAGATCGAACCCTTCGGCGGCGCCGCCACCTGCATCGGCGGCGCTATTCGGGACCCCCTCTCCGGGCGGGCGTATGTATACGGCGCCATGCGTGTGACGGGCGCCGCGGACCCGCTCACACCTGTGAGCGAGACGATAAAGGGCAAGCTACCTCAAAGGAAGATCGTGACTACCGCTGCCGCCGGATATTCCTCATACGGCAACCAGATAGGGCTTGCAACCGGGCTCGTGGAGGAGATATACCACCCGGGCTACGCGGCAAAGCGCATGGAGGTCGGCGCTGTCATCGCGGCGGCGCCGGAGGAGAATGTGCGCCGGGAGCGTCCGGCACCGGGGGATGTGGTGATACTCCTGGGCGGAAGCACGGGACGGGACGGCTGCGGCGGCGCTACCGGGTCGTCAAAATCCCACACTGTCCAGTCTCTTGAGACCTGCGGCGCGGAGGTGCAGAAGGGCAACGCCCCGGAGGAGCGCAAGCTCCAGCGCCTTTTCCGAGACGGCAGGGCGAGCAGGCTCATAAAGCGCTGCAACGACTTTGGCGCGGGCGGCGTGTCCGTGGCTATCGGAGAGCTCGCCGACGGGCTGGAGATAGAGCTGGACGCCGTGCCGAAAAAATACGAGGGACTCGACGGCACAGAGCTTGCGATAAGCGAATCTCAGGAGAGGATGGCGGTAGTCATCGCTCCTGAGAATGCGGATGAATTCCTCGCCCTCGCGGCAAAGGAAAATCTCCGGGCCTGTCCTGTGGCGAGGGTGACGGAGAACAGGCGCCTGATAATGAACTGGAACGGCAGGAAAATCGTGGATATAAGCCGGGATTTTCTGGACTCGAACGGCGCGGAGAAGCATATTACGGCGGTCGCCAGGGCGCCTCGCTCTTTTGAAAAAAGCGTGACCGGCGGCTTTAAGGAGAACATGGAGCGCCTCGCGGACGACCTGAACACCTGCTCCCACAGGGGCCTTGCGGAGCGGTTCGATTCCACCATCGGCGCAGGCACAGTACTCATGCCTTTCGGCGGGAAGCACCAGCTCACACCAGCCCAGGCGATGGTCCAGAAGATATCCCTGGAGAAGAAGCATACAGACGACTGCTCCCTCATGGCCTTTGGATACGATCCCTTCATCGCGGAGAAGAGTCCTTACCACGGGGCGTACCTTGCCGTTGTGGAGTCCGTGTGCAGGCTCGTGGCTGCGGGAGCCAAATTCCAGGACGTGTACCTCTCCTTCCAGGAGTATTTCGAACGCCTTGGGAAGGACCCGGCACGCTGGGGCAAGCCCCTCGCGGCGCTGCTGGGTGCCTTCAAAGCTCAGATGGGACTTGGCGTGGGCGCCATAGGGGGCAAGGATTCCATGAGCGGGACCTTTGAAAACCTGGACGTGCCCCCGACGCTCATATCCTTCGCCGTGACGACGGAGAAGGCGGGGAACATCATCTCTCCGGAGTTCAAGGAGGCGGGACGCAGAGTTGTGATAATGAAGGCGGAGACCGGAGAAGGCGGTCTGCCGGACTGCGAAAGTCTCATTAACCTGTTCAGCAGAGTAAAATCTCTCATGGACGAGGGCAAGGTCGCCGCCTGCTGGACGCCTGTTATGGGCGGCATAGGCGAGGCCGTGATGAAAATGTGCCTCGGCAACGGGCTGGGCTTTGAATTTGAGCCTGATGTATCCGTGGAGGAGATATTCTCCTACTGCCACGGCGCCTTTATCCTGGAGGTTACCGGGGACGTGGGTGAGCGGACGCTGGGCTTCACGACGGAGGAGCCTGTCATATCTGGCGCCGGAGAGCAGATCGGCCTTGAAGAACTCCTCGCGGCCTATGAGGGTAAGCTGGAGAGCGTATTCCCCCTCCGCACGGCGGAGCAGGGGACGGAAAAAACCGAGAGCTTCAGCTTCAGGGCTGAAAAATGGGCAGTCCCCGTGATAAAATGCGCGAAGCCGAAGGTGCTCATCCCGGCGTTCCCTGGGACGAACTGCGAGTATGACAGTGCGAAGGCTGTGAGCGGCGCTGGGGCGGAGCCGGAGATAATCGTTGTGAACAATCTGACTCCCGAGGGAATAAGCCGCAGCATAGACAAATTCGCGCAGGAGCTCAAAACGGCGCAGATGATATTCATCCCCGGCGGCTTCTCCGGAGGAGACGAGCCGGACGGCAGCGGCAAGTTCATAACGGCGTTCTTCCGCAGTGCCGCCGTCAAAGAGGGAGTGACCGACCTGCTGGAGAAGCGGGACGGGCTCATCTGCGGCATCTGCAACGGCTTCCAGGCGCTCATAAAGCTCGGGCTTGTGCCATACGGGAAGATAATCGACACGGACGCGGGCTGTCCGACGCTCACGTTCAACAAAATTGGCCGCCATCAGTCCCGCATCGTGCGCACGCGCATCGCCTCCAACAAGTCACCATGGCTCAGGGACACGCAGGTTGGTGATATATACAGCGTACCCGTCTCCCACGGGGAGGGGCGCTTTATAGCCGACGAGGCGCTGGTGCGCAATCTCGCGGCGAACGGACAGATCGCCACCCAGTATGTGGATCTGGAGGGTAATGCGGCGCAGGACATAAGCTTCAACCCCAACGGCTCCATATACGCTATTGAGGGTATAACGTCCCCGGACGGACGCGTGTTCGGCAAGATGGGCCATAGTGAGCGGACGGGAACCAGCCTTTACAAAAATGTGCCGGGCAATTATAATATTGGTATGTTTGAATCGGCCGTAAAATATTTCAGATAAATCAGGAGGACGGAATGGAGATAAAAACTGATATAGAAATAGCCCAGAGCTGCGTTATGGAGCCCATAACGGCGATCGCGAAGCGTGCCCACGTGGATGAAAAATACATCGAGCAGTACGGTAAGTACAAGGCGAAGATCGACCCCGCCCTCCTGCGGGATACGGACAGGAAGGACGGCAGGCTGATTCTTGTGACAGCCATCACTCCCACGCCAGCCGGAGAGGGCAAGACCACCACGACCATCGGTCTGGCGGACGGCCTGCGCCGCATAGGCAAGGACGTGACGGTGGCTCTGCGCGAGCCGTCCCTCGGACCTGTGTTCGGCGTCAAGGGCGGCGCTGCCGGAGGCGGCTATGCCCAGGTGGTACCCATGGAGGACATAAATCTCCACTTCACCGGGGACTTCCACGCTATCGGCGCTGCGAACAATCTCCTCGCGGCGATGCTGGATAACCATATTCAGCAGGGCAACAGTCTGAATATCGATCCCCGGCGCATCACATGGAAGCGCTGCGTGGACATGAACGACCGCCAGCTCCGCTTCATCGTGGACGGTCTCGGCGGAAAGGTGAACGGAATGCCCCGGGAGGACGGGTTCGAGATAACAGTGGCGTCGGAGATCATGGCGGTGCTGTGCCTTTCCAATTCCATAACGGATCTGAAGGAACGCCTCGCCCGGATGATCGTGGGTTATACATATGACGACAAGCCCGTGACCTGCGCGGATCTGAAGGCGCAGGGAGCGATGACGGCGCTCCTGAAGGACGCGATAAAGCCCAATCTCGTGCAGACGCTGGAGGGTACGCCCGCCTTTGTCCACGGCGGCCCATTTGCTAATATTGCCCACGGCTGCAACTCCGTCATGGCGACGAAGCTGGCGCTCAAAATGGGTGACTACACCGTGACGGAAGCGGGCTTCGGCGCGGATCTGGGCGCGGAGAAATTCTTTGACATCAAGTGCCGCATGGCGGGGCTCAGACCCAGCGCGGTCGTCATTGTGGCGACGGTAAGAGCCCTCAAAATGCACGGCGGCAGAGCAAAGAACGAGCTCAGCCAGGAGGATATCCCTGCCCTCGAAAAGGGTATCCCCAATCTGCTGCGCCATGTTTCGAATGTGAAAAACGTCTATGGCCTGCCCTGTGTGGTGGCGGTGAACCGCTTCCCCACTGATACGGACAGTGAGATCGATTTCATCATCAGCAAGTGCCGTGAGCTTGGCGTGAACACCGTGCTGTCCACAGTTTGGGCCGAGGGCGGCAGGGGCGGAGAGGCTCTCGCGAGAGAGGTCGTGCGCCTGTGCGAGGAGGAGAAGAACGAATTCAGCTTCTCCTATGAGCTGAACACAACTATAACCGAGAAGATCGAGACAATAGTGAAGCGCGTCTACGGAGGAGCGGGGATAAACATACTGCCCGCGGCGCAGAAGCAGATAGACCAGCTTACAGCTTTGGGATTTGCCGGCTGCCCCGTGTGTATGGCAAAAACGCAGTACAGCTTCTCCGACGACGCTGGAAAACTTGGTGCTCCTGATGGCTTTACAGTTACGGTCAAAAGTGTTAAAATCTCCGCAGGTGCGGGCTTCGTAGTGGTGATGACAGGGGATATCCTCACTATGCCGGGGCTTCCCAGAGTGCCCGCCGCAGAGAAGATAGATGTGGACGAAAACGGACGCATAACAGGTCTGTTTTGATTACAGGAGGGCAGTAATGGCTTATTATTTCAGTGAAGTTTCCCATACGTTCAACGAATACCTGCTCGTGCCGGGCTATTCATCTGCCGAGTGCATTCCCGCGAACGTCTCCCTTAAGACGCCGCTGGTGAAGTTCAGAAGAGGTGAGGAGCCGGCGATATCCCTGAATATCCCCATGGTCTCCGCGATAATGCAGTCGGTATCCGGGGAGAGAATGGCTGTCGCCCTGGCGAGAGAGGGCGGCGTCTCCTTTATCTACGGCTCCCAGAGCATCGAGGAGGAGGCGGCGATGGTCGCCAGAGCCAAGAACTACAAGGCGGGATTCGTTGTGAGCGACTCCAACGTCAAGCCTGACGCTACGCTGGGCGAGGTGCTGCGCCTGGAGGAGGAGACAGGACACTCCACAGTGGCTGTCACCCACGACGGCACGGCAAACGGGCGTCTGCTGGGAATTATCACTGACCGTGATTACAGAATAAGCCGCATGAGCATGGATACCCTCGTGAGCGAATTCATGACACCCTTTGAAAAGCTCATCGTGGCTGACGAGGGCACATCCCTGAAGCTGGCTAACGATATAATCTGGGATCATAAGCTCAATACACTGCCCATAATCGACAAGGATAATAACCTTAAATACTTCGTTTTCCGCCGGGACTACGACGCCCATAAGGACAACCCTCTGGAAATGCTGGACAAGGACAAGCGCTATATTGTCGGCGCCGGCATCAACACCAGGGACTATGAGGAGCGTGTCCCCGCGCTGGTTGAAGCGGGGGCGGACGTGCTGTGCATCGACTCCTCCGAGGGCTTCAGCGAGTGGCAGGCGAGAACCATCGCCTTCATCCGTGAGAAGTACGGCGACACGGTCAAGGTTGGCGCGGGCAACGTGGTGGATAAGGAAGGCTTCCTCTTCCTGGCGGAGGCCGGAGCGGACTTTGTAAAGGTCGGCATCGGCGGAGGCTCCATCTGCATCACCCGGGAGACTAAGGGCATAGGCAGAGGCCAGGCGACGGCGCTCATCGACGTGTGCGATGCGCGAAACCGCTATTATGAGGAGACGGGCATATATGTTCCCGTGTGCTCTGACGGCGGCATCGTCTACGACCACCATATGACTCTGGCTCTGGCGATGGGCGCGGACTTCCTCATGCTGGGCAGATACTTTGCCCGCTTCGACGAGAGCCCCACGAATAAGGTCTCCATCAACGGCAATTACTACAAGGAGTATTGGGGCGAGGGCTCCAACAGAGCCCGCAACTGGCAGCGCTACGACCTGGGCGGTGACAAGAAGCTCTCCTTTGAGGAGGGCGTGGACTCTTACGTGCCCTACGCCGGCACCCTGAAGGACAATGTGGACCTCTCCCTGAGCAAGGTGAAATCCACAATGTGCAACTGCGGCGCGCTGACTATAAGCGAGCTTCAGGAAAAGGCGAAGCTCACGCTGGTCTCCGCAACGAGCATCGTGGAGGGCGGCGCTCACGACGTTATCCAGAAGGATACCACGGCGAACAAGATCAAATAATAAGCAGCAAGAGCCGCCGGATAATATCCGGCGGCTCTGTTTGCATAAAAGATAGGGTGACCGCCCTGCCCGGGCGGTCACCCTATCTTATGGATAGATCAGTAATTCTCGCTGCGCACCTCGAAATAGCTCTGAGGATGATTGCAGGTGGGGCAGATCTCGGGGGCGGCGGTGCCCACGACGATATGGCCGCAGTTGCGGCACTCCCAGACCTTTACTTCGCTCTTCGCAAAGACCTCGGCCATCTCCACATTGTGCAGAAGGGCGCGGTAGCGCTCCTCATGGTGCTTCTCGATAGCGGCGACAAGGCGGAACTTGGCGGCGAGCTCGGGGAAGCCCTCTTCCTCAGCCGTCTTTGCAAAGCCTTCGTACATATCGGTCCACTCGTAGTTCTCGCCCTCGGCGGCGGCTTTCAGGTTCGCGGCGGTGTCGCCGATGCCCTCAAGCTCCTTGAACCACATTTTAGCGTGCTCCTTTTCGTTATCCGCTGTTTTCAGAAAGAGGGAAGAGATCTGCTCAAAGCCCTCTTTCTTCGCTGTGGAAGCGAAGAAGGTGTATTTATTTCTCGCCTCTGACTCGCCAGCAAAGGCTGCCATGAGGTTCTTTTCAGTCTGTGTGCCCGCATACTTGTTAGCCATGATGATACCTCCCGATCAGTTATTTATAAACGATTCGATCTCCGCCTTGGGACGGTAGCCCATGGCGGTATTTACTGCCTGCCCATCCTTGAACAGGATGAGGGTAGGGATGCTCATTACGCGGAACTGGGTCGCAAGATACGGCTCGTCGTCCACGTTGACCTTGCCGACTTTGACACGCCCCGCGTACTCTTCGGCAATCTCCGAGATGATGGGGGACAGCATACGGCAGGGACCGCACCAGCTCGCCCAGAAATCCACCAGAACGGGAATGGGGGACTGGAGCACCTCCTGTTGGAAGTTATCCTTTGTGATAGTGATCTCTGACATTTTTAATTACTCCTTTCGCTTCTACTGCATCTGCCGCAGAGCGTCGATATCAGTGAGGGTTATGCGCCCCCGGCTTATGGAGACAAGCCCTTCGCCGGAGAAGCGCTTGAGCATCCTTGCCACGACCTCCCGGGCGGAGCTGGTATTGCGGGCTATCTCCTCATGAGTCATACATATCTCCTTTGAGCCTGTGCGGTCAAATTCCTCGACAAAAAAGGCGGCAAGGCGGCGGTCAAACCCCTTGAAGAGGATCTGCTGCATCGACCACATTACATCCGAAAAACGTTCTGTCAGCGTTTCGTACATGAAACAGCGCACATATATGTTGTTCCGGCAGAGCTGAGAAAATGCACCGGCGCTCACAACGAGCACCTCGCAGTCTGTGACGGCGGCTATCTCAGTCTCAAAGGTTATCTGGTTTATGACGCAGGTGGCGGAGAGGACGCATACGGCCCCGGAATAGAGCCGGTAGAGAGTTATCTCCCGTCCCTCCTCCGAGAGGATATAGGTACGCACCTCG
The DNA here is from genome assembly GCA_934552825.1 of uncultured Oscillospiraceae bacterium. Lineage (GTDB taxonomy): Bacteria > Bacillota > Clostridia > Oscillospirales > Oscillospiraceae > CAKTEQ01. The sequence goes on from CAKTEQ010000003.1 coordinate 132,774, forward strand.
CCGCTTATGAGGATTATCAGCCCCATGCAGGAATATAGGCTGTTCTGGATAATGTCGCCCTTATCATAGTGGTGGAAGAAGCTGTTGCTTTCCGCGTATTCCCGCTGCTCGGGGCTGAGGTCCTTCCAAAAGGGGAGACCTTCGAGCAGTTTTTCCTTATCCTTCATTTTATGCCTCCATTTTAGCAGGGAAAGAGAAAGAAGTATGTGACCAGATCACGAAAAAACGAGATTTTTACAGCTCGGGCTGAGCTGCGGCGAAGGCCATGAAGTCCTCGGCAGAAGCATAGCCCTCGGGGAGAATGTCGAATTTCTTCGCCTTTTCCTCGCCGTTCAGGACGCGCAGAGCGCCGCCGGCGAGAGCTTCCATCTCCATCTCGCCTGGGATCACTATGAAGGGGGCGATGTGACCAACGCGCTCCCTGCAGTAGTCGATGATATACTGGCTGCGGGCCAGGGAGCCTGTGAAGATGATATTATCCACCTTGCCGAAGAACACGGCGGACTGTTCGGCTATCTTCTTTGAGAGCTGATAGCACATGGCGTCGTAATAGAAGATGGCATCCTCGTCCCCGGCTGCCATGCGCTTTTCTATCTCAAGACCGTCCGTGGTGCCGAGGAGAGCGGCAAAGCCGCCCTGGCCGGAGATTTTCTTGAGCATCTCGTCAAGGGTGTACTTGCCGGAATAACAGAGTTTTGCGAGAGGCACGGAGGGCAGCAGCCCTGTGCGCTCGGGACTCATGGGGCCGAGGTACTCATTGTCGTAGTCCACGATCCTGCCGCCGAGAATGGAGATCACGGATATGCCGCCGCCGAGATGGACGACGATGAAGCGGCAGTCCTCAAATTTGCGGCCCTGATCCTTCGCCGCTTTGCGGGCGACGGCGCGGGGGTTGAGGACGTGGGAGCCGGTGTCGAAATATATGCCGGGCATACCGGTGGGGCGCGCGACGGGCTGGACCTCGTCCGTGTGGACGCCGTCGTAGATGATGCTGGGTATGCCGTATTTTTCGCCCAGCTCAAAGCCGATCACGCAGGATATGGCGGAGGGGTGGTTTGAGGTGGCGGCGTACTTTGCGTAGTTCACCATCAGCTCGTTGACTGTGTAGGCGCCGCCCTCGTAAGGGCCTGTGTTGCCGCCGCGGCAGGAGATCATGTCGATAGTGGTCATATCGATATTGTTGCGCTGGATGAATTCGTCGATATTCCTGCGCCGCTCCGGGAGCTGGTCCATGCAGCGGATAGCGTTCTGGGTAACGTTGGGGTCGACTCTGAGATTCTCTGTGATGACAGCTTTGTCATCCTCGTAGAGGGCGATTTTTGTGGATGTTGAACCGGTGTTTATGACAAGGATCTTTTTGCTCATTTGAACTCCTCCGTTTCTTTAGTTAAATTCAGTATAGCGGCAAATTTTATTTTCCGCAAGAAAAAAACAGAGTTCCCGGCGTTTGAGACCGGAAACTCTGTGAAAAATCACAGTATTTTACTGCTGAGCTTTTACGAAAGCGTCGAACTCTTCCTTTGTGCTGAAGCCTTCGGGAAGAACGTTGAATTCCTTCGCCTGCTCCTCGCCGTTCAGGACGCGCAGAGCGCCTGCCGCCAGAGCTTCCATCTCCATCTCGCCGGGGATGACCTCGATGGGGCCAAGGAAGCCGATGCGCTCCCTGCAGTAGGGAATGATGTACTTATCCCGCGCGAGAGAGCCTGTAAAGATTATCGCGTCCACCTTGCCGCACAGGACTGCCGCCTGCTGAGCGATAGCCTTGGAGACATGGTAGCACATCACGGTGTGGTAGAACTTCGCCTTCTCGTCCCCGGCGTCGATCATCTTCTCGATGGTGAGACCGTCGGAGGTTCCGAGATATGCCACAAGACCGCCCTGACCGGAGATCTTCTTATACATTTCAGCCTCGGTGTATTTGCCGGAGAAGCACATCTTTACAACGTCGATGGTGGGGAGCATACCCGTGCGCTCGGGGCACATTGCGCCGACATATTCATCGGCATAGTCAACTATCTTGCCGCCCATGTGGGTGGTGACGGAGATGCCGCCGCCAAGGTGCGCCACGATGTAGTTGCCCTCCTCATACTTCTTGCCCTGCTTCTCCGCTACCTTGCGTGCGACGGCGCGGGGGTTGAGAACGTGGGAGCCGTGGTTAAAGCCGATGCCGGGCCAGCCGGAGGTGCGGGCGATGTCGGTCATCTCGTCGGTATAAACGCCGTCGTAGATAACGCAGGGGATATTATACTCGGCGGACAGCTCGGAGCCCACCATGCAGGAAAGAGAGGAGGCGTGGACCGTGGTGGGGGCGTACTTTGCGTAGTTCACCATCAGCTCGTTCACCTTGTAGGCGCCACCCTCATAGGGACCGTAAGCGCCGCCGCGGGCGGCGATGATGTCTATTTTGGACATATCCACGTTGTTGTTCTTTATCCATTCCTCGATGCCCCGGCGGCGTTCGGGAAGCTGCGCGGCGCAGTTCTTTGCCTTCTGGGTCAGCTCGGGGTCGATGACGATGGTTTCTTTGATGATGCAGTCCTCGTTCTCGTATACGGCGACCTTTGTGGTTGTGGAGCCTGTGTTTATAACTAGAACTCTCTTCTTGTCACTCATATTCTTCATCCTCCGGATTTATAGTAAATTTAATTGAAATTACATCCTGACAACCTATAATTATACACACATCATATCTTTATATCAATGCAAATAACTGACCTAACATCGGGCGTTTTTCTGTGAGTTTTTGCCACAAATGACTAACCGCGCGAGGATAAAGGCAGAATATTAAATAATCAGGCCCGTCTTGCGCGGTATTGTATAAGGTGGTATAATTTTCTCCATGAGAATTCTTGTTTTTATTTCTATCCTGTTCTGCAAACTGAGCGGGTTTATCCTGCGCATTGCAGGCCGCGGCGGGACAAACCTGCCCGGCAAAATTGCCCTGAAAATATGCCCGAATGTGCTCAGGTATATGTCCAGGGGCGTTACCACGCTGGTGGTGACGGGCACAAACGGCAAGACCACAACATCGAGAATGCTTGAGGAGTGCTATAAACGCGCCGGATTTGACTATTTCGCCAACAAATCCGGTGCAAATCTGCTCAGTGGTGTGACTGCCGAATTTGCCCGCAGCAGTAATCTCTTCGGCAAAAACAGGCACAAGTACGCTCTTATCGAATGCGACGAGGCCGCCTTCAAGCAGGTCAGCCGCTTCGTGGACGCGAAGTGCATCATAGTCACGAACATCTTCCGGGACCAGCTGGACAGATATGGGGAGATAACACATACCCTCAACAGCATCGAGATATCTGTGAAAAACAGTCCAAATGCCACGCTCTGCCTCAACGCGGACTGCTCCCTTACGTCCTCCCTCGCCGAATTTGCGGGTAAAGACATCGTGTGGTACGGGCTGGAGACGCCCATATATAAGGACGGGGCAGTCGAACTCTCTGACGCCATGTACTGCCTGAAGTGCAAGCATCCATATAAGTATGACTACCATACCTTCGCCCACCTGGGGGCGTGGCGCTGCGAAAACTGCGGATACAGCCGGACTGAACCGGAAGTCGCCGTGACACAGGTGCTGGAGACCCGGGCGGACAGCTCCCTTGTGCGTCTGCGCCTTAAGGACGGGGAGCACGACGTGGCTGTGAATCTGCCGGGGGGATATAACATCTATAACGCGGCAGCGGCTGCCGCCGCGGCTCAGGTAATGGGTATAGCTCCGGAGACCATAGTGCAGGCGCTGGGCGGCTTTGAGTGCGGCTTCGGCAGAGCTGAGAAGTTCAGCGTGAACGGCGCCGACGTGCGCATGATGCTGGTGAAAAACCCCGCGGGGTTCAACCAGGTGCTCACATTCCTCACGAACACAGGGGTGAGGGCAAACCTCGTGTTCGTTCTCAACGACCGCTATGCCGACGGCACCGACATCTCCTGGATCTGGGATGTGGATTTCGAGCGTGTCGCCGCCTGCCGGGACAGGTTTTCCGGCATATATGTCTCGGGAGTGCGCGCCGACGATATGGCGCTGCGGCTCAAGTACGCGGGGATACCCGCCGGAGACATACAGCTCGTGAGGGATTACGGGGAGCTTATCCGCCGCATGACGGAGACGGGGGAGCCCGTCTATATGCTGCCCACCTACACGGCGATGTTCGACCTGCGCCTGGAGCTGGGCAAGGTCGTGGACATGAAGGCTTTCTGGGAATAAGGGGGCGGAGAAAATGTACGAACTTAATATCTGCCATCTCTATCCGGATATCCTCAACCTATATGGGGACAGAGGCAATATCTTCACCCTTTGCAGGCGCCTTGAGTGGCGGGGGATGAAGGCGAACGTAACGGAGGTATCCATCGGGGACAGCTTCCGGGCGGAGGACTATGACATCTTCTTTATCGGCGGCGGCCAGGACTTTGAGCAGGAGATACTGCTGAGCGACCTGGCTGGCGGCAAGGGCGACGAGATCAAAAAAGCCGTGGAGCTGGGCAAGGTGTTCCTCGCCATATGCGGCGGCTATCAGATCCTGGGCGAGTCGTATACCACCTGGGACGGAGTGGAGTGCAGGTTCATCGGCGCCATCGACGTCAAGACCGTTGGCAAAAAGGAGCGCATGATAGGCAACTATATGTTCCGCTGCGGGGAAGAGGACGGCGGAGAGGTGGTCGTCGGCTTTGAGAACCACAGCGGCATGACATTCCTTGGCGAGGGTGTGCGCCCGCTGGGGACAGTTCTCGCGGGCAGCGGAAACAACGGACAGGACAAGACCGAGGGCGCCCGGTACAAAAACGTGTTCTGCACATATTCCCACGGCTCCCTGCTGCCGAAAAATCCGGTTCTGGCGGACAGGCTCCTGAGGACAGCCCTTGAAAACAAGTACGGCGCTCCTGTGGAGCTCGCGCCCCTGGACGACGGGTTCGAGCAAAGAGCCCACAATTATATGCAGCACAGGCTTGAAAACGTGAAATAAAAAACATGACGCAGCTTTTACTTTTATAAGAGCTGCGTCATGTTTTTTTATTAATTACTAAAGGTTATACTTGACATATGAAAACGGCAGTTATATTATACTAACTGCAAGCAATACCCCTACGGGGGTGGGGGTATACCCTCGAAAGGACTGAAGACCATATGACGCAGAAATTTATCGTCACCGGAATGACCTGCTCCGCCTGCTCATCACGGGTGGAAAAGGCTGTGTCCAAGGTGCACGACGTGCGCAGCGTTTCCGTGAATCTGCTCACGGGCACCATGGAGGCTGATTACGACGAGAATAAGGTGAGCGAGCAGGAGATAACCGGCGCTGTCCGGGCGGCGGGCTACGGCGCGAAGGCGGCGAACGGGGAAAAGCCCGTGATCGGCGGGGAGGTCGCGGCGATGAAAAAACGCTTCTGGCTGTCCCTGTGCTTCCTGATTCCCCTGATGTATATATCAATGGGCAGCATGATAGGCCTGCCTCTGCCGGGATTTCTCCTGGGGCATGAGCACGCGGTGCTCTTCGCGGGGTGTCAGCTCGTGCTGTGCATACCGATAGTCATAGTGAACAGGAAGTATTACCACGGCTTCAAAACGCTGCTGTCCGGCTCGCCGAATATGGACAGCCTTGTGGCGGTCGGCTCCACGGCAGCGCTCCTCTACGGCGTGTTCGCCATGGTGCGCATGGCTCAGGGACTGGCGTCCGGGGACATGGCGCTTGTGGAGAAGTATCATATGGACCTCTATTTTGAGTCCGCGGCAATGATACTCACCCTCGTGACACTGGGCAAATATCTCGAGACCGTGAACAAGGGCAAGACCGGGGACGCAATAAGAAAGCTCATGGCGCTCTCCCCACAGACGGCTATCGTCCGTCGTGACGGGGAGGAACGGGAGATACCCGTGGGAGAAGTGCGGGTGGGCGACACGGTCATAGTCCGCCCCGGCATGAGCATCCCCGTTGACGGAAAGGTGACGAAGGGCGAGAGCGGCGTCGACGAGGCCGCCATCACGGGGGAGAGCATGCCCGTGAGCAAATCCGTGGGGGACGAGGTCATATCCGCCACAGTGAACGGCTCCGGGTATCTGGAGTTCACCGCCACGCGGGTGGGTAAGGACACGACTCTCAGCCAGATAATAACCATGGTGGAGGACGCCTCCGCGCGGAAAGCGCCCATAGCGCGCCTTGCGGACAAGATAGCCGGAGTATTCGTGCCGGCGGTGATGGGCATAGCCCTCGCGGCGGGGATAATCTGGCTCATCCTGGGGGCGGACTTTGAATTTGCCCTCTCCACAGCGATAACCGTGCTCGTCATCTCCTGCCCCTGCGCCCTGGGGCTTGCCACGCCTGTGGCCATCATGGTGGGCACAGGCAAGGGCGCGGAAAACGGCATCCTTGTGAAATCCGGCGAGGCGCTGGAGCGCACAGCGTCAATCGACACAGTGGTGCTGGACAAGACCGGCACGATAACAGAGGGCAAGCCCCGGGTGACGGACGTTATCGGGGAGGACAGCGAACGCCTTATAATCATGGCGGCGGCCCTGGAGAAGGGCAGCGAACATCCCCTGGCCAGCGCCATCGTGGAGGCGGCAGGCGCGCGCGCGCTGCCGGAGTGCGGGGAATTCCAGGCTGTGTTCGGCCGCGGCGTCAGCGGCGTGATAGACGGCGAAAAGTGGCTGGGGGGCAACCGGGCCTTCATGGAGGAGCAGGGGATCGACTCACGGGAGTATGAGGAGATGATAAACGCCCTCGCCTCCCAGGGAAAGACGCCGATGCTCTTCGCGGCGGACGGGAAGCTCATGGGCATCATCGCCGTGGCGGATACCGTCAAGGGAACCAGTGCCGAGGCCGTGAAGCGGCTTTATAAGCTGGGCATAAACGTCATCATGCTGACGGGTGACAACGATGTGACCGCCCGGGCGATAAAGGAGCAGGTGGGCATACGGGACTATGTTGCCCAGGTCCTGCCCGGCGACAAGGAGAGCAATATCCGCGCCCTTCAGGAGCAGGGCCATAAGGTCGCCATGGTCGGCGACGGCATCAACGACGCGCCGGCACTGAAGAGCGCCGACGTGGGCATGGCGATAGGCGCGGGTACGGACATCGCGGTGGAGAGCGCGGACATCGTCCTTATGCACAGCGATCTTATGGACGTGGTCACGGCGGTGCGCCTGAGCCGGGCTGTGATGCGGAATATAAAGGAAAACCTGTTTTGGGCGTTTTTCTATAACTGCCTTGGCATACCTCTCGCCGCGGGGTGCTTCGTGGGGCTGGGCATCAGGCTGAGCCCGATGATAGGAGCGGCGGCGATGAGCCTGAGCAGCATATGCGTTGTGAGCAACGCTCTGCGCCTGAGAAGATTTAAGAAGGATACAGCGGCGAAAGCCGAAATAAATGGAGGTAATACGATGATAACAATGAAGATCGAGGGCATGATGTGCGGGCACTGCACGGCGCGGGTGGAAAAGGCGCTCAACGCCCTGCCCGGGGTGAAGGCGACGGTGAGTCTTGAGGAGGGCGCCGCCCACGTGGAGACGGACGGTACCGTGAGCCGCGAGGCACTCATAGAGGCGGTCCAGGCCCAGGACTACAAGGTAGTCAGCGTGGAGTAAGAAGCTATGATGGCGGATAAGGACAGCATCCGGCGTCTCCTGAAAACGGCCCGGGGCCAGATTGACGGAATACTGAATATGGTGGAGGAGGACCGGTACTGCATTGATATATGCAACCAGATAATGGCGGCCCAGTCCATCCTCACGAAGGTGAACAAGGAGATAATGGCGGCCCACATGGAGCACTGTGTGGCACAGGCGATGAGCGAGCAGGAGCGCAGCGAGAAGATCGAAGAGGTCGTGGCGCTCATGGGCAAGCTCATGAAGTGAGAAAAAGCGGTCAGGACGCAGTCCCGGCCGCTTTTCCGCGCCCGGTTGAAGTTACCGCCGGGGCGTGATATACTGCTGCAAAATGAGACAGGCAGTCTGCGCTTTTGAGCACGTCCACCCGCCATATCATGAGCACACGCCGGGGCACAGGCTGGTGGTGATGTCCCAGCCGGAAGCCCTCACGGAGTGGGAATACGAAGAATTCAAGGAATACCTGGAAAATAAAGTTATGGCGCAGTAAACAAGAAGCAGCCCTCGGGTCATAGACACGAGGGCTGCTTTATTATTCTGGTCACGCTTTCGTTGCGATGAGGGACTCGAGATAGTGGTTGTGCTCCCGGACAAGGTTCAAAAAGCAGTTGAGGGAGGGCGACATCTTCTTCCGGTTCCAGATGATCTGGAGGGTAAAGGTCTCCTCCAGGTCGCTGAGGGGGACGATGCTGCACCCCCGCCCGGCGTATACGCCGCTGAAGACGCTCCCGGGGAGAATTGCCACCTCGCCGCCCAGGGCGACCCGGAAGATTACCTCCTCCAGGCTGGCGGCCTGGAAATCGGTCTCCTGATAAGGGCGGATGATATGGGTCAGGGCTGAGGGCGCCATCTCTTCGGAGATGGCCGGGGGACAGACAAGGGGCATAGTCAGCAGTTCCTTAGTGGATATGGACTCCCGCCCGGAGAAGGGGTGGTCCTCAGCGCAGACGCAGTAAAACCTGTCCTCAAGAAGTGGAATGGACAGGATATCACCGCAGTCCTTGGGCAGGGAGAAGGAAAAGGTCAGCCCGGCGTCAACGTGCTGGTTTGAGATGGCGGTGCCAATGCTCATGGGCTCGCAGGACTGCACATCTATGTTTATGTATGGATACCGCTCGCGCATCATCCGGTATATGGGTATCATCTCGGGCGAATACAGATATGGAACGTAGAGGGATAGGGTGCCGTAGGCAATGTTGCCCATGCGCCGCACCCGGCCCTCAAGATCCCGGAAAAGGGATAACACGTGGGTGCCTCTGTCCTGAAGGAGCTGACCTGCGGGAGTAAGGGAGACAGAGCGGTTATTGCGGATGAGCAGATTAACGCCCAGATCGTCCTCCATAAGAGCGATGGTCTTGCTTACGGCGGACAGAGTTATATAGAGCTTTTCCGCGGCTTTGGTGAAGCTGCCGCACTCCGCTACAGTGAGAAAACAAGCGAGCTGGTCTATTGTCATTATTTGCTCCTTCCGAAAATAAACACTATTGTGTCAACACGTCTGTGAACCCTCAGATTAAAACCGTAATTTCTCTCATAATTATAGTAAGAACGTTAGTTCAAGTCAACGTGAGTTTCGCAGCGGCGTCCCATCTATTGTTAAAATGCATATATAGATATTAAAAACAATATCTATTTATGTTGAATTTTTAGAAATAAAGGATCACTTTTAGTTGTTTTACACAAGTTTAAAGAGATGTTACAATCAGAATTGAGCAAAAGATCCAAAGACTGCCCCGCCTGATATCAGGGCAGAAACGGGCAGCGACAGGAGGAGAAAATATGATTGACAGAAGCTATCCCCATCTGCTGGAGCCATTGACTGTGCGGGGGGTCTATTTCCGCAACAGGATATTCCTGCCACCGTGTGCCATTGCCCACGTAAGCGAGGGGGCGCCCAACGACCTGGGTATCGCCTATATGGAGGAGAAGGCCCGCGGCGGCGCCGCGCAGGTGACCCAGGGGAATATTACCGGCCCTGGCGGATACGGGGACAACAGCGGACATCTGAACCGCTACCAGAGCAACTGGAAGACGCAGATGGCGTTCACGGAGCTGGCGTGGGCCATACGGCAGCACGGCGCTGTGGCGTCCGCGGAGCTGAGCCACGCGGGTATGCTGGCGGGCCTTGAGGAGAACTGCGGCACACCTCCCATGAGCTCTACGGGTTTCATCCGCAGCGATTTCCACACCCATGTGGGAAATCAGTCCGACGGGGTGGAGGTCGTGGAGATGACCGAGAAGATGATCGAGGACTGCGTGACCTATTTCGGGAACGTGGCGAAATTCGTGAAGGACTGCGGATTCCAGATGCTCATGCTCCACGCGGGGCACGAGATGCTGATAAACCAGTTCCTCTCTCCCCGGTATAATAAGCGCAGGGACAAATTCGGCGGCAGCCCGGAAAACCGAATCCGCTTCCCCAAGATGGTCGTGCAGAGGATCCGGGAGGTATGCGGCGACGATTTCCCCATTGAGGTGAGGATCTCCGCCGATGACCACCACCCCGAGGGAAAGGGGATAGAGGAGAGCATATTCTTCATAAAAGAGATAGAGGACATGATAGACTTCGTCCACTGCTCATCGGGCAGCGGAGGTGAAAGCGCCTGCCTGACCCAGAGCGTGGTATTCCAGCCGGAGGGGCTCAACGTGAAGTACGCGGAAGCCATGAAGAAGGCCGGAGTGAAGCCGCTCGTGGTCGCCATGGGCGGTATAGTCAGCCCCGATGTGGCGGAGAGCATCATAGCTGAGGGCAAGGCGGACGCCGTGGCAATGGCCCGGGCGCTGATGGCAGACCCTGAGCTGCCCAATAAGCTGCGGCGCAACGAGCCGGAGGAGATAGTCCCCTGCCTGCGCTGCAACAACTGCCTGGGTGGGGAGAAGGCATTCTACCTCTCCCGGTGTATGGTAAATCCCCAGCTGGGCCACGAGGCCCGCAACAGAGTCCAGCTGCCCGCGACGCGTAAGAGAAAGGTCTTGATAGTCGGCGGCGGACCCGGCGGCATGGAGGCTGCTATAACAGCTCACGACCGCGGCCACGAGGTCACCATCGCGGACAGGGACGCCGCTCTTGGAGGAGCGATAAAATTCGCGGATAAGGACACCATAAAGATCCCCCTCAGGCGCTATAAGGACTACATGATAAGGCAGGTAACAAAGCGCGGTATAGACGTGCGGCTCAACACCTTGGCGGGGAAAGAGCTTATCGACAATGTGCGGCCTGACACCATTATCGTTGCGGCTGGGGCCGAGCCCATCGTGCCGAGGATACCGGGCATAGACCTGCCCAACGTAATGTACGCCACAAAGGTGTATGACGAGCCTGGGAAGGTCGGCAGGAAGGTCGCTGTTATCGGCGGAGGCCTTGTGGGCTGCGAGGTAGGCACCCACCTGGCGAAGCTGGGGCATGAGGTGGAGATCATCGAGATGACCGGCTCTGTCGCTCCCGAGGACAATATGATACATAAGCAGGGCATGGAGATACTCTGGGAGACTCTGCCCATAAGCGCGAGAGTGAACAGCACGGTGGTCGGCATAACGGAAGACGGCGTTTTGTGCGATACCCCGGAGGGGCAGGTGCTCGTGAAGGCGGATACCGTTATCTACTGCGTGGGACTTCGTCCCCGGAGAGAGGTATACGACGAGATGCGCAAGCTCTGCTACGACGTCGTCTCCATCGGCGACTGCGTCCAGAGCGGAAGAATTGTGGACGCCGTCCACGCGGGCTGGAACGCGGCCATAGATCTTGCATAAGAAAAGAATATGCAGCGTGTTATTAAATACTAAGAGGAGGAAAATCTGATGAGCACACTTGAAGAACGTTTGGAGAGACTTGAGAAGGAACTGGCGGAGACAAAGCATCAGCTCGCCCGTGAGCAGGCGGTCACACAGATCCAGAATGTTATGGCGCGCTATACGCTGTTCCACTCCGGCGGCCGGCAGAAGGAATGCCTGGACCTGTTTGCGATGCGCACCCCGGATGTGGGTGTTGAGATCGCCATGTGGGGCCAGTATTGGGGCCCTGACGGAGTGTACAGAAACTACGTAACAGGCATCGGCGAGCACGAGGAGAACGTGAGCCGCCGGGGATGGTACTGCGAGCACCCTGTCAACACACCTCTCATCGAGGTGGCGGGGGACGGCAAGACCGCAAAATGCTTCTGGAGCACATTCGGACCCGAGACGGCGAAGAAGGATCCCACAGATCCAAACTGTGAGTTCGACCCCCTTTGGATGTACGGAAAATTCCAGGCCGACTTCATCCTTGAAAACGGCCAGTGGAAGATCTGGCACTTCCAGGTGATGCCAGACATCATGTGCCCCACATGCGAGCCCTTCACAAAGCAGAAGCCCCACGACGATTTCGTGCCCGGGGATATGCCCAAGGTGGACGCTCCCACGACCTTCTGCGAGGAGTACGACGTCAATAAGGAGCGCAAGTTCTGGCCCCAGCCTCCCACGCCCTATGAGACGTTCGAGGATAGCAAGAAATACTGCATGACGAAGCCCACGGCGGAGGACCGCATCGACTACAAGTTCGAGTACAACCAGTTCACTCTCCAGGAATATCTGGAGGACCTGGAAAAGAGAGATCCCTGGAAGGAATAATCAGCGGCGCAGACCGATTCTGCTGAGATCCCTATACAAACCGATCTTATACTTAAAGGAAGGTGGAACCGATGAAGAAGACAAGAAAGGCACTGGCTTTAATTCTCGCGGCAATAATGATCCTGGCACTCCTGACAGCCTGCAAGAGCGGCGAAAAGGAGGAGGCAAAAGACCCCACCGCCAACACAACAACAGGCACAGCCGAAAAGGTACTCACCGTCGGCACGACATATTCCCAGCTGTACTTCTACTCCAGCGGCAGCGGAGAGAGCGACAACTACTGCCGCCGTCTCCTCTATGACCAGCTCTTCTATGTGGACGACTACACAGGCGAGATCTCCAGCGACGTACTGGCGAGCTACGAGTGGGAAACAGACACAGTACTCAAGCTCGTGCTGAAAGACAACGTTACTTTCTCTGACGGCAGTAAGATGACCGGCGAAGATATCCTTGCGACTGTCAAGAGCTATGTTGACAACGGCAACTCGGAGATCGAGTTCTATAAGCGCATCGACTTCGACAAGAGCGCTGTGGACGCCGACGGGCTGACGACGCGCATCGTTTATTCCGAGGTCTATGGCGCGGCGATAAGCACTCTGATGATTCCCGTGCTCCCCGCCGCTGCGATCGAGCAGCATTCTGACGGGGACGACTACTGGTGGACCAGCGCTATCGGCTCCGGTCCATATGAGCTGAGCAAGGTCGAGCTGGGCTCCTATGTGGAGTACACACGCCGGGACGACTACTGGAACAAGGACGCGTCCTATGAGGCGGATAAGATCGTTGTAAAGTACTATACGGACACAACGGCGGAGTACGCTGATCTCCTCAGCGGCGAGCTGGATGCCATGGTGCAGCTTTCCACAACTCAGGTGGATCAGCTCAACGGCGAGAAGGACATCAAGGTCGTGACCCAGAGCGCCAACGACGTGGCATTCATCTGCTTCAACGAGGCGACGGTGGCTCCGGAGGTGCGCGAGGCTATTGCCTACGCTGTGGATTGGGAGCAGGTCGCCATCGCGGGCTACGGCTCTCTCCAGGTCCCTGCCACAAGCCACTACGCCACTACCTTTGACGCCTATACGGATCACGGCACTGTTTACGAATACGATGTGGATAAGGCAAAGGAGATACTCGCCTCCGCGGGGATTTCGAACCTGACGCTGTCCATCCCCTGCTTCAGCGGCGCGGCGTCTGACATCGCCATAGCGGAAACGCTCCAGTTCTACCTGGAGCAGGTGGGTATCAAGCTGACAGTGGATCAGATGGATATCCCGACCCTCATCCCCACTCTTATCAGCGGCGGTGGAGACCTGTGCATTCAGAGCACCATCGCAAACGGCAACGCCGCAAAGGAAGTGAACACAGCCATCAGCCCGATGCTCTCCGACGGCTTCGCCATTATGGCGATTGCTGATGATACATGGAATAGCCTGGTGCGCGGCGGCATCGCCACAACGGACGCGAAAAAGCGCGTGGAGATCTATAAGGAAGCGGACCAGTGGCTCTATGACAACTACCACGGTGTGCCTATCTGCGAGCGCGAGGAGGCTTTTGCATACAACAGCGCAAAGCTTGCGGATATGTCCCTGGCGAATACTCAGCGCGGGAATCTGGCCTGCGTCAAGTTCAATTAACAGTTCTTTTGAGGGAGTCTCTCATCCGAATAAAAGCGTAGTCACAAAGCGGGCAGCGCGCGCCATGCGCGCGCTGCCCGAAAGTATATGCCCACTGCGGAGGAGAGCCAAATGCTTAGGAAAGTCGAGGTACGCCCTATGGTACGCTATACAATAAAGCGGCTTCTGATCATCATCCCGACTCTGCTGGGGGTTCTTCTTATAATATTCACCATAAACTATTTCACACCCGGCGACCCCGCCATGGCGGCTCTGGGGACCAATTATACGGAAGAGGCTTACAAGCAGAAGGTCGAGGACATGGGTCTTGATGAGCCTTTCGTTGTACGGTATTTTGTCTATCTGAAAAATATCGTCACCAAATTTGATTTAGGAACTTCATATTCCACGCTGCGACCTGTGACAAAGCTCATAGGCGAAAAAATCGTACCGACCCTGAAGGTCGGGCTATTGAGCTGTGTTGTAACGGTGATCGTGGGTATTATTGTAGGGATAGTCTCCGCTGTGAAGCAGTACTCGGTGATAGACTACGTATCCACGTCACTGTCAGTATTCTTCGCGGCGATGCCGGGCTTCTGGCTGGCGCTTATGTGCATGATGCTGTTCTGCATCAAGCTCAGGTGGCTGCCCGCCACGGGCCTTGCCACGTGGAAGCATTACATACTGCCGGTCCTGTGCCTGGGACTGTCCCCCATAGCCATTATAATACGCATGACGCGCTCTAGCATGCTCGACGTTATACACCAGGATTATATCCGCACAGCCCGCGCCAAGGGTGTGGGAGAGAGAAAGGTGATCTACAAGCACGCCCTGCGCAACGCTCTCATCCCGGTCATCACCGTTATCGGCATGCAGATGAGCATGGTCATAAGCGGCTCGGTGGTCATAGAGAGCATTTTCGGCATTCCCGGTATCGGTATGCTGATGCTGGACGCCATAGGCAGCCGGGACTATCCCCTGATACAGGGTACGGTCCTTGTTCTGTCATTCCTGATATGCATAATCAATCTGCTGGTAGACCTTGCCTACGCCGCAGCGGATCCACGTATCAAGGCCCAGTATACAACAGGTAGGCGCAGTTCAAAGAAGAGCAAAGAGACGAAGCCGGCGCAGGAGGTGGCATGATGGGAAAAATGTTAAAGAGACCCGCGCCGGCGATGCTCGAAGAGGATGCCCTCACAAAGCAGAGCCAGTCTAAAGAAATATGGCGGCGCTTCCGCCAGAACAAGCTCGCTATGGTGGGACTTGTCATCGTGCTTATGATGGTGCTCGTGGCGCTCCTCGCAAATGTCATAGCGCCCTATGACCCCAACGTGATGGACGGCGCGAGCCGTTTGGAGAAGCCCAGCGCCCTGCACCTTCTGGGCACGGACAATTACGGGAGGGACCTGCTCAGCCGTATTATCTACGGTACCCGGGTTTCGCTGCTCATCTCCATCGCGGGGCTGCTCATAGCCCTTGTGGTGGGCGGCCTGCTGGGTGCGCTGGCGGGCTACTTCGGCGGCCTGTGCGACAGTATCATCATGCGGGCGATGGATATCCTCATGGCGATACCGGGCATGCTCCTGGCTGTGTGCATCTCGGCCCTGCTTGGAACGGGCGTGGTGAACACCGCCATCGCCATATCCCTGGGCGGCATCGCCCCCTCCGCGAGACTGCTCCGGGCGAGCGTGCTTACGGTGCGGGATCAGGAGTTCGTGGAGGCGGCCCGTGCCACAGGCTCCGGTCATCTGAGGACTATCATCAGGCAGATAATGCCCAATACGCTGTCCCCCATAATCGTGGACAGCACTCTGCGCATCGGCATGAATATCCTTCAGATATCCATGCTGAGCTTCATCGGTCTGGGTGTCCAGTCGCCCACGTCGGAGTGGGGCTCCATAATGAACGCCGGCAGGGATTACATTACGTCGTTTTATCCGATGCTTACTTTCCCGGGGATAGCGATACTGCTGTCCATGTTCGGGTTCAACGTGATGGGTGACGGGCTGCGTGACGCCCTTGACCCGAAACTGAAGGATTGAGGTGCGCCATGAGTGATCAACTGCTTCAAATTAAAGATTTGTCTGTACACTTCAAAATGCATGATAGAACAGTGCAGGCGGTCAATAACATCCACCTGACGATCGACAGGGGAGAGACTCTCGGCCTCGTGGGCGAGACCGGAGCCGGAAAGACGACCACGGCGCTGAGTATCCTTCGCCTGATCCAGTCTCCACCGGGTGAGATAATCAGCGGTGAAATAGAGTTTAACGGCAGGGACCTGCTCTCTCTCGAGGAGAGCGAGATGCGAAAAGTGCGGGGCAAGCAGATATCCATGATATTCCAGGACCCCATGACGGCACTCAACCCGATATTCAAGGTCGAGGACCAGATAGCGGAGGTCATCGAGATCCATGAGAAGCTGCCCAAGAAGGCCGCTCTCGCCAAGGCGAGGGAGACGCTGGAGATGGTCGGCATACCCGCGGAGCGAGGGAGCGATTATCCCCATCAGTTCTCCGGCGGCATGAAGCAGCGCGTGATCATCGCTATCGCGCTGGCCTGTTCTCCGCAGCTCCTGATCGCCGACGAACCCACAACAGCTCTGGACGTGACGATACAGGCCCAGGTGCTGAATTTGATGAACGACCTGACAAAGAAGCTCAACTCCAGCATGCTCCTCATCACCCATGACCTTGGCGTTGTAGCGGAGACTTGCGACAAGGTGGCTATAATGTACGCCGGGGAGATTGTGGAGAGCGGCACGGTAGAGGATATCTTCGACCGGGTCTCCCACCCATATACAAAAGGTCTGTTCAACTCCCTGCCCTCTCTGGATAAGGATGTGGAGCGCCTGCACCCAATCCAGGGGCTGATGCCGGATCCGGCGAATCTGCCCGCCGGGTGCAAATTCCACCCCCGCTGCCCCTATGCCGACGAGAAATGCGCGGCCCAGGAGCCGGAGGTATATGAGGTGAATCCGGGACATATGTGCCGCTGCCACCACTGGGAAAAGTGCGCCGGGCATGAGACGCGGGATGAGGAAGAGGAGACAGCTCCCGCGGCTCAGAAGAGCGCCGTGGAGGAGAAGAGAGAAGAGCTGCTCCGGGTCGAACACCTGAAGAAGTATTTCAAGACGCCCCGTGGGATGCTCCACGCCGTTGACGACATAAGCTTCACTATCGAAAAGGGCAAGACCCTGGGGGTGGTGGGCGAGTCCGGGTGCGGAAAATCCACCCTCGGGCGCACTATCCTGGGACTTACGGAAGCGACGCAGGGGGAGGTCTCCTTCAACGGGGAGGACGTAACCCACGTGAAAAGAGGGCGGCGCAAAGCGCTCCAGCAGGAGATGCAGATAATATTCCAGGACCCCTTCTCTTCCCTCAATCCACGTTACTGCGTGTTCGAGCTTATAAGCGATCCTCTCAGGACCTATAAGCTCTGCAAGACGAAGGAGGAGCTTCGCAGGCGGGTCTTCGAGCTGATGGACACAGTTGGCCTGGCAAGGCGATACGCCTATTCTTATCCCCACGAGCTGGACGGCGGACGCCGCCAGAGGATAGGCATCGCCCGCGCACTGAGCCTGAATCCTGAGTTCATCGTGTGCGACGAGCCTGTATCCGCCCTGGACGTGTCAATTCAGGCCCAGGTCCTTAATCTCTTGCAGGATCTTCAGGATGAGAAGAAGCTGACATACATATTTGTGACCCACGACCTCTCGGTGGTGAAGCACATATCCGACGATATCCTCGTGATGTACGTGGGAACGATGGTGGAAAAGAGCCCCGCGAAGAGGCTCTTCGAACGTCCCCTGCACCCCTATACCCAGGGACTTCTCTCTGCCATCCCTGTGCCCAGCCTGCACGGCAAAAAGGAGCGCATTATTATGCAGGGCGAGCTGACTTCCCCTGTGGAGCCGAAGCCGGGCTGCCGTTTTGCGAGCCGCTGCCCATACGCAAAGGACCTTTGCTTCAGGGAGATGCCCGCTTACAGAGAGGTGGAAAAGGACCATTTCGTCGCCTGCCACTACTGCGGCGAGATAAACGGAATATCTGGAGCTGGAGACGATGAAACAGTTTAAGCGAATATTTGCAGGCCTTTTAGCGGCACTGCTGATAATACCGGCTTTCGCGGAGAGCGCGAGAGGTGCGGGGAAGGACACGTTCTGGTTCCCGCTGCTGCTGCCAACTATCCTTGAAGGGGATAAGGGGAGCCGGGACTGCGCGCTGGGCAGCCTCACGGCGGACAGCGTCCGTCAGGCTGCCGGCGGAGAGCTGGCAATAGTGAACAACGGAGATATAGCGGGCGACCTCCTCCAGGGCGAGCTGACGCGGCGCGACGTGGAGAAGGTGTTCGGCCAGGACCGCGCCATTGCCGCCGCGAGAGTGACTCCCGCGGAGCTGAAAGCCCTTTTGGAGCCGCTGGTGGCGCAGGTCACCGCGGATCCGGAGCTCGGCAGGATCGACCGGGAGAAGTCTGATTTTGAAGGCTTTCCGTCCGTATCCGGATTTGCGTTCACATACGATGTTTCCGCCCCGGCGGGAGACCGTGTGACTGAGATCATCCTGGAGGACGGCACAAAGCTGGACCTTCTGGACAATTCAACCGCGCTTACCCTCGGCGCGACGGAGCGGATGCTCTCCGGCGGGTACGGAGGGAAAGAGCTGGAGTACGAAAGCCTGGGCGTGACACTGTCGGAGTCCCTCGCCGGTTATCTGGAGCGGGAGGGGAGCAACATGGAGAAGCTCAGCTGGCAGCGGGTGACCGTGATAGGCGCGGCGAATGAGAATACGATCGCCGGAAGCATAAATCCGGTGCTTCTCGCGGCGGTCGTGCTCCTGATGATAGCCGTCCTGTACTCCATGAAGCGGGGACGGAGAGGAGACAAAAGCTCTTTTGCCCCCTTCAGGGCGAAAGGGTACAGTGAGTGACGGAGTAGCGCCGCACAGAGAATAGAGGTGTGTTCGTGCATAAATATTATCCACACTTGTTTTCGCCCCTGAGGATAGGGGACAAAGTAGCGAAAAACCGCATTGCCTGCGCCCCCCAGAGCGTGATCGGCGGAACGGAGGGAGACAGGCTTACCCAGCGTGGATTCTCTTACTATCTGGAAAAAGCCCGGGGAGGTTGCGGGATAGTCACGCTGGGGGAGCGGCAGGTGCTGAGCCCGTTTTTCCAGCACCCCGATCCGGAGGAGATAACAAAATACCGCCTGCTGACGGACATGATACGGGACCGGGACGCCCTGTCCTCCATCGAATTGGGACACAGGGGCTGCGAGGACTACGTATTCGAGCCCGGCGCCCATGTTGAAGGCCCGTCGGGAGGTGTCAAGGAGACGGGGGTCATCATAGACGAGATGACCGAGGAGCGCATGGAGGAGCTTTCCCAGGCATATGCAAAAGCCTGCGAAACGGCCCTGGACTGCGGGTTTGACATGGTGATGATACACGGTGGCCATTCATGGCTGCTTGCCCAGTTTTTATCGCCACTGTTCAATCACAGAAAGGATAAATACGGGGGCAGCCTGGAAAACCGCGCACGGTTTCCGCTCATGGTGCTGGATCGTATCCGCCAGCGCGTCGGGCGCAGACTGCTGATAGAGTACCGCCTGAGCGCGGAGGAGGTATTGCCGGAGGGGCTGCATATAGACGAAGCTGTTGAATTCAGCCGCATGCTGGAGAGCCGTGTGGATATCATCCACGCCTCCGTGGGCACGCATATTGACCCCGAGTGCTATACCTTTACCTCGATATATCACCAAAACGGCATAAATCTGCCTCTCGCGGCTGCCATTAAGGAGGCCGTGAGCATTCCCGTAGCCGCCATCGGGGGGATAAACACTCCGGAGTTGGGAGAAATGGCTCTGGCGACGGGGCAGGCGGACATCATCTATATGGGGCGGCAGATGCTGGCGGATCCCCACTTCGCGAACAAAGCGGAGGACGGACAGATGGAGGAGATAAACACCTGCATCCGATGCATGTGCTGCCATGACGCGCCCGTGCCGCCCACGTACCTGAGCTGTACGGTCAACCCCACAGGCGGACGGGAGTTCCTTCCGCCCCCCGCGCGGAGGTCAGGCAGACGTAAGATCGTCGTGATAGGCGGCGGCCCCGCGGGAATGGCGGCGGCGTGCCGCAGCGCGGACCTGGGGCACGAGGTGGTCCTTTTTGAAAAGAGCGGCAGTCTCGGGGGGACTCTGGAGTTTGCCGCGTATGACAGATATAAAGGCGACCTGCGGCAGTTCCGGGATAATCTTATCGCGAGAACTCTGCGGCGGGATATCGACCTGCGGCTGAACACGGAGGTCGGCGCAAAGGAGCTTTCAAAGCTCGAAGCGGATCTCGTCGTCTGCGCGGTAGGCGCCGAGGCGGCAGTACCGCCCATCCCGGGGATAGAGAGCGCCGTATATGTCATGGACGCGTACCGGATGGCGCCGCAGAAGATGGGAGAGCGCATCGTGATCCTGGGCGGCGGTCCCGCGGGATGCGAGTTTGGGCTGCATCTGGCGGCGGAGGGTAAGAAGATAACCCTGATCGAAATGGGCACGGAGCTTGCCCGGGGGAGCTACCGTATGCACCGGGAATGGCTCCTGCAGCGCCTTGAAAAAGAGGTGAACTGCCTTACGGGGATGAGATGCGTGGAGATCACCCTGGAGGGGGTCGTGGTCCAGGACAAAGAGGGAACAAAAAACCTGTATCCGGCGGATACGGTGGTATACGCGCTGGGCAGCAGAGCGAAGGCTGAACTTGTGGAGCGCCTGCGCCAGAGCGTGTCCTGCCGCTTCGCGGAGGTGGGCGACTGCCACCGGGCGGGAAAGCTCAAGGACGCGATCCATCAGGGATACGCGGCTGTGGACAGCCTATGACCTGCGTTGAACAAGTCGGGGGAAGATGTGCAGACAAAAGGGGCATGATTGTACGTTGTTTGGACGCTCACCCGCAGATATAATTTTTTTAAGAAGAAAAACATAAAGGGGAGGGTTTTGTAATGATCAAGAGAACGTATGAAGAGCTGGAGCCATATTTCCCGCCCGGGCATTTTGGTGTGACCTGCAAGCGGTACCACGGCAAGGATGAGACGAACGCGGAGAAATTCTGGATCGGCATTTCCGAGTTTGAGCCCGGCGGCGGCGCCGACTGGGCATATGACGATAACCCGCTGGAAAAGGTGTATTTCGTCCTGGAGGGAGAGATGACTGTGACGGATAAGGCGGGGAACAAATATGTCATCCACGCCAACGAGAGCATCAGCTTCCCGCCGAACGAGGGGCGGGGGCTCATAAACGAGAGCGGCAAGCCCGCGAAGATGCTCGTGATAATCAACTACCCGGAGGGCTGAGGAGGAGAGAAAATGGCTGTTAAAGTGAGCAGGGAATTCACAGATAACATGTTTTCCGTGGCGGACAGGGTCGTCATATGCACCGGCGCCACGGGCGCGCTGGGCGGCGCTGTGGCCAAGGCATACGGACTTCAGGGGGCGAAGCTCGTTCTCTCCGCCCGCAGGGAGGAGCAGCTTACGGACCTGGCGGATGAGTTCAGGGGCGACGGTATCAAGGACGTGGCCGTTTTTGCGGCAGATCCCGCCAGGGAGGAGGACGTGAAGGCACTTGTGGACTTCACTGTCAGGACCTACGGGCGTGTCGATATCCTCTGGTGCGGCCACGGATACAATGCCCCGAAGAACATCCTGGACCAGACAACCGCCGAGTGGCAGGCGATAATGGACGCCGACTGCACCAGCATCTATCTGCTGGCAAAGTACACGGCAGAGCAGATGGTCAGGCAGGGGTACCGCGGGTATAACTATAAGATGGTCATCACATCCTCCGCCCGCTCCAAGATGGGCATGGCGGGGTACACGGGCTACTGCACAGCGAAGGGCGGCGTGGATCTCATGGTCCAGACCCTGGCGTGCGACCTGACGGCGGCCCATCACATAAACGTCAACTCCATCAATCCCACCGTGTTCCGCAGCGACCTGACAGAGTGGATGTTCGATCCGGACAGCGCCGTATACACGAATTTCCTCAAGCGCCTGCCGGTTGGCAGGCTGGGCGAGCCCGAGGACTTTGTCGGTTTTGCGACCTTCCTCGCCTCTCCCGCCTCCGACTTCCTCACGGGAGGCAACTATGACTGCACCGGCGGCTACTGGGCGTGCTGAGGAGCGGCTTATGAGAGATGTAAAGAGGATTCTTGTCGACGGGGCGGGCATGATGGGGAAGAATATCGCCTTCGTGCTGTCCGGCGGCGACTACGACGTGACCGTATACGACGTGCGCCAGGTGGACCTGGCCCAGGACATACGTGCAAGCGCCGCGCCGCTCATATCCCGCGGCGTGCTGACGGAAGAGGAGCTAAATGAACGGCTCGGGCGGGTGAGCTTCACAACAGATCTGGACTGCCCGGAGATTGCCGGGGTGGACATGGTCATCGAGTGCGTGTTCGAGGACATGGACCTCAAGCGCAGGACCTTCTCTGAGCTTGAGGCGAGATGCAGACCGGAGACGATATTCTGCACGAACACCTCTGTGATGAGCCCCACGGAGATCAGCCGGGATCTTAAGCACAGGGCACGCTTCTGCGGCACCCATTTCTGGAACCCAGCCCACCTGATACCGCTGGTGGAGGTGGTGAGATCCGACGCCACTGACGATGAGACCGCGGAGACGGTGATGAGCGTGCTGAGGTCCGTGGGCAAAAAGCCGGTGCTCTGCAAAAAGGACGTTCCCGGCTTCATAGCGAACAGAATGCAGCACGCCCTCTGGCGTGAGGCTATCTCGATCATCGAAAACGGCATCGCCGACGGGGAGACGGTCGATGAGGCGGTCCGGTATTCCTTCGGATTGCGGCTGCCCCAGCTCGGCCCAATAGAGAACGCGGACATGGTGGGGCTGGACCTCACATGGAACATCCACGACTACATATTGAGAGACCTCGAGGACAGCCACAGGCCGTCAAGCTTACTGACACAGCTGAGAGATGAGGGAAAACTTGGCTTCAAGACCGGCGAGGGGTTCATGAAGTGGACCCCGGAGGAGACAAAACACGCCGCCGAGGACCTGAGCGAGTATCTTATCCGGATGCTGTACCACAAATAAGGAGGAAGAGTAATGGGAAAGAAAGTTTTTGTAGATTTGACGCATCCCTTCGGAGCGGAGATACCCCGCTGGCCGTATTTCGACAAGCCTGAGATAGATAATACCCACACGATGGCGAAGGGCGGCGTGCTGACCCAGAGCATCAAGTGTACTATGCACACAGGCACCCATTGCGATGCCCCGCGCCATGTTATGGAGTATGAATTTGACGGCCGCCGCGCCCGCTATACCCATGAGATGGACGTGGACGCATATACGGGAGAGGCTGTTGTGCTGGACATTGACATAGAACCCTGGGGGCTCATCACCGGCAAGCACCTGGACGCAAGCTGCGCAAAACACGGCATTGACCCCGCGCAGCTCAAGGGGAAGATAATCTGCCTGAACACCGGTATGCACCGCCTGTTTGACGACTCCAAGGCGTACTATCACTATGCCGCGGGCACGGGCGTCGAGGCGGGCAAGTGGTTCGTAAAGCACGGCGTCAAGTGTGTCGCCATGGACAGTCAGGCGCTGGACCACCCCCTGCACACCGCAATGGGGAACAACGGCATGACGCGCATGAACCTGCTGGGGGCCACGGGATACCCTCTGACGGAGGAGTATAAAAAGCTCTTCGGCGAAGAGGCGTACGCCGAGTTTGACAAATTCGAGTATATCCGCATTCACGGGCAAAAGGCCTATGACGAGAAGTTCGGTCTCCTGGAGGAATTTGGCTGCTGGGGGACGTGGGAGCCCTGCCACAAGCTGATGCTGGGCCACGGCATAGTAGGCGTGGAGAACCTCGGGGGCGATCTGGATAAGATCCCAGCGGGCAAGTTCTTCCGGTTCATGTGCTTCCCCTTGCGCTGGTACATGGGTGACGGCTCAATGGCGCGGTGCGTGGCGGAGATCGACGAGGATGACCTTGTAAAGGGCGTGCCCGACCGCACCTATGCTTACGGAGGCACAGGCTTTGGCTTCCCCGATGGCAACGGCGCCAGCGGCGTGGAATACATGCAGAAGCTGTTCGCCCGGAACAAGTAACACGGCGGGAAGGGAGCTTACATGGCTGATTTGAGAGATAAGAGGATTATCACCGTGGCGACGACGGGAGCGTGGCCCACAAAGGAAAACACGCCCAATGTGCCCATAGAGCCTCATGAGATCGCCGAGGAGATATACAACTGCTGGAAAGAGGGCGCGGCGGTGGCGCATATCCACTGCCGGGACGATGATGGCAGAGCGGCGATGAAGTTTGAGAAATTTGAGAAAGTGGTGACGCTGATGCGCACCAAATACGCCGACTGCGACATTATCCTCAATATAACCACCTCCGGCGGCGTAAACCTCCGGGAGGAGGACAGACTGCGCCCCTTCTATGAGCTGAAGCCGGAGATGGCGAGCTTCGACTGCGGCACGATGAACTGGCAGAACAACGCCGTCTTCGAGAACAGTCCGCAGTTTCTTGAAAAGCTGGGGGCGATGATGCAGGAGGTGAGCGTGAAGCCGGAGATAGAGGTGTTCGACCCGGGCATGATCTATAACGCGGGCTACTACGTGAAAAAGGGCGTGCTTAAAGCGCCGCTCCACTTCCAGTTCTGCATGGGCGTGCCCGGCGGCATAGCCGCGAGCACGAAAAACCTTGTGTTCATGAGGGACACGATGGAGGCAGTCGCGCCGGGCAGTACCTGGAGCGCCTTCGGCGTGGGTGCCGGAGCGATGGAAATAATGTACGCGGCGATCGCAATGGGCGGTCATATCCGCGTGGGCATGGAGGATAACGTGCTGTACAGAAAGGGCGTCATTGCGGACAGCAATATGCAGTTTGTCGCCCGGGCAAAGCGCGTGCTGGAGGAGTACAACTGCCAGGCGGCGACACCTGCAGAGGCGAGAGAGATCCTTGGTCTTCCTCCTAAAAGCTGAGAATAATTGAAAGGGGCACCCGCAGGAATGTGGGTGCCCCTGAGCTTATAATGAAGAGAGCCGTGTTCCTGGAAAAAGGAACACGGCTCACCGGCTTTTGTCAGAAAAGCTCCACGCCCCGCTCGCCGGGGACGCATTTGCCGATTATGAAGGGACGCTCGCCGCAGCGGACGATGGCTTCCACCGCACGCCCGACGTCGCCGCCGCCGACCGCGATGATAAAGCCGATACCCATATTGAAGGTGCTGAACATAGCCTCCTCATCCATGCCGGATTCCCGCTGGATAAGCTCAAAAATATTATGCAGCGGATAAGAATTCGTTTTAACGACAGCCCGCACACCCTCGGGCAGGATGGAGGGCAGGTTGCCGAGAATGCCGCCGTCGACAATATTGCATATGGCTTTGATATCTATGCCGCTGTAAACAAGCTGCATAACCGGCGCCACATAGACTCTCGAGGGTTTGAGAAGCTCGTCACCCATAGAGCAGCACAGCTCTGAGCGGTACTCGCCCAGGCTTTCCGGGGACATATCGAACAGGCGCGTGACAGTGTCGAAGCCGCTGGAGTGGATGCCGTTTGAGGAGAGGCCTATGAGTATATCGCCGCTGTGAGCGGTTTTCGCGTTGATGAGGTCAGCCTCTTTGCCGATTCCCACGGCTCTGCCGGAGAGGACATATTCTCCGTCGTCCACATCTTGAGTGGCGTCCATATAGCCGTCGCTTACTAGTCCGCAGCCTGTGCGGCGGCAGCCGTCATTTATGCCGGTGAATACGGCGCGTTCAATTTCCTCGCAGCAGTTGTTGCCGCTGACGAAGCTGCGGAAATATACGGGACGGGCACCCGCGGCGACAATGCTGTTCGCGCAGCGGGCGACACAGTCGGCGCCCACGGTGCTGTGATCGCCGACGATGCGGGCAATCTGCATTTTGGGCGTGCCGTTCACGTCGGCGCGCACATAGACAGGGTGCTCCAGCAGCTTAAGGTCCGTGTTGATTATGTCGGCAGCCTCCTGAGGGAGCTCCGCGACGTTGATCTCAACATCGGAACAGCGGTTGATTCTGATGTCTGAGGTATCGGAATATGTCATTTTATGAGTCCTTTCCCTTCGGCACGAGGGGTGTACCAACCATATTTCTACAATAAAAACACCCGAAATTTTAATACTCATTCGGGTGTTTTTCAAGGCAATATGGGATATTTCGTACGCTTTCACAATTTGCCGGGAGGGAGGCAGCACCTCTTTGGCTATTTTTCGGAGAGGAGTCTTGCGGCCTGCCGGGTGTTGCGGCTCTCAATCTCACGGAGGGACTGCACCGCCGAGAGTATTGCGGAGCGGTCATTGCCCAGCGCCACAGCTTCGTCGATGAAGGAGCAGAGCTTATTCGCCGTGACGGCGTCCAGATCGCAGAAAAGCCGCTGGCCTATATACTTGAGAAATGAGCTGACCTTCTTGTCGTAGACCGCGCCCACCAGGGGAATGCCCTGGGAGGAGGCGAACACGAGCCCGTGCAGCCGCATGGAGAGAACGACCTTCATCCTCGAGTAAACGCCGATTATTATGCCGGAGGAGCCGCCTGTCTCCGCAAGGTAGCAGGGGACTGTGAGCTTCTCCATGACCTGCTTTGCCGCCGTAATGTCCACCTTCGGCTCGATGGGTACGAAGACGGGAGTGAGTCCGTGGACCCTGTAAGCATATTCCGCCGCCGCGGCGAAGTCGTCTACCTTCCTGTTGAAGCCCTGCCAGCGGCGCAGGGTGAAGCAGATGTAGTTCCCGTCGATGGGGATGCCCGAGCGGACGAAAGCGCTGTCGATCATGTTGGCGGGGGCGCTCTTGAGGGTGAGGGCGGGGTCCGCGCTCAGGACTATCTTGTCCCTGGCGACGCCCATATCCGCCATCTCCCGGTAGGAGTCGTCCTCCCGTAGGGTTATAACGTCAACATAGCGGTTGATGTATTTTGCGGAGAGGTCGCGGTGCTTCTCATGGATTATGGGGCCGAAGCCGCAGCCGTACATTTGTACCCTGCATCCCGCGCGCTTGGCGCTGCGGAGGGTGGAGAGGTAGAAGAGAAGTGAGCGGCTGCTGGTTATATCCTGAATCAGGCTGCCGCCGCCGTTGATATAGAGCTTGGAGCGCTTCATCGCGGCGTGGTACTTCGGATAATTGAATGTGTACACACTGCGTACCCGGTGCTTCAAAGCGGTTTCCTTGGGCCTGCGGGACATGACGCAGATGGGCATATCCCTGTCGATGCTGCGCATCTCGCCCACGATAGCCTCCAGAATAGCCTCGTCTCCCGCGTTGCCTCTGCCGTAAGCGCCGCATATGACGACGCCCTGCTTTTTGCCGCTTTTGCGGCGCTTCTCCCGCTGGAGCACGGAGCGGTAGATGTCCATCTGGGTGCGGCGGGTGTTTTCAAGAGAGAAGTTGCTCTCCGCCTTGTCGTGCAGCTTTTTGCCAAAGTCAAGGCGCTTTTCGGGGGAGCTGTAATACTCGGTGAGGTACCCGGCGAGGGTGTTCCAGTCACCGGGCTCAAAGAGATAGCCGTTGATCCCGTGGTCAATGAGCATTGGCACGCCTCCCACGGCGCTGCTCACGGTGGGCAGCATTACCTGGGCGCCCTCTGTGATGGCGTACGGAAAGGTCTCGGAGAGGGAGGTGAGGGTGTTGATGTCGATAGCGTGGTAAAAGCTGTCCATATCCTGGACCCAGCCGGCGAAAAAGACCTTGTCCCCAACGCCGTTATCCTTCGCCATCTTCTCCAGCATGTGGCGCTGACCGCCGTCTCCGGCGATGAGTAGCCGCATATCGGGACAGGTCTTGGAGGCCTGAATGAACGCCTGGACAAGCGTCCCCACGCTTTTTACGGGGTCCAGGCGGGCGGCGATGCCCACTATGATGTCCTTGGCAGTAAAGCTGCACCCGATGCTCCGGAGGAATTCCTTGCGGTCCAGCGCCGGGACCGTGGGGGTAAAGTCTATGCCGTTATAGATAGTATACATGCCGCAGGGATCGTATCCACGGCTTATGAGCAGGTCAGTCATAGCGTCGGAGACGCCGATGTGATAGCGTATTATGCGCAGGGCGAGGCGGTTAATATTGCCATAAACAAGGGCGCCGAAGGGGCGGCCCAGGTAGTCAAGGCGGTTGTCGCTGTGGACGGTTGTCACGACGGGCACGCCCATGCCCATGAGCATGACGCCCATCATGTTGCCCCGGCTGCCGTGACAGTGTATGATGTCGAATTTCTCCCGGCGCAGCATTTTTTTGAGCGCGGAAAGAGCGCTGAACACGTTAGTGTCCAGCACGATGGTATTTATGCCAATCTTCCGTGCCTCCTGGGAAAAATCCGCCTCGGTGAAGCACACGAGAGTGACATCGCTGTCTTTCATTATCTGAGATATAAGCGACAGGACATGAGTCTTTGCTCCGCCCACATCGCCGCCGCTTATCAGTGTCAAAACCTTCATTAGTAAGCCTCGAAAATATACTTGCTTAAAAGCGGTTAATATTATACAATAGCAGAACGTGAATGGTCAAGCATTCCGTTATATCTGAAAGGGAGAATGTTCCATGGAAAATTCCAAAAAGAGAAAGTTTAATGTCATAGACCTGGTGGTTATAGTTATCCTTGTCCTGGCTGTGGCGTTTATCGGATGGAAGGTCATCGGGGGCAGAAGCGCCTCCGGGCAGTCATATAAGCTCACATATCAGGTGAGAGTGGACCATGTGGAAGAGGTCTCTCTGGACTGCATCACCCAGTTCGGCACACCCTGTCAGCTTGTGGCGAACACGTCTCTTGTGCCCGGCGCCTATGTTGTGGATATCAGCGAATATGACAACTCCGGGGAGATAAAGATGCAGTTCAACGACAAGGGCGGTATCATCACGCCTGTTTCAAGACAGGGCGTGGGCGTTATTTTCACCGTAGAGGCGATAATCACGGATAACGTGAATAACACCGTGGCAACGCAGAATATCCGTATAGGGGCAAATAACACCGTCAAAACCAGCAACTACGAGTTTGAGGGCACAGTGGTCTATCTCGAGAAGGAAGCTGTTGATGGGAACGCTGCTTGAGATAGAGAGCAGCGTACTGCTGTGGATTCAGAGCATACGCACCCCGGCGATGACGACGGCGTTCCGTGCAGTCACGTACCTGGGAGAGATGGGCATATTCTGGGTGGCAATGTGCCTGGCGCTCATCTGCTTTCGGAAACACCGGCGCGCGGGAGTCATGGGGCTCATCGCCCTGGCGGCAGGGTTTATTATATGCAATCTGCTGCTGAAGAATCTCGTGGCGCGCACGCGTCCGTATGCGGTCATTGAGGGCCTGACAGCGGCAACGGTGCTCCCCGGGGACTGGTCGTTCCCCTCGGGCCATGCCACAGCGAGCTTTGCCGCGGCGACCGCCATACACCTGACTGAAAAGGGAAAGTGGACGGTCTGGCTCATAATAGCCGCCGCACTGGTGGCGGTGTCCCGGGTATATCTGGGGGTGCACTACCTGACGGATGTGCTCGCCGGGACGCTTATCGGGGTCATGTGCGCTTTTATAAGCGTGAAGCTGATAGGCAAAAAGATCAGAATATAGAGAAAAGAGGGTCACGCATTCCGGCGTGGCCCTCTTCTTTTAAAAAATGCCCCGGTTATACCTGATCAGCGAGTATACTATCAGCACAAGCCCCGCAACGATCCCCATAACGACCAGGAGCGATACGGAGATCCGGAGAACGGCGCTTTCACCCGCGCCGGGGAAAAGCCCGAAGAATCCCCAGATCATCACAGAAACGCCCATGATGACCGTACCGCGCCCGATCATTCGCCCGAATGCCGGCGCATCCTTTTCGGATACACGTCTGCGGTGATACCAGTGAACAGTGAGGATATTGCCGCGCATATTGAAAACGCCGAGCAGGGATATGAGAATACCGAGAATGATAAGACTGACGATAGGACATCACCTCCGGATAAAGACGCGCCGATAATAACTTTATTCCATATCATTTTATTTCAACGCGCCTGAGAAAGCAAGGAAATTAAAAAAGGGTTCGGAATGCTCAGCATTCCGAACCCTTTTGTGACTCTGTAAGTAAAATTACTTGAGTTCGACCTTTGCGCCGACTTCTTCCAGCTTTGCCTTGAGAGCCTCAGCGTCTTCCTTGGAAACGCCTTCCTTGACAGCCTTGGGAGCAGCCTCGACCATAGCCTTAGCATCAGCCAGACCCAGACCTGTGATCTCGCGGACAACCTTGATGACCTTGATCTTCTCAGCGCCGACTTCTGCCAGAACGACGTCGAACTCTGTCTTCTCTTCAGCTGCTGCTGCGCCGCCTGCTGCACCGCCTGCTGCGGGAGCTGCCATAGCTGCTGCGGAAACGCCGAATTCCTCTTCCAGTGCGTGAACCAGTTCGGACAGCTCGAGAACTGTCAGAGCCTTAACTTCTTCGATGATAGCAGTGATCTTTTCACTCATTGTACTAATCCTCCTAAATTAAGAATTATATCTTTCCTGTTTGCGGACGGGATTACTCCGCGCCCTTCTGTTCTGCGATAGCCTTGATGACGATTGCCAGGCTTGTGATAGGTGCGAGCATTGTGCCCAGGACCTGAGCGTACAGGTCGTTCTTGGATGTGAGCTTGCCCAGAGCGTTCAGCTCTTCAACGGACATGATCTTACCCTCGACGAAGCCGCCCTTGATCTCGAATCTGTTGCCCAGCTTATCAGAGTATGTCTTGGCGATTCTCGCGGGTGCGATAGCGTCAGTTGTGCTCAGAGCCAGGGATGTTGTGCCGTTAAGGATGGGATCGAGCTCCTGATAGCCAAGAGAATCGATAGCGAAACGGACCATTGTGTTCTTGACGACGGAGTAATCAATGTCGTTTTCACGGCATTCTCTGCGGAGAGCTGTATCCTCTTCCACTGTGATACCCTTGTAGTCCACGAATACGCCGGCAACTGCGTTCTGCAGCTTTTCGGTCAGACCCTTAACGGTTGCCTGCTTTTCAGCAAGTACCTTTGCGTTAGGCATATTGAGTTTCACCTCCGTGTGATCTTTTATATTCAGGCGAGAGCCTGAACAGCGTTAAAAAATGTCCCCGCATCCGTTCAGACACGAGGACATGTAAAAGCACATAAGTATACAAATTGAATTGAAACTTAAACGCTTTCCTCGGCAGGCGGCGATGCGTTAGCGCCCGGACGGGCGACCTGCTGTCTAAAGAATGCTCAGATACTATACCAAACTATTTCCCTTATGTCAAGGGGAAAGTTCGATTACAGCATCTTGTTTGCGTTGACCTTGACGCCGGGGCCCATTGTGGAAGCCACGACGCAGCTCTTGATGTACTGGCCCTTTGCGGCGGCGGGCTTAGCCTTGATGATAGCCTGCATGAGAGCTGTGTAGTTCTCTGTCAGCTTCTCGGGACCGAAGGAAACCTTGCCGATGGGGCAGTGGATGATGTTTGTCTTGTCCAGTCTGTACTCGACCTTACCGGCTTTGATCTCGCTGACAGCGCGTGTAACGTCAGCGCTGACAGTACCAGCCTTGGGGGAGGGCATGAGACCCTTGGGGCCCAGGACCTTACCGAGACGGCCGACAACGCCCATCATGTCGGGTGTTGCGACGACTACGTCGAAATCGAACCAGTTTTCCTTCTGGATCTTCTCAACCATATCCATATCGCCGACAAAATCAGCGCCTGCGGCTCTTGCTTCGTCAGCCTTTGCGTCCTTGGCGAAGACCAGGACTCTCTTTGTCTTACCTGTACCGTGGGGCAGGACGATAGCGCCTCTGACCTGCTGGTCAGCGTGGCGGGAGTCAACACCCAGTCTCACGTGCAGCTCGACTGTCTCGTCGAACTTTGCCTTTGCGGCCTTTGTTACGAGGTCCATAGCCTCTGCGGCGTCATACTGGACGGATCTGTCGATGAGCTTTGCGCTCTCCTTGTAATTCTTACCTCTGAACATTTATAGACCTCCCTTACTCTTCTACGACTACGCCCATGCTGCGAGCTGTGCCAGCGATGATGGACATAGCAGCCTCGATGCTGCCAGCGTTGAGGTCGGGCATCTTCTGCTCAGCGATCTTGCGGACATCGTCCTTGCTGATCTTGGAGACCTTGTCCTTGTTGGGGACGCCGGAACCCTTCTCAATGTTGCATGCCTTCTTGATGAGGACGGCTGCGGGAGGGGTCTTTGTTACGAATGTGAACGTACGGTCAGCATAAACTGTGATGACTACGGGGATGATGAGACCCATATCGTTCTTTGTACGCTCGTTGAATTCCTTTGTAAACTGGGAAATATTAACGCCGTGCTGACCCAGAGCAGGACCAACAGGGGGTGCCGGAGTTGCTTTGCCGGCGGGGATCTGGAGCTTTACATAACCTACTACTTTCTGTGCCACCTATGGTGCACCTCCTATAAGAAAAATGTGGTGTTTTCAGCTTGAAGCTGAGATTTTGGCGGAGTCTGTGACTCCTCCCACTATGCCATTACACGGGGATTGTTTCCACCTGGTCGAGCTCCAGCTCGACGGGTGTCTCTCTGCCGAACATGGACACTACGACGCGGACATTGTTCTTCTCCACGTCCAGCTCTTCCACGGTGCCGACAAAGTTTTCGAGAGGACCGTCGATGATCTTCACGCTGTCTCCGACGGCGTAATTCACGACGACCTGGACCTTCTCCACGCCCAGAGAGGCGATCTCATCCTCGGTGAGGGGGATGGGCTTTGTGGCGTTGCCGACGAAGCCTGTGCAGCCGCGCACATTGCGCACAAGATGCCAGCTTTCATCGGTCATGACCATCTTCACGAGCACATAGCCGGGGAAGACCTTGCGTTCGACGGTCTTAGCCTTGGAGTCGGTTATCTCGGTGACGGTTTCCATCGGGATCGAAACGGCCTGGATGAGGTCTGTCATCCTTCTGTTTTCGGCAGCTTTTTCGATGGAAGCCGCGACGGCGTTTTCATAGCCGGAGTATGTGTGTATCACATACCATTTCGCATTATCAGCCATGGTCAGTCTCCTCTGTTAAGAGAGAGCAGCAATGAGAGCCTTGACCGCCATGCCGGCGATCCAGTCGAAGAGCCAGATGAAAATACCAACAACGATCACCACGGCGAGAACGACGAGGGTGTTGTTGATGACCTGCTTTCTGGAAGGCCAAACGACCTTCTTCAGCTCGCTCTTCATCTCTCTGAACCATTTGCCGATGCGCTTGAAGAATCTGACGAATGCGTTAGGCTTCTTTGCTTCGCTTTTAGACATCTGTACACAACCTTTCCAAAATGATTAGGGGATTACTTTGTTTCGGTGTGAACAGTATGCTTTCTGCAGAAGGGGCAATACTTGTTCATTTCCAAACGGTCAGGATCGTTCTTCTTGTTCTTCACGGTGTTGTAGTTTCTCTGCTTGCACTCGTTGCATCTGAGGGTTATCTTTACCCGCATTTTCTCGGCACCTCCTTGTTATTTTCCGGCCTGGACCGGATTATTGCCTCCCTGTGGAAAGGCAGCGGCGCTGAAACAAAACTACAGAAAAGAATTTCCGCGCAGCAAAAACACACCTATTCGCACAGGTAGAACTAATTTATCACAACTGCAAGCCCAGGTCAACAGTTTTTTGCATAAAATTCGGCAATTTTTGAACGGGGGAAATTAAAAACTCGATTTCGATACATTTTTGATTTTTTTATTATTTCTTTTTCTTTTTCTCTTACACTTTCTACCGGTAATACCGGGGTATTACCGGGGTTGTACCGGCGTTCTGGAGGGAAGGGACGCTGTTTTTATCAGCTTATGCAGGGACAAACCTGACGGACTGTGGTATAATAAATCAAAAAAAGATGACGTGAGGTCTTATTATGAGAATTATGGCTGTTGATTACGGCGACGCGCGCACGGGTATCGCGGTTTCCGATCCCACAGGGCTTATACCCGGCAGGGCGTGGACCATAACGGGTTACGTGCCCGAGAAGGTGGCCCGGCAGGTGGCTGACGCCGCGAAGGAGGCAGGGGCAGAGAAGATAGTGCTGGGCTACCCTAAGAATATGAACGACACTGCCGGGCCCCGGGCGGAAAAGAGCGCCGCCTTCGCGGAGATGCTGCGTGAGCTCACGGGGCTTGAGGTCGTGCTCTGGGACGAGCGGCGCACCACCGTGGACGCACACCGCATCCTCGCGGCCAACGGCAGGCGGGAGAAGGACAGGAAGAAGAATATCGACGCCGTGGCGGCGACACTTATTCTTGAAGGGTATCTGGGGCTGATGAACGGGGGAATGTAAGTCTCATCCCTTGGTGAATAGCTCCCGGAGCCCCACTATGATGAGGAAGGCTCCGAAGATCTTTGTGAAAAGGCCGGGGTCGAGAAATGTGGAGAGCCAGGCGGCAGCCCCGGCGCAAACCACGCCGGGGACTATGGCGGGCAGGAGCAGGCGCTTTTCCACAAAGCCGCCCTTGAAGTGAAAAATAAGGGATGTGGCCGAGCAGGGAAAGAAATAGAGCAGATTTATCCCCTTGGCAGCCTGGGGGACGATATTGCCGAAGCTGGTGAGATATATCATCAATATAGTGCCGCCGCCGACACCGAAGCCCGTAAGTATGCCCACGGCGGCGCCTACGGCTGTGCTGACGGCGAAGTTCAGAGCAGACATCTTACACCTCCGTATATAATGACGGCGCCCAGCAGCCGGCGCAGGAGCTTGGGCGGGACTTTTTTGAAAAGCTTGCCCGCTATAAAGCCGCCTGCGAGACCGCCGATGAGATAGGGCAGGGCCGCCTGAAAGTCAAAGGAGCCTGTTATGAGATACACGGCTCCCGACACGAGACTGAGGGGCAGCGTCACCGCGAGAGAGGTCGCGAACGCTTTTTTGCTGTCAAGCTTCAGCCAGGAAGTGAACAGCGGGACGAGGAGCATACCCCCGCCGGAACCGATGAAGCCGTTGATTATCCCTGCCGCGCCCCCTGTGACGGCGGCTTTGAATTTATCATTCATAATAAAAACACCTTCCCCGGGAATTCTGTCCCGAAAAAGGTGTTTTTATTTGTTTTTATTATATTCAGATGCCCAGAATATCCCGGACTACGGCGCTGGCGAGGAGAAGCCCCGCTGTGGAGGGGACCCAGGGAAGGCTCGCGGGGATGCTGCGCCTGCCGGGGGGCGGCGTCTCAAGAGAGAGGGGGGTTATGGGCAGCTCCGGGGAATAGACGACCTTGTGGTGCTTTATGCCACGGGCCCTGAGCTCCTTGCGCATCACCCGGGCGAGGGAGCAGTTTATGGTCTTTGAGATATCACAGACGGTGAACTGGGTCGGGTCGAGCTTGTTGCCCGTACCCATGGCGGAGATGATGGGGATACCACGCTCCATGGCGGACTGGATGAGATCCAGCTTGCAGGAGACGAGGTCGATGCAGTCTACTATATAATCATAGTCGTCGCAGAAGAACTCCGCGCGGCTGTCGGCGCTGTAATACAGATGCCGGCTGACAGCTTCGCACTCCGGGTTGATGTCCCGGGCGCGGGCGGCCATAACGTCTGATTTGTACTGCCCGATGGTGGATGTCAGCGCGACGATCTGACGGTTGCAGTTGGAGGCGCCGATGACGTCGTTGTCCACAAGGGTGAGCTTGCCCACACCGCTGCGGGCAAGGGCCTCCGCGGCGAAGCCCCCCACGCCGCCGATACCCACGACAGCTACATGGCTGCGCCGGAGACGTTCAAAGGCGTCCTCGCCCCAGAACATCATGTTTCTCAAAAAGCGTTCATTCATAAAAATCACCAAGAAGAGAGCCGCGGTGCAGGCACTGCGGCTCTCTTATCAAAACTTATTTTGCGTAGAACATGCCGAAGGCGTTCTTCTTAGCCTCGCCGTAGGTCTGGGAGACGCCGTCGTACCATGTGTTGTAGTCGTTCTCCACGAGTATGTCGGACACCTGTATTTTCCAGCGGATCTGATCTCTGCCGCTGAAGTAAATGAGCTGGTAGCCGGCGCTCGTTTTGAAGATCTTGCTGTCCCCGGGC
Organism: uncultured Oscillospiraceae bacterium; assembly: GCA_934552825.1. Taxonomy (GTDB): domain Bacteria; phylum Bacillota; class Clostridia; order Oscillospirales; family Oscillospiraceae; genus CAKTEQ01. Next base: position 168,635 of record CAKTEQ010000003.1, read on the forward strand.
TTACGGGCGCTGTCATAGAGCCAGTCGGCTATCTCGGTGTCGGCGTCGTAGCGGCCGACCTGATAGTTGAGACCGCCTGTGGAGTAATTGTCGGTGTCGGAGGAGTTTGTCTTTGCCAATTCAGCGAAAGCGTCCTCGTCGCCGCCGTTGGCCTGCCACTGGTCATAATATGTCTGGACAGTGGTCTCGCCTGTCTCCCACTGGCCTTCAACGTAATCCTCGTAGGAGAGAGAGTCCTCCTTGCCCTCGACGCTTGTATTATATGTGTCCTCGGAGTCAACACTGACCTTGACGAGAATGTTGCGGTAGTCAACAGTCTCATAGTCGCATCTGTACTTGTCGATGAAGCGGACGATGAAGTAGCCGGAATAGGATTGGTCGGGGTCGCCCTCGAACACCATCACGTCGCCCTCCTGGCGGGCGTCGTCAAAGAGCCAGTCTCTGTATGTGGAGCTGACGCGGCTGTAAATAAACTCGCGCTGCTCGCTCTCAGCGTCGTCCTCGTATCTCGCCTTGCTGATATCGAGGCAGTACTCACGGCACAGGTCCGCGAAGCTCTCGCCATCTTCAAGGCGCGCGACGAACTCGTCAGCATCGTCACGGGCGTCCTGCATCGCCTCTTCGTCAGTCTCGTCGGAGCCGGACTCGGCGATGCCGCTCATGAAGAAGTAGTTATAATCCACCACGTCGATATCGTCAGGATGCTCGGAGTAATATGTCTCGAAATCCGCATCTGTGTAGGAATCGATGTACTGCTGGCGGATAGTGTCCTCATAGGCGGAGGCGAGTTTTGCAAGCTCCACGTTGCGTCGGTAGACGGCGGAAGTCACGCCGGCGCCGTAGTTGTTCTGATAATATGTATCCACGTCTATACCAAGGCTCTTCGCGTAGGAGGAGAGATAGTTGAAGTAGTCGTCGACCTCCTGAATCTGCTCCTCTGTGAGCTCGAAGCCGGCTTTGTTCGCCTCGGTGACGAGATAGCCTATCTCTGTGAGCTGGGACATGACCTCCTGGTCGAAGAACTCGCCCCAGGTCATGCCGTCGGCATATTCGGTGTCAGCGAAGGCGTCGCTCTCGTAGTCGATGCCCAACATATCGAAGTACTGGCTGTACTGGTTGACATACTCGGTGCTGACAACATTATAAAAATAATTGTAGTCAGCGGGGGAGAACTTCACATCGCCCACTGTCACAGCGGTGCTGTTTTTCTTGATCCTGCCGGAGAAGAAGGGGATGGAGTCAGTCAGCACAGCGAGAGCCAGAGCGATGATGACAACTATAACTACAAAGATAATGGCGTTGCGCTTGAACTTCTTGTTGGAAGCAAGCTCTTCCTGCTCCTTGAGCTGTTTCTTGGAAGTGCCGAGATCGGTCTGTTCCCTGCGCTTGTTCTTTTCTCTTGATGCGCTCATTTTGGTTTCAATCCTCTCATTTGTTCCCGGCATATTCACCGGAAATCAGATTATAGACTTTTGCATTATAGCCCAAAGAGGGCCTTTTCGCAAGACAAAATAGGAAATTAACATTTTGTCAATAATAATCCCGGGGGCTTATGGGCAAAAAAGTCCCCCGCAATGGCCGTGGGAGCCCGTTTATAACCTGCACGAACGGCAGGTGGGTCGCCTGCTCCCGGCTTCTCTGCTCCCAACATCCAAGGACACGCCCAAAGGCACCCTCGGGAGGTCTGCAATTCACCGGAAGATATCGGCATCCCGTTTTAGCTTTGTGGGTTTAAATAGGCTCGACACGCACCCCGCAGGGAACTCACGCGTCATATTGACTTGTATTGCTATGCTCTGATTATAACACCCTCCGGCGGCATAATCAATGGAAAATCGGCTCAGTTTTCGCCGCCGTCTTCCTCTGGCTCTTCTTCGTCTTCGTCGAAGAGAACCTCCATGAACTTGTTGTAGACGTATTCCAGCTCCTCATCGTCGTCCAGGGTGGCGAAAAGCTCCTCGCCGTTCTCCTCGATGACCTTCATAATGATGAGTCCGTCCTCCTCGTCGGCGTCTATGTCGACCATATCGCCCTCGCCGTCCATAGGCTCGGCGGGGAGAAACGCCATATAGAGCTCGCTGCCAAGGGGCAGCGTCTCGATGAGCTCAAGCTCGATCTCGTTGCCGTCCTCGTCAATGACGGTTATATAATCGCTTCCGTATTCGTTATCCATGAGCGTCTCCTTTTCAGATAGTTATTGCGCTTCTGCGCACCACAATATTATCCTATCCTCAGGGGAATTGCAACAGGATTTTATCCGCTGAAGTCCTCTATGAGCATGGCGGCGGCGTTCAGGGAGTCAACGGCAATGCCCTGCTCCAGAAGAGCGCGGTCGTTTGAGCGGAGGGACGCAACGGTCACGCCGGAGACATAGGCAGGTTCGGACGAGGCGCCCGCGTAAACGGCGACGAAGCCCCGCCATGAGCCCACCAGATATCCGCCCGAGACCGCGGCATTGGGCTCTGATTCGACGGCAGTTCCGACCGCCGGAGTTTCAGGTGCGGGCGCGGGGAGCGCGGGTACGAGCACTTGAGCTGAGAGCGACGCGGCGGATGTAAAAACGGCGGCGGCGCAGGCGGCTATAAGAATTTTCGGCTTCATTTTTCCACTTCCTCTCGGGAATATATTGCCCGGAATACGGCATAATTAAAAAAATTTAATGGAAATTAACATTTTTGTTGATGAAAAAATGTACAGCCTGTGCTATTATAGAATATCATAAAATTTACCATGGCAATTTGCGCCTGGCGGCGCACGGCACACAGCCGGGAGGTAATTGATATTGAACAAGCAGAAAACACTTAGGGTGGCGGGCACCGTGGGCCACGGGGTGGGATATGTTATAGGGCTCATCCTGAAGATAATCGGCGCGCTGCTGCTGATACTGATAACAACAGGGCTTATATTTGCGTGCATTTTCGCTGTGTACGTGAAGAATTCCATCGAACCGGACGTGTACATGACGCTGGAGAGCTTCAGCCTCAAGGAGTCCAGCACGATATACTATCAGGACAGCAGCACCGGCGAGTGGCTGGAGCTGGACGCTCTTTATTCCGACGAGAACAGAATCTGGGTGGATTACAGCGAGATACCCATAGAGCTGGAGCATGCGGCTGTGGCTATCGAGGATCAGCGCTTCTATGACCACCACGGCGTGGACTGGTACAGGACAAGCGGCGCTTTCGTGAACATGTTCCTCGGCATGAAGGACACCTTCGGCGGCTCGACCATCACCCAGCAGCTCATCAAGAACCTGACAAAAGAGGACGATGTGACCGTCACCCGTAAGCTCACGGAGATATTCAAGGCTCTGGAGCTGGAGAAGAACTATACCAAGGAAGAGATAATCGAGCACTATCTCAACACCATCTACCTTGGAGAGGGCTGCTTCGGCGTTGCCACGGCGGCGGAGATGTATTTCGGCAAGGACGTGTCGGAGCTGGATCTGGCGGAGTGCGCCAGCCTTATCGGCATAACGAACAACCCCTCCATGTACGACCCATATATCGACAAGCAGGCGAACAAGGAGCGCCAGGAGACCATCCTGCGCAAAATGTACGAGCTGGGCTATATCACGAAGGAGCAGCATGACAGCGCCGTGGCTGAGGAGCTGGCGTTCAAGCGCGGAGAGAACACCTCGCGCCCCGAGGAGAAGAACAGCTGGTACGTGGATCAGGTAATCTATGATGTTACCGATGCGCTGTCTGAGATATACCCGGAGAGCGTCGTGGAGAAGATGCTCTATACGGGAGGCCTGAAGATATACGCCTGCGTTGATATGGATATCCAGAACATAATCGACAGCGTGTATGAGGACAGGTCAAACCTTGACTACACCTCCCGTTCAGGGCAGCAGATGCAGTCCGCTATCACGGTCATAGACCCCTATACAGGCTATGTAGTGGGCATGTCCGGCGGCATAGGGGAAAAGACCGGCAGCCTGGAGTGGAACAGAGCAACCATGACCGTGCGCCAGCCGGGTTCCTCAATAAAGCCCGTTGCGGTCTACGCCCCGGCGATAAACCTTGGGCTTATAACCCCCAACACTATTATGGAGGACACACCTCTGGTGGACTACGGGAACGGCACAGGCTACCCCCGCAACTCCAACGGCAGGTACAGCGGTCTTGTGACCGTGTCCACGGCGGTGCAGTGGTCCTACAATACCATCCCCGCAAAGCTTGTAAATCAGATGACGCCTCAGGTGTCCTATGATTTCATGGTGAATAACCTCCACTTTACGACCCTTGTGGACCACCGTGAGGTCAACGGCAAGACATTTTCTGATATTGACATCGCCCCTCTCTCCATGGGCGGTCTCACGGACGGCGTCTCCACGATGGAGATGACGGCGGCATATGCAGCGTTTCCCAACAGAGGCATTTACTATAAACCCAAGACATTTATCCTCGTTACGGACAGCGACGGAAATACCCTTGTAGACAACTCCGATACGGGTACCACAGCCATGAAGGAGACGACGGCATATTATATGAACCGCCTGCTCTCTACGGTTGCTACATCCGGTACGGGCGCCAGCGCCAACTTCGGCAATATGGCGATAGCCGGCAAGACCGGTACCACGGACAAGAACTATGACCGCTGGTTCGCGGGCTACACGCCCTATTACGCGGCGGTCGTCTGGACGGGCTATGACAATCCCGAGAACATGAACACGGGCTACACGAACCCGGCGATCGGTCTCTGGAAGAGCGTGATGAGTCAGATACACGCGAACCTGGAGTACAAGTCATTCTTTACGACGGACCAGCCTCTCCACGAGATACTCAACAACCTGACAGAGGCCACCTCCCTGGATGACGACCTGGATAAGGACAAGGAAGAGGAGGAGACGACGCCCCCCGAGGAGGACACGGGCGGAGAGGAGGAAGGCGGCGAGACAACAGAGCCTTCCGATCCTGTGACGGATCCTGTCGGACCAGTGACACCGGTCCTGCCGGTGGATCCAGTGATACCCACAATATAACGCGCGATAAAAGGCGCGCCGTCCCCAAAAGGACGGCGCGCCTTTGTATCTTTGGGTGGGTTTGAAAAATTATGAAAAACTTAAGGATGCCGAAAAGTGAAACGGTGATAGAATAGCGCATGTAGATAATTGCCGTGTCTGAGGCACAGCTCCGGGAAAGGAAGTAATCAAAATGAAAAATACAACAAAGCTCGCGGCGCTGTTTATGGCGGCCGCTATGATGTTAGCCCTTGTCTCCTGCGGCGGGACGAAAAAGCCGGAGACGGATATAAACCCCGGCGCAGGGGAGACGGATGCGGCGGAGACTCCGGGCAGTAACGGCGAAGATGCTGCGCCCGACGCCCCGGACAACAGCGGGGAAGAGGACAAGACAGCCGAAAAGGATAAGCTCTTCGCCGTGCTGGAGGATATCGAGGCAAATGCTCAGCCGGGGAGCGCCGGGGCGAGCCTTAAGATAGCGCCATACGCCATTGAAATGCTGAACTGGGCGGGGGAGACAGCTCTGACAGCGGAGGAGATCAAGGCCGCCGCAGCGGAATGGCTCATGGACAAGGGCAATGACGAGCAGGTGCAGTTCAGCGAGAAGCTGCTTCTTGCTGACGGCGCAGTCCAGACGCTTCTTGGGGAGAATGCAGCGGGCCTGTTGGAGGACGCGGGCATTACAGACGCGGAGTACCCGACCGACGCCGCCGCGGCTGCCAATGTGGACGCCGTCATGGAGGCCGTCGGGCTGAGATGAGCCGGGAGATCACGGTGAAAAAAATAGAGCGGGGACGCTGAAGCCCCGCTCTCTTCGTCTTTTTGTCAGGATAATATACACTGATATCCAGCTTTTTACGGAATATTGACGAAATTATCATAACCCCATTGACGGATGTGAAATTAAATGCTAACATACAGCAAAATTGAATCGCTTAGATAGAGGCGCGGTATCCATCAGTAGCTTCCCGTGAGGTCAGACAAACTGCGGGGAAGGAAAGGGGCTGCCGCCGAAGTGCCGTGAGGGTGTCTGCCCGGGCGGTGCTGGGTCGTCAGATAACATCTGCCGGACTGTCACATGGTTTTCTTGTGAAGCGCTATCAATGGCTGACGGAAACGGCGTCCGGGAATTCCCGGGGTCAGAATTCTGCTTTTCCATGAACCGCTTGACAAGCGGTTCATTTTTTATTCTCCCGGCGGCGGGGAAGGGTTCAGCCGCAGGGCTTATGCCCGAAGAAAGGAACTGAAATGAAGAGAATTATCGCACTTGCATTGGCACTTGTGATGCTGCTCTGTCTGGGAGCATGCGGCTCAAAGGCAGAGACGGCGGATAGCGGCTCAAAGACGGAGACCCCCGTGACAACTGTACCTGAGGTCGAGGACCTGACAGGCGTGGACACGAGCAAGATCCCCGGTCTTGAGGACGGCGTGCTCACAGTCGGCATGGAGTGCGCTTACGCACCCTACAACTGGACTCAGATGAACGACTCCAACGGCGCTGTGCCCATCGCGAACGTCTCCGGCGCCTACGCCAACGGCTATGACGTGATGATCGCAAAGCGCATCTGTGAGGCCTACGGCTGGGAGCTTGAGATCGTCTCCAGCGCATGGGATTCCCTGTGTCCCGCGGTCCAGTCCGGCAGCATGGACGCCAATATCGCAGGTCAGAGCATGACGGCTGACCGCCTGAAGGAAGTTGATATGGCGGGCCCCTATTACTATGCGACCATCGTCTGCGTCACAACAAAGGACAGCGAGTTTGCAAACGCGAAGTCCATTGCCGACCTGGCTGGCGGCAAGTGCACAGCCCAGTCCGGCACGATCTGGTATGACAGCTGCCTGCCCCAGATCGAGGGCGCAACGCTCATCGCCCCCTCAGAGAGCGCACCGGCAATGATCATGCAGCTTCAGACAGGCGCTGTTGACTTTATCTGCACCGATATGCCCACAGCTATGGGCGCAGTGGCAAAGGACGACAACCTTGTCATCCTGAACTTCTCCGGCACCGACGGGGACTTCCAGTTTGCCTCCGATGCTGAGCGCGCCGAGAACGTGAACATCGGCATCTCCGTCCAGAAGGGCAACACAGAACTGAAGGACGCCATCGACCGCGTTCTCTCCGCTATGACAGAAGAGGACTTCAACGCCCTCATGGATCAGGCTATCGCTGTTCAGCCTGAGGTTTGATATAAGCGCGGTCCCCGGGATACAGACCGGGGACCGCATTACAGGTAAAGGAGTTTTTTCATGGATAGGCTTGCAAAGCTCTTCAACGACGTGGGGCTGCTCTGGGAGAATTACCACACGCTGTATCTCAACGGCATAGTCAACACGCTGGTGCTTGCGCTCGTGGCGACGGTGATAGGCTGCATAATCGGGCTTATCTGCGGTGTGCTGAACACGATACCGTATAAGAAGACGGACCACGTTGTGAAGCGTTTTTTCCTTAAGCTCATAAGGATCATCATCAGAATATACGTGGAGGTGTTCAGAGGCACGCCCATGGTGCTCCAGGCGGTGTTCGTCTATTACGGCCTGCCCTATTTTACGGGCAACGCCGTGCGGTTTGACAGCGTGTGGCTGGCGGCGATAATCGTCGTGTCCATAAACACCGGCGCATATATGGCGGAATCCGTCCGCGGCGGCATAATCTCCATCGACCCAGGCCAGACGGAGGGGGCGAAGGCCATCGGAATGACCCATGTGCAGACCATGACCACGGTCATAATGCCCCAGGCGCTGCGCAATATCATGCCCCAGATAGGGAACAACTTCATCATCAACGTGAAGGACACATCGGTCATGTTCATCATCAGCTTTACCGAGTTCTTCGCGGCGCACAAATATATCGTGGGTGTGAATAATATGTATTTCCCCTCCGCAGCCATCGAGATGCTGGGCTATCTCTGTATGACGCTCATAGCGTCCCTCATACTCAGAAGGGTGGAGCGGCGCATGGACGGATCCGACAGCTACGAGCTTGTCCAGACGGACGCCCTCACTATGTCCGCCGGGACCTACAACTTCCCGGACAAGGGAACGCCCTTCGACGAGCAGAGCAAGGAGTACCGGGACAGGAAAAGGCAGGAACTGAAATTCGGAAGAGACAGGGGGGAGCGCTGACATGGGCGAGAAAATACTTGAGATACGCCATCTGAGCAAAGCCTTCGGCGCGAACCAGGTCCTCCGGGACATCGACTTCGATGTTGAGAAGGGGGACGTCATTTCCATAATCGGCGCCTCCGGCTCGGGAAAGAGCACCCTGCTCAGGTGTATAAATCTGTTGGAGACGCCCACAAGCGGGCAGATACTTTATCACGGCAGCGACGTGGCGGGCAGAGGCGTGAACGCTCCAAAATACCGCTCCCACGTGGGCATGGTATTCCAGTCGTTCAATCTTTTCAACAACATGACCGTGCTGGAAAACTGCGTGGCGGGTCAGGTGAAGGTCCTCAAAAGGGACAAGGAGACTGCAAAGGAGCACGCCATGCACTATCTCGACAGAGTCGGCATGCTGCCCTATATAAACGCAAAGCCCCGGCAGATATCCGGCGGCCAAAAGCAGCGTGTTGCCATCGCCAGAGCCATGGCCATGGACCCGGAGGTGCTCCTCTTCGACGAGCCGACCAGCGCGCTGGACCCGGAGATGGTGGGGGAGGTGCTCTCCGTCATGAAGAGTCTCGCGGAGGAGGGGATGACCATGCTGGTCGTCACCCACGAGATGGCGTTCGCCCGGGACGTGAGCACCCGGGTGGTCTACATGAACTCCGGCGTTATCTGCGAGCAGGGCACGCCTGCGGAGATTTTCGGCGATCCTCAGAAGCAGGAGACGAAGGATTTCCTCGCCAGATTTATAGCAAAATAATGTGGAAAGCCCCCGGCAAAAGGCCGCCTGACACAAGAAAACACACGGTTTTGCCTGTGTCTATCCGGCCTAAACCGGGGGGTTTTGATTTGTTTCTTTATGGTTCCGTATTGAAAGACGGATTTGAATGGGTTATAATATGGGTCAGACATAATAAACTATAAGCGGCTGCCATGAGGCAGCTTTTAAAACACGCAAAGGTTAGAATATTCTAACTATAAAAACAGGGGGCAGCTGACATGAACGGGAAAACAGAACTCACCGGCGTGGCGGAGACGATGCTGCAGACGGTTTACGCCCGCGCTCGTGATCATTGAGGGGCTTACCATGTACTTGTCCGAAGAGGATGTAACGGCGGTTTTAGGTCAAAACATCAAGTCAAGACTTGTGTGCGAGAGGTTAAAAATCTTGTTTTGATATGAGCAACGAATGATACGGCAGGAAATTCAGCAGAATTAACAAAATTATTGTTTTTGCAAAAAAATAATTAAAAAGTCCTTGACAAATTGTTTCCGGAGGGCACCTGAAATGAGCGCCGTCATGCTGATATTTATTCGCTGAATTCGAGGTGGTATGATGCAATTCAGAACACTGGGGGACAGGGGAAACCCTGCCATATTGTTTTTCCACGCCTATGCTTGTCGCCATGGGCGAATATCTGAAAAAGTACGGCGCGGATATGGAGGAGATAGGGCATCTGATGACGCTGGCGTATGAACGGCGGATGATTATGATGCCGGGCTTCGCCCGGTATCTTCATCTCTTGTGTACCGTCGCGAATTTTGCCCGTCAGTGGGGATACGGAGATTATATGCCGTATATCTGCAACCTGGACTATGTGATGTTCGGAATCGTCGGCGCACCCCTGTTCAGAGAGCACACCTGTATGGAGAAGGACGGCTTCTGCGATTTCAAGCTGAAGACCGGCGCCGCGCCGATAGAGTATTGACCCCCTGTGCTTGCTCAGGGGAAGGGATACAAATAACGCGGGAATATGCCGGGCGGCGCGGTCCGGAAGAGGTGAAAAAATATATCTGATAAAATCTCCGGCTTCGGAGGGAGCCGGAGAATAATGGAGGAGTGAAGGATGAAATACGCAGGGATGCCCAGGGGTATGTGGGCGTTGTTCGTGAAGTCTTTCCGGGAGCAGCTCACAGCCGTGTTCGGCTATGACGAATCGGCGGCGCGGAAGATAACAAAAAAGGCAAAGCCGAAATACAGGCAGATAATCGGCGGGCTGCCGGAGTTTGAAAAGGGCGACCGCTTCAAAATGAATATCGTCAACTGCGCCATGCTCGGCGCGTTTATTCTGTCCATGCCGGAGCGCCCGGAGGTTGACAGACTGACGGAGTATTATGGAAAAGCGATGATGACAAAGCCCATGAAATGGTTCTGCCGCAAGAGCGGGAGAGAGAAGTATACTCAAGAGGATATCGCCGGGATGAAGGAGACTGCTGCCTTCAGGGCAGCAGACAGAAACCCGTATTCCTGGAACATGGATTTTTACGAATACCCGGACGGCAGCGGCTACGAGGGGAGATTTACAAAGTGCGGCATCTGCGTCCTGATGAAAAAGCTGGGACTTTACGACCTCACCCCCGCCCTGTGCCATCTTGACTACACGATGAGCGAAGCGGGGGGCGTGACGGATTTTGTGCGTGAATACACCCTCGCCACCGGCGGGCCCTACTGCGACTGCGGATATAAAAAGAAGAGCGTTTCCGGCGGAGACAAGTGAATGATCTGCCGAAGCCCCCGGGTCTCCCCGGGGGCTTTTTGCCGCGCCGGGGTTCCTTGCATTACGAGACCGCCTATGCCATATTGAAAGCCACAGGAAGAAATGGAGGCGGTGTGAGGGACAAGAGCGCGCAGGCGCGAGCTTATAGCGCTGCTTATAGCGTTGACCCTTATCGCCGCTGCTATGTGGATAAGATACGCAAACAGGAACGACAAGATATTTTACGGCGCGAGGCATACCCGCAGCGCTATATATATCGGCCTAATAGGCTGCTGGGGAGTTTCCGTGAGGATGCGCATTGTGCAGACGCAGGTGCGGGACATGCTAACGGCGATATGAGGATATGCGTGATATGCCCGGCGGCAGCGACGGCATTGTCTGGAAGTATAACGAAAACACGTGGAGCGATAAGATCCACTCGTACACCTGGGAGAATCAGGACGGTGATTTCATCTATATCAGCTTCGAAGTTGAGAAGGGAGAAGAGTGGTATAGCTCCTGCACCTACAGCTCAAGCGTCAAGGCAGGCGTGAAGAGCTGAGAATAATCAAAAAAGCCATACCTTGCGCCGTTTCCGGCGCGGGGCATAGCTTTTCTTTTTGTTATATAGGTCCCGGCACTTGTTTTGCTGGCAGCGAAGAATCCTATCATCTTCGGCGCTGAAAACGGGAGATCAAGTATGGGGGCTGGCTGCATTGAAGCCCGGCATATCGGGCCGCGTGCGGCAAAATAAAAGAGCAGCGGCTTTGAAAAAAGCCGCTGCGGACTGTTTGCCCGCAGCGGCGTGGTGCCGGTGACCGGACTCGAACCGGTACGCTGTTGCCAGCGGTGGATTTTGAGTCCACTACGTCTACCAATTCCATCACACCGGCATATTGACTTAGTGGATTATACAACAGGGATAATCATAATTCAAGTATTTTTTCCAGGGAGACCCGGCGCACCTGCTCCGGCAGGGGGGCTGCGGCGCAGGCTCCCGCGGCAAAACCGGATATCTCCGGATATGAGCGGAAAAATATGTTTTCTGGCGCAGATATCCTGTCTGGATAAAAGCGCACGTCCGCCATGGCGGATATGGCGCCGCCAATGAGCTTCACGTAGCTCTCCTTCTGCGCCCAGATGCGCAGCTTCCCGGCGTCGCCCCTGCCGGCGAACTCCTCAGGAAGGACCAGCCGCATAAGGCTCTCGTGGGGAAATGGGCGCAGCTTTTCAATATCGACGCCCACCGGCTCTGTGCCAACGGCGCAGAGGGCCGCGCCCTGCGTATGGCTGAGGGAGAAGCGCACGTCACAGCGCCCCGGAATAAAGGGCTTGCCGTTCTCTTCGTACTGAAGGGGGAATGTCTCGCCGAATTCAGAGAGAAAGGCGAACTGCGTAAGGCCGTGGGCGAGGAGTATCTCGTCCCGCGGGGTGCTTAAAGCGTATTTGTCCGGGAGATAGCGGCGGAGTTTCTGCCGCTGCTCAGGGGAAAAAGGGGCGGATATTTCAGACATGAACAGAACCACGGACACACCTCCGGCACAGTATGGCGTAAGTGTACCACGTGCGGCGGAAAAAGTCTATTATATTCAAAATTTGTCTACACACTGTCCGGCAAATATGGTATAATGCACCGAATACAAGCGGCTGCGAAAGGAGGATGGGGAATATGCGGAAAATCATAGCGGCGGCGCTGGCCGCTGTTCTGACCATGTGCTTTGCTTCCGGCTGCTTTTTCCAGACGGGGGAGGAGCTTTACAGCCTGCCTCAGCCCCCCGACGAATATCTGGAGCTGCAGAACGTTATCGAGAGCGTGCTGTCCTCCGGAGCCGAGTATTCGGCGCCGACCTCAGGCAGCAACCGCCAGAATGTTCAGCTCAGAGACATTGACGGGGACGGACAGGACGAGGCGCTGGCGTTTTTCCGCAGCTCCGAGGACTCAAAGCCCCTGAAGATATATATTTTCCGCATGGCGGACGAGGTTTACGAGACCCAGGCGGTGATAGAGGGGGACGGCACGAGTATCGACAGCCTGAACTATATCGACCTCAACGGGGACGGAAAGCTTGAGCTTATCATCGGATGGAAGGTGAGTGAGGACATTCCCAAAGCCCTCACGGTATACCGCCTTACTGACGGCGGCGTTGAGGAAGTGACCTCGAAGTACTATAACCAGTACACCGTCGGTGACATGGACGGGGACGGATTCAGCGAGCTTATCATAATACACCTTGGCGACGAGCGCCAGGCGTCTGCCATTGAGTATGTTGACGTGGGGGCTGGCGATGCCGTCACGGAATACAAAGCCCGCCTCTCCATGGGGATAACGAGCATTTCCAAGGTGGAGTTCGGCAAGCTTCAGGACGGGGAGCAGGCGCTTTACATAACGAGTATTCTCGGGGACGGCAGCCTTGTGACTGATGTCCTGATGAAGAACAAGAACAGCCTGAAGAACATAACGCTGGACGCCGAGTCCGGCATATCGACAGGTCAGGTGCGCTCCTACGGGGTGTACACGACCGATATCGACGGGGACGGAGTCGTCGAGGTGCCCAGCCCGGAGCAGTTTCCGGGCAGAAGCCAGAGTCCCAAGGGTGAAAACGTGCTCAAGGTCACCTGGAACAGTATAGACAGCCGGGAGCGGCTCAGCAGAAAGGCCCTCACCTGCCACGATTTTATCGACGGATGGTATCTCCCCCTGCCGGACAGCTGGGGCGGCGATGTCACCGTCACCCGCGCCGGCGGGAACGGACGTGTCACAACGGTCGCCATATGCCGGTACGCCGGTGAGGACGCGGAGGCTGTGCCTCTGGTGAAGATCTACTGCCTCTCCAGAGAGTACGGCAGCGCGGCTCTCAGCTACGGCACGCTGATAGCGACTACCGGAGACATGGTGTACTACTACGAGCTGACCGAGGAGTACTACACATGGGAGCACGCCTATGATGGAGACATCGTGGCGGACGGTTTTAAAACTATTGAAAACGAGTGGGTATCTTCGAACATCTGGTGAGGAGGATGAGGCTTGAAAAAGGTACTTGTTTTAGAGGACGAAATAAGCATAAGAAGCTTTATAGTCATTAACCTCAAGCGCGCCGGCTACGAGGTCGTGGAGGCGGAGCGGGGGGAAGAGGCCCTTGAACTGCTGGAGAAAAACCCGGATGTGAAGGTCGCCATTCTTGACGTCATGCTCCCGGATATCGACGGCTTTGAGGTCTGCCGCCGCATACGGGCGACGAATACGAAGATCGGCATAATCATGCTGACGGCACTTGCCCAGGAGATGGACAAAGTGACGGGGCTTATGACGGGTGCCGACGATTATGTAACAAAGCCCTTCTCCCCGGCGGAGCTGACGGCGCGCATCGACGCTCTCTACCGCCGCGCGGGCGGGGACGAGGTGGACAGCGGCGAGATACGCCACGGCCCATTTCTACTCAATACCCGCAACCGGACGCTGGAGAAGGACGGCAGGCGCATCAAGCTGACCCAGGTCGAGTACACGATAATCAAGATGTTCATGGAAAACCCCGGGAAAGCCCTCTCAAGAGAGGATATCCTCCACACGGTGTGGGGCAGGGACTATGTGAGCGAGCTGAAGATCGTTGACGTGAACATCCGCCGCCTGCGCCTTAAGATCGAGGACGACACGGCGAACCCGACTTATATAACGACAGTCTGGGGCTACGGCTATAAATGGGGCTTCTGATATTCCGGAGGGGCAGATGAAACTTTCTGGCATTCGCAGACAGTGGATGCTGAGCAATGTCCTCGTAGTACTGGGCATAGTGCTCATCGTGGTGGTATTGGTGGGTATGTTCATGGCGAACTACTTCTATACCAGCGTGCGTACCAGTATGAAGAGTATGGCGAACACATCCACAGAGTTTTTTGACAACTACATAACAAGCAGCTACAGCGAATATTACCAGAGCGCCTATACATTTACGGAGACATTTGAGTCCAAGGACAGGCTGGAGCTGCAGTTCATAAACACCACCGGGCGCATAATAATCTCATCCTACGGGCTAACCGCGGGCACGACGCCCAACACTCAGGACATCACGGACGCCATGCAGAACGTGGAGACGAGCGTGTGGATGGGTGACGACCCCAACACGGGGGAGCACATCCTCGCGGTGTCAAGCCCTCTGGTCTATTCCGACGACCAGGTAATAGGCGTCATGCGCTATGTGACAAGCCTTAAAATAGCGGACAGGCAGATATTCATGGTGATAATCATAGCGGTGCTTTTGGGCGCTGCGGTGATGGCGGCGGTGATAATCCCGGGCAACCGGTTCGTGAAGTCCCTGGTGGTGTCCATCAAGGAGATAACAGATACGGCAAAGCGCATCGCCTCCGGCAGCTACGGCGTACAGATAGAGCATACCTATGACCATGAGATAGGGGATATGGCATCCATAATAAACGAGATGTCCGTGAACCTCAGGCAGTCGGAGACCATGAAGAACGACTTTATCTCCTCTGTGTCCCATGAGCTGAGAACGCCCCTCACGGCCATAACAGGCTGGTGCGAGACGCTCTATTACGGAAATCTCGCCGACGAGGTGGAGACGAAGCGCGGCATACGCATAATGCTCAACGAGGCGCGCCGCCTGACGGGCATGGTGGAGGAGCTTCTTGACTTCACCCGCCTTGAGACGGGACGCTTTACCCTCACGGTGGAGCAGACGGATGTGCGGGAGGTCCTTGAGGACATGGTGTTCACATACGGGGAGCTCCTCAAAAGGGAGAATATCGAGCTGAATTACGACTATGAAAACGACGCTGTGATGCCCTTTGTCCAGTGCGACCCCCAGCGGCTCAAGCAGGTGTTCCTCAATATCCTGGATAACGCCGCGAAGCATGGCAGAGAGGGACGGCGCATCGACGTATCCATCTGCGAGGAGCCGGGAGGAGAGCGGGGCGAGGTGGTCGTGCGTATCCGGGATTACGGTCCAGGCATACCGGAAAACGAGCTCGCCCACGTGAAGTCCAAGTTCTACAAGGGCAGCAGCAAGGAGCGCGGCAGCGGCATAGGCCTTGCCGTGTGCGAGGAGATAGTCACGAGGCACAACGGCTCGCTCGATATCGAGAACGCCGAGGGCGGCGGGACACTTGTTACAGTGCGCCTGCCCGTGTCTGAGACGTTCAAGCCGGAGCCGGAGCCGGAAGAACAGGCTGGGGCTGGGGATGATCAGGAAAACCAGTAAGCCCGGAGAAATAGTTACAACTGCCCCGGAGCGGGCATGAAAGGAAATATATATATGGCAAAAGACAAGGATAACGGTGTTTTCCGCACGATGATCGGCGGGCAGGCGCTGATCGAGGGCATCTATATGAAGGGGCCCCACAAGCAGGCTATCGTCATAAACACGCCGGACGGATTTGCGGAAAAGGTGGAGGATCTGAAGCCCCTGAAGGAGAAGTACCCTGTGCTGGGCCTGCCGGTGATACGTGGAATAATAACATTTTTCACATCACTCTACACGGGCGTGAAGGCTCTCATGTACTCCGCGTCCTTCTTCCCGGAGGAAGAGAATGCCGGAGAGAGTAAATTTGACAAATGGCTGGAGAAGAAATTCGGGGACAAGGCGGAAAAGCTCATCATCTGGTTCGCCGTGCTCTTCGGAGTGGTGTTTTCGGTGGCGCTGTTCTTCGTGCTGCCCACGCTGATAGCGGGGCTGCTCACAAAGCAGGTGCAGTCCAGCTTTCTGCGCAGCCTTATTGAGGGCGGCATAAGAATAGTCATCTTCCTGCTGTATCTCTTCCTGTGCTCAAGGATGAAGGATATGCGCCGGGTGTTTTCATATCACGGCGCGGAGCACAAGACTATACACTGCTATGAGGCGGGGCTGCCCCTCACGGTGGAAAATGTGAGAAAGCAGAAGCGGCTCCATCCCCGCTGCGGCACGAGCTTCCTCTTCGTGGTGATAATCCTCAGCATCCTCGTGTTCGCGATAGTAAAGACCCATAACCCTGTCCTGCGAATCGTATTCAGACTGCTGCTGCTGCCTGTGCTAGTTGGAATCAGCTACGAGTTCAACCGCTTCGTGGGCGCTCATGACAACTGGCTCACCAGGGTGCTCTCCGCGCCGGGTATGTGGCTGCAGTATCTCACCACGAACGAACCGGACGATGATATGATACGCGTCGGAATACGCTCTTTGGAGCTTGTAAAGCCCGAGGTTCAGGGTGAAGATAAATGGTAAAGGAGAGAAAATATGGCTCTTACATACGGAGAACTGTATTTTGAAACAAAGCTGAAGATTAAGGAGATGGGGATAGATAATCCCGATCTGGACGCCCGGGAGATGATATGCGCTGCCGCCGGGAAGACGAAGGAGGAGTTCCTCAGGGACCGGTCCCTCTACACGGGGGAGAATATCGAGGAGCAGGTGCAGTGGATGCTGAGCCTGCGGCAGAAGGGGGAACCCCTCGCATATATAATCGGCGAGTGGGACTTCTGCGGGATAACTCTTGAGATAAATCCTATGGTGCTCATTCCCCGCACCGATACGGAGGTGCTGGCCCAGAAGGCGATCGAATACGCCATTGTCGGTGGTGAGGAGAGCCGTGTGCTGGATATGTGTACCGGCAGCGGCTGCATCGGCATCGCCTGCGCCGTAAAGGCGCCCAACTGCCGCGTCGTTATGACGGACATGATGACCTCCGCCGTGAAGGTGGCGAGGAAGAACACAATGCGCTGCAAGGTGTCAAACAGAGCCGTGGTCATGCGGGTGGACGCTTTGGAGAAGTCATCGGACCTTCTCGGGCAGTTCGACGTCGTCGTATCCAACCCGCCGTATATCCCGACTGCCGATATAGACACCCTTGACCCCAGCGTCCGGGACTTTGAGCCCCACAGAGCGCTGGACGGCGGCGAGGACGGGCTGAAGTTTTATCGGGCGATCACAGCGAATTACAAGGACAGGCTCAAGACCGGCGGGCACATGCTCTTTGAGGTGGGCATAGGTCAGGCGGAGGATGTGAAGAAAATAATGGCCTCGGAGGGCTTCACTGATATATGCGTCGTTAAAGACACGGCTGATATTGACAGAGTAGTCATTGGGCAATATATTGGACAGTGACCGTGCTATTATAAAGCCAAGACCACCGGAGCGGGGGTCATTACACGGCGGCGCAGACGGTGCGTCGTAGACAGGAAAGGAATTTTGAGTTATGGAACGGAACATTGAAAAGCAGAAAGCCCTGGACACGGTGATGGGTCAGATAGAGAAAGCCTACGGCAAAGGCAGCATAATGCGCCTGGGGGACAGCGCGAACATAAACGTCGAGTTTGTGCCCACGGGTTCCCTGTCCCTGGATCTGGCGCTGGGCATCGGCGGTGTACCCAAGGGAAGAATAATCGAGATATACGGCCCCGAGTCCTCCGGTAAAACGACGCTCGCCCTGCACATAGCGGCGCAGGTCCAGAAGAGCGGCGGGGAAGCTGCCTTCGTAGACGCGGAGCACGCCCTTGACCCCACATATGCCCGCGCTCTCGGCGTGGATATTGAAAGTCTGCTCATCTCCCAGCCGGACACTGGAGAGCAGGCGCTGGAGATAACCGAGGCGCTTGTGCGTTCCGGAGCTATCGACATAGTAGTCGTCGACTCGGTCGCGGCGCTGGTGCCGAAGGCTGAGATAGAGGGCGATATGGGCGACAGCTTTGTGGGCCTTCACGCGAGACTCATGTCCCAGGCGCTGAGAAAGCTTGCCGGTGCCATTGCAAAGACGAACTGCATCGTAGTGTTCATCAACCAGCTGCGCGAAAAGATCGGCGTAATGTACGGCAACCCGGAGGTGACGACGGGCGGCAGAGCCTTGAAGTTCTATGCCAGCGTCCGCATCGACGTGCGCCGCACGGAGGCCCTCAAGTCCGGCGGCGAGATCATAGGCAACAGGACGAGGGCAAAGATAGTTAAGAACAAGGTCGCGCCCCCCTTCAGAGAGGCGGAGTTCGACATTATGTACGGCGAGGGCATTTCCAAGCTTGGAGAACTCATCGACCTGGGTGTGAAGCTCGATCTTGTCCAGAAGAGCGGCTCCTGGTTCAACATGGGCGATATGCGTCTCGGCCAGGGCAGGGACAACGCAAAGCAGTTTTTGAAGGAGCATCCGGATGTGGCGGAAAAGCTGGAAGCGGATATAAGAAAGAACTCCTTCAAGCTCATGTCCGCCCAGTCAAAGGCGGCGGCTGTGGCCGCGGGGCGTGTGGTGGATATTTCCGCCGACGACTTCGACGATGAAGATAAGTAATCTGAAAAGAACAAAGGACGGTGCCGTCAGAGTTGAACTCGAGGACGGCGCCGCCTTTCGCGTGAGTGACGGCGCTGTGCTGGAGCTGGGGCTCTGCCGAGGGCTTGAGCTGGACGGGGACGGATACGCGGCGCTCAGGAAAGCCGCCGGGCGGGAGAGCAGCCGTGCTTACGCGCTGCGCACAGTGAGCCGGAGGGCGCTCTCTGAAAAGGAGCTGCGCCGCAAGCTGGAGGACCGGGGCTGCGAGGAGCGGGAGACGGAGGAGATAATCCTGTGGCTGCGCACCCTCGGCGCCGTGAACGACGGGCTTCTCGCGGAAAATCTCGCCCGCCATTACAGCCAGAAGAGCTACGGCAGGCGGGGCATCGCGGCGGAGCTGCGGAAGCGGGGCATACCCGAGGAGGCGGCCCGGCGGGCGATAGAAGAAACGGAAACGGATAATACCGGCATTGACGCTTTCGTGGCGGCGAAGCTGCGGGGAAAGACGCCGGACAGGAAGGACCTCAGCCGGGTGGCGCAGATGCTGCTCAGGCGGGGCCATGGATGGAACGATATCAAAGACGCCCTCGGGCGATATGAAAGGGATCTGGAGGAATAGCCTTGAACAAAGTATTGATGGTCTCACTGGGCTGCGCAAAGAACCTGGTGAACAGCGAACAGATGCTGTATCTGCTCAAGCAGGCGGGATATGAGATCGTAAACGAGCCGGGTGAGGCGGACGTGGCTGTTGTGAACACCTGCGGGTTTATCGACAGCGCCGTCTCGGAAGCCATCGATAAAATACTCGAGCTTGTGGACTATAAGCGCTATGCGGGGCTGAAGAGCATTGTCGTGACGGGCTGCATGACAGAGCGCTTCAGGGAGCAGGTCCTGAATGAAATGCCGGAGATAGACGGCATCCTTGGCACCGGGCGGTACAGCGATATCGTCCAGGCTGTGGAGGAGTCCCTCGCGGGGGAGAAACCGGAGAAATTCGGGAATATCGACGCTCCCGTGGACGAGGTGGAGCGCATAGTCTCTACCCCGACCCACTACGCATATATTAAGATAGCGGAGGGCTGCGACAACCGCTGCTCTTACTGCGTCATCCCCTCCCTGAGAGGCAAATTCCGCAGCCGTCCCATGGAGAATATTCTCCGGGAGGCGGAGGAGCTGGCAAAGTCAGGCGTGAAGGAGCTTATAGTCGTGGCCCAGGACATCACACGCTACGGCACGGATATTGACGGCAGGCGCCATCTCGCGGAGCTTACCCGCAGGATCTGCCGGATTGACGGCATCCGCTGGGTGCGCCTGCACTATCTCTACCCCGACGAGATAACAGATGAGCTCATCGAGACCATACGCGATGAGGAAAAGGTGGTCAAATACCTGGATATACCCATCCAGCACATCAACGACGGTATCCTCAAGGCCATGAACCGGAGAGGCAGCGGCGCGGAGATACGCGCTCTCTTCAAGAAGCTGAAGGCGGAGATACCCGGCCTTGTGCTGCGCACGAGTCTCATCTGCGGCCTGCCCGGCGAGGGAGAGGCGGAGTTTGAAGAGCTGTGCGACTTTCTGCGGGAGGAGCGCCTGCCGAGAGTTGGCGCGTTCAGCTTTTCCCCCCAGGAGGGCACGCCCGCGGCGTCCATGCCCGGTCAGGCGGACAGCGACACCGTGAAAAAAAGAGTGCAGTTGATTATTGACTTGCAATCTGATATTATGGACGAGTATAATGAATCCTGGCTCGGCAGAGAGACGGAGGTCATCTGCGACGGCACCGACCCAGAGACGGGAATGTACGTGGGCAGAACATATGCCGATTCCCCGGATATTGACGGGCGCGTCTATTTCACGGCGCAGGAGAGCGTTTCCCCCGGCGACATGCTCATGGTGAAGATTGAGGACGTTATGGACGGCGATCTGACAGGCAGTGCTGTCTTATAAATTTGGACGGTGAATACATAATATGAACACGGCAAACAAGATCACAATACTCAGAATCATCATGATACCCATATTTGTGGTATTCATGCAGCTCGATTTTGCATATTCAAATATACTGGCTCTCATCATATTCGCCATCGCGAGCCTTACAGACGCTGTGGACGGATATATTGCCCGGCACTATAACCAGGTGACGGATTTCGGCAAATTCCTGGATCCCCTGGCGGATAAGCTGCTTGTTACGGCGGCGATACTGTGCTTCGTGGGCTGGAGGCAGATGAGCAGCGTGATAGCCCTTGTGATAATAGCGAGAGAGTTTGCCGTCACCGGTCTGCGGCTCATAGCCGTGGGGCAGGGGAGAGTCATCGCTGCGGCGAAGAGCGGGAAGATCAAGACATTTTCCTCCATCGTGGCGCTGTGCGTAATGATGACGGACCTCACCTGGGTAGAGATAATCCCGGGTGTGCTGAAGATAAACGATGTGGCGATACTCGTCATGCTCGTCACGACGCTCTGGTCGGGAATTGAGTATTTCTGGAAGAACAGAGATGTTCTCTCCTGGAAGGGTTGACGTGTTCAGACATAGGTGATATAATATGATGTCGGCTGAGACCGGGAAAAGTAACGGCATACGCTCTCAAAGAGAGAAACGCTCCAGTGCTGAAAAGCGTTTTGTGCAGCGCCGCCGTGAAAATGCGCCCGTGAGCCTCCGGGGAGGAAATGCCCCGGCGCGGAGCTGCGTTAAAGCGGAAACCGGTATGTACGCCGGCGAGTGATAAACGAGAGTGGAACCGTGGTCAAATGCCGCCTCTCATGCCTAAGGGCGTGAGAGGCGTTATCTTTTTTTGGAGGAAGCTATGTTCGACGAACTGAGAGAGACTATAAACGCATACAAAGCCAGAGATCCGGCGGCGAGATCGACTCTGGAGATATTGCTCCTCTACCCGGGCATCCGGGCGGTGCGCAGCCATAGAAAGGCGAACTGGTGTTATAGACATAACCTGAAATTCCTTGCCCGGTATATATCCCAGCGCTGCCGTCATAAGACAGGCATAGAGATACACCCCGGGGCTACTATCGGGCGGCGCCTCGTCATCGACCATGGCATGGGTATAGTCATAGGTGAGACCGCCGAGGTAGGGGACGATGTGCTCCTCTATCAGGGCGTCACCCTTGGGGGCACCGGCAAGGACCAGGGCAAGCGCCACCCGACCATAGGCAACAACGTCATGGTTGGCTCCGGAGCAAAGGTGCTCGGTCCCTTCAAGGTCGGGGATAATTCCCGCATCGCGGCGAACGCTGTGGTGCTGAAGGAAGTGCCGCCCAACAGTACGGCGGTCGGCGTGCCCGCGCGGATAGTGCGCATAGCCGGTGAAAACGTGAATTACGCCAGCGAGGTGGATCAGATCAACGTAACGGACCCCGTCGCCCTGGAGCTGAGCGCCTTGCAGGGACAGCTTGAGATAATCGAGAAGAAAATGGAGGATAAGAAATGAAGATCTTCAATTCAATGACAAATAAGCTCGAGGAATTCGTGCCCATCGAACCGGGCAAGGTGCGTATGTACGCCTGCGGTCCCACGGTTTATAACTACATCCACGTGGGCAACGCCCGCCCCATAATCATGTTCGATACCCTGCGCCGCTATCTGGAGTTCAGGGGCTATGACGTTACCTTCGTGCAAAACTTCACTGATGTGGACGATAAGATAATCAAGAAGGCGAACGAGGAGGGCGTGACCTCCAAGGAGATCGCCGAGAAGTATATAGACGAGTACTATACAGACGCCCGTGCCCTTGGCGTCCGGGACGCTACGATACACCCGAGGGCGACGGAGAATATCGACCAGATAATCCAGCTCATCCAGACCCTTATCGACAAGGGCTATGCCTATCCCGTGAACGGTGACGTGTATTACCGCACGAACAAGTTCAAGGATTACGGCAAGCTCTCCCACCAGCCTCTGGACGATCTGCGCGCCGGCGCCCGCATAGACGTGGCGGATATCAAGGAGGACCCCATGGATTTCGCCCTCTGGAAGGCGGCGAAGCCCGGCGAGCCCTACTGGGAGTCACCCTGGGGCAAGGGACGGCCCGGCTGGCACATCGAGTGCTCTGCCATGAGTAACCGCTATCTGGGCAAGACCATTGATATCCACTGCGGCGGTCAGGACCTCCAGTTCCCCCATCACGAAAATGAGATCGCCCAGAGCGAGGCGGCAAACGGCTGCAAATTCGTCAATTACTGGATGCATAATGGCTTCATAAGCATAGACAATAAAAAGATGTCAAAGTCCCTCGGCAACTTCTTCACCGTCCGGGAGGCGGCGGAGAAATACGGCTATGAGACTATACGCTATTTCATGCTCTCCGCCCATTACCGCACGCCTCTCAACTATTCCGGGGAAATACTCATGCAGGCCAAGGCCGCTCTTGAGCGCCTCTATACCACGGCTAATAACCTGGATTTCCTGGGTAAAAACGGATATGGCGACGAGATGACGGAAAAGGAGCAGGAGTTCATAGACGGTCTTGAGAAGTACGAGACGCGCTTCTGCGAGGCCATGGATGATGATTTCAATACGGCGGACGCCCTCGCCGACATATTCGACATGGCGAGAGAGATAAACGCTGCCACAAACGACCAGAACAAGCCCTCGAAGCCCTTCGCGAAGAAGTGCCTTGAGAAGTTCACAGAGCTTACCGACGTGCTCGGCCTGCTCTATAACCGCGGCAAGGACGATATCGACAGCGATATCGAAGCCAAGATCGAGGCACGCCAGAAGGCGAGAAAGGAAAAGAACTTCGCCGAGGCGGACAGGATAAGAGACGAGCTTAAGGCTCAGGGCATTATCCTTGAGGATACGCCCCAGGGGGTAAAATGGAAAAGAGCGTAAAGAAATTCACCGGATACACCGAGCGGACAGAGAAATTTCTCTGGGGTATAAGCCTTAATAACAACAGGGAATGGTTCCTGGAGCATAAGCAGGAGTATACGGACAGTCTTTACGAGCCCACAAAGGCGCTGACACATGAAGTGTGGCAGCGCCTTGAGGGTTCTCTGAGCTTTGACAGCTCATGCCGCTGCTCCCGGATATACAGGGATGCCCGCAGGCTCCATGGAAGAGGACCGTATAAGGACAGAATGTGGTTCACGATAAGCCGCAGCCGCCAGTGGGTGGAGGAGCCGGTGTTCTATTTTGAGATACGTCCGGACGGCGCGGAATACGGTCTGGGCTGCTATGACATGAAGGCTGCGACGCTGGAGCGGATGCGCCGGATAATTGACGCGAATCCCGCCCGGGTGGAGAGCCTGCTGGAAAACACGCTGGAGAGCGGGATCTTCACCCTATACGGCGAGGATTATAAAAGGCCCAAGGGGGTTTTTGACAGCAGCCTTGGAATGCTGTACAATAAGAAAAAATTCGGCTTCACCCATGTAATGAAGTGGGGGCGGGAGCTTATGAGCAAAAAGCTCTCGGAGCGCATGGCACAGGATTTTAAGACCCTCGTGCCGATGCTGGATTTCATGCTGGAATTTACCTCATTTGAAGATGAATGAGGAGAAACAAGGAGAGATGATGATGAAGCTTATGGCGATAGACGGCAACAGCATAGTCAACCGCGCCTTTTACGGCATACGTATGCTCAACGCACCGGACGGAACGCCCACAAACGCAGTCTACGGTTTTGTCGCCATACTTCTCAAGCTCATCGCCGAGGAGCAGCCCGACGGGATCTGCGTGGCTTTCGACCTGAAGGCGCCCACATTCCGCCACGAGCAGTTCGAGGGCTATAAGGCTCAGCGCAAAGGTATGCCCGAGGAGCTGGCGCAGCAGATGCCGGTGCTGAAAAAGGTGCTGGACGCTATGGGGATATACCGCGTGGAGCTGGCGGGCTATGAAGCGGACGATCTGCTGGGCACAATAAGCCGCCGTGCCGAGGCGGAGGGGAACACCTGCGTCATCGTCACCGGCGACAAGGACAGCTTCCAGCTCATAACGGACAGGACAACAGTCCTCCACGTGAAAACGCGCATGGGGAATACGGAGACTGTGGAATACACTTTGGGGCGCTTCCGGGAGGAGTACGGCTTCGAGCCTGAAAAAATGGTGGACCTGAAGGCCCTCATGGGCGACAGCTCTGATAATATCCCCGGCGTTCCGGGTATCGGGGAAAAGACCGCGATGGACCTGCTGCACCAGTTCGGCAGCCTGGAAGGCGTATACGGGAATATCCAGTCCGGGGACATCAAGCCGGGTGTGAGGAAAAAGCTCATGGAGGGGGAGGACAGCGCGAAAATGTCCTATACCCTCGCTGCGATAGTGACGGACGTGCCCGTCGTGTTCAGGGCGGAGGACGCCCGCTGGACCGGGGAATATACTCCGGAGCTTTATGATGTGTTCAGGGTTCTGGGCTTTACGAAGTTCATTGATAAGCTTGGGCTGAAAAATGCTGAGGCCTCGGCGGCAGACACGTCCGCCGTCAACTGGGTCAGATGGGACATAACGGACAGGGATACTCTCGACAGGGCGCTGAAAGAGATGTCCGGCGGGAGCGCCGCGGTCTGGTGTACGGACCTTGAGGAAGTGTTCATTGCCCCGGGGGGTGAAAGAGTCTATGCCTTGCGCAGGGAGAGCTACTCCGGCGATTTTGATGGCGCTCTGAGGGATTTTTTCGCGGCGGATATTAATAAGGCCGGGCACAATATCAAGGCCGTGATGCGCAGTCTCATGGAGCGGGGAATACCCGTCCGGAGCTGGACATTTGACACGGCGCTCGCCGCCTATCTTCTGGACAGCGGCGCCGGGAGCTACGAGCCGGAGCGGCTGGCGGTCAAATACTGCGGCTTTGAGATCCCACACTCCGTGGAGCGAGACGGGCAGCTGTCCCTGCTGGTGGAGGACGGCGCAAGGCTGGACGAGCTCGCAGCGACAGCCGGGGCGTTGTCGGTCCTCGCGGAAAAGCTGGCATCTCAGCTCCGGGAGCTGGGCATGGATAAGCTGTACTGTGAGATAGAGCTGCCCCTGTGCCTGGTGCTGGCGGAGATGGAGCGGGACGGATTCAGGGCAGACCGGGACAGCCTGGTGGCCTACGGCGAGATGCTCTCTAAGGGCATAGAGGACAGCAGCGGGAAAATATACGCCCTTGCGGGGGAAGAATTCAATATCAATTCAACGAAAAAGCTGGGGGAGATACTCTTCGAAAAGCTGGACCTGCCCCCGGTGAAAAAGACGAAAACCGGGTATTCGACGAATATCGAGGTCCTGGAGAAGCTCCGGGGACGTCACCCGATAATAGATGAAATAATACGCTTCAGGCAGCTGACAAAGCTGAAAAGCACCTATGCAGACGGGCTGCTCAAGGTGATCGCCCCGGATGGGCGTATCCACACGACCTTCCAGATGACGGTGACCGCCACGGGGCGGCTGTCGTCAATCGAGCCTAATCTCCAGAATATCCCCGTGCGTCAGGAGCTGGGAAGCGAGCTGCGGCGTATGTTCGTGGCGAAGGAGGGATGCGTTCTTGTGGACGCGGACTACTCCCAGATCGAGCTGCGCATCCTCGCCCACATCTCGGGAGACGAGGCGATGGGCAGGGCCTTTGCCGACGGGAGCGATATCCACGCCGTCACAGCGTCCCAGGTGTTCGGCGTGCCATTGGAGCAGGTGACTCATGAGATGCGCACCAGTGCGAAAGCGGTGAATTTCGGCATAGTGTACGGCATTTCCGATTTCTCCCTGTCTCAGGATATAGGGGTGCCGAAATACGTGGCAAAGGAGTATATCGAGAGCTATTTCGCAAAGTACTCCGGCGTGAAGAGATACATGGACAGCGTTGTGGAGCAGGCAAAGCATGACGGCTACGTCACGACGCTTTTCGGCAGACGCAGATATATCCCGGAGCTCAAATCCTCAAATTATAATCTCCGCTCATTCGGCGAGCGCGCCGCCATGAACACGCCCATACAGGGCACGGCGGCGGATATAATAAAGCTCGCCATGGTGCGCGTGGCGGACAGGCTGAAAAGGGAGAATATGCGCTCCCGGCTTATCCTTCAGGTCCACGACGAGCTGATACTTGAAAGCCCCGAGGACGAGTGCGAAAAGGCAAAGGCACTCCTCAAGGAGGAGATGGAATCGGTGGTGCAGCTCAGTGTGCCCCTGCGGGCGGACGCAAAGTCCGGCAGGAGCTGGTTTGATGCAAAGTGAGGTGTTTTATATGAGAACTGTTCTTTTTGTGTGTACCGGCAACACGTGCCGCAGCCCTATGGCGGAGGGAATATTCAACACCCTCGCCCAGGAGCGGGACATACCCGTCAGGGCCAAGTCCTGCGGCATCGCGGCGGTAAACGGCGAGCCTGTGACGGAAAACGCCGTCCGGGCGGCGGCGGAATACGGCGCGGATATTTCAGGGCACACCGCCTGCCAGATAACTCAGGAGCTTTTCGACGAGGCGGAGGCGGTCTATACAATGACCCGCAGCCACGCGGATATGCTCCGGGGCATAATCGGCGGGGACAAGATACACACACTCAGCGGCAGAGACATATCCGACCCCTTCGGCGGCGACTATGACATATACAAGGCGGCGGCGAAGGAGATATACTTCAGCGTGAACGCTCTGCTGGACGAATTTAGCCGATGAGAGATATAGTCATAAGACCCGCCACCCCGGCGGACGCCCCGCAAATCGCACGCTTGGAGCAGGAGTGCTTCACCCACCCATGGTCAGAGGAAAGCGTCCGGGAAGAGCTGGAAAATGAAAACGCCCTTTTTTTCGCGGCGGAGCGGGGGGGCGTGATAGTCGCCTACGGCGGCATGCAGACGGCGGCGGACGAGGGGTATATCCTCAATGTTGCGGTGCACAAGGCGCTGCGCTGCCGGGGGCTGGGGCGCGCTGTCATCGGGGCGCTTACGGAGGAGGCAAAGCGGCAGAGCCTTGCCTTCATTACCCTTGAGATGCGGGAGACGAACATGGCTGCCGCGGCCCTGTATACAGCTTGCGGCTTTGAGCCGGTGGGCAGGCGCCGTGGATACTACACCCAGCCGAAGGAGGACGCCATACTCATGACCCTGTTTTTTGGAGAGAGAACATGAACATACTTGCAATCGAGTCATCCTGCGACGAGACCGCCGTCGCGGTGGTGCAGGACGGACGGCGTGTGCTGTCCGACGCAATTTTTTCCCAGGTGGAGATGCACGCCCTCTATGGGGGAGTTGTGCCGGAGCTTGCGTCGAGGAGCCATATCCAGACGATCGTACCTCTGGCGGATAGGGCCGTCAGGGAGGCGGGCATCGGGAAACTGGACATCGACGCCATTGCCGTGACGTACGCTCCGGGGCTTATCGGCGCTGTGCTGGTGGGGGTGAACTTCGCCAAGGCGGCGGCTTACGCCCTTGGAAGACCCCTCATACCCGTGCACCACATAAGGGGCCATATCGCCGCGAATTATATCACCCACCCGGAGCTTGAACCGCCATTTCTGGCGCTTGTGGTCTCGGGGGGCAATACCCTCATAGCGAACGTCCGTGGCTATACGGATATAGAGATAATCGGGCAGACCCGGGACGACGCGGCGGGGGAGTGCTTCGATAAGGCGGCGCGGGTGATGGGCATAGGCTACCCGGGCGGCGCGAAGATAGACGCCCTCGCGAAGAACGGCGACGAGAACAGGTACATCCTCCCCCACGCAAAGGTGGCGGGGCATGAATTTGACATGAGTTTTTCCGGCCTTAAGACGGCAGTGGTGAATGCCGCTCATAACGCCCAGCAGAAGGGCGAAGAGCTGGACAAGGCATCTCTCTCGGCGTCATTCCAGAAAGCGGTAAGCGACGCACTGATACCGAGGACGATAAGGGCGGCGGAGCTCACGGGAAACATGAAAATCGTCCTGTGCGGCGGAGTTTCCGCAAATTCCAGGATACGGGGGGATATGACAGCCGCAGCTGCCGCAGGCGGCTTTGAGCTCTATATGCCGGACATTAAGCTCTGCGGAGACAACGCCGCGATGATAGGGAGTCAGGCCTACTACGAGTACCTCGCCGGCGTGAGAGCGGATATGGAGCTGGACGCCTACGCGAATATGGATCTCTCGAAACTTAAATACTGAGCTTTGCGTCCGCCGGGGGAAAACCCGGCGGATGTTCTTTCTCCGGCAGCAGGACGATATTTTCACTAAAAAGTATATTATGGAATTATGTCAATCAAATTCAGACGTAAAAAGTAAATTCATATGATTTATAATCGCCCCAAGTCCGTTTTTAACACTAAAATCAAGCCTGAATGTGCAAAACTCTGTGGAAAATGTGAATAACTCATAGTATTCTTACTTATTAGATGTTGTTATGTAAACAAAAACTGGACATTTATGGAAAACGATAATGGAGCGGAAATTGGTATTTTGTGGAGAATCAGGGGAATTCGGTACATGGTGAACATTGTCGAAATTCGTCGTTTTTTCTTCTTGACAGGAATTACCGCCGGAACCGGGACCGCCAGAGAGAAAATTAAACGGAGAGTATATTATAATTTCTCATTGACAAATAGTCTGGGAATGTAATATAATCACAGGGCTGTGAAATGCTGGTGTGGCTCAGTCGGTAGAGCAGCTGATTCGTAATCAGCAGGTCGCCGGTTCAAGTCCGGCCACCAGCTCCACAGAAAAGGCGAGGGAATTTGACCCTCGCCTTTTAGTATTCAGGAGAAGATAACGGGCACAGACGGATAATTAAGCGTAAATTAAAAGCAGCCCGCCGATCATGCGGCGGGGCTGCTTTTGTTATTAAGCGCAGACCTCTTTTGCGATGCGGAACGCCGCCCAGGCGTTGGGCCAGCCAGCGTAAAAGGCCAGATGAGTGAGTATCTCAGCCATCTCTTCGGCGGTGACGCCGTTCTTTTTCGCTGTCTCCATGTGATATGTCATGGAGCTGTCCACCATTCCCTTGCTCACAAGGGCGGTTATGGTGATGATGGAGCGGATCTTGAGAGGGAGCTCAGCCTCCCTTGACCAAACCTCGCCGAAAAGAACATCATCGTTCAATTCCGCGAATTTAGGCGCGAACTCGCCAAGTGAATCGTGACCTGCAGTCTGCTTGACAGCCATAATTTATACCTCCCTGATCATACGTTTTTTCCCATTTCATAAGCCTGTGTCAGCGCGGCGTGTCCGGCGATCTCCCCAGGCTCGTTGACCCCGCCGGCAAACACCGTTCCCTCTATTCCGGCGCGCTCGAAGCAGTCAACCCAGCCGCTCAGACCTATTTCCGCCCGCTTTGGTGTGTCAGGCTCGTCCTCAGCGGCGGATGTGAGCAGATATATGTCCTGAAATCGGTAGTCGCTGTCGTAGAGAGGGTTGGCACGGTCCAGCAGAGTCTTCATCTGGCCGCACATTTCATAATAGTATATAGGCGTTGCGAAAGCGATGACGTCCGCGTCGTGCATCTTCGATATTATCTCAGCGGCGTCGTCCTTTATGACGCAGTGCCCCAGCCTATGGCAGGCGAGACAGCCGACGCAGTAGCGCAGGTCCTTGCCCCTGAGCGTGATCTTGTCAACGCTGTGTCCCGCTTCGGCGGCGCCCCGCAGGAATTCGTCCCCAAGAGCCTCTGAATTACTGGGCTTTCTGAGACTTGTAGAGATGAGCAGCACGTTCTTCATCAGACAAACCTCCAAATATGTTTTAGTAGACGGGTAAATGCCCGCGCAACTATATGATTACACCCATAAGCGGTGCCGGGTCAAGACTTTCCTTGAATTTGAAGAATAAAAATGCACACACGTGAGTGTAAAATCGGGGTGAAATTTTCCGAATAATGTATTGAAAAGGGGAAAAAGTTTTGCTAAACTGAAGCTGTTCCGGCATGCAGGGGCGAATAAACATAAGCCGCGTCCGGAACAGGCTATAATCGTTTGGGAGGTTGTTATATATGGGAAGTGCTTGGGGTAAGGTCGGACTTTTTGCAGGCGGACTTCTTTTTGGCACCGCCGGACTGAAAATTCTCGGCAGCAAGGACGCGAAGAAGGTCTATGCCCACACGACTGCGGCAGTTCTCCGCGCGAAGGAAAGCGTTATGACTACGGTGACAAACCTTCAGGAGAACGCAGGAGATATCCTGGCTGAAGCAAAGGAAATAAACGAGAAGCGCGCTGCCGCGGAAGAAGTTATCGATAACTGTGCCTGCGAAGAAGCGGACTGTACACAGGAATAAGCTTGATCCGGAGAGCCGCTTTGAAAAGCGGCTCTCCTGCATTTTTGGAGACAGAACATGAGATGTGAAGTTTTGCATGAGACTGGGGGACGTCTGAGAGTCCGGCTGGCTGTAAAGCGTATGACGCTGGAGGAAGCGGACGTTCTGGAGTATTATCTCAGAGCGGTCGCCGGTGTTACGGACGTGCGCACATATGACCGCACCTGCGACGCTGTAATATGTTATTCAGGAGAGAGAAGCGCTGTCGTCAGCGCCCTGTCCGCCTTTTCCTTTGAAGAGGCGCGGGAGCTGGGGCTCGTGCCGGAGCACACACAGCGGGCGCTTAACAGAGAGTTTGAGGACAAGCTCGTATTTACAGTTGCCCGGCGCTTCGCGTCGAAACTGTTTTTGCCCTTCCCGGTGCGGGCGGCGATATCTGTGATAAAGGCGGCGAAATATGTCCGGGAGGGACTTGCCTCCCTCAAGGAAAAGCGCCTTTCAGTTGCGGTGCTTGATGCGACCGCGGTCACTGTATCCCTCATCAGGGGCGACTTTGACTCGGCAGGCTCGGTGATGTTCATGCTGCGCCTCGGCGAGATACTTGAGGAGTGGACCCACAAGAAGTCCGTTGCGGATCTCGCCGGAGCCATGTCCCTGAATGTGGACAAGGTGTGGCGGCTGGATGGCGAGCAGGAGGAGCTCGTGCCCGTGGACCGCATCGCCCTGGGCGATAGGGTCGTGGTGCGCATGGGCAACATGATACCCCTGGACGGCAAGGTAGTCTCCGGGGAGGCTCTTGTAAACCAGGCGTCCATGACGGGCGAGTCACTGCCTGTGAGAAAGGAAACGGGCAGCTATGTGTATGCCGGGACGGTCGTGGAGGAGGGCGAGTGCGTTATCAGCGTGGATAAGCTCTCCGGCGGCGGACGGTATGACCGTATAGTGAAAATGATTGAGGAGTCGGAGAAGCTTAAATCCGCCGCTGAGGACAAAGCCGCCCAGCTCGCGGATAAGCTTGTGCCGTACACTCTTGGGGGCACAGTGCTGACGTATCTTCTGACCCGCAACGTGACAAAAATGCTCGCGGTGCTGATGGTGGATTTCTCCTGCGCGCTGAAACTGTCCATCCCAATCGCGGTGCTCTCGGCAATGCGTGAGAGCAGCCTTTATAATATTTCAGTCAAGGGCGGCCGCTTCCTGGAGACCGTCGCCAAGGCGGACACGGTGGTATTTGACAAGACCGGCACGCTGACTTACGCGACGCCGCGTGTGGCGGGAATAACCACCTTCGGCGGGCATGAGGAGAGCGAGATGCTCCGTCTCGCCGCGTGCCTTGAGGAGCACTATCCCCACTCCCTTGCCAACGCGGTGGTCGAAGAGGCGAAGACGAGGGGACTCAACCACGAGGAGTACCACTCAAAGGTGGAGTACGTGGTTGCCCACGGCATATCCAGCATGGTGGACGGGGAGAAGGTGATCATCGGCAGTGCTCACTTCGTGTTCGAGGACGAGAAGTGCGCCGTGCCGGACGGAGAACAGGAGAAGTTCGACAGCCTGTCCGGGGAGTATTCCCACCTCTATCTTGCCATATCCGGCACGCTTGCGGCGGTGATCAGTATCTCCGACCCCATCAGGGCGGAGGCGGGGGCTGCTATTGCGGCACTCCACGGCTGCGGCGTGAAGAGAATAGTCATGATGACAGGCGATAATGAAAAGACTGCTGCCGCTGTCGCTGCGGCGGTGGGCGTGGACGAATACCACGCGGGCGTACTGCCGGAGGATAAGGCGCGGTTTATAAAATCCGAGCATGACGCCGGACGGTGCGTTATCATGATAGGGGACGGCGTGAATGATACGCCGGCGCTTTCGGAAGCGGACGCGGGTATCGCCATCAACAGCGGTGCCGCCATCGCAAGGGAGATCGCGGATATAACGATATCCTCCAGCGATTTGTTCGAGCTTGTCACGCTCCGCCGCCTGAGTACCGAGCTCATGGCGCGGATAAGGAGGAATTACAGGTTCATCGTCGGCTTCAACATGATGCTCATAGTGCTGGGTGTCGGCGGCGTTATACAGCCCACCACGTCGGCGCTGCTGCACAATCTCTCGACATTGGGAATAAGCCTGCACAGCATGACAAATCTCCTGGACGGGGAGAAAAAATAAAAAACAGACCGGTACATCGATTCCTGATGTACCGGTCTGTCTTTTTGCTGTTTAATGGCGGCTGAAAAGCCCCTTCTTTTCGTATGGCTCGCTGTGGTATCCCGTTACCGTATACCCGGTGGGCTCGATCGCGCCCCTGAGCGCCTCCTCGGAGATATCCTCCTGAGAGATTATCACAGTCTCGCCTTTCGTGTGAGAGGAGCTGACCTTCTTCACGGGGAACGCCCGGCGGACCGCGTCGTTCATATGATTTTCGCACATGCCGCAAGCCATGCCGTCGATTTTTAAAGTTATCTTGTTCATACCTATCCGCTCCTTGAAAACAGTGAATTAGCAGAGACTAACTCTGCCAGTGAAAATAAGACCGCCAGGGGAGAGCGGCTCAGATGATCACGTTCACATAGTATCACCGGACAGAAAAGAAATCAATAGAAATCCCGGAGAAAAAACGAAGAAAATCTTGCAAAACGCAAAATTATACCCGCGAAAATAAAAATACGACACACATCTTTTAAGGACAAAAAAACACCAGTGAAAATGTTTTGCTGAAACTGGAAGAACGCTGAAAATGCCCTGGGCGCATTGACATCTTCAAAAACAAATGCGAAAATTATTGCAAGAGATCAAAAGGAGGAACGACCATGGCAAAGATAAAGTACCCCCATCTGTTTGAACCCATGACCATAAGAGGCAAGACGTTCAAAAACAGATTTTATTCAGCACCCAACGCAAACTCATTTGTTGATGACGGCAAGCCAAATGACTATTATATCCAGTACATGGAGGAGAAGGCCCGGGGCGGCGCGGGCATGGTGGTCATAAGTGAAGTGCCCGTGGATGAATACGGCGCTCACGAACACCACTTCAAGTTTGACAGGGATTCAAAGCCCCTCATCTCCGAACTGGTGGACGCTATCCGCCAGCACGGAGCGATGGTTGAGGTGGAGCTCACTCACGGCGGCGACGCGGTGGACCCCTATTTCAACGAAGGCGGCAAGATAATAAGCTCCATGGGCTTTTTCCGTTCTGACGGGCTGGAAGTGACCTGCATGGACGAGAAGATGATAGAGCGCACAGTGCAGAAGTACGTGGACGCTGCACTCTTCTGGCAGGGCTGCGGCGTTGACGTCATCATGATACATGCGGGGCACCATTGGCTGCTCAACCAGTTCCTCAGCCCCCTGTGGAACCGCCGCGCCGATAAGTTCGGCGGCCCCATCGAGAACCGGATGCGCTTCCCAGTGATGGTGTTCAAGGCGGTGCGCGAGGCTGTTGGCGACAGCATGATAATCGACGTGCGCGTCTCCGTGGACGACCTCAAGGAGGGCGGCAACACCTTCAAGGACACATATGTGTTCCTCAAGGCGATCGAGCCATATATCGACCTCATCAACGTGAGCTGCGGCTCCAGCATGGACACAGGCTCCCTTGTCCAGACCAGCACCTTCCAGCAGAAGGCGCCTCTGGTGAAATACTCGGAGATGATAAAGCAGTCCGACCTCACGCCTAAGGTCATCCTCCACGGTTCTCTCACAGACCCGGAGATGATGGAGCAGTTTATCGCCGAGGGTAAGTGCGACGCTGTGGCGTGCGCAAGAGCCATTATTGCCGACCCATTTATCGTGAAGAAGGCACAGTACGGCATGGACGAAGATATCCGCCCCTGCCTGCGCTGCAACTTCTGCCTCATGGGCAACAAGCTTGGGGATAAGCTCAATCCCAACGGCTTCCCTGTTACTGACGGGCGCACGGGCTGCACGGTGAACCCCCTTGCACGCCACGAGAACCGCAAGAAGAGAGAATACGCCGTGATATCAAAGAAGAAGGTCGCCATAGTGGGCGGCGGTCCCGCAGGTATGCAGGCTGCGTTCACAGCATTTGACAGAGGTCACGACGTGACGCTCATCGAGAAGAATGGAGAACTGGGCGGCTGGCTGCGCTTTACGGACAAGGACCAGTATAAGGGTGACCTGCGCAAGTTCAAGAATTATCTTGTCCATCAGGTGGAAAAGCGTGACATAAATGTCATGCTCAACACCGAGGCCGACGAGGCGCTCATGGAGAAGCTGGATCCCGATGTGATCCTGGTGTGCAGCGGCTCCGAGCCGGTGGTGCCGAAGATAACGGGCATCGAAAACGCCCGCTACACGGCGGACGTATACTTCGGCTTTGAGCCGGGCAAGCGCGTGGTCATAATCGGCGGCGGCCTTGTGGGCTGCGAGACGGGCCTTGATTTGGCGGCTCAGGGACATGAGGTGACGGTAGTAGAAGCGCTGGGCTCCATTGCCCGGGACTGCAATTACCTGACGCTCAGCGGCTTCATGCGCGAGTGCGAGGGGAAGCCACTCACATTCCGGGTGAACACCAAGGTCACGGAGGTAAAGGAGAACGGCGTGGAGGTCGAGGTGAATGGAGAGAAGCTCTTCATTGAGGCGGACACAGTGCTCTACAGCGTGGGGCTCAGGTCCACAGGCAACGCTCTGGCGGAACGGCTCAGACCCTATGCCTATGAGACCGTTGTCATCGGCGACGCAAAGTCAAGCAAGAAAGTGTACGAGGCGATAAACGACGCTTATGACACCGCTATGGACATAGGAAATGTGTAAAAAGCTATCAAGAAAACCGGCTGCGGATAAGTTCCGCAGCCGGTTTTTTGTACGTCATATCAGAGAATGTTGATGCCAGCCTGATGGCATTTTTCAACGGTGTTATTATCCCAGAGGGACACCTGCACCTCGCCTATATGAGCGCAGCCCAGCAGGAGCATGCACAGTCTCGACTGACCGATGCCGCCGCCGATGGTCAGGGGCAGCTCGCCGTTGAGCAGTGCCTTATGGTAGGCGAGCTCCCGGCGGTCGTCGCAGCCGGACACGTGGAGCTGATGGTCGAGAGATCTCTCGTCGACGCGGATGCCCATGGAGGAGATCTCAATGGGGCAGCCGAGCACATCGTGCCAGAAGAGTATGTCGCAGTTAAGGCGCCAATCGTCGTAGTCAGGGGCGCGGCCGTCGTGAGGCTCGCCGCAGCTCAGGTTATCGCCGATGCCTGTGAGGCAGACGGTTTTGTGCTCCTTTGTTATCTCGTATTCCCGCTCCTTGGAAGTGAGGTCGGGGTACATGGTCTCAAGCTCCGCCGTGGAGATATAGAACACGTCGCGCTTAAGCTCCCGGCCCGCCAGCTGGGGGAACACGGCGTCAAGGGTGAACTGTGTCGTGCATATGGCGGCGACGATGGAGTCAACGGTTTTTTCAAGATACTGCATCGTGCGCTGACTGCGGTTGATGACCTTCTCCCAGTCCCACTGGTCCACGTAGATGGAGTGGAGGTTGTCCAGCTCCTCGTCCCGGCGGATGGCGTTCATGTCCGTATAGAGGCCCATGCCTGTGGAGAATTCGTATTTCTTCAGAGCCATGCGCTTCCACTTCGCGAGGGACTGCACGACGGCGGCGTCGCACTCGGGGATCTCGGGTACGTCGAAGCGGACGGGCCGCTCAACGCCGTTGAGGTCGTCGTTCATGCCCAGGGACGCGTCCACGAAAAGGGGAGCGGACACGCGGCGCAGGTTGAGGTTTCCGCAGAGGTTATCCGCGAAAATACGCTTGATGAGCGAGATCGCCTTCTGTGTGTCGAACACAGAGAGCCTTGGTTTGTAGTTCTCGGGAATAATAAGTTTTGCCATGTATTTCTTCAGCCTTTCATCTGTATTTTCAAATAAGAAATCCGCCGTTGGCGCCGAGTACCTGCCCCGTTATAAAAGCCGCGCCTTCGGACGCGAGGTACAAAACAGCCTGCGCCACGTCCCTGGGAGTGCCGGCTCTGCCCAGGGGAGTCTCCTCACACAGGGCGGAAATGTCCGCAGGGGTCAGGTTTGAATTCATCTCCGTGTCGATAAGACCCGGAGAGACGCAGTTCACCCGGATTCCGGAGGGACCTACCTCCTTCGCCAGCGCCTTTGTAAAGGCTATGATGGCGCCCTTTGATGCGGAGTAGGCGACCTCGCAGCTCCCCCCTGTCTCCCCCCACATGGAGGCGATGTTGACGATGGAGCCGGATTTGCGGCGTATCATCCCGGGGAGGACAGCTCGTGTGCAGTTGAACACACCGGTCGAATTGACGGCGAATACCCGCGCCCACTGCTCGGGAGAAGTGTCGGTAATGAGAGCGTCGAGGGAGATCCCCGCGTTGTTAACAAGGCAGGTCACACCGCCGAAGGTCTCCTCCGCCTCGCGGGACATGCGTTCCGCGGCTGAGAAGTCGGCCACGTCGCATTCGAAGGCCCGGGCGCAGCCCGGACGCCCCTCATTGAGCTCGGAGACGAGATTTTGGGCGGCCGCCGCATTTTTGAGGTAGTTCACAGCCACGTTCCAGCCGTTTTCGGCGAAAAGACGGGCGGCTGCGGCGCCGATTCCTCTTGATGCGCCGGTAATAAGAACGGTTTTGACCATTGATACCAAGTCCTAACATTCATTTTAAGTAATTATTATACACATTCTTTCCATGAAAAGCCACATTTTTTTCAAAAATCAGGGCATATTTTGCAAAAAATTATTAAGAATAAGTCTAACACTTACATTTTCGGGGGGATACGGCCGTGGAAGTGCGGATAATAGGGCAGAGCGAGGATACCAGGGCGCGCATTCGGCGCTTTGCCGGCGAGTATTGCGCCGGCAGGGACCGGGGTGAAAGCAGCATATGCCTTGTGCTGCCAGGGGGCGTGCCGGAGGGAAGTATCGCCTGCGGCGCGGCGCTGATACCGGGGGAACTTGCGGGAGTGTGGGCGGAGAGCATGACCACGCCCTGCGCCGTGACATACGGGGCAGGGGGGAAGGAGACGCTCACATACTCCAGCCGTATCGGACCGTGGGTGATGGCATCCCTCCAGCGTGAGGTGCGCACGCCATGGGGAGTTGTGGCGGAGAGCCAGGAGTTCTGCGTGCCGGGGGACGGAGGGGATATGTCCCTCGCTCTTGGGGGGCTGCTTCTGCTGCTGGGAGAGCGCCCGGAAAAAATCGGAGAAATTCTGCACAGGAGCGTAATCTTTGAACTGCCCGGCGAATAGGAATGTTACTGGAAAAAGCAGTAACCTGTTGGGAGTGAAACATAAGATGGGCGATTTTGTGAATGAGAACAGCGTGGTAATATGCGGGAGCGTGGTGAGCGAGCCGAAGCTTTCCCACGAAAATCACGGGAAGGAATTCTGGGGCTTTGCTCTGGCGGTACGCAGACTCAGCGGCGTTGAGGACAGATTGAATATTGTGATGGAGCGGGGACGGCTGGAAAAGGAAGCCCTGAGCGAGGGAGACTTCGTGGAGGTCAGAGGCGTGCTGCACACCTATAATAATAAGAGCGGCGTTGGCAGCAGGCTCGTGATAACGGTAAATGCACAGGACGCCGACAAGCTGTCCATAGGCGAGCCGGAAAACAGCGTGGAGCTTACCGGGACGATATGCAAAGCTCCGGTTTACAGGCGCACGCCTCTGGGCAGGGAGATATGCGACATAATGCTCGCCGTGAACCGGAGAAGCGGCAGAGCGGATTATATCCCCTGCATACTCTGGGGGGAGACGGCGCGGGAGGCATCCGCGCTGGGCGTTGGTAGCCGGGTGAGCATTTCAGGCAGGCTTCAGAGCCGTACATATATAAAAAACATAGACGGCGTGCAGATCCCACGGACTGCCTTTGAGGTATCTGCGGCGAGCATGAAGAATATCGACGGGTGATACATCGAAGCCCCGGTGCTCTGAGCACCGGGGCTTCGATGTTTATCCGAAGTATTCTTTCACGAAGTCCACGTCGCTTACGGTGAACTCCCTGCCGTTCAGGTATTCAAGTTCGCCGCCGTCTGTTTTGAAGGCGAACTTCAGCCTGTATGAGTAGAGCGCCTGGTATTTGCGCCCGTAGGTCTTGTTCTGGCGGAGGCTGCCGTATTTGCCGTCCCCGAGAAGTGGGTGTCCCGCCGCCGCGAACTGGGCGCGTATCTGATGGGTGCGCCCCGTGAGCAGCTCGCACTCCACGAGGGACAGGTCGCCCCGTGTTTTGACAGTGCGGTAGAGGGTGGCGGCGTACTTTGCGCCGGGCTCGCTCCTCTGGCGGACATAGACCTGGTTTTTCACGCTGTCCTTGAATATATACCCCTCCAGCTTGCCGGCAGCGGGCTTCATGGCACCGTGGATAATGCAGAGATAGTATTTTTCTATCTCTCTGTCCTTTATCTTCTGGTTCATTATGCGCAGAGCCGCCGCGTTTTTGGCGGCGATGACGATGCCGCCGGTGTTCCTGTCTATGCGGTTGCAGAGGGCCGGGGTGAATGCGTTCTCCTCCCTGGGGCGCCACTCACTCTTGGCGTACAGATAAGCCTGGATATGGTCGATGAGGGTGCGCCCGTACTCGGCGCCGTCATGGGGATGCACAGCCTGCCCCGGGCGCTTGTCCAGGAGCATGATGTTCCCGTCCTCGTAGACGATATTCAGCTTTGGGGACGAAACGGTGAGATAGGCATTGTCGTCACGGGGGGCTTCAAAAAACTCGTCGTTTATGTACATCTGAACAAGGTCGCCCACCTGGAGACGCGTGTCCTTTTCTCCGCGCTTTCCGTTCACCTTTATGCGTTTGAGGCGTATGTATTTATGCAGAAGAGAGGCGGGCAGCATTGGGGCGTTTTTGCTCACAAAGCGGTCGAGCCGCTGCTGGGAATCGTTTTTTCCAACTGTGAATTCTTTCATGATAACGCCTCCTTTGCCGGTAAATATTAACACAGCGGTGCGCCTTTTGCAACATCCCAGGCCGGCGGGGTACGGCGCGGGCGCTCTGACGGTAAAGACAGGGGAAAAAAGCAAAAAAACTGTCAAGTTTTAAGCAGAAAATGTTTGACATTGGGAGCCAATTACTCTATAATACTTTGCGTACCGTCTGCAAAGGGGTGTCCTATGAAACTGGATCTTGGCAAGATAATCAACGTTCCCGGCGCGTCTGAGTCCTTTGATTTCACGCTGGATCTCAGTGACCTGGAGTACTACGGCGCGTATCCCGCAGCTGAGCCCGTGAGGGTGAGCGGGACCGTGAAAAATATCGCCGGAGTGCTCAACCTGCATATGGACATGGAGACAACTCTCCACTGCACCTGCGACAGATGTACAAAAGAGTTTCCGCTGGCCAAAAAGGTATCTGTGGACAACGTGATAGTTGACCATGTCAATGACGAAGATGATTACGATTACATCGAGCTTGACGGCAGCTGCGTTGACCTTGAGGAAGTGGCGACAACAGCATTTATACTTTCGCTGCCCAGTAAGACGCTGTGCAGGGAGGACTGCAAGGGTCTTTGCAGCAGATGCGGAGCCGACCTGAACCTCGGACCGTGCGATTGCAAGCCTGAGCTTGATCCGCGGTTTGCTGTTCTGCAGCAGTTTATAGACAAGAATAAATGAGTTTTACCCGCCAGCAAGGCGGTATCTATGAGGAGGTGTCACCATGGCGGTACCAAAGGGAAAAGTTTCAAAGGCAAGAAGAGATAAGAGACGTAACTCTCACTGGAAGCTCACAGCTCCCACTCTGGCAACATGCCCCGAGTGCGGTGCATTCCGTCTGCCCCACAGAGCCTGCAAAGCCTGCGGCGCATACGGCAAGCGTTCTGTCGCTAAGGCAGCAGCCGAAAAATAAGAATTCAGAATTTTGTAGGGGAGGAGAGATCATTTCCTCCCCTATATTTTTACCCTGAAGGAGGCGGACGGGGTTGGCGGCAAAGGTGAAAAAAGTGGATAAACACTCTCCGGCTGCCCGCTGCGGGATAAAGCCGGGGGACTGCATCCTGAGCATAAACGGCAACAGAATAGTGGATGTGCTGGATTACATGTACTATTCCTATGAAAACCGGCTGACTATCGTCCTGCGGGGTGAGGACGGCAGCGAACGCAGCGTGCTCATGCGCAAGCGCGAGGGCGAGGAGCCG
This sequence comes from uncultured Oscillospiraceae bacterium, assembly GCA_934552825.1. Classification (GTDB taxonomy): domain Bacteria; phylum Bacillota; class Clostridia; order Oscillospirales; family Oscillospiraceae; genus CAKTEQ01. Next base: position 209,674 of record CAKTEQ010000003.1, read on the forward strand.
GGTATCGACTTTGAGTCATATTTGATGGACAAGGCGCGCTCCTGCGCGAACAAGTGCGTGTTTTGCTTTGTGGATCAGATGCCCAAGGGAATGCGCGAAAACCTCTATTTCAAGGACGACGATGCCCGCCTGTCATTCCTGACGGGCAACTATATAACTCTGACAAATATGTCCCAGCGGGAGGCGCAGCGGATAATCGACCTGCATATAAGCCCGATAAACATATCCGTTCACACGACAAACCCGGATTTACGCACCTTCATGCTTGGCAATCGCCGGGGCGGCGAGTCCCTTGAGATAATGCGGCGCTTTGCCCAGGCGGACATCAGGATGAACTGCCAGATAGTCCTGTGCCCCGGGATAAACGACGGGGAGGAGCTCCGGCGCACACTCCGGGACCTTAAGGATATGTACCCGGCGGTGAGCAGCGTTTCCGTGGTGCCGGTGGGGATAACGAAGCACCGGTGCGGGCTGTACCCGCTGACGCCTGTGGACAAGGCAAAGGCCGAGGAGGTCATCGCCATGGTGGACGCGGTGGGAGAAGAGTGCATGGCGATGGACGATTACAGGGTGTTCTACTGCTCGGACGAGCTGTACCTGCTTGCGGAGCGGGAGATGCCTAAGTACAGCTACTATGACGATTTTCCCCAGTTTGAAAACGGCGTCGGTATGCTGCGCACCATGGAGGACGACTTCAAGTTCGCCCTGGAGGACTGCGGAAGCTTCGGGGATATTGAGCCTTTTTCCGCGGCAACAGGGCAGGCGGCCTGCGGATTTATCACCGGGCTTATTGATTTAATGGCAAAAAGATGTAATAATATGGAATATCAGACCTACGCCATACGAAACGATTTCTTCGGGGAGATGGTGACCGTGGCGGGCCTTGTCACGGGTCAGGATCTCATAGCCCAGCTCAAGGGCAGGGACCTGAAGGGCAGACTTCTCATACCGCGCATAATGGTGCGGGACGGCGTTGACAAATTCCTGGACGACGTGACCCTAAAGGAAGCGGAGCAGGAGTTGGGAGTGCCGATCGTGACGGTCGGCCCTGAGGCGGAAGATCTGATAAAAGCAATTGCCGGGGAGACCGGCAGCTGAGAAAGGAAGTGACTGGACATGGCAAAACCGATGGTAGCTATCGTGGGGCGCCCAAACGTGGGCAAGAGCATGCTGTTCAACAAGCTTGTCGGCACAAGACTGTCCATTGTCGAGGATACGCCCGGCGTCACGAGGGACAGAATATACGCTCCCTGCGAGTGGTGCGGGCATGAATTTACCCTTGTGGATACGGGGGGCATCGAGCCCAATAATGATAATGAGATACTTATGTTCATGCGGGAGCAGGCTCAGATAGCCATTGACAACGCGGACGTTATAATCTTCATGGCGGACATCAAGACCGGCGTCACGGCGAACGACGTCGAGGTGGCGAACATGCTCCTGCGCAGTGGAAAGCCCATAGTGCTGGCGGTGAACAAGATGGACTCCACCGGCATGACAAATCCGGATATATACGAGTTCTATAACCTGGGCGTGGGCGATCCCATAGCTGTGTCCGCTGTACACGGCCACGGTACGGGCGACCTGTTGGACGAGTGCGTGAAGTATTTCCCGGAGCATGAGGAGCAGGAGCAGGAGAGTGACATTATAAATGTCGCCATCGTTGGCAAGCCCAACGCCGGCAAGAGCAGCCTTGTCAACCGTATACTCGGGGAGAAGCGCATGATAGTGAGCAATGTCCCCGGCACCACGAGAGACGCAGTGGACAGCTTTTTTGAAAACGAATACGGCAGGTTCAACTTCATCGACACTGCCGGCATTCGCCGTAAGTCCAGGGTGGACGAGCGCGTGGAAAAATACAGCGTTATGCGCGCCCAGATGGCGATAGAGCGAGCGGACGTGTGCATAATCCTCATCGACGGCAACGAGGGAATAACCGATCAGGACACAAAGATCGCGGGCCTGGTGCATGAGTCCGGGAAGGCGAGCATAATAGTCGTCAACAAATGGGACATCGTCGAAAAGGACGACAAGACCATGGACCGGATGAAAGAGAAGATACGCCATGAGCTGGGCTATATGACCTATGCGCCCATGCTGTTCATCTCCGCAAAGACCGGCCAGCGCGTGGACAAGCTCTTCGAGCTCATAAAATTCGTCCAGCAGCAGAGCAATCTGCGCATAACGACAGGTCAGCTCAATAACGTCCTCGCGGACGCCACGGCGCGGGTGCAGCCCCCAACTGATAAGGGACGGCGGCTCAAGCTGTATTACATGACTCAGACCGGGACGAAACCGCCTACGTTTGTCATCTTCGTCAACGACGCGAGGCTGTTCCATTTTTCCTATAAGAGATATATCGAGAATCAGATCAGGGCTGTGTTCGGGCTTGAGGGCACACCTATCCACATAATAGTGCGGCAAAAAGGCGACAAGGAAGTGTAAGGATGTTTTGGCTTTATCTGGCGGTCATCGCGGTCGTGGGATATCTCCTGGGCTGCGTGAACGGCGCTATCATAATATCAAAATACGTGATGAAGAAGGACGTGCGCACCCTCGGCAGCGGCAACGCCGGACTCACGAATTTTTACAGGAACTTCGGGAAAAAGGCTGCGGTCTGGGTCGTGCTGATAGACGTGCTCAAATCCGTCGTGTCCGGGCTTTTCGCGGGCTGGCTTATGGGCAGGCTCGGCTATAAAATGCTGGGTCAGGAGATATCCCTGCTGTTCGTGGTGCTGGGGCATATGTTCCCGGTGTTCTCCGGATTTCGCGGCGGCAAAGGGATACTTACCTGCGTCGGGGGCGTGCTGGTGTTTGACTGGCGTGTGATAGCCCTGCTGCTGGCGGTGTTCATCATTGTGACGGCGCTGACAAAGTATGTGTCACTGGGCTCCATATCAGCGTGCGTAGCGTATCCTCTGCTTATGCTTGCGTTCCACGGTGACCTGTGGCTGACTGTCATAGCCGCGGCTACGGGCCTTGCGATAATCGCAAAGCACAGCGGGAATATCAAAAGACTTATCAGGGGCGAGGAGCCGAAGTTCAAGTTAAAAAAGTAGGGGAGCGAAGCCATGAGAACTGTTGTTTTAGGCAGCGGGGCCTGGGGCTGTGCCCTGGCGGCTATGCTGGCTGACATGGGGCATAGTGTGAAGCTCTGGTCTGCCTTTGAAAATGAAGTGGAGAGCCTGAACAGAAACCGGGAGCACCCTGCCCTTGCGGGCGCGAGATTTCCGGACAGCCTTGAAATAACCGGGGATATCAGCGTGTGCTCCTGGGCGCAGGCGCTCGTGATCGTCACGCCGTCCTTCGCGGTGCGTGAGACTGCAAGGCGCATAGCCCCATATGTGAAGCGGGACACGATAGTTGTGTGCGCCTCGAAGGGCATTGAGAACGAGACCTCTCTCTGCATGACGCAGATAATCGAGGAGGAGACAGGAATGCCCGACGCAGTCGCTCTTTCTGGGGCGTCCCACGCGGAAGAGGTCGCCCGGGGGATGCCCACGGGATGCGTGTCGGCATGCAGGGATAAATCCCGCGCCACCGCGGTGCAGGATATGTTCATGAATCCCAGGTTCAGGGTCTACGCCTCAGACGACCCGGTGGGCGTTGAGCTGGGCGGCGCGCTGAAGAACGTCATAGCCCTGTGCGCCGGTGTGTGCGACGGTATGGGCTGCGGAGATAATACGAAGGCGCTGCTTATGACCCGGGGCCTTACGGAGATGGCGCGCCTGGGCGTTGAGATGGGCGGCAGGAAGGAGACCTTTGCGGGCCTCTCCGGTATAGGGGATCTCATCGTCACCTGCACATCCATGCACTCAAGAAACCGCCGGGCGGGCATACTTATCGGTCAGGGCAAGGACGCGAAAACGGCAATGGCGGAGGTCGGCGCTGTTGTCGAGGGGTACTATGCGGCAAGGTCCGCGTATACTCTCTCGGAAAGACTTGGCGTGGATATGCCCATTTCCCGGGAGTGCTACCGGGTGCTATATGAGGGGAAACCCACTGAAAAGGTCGTGGAGGACCTTATGACCAGGTCGAAAAAACACGAGATCGAAGAAAGCTGGATATAACAGAAAAGCCGCCCCCGGAATACCCACCGGGGGCGGCTTTTGCGAATAAAAAAGCTCCGCGCATAAAGCGCGGAGCTGAGGTTCATCATATAATGCTTTTAGATCACACTGCTCTGGTGACTTTACCGGAACGGAGGCATCTTGTACAGACATATACATGACGAGGAGTGCCGTCAACAAGAGCCTTGACACGCTTGACGTTGGGCTTCCATGTTCTGTTGGATCTTCTGTGAGAGTGGGAAACCTGGATGCCGAATGTCACGCCCTTATTGCAAATCTCGCATTTTGCCATTTGCTGCACCTCCTTGCTGTGTACAATCTATTAAGCGTCGCCAATTATAATAGCAGATATTGAGCCGGATTGCAAGACAAATTTTCAAATCTTTTTGAAAAAACTTCCAAAGGGAAAATACTGCGCAAATACGGCACTGAAGAAGCCTCCGGCGAAAGGATTGTGTTGATTAAAGGCGGAAAGTTGTATATAATTACAGCGAGTGGCTACTTACTCACGATATACTAAGGAGGGTGCGGATATGGCAGCGATCAAGGGCGTTGAACTGTCTACAATTATTTCGGAATTTGAACTTGAAGTGCTCTATATGCCGGAGGGCGGAGAGAAGACAAGGATAACCGTGGAGGACGTTAACCGCCCGGGACTCCAGCTCGCCGGATTTTTTGACTATTTTGTCCACGAACGCATGCAGCTTATGGGGCTTGTTGAAAACGAATACCTCCATAAGCTCTCGGAGTTTGAGCGCCGCCGCGCCTTTGAGCAGCTTATGATGCGGGAGATCCCGGCGTTCATAATCGCCAGAAATCTCGAGCCGTACCCCGAGTGCCTGGAGATGGCGAAAAAGTATAATATCCCCGTACTGAGGGCCCAGGAGGAGACGGCCGATATCATCAGCTCCATTATCTCCTTCCTCAAAGTCGCCCTGGCCCCGAGCATCACCCGCCACGGGGTGCTCGTGGAGATATACGGCGAGGGTGTGCTCATACTTGGCGAGAGCGGCGTCGGCAAGAGCGAGACGGCGATTGAGCTTATAAAAAGAGGCCACCGGCTCATAGCGGACGACGCGGTGGAGCTGAAAAAGACGGGTAAAAACTCCGTCGTGGGCACAGCGCCGGAGCTCATCCGCCACTATGTGGAGCTGCGGGGCGTGGGCGTTATCGACGTGCGCCGCATTTTCGGTATGGGTGCCATAAAGGAGAGCCAGAACATCGACCTTGTAGTGAGCATGGAGCCTTGGAAGGACAATATCATGTACGACCGTCTGGGCCTTGAAAACCAGTATATGTCCATACTGGATGTTAAGATACCCAGCCTTGTGATACCCATCAAGCCGGGCCGAAACCTGGCTGTGATCCTTGAGGTCGCGGCGATGAACAACCGCCAGAAGAAGCTGGGCTTCAACGCCGCACGGGACTTTACAGAGCAGATTAACAGACATTTTGACCAGCAGCTCTCCGCCAACAACGACTGAGAGCCGAAAGGAGAGAACCGGTGGATATTTTTTCATCATTGGCGGATAAGCTCAGCGGTGCCGGGGTGGAGCTCAGGGCGAACGAGCCGCTTTCGAAGCACACATCATTCCGTATAGGAGGTCCGGTGCGGCTCATGGCGCTGCCGGAGGACCCGGAGCAGGCGGCGCTGTGCCTGCGCTGCGCGGCTGAGGCGGGCATCGAGCCTGTGATACTGGGCAACGGCAGCAACGTACTGGCGCCTGACTGGGAGTTCAGTGCCTTCGTGATTAAAACCACCGGGATAGATGATATAAGCGCCGACGGTGACAGCATCCGCGCGGGCGGAGGAGCGCTCCTCTCGAAGACTGCCGCCGCGGCAAGGGACGCGTCCCTCACAGGAATGGAGTTTGCCCACGGCATCCCCGGAAGTGTGGGCGGCGCCGTATGTATGAACGCGGGCGCCTACGGCGGGGAGATGAAGGATATAGTCCGCTCAGTGGGTGCGCTGGATATGCGGGGAAACGAGCGGCGCTTCAGCGCTGATGAGCTGGACTTCGGGTACAGACACAGTGCGTTTTCCTCGGGCGGCTGGCTCATTACCCAGGTGGAGCTTGAGCTGCGTCCGGGGGACAGGGAGAAGATAAAGGCGGAGATGGATACACTCTCCGCAAAACGCCGGGGCAGCCAGCCCCTTGATATGCCCTCGGCGGGCAGCACGTTCAAGCGCCCGGCGACCGGCTACGCGGCGGCGCTCATCGACCAGGCTGGGCTGAAGGGACTGCGCCGGGGCGGAGCGATGGTTTCGGAGAAGCACGCGGGATTTGTGGTGAACACGGGTTCGGCAAAATGCAGCGACGTGCTGGAGCTGATGGAAGAGATAGAGAGAAGGGTCAGGGAGCGCTTTGGCGTTGAACTTGAGCCGGAAGTTAAAATTCTTGGTGGAGAGAGATGAGATTTCTTATTATAACCGGGCTCTCCGGTGCGGGGAAAAGCTCGGTGGTATCGGCGCTGGAGGACATGGGCTATTACTGCGTGGATAATATGCCGGCGGTAATGATGCCCCGCTTTGCGGAGCTGTGCCTTGCGACGAAGGGAAAATATGAGCGGGTGGCGCTGGTCACGGACGTGCGGGGAGGCGAGAGCTTTGACGTGCTGTTCGACTCTCTTGAGAAGATGAGCGCCATGGGCTGCGATTACCGCATAGTCTTTGTGGAGGCGTCGGACGAGGTCATAGTCCACCGCTACAAGGAGACAAGGCGCATCCACCCCATATCCGGGGAGATGACCCTCGCCCAATCCGTGGCGCGGGAGCGGCAAATGCTGGCGCCGCTGCGGGACAGGGCGCACTATATAATAGACACATCATCCTTCTCCTCCGGAGAGCTGCGGGCGGAGATAGCGAAGCTCTTCTCTGATACGGACGAGCAGGTGATGGTCGTGAAGGTACGTTCTTTCGGATATAAATACGGTATCCCCAGCGACGCCGACCTGGTGTTCGATGTCAGGTTCCTGCCGAACCCGTATTATGTGGACGACCTGCGGAAAAAGACGGGGCTGGACGAGGCTGTGAGCAGCTTCGTTTTCAGCTATAAGCAGACTCAGACGTTCATGGGCCTTATCCAGGACCTGATGACGTTCCTGCTGCCACAGTACGTGGCGGAGGGTAAGCGAAATCTCGTAATAGCCATAGGGTGCACGGGCGGCCAGCACCGGTCCGTGGCGGTGGCTGAAAAGCTGGGAGTATTCATAAGGCAGAAGGGATATCCCGTCAACGTGGGGCACCTGAATATGCCTAAATGACAAGAAAGGGGAATTGAACGGTGTCCTTTTCCTCAGATGTAAAGAATGAACTGTGCAAGACAGGTCATCTTAAGCCCTGCTGCTGTGCGGCGGAGGCATATGGTGTGCTGCTGTTCTGCAACACGTTTTCTTATAGAGAGATAAAAATCGTCACGGGCAGCCAGGCGTTCGCGTCAAGACTGCCCCGGCTTTTCAATCAGGCGTTCGGCTTTAAGTTCGATGTTCTCCCCGAGGAGGCCAGCGGAGGGAAGCTGACATTTCGCGTGACGGACCGGGAGAAGATAGAGAAGGTCTTTCAGACATACGGATACAGCAGCGATAATTACGTTGCCCTTCATATAAACATGGCGATCCTGGAGGAGGACTGCTGCCGCGCTTCGTTCCTGCGGGGGGCATTTCTCTCGGGGGGGAGCGTGACGGATCCGGAAAAGAGCTATCATTTGGAGATGGTGACGCCCCATTATAATATCCGGGGCGAGGTTTATTCCGTCCTGTATGAGATGGGACTTACGCCCAAGGACGCCGTACGCAACGGCAGCTATATTATCTACTTCAAACAGAGCGAGTATATCGAGGATCTTCTGACACTTATGGGCGCGCCCATAGCGGCGATGGAGCTGATGAACACAAAGGTGGAGAAGGACATCAGGAACAGCGTCAACCGCCGGGTAAACTGCGACACGGCAAACCTTACCAAAGCGGTGGATGCGGCTCAGACCCAGCTCGAGGCCATCCGGAAGCTGGTGGACAGCGGCGTTTTTGAATCCCTTCAGGAGAAATTCCGGGAGACGGCGCTGCTGCGCCTGGAGAACCCGGACGCGACTCTCTCCGAACTGGCGGGGATGTTCGATCCACCTGTTACAAAGTCCTGCCTGAACCACAGGCTGAGAAAGCTAGTGGAGCTGAGCCGGGACAAGGAATGAAAGGGAAAGGAGACGGCATATGGCTTTTACACATCTGCACGTGCACAGCGAATACAGTCTCCTGGACGGCGCGTGCCGCATAAAAGAGCTCGCAAAAAGAGCAAAGGAGCTGGGACAGGACGCGATAGCGATAACCGACCACGGCGTTATGTACGGCTGCGTGGATTTCTACAAGGCGTGCAGAGCCGAAGGGGTAAATCCTATCATAGGATGCGAAGTCTATGTCGCGCCGAGAACACGGTTTGACAAGGTATATGAGCAGGACAGCGAGGCGCGGCACCTAGTGCTCCTGTGCGAAAACGAGCAGGGGTACAAAAACCTATGCCAGCTCGTGAGCCGCGCTTTTACAGAGGGATTTTACATAAAGCCAAGGGTGGACAAGGAGCTGCTGCGCCAGTACCACGAGGGGCTTATCGCCCTGTCCGCGTGCCTCGCGGGGGAGATACCCAGCTATATGGCTCAGGGGAACTATATGGCGGGCAAACGGGCGGCACTGGAAATGCTGGAGATTTTCGGGGAGGGGAACTTCTTCCTGGAGCTCCAGGACCACGGGCTCGCGGAGCAGGTGAGCGTGAACAGGGACATTATCCGCCTCCACGAGGAGACGGGGATACCCCTTGTCGTCACCAATGACGCCCACTACCTGCGCCGGGAGGACAGCGTGACACAAGACGTGCTCATGTGCATCCAGATGAACAAGACTGTGAACGACCCGGACAGAATGAAGTTCGGCACCGACCAGTTTTACCTCAAGAGCGAGGAGGAGATGGCAGCGCTGTTTCCTCAGCACCCCGACGCTGTGGCGAACACGGAGATAATCGCAAAGCGCTGCAATGTGGATTTCGTTTTCGGCGTGCACCACCTGCCGGAATTCAAGTATCCCGCGGGCAAGACCGGCCTTGAATACTTCAAGGAGCTGTGCCTGAAGGGCTTTTCTGAGCGCTACCCGGACGCTGGAGATGAGTACCGGGAGCGGCTGGAATTTGAAATGAGCATGATAGAGCGCATGGGTTTTGTGGACTATTTCCTCATAGTCAGCGATTTTATCTCATACGCGAAGAGTCGGGACATACCCGTCGGACCGGGGCGCGGCAGCGCCGCGGGGAGCATGGTGTCCTACTGCATGCACATAACGGACATCGATCCCATGAAGTACAGTCTCTATTTCGAGCGCTTTCTCAACCCTGAGCGTGTCAGTATGCCGGATATCGACGTGGACTTCTGCTACGTGCGCCGGCAGGAGGTCATAGACTACGTGGTGGAGAAGTACGGCGCGGACCATGTGGCTCAGATCGTCACCTTCGGTACGATGGCGGCAAAGGGCGCCGTGCGTGACGTCGCCCGGGCGCTGGGCTACACGTATGCCCAGGGTGACGCCGTGTCCCGCCAGGTCCCCTTCGCCCTGCACATAACCCTGGACGAGGCTCTCAAGGTCTCAAAGCCCCTCAAGGATATGTACGACGCCCAGGAGGATGTGCGCCGCATAGTGGACACAGCCAGGGCTCTGGAGGGAATGCCGCGGCATGCCTCCACACACGCGGCGGGCGTCGTTATAACGAAGCTCCCTGTGGCGGACTATGTGCCTCTTGCGAAAAACGACGAGTCGATCGTTACTCAGTATACGATGACGACCCTTGAGGAGCTTGGGCTTCTGAAGATGGATTTCCTCGGCCTGCGCAACCTGACGGTCATACACGACGCCGTGCGTGAGATAAGAAAGCAGGTGCCGGATTTTGACATTAGCCGCATACCCGATGAGGACAAGAACGTCTTTGAGATGCTCATGGCGGGTAAGACCTCCGGCGTATTCCAGCTTGAAAGCGCCGGCATGACCGGTGTGTGCGTCAGCATGCGCCCACAAAATATCGAGGATCTAACAGCTATTATCGCCCTATACAGACCGGGCCCCATGGAGTCCATACCCCGGTTCATCGAATGCAAACACCATCCGGAGAAGATAAGCTACAAGCATCCGGCGCTCAGGGGGATACTTGAAGTCACCTACGGCTGCATCGTATATCAGGAGCAGGTCATCGAGATATTCCGCCGCCTGGGCGGATACTCCCTGGGGCAGGCGGACATGATCCGCCGCGCCATATCGAAGAAGAAGCAGGCGGAGATAGTCAAAGAGCGGGAGACATTTGTAAACGGCGACCCGGAGCGCGGGATTTCGGGCGCTGTGCACAACGGCATCCCCGGGGACATCGCCAACGCCATATATGACGAAATACTGGATTTCGCAAATTACGCCTTTAATAAGGCGCACGCTGTGTCCTACGCTGTGGTTGCGTATCAGACGGCGTACCTGAAGTGCTATTACCCGAGACAGTACATGGCGGCGCTGCTCACGTCCGTGCTGGACAACACGGAGAAGGTATCCGAATATATCGCCGAGTGCAAGGAGCAGGGGATAAGCGTTCTGCCCCCTGACGTTAATCTCTCGGAGGACGAGTTTACGGTTTCCGGCGGGAATATACGCTTCGGACTCGTCGCCATAAAGGGTATCGGGCGCAGCTTCATAAAGAACCTTATGACAGTGCGCGCGGAGGGAGGGGCCTTCAGGAGCCTAGAGGACTTCTGCGAGAGGATGCAGGAGTTTGACCTGAACCGCCGTGCTCTTGAGAATCTTATAAAAAGCGGCGCTATGGACGGTTTCGGCTGCCGCCGCAGCCAGCTTCTTGCCGTGTATGACCAGGTGCTTGACAGTGTGGTCAGCGGGCGGAAGAAGAACGTCCAGGGGCAGATAAATCTCTTCGGCCTGAGCAGCGAGGATGAGGACGACGGAAAAACCGGTCACAGTGTAGTTCTGCCTGATATTCCCGAGCTGAGCGCCCGGGAGAAGATGACAATGGAGCGGGAGACCACGGGTATGTTCCTCTCCGGCCATCCGATGAACGATTACCGGGCGGCCGCGAAGGCGGTGGGAGCGGTCAAGATCGGAGCTATTCTCCAGGACTTCAACCAGGAAGGCGGAAGCACTCAGTTCGCGGACGGTCAGCGCGTTGTCATATCCGGCATAGTGACCGGGGTAAAGACAAAGACCACGAAGAATAACTCCCTGATGGCGTATGTCACTGTGGAGGATGAGAGCGGCGCTATGGAGCTGCTCGTGTTCTCAAAGGTGCTCACGGAGTCCGGAAATTATATCGAAGAGAATTCCGTGGTATACTGCGGCGGCCGCATCTCATCGAGAGACGATAAAGCCCCCCAGATAATGTGCGATTACGTGCGCCCCCTCAGGGATGTGCAGGAGTTGGAGCCTCAGGCAGCGCAGCCCGAGGGCAGGACAGCGACACTATACCTGAGAGTGCCTTCCGCCGGGGACAGCCGGTGGCGCAGGACGGAGCTTGTGCTGTCCATGTTTCCGGGGGAGACAAAAACCGTCGTCTACATGGCGGACACGAAGAAGCGCCTAGGCGGGAAGTGCTCCATAAGGGAGGACCTTCTGGCAGAATTGCGGGAAATACTCGGGGCGGACAGCGTTGTACTTAAATAACAAAAAGGACAGAGATTACATCTCTGTCCTTTCCTCTGTTTATAATAGTTCAAACCTCTATGTAATAGGGACATATATCCTCATATTCACCGGAATTCAGCCTGAAGCCGCCGGGGATGACGCCGAGCTGCTTGAAGCCAATGCGCTCGTAGAGATGCCGGGCATGAATATTAGAGGCGACCACGGCGTTGAACTGAAGCACACGGAACCCGAGCCTGCCCGCCTGAGCGATGCAGTCCCTCACCAGCATTTCGCCGATATGAAGGCCCCGGCTGGCGGAGGAGACAGCGTAGCTTGCGTTGGCGATATGTCCGCAGCGCCCGATATTATTTGGGTGCAGAATGTAGAGACCATATATTTTTCCACTTCCATCCACGGCAACGCCGCAGTAGTCCTGCTGGGTAAAGAAAGCGGCGCCGCTTTCGGGGGTGAGATAATCCTCCTGGGGAAAGGCCACGCCCTCCCGGACTACTTCGTTCCAGATCTCTGCCATGTCGCCCACGTCTGCGGGGGTATATTCCCTGACAGTGAGATTCGCTGCCATATTAAACACGCTCCTGAGTTAAAACTGATTTGAAAATTATATCACTAAACGATGGGAAATCAAGGGAGATCCTCCGGAATGAGTTGAAGGAAAGCTTTCAGCATTGGGCTGCGGTTGCTGCTGTGCCAGATGGCATAAAGGGGCTTTTCAAAGGAGAAATCCCTTATTTCCAGTGGGACGCAGTCCCAGAGCTCGCAGATTTTCTCCGCCGGGACTAGAAAGGATACGCCGTGCCCAGAGGAGACGTGCAGGAGCATATCATTCCTGGAGAAAGGCTCGGAGAAAACAGGGAGGGTAAGATTCTTTGCCCGCATTGACGCCACAAGGGTGTCCTCAAGCGCCGTATTATGAAAATCACCGCTGAAAATATAAGCCCGCTGAAGATCAGCTAGGGAGATGACCTTCCTGCTGGCCAGAGGATGGTTTTTTCCGGCGACGAGCTGGACCGGGAGAGAGACTATTTTCCGCCACTCGTAGCCTGCTGAGAAAACGGGTATGACGTCGTCATACCCAAACACAAGGTCGAACTCCCCGGAACTTAGCTGGCGGCAGATGTCCGCACCGTTTATGGGCACATAGGAGTCGATGGAGAAATTGACGTTTGGGTGGGCGGAGAAAAACTCCGTTATGTACTGGGCAAGATAGGAGTATGTGTCCTCAAGAATGCGTACGGAGAACTTGTTGTCGCTGCCCCGCTGAAGATTCCTGAGAGAGTTCAAAGTGTCCCGCAGGGAGTTGAGCGCACTTTCTGCACCCTGATAGAATATTTCCCCAGCTCTTGTGTTTTTTATGGTGCGGTGATGCCTCTCGAAGAGAGATACGCCGAGCTCCTGCTCCAGGGAGGCAATGTGCCTGCCGACGCTGGTGGGGTGAAGGTAAAGGTGATCCGCCGCGAGACGGAAGCTCTCATATTTGTATGCCGCTATGAAGCATTTGAGCTGATCTGTTGTCATATTATCCACCTCGTTTGGCTGCGTAAAATGTTTTTTGAATTTCGTCAAAATAACAGTATAAATACTATTAAGTGACATAAAAACCTTAAATATGGCGAAAAATATGTAAAAACCTTTTACTATCAGGTGCTGAAAGTGATATTTAGATTGCAATAATCGCACCCAAAAACAGTATAATACTGCTATAATCACCTTGTCAACTTAATGTCTCCGGTCTACGGGGGCAAATTTTCAAGGAGGGAAACGAAATGAAAAAGATACTGGCAATTCTTCTGGCACTCATCATGCTCTTCTCCCTGGCATCCCTGGCAGCCTGCGGTGAAAAGAAGACAGAGACAAAGCCCGAAGAGAATGTCCCTGCTGATGACGTCAACGGCGACGAGGAAAACGGTGGCGTATCCGCTGAAACACTGGACAGCTCCAAGCCTAACGAGTACGTTAAGGAAAAGCTGGAAGCCGGCAGAGAAGTAATGGTGGCATGGCAGTACAACAACCCCGACACTGTCAGCGCGATCATGGCAGAGCGCTTCCGGGAGGAACTGCCCCCCATGGGCTTCTCCTATGTCAGCTCTTCCTTTGACGACAACGCTACAACACAGATCGAGCAGATCGAGAACTACGTGACAATGGGCTACGCATTCGTCATGGGCGCCACAAACGACCCCACCGCAATTCAGGACGCTGTCAAGACGGCTGAAGAGGCGGGCACGTCCTTCATCTACTACGGCACTATCCCCGAGGGGGACTTCTACACAGGCGCCGCCAGTATCGACCTGGATGCCCTGGGCTACACCTCCGGCCTTATCGCGAGAGCATGGCTGGATGAGAACTATCCCGACGCCGGCGAGGGCGAGATCCACGTCGCCTGCTACGGCTTCTATCTTGTAACAGAGACAGGTATCCTCTCCGACGCTATCCGCCGTTCCTTCGCGGATGACCCCAGATGTACCGTTGTATACACAGACGACAACTGCACAGGTATTGACGGCGGCTACAACGCAACAGAGAACGCCTTCATGGTCGATCCTGAGATAAAGATCGTCGCATCCTACGACCTGAACGCGGCTTACGGCGCATCCAACTTCATCGCCTCCAAGGACGGCGCAAATCTGGATAAGTACTGCGTTGTCGGTACAACATCCAACGCGTCCCTCCAGGATTTCCTGGACCTCACAGCTGACGGCAAGGGCTGCTTCCGCGGCACAGTCTGCGGCGCTGACGACCCCATTGCCGGCGTTATGCAGTGCCTCAACGAGCTGGTATACGGCGGTGTTACTGAGAAGCCCCACGTTGTCCTTGAGGCTCTGAACGCTAAGACAACATTTGACTTCGATATGGATACATACTCCCAGCTGTATACACCCGCAAAATAATCAGAACAGCACCTTGAATTGGGCGCAGCGCCTTCCGTGACCCTTGCAGCGGGAGGCGTTGTTTCCCATATACCGACAAGGAGGACAGAAAATGAAAAGACAGGATTATCCGCACCTGATAGCTCCCTATCGTATAGGCAATGTAGTGCTGAAAAACAGGATATACGCTTCAGCCAGCACGCCGGAATTTCTCCACTGCAACGAGCACTATCCGACGGAGGGACTCATCCAGCACTATGCCACAAAGGCGAAGACCGCAGCGATAGTGACCGTCAACGGCTGGGGCAACGCGCCGGTCATGAACGAGCACGCCCTGGTGTTCAACTGGAAGAGCCAGGCTGTGCAGCATGAGCTGACGAAGCTTACCGACAGCATACATTATTATGATTCCAAGGCGATCAGCTTTCTGTTCCCCAAGTGGGACGTGAACTATGACGCGGGGGAGGGCATACCCAAGTTCGAGCCTTATCCCGAGCCGGGACTGCCTGCATTCACAAAAGAGCACATCCGCCAGATGATCGAGAACTATGCGGACATGGCTGCGACGGTGCAGGACGTGGGCTTTGACGGGATATATCTCCACGCGGCGTACAGAGGCCTGCCTGTGGCCCGCTTCCTCTCACCCCTCACAAACAACCGCAAGGATGAGTACGGCGGAAGCACGGAGAACAGAGCGCGCTTCCTCCTGGAGATATGCCGGGCTGTCAAGGAAAAGTGCGGCCGTGACTTCATCATCGACGTGAGCATAAGCGGCGACGACAATGACCCGAAGGGCGCCACGATAGAGGACACCGTGGAGATCGCGAAGCTGGGCGAGGGGCTTATTGATATCATTCAGCCCAGAGCATACGAGCTTGACCATGCGCACCCCGTGGGCTACACGAGCACGAAGCGTCAGCCCTATGCCTATATGGCTGAGCGCATAAAAGAGAGCGGCGCGAAGATGGCGGTAACGTCCGTCGCGGGCTGGCTCTATCCCGAGGACATGGAGAAGGCTATAAGCGAGGGCAGAACGGACCTCGTGGCTATGGGGCGCGGATGGGTCAGCAATCCTGACTACGGCGAGAAGGTGTTCGGCGGCAAACGGGACGATCTGGTGCCCTGCATACGGTGCAATAAGTGCTATAACAGCCAGTTTTTGCGCCAGCGGTCAGACACATGCTCTGTAAATCCCTTCTGGTCATGGGACGCGAGGATGCACTATTTCGTAAAGCCTGCGGGGGAGAAGAAGAGCATCGCCGTCGTAGGCGGCGGACCTGCCGGCATGAAGGCGGCTTTCGAGTGCGCAAAGCGCGGCCACAGTGTGACCCTTTTCGAAAAGGACACACGCCTTGGCGGAAAGCTCAATATTGCGGGCATCGCCCCATTCAAGAGCTATATCCGGGACTACAGGGATTACCTCGTGCATCAGGTGGAGAAAAACGGCGTTAAGGTGAAGCTGGGTATCACGGCAGACGTTGAGATGCTCAGGGACTACGATGAAGTGATAGCGGCGGTCGGCGCAGACGCGGTGCTCCTCAATATTCCCGGAGCGGAAGGGAAAAACGTCCGCACCGCAGAGAGTATATACGGGCATGAGGATGAAGTGCCGGAGAAAGTCGTCATAGTGGGCGGCGGCGAGATAGGCGCGGAGACGGGTATGTACCTTGCGCGCCTGGGGCATAAAGTGGAGCTCATTGAGATGACGGACAGACTTGCGCCGGACGCTCCCGTGATGCACTTCCGCAGCATGCTCATGGAATACGCGAACAACACGGAGAACTTCAACTATATTCTGAAGGCGAAATGCCTGAGAGTTACGGACACAGGCGTCGTATATGCCGACGCCGAGTGTAGCGAAAAGACGCTCTCCGGCGATGTGGTGCTCATGGCGGTGGGCACCAAGTGCCGCACGGACGAGGCGCTCTCCCTCTATGGTGAGGGGCGGCGAGTGATGCTCATCGGCGACTGCTGCAAGGCGTCTGATATAGCAAACGCTACGCGCACAGCCTTCGCGGCGGCCTCCCAGCTCTGATCGGAAATATGATTTAAAACTGCGGCTCCTCAGAATATATGAGAAGCCGCAGTTTTTCTGTGAGATTGAAAAGTATGGGCGGATATGGTATCATGGATACCGGGTCCGGAAGAGTTACGTGAATCAGTTAAAAAGGAGCGTATTAAATGGATATATCGGGCAAGCTGTCATCCATTCCAAGCGGCGTGACCGCCCTGGTACAGGACAAGATCTACCCATACAGGGAACTTATGGCTTACTATAACTGCGCCATGATGGAAGTCTCCACAAAATTCAATGTGCTCAACGAGGAACTCTCGCTGCGGTATGACCGCAATCCAATAGAGAGCATCAAGACGAGGCTCAAATCTCCCGAGAGCATAATGGACAAGCTCCGCCGCAGGGGAATGAGCTTTCCGCTGAGCGTGGAGAAGATCGAGCAGGAGATAAATGATATAGCGGGAGTTCGTGTCATATGCTCATATCCCAGCGATATCTATATGCTCTCCGAGGTGTTCCTCGGGCAGGATGATATAACGCTTATCTCGAAGAAGGATTACATAAAGAACCCGAAGCCGAACGGATACAGGAGTCTGCACCTCATAGTCGGCGTGCCGATTTTTCTCCATAACCAGAAGCGTATGATGAAGGTGGAGGTTCAGTTCCGAACCATATCCATGGACTGGTGGGCGAGTCTGGAACACAAGATAAGATATAAGAAGGACATAACTGAAGCCGAATTCGTGGAGAAAGAGCTGAAGGAATGCGCTGAAGTCGGCGCGCAGCTTGATGAGCGAATGGAATATCTCCAGAAGCTGGTGGACGAGGGCAAGGCAGACTGAGAGAATACAAATCTTAATTGCCCCCAAAATTTGTCTAATATTATATATTTAATGGGATTGCAAAATCTGGTATTATTAACATTGAGCGCTTAGCGCTCATGAATTGTAAAAATTGAACGCTGACAGGATAAAGGTTGTAAGAAGAATGACGATTTTTAACATCATCTCCCTTCTGGGAGGCCTAGCATTGTTCCTCTACGGTATGCGCATTATGGGCGACGGTCTTAAGTATGGTTCCTCCGGAGCGCTGAAGAAGGCGATGGAGAAGGTTACGAACAACCCTGTTGTTGGTTTCCTGCTGGGAATGTGCGTAACGGCGGTGATCCAGAGCTCCACGGCGACTATCGTTATAACGTCTGGTCTCGTGGGCGCCGGGATAATCACCCTGCACCAGTCCCTTGGCGTTATCATCGGCGCGAACGTGGGTACGACCATAACCGGTCAGATAATCCGACTGCTAGACCTTAACGCGGACGCTGCGTCCTGGCTAAATATATTCAAGCCTTCGACGCTCGCGCCCTTCGCAGCCATAATCGGCATAATCCTGATAATGGCGGTGAAATCCCGCAATTCCGATACTCTCGGCATGATAGCCATGGGCTTCGGTATTCTTTTTACAGGACTGCTCAGCATGACTGAAGCTGTCAGCGTGCTCTCCGATTCGCCAACATTTTCTCAGCTCTTTATGAGCCTGTCAGACAGACCGCTGCTAGGGTTTATTATGGGCGCCGTGGTCTCCCTCTGCATCCAGAGCTCCTCCGCATCCGTCGGTATTCTCCAGGCACTGTCTATCACGGGCGGGCTGAGCTTCGGCGGAATATATGCCATACTGCTTGGCATCTACATGGGCGACTGTATCACGACCGCCATCGTCTGCGCCATCGGCGCCAAGGCTGACGCCCGCCGCACAGGCATCGTGCATATTACGTTCAATATCGCCAGCTGCCTGCTTGTGGTCATTGTTGTGACTATCCTACACACTACAGGAGTAATTGAAGAACTATGGGGCAAGACGCTCACGTCCGGCGGCATTGCGAACGTAAACACTGTCTTTAAGCTCGTGTGCGCTGTGGCGCTGCTGCCGCTGTGCAATGTCTTTGAGAAGCTCTCCCGCGTCCTCGTGAAGGATGACGAAAAAGAACACATCATCGACCCCGCCCTTGAAAAACTCAATGAGAAGCTTTTCGATTCCCCGGCGCTTGCTCTTTCGAGCGTTCAGGAAGTACTGGGCGTTATGACACGTATGGCGTTTACAAGTGTTGACGATGCCATGAATATCCTGAAGAACTACAATCAGGCCACAGTGGATAAAATAATGGAAAATGAGGACCATATAGACGCTCTTACTGACAAGGTAAGTGATTACCTCGTGCGTCTGTCGCCCCACGTGGATACAGACGAGAGGAACAAGATCCTCAACTACTATATGCAGTGTGTTACAGAGGTGGAGCGTATCGGCGACTATGCCGTCAACCTCACCGAGGACGCCCAGGGGCTTTACAGTAAGGGCGGAAAGTTCTCCTATACGGCCAAGGGAGAGTTGGATGTGCTCCACGACGCGCTCCTTTCCATACTGCATTACGCAAATCTTGCCCTGTGCAGCAGGGACCTTGAAGCGGCACGGCACATAGAGCCCATCGAGGAAGTGATGGACGACATGGTTGAGACGCTCCGCAAGAACCACACAAAGCGCCTGCGTGATGGGAAATGCACGGTCGACGGAGGTCTTGCGTTCATGAACATACTCGTGAGTGTGGAGCGTATCGCGGACCAGTGCTCTAACATAGGTGTGTACACCGTATCCCTCAGCGACCCGCTGATACAGAAGACGCACCATGAATACATCAGGGACCTCCATAGGGGAAGCGACCCCATGTTCAACGAAGAATACCAAAAGGCACGTTCCGCCTTCTTCAACCGCATCGAACCTGAAAAGTAAGCGCAAAAAATGGCAGGAAGTATACTTCCTGCCATTTTTATATATGCCTGTTATAATCCAAAACCAAAGCTGTTATAGGAGTATATCTTGTCCCACGCGCAGTAGCCCTGTTCATATTCTCCAGTAACAGCCTTGTAGATACAGTCTATCGCTCCGTCGGCGGGATTGATAGTACCATAGCCTATGAGTCCTCTGAGAACGCCCTCACCCTCGGCGGTACTGTCAACGGCGTCCTGTGTTATCTCGGATATGGCGGCACCGAATACTGCGTATTTATCCAGATCGGAAATATTAGCGCTCATGAGATAATTTGAAGCGCCGAGAGCTGTGTTATCATTGAAAGCGGCAAAAATACGGATGTCCTTGTCGGCGGTCATTGCCTCCTCTGCGGCATCAAAGCCCTCGTTGATGACCATTATACCCTCTTTGGTATAGGTGAACTGAACCCTGGGGTCAGCTTCCAGTGTCTCTATCATAGCCTCACCACGAACACGGAGATCTTCAATATCGAGGCTCACGAATGCGGCCGCATGGACGCTGCCATCTGCAGCATCGGGATAAACCTCGTCCAGCCAGGCGATAGCCATCTTGCCGAGCGCTTCGCCAACTGCCTTGTTATCTGTGTTATGTGAAGCTGTGCAGAGAAATGCGGGGGCAGCGCCGCCAAAGATAACCTTTATATCCTTGGAGAGCGCATCCGTCGTGACGTCCTCAAGAATAGCGGAGTTCAGGGAAAGGCAATAGATAGCGTCAACACCCATTACAACGAAGTTCTCAAGCTGTTCAAGCTGAACGTTTGGCACAAAGTTGCATTCCACAGTGGAGGTGGTCGCGCCGAGTTCCTCGAAGTATTCAGCAACGCCGGAACATATCGCGAGCATCATGCTGTCGCTGAGGCTGCCGGTAGAAATGCCGAGAGTGAAATTCTCCCAATCGACAGTTTCTGCCTCAGGCTCCACGACTTCGGGAGCAGTATCCTGCTGAACAATTTCTGTCTGGGCGTCTTTGATTTCTTCATTTTCTTTCTTTCCGCAGCCGACGAGGGACAACATTGAGAGCAGCAGGGTAGCAATGAGCAGAAAAGATAACGCTTTCTTCATTTTTATCCTCCTTTTTATTGAGCCTTTGTATTTTGCAGAGTCTTAAATATGGGCATATACATTTGGCTGTCGCGAATGATGCAGCCGGTTGGAACGTGATTTGCCATGAGTGTGATGCATCGGGAGCAGGAAACACAACATTTTTTGGGATCCATTGAGCCTTTTTCCATAATGTCAGAGGGAAAATCAGGATAGGCATACGTCTCTCGGCCCCAACCCGCCATATCGTAATAACCGGAGAGTACGCCGCCGGCTGCGATATTCGCGCCAAATTGCCTGGCCCAGGAAAAAGCGGACGCTATCACGACAGCATTCGGACAGGCGGCTTTGATCCCTTTTGCGAGGTCATGCATTGTCTGCATATGTATAAACTGGGATGTGCCGTCGCTCTCTTGGGGATCGTCACTGGGACGTTGGAGATAAGGACAGAACGGACCGAGCGTTGCGGAAATGTTGAACAGGCGCAGTCCGCGGTCACATAGTATCCGTACAAAATTTATCGGTTCCGTAAGATCAACAGCGCCATTTTCGTCGGTTCCAAATCCGTAAGGCTTTGGAACGGCGTCATATGCATTGAGCCGCATGACTATTGGAATACTACTCATTTGACGGATGCCATCGATTATCTCGAGGATCAATCTGATGCGGTTTCCAAAGCTGCCGCCATATAGTCCAGGGCGGGTAAAGCCGCCGAGCAGTTCACTGAGAAGGTATCCATGGCATGCCCGAATGTCCACAGCATCGAAACCTGCCGCCTCGGCGAGACATGCGGCTTTAATATAGTCATCTCTTATTTTCTGAAGCTCTTGATCACTTAGAATACGGTGATCTCCGGGGAAATGCGGATTTTCGTGAGCAGCAGTACTCTCGCATCCGGGGAGTCTTGAAAAGCGACCGCAGTGGGTGAGCTGAGCAATAATAACTGGTGAATTCCCGGGGCTGATGGCGCGCATTTCAGACAGAAGCTCCCCGTATTTCCGGAGAGTATGCGGCGTCAGCTGATACATCGTTTCTCCGGTCCTGCTTTCGGGCGTGACCGCTATGGACTCCATCCAGATAACACCGGCCCCGCCTGCGGCAAGACGCTTATACCGGCGAAATCCAGTTTCGGTAGGAGCACCGGTCAAGTCGCCGTCATTACCTTCCATGGGCTGGCAGACAAGTCGGTTCTTTATGCGCAGACTTCCAGCGGAGATAGGAGAGCACAGAACGCTTACATCGTCAGAAAACGGCAGCTCGGCTCCGACGGATCTCATGGCGGAAATAAAGTCTGCGGATGTCCTGTAAGAAAAGGGAATAAAGCTCATTTTTCCTCCTTTCAAAGCTTAAGCGCGGCGTGAAACGCCTCTTCCATGGCATCAAGCGCTTTGCGAGGTTTGACCGAGTCGCCTATTGTTATAAGCTGAACGGGGAGAGCGCCGAGTTCGCCTTCAAGTCCATTGACAGACCGGGTACCAACGGCGATGACTACTGTGTCACAAGGATAGAGAGTGACGGTCCCGTGTTTTTCGAGGAGCGCACCCTCTTCTGTGACGGCGTGAAGCTTGGTTTCAGTGAGCATGGGCACGTGATTTTCCTCAAGGTGACGGAGGACACCGCTGCGATTGACCTCAAACATATCCATTGCTATCTGAGGACGCATCTCAGCCACGGCGACCTGCCGGTTTTCGCTTACAAGCAGCGAGGCTGTTTCGCTGCCGACCATACCTCCTCCGATCACGAGGATGTTGTCTCCAACGGAAACTTTACCGCAGAGAACGTCCTGAGCGAAGCGGACCTTCTTGTCGTTGATGCCCGGAACGTCTGGGAGGAAGGGGGCTGCGCCTGTGGCGATTACGACTGTATCCGGCTTTTCACGGCGGACGATGTCAGCTGTAAGGGGCGTATTCAGGCGAATATCTGCGCCGAGCAGCTTCAATTCGTTTATCTGCCAGGCTGTAAGTGTGGCAAAATCGCCCTTGTATGGAGGATATGCCGCGCTTATGAATTGCCCGCCAAGCTCGCCGGTGCTTTCGAACAGCGTTACATTGTGTCCTTTCTTGATAGCTGTAATGGCAAATTCCATGCCGCCCGGACCTCCGCCGGCTATGAATACTCTTTTGGGAGAAGACACAGGAGTCATGTCCGTTTCAAACTCATGGCCCAGGCCGGGATTTACAAGGCAGTGCACGCAGTTATCCACGCTCTCGCCCAGCATCGCTATGCACCCCTGAAGACAGCCTATACAGTGGCGGATCCGGGTGTAATCGCCGGAAAGAGCTTTGTTGGGAAGATCGGGATCCGCCAGGGAGCCACGCCCCATGGCAACAAAATCCGCGATACCGGAGGAGACAATATCCTCGGCGTGAAGGGGGTCATTTATGCGGTTGACGGTTATTACGGGGATTCGGACTACTTTCTTGGCTTCGGCTGCGCAGTTTGTTATCCAGCCGTGAGGCATGAACATGGGAGAGACAATACCGCCATTTCCATACATGCCCGACGAGACGTGTATGGCATCCACGCCCCACTCTTCAACAAGGCGGAAAATAGTGCGGCTCTCGAAGAGACTGCGCCCTCCTTCTACAAATTCAAAGGCTGAAAGGCGAACTGTTACGGGGAAATCATCGCCCACGTTAGACCGCACGGACTCGATGATTTCTCTCAGAATGCGCAGCCGGTTTATAAGCACACCGCCATATTCGTCTGTACGCTTGTTTGAGTTAGGTGAGAGAAATTCATGGATGAGATAGCCATGTGCCGCATGTATCTCCACACCGTCAAAGCCTGCGGCCTTAGCGCGTTTTGCCGCGCTGCCGAAATCGCTTATTATCTGATGTATTTCCTCGACGGTGAGTGCCTCAGGAAGCTGACGCATCCACGAGCAGGGAATGGGGGAGGGGGCTTTTGGGACAACGCCGCCGTTGTTATACATATTGCTCTGCCGCCCGGCGTGATAGAGCTGACAGAATATCTTTGTCGGGTATTTATGTACACGGCTGGTCAGCTGCCGATGGCTTTCAATCTGATCATCGTTGTAGAGCCCGCCGATATACTTATAGCCCATGGCATGCTCGTTGACAGCATAGTTTTCGGTTATGATGAGCCCCCAGCCGCCTTTGGCTTTAGCCTCGTGGTAGCTTATATATTTTTCCGTTGCGGTGCCGTCGGAATTGTTGTAGTTCACGACCATAGCGGACACAACGAGACGGTTGGGGATTTCGCATTTGTTGATGCACATGGGGGAGAAAAGTGTTTTCAATTCCATCAGCTCCAACTCCTTAATAAATCCAGTGAATTGCGGCGAGTATGCCTTGTTTTCAATACCAGCTTAAACTCTGTATTGACTACGGGGTCAATATCCAAAATGTAGAAAAACCCCCTCTGTTTTTGTGATATATCCCAAAAACAGAGGGGGTTTAAGTTGAAAATGATATACTTTGACTATATATCTTTTACGGGTATCCAGACAGAATGATAACGCACGAAGCTTTGCGAGGAGAAGGGCTGATAAAGAAGCATGCCTGTTGCATTGCCGGATATTTCAAGACCGTTTTCGTGAATATAGCGGAAAGCATAATCAAGTTCACGCAGTTCAATTGCATCATCTCGTTCAGTTTTGAAAATCGTATATACACTCCGCTGCGCCGGAAGAAAGGTAACACCAGGAGTATTTTCGGCGTCGACAAGCTGTGCATGTTCCGCAAAGACCGACAAGCCCCAGCGATACTCACAGGAGTTTTCCGGGGAAGCCATCGCTCGCTGAGTGAGTTCAAAGCTCATATGATATATAGGAGCGGTGCTGAGCCATAGGGGCACTATTTGGTCTGCGTTTTTATCTTTGCCGTGATAGAAATTCTCGAAGATATTAAAGCGATACATAGCGGGACTTGTTTCAACACGGCAGCGCCCAAAACAATCCGGAAGCTTTTCAAGTTCGGCCGCGTAACTGAGCGATGTGCTCATGACGAGCCGCAATCTGTCCAATTCTTCCATTATACGCTCGGCATTTTGGCGCATATGATTTGCGCGTACAGCGCAGTCAGTTTCAGTCATGAGTTCAGGAATTTCGCCTAAACTGAAACCAAAACCACGGAAGCTCTTTATTACGAGCAGACGAAAATAGTCATCTGTTGAATATGTTCTATATCCATTTTCAGAGGATTTAGAGGGCTTTATAAGCCCTTTGTTTTCATAAAAACGAAGAGTTTCAACAGGTATTCCGAGAAGAGCGGAGAGCTGCCCAATCTTAAATTCCAAAAATAGCACCCCCTATTTTGGGCTTGATATTCTGATGAATGATATGTATAATCCAAATTATAACAAAAATCAGAGAAAAATAAAGACTAAATTATGAATTTTCTACAAGAGGAGGGATTTGTATGATCCTGAAAAATTTCAGACTGCTCAACGGCAAAGGAGAACCTGCAAAAGAGGGGATTATGATACGCGTTAAAGATGGTGTCATTGCAGATATAGCGGAGGAGATTAGTGCCGAAGATGAGATTTTGGATCTCAGCGGAATGACTGTGCTGCCTGGGCTGATCGATCTTCATGTACATCTTGGAGGAGCGGTTGAATTGACAGATCCGCCCATGCAGGGATCTGAAGAGATGTATAGCAGAAAATGCGAAATGCTCCTCGATAAGGGTGTTACCTCGGTGCGGTCGGGTGGCGATTTTGAAAAAGCGCTTCTGAAATATCGGAGCGACATAGGCGATGGCATTCCAAGAATTTTTGCGTGCGGCAAGAGCTTTCAGGCGGCTATGGGGCACCCCGTGTATACCGTTTGGGGCGGGGCGCGGGATGTGGCGGAGGAGACAGCGTATTTTGTAACAGACCGGAAGAAAATTAAAAATGAGGTGCGGAGACAGAAGGCGGCAGGCGCTGACCATATTAAGGCGTTCCTTTGTGATTTTAATGTTATGACGGGAGAAGAAGTACCTGCGCTGAGTGGTGAAGATATACGCGCGATAGCTGCCGCTGCGCACGAGTGCGGAATGAAGCTCATGGTACACTGTGAGAGCCCGGCTGACGTGTTGACGGCGCTTGAAGCCGGTGCGGACACAATAGAACACATGGTTTCATCCGGGGCTCCGGAAGCAGCCCCGCCGGAGAAGGTCAAGGAGGAGTTCCTCAGAACGGAAGCCTGTTTTATTCCAACGCTTGCTATACGCCATTGCATAAGTAAGCTGACGGACGTTTGCGATCCCCGGGAAGAAATTCTGAGAGATACCGTGAAAGACTACTTTGAAAGCGGCGTTGACATTGCACTTGGAACAGACTCAGGTGTTGCGGGTGTGCCTATAGGTGAAGCGGCACATATAGAACTGGAGCTTCTGTGCAAAGCGGGGATACCGCCGGTCAAGGCGCTGCAAATGGCTGGGGAAAAGGCAGCATCTGTGCTCGGCAGAGAGGATTTGGGTGTCATAGAAATTGGTGCCTTGGCGGACCTTATAGTTATTGCCGGAAGGCCGGATGAGTGCATTTCGGATATTCGCAAAATTTCAATGGTCATGCTTGGCGGAAAGATAGTAAGATAAAAAACAGCCTGCGAAATCGAACAGATTTCGCAGGCTGTTTTGCATATCAATATAAAATAGGGCTAAATCACAACGGTCTTGGTGGGCGTGCCGTGCTCGCGGATTATGCGCAGCAAGTCCACGGCGGACATCCAGATCGTGGCTGTATTGTCGTTGGGGTGGACGCCTATGCGCCCGGAACCCGAGAGAAAATCCTCGTCCAGGTAAAAGCGAACGCTGTGGGAAGTGTCATTGAGCAGCCCCAAGGGGGTCACAGAGCCGGGAGTCAGGCAGAGAAAGCTCACCAGGTCATCAGCCGTGGCAAAAGTGAGTGGTCTCGTCCCATGGGTCCGACGGAACTCCTTCAGATCCACGCGTTTATCGCCTCGGACAGTGATAAGATAATAATCACGCTTCTTGTCATCCCGGACGAACAGGTTCTTGGCCTCATCCTCCGGATAGGGGAGGTCCAGACGGGCGCATTCCTCCATGTTGTAAACAGCCTTATGCTCAGTAATCTCGAACTCCACGCCTGCGGCGCGGAGAAAATCATATGTTTCCAGCTTTGTCATACGCAATTCAAATCTCCAGAGTTTTTCACTATTTTATCAAGTGTGGCGGATATACGCAATACAAAAATAAATCCGGCAGCCTTCAATAGAAAGCTGCCAGATTTTTGCTTTGGGATCTGACGATTTACTCCTCGGAAGAAGCTGTTTTGGGAGTTTCCTCGCGGGGCTCCTCCGCGTTCTGCACATGACCGACAGCCAGTCTGCCGCCCAGCGCGCCGGCGATCAGGCTCTTGAGGTCCAGCCCCATGCCGGCGCTGATGCCCTCGGTGACCTGTGTTGTGCCGTTGACTATGTCGGAGAGCAGCTTTGCGCTGTTGCCCTCGCCGTACATAGTGATCTTATCGACCTTGCTGAGAGGTTCAGCCACGTTCTTGGCAATCTCAGGCAGAGCGCCCATGATCATTTCGATGATGGCAGCCTCGCCGTATTTCTTCATAGCCTCAGCCTTCTTGTCGATACCTTCAGCCTCGGCGAGCGCCTTAAGACGTATGGCTTCAGCCTCAGCCTCACCGACGGCGCGGATACCTTCAGCCTCACGCTGACGCTCGATCATCTTGGCCTCCGCTTCCTTTGTGCGGCGGAAGAGCTCAGCCTCGGCCTCCTGCTCCGCAGCGTAACGCTGTGCGTCCGCCTTGGCGCGTATCTGGGCGTCAAGGGTCTGCTTTGTTACGTCAACTTCCTTGGACTTCAGCTCCGCAGTACGCTCGGCGCGGGCGATATCCGCGTTGGCGGAAGCGATCTCGATAGTCTTACGCTGTTCCTGCTCCTGAATGGAATAGGCTGCGTCGGCCTCAGCCTTCTTGATATCGGACTGCTGCTTCAGCTCAGCCTGGCGAATAGAGAGGGACGTCTTCTTCTCGGAAATCTCCATCTCGGACTGGACCTGAGCGTCGTTAGCTTCCTTGGCGGCCTGGGCCTGAGAGATGGCGATGTCTCGGTCCGCCTGAGCCTTTGCGATGGCGGCGCCCTTCTTGATCTGGGAGATGTTGTCAATACCGAGATCCTCAATGACGTTGTTCTGGTCGGAGAAGGACTGGACGTTGAAGGAGATCATCTCAAGACCCATCTTCTCAAGGTCGGGGATAGCATTCTCCTGAACACGCTCGCCGAATGCCTTACGGTCCGTGACCATCTCCTCAAGACGCATCTGACCGACTATCTCACGCATGTTGCCCTCAAGGGTATCCTGCACGCGGCGAATGATCATATCCTCGCTCTCGTTAAGGAAGAACTTGGAGGCAAGGGTCATCATTTCATGGCTCTGGCCGATACGGATCTTGACGGTCGCGTCCACCTTCACGTTTATGTACTCCGCGTTGGGGACATAGTCTGTTGTCTTGACGTCCACGGAGAACATCTTCAGAGACAGCTTATCAAGCCGCTCCAGGAAGGGAATGCGCACGCCGGCCTTACCTATCAGGATGCGGGGCTTGCGGAAGCCGGAAATGATGAACGCCGTGTCGGGGGGCGCCTTCACGTAGCCGGTGCAGACGATGATGATAATGAGAATTACCACGACTGCAACTGGTGCAAATTTGAGTAAATTTTCCATATTTCTCTCCTCTTTGATTTATTTTCCGGGCTTGTGCCCTGTATAAACGGGGGAAGTGGACCGCTGCCGGAGGAACGGACATTCGCCTCGTCATGGTCTATTGTAATGGGGCGGATGTGTAAAATAAACCTCAAAAACGGCAAAATAAGTGGAGCTAATCCTCTTATTTGGAAAATATACAGAGAAGCTATCCCTGCCTTTTGCTGCGCAGAGCCTTATACCGCTCTTCGTCGATAACGCCTGTGGCGAGCATTTTTTCCGACCAGAGCTGAAGAGCCTCGACAGTGACCGAAATGCGCTCGAGCTCCTCCTGAATGGAGACAAAATCCTCCAGCTCATCGTCGGTGACGGCGCCGTCGGCAGTTATCTCGATAAGACGGTCCTTGCGCCTGTCCATAGAAATGAGAGAGGCGAGCATCTCAAGCACGATCTGGGAGAGCTCCCGACTCTTTATCTCCGGGACGTACTGCTGGCCGATGGGGCACTGATTGGCGCAGTAATAATTGCACAGACTGGGCTGCTTGTATTTTTCAGCCATTGTCAGCACCTCGTCGGGATGGGGGAGAGAACGCTCGTTCTCGAATTTCTCGATTCGCTCCGGGGAGATGGTCTCCAGAAGCTCGCTGGCGGTCTCCCGGGTGAGCCTGAGAGCTTCCCGCGTGAGGTGGTAGATGTTCTTATTCTCTTTTGTGGATGTTCTTGCCATAGTGGACCTCGTATAAATTTTCTGTCGAAACTACTGATATTATAGCATATATTTCACAAAAAGAACACGGATTTAGATGGAAATAAATATTAAATTGCTGATTGAGCTCAGATCAAGATCCCGTCGCAGTGGTCGATCTCGTGCTGGATTATTTCCGCTGTCCAGCCGGTAAAGGTTTTGAAGCGGGTCTGGAATTTCTCGTTCTGCCACTGAACCTTTATGCTCTGAAAGCGCTTCGTCTTCCGGGTCCCTGGGAGGGAGAGGCAGCCCTCCTCGGTCTCATATGCGCCAGAGCGCTTCACGATGACGGGATTGAACATGACCATATACTCCCCACCGTTATCGAAAGCGATGATGCGCTTATTCACGCCGATCATGTTTGCCGCCATGCCCACGCAGCTGTCTTTATGGACGGCGAGGGTGTCCAGCAGGTCACGTGCTGTGGGAAGATCCGATACGGCGGCGGGCTCCGCTTTCAGAGAGAGGAACGCTTCGTCCTTACAAATTTCACAAATCATAATTACTTCTCCTTGCAGTTTTTCTGTGGAGCGAAGAAATAGGTCTGGGCATAGGCAAAGTGCCGGTTAAAAGCTTCGGCGGCCTGGATGGCGAGGGGTGACGTCGGCTGCATCATGTCAAACGCGTGCATATCCGTGTGATAGACATCCAATTCCGCCGGGATGCCGGCAGCCCTGAGCTGCTCAAAATAGCGGCAAGTCTCCCCGTAAAATGGTTCGCCGTCGCCCACGAAGGAATAGGCCGGAGGCAGACCGGAGAAATCCGTGAGACGGCCGGGAGCTGCGTATGGGGAGAGCTCCTTCCGGTCTGCGCCGCGGAGATAGAGGCGCCAGGCGAGATGATTGCGCCGTGTGTTCCAAATTCTTCCGTGATTGTCCCGGGATGTTTCCGTGTCCCGGTCGTCCAGCATGGGATAGAGAGGCATTTGGAAAGCTATGTTCACCATACCCGTGTCCCGGGCCCTAATGCACAGGGCGGCCGAAAGCCCACCCCCGGCGCTCTCGCCGCCTATCATTATCTGGTCGCTGCGCACACCCAGAGCGCCCGCGTTTTCCTTGAGATAGAGGAGCGCCGCGAAGCAGTCATCCAGCGCCGCAGGGTACGGCGAGCGCAGAGCCAGACGGTACCCGGGAGACAGTACCACTGCGCCGAATTTCCTGACCAGGTCTACCGCCCGGGACATATGAACCATCTCTTTCATCCCTACGACGTAGCCCCCGCCGTGGAGCCAGAGTATGCCCGCGGTGCTCCCGGACGGGGCGAGGGGGGATAGGAGCAGCGTGGGCATGCCGCCCCGCGCTGTTGGAATATGAATTTTTCGGACACGGATGTCCTTATCAGGTTTCATTGAAAGCATAGCTATATCTGTTCTTTTGTGGAGTTTCCAGCATGGGAAAACCCCTTAAGGAGTCGTGGGAGAAAGGAAAGCGGCAGGCAGACCTATCAGATGCCTTAAGGGGTTATATACATATCAGATTCCGCAACTGAGCCAGGGGGGTTATTTGTTATTTGCCCTGATATGCTCTCCAGAGAAACGTGACGATCTGGGCTCTTGTGCAGAAGTCAATGGGCATGAGCTTGCCGCCGGAACCCTTGATGCCGCCGGTGTACAGCGCCCAGTTCATAGCGGGAAGGGCATAGCCGGGAACATCTCCGGAGTCACCGTAGCCGGACACCAGATCCTGCAGGGTTACGGCATCGCCCGCCTTGGCACGGAAGAGGAACACTACAGCCTGAGCCCGGGTGCAGGGATCGTCAGGGCTGAAGAGCCCATTGCCGGTCCCGCCGGTGATGCCGTTTTCAGCCGCCCAGAGAACGGCATCGTAGTAATACGCATTCTCGGACACATCCCTGAAGGGGGAACTGCCAGGGACGAAGATGCCCCTGATATATACCTCGCTTGCCGGCATGACAAAGGTGAACGTACCGTTGCCGTTGTCGATAAGGCGGATGACGCTGCCCTTGGCATCTGCTGCGGTCAGACTGCCCAGACTGCGGTTCGTGTCGGGCTTTATTGTGACCGTCACAGTGGTACCAGCCGTGGCTGTCTTTTGGCCCGCCGCCACGCTGCCGTTCACGGTGTCCTCAACGATGATGGGGTTGACAGGCATGGAAGAACCGTTCCACCCGCTGTTTATGTAAGTCCAGTGGGCATAGATCGTAGTGTTGCCGGAGAATAGGGTTTCCGTCGTGACCTCATCGCCGCCGTCAGCCGCTGTGAACCAGCCGTCAAAGCTGTATCCCCTGCGGGAGGGAGTGGGAAGAGAGGTCAGAGTATAGCTGTCGTTCGTAGTGCCGGATGCTGGGGATACGGTGCCGCCGTTGGGTTCGAAGGTAACTGTATAGTATTTTGCGAAAACGGGATAGTTGTTATTAAGCTCATCCGCGCGCCAGTTCAGATATTCAGAGCTGGCGTTATGGTCCGCGACCCATGCCTTGAGTGCTGTAAGCAGGTCGGAAGTTCCGCAAACGGAGCCCTCCAGCGTGTGAGTACCGTTATCGGAGACGAATGTGAAGCAGTCTTCAGCCGATGCATAATCAGTGTCGATGTCGCCCAATATACCAACGCCGCTGCCGGCCTGCTGATAGCAGCTGCGCACTTCGCCGGATAAGAGCTTGCCCGCGATGCCGCCCCTGTTTGTTCCGGTCACATCGCCGATATTATAGCATTTTTCGATGACAGGAGCGGAGTGATACGTCAGACCGACGATGCCGCCCCCTCGGCGAAGACCGCCGGGGTCAGCAGGCTGAGCACCATTATCAGCGCCAGAAAAATGGACAGAAGTTTGCTTTTCTTCATAATGATCCTCCTCAAGGCTACGTTTTCCGGGACTCTTTACAACAGGTCCAACTGGAATGAAAGAATATAAAAGGACGCCTTCAGAACATGGGGATAGTAGTTTTCTCCATCCGTAGTCTGAATTTCGCCGACAGAGCCTACTCCAAAATAGCACCGCTGACTCTTGTCGTATCGATTGCCTTGGTAATAAATGAAAATGTCTCCTTTGTGAAGTTGATTTTTATACTTGGCGGGATAGTGATATGAGTTGAATAGCTCATCTGAATAGGAAGATTCACTATCTACTTTTTGAGACAGAATAACAAGACAAGCTCTACATTATTTGTTTCATATTTCGGCAGATTAGGGATGGGTTAGGGATTTTGGCATTCTTCCGTACCGAGGTTGCAACGGCCATTTTACCTCTCTGACCACAGTTGAAATGTGGTCAAGCGTACTTCAAAAATTGAACTTATAACGCAGAAAAACCGCCTAAAAGGCGGTTTTTCGGGGAAAGGTGGTCCGAGTGACAGGATTCGAACCTGCGGCATCCTGCTCCCAAAGCAGGCGCGCTACCAACTGCGCTACACCCGGTTATCGAGTTGAGTTGCGATTTGGGGCATTGCTAAATCGTGCGTATTCCATAGCTTAGGAAAACAGCTTAACTATTATACTCGATTTGTGGCCCGCATGTCAACAGAATTATCTTTACACTCAGTCTTCTGTTGTGCTACAATAATTATACGCAAATTTGGAATGGCTGGTGATATTTATGCGTATGCGCAAAAAGCCCAATCTTGTCCCGCGCATGGAGCGCTGCTCGCATCTCTGGATAAAGGATCCCGCACAGCACAAGGGAGCATGGCGTGATTTGATGCCGGATTGCCGGGAACTGCATCTCGAACTCGGCTGCGGAAAGGGGCGTTTTACAGCTGAAACCGCGAGACTCAACCCCAACGTGCTTTTCATAGCGGTAGAGCGGGTCAACGACGCGATGGTAATAGGCATGGAGCGCTGCGCCGCACTGGAACTTAAGAACGTATTCTTTGTGTCCGGTGATGCCGCAAACCTGACGGAGTTCTTCGCTGATGGGGAAATCGACCGTATATACATAAATTTCTGCGATCCGTGGCCCGCCAAGCGGCACGCGAAGCGCAGACTCACGGCACCGGGCTTCCTGCATATTTACAAACAGGTGCTTCGTCCGTACGGAGAGATACACTTTAAGACGGACAACGCACCGCTCTTTGCGTATTCCATCGAGCAGTTCACATACTGCGGCTTTCATCTGAACGAGCTCACACGCAACCTGCATGAGCATGGAGTGACCGGCGTTATGACGGATTACGAGGCAAAGTTCCACGAGTTGGGTACGCCTATAAACCGCTGCGTGGCAAGAAAAATGAATTGAATCTGGAGACACGGCTTCCCAGCCGTGTCTTTTTATGACCGCAGGCAGATGCCGCTGTTGTAATATATAAACATATATTTGAAATACCTGCCAAAGTATATTATAATAAATTCACAAGAAACTTTCGGGCGGTGATCGAATGACATATGAAAATAATCCATTCAGAATACTGATGACGTCTACGGAGGACAGTATAGAGAGACTTAATGAACTCGCGGACAGCTGCGCGTTGTATAGCGACGCGTCGGCGTGTTACGCGGCGCGGGATGTGCTCGCTGACCCAAAACGGCGTCTTGCGGCCGAAATCAACTGGTTCCCCGGCTGCTCAAGAACGGAGACTGCCCGGATATGCAGGTATATAGATGCGGCGCGGAAGGGACGAGAGCAGGAACCGCTGCCCATGGATTGGTTTTCACCGCTGACAAGATTTAACATAAAACTTGCCTGCCTTGAAGGGAAAAAGCCGCTGACCGCGCAGCAGTGCAGGGATATGGTCCTGGATATTGCCAGTGCGTACGATGAGGCATCGCCGGAAGTTATAGAGGATGAAATTATTGAGTCAAGAAAAGCGTCTGGTTTCAGCACGGAAATCGACATGGGAGACATCTATTCAAATATTGAACTGCTGAGAGAAAGGGCTGAAGTAGAGCTTGAGAGGAAAACACCGGGGTTATCTGTGGAGGATTTTTTCGACCTTGCTGTGATGCTGGCGGATGCGCGGGATAATGACGAGAAGTATAACCGTAACGTTATTGTCAGGGATCTGGCTTGCTGGATGGGCAAAGCGCTCCAATACCTGGGGGAAGAGGTTGCGAAGAATATTCTGCAGAGCAGCGTGGAAATAACCGCGTCCGAAAGCAGTGACGACGTGGGTAAAGCGGCTGAGGATCTCATATCGGATCTGAAAAATCTGAAGATGGTCATAGACTGGCAGAAAGAGCACCCGGCGGTCACTGCGGATGCATACGCCCCGGGGCAGGACCTCTATCAGAGCGTCCGCGCCGCATATCTGAAGCTGGAGCAGAGCTTTGGCCTCGGGGAGCAGGCTGAGAAGACAGCGGGCGGGCTGACGGAGCTTTTTGCGGATGACCAGGCGTGCGCGGAGCAGATCGGCAGTGATATAGCCAGACTGCGCGGCGGTAAGGAAGAACATAAGCAGGCGGAGAAGCGGGTATATTCTGATCCAGTCGAGGATAATTGGACTTCGCGGGCCCCTGAAGACGGGACAGAATTCGATGTCAAGCTAAAAGGGAATGGCTTCTATGTACCCAGATACTGCATGAAATGTCTGGAACCGACAGATAAGAGAATACTATATCCCGGCGGCTTCAAGCTCCCTGTATGTGAAAAGTGCCAGAAGGAGGCTGCGGATATACGGGCCGCTCGCCGGAATCGCAGAGCAGCCCTGAAAATGAAGAGCGAAGAGAAGGCGAAGAAGATAGTTCTTATGAGCCTTATTCCGACGGTTATCATCGGGGCGATAGCGGCGTTGGTGGTTTATTTAACTTCGGGCAGTGCTGTCTGGACGGCAGCGGCGCTGGCGGCAGGAGCGATCCTGAGTATGCTGATTTTCTCGAACCTGCGGGTGAAGTGTACTGATTTGGGATACTGCCTTTACGACAGTCCGGATACCAATGGTTTTGCAAAAGTCAGGAAGGTAATGGGCGGTGTGGCATTCACTTTTTATAATGATGTATACGCGCAGTGGTTTGCCGAGAGGAACGACAGCGAAGTTACCGCGAGGGAGACCGACGCTAAAAAAACAGACGACACGGAGTATATGAAGAGCGCTGCCCGGGTTTACGGGAACACATGGATGGTCTACGCCGCCGTGGTAATAGCGGCCGCAATTATCTGCGCAGTGCTCTGGAGCTGCATGACATTTGAAAAGAAGACAGAAGAGCAAACGTCGATTGTCACGGCCACGGTGAGCGAGCTGACGAATACTTCGGAGAAAGACACGGAGGATACTCCGGAACCGACGCCCGCAGCGGTTCATGCACCAGAGCCGGAGCCGGAGTCCGCGACTGCGCCGGAAGCAGAACCTACACCGGAGCCCGAGCCGAGGCCCGGCAACGGCTATGTGTTCTTCAGCAACCGGGACATAAGCAACTGCGTGTTCAAGCTGGAGAATAATACAAATTACGACTACTATATGAAGTTTGTGGACGTGGACACAGGGGAGGACGTCATCGCGTTTTACTCCCGGGCGAAGAGCAATATAAGTGTCAATGTGCCCATAGGCAATTTTGAACTCCGTTATGCGGCGGGCAAGGAGTGGTATGGTGAGGAACTCCTTTTCGGGGAATTCACTGCGTATTCAAGAGATGAGGAGCCGTATCCGTATGATTCGGACTGGCTCGTCTGGGAAGTACGCTTCAATAGTCTGAATACGGTGGACATGGACAAGATGTATGTTGAGAGCATCACCGCTGAGGAGTTTTAGCCGATTAACGCCCCGGGCGCTATTGACAAGGGACGGGCTGTATGCTAAAATACCCGAAGATTATTTATGTTGGGGAGGGACACATACATGAAGCACATCAAGACTATCGAAACACGTGATCTTTGCGAGAGCGCAAAGAAGGGCGGTTGCGGTGAGTGCCAGACTTCCTGCCAGTCTGCCTGCAAGACCAGCTGCGGAATAGCTAACCAGGCATGCGAGAATAAGGCTGAAAAATAAGAGGTACTTATAAACTATAATGCCGCCCGGCCGGGCGGCATTTTTAGCGTGAGGAGATTTAGAATGATTCATCAGTATAAGCTCGGGGGATACAATATCGTTCTGGACGTCTGTTCAGGTTCGGTCCACGTGGTGGACGACATGGCTTACGATATAATCGAAAGATTTGAGTCGGAAAGCCTGCCTGAGATGACAAAAGCTTTTGCCGGGAAGTACGCCCAGGAGGATGTGAAGGAGTGCTATGAGCAGATATCCGCCCTCAAAGACGCGGGCAAACTCTTCGGCGAGGACGTATTCCAGCCCATGGCGGGGGAACTGAAGCAGCGGACCAGCGGCGTAGTGAAGGCGCTCTGCCTGCATATCGCCCATACCTGCAACCTCAACTGTTCATACTGCTTTGCAAGTCAGGGGAAGTACCATGGAGACAGGGCGCTGATGAGCTTTGAGGTGGGAAAGCGCGCTTTTGACTTCCTTGTGGAGAACTCCGGCAGCCGGCGAAATCTGGAAGTTGACTTTTTCGGCGGCGAGCCGCTGATGAATTTTGATGTGGTCAAGGAACTTGTGGCTTATGCGAGGAGCATAGAGAAGGAGAAGGGGAAGAACTTCCGCTTCACTCTCACGACGAATGGAATGCTCATCGACGATGACGTTATCGACTTTGCCAACCGGGAGATGAGCAATGTAGTGCTCAGCCTGGACGGGCGCAAGGAGATACACGACCGCTACCGCGTTGATTACGCGGGCAACGGCAGCTGGGGGCGTATAGTGCCCAAATTCCAGAAGCTGGTTAAGGCTAGAGACGGAAAGAACTACTATATGCGCGGCACGTTTACCCACGCTAACCCCGACTTTCTGGAGGATATAAAAACCATGCTGGACCTCGGCTTCACGGAACTGAGCATGGAGCCGGTAGTGGCGGCGGAGACAGACTCTGAGGCGCTCACGGCTGAGGATATGCCCATAG
Organism: uncultured Oscillospiraceae bacterium; assembly: GCA_934552825.1. Lineage (GTDB taxonomy): Bacteria > Bacillota > Clostridia > Oscillospirales > Oscillospiraceae > CAKTEQ01. Next base: position 246,357 of record CAKTEQ010000003.1, read on the forward strand.
TTATGGAGCAGTACGAAAAGCTCGCGGAGCTCATGCTTCAGCGGGAGAGAGAGGGCAGACCCTTTACGTTCTACCACTATATGCTGGACCTCAAGGGCGGCCCCTGCATCTATAAGCGCATTTCAGGCTGCGGGTCGGGCACGGAGTATATGGCGGTGACGCCCTGGGGCGACCTGTACCCATGCCATCAGTTTGTTGGCGAGGAGAAATTCAAGCTTGGAGATATCTGGCAGGGTGTTACAAATCATCCTGTGCAGGACGAATTCGCCGCCTGCAATGTGTACGCGAGAGAGGAGTGCCGTAACTGCTGGGCGAGGCTCTACTGCTCCGGCGGCTGCGCGGCTAACGCCTACCACGCAACAGGCTCAGTAAGGGGCGTATATGAGTACGGCTGCGAGCTCTTCCGCAAGAGGATGGAGTGCGCCATAATGCTGGCTGTCGCCAGAGAGTACGGAGACGAGGAATGAACACACCTATCTGCGATTTTGTCCGGGAGTATGCCCGCATGAACGCAGCACGGTTCCACATGCCTGGTCACAAAGGCGTCGGGGAAGCGGAGATATTTGACATAACGGAGATAGACGGGGCGGACGAGCTGTTCCACCCGGAGGGGATAATCCGGGAGAGCGAGGCCTGCGCCGGAGAGATATTCGGAGCGCATACGCTTTACTCTGCCGGGGGCTCCACACTGTGCATTCAGACGATGCTGTGCCTAACGGCGCAGTATGCCGCCGGACAGGGGAAGCGCCCGAGGATACTGGCGGGCAGGAATGCCCACCGCGCGTTTGTGAACGCCGCGGCGCTGCTGGATATTGATATCCGCTGGCTGCGAAGCGAGACTGCGTACCACAGCTGCGCCGTTACAGGACAGCAGGCGGCACGGGAGCTTGACCGGGGAGATTTCACGGCGGTGTACCTGACAAGCCCGGACTACCTTGGGGAAATGGTGGATGTGCGGGATATCGCCCGTGTTTGTCGGGAGAGAGGTGTGCTCCTGCTTGTGGACAATGCCCACGGGGCATATCTCAAGTTTCTGCCCCGTTCTCTGCACCCTATGGATCTGGGCGCCGATATGTGCTGCGATTCGGCCCATAAGACGCTGCCGGTGCTGACCGGCGGTGCGTATCTGCACATAAATAAAAATGCGCCTGCCATCCTTCATGACGGCGGTAAAGACGCTATGAGCGTTTTCGCCTCCAGCAGTCCGTCCTATTTGATACTCCGCTCGCTGGACGCTTTTAACGGCATGGCCGGGGAATATGAGCGGGAGATAAAGAGCTTTCTGCCTGAGGTCCAAGGACTTAAGGACAGGCTGAAACTGCAGGGCTTTGAAACAGCCGGAAGCGAGCCTATGAAGATAACAATAAAGCCGAAGAGCTATGGATATACAGGTGAAGAGGCGGCGAGAATACTGGAGAGCGCCGGGGTATATCCGGAGTTTTATGACAGAGATCACCTCGTTCTGATGATGACTCCCAGAAACAAGAAATGCGAGCTTGAACGGCTGGAGTCGGCGCTTATTGGAATGGCGCGGAGGAGCGCGATAACTGAGATGCCACCGGTGGCGCCGGTTCTGGAGAACGTTATGACGCCGCGGCAGGCTATGCTCTCCGGCAGCGAGGAACTGCCCGTTGAACAGTGCCGGGGCAGAGTGCTTGCCGGCTCCAACGTGAGCTGTCCCCCGGCGATACCTGTTGCGGTATGCGGTGAGCGCATCGACGAGGCGGCTATCGCGGCGATGGAGTATTACGGCATTGCAGCGTGCCGCGTGGTGAAGGAAAAATGAAGGCATTGCAGCCGTTGAGAAGCCGGCGGAGAACGCTGGGCGCTCGGCGGCTGTGTTGATACAGGCTGAGTTATTTGCGAAAATATTGTTGATATTGAGCCCCTCTCATGATAATATTATCAAATAAGATGATTTGAGCGCGGAAGGGGAAAAAATGCTTGTTTTGGGAATCGATCCGGGCTACGCGATAGTTGGCTTCGGGCTCGTTGAGACAGAGCGGGGAAAGCAGCGCCTGGTGAAATACGGCGTTATAACCACACCTGCCGGCATACCGATCCAGTCCCGACTGATGGATATCGAGCGGGACATGAACGAGCTGCTGGATACGTTCCGGCCGGACTGCCTGGCTATCGAAGAGCTGTTTTTCAACACCAACGTGACGACGGCGATAAACGTGGCGCAGGCCCGGGGAGTGATACTGCTCTCCGCCGCCAAGCACGGTGTGCCCATATATGAGTATACGCCCCTGCAGGTAAAGCAGGCGGTCGTTGGATACGGTCGGGCGGAGAAGAAGCAGGTCATGGATATGACAATGCGCCTTTTATGCCTTGAACAGAGGCCGAAGCCGGACGATGCGGCGGACGCCGTAGCAATAGCGCTGTGCCACGCCAGGTCGAGCACGTCACGGCTCATACGCTGAAAGGGAATAGAAATGTTTTATTATCTCAACGGAACAGTTGCGGCATTGGAGCCTCAGCTCGCTGTTATTGACTGCGGCGGAGTCGGATATGCCTGCAATACAACAGCATACACGATCTCGCGGCTCACTCACGGGAAGCCTGCAAAGCTTTATACCTACCTCAGCGTAAGAGAGGACGCGGTGGACATATTCGGCTTTTCCACAAAAGAGGAGCTTGAGTTGTATAAAAAGCTTATCGGCGTCAGCGGCGTAGGACCGAAAGCGGCGCTTTCCATACTGAGCTCCACGACGCCGGAAAGGCTCATCCTGAGTATAATGACCGGGGACGAAAAAGCGCTCACAATAGCCCAGGGAATAGGCAAGAAGATCGCACAGAGAATCATACTGGAGCTGCGGGACAAGCTGGAAGCTGTTACAGAGACGGGGGGGACAGTACCCCCTGAGCCTGTTTCAGAGGAGGGGAAAACCGCGCTCTCCCAGGCGCAGGCGGCGCTGGTCGCCCTGGGCTATTCTCCCAGTGATGCGGCCTTGCTTATGAAGGGGATGGATGTGGAGAACATGAACGTGGAAGAAATAATCCGCAGCGCTCTGCGAAAGACGTTATAAGGAGGCGGGACAATGAGTATAGATTATGGGCAGGAGAGTTATTCGCCCGTAGTGTCCACCACCTTTACTAAGGAGGATATCAACGAGTTTTCTCTGCGCCCGAGGACTCTGAGCGAATACGTCGGGCAGGAGAAGGCGAAGGAAAATCTATCGGTTTTCATCAAGGCGGCAAAGCGCAGGGCGGAGTCGCTGGACCATGTGCTGCTCCACGGCCCTCCGGGACTGGGAAAGACCACCCTTGCGGGGATAATAGCAAACGAGATGGGCGTCAATATACGCATCACGTCAGGCCCCGCGATAGAGAAGCCGGCGGATCTGGCGGCGCTGCTCACAAATCTCAGCGAGAACGACATCCTGTTCATCGACGAGATACACAGGCTGAACCGCTCCGTGGAGGAGATACTCTATCCCGCCATGGAGGACTTCGCGATAGACATAATAGTAGGCAAGGGACCATCGGCAAACTCGATACGTCTCGACCTGCCGAAGTTCACACTTATCGGTGCGACCACCCGCTCGGGACAGCTCTCAGCGCCACTGAGGGATCGTTTCGGCGTGAATTTGCGCCTTGAGCTGTATTCCGACGAGGAGCTGTGCGGCATAGTTACCCGCAGCGCCGGGATATTGGGCATAGATATAGACCGGGGCGGCGCCATGGAGATAGCTTCAAGGTCAAGAGGAACTCCCCGCATAGCGAACAGAATACTCAAGCGGGTGAGGGATTTTGCCCAGGTGTACGGCAGCGGGAGCATCGACAGGAGCATAGCGGATGTGGCTATGACCCGTCTCGAGGTAGATAAGTGCGGCCTTGACTCTGTGGACCGGCGCATGATGCGGTGCATAATCGAAAACTACGGCGGCGGCCCCGTGGGGCTTGACACACTGGCAGCTACCATAGGGGAGGAGCCGGTGACGCTGGAAGACGTCTACGAGCCGTATCTTATGCAGCGGGGCTTTATTATCCGCACCCCACGTGGTAGATGTGTGACAAAAAGAGCTTATGACCATCTCGGAATGACATTCCTGGGACAGTAAGCGCTGCTTTTGGACAGAAAATTAGTTTTTAGTGCTATTCAACAAGAATATTCAAGTTAGCACTTGACATTTTTGATGAAAATGTGCTATTATTAAAAATAGGTGTAGGTTTATGCAAAATAAAAACACAGTCATGACGGACGAAGAACTCTGCGCCAATGCCCAGAGGGGGGACAGCGAAGCGGAGCGTGAGCTTGCCGAGCGGTACTCAAGAGTAGTCCGGGTGTGTGCCCGTCCGTATTTTCTTGAGGGCGGGGACATGGAGGACCTCATCCAGGAGGGGATGTTCGGGCTTATCAAAGCCATGAGGGACTATTCTCCTGTGGGTGACGCGTCTTTCAGCACATATGCTCAGACCTGCATAAAAAACAGAATTTATTCAGCTATTAGGACAGCTTTACGTAAAAAACATACGCCGCTGAACGAGTCAGTTTCCTTTGAAGGAGAGGAACTCAAAAACGCGGCGGCGGGTGAAGGAAACCCGGAGGACGCTGTTATAAGCAGCGAGAAACTGAAAGAATTCAAGACCTCCCTTGATCGTATCCTCTCTCAGTTCGAACAGGACGTCCTGAAGCTCTATCTGGAAGGCTGGTCATACGAGGAAATAGGAGAGCAGCTGGGCAGAAGTTCGAAGGCTGTTGACAATGCAGTCCAGCGTATCCGCCGCAAGACCGTGCGGCACATAACCAAGGCGTAATCAGCAAAAAGCTGACGCAATATTATCCAAATGCCCCGGCAACCGAAAAACTCAATTCGGGAGAACAAACTGGGCAAAAATGTCAAAGAGAGGGTAAAACACATGTACGAAGACAAGGTATTAGTATGCAAAGAGTGTGGCCAGGAGTTCGTGTTCACAGCTGGTGAGCAGGAATTCTACGCAGAGAGAGGCTTCCAGAACGAGCCCCAGCGCTGCAAGCCCTGCCGTGACGCTCGCAAGAATGCTGCGAGAGGTCCCAGAGAGTTCTTCACAGCCGTTTGCGCAAGCTGCGGCGGCGAGGCAAGAGTTCCCTTCGAGCCTAAGTCCGACAGACCTGTTTACTGCAGCGAATGCTTCGCTCGCATGAAGGCAGAGGGCTGATTAAAAAGCATACGAAAAGACCGTACTCTTTTTGGTACGGTCTTTTTTATATTTTGCAGCTCGAGACAAAATCCTGTAAGATCTCGAAGCTCGCGCCGTCCGTATTAAATGAGAACTCCGGATGCCATTGAACTGCCCGGAGAAATCTTTTTTCCGGCATATACACAGCTTCGATAAGCCCGTCCGGGGCGATGGCCATAGACAGCAGGCCGGGTGCCAGCGCCTTTATACCCTGGTGGTGATAGCTGTTGACCTGGAGCTTTTCCCGACCCAGCAGCTCAGCGAGAGGCGTGCCCGGAAGGAGCGTTACTTCATGGGCGGGGAGATAGTAAGGGGAAGTCTGACAGTGCTTCACAGCAGAGGGGAACTCCGCCGGTATGTCCTGGAAAAGGGTGCCGCCCAGCGCTGCGTTTATGAACTGCAGCCCACGGCAGATACCGAGCACGGGCCTATCAAGCTCCATAGCGGCGTCCAGCATGATAAGCTCCATCCTGTCCCTCGCAGGACAGATCTCGCCGCAGAAAATCGCCTTCTCACCGTACAGCCGGGGAGATATATCCTGCCCGCCGGTAAATAGAAGACCGTCAAGAGTCTCTCCAAGCTGGCGGAGCAGGCGCGCATCGTCCGTGAGAGGCAGCATGACTGGCGCGCCGCCGACAGCTTCGATGCCGCGCATGTAGCCGGGAAGCATCCAATATGAGTCCTTTTCACTGTCATATAGAGGCATTATGCCGATAAGTGGCCGCTTCATATTATCACTCCGTTTTTTATTCGCCGCTTGCGCCGTAGTTGGAGAGCACGCGGGCGGAGGGGTCGTCCACGTCGCAGCCCTCCCAACTCCTGTTCGGCATCCATAAGCCGACGATCATCCCTGACTGACCGGGGTAGTATTTTTCGAAAATCTCACGATACAGGAGGGATTCTTTTGTGAAGGGTGCGGCATGGGTGTATTTTTTGCACTTCTCCCGGAATTCCTCCTCGGTGTACAGCCCCTGTGCGTATTCCTTGAGATAGTCAACCATCGAGTGTCCGACGGCGTCAGAGAAAGCGGCCTTCTCCCGGTAAAGGATGTCGTAGGGGAGATAGTCACCCTCGAAGGCATGGCGGAGGAGATATTTTCCCTTGCCGTATTTGTTGAGCTTCTTTTCAGGATCTATGGACATGACGTATTTGACAAAATCAAGATCGCCGAAAGGCACCCGTGCTTCCAGGGAGTTTACGGAGATGCACCGGTCCGCCCGGAGCACGTCGTACATGTGCAGCTCGCGGATGCGCTTGACGGACTCTCTCTGGAATTCTTCCGCGCTGGGAGCGAAATCCGTGTATTTATAGCCGAACAGCTCGTCGGATATTTCGCCTGTCAGAAGGACGCGTATGTCCGTGTTCTCGTGTATCCATTTGCACAGGAGATACATGCCCATGCTGGCACGGATCGTGGTTATATCAAAAGTCCCCAGCATTTTTATAACGTCCTCCAGAGAGGCGAGGACCTGCTCCTTGGTCATTATCACCTCAGTGTGATCGCTGCCGATGTAGTCCGCCACCTGCTTTGCGTATTTCAAATCTATGGCGTCATCGCTCATGCCGATGGCGAAGGTGCGTATGGGTGTTGAACTCTTCCTCGCGGCGATGGCGCAGACAAGTGAGGAGTCCAGTCCGCCGGAGAGAAGAAAACCGACCTTGGCGTCTGCCACAAGGCGTTTTTCAACGCCGGCGATAAGCTTTTCCCGGATGCCCCGGCACACTGTATCTATATCGTCCCGGCAGATCTCATCCACAGCCGTGATATCCGTGTAGCACACGAACTCGCCGTCCTTGTAATAATGCCCCGGGGGAAACGGCATTATCTCTCCGCACAGGGGAACGAGGTTCTTCGGCTCGCTGGCGAAGACTATGACGCCCTTTTCATCGTAGCCGTAATATAGAGGACGGATGCCGATGGGGTCCCGGGCGGCGATGAAACCGCCGGTGCGCCCGTCATAGATTATGAGTGCGAACTCAGCGTCCAGCATGGGGAACATATCCGTGCCGTACTCAAAGTACATGGGCAGGAGAATCTCGCAGTCGGACCCGCTTTTGAAGCTGTATTTTTTCGACAGACAGCTTTTGATTTTTTCAAAGCCGTATATCTCGCCGTTGCATACAACATAGCTGCCGTCAAGCTCAAAGGGCTGCATGCCCTCCGGAGTGAGTCCCATGATGGCAAGACGGTGAAAGCCCAGCAGCCCGGAGCCCGTATCCAAAATGCGGCTTTCGTCGGGACCGCGGGAGAGAGTCGCGTCGAAAGCTCTTTTGAAATCAGCAAAGGCGGCACCGCTGCCGCAGTATCCCATGATTGAACACATAACAAAATCCTCCAGAATTTTAGATTTCAGCATCCAATAGGGCAAGTGCTGCAACTCGCGGTGCCACCTATCTTTTGTCTTATTGCCGGCCTCATGCAAGACCTGCCGCTTTAACGTGCGGCTCACGGCTCACCTACTTGGAAATGCTCCGTTCAGCTTGCGGCTCGCCGGGTGTTATTCCCACGGACTCTGCTGCGCGGCTCTCACCGTCCCGCGCTCGCTTTGAGTGAGTATCCGTGGTACTTCTCCCGGCTCAAACGCCGTTTTTATATTTTTATATCAGTTTCTTGTCACTCTACATCCTGAAGGGCGTCATAGCCCTCCTCGCCGGTACGTACTTTGACGACGTTCTCGACGTCATAGACGAATATTTTGCCGTCGCCGATGTGGCCGGTGTAGAGTACCTTCTTTGCAGTTTCGATGACCTTGCGGACGGGGACCTTGCTCACGACAATATCAAGCTGGATCTTAGGAAGGAGCGTCGCTTCGACTTCAATGCCACGGTAGAACTCGGGCTTGCCCTTCTGAGCGCCGCAGCCAAGAACGTGGGTCATGGTCATGCCGGTTATGCCGATGTCCATGAGGGCCTTCTTGAGAGCTTCGAATTTTGCCTCCTTGCAGATGATCTGCACCTTTGTGAGCTTCGGAGCTGTGCCGTCAGACTCGTCGAATGTGGGCACGCGCTTTACGGGGACAGCCTCAGCCTCGGGGACGTCTCCGGAGACGATGACGGGAGCGGCGTCCTCAAGAGTTGTGTCGGGGAGCATTGCAAAACCGGCGTAGGATGTGAGCAGACCGTGCTCGGATACGTCCAGACCGGCGATCTCCTCGGCGGGCTCGGCACGCAGACCGATGGTGTGCTTGATTATCACAAATACGATAGTGATGATGACTGCCACATATGCCGCGACGGTGACAACGCCAAGGACCTCAACACCCAGGAAGTGCAGTCCGCCGCCGTAGAAGAGCCCGGCTTCGGTGGTGACGCCTGTGGCGAACAGACCTGTGAGGATAGTGCCGGTGGCGCCGCAGACGCCATGAACGCTGATAGCGCCGACGGGGTCGTCGATCTTGGCCTTTTTATCAAAGAACTCAACAGAGAGGACTATCAGAATACCGGCGACAAGACCGATGACGGCAGCGCCCACAGGGTTGACCGCGTCACAGCCTGCTGTGATAGCGACCAGACCGGCAAGAGCCGCGTTGAAGGTCATTGATACGTCGGGCTTGCCATAGCGGATCCAGGTGAAGATCAGTGTCGCGCAGCAGGCGACAGCGGCCGCGAGGTTTGTGTTGAAGAACACGCGTCCCGCTGTTACCATGAGCTCGTCGGAATCCATGCCCACCGTGGAAGCGCCGTTGAATCCGAACCAGCAGAACCAAAGAATGAATACACCGAGAGCAGCAACTGTCAGGTTGTGCCCGAGAATTGCCTTGGGCTTGCCGGACTTATCATACTTGCCGATACGGGGACCTAGCATTTTCGCTCCGATAAGGGCACACACGCCGCCGACCATATGTACTGTTGTGGAACCGGCAAAATCGTGGAAGCCAAGCTGACTCAGCCAGCCGCCGCCCCAGATCCAGTGACCGCTGATGGGATAGATGAAAAGGGAGATAGCAGCGGAATAGATGCAGTATGCGCTGAATTTCGTGCGCTCCGCCATGGCGCCGGAAACGATAGTGGCGCTTGTGGCGCAGAACACGGTCTGGAATATTGCAAATGCCCAGAGAGGTACGCCAGCGGGAAGAATGTGCGTGTAGTCTTTCATTATGAGCGGGTCAAACCACCCGAAGAGGGCTGTGCCCGCGCCGAACATCACACCAAAGCCCACGAGCCAGAAGCACGGGGTGCCGATGCAGAAATCCATCAGGTTCTTCATGAGGATGTTGCCGGTGTTCTTAGCTCTTGTGAAGCCTGCCTCGCACATTGCAAAGCCTGCCTGCATGAAGAACACCAGTGCCGCGCCCACAAGGACCCATATTGTGTTTACAGGACTGTAAGTCATTTCTAAATCCCCCTTATACTCTTATTTAACACCGAAGAGAAGATCACTGTAAGTGGGGAAGGGCCAATACTTCTCCGCTGTCAGTGTCTCCGCCTCGTCGCATACGACTCTCAGTTCGGCCATCTTCTGAAGAATGACATCCCTGATAGTATTAGCGGACTCGGTGACATCTGTAATGGATTTGAGCTTTATAAGCTCTGTGTCCAGCGCTGCCGCTGCCGCGTCGATCTCATCGGCGAGGGTCGAGAGCTTTTCAACAACGCCTGTCTCATACTTGCAGGCGATACCGGGCACAGCCGCCTTCTTCGCGGCGAGAGTGTCCGCCAGCTCCTTGCTGTAAGCCACGACGGCGGGGAGGATCTCCTTGCGCGCCATATCGACCATTGTCTGAGCCTCGATGTCCACTGCCTTGCAGTAGTTATCCATCGTTATCTCGTAGCGGGACTCCAGCTCAGCCTTTGTGAAGATCTTGTGGGATGTGAGCATATCCACGTTCTTCTTAGCCAGCAGAGTGGGTACGGCGTCAGGCGTGGTGCGCAGATTGAGCAGTCCGCGCTTCTCTGTGGCTTCCTTGATCCACGCGTCATCATAGCCGTTGCCGTTGAAGATGATGCGCTTGTGATCCTTGATGGTCTTCTTTATCATGTCATGGAGAGCGGTTTCGAAGTTGTCAGCCTTCTCCAGTCTGTCGGCATAGATTTTAAGGGATTCAGCTACGGCCGCGTTGAGCATGATGTTTGCGCAGGCGATGCTGTTGGAAGAGCCCAGCATACGGAATTCGAACTTGTTGCCGGTGAAGGCAAAGGGGGAGGTACGGTTGCGGTCGGTGGTGTCCCGGGTGAACCTGGGGAGAACGTGAACGCCGAGCTTCATGACCGTTTTCTCAGCGGCGCTGTAAGGTGTGTCATTTTCAATGGCGTCCAGAACTGCCGTAAGTTCGTCACCGAGGAAGATGGAGACGACTGCGGGAGGCGCTTCATTTGCGCCCAGTCTGTGGTCGTTGCCAGCCGTCGCAACGGACAGGCGCAGCAGATCCTGATAATCATCAACAGCCTTGATGACAGCGCAGAGGAAAAGGAGGAACTGAGCGTTTTCATAAGGTGTCTCGCCGGGTGTCAGCAGGTTTACGCCGGTGTCTGTTGCCATGGACCAGTTGTTGTGCTTGCCGCTGCCATTGACGCCGGCGAAGGGCTTTTCATGGAGCAGGCACACAAGACCGTGGCGCAGGGCCACCTTCTGCATGATCTCCATTGTGAGCTGATTGTGGTCTGTGGCGATATTCGTTGTGGAATAGATGGGAGCCAGCTCGTGCTGCGCGGGGGCGACCTCGTTATGCTCCGTCTTTGCCAGAATACCCAGCTTCCACAGTTCCTCGTTAAGGTCAGCCATATACTCGGCTACCTTGGGCTTGATAACGCCGAAATAGTGGTCGTCAAGCTCCTGGCCTTTGGGTGGCTTTGCGCCGAAGAGGGTGCGGCCTGTGAAGCGCAGATCCTTGCGCTTTTCATACATCTCGCGGTCAACGAGGAAGTACTCCTGCTCCGGACCGACACTCGTGCGCACGCACTTCACGTCCGTGTTGCCGAAGAGCCTCAGAATACGCAGAGCCTGTTTGTTCAGCGCCTGCATGGAGCGCAGCAGAGGCGTTTTCTTGTCCAGTGCCTCGCCGCCGTAGGAACAGAAGGCTGTGGGGATGCACAGTGTCTTCTCCTTGATGAAGGCGTAAGAGGTGGGGTCCCAGGCGGTATAGCCTCTCGCCTCAAAGGTTGCGCGCAGGCCGCCGGAGGGGAAGGAAGAGGCATCGGGCTCGCCCTTGATAAGCTCCTTGCCGGAGAACTCCATGATGACGCCGCCGTCAGGAGCGGGTGTGATGAAGCTGTCGTGCTTCTCGGCGGTCACGCCGGTGAGAGGCTGGAACCAATGGGTGAAATGCGTCGCGCCGTGGGCGACTGCCCAGTCTTTCATGGCGGCGGCTACTGCGTTGGCGACGTCCGTATCAAGGCTTGTGCCTTCATCGATGGTCTTCTTCAGAGAATTGTAGACATCGGCGGAGAGAGTTGCCTTCATCACTCTGTCGTCAAATACAAGGCTTCCAAAATACTCGGGTACTGTCTTCATTTTTCCAACACTCCTTTTCCAAATGAAAAACGGGGCAATGGGTCCTGAATAGATCAGAGACGCCATTGCCCCGTTTTTATGTTTCTGTAAAAATCAAAAGACGCCGAAGAGACCATATCTCTGAGACGCCTTTGCCTTCATACGCGGTAGTATACTCGCTTCATAGGATTTGTCAAGAGTTTTTTTTGAAAAATTTTTCAGCTGTATGGCAGATTATTTCGGCATTGACAAGGTATTTCCTCTGTGCTATATTCAGTTTTAATGAGCAAAGGCGTTCATTCATATCAGGGATCAGTCCCTCGTTTGAATGAACGCCTTTGATTTTCTTGTTTGAGAAAGGACGAAGGCTATGAAGATTGAAGGTCAGGTTCGCATACCATCCGGATGCGCGATATCCGCCGTTATTTCAAAGAGTGGGGGAAAAATGACAGGGGAGGGCATAATCAAAAGCATGCTTCCCATGCACGATCGCTCGAATGGCCTGGGGGGCGGCTTCGCCGCCTACGGGATATATCCGGAGTATAAAGATTTTTACGCTTTCCACATTTTCTATAACGACAACGACTCCCGCGTGGAGTGCGAGAGACTGCTGAAGGACCGCTTCGAGATAGTGAAGGCGGAGAACATACCCGTGAAGAAGATCCCGGAAATAACAGACGTCCCTCTCATCTGGCGGTATTTTGTGGCGCCGCTGGCGTCTATACTCTCCCGGCTCCAGCTGGATGAAAAGGAGTATGTGGCGCGCACGGTGATGGATATAAACGCCCGTCTGGATGGGGCGTATGTGTTCTCCAGCGGCAAGAATATGGGAGTATTCAAGGCGGTCGGTTTTCCGGAAGATGTGGGCAGGTTTTACCGCCTGGACGAGTACGAGGGCTATTCCTGGACCGCCCACGGAAGATACCCCACGAACACGCCCGGCTGGTGGGGCGGCGCGCACCCCTTCGCTCTGCTGGATTACTCCATCGTTCATAACGGGGAGATATCCTCCTATGATGCGAACAGGCGCTTTATCGAGATGTTCGGGTATAAATGCACACTTCAGACGGACACGGAGGTCATAACCTATATCGCGGATTACCTTCTCCGCCGTCAGGGCCTGACCCTGGAGGAGACGGCGAGCGTCGTGGCGGCGCCCTTCTGGAGCACCATAAGGAAGAAAGCGCCGGAAAAAGCAGAGGAGCTGGCATATCTGCGCAAGATGTATTCAAGTCTGCTCATAACGGGCCCGTTTTCCATAATACTTGGCTTCGATGGGGGGCTTATGGCGCTTAACGACAGGCTCAAGCTCCGTTCGATGGTAGTGTCCGAGAACGAGGATAAAGTGTTTATCGCCAGCGAGGAGGCGGCTATCAGAGTCATGGAGCCGGACGCCGAAAATGTTTATGCCCCGATGGGCGGCGAGCCGGTCATTGTACGAGTGAAGGAAGGTGCGTATTGATGAGCATTTCTTACATAACGCCAGAGTTCGAGGTGGAGCGGAATTACGCCCGGTGCACTTCCTGCCGGGTGTGCCAGCGGCAGTGCGCGAACGAGGTGCACTTCTGGGATGAAGAGGGGAAGATAATGCTGGCTGATGAAGCGAAGTGCGTGGACTGCCAGCGGTGCGTCTCCTTCTGTCCTGCACACGCGCTGAAAATAGTGAAAAACACCTGCTCGTTCCGGGAAAACGCAAACTGGCAGGCGGACACAATAAAGGAAATTTATAAGCAGGCGGAGAGCGGCGGTGTGCTGCTATCGTCCATGGGCAACCCAAAGCCTCTGCCGGTATACTGGGACAGGATACTTATAAACGCCTCCCAGGTGACGAATCCGTCAATAGACCCGCTCCGCGAGCCGATGGAGACGCGGGTGTTCCTGGGGAAAAAGCCGGACCATGTCACCAGAGATAAAGAGGGCAGACTCCTGCCGGTCCTGCCGCCCCAGCTTGAACTGAGCATGCCTGTTATGTTCTCCGCGATGAGCTATGGGTCCATAAGCTACAACGCCCATGAGAGCCTTGCCCGGGCGGCGGCAGAACTGGGAATATACTATAACACCGGTGAGGGCGGACTTCATGAGGACTTCTATTGCTACGGAGAAAACACGATAGTGCAGGTGGCATCCGGGCGCTTTGGAGTACACCGGGGATATCTGGATGCGGGAGCCGCCATCGAGATCAAAATGGGGCAGGGCGCAAAGCCGGGCATCGGCGGACATCTGCCAGGGACGAAAATTGTGGGCGACGTATCCCGGACGAGGATGATACCCGAGGGTAGCGACGCTATCTCCCCGGCGCCCCATCACGACATATACTCCATCGAGGACCTCCGCCAGCTCGTCTATTCACTGAAGGAAGCGACGCAGTATAAAAAGCCTGTCATTGTCAAAGTGGCGGCGGTGCACAACATCGCGGCGATTGCCAGCGGCATCGCCCGCAGCGGCGCGGATATAATCGCCATTGACGGCTTCCGGGGCGGCACCGGCGCGGCGCCCACTCGCATAAGGGACAACGTGGGCATACCCATCGAGCTGGCCCTTGCGGCGGTGGACCAGCGCCTCCGTGACGAGGGAATACGCAACAGAGTGTCCCTGGTGATAGGCGGCAGTATCCGCTCGGCGGCGGATGTCGTAAAGGCTGTTGCTCTGGGGGCGGACGCCTGCTATATAGCAACGGCTGCGCTTCTTGCTATGGGCTGTCATCTGTGCCGCACCTGCCAGACGGGCAAGTGCAGCTGGGGCATCGCGACTCAGCGTCCGGAACTCGTGAAAAGGCTTGACCCCAATATTGGCGCGCAGCGTCTTGTCAACCTGATGACCGCCTGGAAGCACGAGATAAAAGAACTCATGGGCGGCATGGGCATCAACTCCATTGAGGCACTCAGGGGCAACAGACTGATGCTCCGTGGCGTCGGGCTGACGGAAAAGGAACTGGATATACTCGGCATCTCCCACGCGGGAGAATAAGGCGTACTCCACCGGGAAATGAGTTTGGGCAAAAGTAGGCCTTGAGGAGCCGAAAAAAACGTTCAGTTTGTTGGTTTTTGAGGCATAAGACCGTAGAAAAAAGCTTGGAGGCATGGTATAATATGACGTTCATAGATGCAAACGGACTGGACTTCGTCCAGTTGAATAACGCCATCAGGGAGAGCCGGGGGGACTGCACGCTGCTTAACTGTCTCGGCCAGCGCTTTATAGGCGCCGGAATGAGCGGCAGGAGTATCATTATAAAGGGCGTGCCGGGCAACGCTCTAGGGGCGTATCTAAGCGGCGCTGAGATAGTTGTGGACGGCAACGTCCAGGACGCCGTGGGGGACACGATGGACTCCGGTACTATCGTGGTAGGCGGAAATATCGGAGACGCCGCGGGATATGCCATGCGCGGCGGCGAGATGTATATAAAGGGCAACGCGGGTTATCGCGCCGGCATACATATGAAGCAGTATAAGGACAAAAAGCCAGTCATCGTCATCGGCGGCCGGGCGGGCAGCTTTCTAGGAGAATACCAGGCGGGCGGGCTGATAATAGTCCTTGGACTGCACGATGATGGAAAGCCCATCGTGGGCAATTTCCCCTGCACCGGTATGCACGGAGGAAAGATGCTCCTGCGGGGAGATACATCCGGGATAAGCTTTCCGAGGCAGACAAACGTAAGGACGGCTGGAAAAGAGGACATGGAAGAGATACTTCCCTTCCTCGAAGAATACAGCAGGCGCTTCGGCGTGAGCATGAAGACGCTGCTTAAAGAGAGCTACACCGTGATAACTCCGGACAGCAAGAACCC
This sequence comes from uncultured Oscillospiraceae bacterium, assembly GCA_934552825.1. Classification (GTDB taxonomy): domain Bacteria; phylum Bacillota; class Clostridia; order Oscillospirales; family Oscillospiraceae; genus CAKTEQ01. The sequence continues at coordinate 261,737 of CAKTEQ010000003.1, forward strand.
ATACAAGCAGATGTACGTTGGAAATTAGAAAGGCGGAACGAGATATGAAGTATTCAATAGACGAAGTCAAACAATACGTCGCGGAAGAGGACGTAAAGTTTATTCGCATGGCGTTCTGCGATGTTTACGGCAGGCAGAAGAATATTTCAATAATGCCCCAGGAGCTGAACCGCGCCTTTGAGCAGGGGATAGCTATCGACGCTTCGGCGATAGCGGGCTTCGGCGGCGATGTGCACTCCGATCTTTTCCTCCATCCGGACCCGGCGACTATCACGGTTCTCCCATGGAGACCGGAGCACGGGCGTGTTGTGCGTATGTTCTGCGCCATTACATATCCAGACGGCCGCCCCTTTGAGGCGGACGGGAGAGAGCTTCTCCGGCAGGCTGTGAAAGACGCCGTGGAGCAGGGCTTGGAGTTCTTCTTCGGCTCGGAGATGGAGTTTTACCTCTTTAACCGGGACGGGGAGGGCAATCCCACGAAGATACCCTATGACAACGCCGGTTACATGGATATCGCCCCCGAGGACAAGGGTGAAAACGTGCGCCGGGAGATATGCCTGACGCTGGAGCAGATGGGCATACGGCCCGAGAGCTCCCACCATGAGGAGGGACCGGGACAGAACGAGATAGACTTCCGTTATTCTGACCCTGTGACGGCGGCTGACAATGCCGTTACGTTCCGCTCGGTGGTCAACACCATAGCCGCGAGAAACGGCATATACGCGGACTTTTCTCCAAAGCCCCTGGCTGACCAGGCGGGCAACGGAATGCACATAAATATTTCTGTGCGCGGCGCCGGGCAGGACGTTATGCCAGCCATGATAGCTGGGGTGCTCAGGCGCATAAGAGAGATGACGGTTTTTCTCAATACCTCTGAGGACTCGTACAGAAGGTTCGGCAGCGACAAAGCGCCCCTTTATGTGTCCTGGTCCGGAGAGAACCGCTCCCAGCTCATCCGCATACCGGCGGCGATGGGGGAGTACAGAAGGGCGGAACTGCGTTCTCCCGACCCGATGTGCAGCCCATATATCGCCTTTGCGCTGCTCATCAGAGCGGGGATGGAGGGAATAATGGATGAGCTCCGGCTTCCCGAAGCGGCTGACGTCAATCTTTACACAGCTCCAAAGGATAAATCCGCCGCTTTCGAAAAGCTCCCGGGGAGCCTTGAGGAAGCGGCGCGCCTGGCGAGGGAGAGCGAGTTCATCGCCCGCAGCCTGCCAAAGTGCATAATAAATAGCTACACGGAATAATCATGACCGCCCGGCGGATCAAATAAATGAGAAGGAGGGAGCCGAATGACGTTGACAGAGCATCATTACAGCTTGCTTTTAGTGTCTTCGTCTGAAAAATTCAACCAGTCCCTCCTTGAGCTGCTCCCGGACAACCGCTATCAGCCGGTCGTCACGGCGCCTGATGTGAACACGGCACGACGCCGGATTTTGGAGAGCAGCTATGATCTCGTGCTGATAAACGCGCCCCTGCCTGACGATTTCGGTACGAGGTTCGCCCTTGATGTCTGCGAAAACAGCGGCACGGGGGTCCTGCTCATCGTGAAAGCGGAGCACTTTACGGACGTTGACGCGAGAGTCTCGCCCTACGGTGTGCTGACCTTGTCAAAGCCGATGCCCGCAAGTGCAATTCGTCAGAGCCTTCAGCTCTTGTGCGGTACCCGCGAACGGCTGCGGCGCATGGAGCAGAAAACAGCCACCATTGAAGAGAAAATGGAGGAAATACGCCTTGTGAACCGGGCAAAATGGAAGCTCATTGAACAGCTCAAGATGACGGAGCAGGACGCCCACCGATACATAGAGAAACAGGCGATGGACAGATGCGTCACGAGGCGGACTATTGCGGAAAACATACTGTCAACCTACAAATAACGGAGGGATAAACACCATGACCAAATATATTTTTGTTACCGGCGGCGTTGTGTCCGGTTTGGGAAAGGGAATAACGGCGGCATCTCTGGGACGGCTGCTCAAGGCGCGGGGCCTCAAGGTCGCGGCGCAGAAGCTGGACCCCTATATAAACGTTGATCCCGGTACCATGAGCCCCTATCAGCACGGCGAGGTGTACGTGACGGAGGATGGCGCGGAGACGGACCTGGATTTGGGACACTATGAGCGCTTCATCGACGAGGACCTTAATAAATACTCCAACCTCACGACAGGCAAGGTATACTGGAATGTGCTCAACAAGGAACGCCGCGGCGAATATCTCGGCTCCACGGTGCAGGTAATTCCTCACATTACAAACGAAATTAAAGACTTTGTGTACCGCGTGGGCAAGCAGACCGACGCTGACGTGGTCATCACTGAGATAGGCGGCACTATCGGCGACATTGAATCACAGCCATTCCTCGAGGCAGTCCGGCAGATATCCCTTGAAGTCGGACGGGAAAACAGCCTCTTTATTCATGTCACCCTGGTGCCGTTTTTGTCGGGCTCCGGGGAGCATAAGTCAAAGCCCACACAGCACTCCGTAAAGGAACTGCAGGGTATGGGCATCAACCCCAATATCATCGTGCTCCGGTGCGACGAGGAGATAGAGGAGCCTATTTTCAAGAAGATATCCCTCTTCTGTAATGTTAAGGAAGACTGCGTCATAGAGAATATCACGCTGCCATGCCTCTATGAAGCGCCCCTTATGCTGGAGGCGGCGAATTTCTCCAGCGTCGTCTGCAGGGAACTGGGCATAGAAGTCCCAGAGCCTGACCTTGAAGAGTGGACTGACATGGTCCGCCGGATAAAGGCGCGGGAGAAGGAGACGCATATCGGCCTTGTGGGCAAATACGTTCAGCTTCATGACGCGTATCTCTCTGTTGCCGAGGCGCTGGAACACGCAGGGTACGCGCTGGACACACATGTTATAATCCACTGGATAGATTCTGAAAATCTCACAGAGGAGAATTATAAGGATATCCTCTCCGACCTTGACGGGATCATCGTTCCCGGCGGCTTCGGCGGACGCGGTATCGAGGGAATGATCCTCGCGGCGAAGTTCGCGAGGGAGAATATGGTGCCATATTTCGGCATATGCCTCGGAATGCAGATAGCGGTGATAGAATTCGCCCGCAACGCTGCCGGTATACCCGACGCCCATTCCGGCGAGTTCGATGAGCTCTGCAAGAACAAGGTCATCGATTTCATGCCCGGTCAGAGCGCGGACATCGACAAGGGCGGCACGCTCCGCCTGGGGGCTTACCCCTGCGTCATCCAGCCCGGAACGACCATGGAGCGCTGCTATGGTACCCATGAGATAAGCGAGCGCCACCGCCACCGCTATGAGTTCAATAACGATTACAGGCAGCGTCTTCAGGATGCGGGGCTTACCCTGTCCGGAATTTCCCCCGACGGCAGACTTGTGGAGACGGTCGAACTGAGTGACAGACCTTTCTTCGTAGGCGTGCAGTATCATCCGGAGTTCAAGTCACGCCCCAACAAAGCGCACCCCCTCTTCAGAGGTTTTATAGAAGCATCAATGAAAAAACAGTGAAGGGAGAAACAAACTAATGTGCGGAATTATCGGTTTCACAGGTACTCAGCAGGTGGCACCTATACTGCTTGAGGGACTGAAACGCATGGAGTACAGAGGCTACGACTCGGCGGGGCTCGCCATTGATGAGGGCGGCAGGATCAATATGGTCAAAACCGTCGGCAGACTGGAAAACCTCTGCCGTCTCACAAATGACGGCGCTGACATAAACGGAGTGAGCGGTCTCGGGCATACGCGCTGGGCGACTCACGGTGCGCCCACGGTGGGCAATGCCCATCCCCATATGTCCAATGACGGGATATTTGCCGTGGTGCACAACGGAATTATCGAGAATTATGCCGTGCTGAGAGATGAACTGCTCAGAAAGGGCTTCAAGTTCCACAGCGAAACGGATACGGAGGTCATAGCGCACCTGCTGGATATGTACTACGACGGGGACATGAAGAAGGCTGTTATGAAGACGGTCTCCCGCCTGGAGGGGTCTTACGGTCTGGGCGTGCTGTGCACAAAGCACCCCGGACAGCTCATCGCCGTGAAATGCGCAAGTCCGCTGGTGGTTGGAATAGGCGTCGGGGAGAATATGTTTGCTTCCGACGTTACGGCGATAATCGAGCACACGAGGAATGTCATATACATGGACGACGGTGAGTTTGTGAGCATAACGCCCGAAAAGGTCGAGGTGTTTGACTGCACCGGCGCCGAGGTAAAGAAGAAACCTACGCATATAAGCTGGTCTGTTGAAGCCGCGGAGAAGGGCGGCTACGACCACTTCATGCTCAAGGAGATAATGGAGCAGCCCAGAGCGCTCAAGGCGGCTATTGAGCCGAGGATAAAGGATGGGCGCATAGTGTTTGAGGGCATGGACTTCAGCGATGAAGAGCTCAGGGGCATAACGAATATCGTTATCACAGCCTGCGGCTCTGCCTATCACGCAGGATGCGTTGGCAGGTACGTGATCGAGGAGCTGTGCCGCATCCCGGTGCGGGTGGAGGTGGCGAGCGAGCTGCGTTACCGCAATCCTATAATCGATGGGCATACCCTCACGGTGGTGATATCCCAGTCCGGTGAGACGGCGGATACCATTGCGGCCCTTAAAGAATGCAAGGCGCTGGGGGCGAGAAGTATCGCGATAGTCAACGTGGTGGACAGCACAGTTGCAAAGCTTGCGGATGACGTGCTGTACACATGGGCAGGACCGGAGATCGCCGTCGCCACGACGAAGGGATATACGACCCAGGTGGCCATACTCACGATGCTGGGTGTCTGGCTCGCGGAGCGCCTGGGGCGGATAGGCCCCGAGCGCTATGACGAGCTCGTGCAGGGGATTTGCGCACTGCCAGAGCGGTGCCAGAGAGCCATAGACATGAGCGGCAGCGCTCAGCAGCTTGCGGACAAATACCGGGGCAACAAGTCCCTGTTCTATATCGGGCGCAACCTTGACTATGCCGTGTGCCTTGAGGCTTCCCTCAAGGTGAAGGAAGTGAGCTATATACACTCTGAGGCGTATGCCGCGGGTGAGCTGAAGCACGGTACTATCGCACTTATCGACGATGAGCGCCTTGTAGTAGCGCTGGCTTGCCATGAAGCCCTTTTTGACAAGACGATGAGCAACATCAGGGAAGTAAAAGCCCGCGGGGCAAAGGTGCTTGGCGTGGCTCAGGAGGGTGACCGGCGCATTCTTACAGAAGCGGACGACGCCATATTCATACCAGCCGGAGATCCGCTCCTGCTGCCGATCCCCGAGACCGTGCCCATGCAGCTCTTTGCATATTATGTTGCCAAGGGCAACGGCTGCGATATAGATAAACCGAAAAACCTTGCAAAATCGGTGACGGTAGAGTAAAAGCGACGAAAAAAGATATTGGAAGCTGCGCGAAAACGAAAGGAGCCACATCATGGAGAAGCTGTACGAAGGAAAGAGCAAGATAGTATATGCGGGACCGGAGGACGGTACATACATCATAAAGTACAAGGACACAGCCACGGCGGGCAACGGCGCGAAAAAGGAAGACCTGCCGGGGAAAGGCAGGCTCAACGCGGAGATATCCAATATCATTTATGAATACCTGATGAAAAAGGGGATAAAGACCCACCTTATAAAAGTCATTGACGAGACGACGGTACTCGTGAAAAAAGCGGAGATCATACCCGTTGAAGTTATAGTGCGCAACGTGGCGGCAGGCAGCTTTTCCGCAAAATACGGCGTGGAGGAGGGGACTGCCCTCAAAAACACGGTCGTGGAATTCTGCTATAAAAGCGACGAGCTGGGCGACCCCATGATGAACGACAGCCAGATAACCGCTATTGGGCTCGCCACGCGCACCGAGCTGGAGGAGCTGCGCCGGGAGGCAAGGCGGATAAACGACCTCCTGCGTCAGCTCTTTGAGAAGGCGGGAATACGCCTTGTGGATTTCAAGCTGGAGTTCGGCAGGGCGGACGGGGAGATAATCCTCTGCGACGAGATATCCCCCGATTCCTGCCGCCTCTGGGACATTGAGACTAACAAAAAGCTGGATAAGGACCGCTTCCGCCGCAGCCTGGGCGACGTTCTTGAGGGATACCAGGATGTCCTGGACAGACTTAAAAAGTGAGGGACCGCGATGCACGATATTTATGAAAACCCCCTCTGCAAGCGATACGCAAGCAGAGAGATGCAGGAAATATTCTCCGACGACAGGAAATTTTCAACATGGCGCAAGCTGTGGATAGTTCTGGCTGAGAGCGAAAAGGTGCTGGGGCTGGACATAACGGATGGACAGATCGAGGAGATGAAGGCGCACATCAGCGATATCGACTATGAGACCGCCGCAAAGCGGGAAAAAGAAGTCCGGCACGACGTTATGGCGCATATCTACACCTACGGTCTCTGCTGCCCTACGGCGAAGCCCATCATACACCTGGGAGCGACAAGCTGCTATGTGGGTGACAATACGGATATCATCCTCCAGCGGGACGCGCTGAAAAGGATACGCACGCTCCTGATCAATGCAATCAGCGCTCTTGCGGACTTTGCGGAGAAGTACAAGGCTCTGCCGACCCTCGCATATACCCATTTCCAGGCGGCTCAGCCCACGACTGTGGGCAAACGGGCGACGCTCTGGATGCAGGATCTGATGATGGACCTTGAGCACCTGGATTTCACCCTTAATAACCTGAAGCTTCTGGGTTGCAGGGGGACGACGGGCACAGGCGCGAGCTTCCTGGAGCTTTTCGGCGGCGACCATGAGAAGGTGAAGGCGCTGGAGAAAATGGTGGCTGAAAAGCTGGGCTTCGAGTCGGCGTACCCGGTTAGCGGGCAGACGTACACGAGGAAGGTGGATTATTTCACCCTCTCCGTTCTCTCGGGCATTGCCCAGAGCGCGATGAAGTTCTCCGGGGATATAAGGCTTCTTTCTCATCTCAAGGAGGTGGACGAGCCCTTTGAAGCCGGCCAGGTCGGCTCGTCGGCTATGGCGTATAAGCGCAATCCCATGCGCAGCGAGCGCATCACATCTCTCGCGCGGTATATTATTGCGGACACAATGAACCCCGCCATGACAGCCGGAACGCAGTGGCTGGAGCGGACGCTGGACGATTCTGCCAACCGGCGCATAAGCATTCCGGAAGCGTTCCTCGCGGCTGACGGCATCCTGACGCTGTATATAAACGTGATAAAGGGGCTCACGGTATACCCCAAGGTGATAGAAAAGCACCTTATGGAAGAGCTGCCCTTCATGGCGACGGAGAATATTCTCATGTACTGCGTGAAGAAGGGTGGGGACAGGCAGACCCTCCATGAAGCGATACGCCGCCACTCCGTAGATGCGGGCAAGACCATAAAGAGCGAAGGAAAAGAGAACGATCTGCTTGATAGAATAGCGGCAGATCCGGTGTTCGGTCTGACCCGTGAGGACATCGACGGAATAATCAGCGAGGGTGGTTTCACGGGGAGAGCGGAAGAACAGACAGAGGAATACCTCGGGCAGGTCCGGGAAGTGCTGGCGGTCAACGCCGCTGCCATTGGGGACAAGCCCGATACAACAATAAACGTATAAAGGAAGGAATAAGAAAATGCTTACAGCGATCGTTGGAATTAACTGGGGAGACGAAGGCAAGGGGCGTATGGTGGATCTGCTTTCCTCCGAATATGATATCATCTGCCGCTATCAGGGCGGCAACAATGCCGGTCACACGGTCATCAACGACAAGGGCAAATTCGTGCTTAATCTGCTCCCTTCCGGCATACTGAGAGAAACAACGGTAAACGTGATGGGCAACGGCATGGTCATCGATATCGAGCACCTGGCGGGCGAGATCAAAAATCTCACGGACAAGGGCATAAAGATCACGCCGGAAAACCTGAAGATCAGCGACAAGGCGATAGTGTGCCTGCCCTACCACAAGATGCAGGACATCATGGAGGAGGAGCGCCTTGCGGACAAGAAATTCGGCTCCACCCGCAGAGGTATTGCCCCTGTCTATGCCGACAAGTACATGAAGAAGGGCATCCGCATGGAGGACCTGCTCCATCTGGACAGCATATATGAGAAGGTCTGTGACCTTGTCCAGTGGAAGAATATCACAGTGACCGGCTACGGTCATGAGCCCATCAACCCGGACGATATCATGGACTGGCTGAATACATACGGCCCCCAGGCGGCGCAGTATGTAACGGACGTGTCCACATATCTCTATGACGCTGCCAAGAGCGGCAAGAACATCATGTTCGAAGCGCAGCTCGGCGCGCTGAGAGATATAGACTTCGGCATCTATCCTTACACATCCTCATCCCAGACCCTTGCGGCGTTCGGTCCCATCGGCGCGGGAATCCCCGGCATCAAGCTGGATAATGCCATCGGCATCATGAAGGCGTATTCCACCTGCGTTGGCGAGGGTCCCTTCACCGTCGAGATGTTCGGGGACGAGGCGGAACAGCTCAGGGCAGCGGGGGGCGAGTACGGCGCGGCCACAGGCAGGCCCAGAAGAGTCGGAGCCTTTGACGTGCCCGCGTCAAAGTACGGTGTGCGCGTACAGGGGGCTGACGAGATCGCCCTGACGAAGCTGGACGTCCTTGGGTATATGGATAAGATACCTGTCTGCACAGCTTACGAGGTAGACGGCGAGCGGACAACAGTGTTCCCCACAGGCGAGCGCCTGAACAGAGCGAAGCCTGTTATCGAGTATCTGCCCGGCTTCGGAGACGTGAGCGGCTGCCGCAGATATGATGAGCTGCCCCAGGCGGCAAAGGACTACATCAGCTATATCGAAAAGGCTGTTGGCTGCCATATCACATACGTTTCCGTAGGTGCGGGCAGAGATGAATATATAAAGATTGGCTGATACGGAGGAACAAATGACTTCACAGACGATTCTCATCCTCGATTTCGGAGGACAGTATAAAGAACTCATTGCCCGGCGAGTGAGAGAGTGCGGCGTCTATTCCGTCGTGCGCTCAGGAGACATCACGCCGGAGGAGATACGGAAGATCGCGCCCATAGGCATAATCCTCACGGGCGGTCCCAACAGTGTGTACAAGGAGGACTCTCCCCGCTGTGACAGGGAAATCTTCCACATGGGAATACCTGTGCTCGGCATATGCTATGGAACGCAGCTTCTTGCGTGGACGATGGGGGGAGAAGTGTCCCCCTGCAGCACGAGCGAATACGGAAAGACGAAGATGACCGTTGACACAGACTGCCCGCTGTTTGACGGCCTTGATGCCGAGCAGATGGGGCTCATGAGCCACACGGACCAGATAACCCGGCTGCCCGAGGGCTTCATCGCCGCGGCAAGGACTGCGGACTGCCCCAACGCGTCAATAATGAACCGGGAGAAAAAGCTTTACGGCGTCCAGTTCCACCCGGAGGTGGAGAGCACGCCCAACGGCACAAAGATGATACATAACTTCCTATACCGCGTCTGCGGCGCGGCTGGGGACTATAACCTGAAGGACCTGGAGCAGCAGCTTATCGCAGGGGTGAGGGAGCAGGTAGGTGATGCCCACGTGCTGCTGGGGCTCTCAGGCGGCGTTGACTCATCGGTCTGCGCGGCGCTGCTCTCCAAGGCGATACCAGGCCAGCTCCACTGCATATTCGTTGACCACGGCCTTATGCGTAAGGACGAGGGGGATGAAGTTGAGGAGGCATTTAAAAACAGGGACCTCCATTTTGTCCGGGTGAACGCGGAAGACAGATTTCTCAAAGCCCTTGAGGGCGTGACGGATCCGGAGCAGAAGCGCAAGATAATCGGCGCCGAGTTTGTCAAGGTATTTGAGGCGGAGGCGCGGAAGCTGCCGAACGTCAGGTACCTTGCCCAGGGCACGATATATCCTGATGTGATCGAGTCCGGCGGAAGCAAGGCGGCAACCATAAAGAGCCACCACAACGTGGGCGGTCTGCCTGATGACATGGAGTTCGACGGAGTTGTGGAGCCCCTGCGCAGCCTCTTCAAGGACGAGGTGCGCGCTCTCGGGCGCCAGCTCGGTCTGCCGAAAAAGTTTGTGGACAGGCAGCCCTTCCCCGGTCCGGGGCTGGGCGTGCGCGTGATGGGCGAGATAACACGGGAAAAGCTGGATATTCTCCGGGAGGCTGACGCCATATTCCGCTATGAAATACAGCGCAGGAGAATTAAGGCGGACCAGTATTTCGCCGTGCTCACAGAGACAAGAAGCGTTGGCGTGGTGGGGGATTTCCGCACATATGACTACACGGTCGCCCTGCGCGCCGTGAAGACCTCCGACTTCATGACCTGCGAGTACGCGCCCATATCCCACAAGACTCTTGGGGCGGTCTCCTCACGCATCGTGAATGAAGTGAAGGGCGTGGGCCGCGTTGTGTACGATATAACGGGCAAGCCCCCCGCGACAATCGAATGGTGCTGAGGGAGAGCACAGCTATGAAGTTTACAAAAATGCACGGGCTGGGGAACGACTATCTCTATGTGTATTCCGAAACTGAGCCCGCTGACCCGGCGGAGCTGTCCATACGACTTTCCGAGCGCCATTTCGGCGCCGGCTCCGACGGCATGATATGGATACTGCCGTCTAAGACAGCGGATTTCAAAATGCGCATATTCAACGCCGACGGCAGCGAAGCGAAGATGTGCGGCAACGGCATCCGCTGCGTTGGCAAGTATGTGTACGACAAGGGGCTTACGGATAAAAAACAGATAACGGTTGAGACATTGTCCGGAATAAAAACTCTCGACCTGACAGTTGAAAACGGCAAGGTAAAATATGCTGCCGTGGATATGGGCAGGGCGGTCGTATCCGCACCTATGACTGTGAATGTTTTGGGGCAGAGTGTCACCTGCATCCCGGTGGACATGGGCAATCCTCACGCCGTGATATTCGTTGAAGATGCCGAGGATGCACCACTTGCAACACTTGGAGCCGCTATGGAAAAGTGCAGCGCATTTCCCGGGGGCGTGAATGTTGAATTCGTCACCGTGATCGACGGACAGACGCTGCGCATGCGCGTGTGGGAGAGAGGCAGCGGAATAACAATGGCGTGCGGAACGGGCGCCTGCGCCAGCACTGCCGCCGCCGTGAGCGCGGGGTATATAGCTCCAGGGACGGACACGGCTGTTATACTGGACGGCGGTACACTCAGCATAAGCGTGTCCACTGAGTTTGAGGTCAGGATGACCGGTCCGGCGGAAATGGTATATGATGGGGAGACGATAGAATGACAAGACCAAACGTACATTATGGAGAACTGAAAAGCTCATATCTTTTCTATAATATTGCCCAGAAGACGGCAGCGTATCAGGAAAAGCACCCGCAGGCGCATATGCTCCGGCTGGGGGTCGGAGACGTGACGCTGCCCCTCGCTCCAGCGGTCATAAAAGCAATGCACAGAGCTGTTGATGAGCAGGCGGAAAAAAGCACATTCCACGGTTATATGCCGGAGTGCGGAACGGATTTCCTGAAAAAAGCGATATGCGGGTATTACGCCCAGCGGGGTGTGGAGCTTATGGAGGACGAGGTGTTCGTCTCAAGCGGCGCCTCAGATGAGTTGGGGGACATACTCGACCTGTTTGATGGGGATAACACGGTCCTCATAATTGAGCCGGCTTACCCGGCCTATGTGGATACAAACGTTATTGAGGGGCACAGAATAATCCACCTGCCCTCCGGCAGTGAGGACGGCTTTGCGCCCCTTCCGAATGACGATATTTCAGCGGACATAATCTATATATGTTCACCCAACAATCCCACAGGCGCGGTATTTACAAAAGATAAGCTGCGCGCGTGGGTGGATTACGCAAATAAAAAGGACGCCATTATAATATTCGATGCCGCCTATGAGGCGTTCATCGCCGACGGCGACGTGCCTCACAGCATCTTTGAAATCGAGGGCGGCCGAACCTGCGCCATAGAGATATCCTCCCTTTCAAAAACAGCGGGATTCACCGGGATGCGATGCGGCTATACTGTGATGCCGAAAGAGCTCAAGGCAGGTGGAATGGAGCTGAACGCCATGTGGGTGCGCAACCGCACTACAAAGACGAACGGCGTTTCGTATATCGTCCAGCGGGGCGCTGAGGCGGTGTTCACCGATGAAGGACTTCGGGAGACAAGGGAGAATATTGAGTATTACAAGCGCAATGCCGCGGTGCTTATGGAGACGCTGGACCGCTGCGGTATAGAGTATTTCGGCGGCAGGAACGCGCCGTATATCTGGATGAAGTGCCCTGATGGAATGGGAAGCTGGGAGCTGTTTGACTTTTTGCTGGAGAAGGCGCAGATAGTCGGCACGCCCGGCGAAGGCTTCGGCAGGTGCGGCGAGGGGTATTTCCGGCTTTCGACCTTCGGCGACGCGGAAGATACAAAGGAGGCGGCAAAACGCATTGCCGCGCTCTTCGGAAAAGGAGTGTGATGCAATGAGGATAAAAGACCGCAAGATAGTTCTTGAGGACGGCAGCGAATATCTGGGCTACGGCTTCGGGAGCCATGCAGACCGCGTATGCGAGATAGTTTTCAATACATCCATGGTGGGCTATCAGGAGATAGTTTCCGACCCTTCATACACGGATCAGATGGTGGTTATGACGTACCCGCTCATCGGTAATTACGGTATAACCGACGATGACTTTGAGTGCAAAAACCCAAGCCTCGGAGCAATGGTGGTTTATGACTATAACGATATGCCGTCGAATTTCCGGTATACAAAAACCCTCTCGGAGCTTCTTGAGGAGAACGGGATCCCCGGCATATCCGGCGTGGATACCCGCAAGCTAACCCGCAGTATCCGTGACTTCGGGTCGCGGCGTGTGCTCATAACCTCGGCAGACATGCCAAAGGAAGAGGCGCTGGAGATAATAAAAAATACTCCAGTGCCCCACGACGCAGTGAGCCGTGTCAGCTGCGCAAAGCGCTGGTATTCCCGCACGGCGAACCCCCAGTTCAATGTTGTGGCGGTGGACTGCGGCATAAAGCTGAATATAATCCGCAAGCTCAACAGCTTCGGCTGCAACGTGACGGTCGTGCCCCACGACGTCACGGCTGAAGAGATAGAGTTCATGAAGCCTGACGGTGTTTTTCTCTCCAACGGCCCCGGCGACCCTGAGGACGTTGTAGAGGTGATCGAGACGGTGAAAAAGCTCCGGGGCAAGTACCCCATTTTCGGCATATGCCTCGGGCACCAGATAATCTCTCTCGCCTACGGTGCCCACACATATAAGCTCAAGTTCGGCCACAGGGGCGGGAACCATCCGGTGATGAACCTCCTGACAGGTAAGATCGAGATAACCTCCCAGAACCACAGCTATGCCGTGGACTCGGACAGCGTGGCGGGTACCGGACTGGAGATAACACATATGAATCTGCTTGATAATACCGTGGAGGGACTGCGCTGCGAAAAGGACATGGTTTTCAGCGTGCAGTACCATCCGGAGAGCGCGCCCGGTCCCCAGGACAGCGTGTATCTGTTTGAGCAGTTCACGGCAATGATGAAGGAGGCGAAGGGTAATGCCTAAGAGAACGGATATAAAAAAGGTCCTCGTCATAGGCTCCGGACCAATCGTCATCGGCCAGGCGGCAGAGTTCGACTACGCGGGCACTCAGGCGTGCCTCGCCTTGAAGGAAGAGGGGTATGAGGTCATACTCGCAAACTCCAACCCCGCCACAATAATGACGGATACGACCATCGCGGACAAGGTATACATGGAACCGCTGACGCTGGAGTTCCTCTCACGCATCTGCCGTCTCGAGAGACCGGACGCCATAGTCCCCGGCATCGGCGGTCAGACGGGGCTCAACCTCGCTATGCAGCTCGCGAAGAAGGGCGTGCTCAAGGAGTGCGAGATCGAGCTGCTGGGAACGGACGCGGACAGCATCGAGCGGGCGGAGGACAGGGAGCTCTTCAAGGAACTTTGCCAGGAGATAGGCGAACCCGTGGTCCCCAGCCAGATAACATACAGTGTGGAGGAGGCCCTCGCGGCGGCGGAGGAAATAGGCTACCCCGTCATTCTGCGCCCGGCATTTACCCTCGGCGGCACTGGAGGTGGATTTGCCAACGACCCGGAAGAGATGCGGGAGATGATGAAAAACGCGCTCGCTCTTTCGCCGGTGCACCAGGTGCTTGTGGAAAAGAGCATCAAGGGCTATAAGGAGATAGAATACGAGGTAATCCGCGACGCCAATGACACGGCGATAACCGTGTGTAATATGGAGAATCTGGATCCTGTCGGCATCCACACGGGCGACTCCATCGTGGTCGCTCCCAGCCAGACCCTCACGAACAAAGAGTATCAGATGCTCAGGGACAGCGCTCTGAAGATAATCCGAGCCCTCAAGGTTAAGGGCGGCTGCAATGTCCAGTTTGCGCTGGATCCCCACTCCTTTGCCTATTACGTGATTGAGGTCAACCCCCGCGTGTCCCGCTCCTCGGCGCTGGCATCCAAGGCGAGCGGCTACCCCATAGCCAGAGTCTCGGCGAAGATAGCCGTCGGTATGGACCTGCATGAAATACAGCTTGCCAACACACCTGCCTGCTTCGAGCCGGCGCTGGACTATGTTGTGACAAAGATGCCCCGTTTCCCCTTCGACAAGTTCCCGGCGGCGCAGAATACGCTGTCCACCCAGATGAAGGCGACGGGCGAAGTAATGAGCGTGGGGCGCACTTTTGAGGAGAGCCTCCTGAAAGCGATACGCTCCCTTGAGGAGAACAAGAACCATATCCATATGGCGAAATTCGACTCTGAGCACATGACCGTCGATGAGCTTCTCGAATATGTTAAGGAGGGCACGGACGACAGACTGTACGCCATTTCCCAGCTCATGTGGATGGGTGTCGACCACTCCCGCATCTGCAACATTACACAGATAGATATGTTCTTCCTTGATAAGATCAAGAAGATCGTTGATTTTGAAAAGGAAATGGAAGCAAACCCCGGCTCCGGCGAGCACCTTCGCGAGGCGAAGCGGCTGGGATTTTCAGACGCGTATGTGGCGGAGCTATGGAAAACGGAAGAGGACGAGATATATGCCCGCCGTCAGGCTGAGGGAATATTCCCGGCGTACAAGATGATAGACACCTGCGCCAGCGAGTTTGACAGCTATGTGCCTTATTTTTACTCTACCTACGCTGACGAAAACGAGTCCATAGTTTCCGACAAAAAGAAGATAATCGTCCTCGGCTCCGGTCCTATCCGTATAGGTCAGGGTGTTGAGTTCGACTATTCCACGGTCCATGCGGTGCACACGATACAGAGCATGGGCTATGAGGCGATAGTCGTAAACAATAACCCGGAGACGGTCTCCACGGACTATACCACGGCGGACAAGCTCTATTTTGAGCCGCTCACAGCCGAGGATGTTATGAACATCGTCCATCTGGAGAAGCCCGAAGGCGTGATAGTTACTTTGGGCGGTCAGACCGCGGTGAATCTCGCGGAGCCGCTGGCGCGGCGGGGCGTCAGAATAATCGGCACAGACTGCGACGCTATTGAGCGCGCGGAGAACAGAGACGCATTTGACGCGGTCATAAAGTCCCTCGGCATCCCCAATCCCCAGGGCGAGGCTGTCACGGATATCGAAAGCGGCGTCAAGGCTGCCGAGCGCATTGGCTACCCAGTACTTGTGAGACCGAGCTTTGTGCTGGGCGGGCGCGCGATGGAGATAGTCGCCAACGAGAAGATGCTGCGGCACTATCTGAAAAACGCCGTTGAGGTGGATGAGGATAAACCTGTGCTCATCGACAAATACCTCATGGGCAAGGAAGTGGAAGTGGACGCGGTATGCGACGGGGAGCAGGTGTATATCCCCGGCATCATGGAGCTGGTGGAGCGTACAGGCGTGCACTCGGGAGACAGCACCAGCGTCTATCCGCCCTTCTCGATCTCGAAGAAGGTGAAGAATACGGTCGCTGAATACACGACGAAGCTGGGACTTGGGATAGGCATCGTCGGGCTGTTCAATATTCAGTTCATCGTGGATAGCCAGGAAAACGTGTATGTCATCGAGGTCAATCCCAGAGCGTCCCGTTCCGTCCCATTCCTCTCCAAGTCCACAGACAGGAACCTTGTGAGCATCGCAACACAGGTCATGCTGGGCAGGAGCCTGAAAGAGCAGGGCATAACGGACATGACGCCCCCGGAGGGCACACGCTGGTATGTCAAGGCGCCTGCGTTCTCCTTTGAAAAGCTGACTGGTATGGACGCGTATCTCTCACCGGAGATGAAGTCCACCGGCGAGGCGATAGGCTATGACGCGCGCCTGAACAGAGCGCTCTATAAGGCGCTCCAGGCATCAGGTGTTAAGATGAAGGACTATGGTACCGTGATCGTTACACTGGCTGATGAGGACAAAGAGGAGGCGCTGCCTCTGGTCGAGCGGTTCTATAAGCTGGGCTTCAATATCGAAGCGACGATAGGTACGGCGAATTTCCTCAAGAAGCACGGCATCCGCACAAGGGTGCGGGGCAAGCTCAGCGAGGGGAGCGACGAGATACTTCAGTCCATCCGGGCGGGGTATGTGAGCTATATCATCAACACCCGCGCCATCCTCTCCGGTGTGCACTATGAGGACGGCGTCGCCATACGACGCTGCGCCGTGCAGAACGGTGTGACCATATTCACATCCCTTGATACGGTGCGCATCGTGCTGGATGTGCTGGAAGAGATGATCCCCGGCATTTCCACGATAAACGCAGACAAGTAATGAATATGAACGCCTTCCGGGAAATACAATTTCCTGGGAGGTGTTTTTATGCCGGGAAAAAGTACGGTAAGGAGAAAATACAGCAGATCAGAAATACGCGGGAACGATAAAGACGGGCGGCAGCCCGGCGTATTGGGTATAAGGTGCGCCGTGTGCCTTGCGGCGTTTCTGCTGTGTGCGGGATATAAGCTGATTTTCCCCGCGTCGGCGTCTGAGCTGGGCGCGAAGCTGTGCCGGACGATAGACAGTGACGGGGAATATGTGGCGGTATTGGAGAAGCTTGGGGAGGATATCGTAAAGGGAGAGGATATCCGCGCTGTATTCGCCACGGTGACGGACATGGTGCTCACGAAGAGTGAGTAGTATATGCTTGCTCCGGGGCAGGCTCAGGATAAGATGGGACTTTTTCCTGCTTGTTCTGCTGGTGCTGCTTTTGTGCGCGGAGGAGATATTTTTTATTATGCTGCCGGGAATACTGATCCATGAGCTGGGGCATATCCTGCTGCTGCGGCTTAACGGCGGCAGCATCGGGCACGTCACGCTCACGTTCAGAGGGATATCCATAGTTCCGACAGGGGGCGGCGGGGGAGTTTTCCGCTGCCTTGGAGAGATACTTGCTGGCCCCCTGTTCAGCTTCGTATTTGCATTCCTGCTCGCAGGTATATCTCCTGTGACCGCGGGCTTTTCCCTGCTTTTCGGGCTGTTCAATCTGCTGCCGTGCCGATGCCTGGACGGGGGGAGAGCGGTCGAGACAGCGCTCGGAGCTTTTTGCGATGATGCTGCCGGAGTTTCAGGAATTATTTCGGCTGTGGTGACGGCGGCGCTTATTATTGCGGGCGCGGCGGCCGGGAATATGATACTTTTGGCGGCCGGGCTATGGACAATGAGACCGTCGGGTTATATAATTGGCAAAAAGACCATCAGGAGATGATACTAATGAGAACGACTATCAGTGTGGACCAGGCGCTGGAACTTCTGAAAAAGTATAATAAAGAGCCATTCCACATTCAGCACGGGATAACCGTATCCCAAGTGATGGGCTGGTTTGCCGAGCACGAGGGTTTTGGTGAGGAGGCTGATTATTGGCGCGTTGTGGGTATGCTCCATGATATAGATTTCGAGCTGTATCCCAACGAGCACTGCATCAAGGCCCCAGAGCTTCTCCGGGAAGCGGGGATAGGCGAAGACGTAATCCATGGGGTTTGCAGCCATGGATATGGCATAACCGTGGATATCGTGCCGGAACACGAAATGGAGAAGATACTCTTTGCCTGCGACGAGCTCACCGGGCTCATTGGCGCGGCGGCGCTAATGCGTCCCTCGAAGTCCGTAAAGGATATGGAACTGAAGAGTCTCAAGAAGAAATATAAGGATAAGAAGTTCGCGGCAGGCTGCTCCCGGGATGTGATAGAGCGGGGCGCCGAAATGCTCGGCTGGGAGATGGACACGCTCCTTGATAAAGCTCTCGCCGCCATGCGTGACTGCGAGGACAGTATAAATTCCATGATGTAATTCAAATCCCGCCCCGTCTATCCCTGGGGCGGGATTTGTGCGCTCGGGAAAAAATAGACAGAATTAGCGTTGACAAGGCGGGGAGGATATGTTATTATTCTTTGCGTACTCTTTACGGAGAGATACCGAAGTGGTCATAACGGAACGGTCTTGAAAACCGTCGGCGTGCAAGCGCTCGTGGGTTCGAATCCCACTCTCTCCGCCACTTTCAAAGGCGAGAGGGCCGGACACAATCAAATAGATATAGTTCTAACTTTTGCCTTATGGAGAAGTACTCAAGAGGCCGAAGAGGCGCCCCTGCTAAGGGCGTAGGGTGGGAAACTGCCGCGAGGGTTCAAATCCCTCCTTCTCCGCCAAAGAGCCGCTGTAAATTACAGCGGCTCTTTTATATAAGTTATATACTTACTCCTTTTTATGGGAACTTTGAGCGGCGCAATTCCCGGTCGTTTTTTGCCAGCAACAGGTAAAGGAGCTATTGGTAAGCATGAAGATAGCAGCGGCAATCGCCTGCGGTATTCCCTCCGTAGGAAGAGGCCTCTGTTCGCCTTGTTTTACGTCTGCCCTATACCTCATAAAGGAATTCATATAAGCCTGCTTGTTGTGGGGAAGCTCTCCATACGGTGCTCCGCAGACCACATCCGACAATGCTCATCATTACTGTTCCTAGACAAAGAGCCACTGTAAATTACAGCGGCTCTTTGTTGTTAATTCAGATAGTTACTGCGCCTTCAATATCTCGGGAAAGCTCTTGACGCTTAGGGAAAGAAGCGCTTTGATCGCCCTGCCTGCAAACTCCTTTGTTTCAGGATCCAGATTTGAGCCGGCGGGGAGCGTAACACAGCCCGCGGAGCAGGTCATACAGCCGGAGACACCGCAGGTAATGGCGCCGAGGCCGGGGGAAAACGTCACGCTGCCCAGATATGGAGAAACCGTCTCCGGGCAGGAGACGGCGGTGGTGATTAAGAACCTTCAGGACAGTATACCGCAGCTCAACGAAATGGAGCCTGCGGCGAAAGTGTCATCTGGTGAAATACAGAAAATTGAAGGCCGCACCATGGCAGAAAAGGCGAAAAAACTATTCGAACGCATTATTGGAACGGTCACCCGAAAGGATATTGGAGATATTGAAATCAACAAAAGATCTGTGAAAGATGACCTGAGCCATGGAGTTGGATTAGCAAAAGCGGCGGTTATCCCAGCAATACCGGATGTCCTGAAAAAAGGGAAGCAGATAGCTTTTGCAGAGAACTGGAAAGGAAGACCATACGACGGGTATGTGTTTGCCGCTCCGGTTGAACTGGACGGAAAGCTAACATATGTAGGGGCGGTTGTAAAGCAGACGAGCAAGAATAAGTTCTATCTGCATGAAGTTGTCGACTCCAACGGAAATATAATAAAAATAAGCAACGGAGCCGAGACCAATCCAACCAGCCTTGCCGCTGAAAGCGACGCTGGGGCCTCAACTCCGTTACCTACACCAATCATACCACAGGAAGCAATGACCGTCAACGGCGTAATGGCGCCGAGGCCGGGAGAGGAAATAATACTGCCGGGAGGAGCGAACAATGGAGAACAAACTCAAGACATACAGAGAAACGGAAATGGAACAGAAGCTGCCGTGGCAGGCGAAGACGCTGTATACGGTGGAGACGCCGGAGGGGGATCTTCTTACACTGACACCGGACGCCCTGAGAGCGTACGCCCGCCGGCAGGGGTCAAAGGAGCCACAAGAGAAAACAGAGCGCTGACCTTCCAGCGGCAGAAGGCCGCAACAGACCAGCCATATATAAGCCCGGCGTCCCTGGGCATAGACGGGGGCGGAGAAGAGGCGACCATGCGCATACTGGCGCCGGACGACTGGGACGACGAGCTGAGAGGTCTGAACTCATGGCTGGGGGACAAGGGCATAAGGGAAGTGCACATGGTGGTGGGGACGATCACCGTGGACAACGGCGGCGGGCCTGTGGACGTGCTGGACGTTATAAAGAAGGACACGGGCGAGCTGTTCCTGCGGGTAGACTCCCTGAGCCGGAGCGCCACGGAGACAGGCGTACACGCCGCGGGGCACTATATGGCGGACGAGGAGAAGATCACCCGGTTCATGAACGCCGTAAAGAGCCGGAAAAACGCGGTGTGGGAACCGATGTACGAGAAGTACATGCAGAAGTGGGCGCAGGTGACCAACTACTACGAGGGCATGACGGAGGCGGAGAAGGAGCTATACGTCTGGGAGGAGATACTGGGCGACGCCTACGCGAACATAAACAACATGGGCACAAGGGCGAGCGCGTTCCACGATATAGCGGAAGCTGTCCTCGAAGGAACGGGCGAGCTTCAGACCAGGAGCGAAGTGTCCCTTGCGGAGGGAGAGAACGCCGCCGCCGCGGCAGGCATCAGAGGCCCGCCCAGATACATGACGGCGGGAGAGAGCGGAAAGAACGCGGATCTGGACGCGCTCGCCACAGCGAAGGCAATGCAGCAGGAAGGGGCTTCGGAGGAGAGCATACTGGCGCTGACAGGCTGGTACCAGGGCAGTGACGGCAAGTGGCGCTGGGAGATAGACGACAGCGGCATGGAGTACCGCAGGGACGGCGACGCACGTCTGCTGGAAGAACCCGAATATCAGAGACTGCAGGAGCTGACGCAGAAGTGGGCGGACAGCTTTGAGAAGGACGGGGCGGCGCTGACGGAGAGCGAGGAAGCCGAACTGGAGCGCTTGCAGGAGGAATACAAGGACCGGGTGTGGGACGAAAAGTATCTCCTGCGGGACTTCCTCAAGCACGACAAGCTGTTTGAAACGTATCCGTATCTGAACCGCGTGAGCCTCGTGTTTGACGATCTCTCAAGCGGGGAGAACGGATATTTCGACAAAAACAGCAACACCATTGTGCTCTCCAACGATCTGGTCGGCGTGCCCGAAAGAACGCTCCTCCATGAGGTGCAGCATGTGATCCAGAAGATCGAGGGTTTTTCCAGCGGCAGCAGCCCGGAATACTGGGCGCAGCGCGAGTATGAGAGCGGCAATTTCGTAACGGAGCGGCTGCAAGGGGAATATGACAAACTACTGAACAGCCTTTCGAGGGAAGAGCAGAACAGGTACATACGCTATACTGAGCTTGAAAGAGAGTTGGAGCGGCTTTTCCTATCCGACGAAAACAGCAAGGATGGCAGGCGCTACGCAAAGCTCGAAGCAGAGCAGGATGCAATTTATGAAGAGCTTTATCCGAACCAATGGTTCCGCGATCTTCTCGACCTGAACCGCCGCATGAATGACGCGCCGAGTGAGTATATGAAAATGTACCGCAATACAGCGGGAGAGATAGAAGCGCGGGAGACGGCGAACCGCTGGAAGATGACAGCGGAGGAGCGCCGGAACAGCCTGCCATACCGCGGAGATGAGAACACAGTGTTTGCGGATGGCGGAAGCTATTTCTCTATGAGCGTAGACGAGCAGGCGGGTATCCGCGAACAGCTGCGGGAGCATCAGGACGAGCTGAGCGGGATGCAGCCGGTGGGAAGGGTCAACACGAATGCATATGCTGGGCTGGACACGAGAGAAGCCAGGGAAAAGCTGGTTAGGGAATTGAAAAAGACCGGCTACCAAGTAGACCGGCCTGACATCGGAATTATTCAGTTTGACGAGCGCGAGATCAACAACAGTCTGAACTATAAAGAAAAAGACTCGTCGGCGGAGGATGCACGCCGGACTGGATTTTTGGTGTTGAAAGATGTCCTGAAGCGCGGCATCGAGATCAGCGGTCATGGCGACCACAAGGGACGCGGATATGAGACGCTGACAATCGCGGCTCCGGTAGAGATTAACGGACAGCGGGGCAACATGGCTGTAGTGGTCAAGCAGACCAAAGGAAACCGATACAAGGTGCACCGCATCCTCACACCGGAGGGTGGCACATTTACGCTGCCAGAAATGGCTAACGCAGAGGTGAATACCGTCGGGGCTTTCACCAACGATAGCCAATCGTTGGGAGGGAGCGCACCGGCCATCAGCTCTGCGTCTGATACCAGTGTAGCAGAAGGGGAGACGGGTGTCAAGGGAGAAAGGAATACTCTTAAGGGATATTTTGACGAGAACGGGCGGTTCGTGCTGCCGAGAGCGGCGGAGGAGGACGCCGCGGACGAAGCACCGAAACGGACTACAAACAGATATTCCGTGGACGACGAGCAGGACGCAGCGGAGAAAAAGAAGAAAAAGGAAGTCAAGCCCGTGGCAAAGAGCCGCCCCATAATAGCGAAGAAGGAACTGCGGCAGAACATGATGAACATATTCTCCATCCCCGCCGGGAGCAAGAACATGCTGGGGGACATGGTAGATCAGGTGGCGGACAAGCTGCTGGAGACGGGGACGCTGAGCTGGGAAGAGCGGAAAGAATTCTTCGACAGGATGTATGACTCGGGAGTCATGACCGTGGCCGCGGACGAATACAGCAGGGACGCGAGAGAGGTTGTGCTGAAGCGGAAGATATATGTGCCGGAGAGCGTGAAGCATGAGTTCGGCGGGAGCGAGGACTACAACGAGTTCAGAAAGACAGCCTTCGCGGCGGGGGTATACCTCACCAACAACAAGAGCGACGAGCACATAGACACGCTGAACATGGAGCTGGCGGAACGGCTGCCGGGGCTGTTCGACGCTAACGACCTGGACATGACGGAGATACTGAAAACGGTAGTCCAGGTGGCGGAGGAAGGCAAGGGCGAGAAGATGAGCCTCGCGGACACTAAAGAAGAATAATAGAGCCTCTAGACGAGCAGGTAATATTATATTCAATTATTTACATGGATTTTACATAACCGCGACGGTAGATTTGACATAACTCTGTTATTGTTGCATCAGGGATAGAATGATGAAAAACAGAGGTATGGTAGCATGGATATTTTTAATGTTCTGACAATGATCGGCGGACTGTCACTGTTCCTGTTCGGAATGACTCTCATGGGTCAGGCGCTGGAGCGGCGTGCCGGTGGAAAACTGCGCACGCTCCTTGACAAGATGACGAGCAACGTGATGATGGGGTTCCTGACCGGACTCGGTGTGACCGCGATAATCCAGAGCTCATCCGCAACTACGGTCATGGTCGTGGGATTTGTAAACTCCGGACTTATGACACTGCGCCAGGCGATAAACGTCATAATGGGCGCCAACGTGGGCACGACAGTGACCTCGTGGCTGCTGAGCCTGAGCGGAATAGACGGCAGCAGCCTGTTGGTATCGCTTTTCAAGCCGTCGTCATTTACCCCGGTGCTTGCTCTTATAGGCATTATCCTGCATATGTTCTGTTCGAATTCCAAGAAAAAGGACACCGGAACCATACTCCTTGGATTTGCGACGCTGATGTTCGGCATGGAAACGATGAGCGGAGCCGTAGCAGGCCTGAAAAATGTGCCGGGCTTTGTAAATCTTTTCGTAGCCTTCGAGAACCCTGTGCTTGGTATGCTGGCGGGCGCCGTGCTCACGGCGATAATTCAGTCCAGCTCTGCATCAGTGGGCATTCTCCAGGCGCTGGCAGCCACGGGAGCGGTCAGCTATACCGCGGCGATACCCATCATAATGGGTCAGAATATAGGCACCTGTATTACGGCGATAATCTCCTCAGTTGGCACGAACAAAAACGCAAAGCGCGCCGCAATAGTTCACCTCATGTTCAATGTTATAGGCGTGATAATCCTGCTGAGTGTTTTCTGTCTGGTGCGGGCAATATTTGCGCCGGCGATTTTTGATGAGAACGCGACGATGTACGGCATTGCCATAATCCATACTATTTTCAACGTCACATGCACAGCAATGCTGCTCCCCGCGGGCGGACTTCTCGAAAGGCTTTCTATCCGCCTTGTACCCGGAGCCAAGGGCGAGGAACGCTCGGCGGAACTGGACGAACGGCTGCTTGCAACACCGGCGCTGGCACTTTCACGGAGCCGTGCTGTTGCGGTGGAGATGGCTGAGATCGCTGTGCGGGCACTTAAGAATTCGGTTACAGCGCTGGAAAAGTACACACCTGATCTCGCAGGGAGCATCAGGGAGGATGAAGAAAAGTGCGACCACTATGAGGACATCCTCGGGACCTACCTTGTTAAGCTCAGCGCTCAGCAAATGGGAGAAGCAGACAGCGAGGAGACCACGGCACTGCTCAAGTCCATCGGCGACTTTGAACGCATTTCCGACCATGCGGTGAATATTCTTGACTCGGCTGAGGAGATGAGAAACAAAGGGCTGGAATTCTCAGAGACCGCTATAAGCGAGCTGAATGTGCTCTCCGCTGCGGTACGGCATATACTGGATCTGTCCTTCAAGGCTTTTGAAACCTGCGATATCACGGTCGCGGCGGAGGTAGAACCCCTTGAACAGGTGATTGACACGCTGAAGGAGCAAATGCGGACACGGCATATTCTCAGAATGCAGCACGGAAATTGCAGCATTGAGGCGGGATTTGTATGGTCAGATCTGCTTACAAATCTTGAACGGACGTCTGACCACTGCTCCAATA
The DNA here is from genome assembly GCA_934552825.1 of uncultured Oscillospiraceae bacterium. Classification (GTDB taxonomy): domain Bacteria; phylum Bacillota; class Clostridia; order Oscillospirales; family Oscillospiraceae; genus CAKTEQ01. Next base: position 286,385 of record CAKTEQ010000003.1, read on the forward strand.
TCGCCGGATGTGTACTCGACGCGGCTCAGCATAATCTGAACCTGCACGAGACCATACGGGCGACGAGGGCAAATTCGGCTACATTCCCGGTAAAGTTCGAGAGCTATGCGCGGGAATACTGTCTACCGGAAGCATGATCGATATCAGCACTATCTAAGTGATAAATAACAGCGTGCCGCCGTCCCATGGAATAGGGGAGGCGGCACGCTATGCGTATACGCCGTTATGCATTCTCTCCTTTGACCTCTGCTTCACGGCCTTGAAAATCCGCGGAAAGGTGGTAAAAATAACTGCCGCCGTGATAAGGCCTGCCGCAAAATTCGCGATACCCTCGGACATGTAGACGCCCCTATATCTGATGAAATGGGTGAGAATAAAGCAGAGCGGGATGAGGATTATTACTTTGCGGGTAACGGCGAGTATCGGAGCGGACCACGTTTGACCCAGTGCAACGTTAACATTCTGGAGAGTCATCTGCACGAAGAACATGATCGCCCCCATCAGGAAGAGCGGGCAATAGCTCCTGACGATCTGGGTGACAGCGTCGCTGGCAGAGAAGATAAAGGCATAGACCTGGGGAATCGCAAGGGACACGGACCATATGGTGACGGCGAATATAAACGCGATTATTGTCACATATTGTATGCCGGTTTTAAGTTTGGCGGCATTGCCCTTGCCGTAATTGTAGCTGATGAAGGGCTGCATACCGTTGCCGAGGCCGTTAAGGGGGAGGGAAATAAGCTGCAGAGCGCTGAGCATCACGGTGAGAGCGGCGGTGCAGTCCTTTGCGCCGACAAGCACAGAGCACATCGCGAAGAAGGAGCAGCCCTGTGTCAGAATATATGGGTTAAGTCCCTGGGCCAGCATCACGAAAATCGTGCCTCAGGCAGTAGTTTCCCGATAAAATATATCGCCGCGTGGGGATATTTGCAATAAAGCATACGAAATGTATATGTGGACTCAGAGAAAAGTTTATGTTAAACTCAAGACACTGGAGTTGATTTATATGAAGCTTGAATACTATATCGCAGACCCCGCTGGAAATATAACCGTGCTGGTGAAAACGCCGGTGAGCAGGGAAGAATACGGCCCATTGGCGGTGCGTCTGCTCGCTATTCCGGAAATAAAAGCGGAGCAGGTGGGGTACATAACGAAGCCTTTGGACGATGGTGATACACGCCTTGAAATGATGGGCGGCGAGTTCTGCGGCAACGCCATGCGCAGCGCGGCGCTGCTCTATGCCATGGAGAACGGCATGGAGGGCGAGGGACTCGTGAATATCGAGGTCAGCGGCTCGGCGGGGACGCACAGGGTTTTTACCGACACGGTCGAGGGAAATGCCCTGGCTGAAATGCCACTGCCAGTTGGGATTAAAAAAATCAGTTTTGGCAGCATTGAGGGGCAGTTGTGCGTTTTTGATGGAATAGCCCATCTGGTCACGGATGAGAGCGCGGAGAACCACGGTATTGATGAGATAAAGGCAATACTCGGCTATATCTGTGATGCTGAAAAAGTGTCTGCGGCGGGGATAATGTTCATGGGCGGAGAGCTTATGAGACCGGCGGTATATGTGAGGAATACGGCCTCTCTCATATTCGAAAACAGCTGCGCCTCCGGGAGCGCTGCGGCTGCGGCGTGCAGCGCGGTGCTGTGCGGCGATGGACTGCATATGCTGGATATACCGCAGCCCGGCGGAGTTATATCTACGAGGACGACAATTGAGTCGGGTATGATAAAAAAGCTAATCCTTGGGGGAAAGGTGCTGATAGGCGATAAAGAAAACATCGAGATATAAAAGTGATATAAGATAAAAGCGGTGCCCGTATAGATATCCGGGCACCGCTTTCGTATTAAATATAAAGGCCTGCTTTACAAAGCAAGCCTAAAAGAGCATATTACGACTGTAATCAGCCAAAATCTTCAATAATATCCCTTATGTGTATCGGATCTAGCTGAAGCTTATTGAGCAATACAGAGAGCTGCTCAATCAAAGCCTGGTCCGTGGATACGTCCTGAAAAAACGTGATTTCCTGATTAGAGCCGTCAAAGTCCCGCAGAACATGCAAACCGAAGGAACGATATGCGCCCAGTTCCTCCGTGAAGAGCGTTTGCTCAACAGGGAGATACAGGAATGTCAAAACTGACAACCTCTCTGTATTTTTCAATGTCAAGCTCAAACAGGAATAGAATTTTCAGAAATGTAATTATATTGGGAAGGCGTTTTCCGCCCTCGATACTTTGATATTCGCGCGACGTTATGGAAATGCACTCGGAGGCATAGGCCTGGGTCCAGCCTCGTTTTAATCGAGCGGCAAGCATATCGCCGGATAACATATATTTTAGCGACACATCCGAGGATGCAGGTGAATCATTTAACGCCACGGGACTATCCCCCTTTAATATTGGAGATAGAATAACTCATTTTTCCTCAAATGGGCACGAAGCGGACTTCCTGTTGTTGAAAGTGCACAAAAAGAAAAGAAGAAATGCACATATGGTGGTGCATTATTTACGCGAATTTTGTCGAAATCTGCCGGAGGAAGAGGTTTGAGCCTTACATTAACATCAGCGAGGACTTAAGCGTTTCGCAAAACTGGGTCAGAGCGGGATTGGCAGATGCGACCTGCCATGCCGCGATTATCTCCTCTTCCTCGCCCTCGCCGATGAGAGGGACAAAGACAAGGTTGTCGGCGTTATAGAGCTTATCAGTACAGTAATCCGGAAGGATGGAGATGCCCTCCTCGGCTGATACCATCATCAGAATGCTCTCTGTATCGGAAGAGCGGAACAGGATATTCGGCTTGTAGCCGGAGTCCTTGTAGAGCTGCATGAAAAACGCGTCACCATAAGAATCGTCTGCGGCGGAGGGGGACATATACAGAATATTTTCACCCTTCAACTCAGTACGGCGGAGGCATTGGCGCTGAGCAAAGGGATGCCCGGAATAAAGAGCGACAACGAGCCGGGCCTTTTCAACGGTGACATAGTCTATATTTTCCTGCGTTTTCAGGTTGGTGCTGTCCCAGGTGAATATGATATCGAATTCCTGACGGAGCAGCCCGGCGGCGAGAGCGTCGGTTGAGCAGCGGTAAAAGGTTATGAGGATGTTGCTGTACTGCTGATGGAACCTGCGAATAAGCACAGAGAGATCGCTGCGTTCATAGCCGCGGACATAGCCAATTCGTAGAGTGCCGTTGAGTCCGACGGAGGCGTCATGTACCCGGGCGACAGCACGGTTCATGCGTTCGAGAATGGCTTTTGCCTCCAGAAGAAAGACTTTGCCCGCCGGAGTGAGGCTTATGGGGCGTGTGCCGCGGTCGAAAAGGGTGCATCCGAGAGTCTCCTCAAGGAGGTGTATCTGCTGCGTTACGGCGGTCTGTGAGATATAATATTGCTCGGCAGCCTTGGTGAAGCTCAGATTTTCAGCCGCGGAAACAAAATACTTAAGCTGATTATTGTTCATAAAAAGCTCCTAACATAAGTTTTAGTTATATTAACATACATAAATGCCACTTGTAAAGAACGAGAAGAATATATAATATAAGGATATCTTTGTTTAACAGAGATAAGAAGAGATATCAGAGGTGGATCAAATGAAGAGAGAAGCATTCCGCTCCAGGCTCGGCTTCATACTTGTCAGCGCCGGATGTGCGATCGGCATAGGTAATGTGTGGCGCTTTCCGTATGTTGCTGGTGAGAATGGCGGCGGCATATTTGTACTTGTGTACCTTGTTTGCCTTATAGTTATGGGCATACCGGTCATGACTATGGAGCTTGCAGTGGGCAGAGCGAGCCGAAAGAGCGCGGTCCTCGCCTATAAGACGCTGGAACGCCCTGGGCAGAAGTGGCATATACACGGCTGGTTCTGCATGCTTGGGTGCTACCTGCTCATGATGTACTACACCACGGTGACAGGCTGGATGGTGAGCTATTTTGCAAAGTTCCTTACGGGCGCGTTTTCCTCGGGAATGACGACTGAGGTCGTGAGCGGTGTGTTCGGGGATCTTCTGGCGTCACCGGGCAAAATGGTTATCTGGACAGAAATAGTCGTTCTGGCAGGCTTCGTGGTTTGCAGCTTCGGGCTCCAGAAGGGCCTTGAGCGCATAACTAAAGTCATGATGATAGCACTGCTTGCCCTTATAGTAGTGCTGGCGGTACACAGCCTTACCCTGCCCGGGGCGGGAGAGGGAATGAAGTTCTATCTGCTTCCCTCAACGGCGAGCATAAAGGAGAACGGTTTCGGCAGTCTCATAACGAGTGCCATGAATCAGGCGTTCTTTACACTCAGCCTCGGTATAGCGGCTATGGAGATCTTCGGCAGCTATATGAGCGATAGGAACACGCTAACAGGTGAAGCTGTGCGCATCTGCGCTCTGGACACTTTCGTCGCCATAATGGCAGGCATGATAATTTTCCCCGCCTGCTTCTCCTTCGGAGTACAGCCGAATCAGGGACCGTCGCTCATATTCCAGACCCTTCCCAATATCTTTGTGAACATGGCTGGCGGCCGTGTGTGGGGAACGCTGTTCTTCCTGTTTATGATATTCGCGAGCTTTTCCACGGTTCTTGCGGTGTTTGAGAATATCATCGCCATCTGCATGGATACCTTCGGAATAAGCAGAAAGAAAGCTGTCGTGATAAACGGCATACTCCTTGCCATACTGAGCCTGCCCTGCGTGTTTGGCTACAATCTGCTCAGCGGCGTGCACATCATCGGTGCCAGGGACATACTGGACAGCGAGGATTTCCTCGTGAGCAATCTGCTGCTGCCTATCGGCTCACTCATTTATCTGCTCTTCTGCGTTACAAAGTGGGGCTGGGGCTTTGATAAGTATATTGCTGAGGTCAATAAGGGCACAGGTCTGCGCCTGTCCCCGAAGCTTAAGCCTTATTTCCAGTGGGTACTGCCGATACTCATTCTGATAATACTCATTCAGGGACTTATATAAACGCTTGCCCCCGCGGGAGTTTCTCGCGGGGGCGTTTTTGGCGGTGAGTTTTCGTTTGCAATCCCGGTGAAATTAGGGTATCATCGAAATATAACACATTAACCTGTAATAATCAAAGTTCTGAGAGGTGGCAAAATGAGTAAAGTACTGCTTATAAACGGCAGTCCAAACGAGCACGGCTGCACATATACAGCCCTCAGGGAAGTGGCCGATACGTTGAAAAAGCACGGTATAGAGACGGAGATAATGTACCTGGGACGCGCCGCCATAAACGACTGCATGGCCTGTATGGCGTGCAGAACAACGGGGAGGTGCGTGATAAAGGACGGGGTAAACGAGCTTGCCGGCAGGCTGGACACGCTGGACGGTATCGTGATAGGTTCTCCTGTATACGTAGCCGGTCCTACGGCGCGGCTCGAGGCGTTCCTCAACAGGCTTGTTTACAGCGCGAAAGCACCCCTTGCGGGGAAGGTCGGCGCGAGCGTAGTATCATGCCGCAGGGGCGGCGCTACGGCGGCGTTTGACAGGCTGAACAAGTATTTCACCATAAGCAATATGATAGTTGCGGGGTCGCAGTACTGGAACCAGGTGCATGGTCACACGCCTGAGGACGTGCGCAAGGACGAAGAGGGTCTGCAGACAATGCGCACTCTGGGTGAGAATATAGCGTGGATGCTGGAATGCATCGGCAGCGGGGACGCCGCCGGGGTGAAAAGACCGGAGTATGAGACTCCTATCCCAACACACTTCATAAGATAAGGAGAACGAAATATGCTGAACCGCATGGTGTTTCCGGGAAAGTATTTTCAGGGAAGCAACGCACTTGAACAGTTTGCCCTGTGCACAGAGACGATGGGGAAAAGCTTCATGCTCTTCGGAACGAAGACCGCGCTGAAAGCCGCGCGGGATAAGATAGAGAAGAGTTTTGAGGATAAAGACGTAAAATTTGTATTCGAGCTCAGCCACGGCAGACCGGTAAACAGCGAGTATGAGAGAATAGAGAAGCTGCTCCTTGACTCCGGCTGCACGACGGCAGTGGCCATCGGCGGCGGAGGAATAATAGACATGGTCAGAGCCGCGGCTCTGAAAAACGGGAAGGGGCTTGTTGTAGTCCCAACGACTGTCGCTTCAGACGCAGCGTGCACGAACGTGTCTCTTCATTACAGCGAGGACGGCTCGACGATAATCGGCGGAGATCTCCTGCCGAGAAATCCGGATATTGTCATTGTGGACACAACGGTACTGGCGAATGCTCCGGTGCGCATGCTCCTCGCGGGAGTGGGTGATGCGCTCGCAACTTACTACGAAGCGCGGACCTGTTATAATAACGGCGTGGAGCAGATGGGCGGTGCAGGCATTACATACACCACTATGAAGATGGCGGAGCTCTGCAGAGACATGCTTTTCCAGTTCGGCGAGAAGGCGGTCGCGGACTGCCGGGAGCACAAGACCACGCCTGAATTTGAAAAGACGGTGGAGGCGTGCGCGTTTCTCAGCGGCGTCGCCTGCCTGAACGCCGGGTGCTCCGGAGCCCACGGACTGGGGGATCACATAAGCACAATGCCCGGCGGGCACGACTGGCTCCACGGCGAGCGGGTGGCGGTGGGCCTTGTGATGCAGCTCATAATCGAGGAATATGACATGAGCGAGATCGAGAAGGTACTGACTTTCCTTATCCGCTGCGGAGTCCCGGCGACGATAAAGGACCTGGGATATGAAAACCTGGAGGAGACGGCGAGATTTCTCGGCTCGGGGGCTGAAAACGACCATCTTGTATCCAATATGCGCAGTTCCAACCACAGCGCCGCCGCAATAGAGCGGGCCTGCCTCGAGGCTGTTCGTTTGAGTGAAAAAATAAAAGGCTAAATTCTGCCGTCCGGAAAGCAGCTTCGGACGGCAGAATTTTGTATAAAAATACAGAAAATGTTCGGGAAATATAGTGGACAGAGTAAAGTAAATTTGATATAATTTCTCCTGATTTTTGTCTAAGGAGAAGAGAATATGGGAGACACACTGAAAATTCTGACATCCATGTTAATATACATGGCTGCCGTCATCGTAATCGGCATAGCTTTTGCCCGCCGCGCGAACAAGAATTCCGACGCATACTTTTTGGGCGGAAGAACGCTCGGCCCCTGGGTCACCGCCATGAGTGCGGAGGCCTCGGATATGTCCGGCTGGCTTCTTATGGGACTGCCCGGTGTCGCATACTGGTGCGGTATAGCAGACGCCGCGTGGACGGCAATCGGCCTTGCCGTGGGCACATACCTCAACTGGCTCATAGTATCAAAGCGCCTGCGCCGTTACAGCGTTAAGACGGACGCTATCACACTGCCTGAGTATTTTTCAAACAGGTTCCATGAGAAGAAAAAGGTGATCATGACCATCGCGGCTGTTTTCATCCTCATTTTCTTCACAGTATACGCGGCGAGCTGCTTTGTTACCTGCGGCAAGCTGTTTTCCACCCTTTTCGGGCTGCCCTATATGTGGATGATGGTAGTCGGAGTTGTGTTCGTGCTGCTCTATACCATCCTCGGCGGCTTTCTCGCAGAGAGCGCTTCTGACTTTATGCAGGCGGTTGTCATGATAATAGCCCTCGCGGTCATTGTTATAGTCGGCACTTCTCATGCGGGTGGACTCAAAGCGGTCATCGACAACGCAAAATCTATCCCCGGTTTCTTGGATTTCTTCGGGATCGCAACGCCTGCTACCGTTGACGGTGTTCAGCAGGTCGTAGGCGGTCAGCCCCAGTTCGGTGCTGCCGGAAGCTATGGCATGCTCTCCGTCGTTTCCACATTGGCATGGGGTTTGGGATACTTCGGAATGCCCCAGGTGCTCCTGAGATTTATGGCGATACGCAGTGAAAATGAGCTTACGCGTTCCCGCCGTATAGCGACGGTATGGGTGGTTATTTCCCTTGCAGTGGCGGTATTTATCGGCGTCGTTGGCAGAGCACTTTACCCCACAGCCCTCACAACCTCCTCTGAGGCTGAGAATGTATTTATCCTTCTGTCCACAAATCTGCTGCCGCCTCTTATTGCGGGATTTGTAATGGCGGGTATCCTCGCAGCTACGATAAGCTCTTCGGACTCCTACCTGCTCATAGCCGCCTCCGCACTCTCCAAGAATATTTATCAGGGACTTATCCGCAAGGACGCAAGCGACAAGAAGGTCATGACGATGTCCAGAATAACCCTGCTTGCAATTGCTGTTATAGCCATGATAATCGCCCTTGACGAGAACAGCGTCATCTTTACGATAGTCAGCTTCGCTTGGGCGGGATTTGGCGCTACTTTCGGACCGCTCATGATAATGAGCCTTTTCTGGAAGCGCATCAACAGAGCCGGTGCGATCGCCGGTATGATAGGCGGCGGCGTTATGGTGTTCGTATGGAAGCTCCTTATCCGCCCCCTTGGCGGAGTTCTCGGCATATATGAACTCCTGCCCGCTTTTATATTCTCCCTTATCTGCATTGTCGTTGTGTCTCTGCTGACGACGCCCCCCTCTGAGCAGATCAGGAAGGAATTTGACGAGGTCAAAAACCGCGTGTAATGAAATAACAAAAAACCTCCGTATGCTTTTGGCATACGGAGGTTTTTCTCTGATTGTGATGCGGCAGCTTATTTTACGCCGGACATTATGCGTACAGGGCTTTCCACGCAGGTTATCTCAGCTTTGCTGTGGGCGCCGCCGTCCTCGCCGTCAAATGTCCAGGGGACATCATTCTCGGCAGTGATGGTAAGGTGCTTTGTCTTGAAAAACACGATGTTCTCGTCGCTGTAATCCTGGTTGAGAAGACACAGGGCGATATGCCCCACGTCTATCAGGCTTTTTGAATCCCGCAGGAGCAGGACCTCAAGCTCTCCGTCGTAGAGGGACTCATACTCCGAACTGAATTTCAGCACACCGCCGCCGACAGAGAGGGTGTTGCAAACGGCGCCGAAGAGGAATGTATCCTCAAAAACCTGTCCGTCAGCCTCCACGCGCATCTTATAGGAGCGGATGCGGGGAAGGCGCTTTATAGCTTCGATGATATACGCAGTGTGCCCAAGGGCGTTTTTCATGTCCTGAGGCGTAGAGTAGGACACTTCCGAGAAAGCGCCGAAGGCCGCCACATAGACAAAATATCTCTCGTTGAAGCGCCCAATATCGAAGGGGAAGGGGATGCCGTTTATAGCGGTATCCGCGCTTTTTTCCGGATCCAGGGGAATTTTCAGGGTCAACGCCGTGTCGTTTGCCGAGCCGCCGGGGATATACCCCAGAGGCACCTCCACGCCGCCCTCAATGAAACCGGAGATCGTTTCGTTCAGAGTACCGTCGCCGCCGGAGCAGACGACAGCGTCATATTCCCGGCCGTGCTCTTTGATATACTCATATCCGTCGAGACGGCGCAGGGTGGGATGAACGGTGACTTTATATCCATTCCGTGTGAACTTATAAATAATGCTGCTGAGCTTGCCGGCTACCTTACCCTTGCCGGCGGAGGGATTATAGACGAAAAGCAGTGTTTTTTCCATATCTGTACCTCTTACGCGCGCCGGAGAAACCGACACATTTTACATCATTTTACCAATGCTTTTCATCCAAGTCAATACCGCTCAGATCGTACCCTTGACCATGAGTGTGCTCGTGCCGGGAGTAACGCTCCAGCGTCCTGTGGCCGTGTCCTGAGTGTAGGTCGCTGCGGGGACTGTCACGTTTCCTGCGACTGTCGCAAATTCGCCTGTAGCCGCCTCGTAAGTGTAGTTTGTGGGAGCGGTCCATGCGGCGCCGTTGAAGGTTACGGCGAGGTTAGTCAGTATTGGATCGAACGTGTCAGATATGACGATGCCCTCTGTCACCGCTGTGTTGCCGTGGTTCTGAATAATAAAGGTGTAGGTCACTTCACCCTTTTCCGTCACGGTCACGGGGCATATAGCTTTTGCGATAGTGAGCCGCGCAGCGGACTCTGCGTTTACCGTAGCGGTATCAGTGAGGGGAACGGTGAGCCCATCTGCAGTCACAGTGACAGTGTTTGTTATAGAGCTGCCAGCGCCCAGAGGTGCATACTGGTTTACCGCCGCCTCGTAGATGAGCGTGATATTGCCGCCCGCGGGGACTGTGATACCGCTTATGCTGAGGGGAGGACCTGCGGCTATTGTGGGCGCCGTGCTCTGGAGGACGCCGTTGACGTAGTATTTCAGGGAACCTGCGGTGTAGGTTAGGGGATAGAGCGTCTGGGCACCGAAGGTGTAAGCGCCGAGATTATCTCTGACAGTGACGCCGGTAAAGGCGGTTGTGCCGGCATTCACAACGCTTACGGCGTAAACAACGGAGCCCTCGCCGTTATAGGAGGTGGATATCGCTGTTTTCGTCGCGGTGAGGACCGCGATAAGCTCGCCGACAGCCACATTGGAGGAGGTCGTCATGCCGCCGTACTGAAGCGTTGCCTGGTTAGTAAACTGTGCCATTGTTATGATCACCTTAAGAAGTTTCTGATTGGGGAGATTGGTCTCCCGGTTCATTCTATGCGACGGGTACGGGCGGTGTTCAAAATATATGTTGACACAGGTGCGGCGGATGAGATAAACTGTGAAGCGTGTGATTACTTAACCGCAGCTATGAAAGGAAACACTATGAAAATCGGAATAAGTGCTGACAGCACCTGCGATCTCTCGCCGGAGCTCATCGAAAAATATAATGTTGCCATCACCCCGCTCACAGTGGTCGTGGATGGGAAAAACTACCGGGATCTGGAAGAGATCGACCCGGACATGCTCTTTGCACTCGTGGAAGAGACAGGCAAGATAGGCTCTACCTCTGCCGTGAATGTGGGGGAATATGAGGAATTCTTTGAAAAACGCCTGGGGGAATATGACGCGCTTATACATTTCACTATAAGCGGCGAGATGTCCGCATGCTATCAGAACGCCTGCCTTGCAGCCCAGGACAGGGACAATATTTTCGTGGTCGATTCCAGAAATTTGTCTACAGGTATCGGACTGCTTGTCCTAGAAGCGGCGGAGATGGCGGCAGACGGTATTCAGACCGGGGAAATATTTGACCGCCTGCAGGCTAAGAAAGAAAAGCTGGATGTCAGCTTTGTGCTCCACACCCTTGATTATCTCCGCAAAGGCGGCAGATGCAGCGCTATAGCGAGCCTCGGTGCGAATCTCCTCAAGCTCAGACCCTGCATCAAGGTGAGCGAAGGCAAGATGGGTGTTGCGAAAAAGTACAAGGGCAGCATGGAAAGCGCCCTTGAGAAATATGTGAAGGACCAGCTCGCGGAGGCGGACACTCTGGAGACAAAGCGCATATTCATAACCCATACCGGTGTAAGCGCCGAGACCGCGGATAAGGTCCGGGGTTGGATCGCCGAATGTGCGGGTTTTGATGAGATACTGGAGACAAGAGCCGGGTGCACAGTGTCCTGCCACAGCGGACCCCTCTGCCTCGGAATACTGTTTTTCAGGAAATAAGGCTTAATTATGCAAATAAGAAGCGGCTCCCCATTGGGGAGCCGCTTCTCTGAAAACGCGAAATTATCTTGACTTTTGCCGCCGGAATATCTATAATATATAAGCAATTGTTTCGGGGCGTGGCGAAGTTTGGTATCGCGCTTGGTTCGGGTCCAAGAGGCCGTGGGTTCGAATCCCGTCGCTCCGACCAAGGAGCACGGCAGCTGTGATGTAATACATCTCAGACTGCCGTGCTCTTTTTATATCTAATTACGAGATCTTAAAGTAGGCGGTAAATGAAATAATGAGCATGGGATAATAAGAGCGATGGACCATCCGCATGTGACGAACGCCTGTGAACGGGAATAGCATGAAACTGGGGATTACCATGGATATCCTCAATAACCAACTGGAAGGTGCATAGGCTATGGATACACTCGTGAGCCTTGATAATATTGTCCCTGGGCAAAGAGCGACGGTGAGCGAGCTTACGGCAACAGGCGCGATGCGCCGCCGCCTGCTGGATGTGGGACTGGTAAACGACACAGAGGTGGAATGCCTCGGGCGCAGCCCCGGGGGAGACCCATCTGCGTACCTTGTGCGGGGCGCCGTGATTGCCATACGCCGTGAGGATTGCCGCGGCATTATTGTCAGGCGTTCCTGAAGGTGCAGGCGGATGGGGCTTACAAAAAGCAGCGTTGGCACCGGTGCGGTGGACAACGGGCTGGATATACGAAAGAGAAGCGGGGATGAGAAGATAATCGCCCTGGCGGGAAACCCGAATGTGGGTAAGAGTACGGTTTTCAATGCGCTGACCGGGATGCACCAGCACACTGGGAACTGGCCGGGCAAGACGGTGTCGTCTGCGTGGGGCGTCTGTGAAAAGGGGGCATATCCATATATTCTCGTGGATATCCCAGGGACTTATTCCCTCGCGGCTCACTCTGCCGAGGAGGAAGTTGCGAGGGATTTTGTGTGCTTCGGCAGTGAGGACGCCGTTGTTGTGGTCTGCGACGCTACATGCCTCGAGAGAAATCTCAATCTCGCGATACAGATAACGGAGATAACCAACAAAGTTGTAGTATGTGTTAACCTCATGGACGAGGCGAAGCGCAAGGGGATAACCGTGGATACGGAACTGCTCTCACAGCGTTTGGGCGTGCCTGTCGCGGGTGTTACTGCCAGAAAAGAGAAGACACTCACGGTGTTGCTGGACGCCCTCGACGGCGTGATGAACGGGAAAGCCGCTGCAAGGCCGGAAAAGGTTGCGTACCCGGCGGAAATAGAACGGGCGGTGGAGATGATCGGCGAGAGTCTTAACTGCAAAGATGAGAGAGAAAAACGGTGGATCAGCCTGCGCCTGCTGGAGGACGATGGGGAATTTGCCGCCCATCTGCTGGAAACAGCGGGCGGTGCGGATACCGGAAACGCAGTTATAAGAGCGCGGAAAAAGCTGCGGGAAGAGGGTATTGACGGCGACAGACTGAGAGACTTCATCGTCGGGGCGATCGTGCGCAGAACGGAAAAGGTCTGCGCCGGTGCGATCACTTACAGAACCAAGGATTACGGCGCGGCAGACCGCAAGCTGGATAAGGCACTGACCGGCCGGCTTATAGGGTATCCGATCATGTTGCTGCTCCTCGCGTTCATCTTCTGGCTGACCATAAGCGGGGCGAACTATCCGTCGGAACTGCTCTCCAAGGGGCTGTTCTGGCTTGGGGGCAGACTGATGCTGCTGCTTAAGAGCGCAGGTGTGCCGTGGTGGCTGAGAGAAGCTCTGATAACGGGGGTATACAAATGTGTTGCCTGGGTAGTGAGCGTGATGCTGCCGCCAATGGCGATATTTTTCCCGCTGTTTACGCTCCTTGAGGACGTGGGGTATCTGCCAAGGATTGCGTATAACCTGGACGCGCCATTTAAAAAGTGCGGCGCGTGCGGGAAGCAGGCGCTGACCATGTCGATGGGCTTTGGCTGCAATGCCGCGGGCATTGTGGGATGCCGCATAATAGATTCTCCCAGAGAACGGCTGCTCGCTATCCTCACGAATAACTTTGTACCGTGCAACGGACGCTTCCCGGCGCTTATCACCATAATAACTGTGTTTTTTGCCGGAGGCAGCTCCCTTAAAGGGACACTGATACTTACAGGAGCAGTGCTTATTTCGCTTGGAATGACGTTTGCCGTGACGAAGATACTGTCAGGAACGCTGCTGCGCGGGGAGAACTCGTCGTTCACATTGGAGCTGCCGCCTTACAGGCTGCCCCAGGTGGGAAAGGTAATAGTCCGCTCTATATTTGACAGGACGCTGTTCGTCCTCGGGCGGGCTGTTAAGGGCGCCATTCCGGCGGGACTGCTCATTTGGCTGCTGGCGAACATCAGCGTGGACGGAATGAGCCTGCTCGCGCTCTGCGCCGGGGCACTTGAGCCGATAGGAAAGGTAATGGGCCTTGACGGTATGATCATCGCCGCGTTCATATTAGGCACACCTGCAAACGAGATAGTCATTCCAATAATGCTCATGGGATATCTCACGGGAGGAGGACTCATGGAGATAACAGGCGCGGCACAGATACAGGCGGTATTCACTGCGAACGGATGGACATGGGGGACTGCCATCAGCACAATAGTTTTTTTCCTCATGCACTGGCCCTGCGCCACAACGCTGATGACAGTAAAAAAAGAGACGCAAAGCACAAAATGGACTCTGCTGGCGGCGGGGATCCCGACTGCGGCGGGTGTGGTGATCTGCTCGCTGTTCACAGCAGTTATAAGACTGATCTCATAAGAAATAGTTCCCCCGATGAAAAGGGGGAACTATTTCTTAGCGGGGCGCACGCCCCAGACGGAAAAGACGCCGGCGCATATACCGAAGCCTATTATCGCCATATATTTTTATGCCACTACCGTGTTTGTGAAAGCAAGTCCCAAAGCGACGCAGGCGCAGCTGGAGAGGAATACTCCGACCTGGACTGCGGCGAGAACTGCTGAAGTGCACAGGGGCGCGGACGCGACCGCCGATACGGTGCCGGTGAAGCAGATGAGTGCGGTATTAGGGAGACGGCGCTGACAAGGTTTGGCAGTGTGGAGAACATTTTTATAGTGGACACCGGGATTTGAGGAAACTTGTTCATGAGCTTGTGGGGGAACGTATTTATCACCATTATGCCCACAGCGAGAATGTAAGTGGATATGGCGAAAATGATGCACATGAGCTGGCTGTGGTTACTTTTATATCTCAAATTGAACACTCTTTACAGTTAATTATAAACAGATGGCAACATACAAAGAGAGGGGGAGCGTCATTCCCGGTGCTTCATGGCATATGCTGTTTTGCAGACGGAATAAAATCTGCATCAGGACTTGCAAAATGAGAACAAAGGGAATATAATCATCTGGCTGATTGTTGGGAAGCCTGTCCGGGCTTTCTGTTTTTTTCGCTTTTGTGACAATGGGAGAAGTAAAATGAAGAAAAAACAAGAGATAAAGATGGGCGAAGGTCCGCTCCTTAAGAACATTCTGTTATATACAATGCCGATAATACTCACGAGTCTTCTGCAGCTGCTGTTCAACGCGGCGGATCTGGTAGTAGTTGGACGTGAGTGCGGAAAGCTCTCCGTGGCGGCAGTGGGGGCGACAGGATCCCTTATAAATCTGCTGGTAAACTCGTTCCTCGGCCTGTCCATCGGCGCGGGCGTGCGTATATCTCAGGCGTACGGCGCGGGGGATGACAACTCCGCAAGAGAGACGGTGCATACGGCAATACCTGCCTCCGCGATTTCGGGCATCGTGCTCACGGCGGTGGTATTTTTCTTCTCCAGAACCTTCCTTGGATGGATGGGGACACCCGAGGACTGCATTGAGCTCTCGGCGCTGTATATGCGCATATACGCGGCGGGCATTGTTTTCAATGTTATATATAACTTCGCCGCGGCTATCCTGAGAGCTGTGGGCGACACAAAAAGTCCCCTTATCTTCCTCACCATCGCGGGCATTGTGAACGTTGTACTCAATATTTTCTTTGTCAAGGCGTTTGATATGGACGTGGCGGGGGTCGCTCTTGCTACCTCAATATCCCAGTTCATCGCCTGCGTGCTTACAGTAGCCGCCCTCATAAAGAGGAAAGACGCGTGCCACCTTGACCTCAGGAAAATGCGCATAAGAAAAACACCCCTTGTGTCCATGCTGGCAATAGGCATTCCCGCAGCTATTCAGGGCTCACTTTTTGCGATATCCAATGTCATCATCCAGGCTGCCGTTAACTCCTTCGGCAGCACGCTCCTCTCGGGCAACTCTGCCGCGGGCAACATTGAGGGCTTTATCTTTACCATTATGTATGCCTTCAGCACGGCGGCTGTCAATTTCATCGGGTATAACTACGGCGCCGGGAATTATAAGCGCATCAAACAGATCGCGCTTGTATGCATCGGCTGCGTGATAGTGGTCGGACTGGCATTGGGATGCTTCGCCTTTTTCTTCAGACGCCAGCTCCTCAGTATATATATACCCGGCGAGGAGGAAGCCATATACTGGGGTATGCTCAGAATGTGCTTCACCTGCATACCGTATGTGCTGTGCGGAATGCTGGACGTTGTAACGGGCTGCCTGCGTGGGCTCGGCTCATCGACCGTGCCTATGGGCATATCCGTTGTGGGAGTGTGCGGGTTCAGGCTTGCATGGCTCTATTCGGTGTTCACGATCGGGAAATACCATAATATCCAGACGCTTCTTATCTCTTATCCCATATCCTGGGCTATAACACTCATAGCTGAGGCTGTGGCGTTCGCTGTGGTGTACAGTAAAAAACGCAGGAGATACGAAAACACGGTGGACGCTCAATTTGAATAATTCACTCTTGTGCCCGGGCGTATGATAAAGTATAATATCTTATCGCGCCGTTTAGGTGCACAATCTATATTTGAAATGGAATGTTGAAACATGGAAAGAAGAACCGGTACAGTTTCCCGCGGAATACGCTGTCCCATCATCCGTCAGGGGGATAATCTCGCAGAGATAGTCACAAACAGCGTGATCGACGCTGCAAAGTGCGAAGGCTTTGAGTTGAGGGACAGAGACGTTATTTCCATAACCGAATCCATAGTCGCCAGGGCCCAAGGCAATTATGCCGATGTTGACGACATTGCCGCTGACGTTAAAGCCAAATTCGGTGATGACACAGTCGGCGTGATATTCCCGATACTCTCCCGCAACCGTTTTGCAATATGTCTGAGAGGCATCGCCAAAGGGCTTAAGAAGATAGTGCTTATGCTCAGCTATCCCTCCGACGAAGTCGGCAATGAGCTTGTCTCCATTGACAGTCTGGACGCCGCCGGCATTGATCCCTATACCGATGTGCTCACCCTGGAAAGGTATAGGGAGCTTTTCGGCGAGAACCGTCATCCTTTCACAGGTGTGGATTATGTGGAGTACTATAAGCAGCTCATTGAAGATGCTGGCGCCGAGTGCCAGGTGATATTCGCGAACAACATGAAGACTATACTGAACTATACAAAGAACGTGATAGTCTGCGATATCCACACCCGCGCGAGGACAAAGCGCATTCTTAAGGCTTCAGGCGGCGAAAAGGTCTACTGTCTGGACGAGATACTCACAAAGAGTGTCAACGGCAGCGGTTACAACGAGAAGTACGGTCTGCTCGGCTCAAACAAATCAACGGAAAATACGGTCAAGCTCTTCCCCAGAGAGTGTAAGGACCTGGTCCTGGGTATACAGGCGCGCGTGCTCAAGGAGACAGGAAAGCACGTTGAAGTAATGGTATACGGAGACGGTGCTTTTAAGGATCCCGTGGGTAAGATCTGGGAGCTGGCTGATCCCGTCGTTTCACCGGCGTATACGGACGGCCTTGAGGGAACGCCAAATGAGCTGAAGCTCAAGTACCTTGCCGACAACGACTTTAAGCATCTCAGCGGTGAGGCGCTCAAGGAAGCTATCTCCAAGAGCATCAAGGAGAAGGACGCTGACCTCGTGGGCAACATGGCGTCTCAGGGGACTACTCCCAGAAGGCTGACTGACCTCATCGGCTCGCTCTGCGACCTTACAAGCGGTTCCGGCGACAAGGGCACGCCTGTCGTGCTCGTCCAGGGCTACTTCGATAACTTTACACATTGCTGACAGGGGAGGAACCATACACATGAACACAAATATTCGTCCGGATACAATGGATAGAATCGCAACAAAGGAACAGGCTGACAGTTTTATCGCTGAGCAGATTTCCGCACTGCGTGAGCAGATAGGGGATAAGAAGGTTCTGCTGGCACTGTCCGGCGGCGTGGACTCTTCTGTTGTTGCGGCGCTGCTGATAAAAGCTGTGGGCAAGCAACTCGTCTGCGTCCATGTTAATCACGGACTTCTCAGAAAGGGCGAGCCGGAGCAAGTCATCAAGGTATTCAGAGATGAGATGGACGCAAACCTCATCTATGTTGACGCTGTGGACCGCTTTTTGGATAAACTCGCGGGTGTCGATGACCCTGAGGCAAAGCGGAAGATAATCGGCAAGGAATTTATCGAGGTGTTTGCCGAGGAGGCTCAGAAGCTGGACGGCATCAGCTTCCTTGCCCAGGGAACGATTTATCCTGATATTCTCGAGTCCGATGGCATCAAGTCCCACCATAACGTCGGAGGACTGCCCGAGGAACTGCAGTTTGAGCTTGTTGAGCCTGTAAAACTCCTCTATAAGGACGAGGTGCGTGTTGTCGGCGAGGCTCTGGGACTGCCTGACAATATGGTGTACCGCCAGCCATTCCCCGGCCCCGGTCTGGGCGTGAGATGTGTTGGCGCTATAACGAGGGACAGGCTCGAGGCTGTGCGCGAGTCCGACGCAATACTCAGGGAAGAGTTCGCTAAGAACGGCCTTGAGGGTAAGGTATGGCAGTATTTCACGGTAGTGCCTGATTTCAAGTCCACGGGCATAAAGGATGGGAAGCGTACTTATGATTGGCCTGTGGTCATCCGTGCGGTCAATACTGTGGACGCAGTGACCGCCGAAGTGGCTGAACTGGAATTTAAGCTTGTTGCCCACATTGTAGAGCGCATAACCAGCGAAGTGAAGGGCGTCAACCGTGTCCTCTGGGACGTCACCCCGAAGCCCTCGGCCACAATAGAGTGGGAATGATTTCATAGGTTCAAAATAGCCCGTAAACACCGGACTTTTTGAGCTTTGATGTCCCTCGTGGCAACGATTTGGAAACAGAATTTCATTATTCAATTATCACAAGAAAAGAGCTATCTGATTTCAAACGAAGTCAGGTAGCTCTTTTTTGCTTTCCATTTGACTTCAATAAGTAAGGGGATAATTATGGCACAAGCAATTTTTGTGAAAGACGATGAAGTCCAGGAGCTTCTTGGAGTATCAAAATCGGAAGCATATAAAATCATTATACAGCATTCGTGTCGAAAACTTACGATTTGGTGCTGTAACTAAAATGTACTATTGACTTTCCCAATGCACCTCCGGGAATGCCTCAGCATTTTGAGAATTTTGGAATGTTTGTTTACAAGCTCTGGATGAACCGTACGGTACGCTCCTGGAATGTAGAGATCGAGAGATTCCATGAGGCACCGGGAGAGGATATGATTAACTGAGTGGAAAAAACAGCAACTTAGATACCAAGGCGAGATCCCCGGCAACCCATTTAACCTGTTAAGGACATGGGCACCGGGGATCTCGCACTTTTACAATGTGGCTCAAAAACAGCAACCTAAGGTAAAGAAAAGAGTACTTTCAGACATTTGGGCCTTCAAAAAATAGGATTAAACGACAAAAGTACACCTTTTAATAACAAAAAAATAGTGCAAAATAACAGAAGAACCCCAAAATTGTTCATTTTGTGAAAAAGTTTGTGAAAGAATTGCTATTTCCAAAATAATTTAGTATAATAAATTCTAAAATCAGGGGGGTACACCTTATTGCATCCCCAGTATCGTGCAAGTGCCGGCGCTTGCATTACCTCTGCTAGCAGAGATGATGATACTTAAATATGGAAGTTGAGGCGATGTAAGTGTGAATTCAAAAAACCTAATCTATATTTTAAAAAGACTGCTTCTGGCGATTATCACTGTCTGGGTTGTTATTACTGTGACATTTTTTGTAATGCACGCAGTTCCCGGAGGGCCCTTCGTCGGAGAGAAAGCGACTATGCCCGCAGTCCAGGCTGCCCTCGAGGCAAAGTACGGCTTGGACAAGCCAGTGATGGAACAGTATCTTACTTATTTGAAGGATATCGTTACAAAGTTTGACTTCGGTCCTTCCCTGAAGCAGCGTGGCCGCGAGGTTACTGATATTATCTTCTCCGGGCTCAAGGTATCTGCGAAACTAGGTGTTATCGCGGCGGTCGGCGCGGCGATAGTCGGCATAGTTTTGGGCGCGGTAGCGGCTCTGCGCCGAAATAAGGTTATAGATAAAGTAATAATGGTAATTACAACGGCATTTGTTTCCATGCCGTCGTTTATAATGGGATCACTGCTTTTGGTCCTGTTTGCGGTGAGGCTTGCGATCCTACCCGCAAACGGCTCAACTACCGCCGGACTCATTCTGCCGGTCATTACTCTGGCGCTGTACCCCATGGCGTATATCACCAGACTGACCCGCTCGTCCATGCTGGATGTTCTGGGGCAGGACTACATACGCACAGCGCGGGCGAAGGGCGTACCCGGCGCACGGGTCATCTTTGGGCACGCACTCAAGAATTCACTCATCCCTGTAATTACATATTTTGGTCCAATGCTCGCCTATATAGTCACCGGGTCCCTCGTCGTTGAACAGATATTCGCTGTGCCCGGCATCGGCCGCGCGTTTGTAACGAGTATCACGGGCCGCGATTATCCACTTGTAATGGGGACTACGATCGTTCTTGCGACGCTCATCGTTGTTATGAACCTGCTGAGCGATATACTATATAAAGTAGTCGATCCGCGCATCACACTGGAATAAGGAGGAGAGCAATTTGACTAAGAAAAGACCTTTCAGCATGCACGTAGACCTCGACTCCTTTATGCCGGCGTCGGAGCAGGAAAAGGAATATATGGTGCAGATGCGCCCATCATCCACGTTCTTAAAGGACGGTGTTAAGCGCCTCTGGAAAAATAAAGTTGCCACGGTCAGCTTTTTCGTGATAGTTATAATAACTCTTGCATCTATATTGCTGCCCATGTTCTGGCCGTATTCATATGACACACAGCTCGGCATTACCCCAGGAAAGCCTGTGGACGCATCATATAACAACCTGGCGCCATTCACATACGGCGCAACGGAGCAAAAGCGCATTGATGCCGGTGAAGAAGTTTTTCCCCACGTGTTTGGAACTGACTCCGCGGGACGTGACTATTTCATCCGTGTAGTATACGGTACACGTATTTCCATTACAGTCGGCTTCTTTGCAAGTATCATAGTCCTTATAATCGGCATGACGGTCGGATCCATCGCCGGATACTGCGGCGGCAAAGTTGACCTTGTGATAATGCGGATAGTGGACGTCATTTACTCGCTGCCGGATATGCTCATGGTAATCCTTCTGGCGTCTGTCCTTAAGGTGGTTTTGGGCGATTCCTTGGAGGGGACGGTGTTCGAGAAGATCGGCAGTAATATCCTTAGCCTCTTCATTGTGTTTGCTGTCCTGTACTGGGTGTCCATGTCCCGGCTTATCAGAGGTCAGATACTCTCTCTCAGAGAGCAGGAATATGTCATTGCGGCGCAGGCGACAGGCGCAAAGGGAGGCTGGATAATCAGAAAGCACCTTATCCCCAACTGTATAAGCGTAGTTATAATCTCCACTGCCCTTCAGATCCCCAGCGCAATCTTTACAGAGAGCTATCTCTCGTTTCTTGGCCTTGGCGTAAACGCACCTATGCCGTCTCTCGGCTCGCTGGCGTCCGACGCGCTCAACGGTCTTACTTCATATCCGTATCGTCTGGTAATTCCAGCGGTGGTCATTTCACTTATCGTGCTCTCTCTGAACCTGTTCGGCGATGGTCTGCGCGATGCGTTCGACCCCAAACTCAACGGTTGAGAAAGGAGTGTGGAGTAAAATGGCGCTGCTTGAAGTCAAAGATCTGCACACCTCGTTCTTCACCGACGCAGGTGAGGTGCGCGCCGTAAATGGCGTCTCCTTCAATCTGGACAGAGGAAAGGTATTGGGTATCGTGGGTGAGTCCGGCTCCGGCAAGTCCGTGACAGCTTACTCAATAATGCAGATACTCGCCTCCACCGGCAAGATCGTCTCCGGCTCTATAAAGCTGGACGGTCAGGAGCTTGTTGGAGCGGGGGAGAAGGTAATGCACACTGTCAGGGGCAACAAGATATCAATTATCTTCCAGGACCCCATGACATCCCTTAACCCCACATACACAATAGGGCATCAGCTCATAGAGGCTATAACCCTGCACACAAACCGCAACAAAAAACAGGCGCGGGAGAGAGCTGTGGAAATGTTGCGGCTCGTAAACGTGAACGAGCCGGAAAAGCGCATGAAGCAGTACCCCTTTGAGTTTTCCGGCGGTATGCGCCAGAGAGTTATGATAGCCATGGCGCTGGCGTGCGAGCCTGATATACTCATCGCCGATGAGCCGACAACGGCGCTGGATGTGACAATCCAGGCGCAGATACTCGAGCTTATGAAATCTCTCCAGGAAGAGCTCGGCATGGCGATAATCATGATAACCCACGACCTGGGCGTAGTTGCCCAGATGTGCGATGAGGTTATCGTCATGTACGCCGGCTCCATATGTGAGCAGGGTACGGCGGACGAGATATTCTATAACCCCTGCCATGAATATACTAAGGGCCTTCTTAGATCCATCCCGACCGCGGCTACCGCCGGCAAGAAGCTCGAGCCTATAACCGGTACGCCTATTGACCTGCTCAATATGCCGAAGGGCTGCCCCTTCGCTCCCAGGTGCGAGGCTGCTATGAAAATCTGCATCAATGAGCGATGTGAGCGCATGGATATTAACGACGCGCATCAGGCGTCCTGCTGGGTGAATGTAAAGCGCGGAGTTGAGGACAGCTCAATAGAGCTCTCCGGCCAAGAGGAAGGAAGTGACGCACAGTGAGCGACAATAAGCAGCCCCTGCTTGAGGTCAAGGACCTTAAGGAGTATTTTGATATCTCCGTGGGCGGGTTCAAAACGAAACCCCTCAAGGCTGTGGACGGCGTCTCCTTCACGGTCAATAAAGGTGAAACTCTTGGACTTGTAGGTGAGTCCGGCTGCGGCAAGACAACTGTCGGACGCACGATACTGCATCTGTATAAGCCCACAGCCGGCGAGATATGGTTCGAGGGCAAGCAGATAAAAACGAAGAGCGACATTAACGAGTTCCGCAAAAAGGCGACAATGGTATTCCAGGATCCATATTCGTCTCTTAACCCCCGCATGACAGTCGCCGATATAATCGGCGAGCCGCTTGACGTGCATAAGCTCTATTCTTCAAAGGCGGAGCGTCAGGAGAAGATACTTGAGCTTATGAATCATGTTGGGCTTAACAGTGAGCACGCCGCGCGCTACGCTCATGAGTTTTCCGGAGGTCAGCGTCAGCGTATCGGCATCGCGAGAGCGCTGGCGGTAAATCCTGAGTTCATCGTATGCGACGAGCCGGTGTCCGCACTTGACGTGTCGATTCAGGCACAGGTCATCAATATGTTTGATGAGCTTCAGGATAAGCTCGGACTTACATATCTCTTCATAGCTCACGACCTGTTGGTGGTGCGGCACATAAGCGACCGTATCGCGGTCATGTACCTGGGCAAGATGGTGGAGCTTGCGGACGCAGCAGAGATATACGACCACCCCTTGCATCCATATTCACAGTCTCTGCTCTCCGCGGTGCCGGTGCCGGATCCGAAGACGGCCAGAGCGAATAAGCGCATAGTGCTCAGCGGCGATATTCCAAGTCCCCTCAACGCGCCGTCAGGCTGCCCCTTCCGCACACGCTGCGCATACGCAACGGCGCGCTGCGCCCAGGAAACGCCGGCATTCCGGGAGGTTTCCTCCGGGCACTTCGTGGCGTGCCACAGAGTTGATGAGATCAACTGAAGAAAAGTCAATTAATGCGCCCGGAAAACTTCCGGAGTGCGTATTGAATATTTTTAAGAAAGGAAGAGAAAAATGAAAAAGATTCTCGCACTTTTGCTGGCTCTTGTCATGGTCCTGTCCCTCGCAGCTTGCGGCGGCAGCAAGAAGCCTGCAAACAATGAAAATGGAGAAGGCACAACAACTACAGCTGCCAACTCCATCGCAGTGTGCCTGGCTTCCGAGCCTGACACTATCGACCCCGCACTGAACTCCGCAGTTGACGGAGCTACAATGCTGGCACACCTGTTCTCCGGTCTCGCAAAGTGGGCGCAGGATGATGAGGGCAAGCTCATCATCGCTCCCGACGCAGCTGAAGAACTGGTTGACGGTGTTGAGAACGAAGACGGCACAGTTACATACACCTACACACTGCGCGACGGTCTCGTATGGTCCGATGGTCAGCCTGTGACAGCCGGCGACTTTGCTTTCGCTTGGCAGCGCGCTGCTTCCACAGACCTTGGCGCTGACTACGGCTACATGTTCGAGGTTGTTGACGGCTATGCTGATATCTGGGCAACAGATGACGCGGGCAACTTCGTCAACCCCGACGCAGAGCTGAACGTTAAGGCCACCGACGAAAAGACTCTGGAAGTCACACTTGCAAACCATGTCTCCTATTGGAACGAGCTGCTCGCATTCCCCACATACTTCCCCGTACGTGAGGATGTTGTGTCTAACGACGCATGGGCAACAGATCCTTCCACATACGTCTGCAATGGCCCCTACAAGCTCACAGGCTGGGAGCACAACAGCGTTATCACAGTGGAGAAGAACCCCGACTATATTGACGCTGATGAGATCAAGATGGATAAGATCCAGTTCTTCCTCTCTGATGATACCAATAACATGCTCACAAACTTCAAGAACGGCACTTGGCAGCTCATCGACGACGTTCCCACAAACGAGATCCCCAACCTGAAGACAGATTACCCCGATGAGTTCGTGGTAGCTGGCCAGATTGGTACATACTATGTCTGCTGGAACATCAATGAGCATATCCTGCCCGCATCCAGCACACTCACAGGCGCAGAGGCTGAAGAAGCAAAGGCTGAGATCCGCCGCGCTACAGCTCTGCTTTTTGATCGCAACTACATCGTTGAGCAGATCACACAGGCAGGCCAGATCCCCGCTTCCTCCTTCGTTGCTATGGGTATGACCAACCCCGACGGCACACAGTTCTATGAGACTGCCGGCGAAAGCAAGGATTATGTCGGTTACTATGATGTATCCGTTGACGCATATGAGGACAACTTCACACAGGCCGTTGAGATCCTGAAGAAGTACTACACATATGACGAGGCAACAGGTATGTTCACAGACTTCCCCACACTGACATACCTCTACAACACATCTGACAGCCACAAGGCTATCGGTGAGTACCTCCAGGGCGCTCTCGCAGCAGTTGGCATCACAATGAATCTGGAGAACCAGGAGTGGAGCACATTCCTGAACACACGTAAGGCCGGCGACTACTCCATCGCTCGTAACGGCTGGCTGGCTGACTACAATGATCCTATCTGCTTCCTGGATATGTGGACAACAGTTTCCGGCAACAACGACGTTCAGTTCGGTAAGGGCGACAACGCAAACGTTGCTATCTACAACATGGATCTCACACCCTACGGTTATGACATAAAGGTTGAGAACGGCACATGGGCAGAGACTTACGACGTCCTCATCAGCACCATCAAGGGCTGCACAGACAATGAGACACGTTATGACCTCATGCACCTGGCAGAGGATATGCTCATGGATACAGGCTGCATCGTACCTCTGTACTTCTACACAGATATCTACATGCTGGACGACAGCGTGAGCGGATTCTACTCCAACCCCCTCGGCTACAAGTACTTCATGTACTGCACGATCGGCTGATTTAAGCTGAGTAAGATTATAACCCCGGCTCGTAAGAGCCGGGGTTATTTTTGCGTGCTATTGATTTCTGGGACCGTGTGGTATATAATAAAACAAAAGTTCTCGCAAAGCTAAGAACGAGGGGAAGAGCAATATGAAGAAGATATTCAGCGCGCTGCTTGCGGTGATCCTGTGCTCAGCGGTGATTGGGCCGGGGGCGTTCGCGGCGGGGGAGAGGAAATACCTTGAGAATACGGGAGTATCATGTGAGGTGCCTGATAATTGGGTGCAGCAGGAGCCGGTGGTTGAGAATAACTGTACGATTATCATATTTATCCCAGATGGGGACGAGACAACCTTAATAATGTATACGCGTCTGGATATGAGCGACCTTGTGGAGGATGAGCCTGATATTACGGCTGCGGACATAGATACTGAATTCCTCGTCGAGTGGGGGCTGCTTGATAGCTATGGTATTGAAGAATCGAAAGCTGATGCGGTATCATTTGGAGACGCTGAATATATCAAAGTTGAAGGTACGTTCGGAAGTGAAGAGCTTAAGGAACTCTACGGAGAGAACTCGGAGACTTTTATGCGCGCTGAAAACGCCGTATTTCATATGTTCCAGTTTTTTGGAGCGAAAGACGGCGCGGCTTACGATGATTTCATTTCATTCATGGACAGTATCAGCTATGCTTGTGAGCCTGTACAGCCAGAAGAGCCCGCGGCTGCGGAGAAAAACGAGCCGGCAACGACTGATAATCCCATAATTGACAGGCGAGCGGGCTCCATGCAGCGCATATGGGTCCTGATATTGGACCTTGCCATCTGCGCCGCTGTGACGCTGCTGCCTATGATCATATACAGGTACGCCTGTAAAAAGGAGCCGTCTGAAAAGAAAAATGCAGTAAAAATATCCGTGATCTATGGTATCTGCGCCTTCGTAATAGTGTCCATGTTTCTCGCATATTATAACGGTGTTGTGTTTGCGGGGATTATAATAATCCCGTGCAGCTATTGGAACTATCGTATTCTTGTGAGCGGTAAGACGGAAAACGATGAGCCTGCCGCCGCTGCGGAATCGACGTGTAAAGCCCCTGCGGAACACCCCGTTGTTGATATCGTTGAGCAGACGCCTGCGACTCAGACACAGGAAAAAACTGAGGGGGAGATTTACTGCAGTAAGTGCGGAGCGGCGTTGGCGCCGGGGGCAAGGTTCTGCGGCGTCTGCGGAGCAAAAACAGATGAAAATGAGGATCAGGCAGAGGTGCAGAAATGAAAGAATTGATGAAAAACATTGAAAAGGCAAAGGTACTCCCGCTGAAGGAAGAGATAGTATATCAGCCGGGCCAGGTGGTCAGCAAGACACTTGCCCAGAATGGGGCTGTGAGCATAACCCTGTTCTCCTTCGACGAAGGGGAGGAGATAAGTACTCACGAGTCAGGCGGGGATGCTTTTGTGACCTGCCTGGATGGTGTGGGCAGGATAACCATTGACGGCGTGCAGTACATTCTCCGGGAGGGGGAGTCGATAGTTATGCCGGCAGGTCACCCTCACGCGGTATATGGTGAGGAGCAATTCAAAATGCTGCTCGTAGTTGTATTCTGACTTGTAGCAACGCCCCCGAAAGAGAGGCTTTCGGGGGCGTTAAATATTCCGGTTGAAAAGAGCTGTAACTGCCGCTATAATATGAATATTATTCCAGGCAAAGGAACAAAAGGCAAATGGAAAAACTCAAGATGATCGTCTCTATGGTGATCTTCGGAACGATCGGAATATTCGTGCAGTATACGCCTTTAAGCTCAACGGTCATAGCCTGCGTCAGGTCGGTGATAGGTGCGCTGTTTCTGGCGGCGGTGATCCTTGTTACAGGGAAAAAACCGAATATTCAGGCAATAAAAAAGAACTGGATATTGCTGCTCCTGTCAGGTGGGGCACTGGGCTTTAACTGGATATGTCTTTTTGAAGCTTACAGGTATACGACTGTTGCGGTGGCGACTCTGTGCTACTATATGGCGCCGGTATTCGTAATAATCCTCTCGCCGATAGTGCTGAAGGAACGTCTCACAGCCCTCAAGACACTGTGCACTGCGGCGGCGGTAGCGGGAATAATCCTTATCTCCGGCGGCGGAGGCGGCAGCGCGAAGGGGATAGCCCTCGGACTTGCGGCCGCGATGATGTACTGTGCCATACTTCTCATGAACAAAAAGATGGAGGGTATCGACGCCCTGGAGAAGACCCTGTGCCAGCTGAGCGTATCCGCCGTGGTCATGGTGGTGTACACTCTCATAACGCAGGATCTCTCGGAGATCGTTCCGAATACTGTGACCATAGTAATGGCTCTGGTGCTGGGCATCGTTCATACAGGCATAGCATATATACTCTTTTTCGGCTCGGTGGGGAAACTTCCGGCGCAGACCTCGGCGGTACTGAGCTATATTGACCCGGTCACGGCGATAGTGCTTTCGGCGCTGTTCCTGAAGCAGCCTATGAGCGCTGTACAGATAGGCGGGGCTGTACTTATACTCGGTTCCATGTTTGCAAATGAACTGCTTCCAAATTTGAGAAAAAAACCACGCGCATGAATGCATGCGCGTGGTTTTTTTCATCCTGCGAGCAGAGCGCCTGCACCGTAAGAAATAAAGGCGACAATGAGAGCGGCTGCGATAACGCCCAGGGCAATAGCCGGAAGAGCTCGCTTGAGGCGCATATTCAGCATCGCGGCGACCAGAGCGCCGGTCCATGCCCCAGTGCCGGGCAGTGGGATAGCAACAAGTACCGCCAGCCCAATAAATGAGTAGCGCTGAACGAGCTCAGATTTTGCCTCAGCTCGTGCTTCGAGTTTTGCCACCAGACCGTTCAGCCGCGGAATCTTGCGGCGCAGCCAGGCGAAAACACGGCGTATAAAAATAATTATGAACGGTACCGGGAACAGGTTGCCAATAATTGCGGCAATAATAGCGACCCTCAGATCCAGACCATGGGCGGTGGCTATGGGAATTGCGCCGCGCAGTTCCACTACCGGGATCATGGATATAAGGAATGTCATGAGTATCTCACCGGAAAAAGTTTCCCAGAGCTGCACCGTATCGCCCCCCTAACTCTTTTATAAATATATCATATTTGCCCGTCTCCGGCAATTGAACATAAGGATTATTAAGATGTAAAATCCGTAAAAAATCCCCTTTGCGTACAGGCAAAGGGGATTTTTCATTATTACTTTTTGAAGCCGTCCTTAAGGGATACGGAGCGGTTGAATACCAAGTGCTCCGGTGTGGAGTCTCTGTTATCTACGCAGAAGTAGCCGAGGCGCAGGAACTGGAAGTTTGCAGGGGCTGTCGCGCCTGCGAGCATTTTCTCTAGTTTACAGTTCTCTATGACCTCGAGGGAGTTGGGATTGAGGCAGTCGATATAGTCCTTGTCAGCTCCGTCCGGGTCGGGATCGGAGAAAAGGTTGTCATACAGACGCACCTCCGCGTCAACACAGTTGCCCGCGTCGACCCAGTGAATAGTCGCACCCTTTACCTTTCTGCCGTCCGCAGGGTCACCGCCCCGTGAATCGGGGTCATACGTCGCAAGAACCTCGGTGATATTGCCGTTCTCGTCCTTAACACAGCCGGTGCAGGTGATGAGATAAGCGCCCTTGAGGCGGCACTCGGGACCGTTGGGGTAAAGCCGCTTATACTTGGGGATGGGCGTCTCCATGAAGTCGTCAGCCTCGATATAGAGGTCCCGGGAGAAGGAGACCTGCCGTGTGCCGGCGTCGGGATCGCTGGGGTTATTCTCCACGGTGACAGTCTCACTCTTGCCCTCAGGGTAGTTCGTTATTGTAAGCTTTATGGGGCGCAGAACAGCCATGGCACGCTGCGCCGCGTTATTAAGATCCTCACGCAGACAGTGTTCAAGAAAACCGTATTCAACGGTGCTGCTCACCTTGGACACGCCGATGCGCTCGCAGAAATTGCGGATTGAGGCGGGGGTGTACCCGCGGCGGCGAAGACCGCAGAGGGTGGGCATTCTGGGATCGTCCCAGCCGGAGACAAGGTGCTCCTCCACCAGTCTGCGCAGTTTGCGCTTTGACATGACGGTGTAGTTAATACCGAGACGGGCAAATTCTATCTGCCTGGGCTTATTGGGAACGGACACATTATTCACGACCCAGTCGTAAAGGGGACGATGGTCCTCGTACTCAAGGGAGCACAGGCTGTGTGTTATGCCCTCGATAGCATCCTGGATGGGATGGGCAAAATCATACATGGGGAATATGCACCATTTTGTGCCCTGGCGATGGTGCTCGATATGACGTATGCGGTAGATAACAGGGTCGCGCATGTTGAAATTGCCGCTGGCAAGGTCGATCTTCGCCCGCAGAGTATATTTGCCGTCAGGGAACTCGCCTGCCTTCATACGCTGGAAGAGGTCGAGGTTTTCCTCGACGGGTCTGTCCCTGTAAGGGCTTACAGCGGGGTGGGAAGTGTCGCCGCGGTACTCCTTGAACAGCTCAGGAGTCAGCTCGCAGACGTATGCGAGCCCTTTTCTAATGAGCTCAAGAGCGTACTCATATGTCTGCTGGAAGTAGTCGCTGCCGTAGAAAAAGCGATCCCCCCAGTCAAAGCCAAGCCAGTGGATATCCTCCTGGATAGCCTCAACGTACTCCACGTCCTCCTTTGCGGGATTCGT
The DNA here is from genome assembly GCA_934552825.1 of uncultured Oscillospiraceae bacterium. Taxonomy (GTDB): domain Bacteria; phylum Bacillota; class Clostridia; order Oscillospirales; family Oscillospiraceae; genus CAKTEQ01. The sequence continues at coordinate 316,388 of CAKTEQ010000003.1, forward strand.
GTCATCCATGCGCAGATTGCACAGGCCGCCGAATTTCTCGGCAGTGCCGAAATCTATGATGAGCGCCTTGCAATGACCGATGTGCAGATATCCGTTGGGCTCGGGCGGAAAGCGCGTATGCACCTTCTTGCCCTCAAAGCGTCCGCCGGGAGCGATGTCTTCCTGGATGAAAGTGTGTATGAAATTGGAGGGTGCCTCAGCATTTTCTGCTGCTTTCATAATATCTTCTGCCATAGTTTTATCGCTCCTCAATCTTAGAATAAAACATATTATATATCAAAATTAAGATAAATTCAATATATAAACACCTTGTCCGCAAATGCGTTGCCGTTGTATAATTATCACAATAGCCAGGGGGTGATTACGTGAAAAGAAAGCCGATTATCGGTATTCTCGCGGCGATACTTATTGTACTCATAGCCGCGATCGCAGCGCTGTGTTTTATCAGAGGCGGGACTTCGCAGAATGGGACACAGCCTGATATAAAAGATAATGAAAAGCAGGAGACTGTCGTTGAGACAGAGGAGAGTGTCCCGGAGGATAACAGTGAAAACGACGTGGACGTGCATCTTACGGCGAACATAGCCGTCGCGGGGGATATCGTCGCCCACACTCCTATAAACAACAATGCCTATGACGGGGCGACTGGGGAGTATAATTACGACCATCTGTTCACAGAAGCCGCGCATATCTTCCGGCGCGCGGATTTCAGCATAGTTGATTTCGAGTCGACGTTTTCCGGTGACGGTTCTTACAGCGGCTTTCCTCTGTTCGACTCGCCGGACAGCTGGGCGACGGCACTGAAAAACAGCGGGATAGACATGGTCGCTCTTGCGAATAATCACAGCCTTGACACATGGTTTGACGGTCTGTGCCGCACGATAGATGTGATGGAGGCGAATGGGCTCGAGCACATCGGTACCTACCGTACGCAGGAGGAGCGGGATAAAAACCACGGCGTTGTTGTGCAGGATATCAACGGCATTACAATAGCTTTTCTGGACTATACGTATGGGACGAATGGGCTCCCCCGGCCGGAGGGCAAGGAGTTCGCCGTTAATATTTTCAACAAGGATTATATGACAACGCTCTCCCAGTTTGACTATGAGAAGGTGGGCAGCGACCTTGAATATGCCAGGAGCCTTGATACGGACCTCATCGCCTTTATTATTCACTGGGGCGTTGAATACCAGACGAGCGCGAACGAATATCAGAAGCAGATAGCAGATTATCTCCTGTCTGAGGGGGTGGATATGATCCTGGGCGGTCACGCCCATGTGCCGCAGCAGATGGAGATGCGTCAGGTGGAGCAGGCGGATGGCAGCGTAAAGAATTGCCTTGTCGCGTACTGCCTTGGGAATTTTATATCCAATCAGTATGATCCATATACGGATCTTACGGCTGTGCTCGAAATAGAAGTGGACAAGGATGTGCTCACAGGGGAGACTGTGATAAAGGACGCAGGGTACACACCGATGATAATGGTCCGCGCAGGGAATTACGGCTTCGATAAATACGCGCTCCTTGACATACACAAGGAGATGGCAAAGTATGAAGCGGGCGAACCTGGGGCGGTGAGCCGTGACTTGTACGAGCGTATGGTGAAAGGGCTGAGCGATATCCGCAATATAGTGGGCGAGGAGTTCGACAAGGCTGATTGAGAAAAATTTGAAAAAAGTCTTGACGGAGTGAAAAATAATGGTATAATGAATCCTGCTGTCTGACATGACAGACGGCAGGATTTTTAATATGCAGCAGTATCGAAGAGGTCATAACGAGCACGACTGGAAATCGTGTAGCCGCTAAAACGGCTCGAGGGTTCGAATCCCTCCTGCTGCGCCATCCGTATGAGGAGGATCCACTGCAGTGTAAGGTAGCGCTGTTCTGCAGAGGATTCATTTCATCCCTAAACAGAGCAGAACGGGTAATTCCGTCATGCTCTGTTTATTTTTGTTCACATTTGCGGACATATGTTCAAATAATGCTTGAATTTTGCTCATATTGCGATAGAATAAGCATCAGATAAATCGTAAACCATGACGCAAAGGCAGGTGCTTTTTTATGATCTACACAGAACGCTACCGGTCGCCGTTGGGGGATATAACACTCGCTGCGGACGGCAGCGGTATAATCGGCCTGTGGTTCGAGGGGCAGAAGTATTTTGAGCGTGGGATTGAAAACGAAGAGAGAGAAGACGGCAGCAGTCCCGCGCTGGACTCGGCGGTAAAATGGCTGGACCGATATTTCGCCGGAGAAAAGCCCTCACCGAAGGAGCTTCAACTGAGTCCGAGAGGCAGCGTATTCCAGAAGGCGGTCTGGCGTGTGCTCTGCGGCATACCCTGGGGAAAGACTATTACCTATGGGGATATTGCTGGAGAACTGTCCGTCGGGAGAAAGACCTCGCCCAGAGCGGTGGGCAGCGCTGTCGGACGAAATCCAATATCAATAATAATTCCATGCCACAGGGTAGTGGGTGCGGACGGCGGACTCACCGGATACGCGGGCGGCATAGAGCGAAAAAGCTGGCTTCTGGAGCATGAAGGAGCGCGCAATGAGCATAAATAAGATATATTGCCGAGTGTTCCAGGCGGTGTTTAACATCGGGGCGCGGCTTCTCAGATGGCGCAGACCGATAGCCGTGAGCGGCGAGGGGAGCACAGGGAGACTTCCAGGGATTCTGAAAGCTGAAAACAGTAAAAAACCACTGATAGTAACGGGACCGAATGTGCGCCGCATACTTCTGCCGGAGATCCTCGTGGAACTGGAAAGCGGCGGGATAGAATATAAGATTTTCAGTGAAGTAGAAAACGACCCCACGTCGGAAACATGCGGCCGCATCCGGGATATGTATATTTCATCGGGGTGCGACAGCTTCATCGCAGTGGGAGGAGGCAGCCCGATGGACGCGGCGAAGGGGGCGGCGGCGCTTGCGGCACGGCCGGGAAAGTCCATAAGTCAGCTGAGCGGGCTCCTAAAAGTGGGCCGGAGGATACCGACCTTCATTGCGATTCCCACAACTGCCGGAACAGGCAGCGAGACGACGATAGCAGCGGTGATAACAGATGCTGAGACTCATCATAAGGCGGCTGTAATGGATCTTCATCTTATTCCGAAGTACGCTGTTCTGGATCCGCTTCTAACAGTGGGACTGCCTCCGAAAACTACCGCTGCCACGGGTATGGATGCCCTGACGCATGGGGTAGAGGCGTATTTGTGCTGGACATACAACACGAAGGAGAGCATTCGTCTGGCGGAGGAGGCTATCGCGGATATTTTCAAGTACCTCGAGCGGGCGTACAATGACGGCGGCGACATTGAGGCGCGGGAGAAAATGCTTATAGCCTCTTACAAGGCGGGTTTTGCATTTACAAGGGCGGGCGTCGGCAATGTCCACGCTATTGCCCATACGCTCGGCGGCCTGTACGGCACAGCCCACGGGCTCGCAAACGCCGTGATACTGCCCATCGTCCTTGAGGATTACGGCAGCAGAGTTTACAGGAAGCTGGCGCGTCTTGCTGCCATCGTCGGGATAAAAGGCGAGACAGAAGAGAAGCTTGCCGAGGGATTTATAGCCGAAATACGTGATATGAACCGGCGTATGGGCATACCGACGGGATTTCCGTTCATAAAAGAGGAAGACATAGAGACTATGATAACATGGGCGCTGGCCGAAGCGAACCCTGTGTACCCCGTGCCGGTGGTGTATGACAGGGAGCGCTGCCGCCGAGTGATTGAGAAGATCAGAAATTCATGAAAAAACAAGGCATGGGCGAAGCCGCGGGCATCCATGCCTTGTTTTTAGTTAGGAAATATTCTCCCAGGCGAGCAGCAGCTCTGGCTCGCCGGGAATTACCAGTCCCGTTCTGTCAGCCCGGAAGCGCCCCTTCAAGGCGAGGTGTTCCCGGCGGCGCAGCTCCTTCGGCGCGAGATAAGGAAGAGCGCACTTGGCGAGACGAAGATTCTCTCCCTCGAGGGCCATGGAGAACGCCCTCTTGGGATTAGGCTGAGGGAAGAGGTCGGCGATACCGATCATTTCCCCTGCCCGCCAGGTCTCAAATTCTTCCGTGTACGCTCTCTGACCGCAGCAGGAATATGTGAATTTGAGAGTTATGCTCACGATATCTCCGCGGCCTTCAAATGCGTCAAAATCCACAGTGAACACCCCCGGGGAGAAATCCTTTCCGGCAGCTGCGGCGAGGACACTAAGCTCCTGGCAGCGGGGAACCAGGTGCCTGGAGCAGGAGCGCATAAGTTCACGGCTGAGGGATTTGTAAAACCTTGAGGGCGGACGGCTGCTTTCAAAAACCGGCAGTGTTATTTCCGCCGTCAGCACAGGTGTGCCGGAGCGGCGAAACTCTTTTTTTGTGGTGAAACCTTTCATGAATAGCAGCCTCCGTTCCGGTGTGGTCACCTGCCATACTATGCGGATAAAAATAAAATTGCCACGGAGGCGTATCAGCTATTTACTTTTTTAGATTAAAGTGATAAAATCAACGGGAATACAGGAAGGAGTTGTTTTCTGTGATTAAAGACGAAGGTGACAGCAAGCTTTATGAGGCGTTTTTGAGTCTCAAAACTGTTGATGAATGCAAAAAATTCCTGAAGGATCTGTGTACTGTGAAGGAGCTTCAGACGATAGAGCAGCGGTTCGACGTGGCGACATTGCTGGACAAGGGAATGATTTATAATGACATTCTTGAAAAGACCGGCGCCAGCAGCGCCACAATAAGCAGGGTAAACAGATCTCTCCAGTACGGTGACGGCGGCTATGCCATCGTATTCCCCAGAATATTCGGTAAGGAGCGCTGATGAGCAGTTACGATGTGTTGGCTCAGTGCTACGATTCGCTCACTACGGACGTGGATTATCCCGGCTGGGCGGACTATATCGAGTCCGTTTTCAGGCGCACCGGGCGGCGGGTGAATACAGTGCTGGATCTGGCGTGCGGCACGGGGAGCCTTGCCTGCATATTAGCACAGCGGGGCTATGATGTGATAGGTGTCGACAAATCTGAGGAGATGCTCGCCGAGGCGTTTGACAAATCCATGGAGCTCGAGGGTGGGCATCCCATGTTTCTGGAGCAGAGCATGGAAGAGCTGGATCTCTACGGCACTGTGGATGCAGCGGTGTGCTGTCTTGACAGTGTGAATTACGTTACCGACAGAGATGCCCTCCAGGAGGCATTCAACAGAGTACATACGTTCCTTGAACCGGGGGGTATATTCGTATTTGACATTAACTCGCCGGAGAAATTCCGTCTTATGGACGGCGAGATATACATGGATGAGACAGACGATGTGTGCTGCATATGGCGTGTGGACGTCGAGGAAAAAATATGCACCTACTGCATGGATATTTTCCGCCGCAGCGGCAAGCTCTGGAGCCGGGATACGGAGATCCATGAGGAACGGGTGTATTCGCCGGAGGAGATACTCGAGATGCTTCGCGGCGCCGGATTTATCGACAGTGAAATATTTGGAGACAGGAGCGCGGCGCCGCCTGAAAAAGGGGAGCTGCGGCTGTTTTTTGTTGCGCGAAAGGAAGAATTGCAATGAGTGACAAACTTGTGAGAGCTATCGCCTGCGACGGTATGGTCAAAGCGGTAGCGGTATCCACAAAAGATATAGTCGAGCGGGCGCGGCAGATACATAAGACACTGCCCGTTGTTACGGCGGCGCTGGGGCGGACGCTTTCTGCCGCAAGCATGATGGGCAATATGCTCAAGGAGAAGGATGCCTCCATTACGATCAATATTAAGGGAGAAGGACCGGTAGGCTCCATAATGGTCGTGTCCGACAGTCAGGGCAACGTGCGCGGGCGGGTGACGAACCCATTCGTTGATCTGCCCCTGAGACCGGACGGTAAGCTCGACGTAGGCGGTGCGGTGGGGTTCCCCGGTCAGCTTACAGTCATAAAGGACCTCAATCTGAAGGAGCCATATGTTGGCACAGTGCCAATATTGAGCGGCGAGATAGCTGAGGACATTGCCCTGTATTTTGCGGAGAGCGAGCAGATACCCTCAGCGGTTGCGTTGGGTGTGCTGGTGGACGTTGACCAGAGCGTGCTGGCGGCAGGGGGATATATCCTTCAGCTCATGCCGGGCGCAGACGAAGGTCTGATAACGCGCCTTGAGGAGAACGTGAAGAAGACCGGCGCCGTCACAGATATACTCAGAACGGGGAAGACGCCCCGGGAGCTGCTTGAGCTGGTTTTGGACGGGTTCTCACCAGAGTTCTTCCCGGAGGAGGACATAGAGTACCGCTGCTACTGCAGCCGGGAGCGTGTGGAGACCGTGCTGATGAGCATAGGCGCGGATGAGCTGGAGCATATGGCTGAAGAGGACAAGTCCGCCGAGGTCACGTGCCAGTTCTGTGACATTGTGTATAACTTTACGAAGGCGGACCTGCTCCAGCTCGCAGAGCGGGTGAGGGAAAAGAAAAAATAAAAAGATATCAAAACTGGGAAAAATGTGTTGACAAATTCCGCCGGGGATTATATAATGGCAATCGCCGCTCAGGAAATGGGCGGCGGGATGTGGGAGCATAGCTCAGCTGGGAGAGCACTTGCCTTACAAGCAAGGGGTCACAGGTTCGAGCCCTGTTGTTCCCACCATATGGCCCAGTAGTTCAGTTGGTTAGAACGCTAGCCTGTCACGCTAGAGGTCGACGGTTCGAGCCCGTTCTGGGTCGCCAATGCCTTTGTAGCTCAGTCGGTAGAGCAGAGGACTGAAAATCCTTGTGTCGCTGGTTCGATTCCGGCCGAAGGCACCAAGATACGGGAATCGGAATATTCCGGTTCCCGTGTCCATAAATTAATATGCGGGCGTAGCTCATCTGGTAGAGCGCCACCTTGCCAAGGTGGAGGTAGCGAGTTCGAGCCTCGTCGCCCGCTCCATGGTGCCATAGCCAAGTGGTAAGGCAGCGGACTGCAAATCCGCGATTCCCCAGTTCAAATCTGGGTGGCACCTCCAAAAAGAAGAACACTTGCAGAGCAAGTGTTCTTCTTTTTCCATATGATGCAAAAAAACCCGGGGTGGGGGAAGACACATGGAGAAACGTGTAGATGGCACACTGAGAGACCTGGCCAATAAACTCAGCAGTGCAGACGGCGAAGAGCAGATAAAGATCCTCCAGAATATCGGCGGAAAGCTGATAAACGCGTACAGAATAGAGACCTTCGGTCTCGTCATCGAGCCGCTGTGGGTGGAGGCGTATTATTATCAGGAGCCGGGCTTTCCCGACGGGAATACCCATCGCAGCATAAAGCAGAAGAACCGCTTCGGAAGGCTCTATTTTCACGAGCGGGGATACGGCGGCATCGACATCTGCCTTTCAGATGCTGACGATGCATACTTGTCTTTTCTCCTGAAGGGTACCCTCGTTAATGGCGCTTTCGCGACTCAGAAGAAGCTGCTCGGTATTCTGGGCTGCACCGGAAAGACAAAGGCGGAATTTGAAGAATTGGAGAACATACTCGTCCCGTCAGCCGCGCACCACAGCATTGGCTGGGCACAAAGGGTGAACATGGCAAAGCCATGTTACCGCGAAGCACGCCTGGCGTCTTTTGCGCTGGACGTGTTGCCGCAATATGATTTCAGCTTTACCCATGGTGCTCTCAGGGATAACGCGCTGGAATACATGGCAGATTATATGAAAGAGCATCCGGGCCTCGCAGACCGGGAGTATAAAACCGAATGCCGCCGGGTGTTCGGCTGGGTACCGGATGTTGTATCAAATATGCTGCGAGAAGCGGGGGCCTCGGTGGGAAGAGAAAAAATATGAAATGACCGGCGCCGCAAGGCGCCGGTCATTTCATATTCCCCAAGGCGAATACTTTATCCCTATTGACAAATGGGGAAGGATGTACTAAAATTTAACTAACTAATGTTAGTTAGTGGAGGGACTATGGCCCAGGAAGACACAAAAAAGAGGATACTTGAAAAAGCTCTTGAATTATTCTCAACAAAAGGCTATGACTCTGTGACAGTTGGAGAGATCGCAAAAGCCGTGGGCATCAAGGCGCCGTCTCTTTATAACCACTTTTCCGGCAAGCGTGCGATTTTTGACGCGATCGTTGAGGAGACCGCCGCTCAGTATGAGAGAGACACAGACAGGATATCCATCCATGTACAGAATGCCCAGCAGGATATCCCTGTATTCGCGGAGATAACTGCCGACGCCCTCGTCGAAAAAGTGCATCAGATCTTTGATTACTCTCTGCACAACGAGACAATAAGCCGCTTTCGGAGAATGATGACTATTGAACAGTTCAGGGATCCAGAGCTGGCGGCGCTGTACTCAAAGCGTTATGTGGAGCGAGTGACATCCTATCACGCGGGGATATTCCGCAGCCTGATAAACGCCGGAGAGCTTCGCCGGGAGGACCCGGATACACTGGCGCTGATGTATGTAGCGCCGGTCATAACACTTATAGGCATATGTGACCGGCAGCCGGAAAGAGAGAATGAGTGCAGGGAGAAACTCGATGCTCATGTGCGGCTGTTCTTCCGTACTTTTCATGCGGTGGAGGCAGCAGCAAATGACGGATAGTGAAGAAAAATGGCTGCTCTGTCCGCTGTGCGGCGCTAAAACGCGGCTGAGACTGCGCCGTGGGACTGTGCTTATTGAGTTTCCTCTGTTCTGCCCGAAGTGCAGGCGGGAGAGCATTATAGATGCCAGGGAGTATAAAGTTGAGATAGTTTCAAATCAGCCAGACGCAGAGACGCAGCGCTGACCATCACAGTATATGGTCATGTGCTGCGCCTTTTTATTGAATTGAAGGGGATGTAAAGGCAAATGAAAAAAACAATGGTACAAAAACTCGGGCTGCTGGGTGTGGTGAGCTTTATCTCATACACGGCGGCGGTGGTGTTCTCGCCGCTGGCGTATCCGGGATATAATTGGCTGGCGCAGGCAGTGAGCGACCTCAGCGCGGCTGACGCGCCGTCTCTCCAACTGTGGAACCAGCTGAGCAGTTTGTACAGCGTTTGCGAGCTGCTGTGCGTGATGATGGTGTGCGTGGGCATCCAGGGCAGAAAAACAAAGCTGCTGCGCGTGGGGATATACCTCTTCGCGGCGATGGAATGGATATCGGCAGTCGGGTACCGTATGTTCCCCCTCAGCACCGGGGGCTATGGAGGTGTGTTCCAGGACCAGATGCACATTATTATTACTGGTCTGGTCGTTATTCTCTCTATAGCGTCCCTCGCTGTCATAATAGCCGCCGGGAAAAAGGATAAGAGTTGCCGCTCATACGGAATCTGTGCAGTTATCGCCCTTGGAATGATGCTTGTAGGGGCTATCGGCATGAAGATAGTTCCGGCTGAGTATTTCGGCGTTGTGGAGCGCTTCAGCGTGTTCGCGGCGACGGGGTTTAATGCAGCTCTTGGTATCCATCTTTTCTTCATGGTCCTGGAACCCCATGGCACAGCGCGGGAAGGATAATATTAAAGGCGGAGGTGCTTAATATGAAAAGAAAAGGTACTATTATAGTCACGCTGGCGGCGGCGCTTCTGCTTTTGCTGGCGGCATGCGGAAAAACAGAGAAAGCATCTGCGCCTGAGACGGAAACGCCGGCGGCAGAGGAACAGACCACGGAGGAGACTGCACAGCAGGATACTGAAACGGAAGAATGGAAGGCTGAATTTGAAAAGAGCCTTTTTGAGAATTACGGAGTAAAGCCGGTCCGTTATGAGTATCTTGAAAACGGTGTATACCAGGTGTATGTGGAGATAGACGGCAAGGTCGTACCGTTTGTGGCGGTGGACTCCGCGACAGGCGATTATCACGGATAAGGTTCGGCAGGTGAGCTTTAATGAAACGTCTGGTCGTTTATGTCCATGGAAACGGGGGAAGTGCGGCGGAAGCGGAGCACTATAAGCCGCTCTTTGACGGGTGGGACGTCGTAGGATTTGCTTACCGCGCTGAAAACCCGTGGGACGCGCGAAAGGAATTCAGGAAGTTCTTCGATCTGCAAAAAAAGAGCAATGATTTTATAGTCCTTATCGCAAACAGCATAGGCGCTTATTTCTCAATGAACGGGCTATGTGAAGAGCAAGTGGACGGAGCGCTGTTTATTTCCCCCATAGTTGATATGGAAAAACTGATAGAAAACATGATGCAGGCGGCAAATGTCTCGGAGGATGAGCTCCTCTCCCGGAGGGAGGTGCGTACTGCTGCCGGCGACACATTGTCCTGGGACTATCTGAGCTATGCACGGCTGCATCCGGTCCAGTGGTGCGTACCCACGCGAATCCTATATGGTGAGCGGGATGCGCTGACTTCCGCCGAAACCATTGAGAAATTTGCGGGGAATACTGGCGCTGCCGTGACGGCAATGCCCGGCGGTGAGCACTGGTTCCACACGGAGGAACAAATGAGCTTTCTCGATGCATGGATAAAGGGCTTTCTGAGAGAACTGCAGTGAATAAAGAAAATGACTGCCGCACCGAACTCGGTGCGGCAGTCGCTTTTAATCATCAGATGTAGCAGAAATAAGATGTGGTATTAAGGGTTTTGTCGTATATGGCTGTGTATACCCCTGAGCCCTGTTTGAACTCAGCCTGGAATACAACATTCGCGGGCAGATAACGCTCGCCGTCGAGGAGCCTTTTCGCGTTGGTGTAAGCCCGTTCGGAAGGGGTGCAGGAACTGAGCGTGCTCCAGTCGTACTGACCGGGGGAGCTGATAACTCCGTAGACTGTATCAGCCCTGAAACGGGTACTGGCAACTCTGTTCAGCACAACGTTGCCAACCATGAGCTGATGCTCGTCGCTGAGCCAGCTGCTGCCGGCCTCATACTGTATGGCAACTGCGAGCCAGTAGAGGTCTTCGTCTGTATAGTCGAAGGCGGGAGCGACTTCGTAAGATGAAGTGGGCGATGCGTCGGAAGAAAGGGATACATATGCGCTGGAACACCATCCGGTGTTTGAGCCGTCGGTCACTTCATACCATGTTCCGTCCTCGGTTTTTCCGAGAAGGTAAAGCTCCGTGTCTCCGCTGAAAGTGCATACCGCCTGAGAGGCGGTGTCTGCGTCTTCTCTGCATATTAAATTGTCCGTTGTTACGTAGCAGGTGGGTTGATCTTCTGCTGAGGGAAGACCGAGGGTCCCGGCAAGCGTCGCCGCGTTCTCGACCTGAGGCAGAGACACAGCGTTCACTTTCGAAACTTCCTGCATGAGGTCCGCTTCGTTGACGCTCCCGGTATATCCGGCGTAGGTTGTGAGCGTCAGGATACCGCCTGTAAGTACGCAGGCGGCGAGCAGACCGCATATTGGTCGTCTACTCATATATTGCTTTTTCACACTCCAAATGTTATTTTATTTAACCATAATGTAACCCTTTGTTACCGGTAGTATAACACCTTTTTTTGTTTGTTGCAAGCAAAACTGCAAAACTTTTCGAAATAATTGCAAAAATGATATAACATTGCAGAAAATGACAACAAATACACCTCTGTAAAAATGACTAATTTGCAATTGAGATGGTAAAAATGACGAAAAATTCCGAAAAAACCATATGTTGGATAAGACGAACAAAAGTATTAAAAAAGTGTCTGAAAATATTGTTTATCCCGGGATAAAATGATAAAATAAAACGATTAAATTATCTGCCTTTCATACACGATGCAGAAGAGAGGACGGTGACAGGGATGGGCGACCATGACGGACACAGGGACAGGCTCCGCAAGAGATATATTGAACAGGGCGCCGACGGTTTCGAGGATCATCAGCTGCTTGAATTGCTTCTCTTTTACGCAGTGCCGAGAAAGGATACAAATGTCCTGGCACATAAACTCATCTCCGCATTCGGTTCCTTTGACGCTGTCCTGGAGGCAGACATGGATGATCTCACGGAGGTCCCGGGAGTTGGAGAGGGAACTGCCGCACTGCTGAAGCTCGTCCTCGATGTCAACAGGCGGTACCTGCGGTGCAAGAGCAGCAAGGGGAAGTATCTCCGTTCCTCTGCTGACATAGTCGAATATTTCAGGGGAATATTCTATGCTGCCCAGGGTGAGAAAATGTACATGGTCTGTCTCGACGGGGACAACAGAATAATCTCCTGTAGCTGCATATCCGACGGCAGCCCGGATACTGTCAGCGTGGACATGAGAAAAATACTCGGCACAGTAGTGAAATCCAGGGCTACGGCCGTTGTACTTGCGCACAACCATGTCGGGCGCGAGCCTGTACCATCCGTGGCGGACAGAGCTTCTACGCTTACTGTGCGGCGGGTGCTCAATGAGGTAGGCGTTACGCTGCTGGACCACGTTATAATCGCGGGAGAGGATTACAGATTTATCGACTGAGAGGTTCATATAATGGCAGAATTCAAGGTTGTAAGTGAATATAAGCCGTCCGGGGATCAGCCCCAGGCGATAGATAAGCTAGCCCTGGGAGTGGAGAGCGGGCTGCGGGAGCAGACGCTTCTGGGTGTGACCGGCTCTGGTAAGACCTTTACCATGGCCAAGGTCATAGAGAAGCTTCAGAGGCCGACACTTGTCCTTGCTCATAATAAGACGCTTGCGGCGCAGCTCTGCGCGGAATTCAAAGAATTCTTTCCCAATAATGCAGTTGAGTATTTCGTATCCTATTATGACTATTATCAGCCTGAGGCGTACATTGCCCACACGGATACGTTCATAGAAAAGGATGCCAGCATAAACGACGAGATAGAGCGCCTGAGGCACAGTGCCACGTCGTCCCTGTTTGAACGGCGTGATGTTATCGTGGTGTCATCTGTTTCATGCATATACGGTCTCGGTGACCCAATCGACTATGCGAACATGGTCATCTCCCTCCGGGAGGGGCAGACACGTGACAGAGACGAACTTCTCAAAAAGCTCGTGGAGATACGATATATCCGCAATGATATGGCATTTGAGAGAAATACCTTCCGCGTCCGTGGGGACACTGTGGAGGTATTCCCAGTGTACGCGAAGGAGCACGCCATAAGAGTTGAGTTTTTCGGCGACGAGATAGACAGGATAAGCGAGATAAATGTGGTTACCGGCGTCCCGGTGCGAACGCTTGCCCATGTGGCGATATATCCGGCGTCCCATTATGTCACAACGCCGGAGAAGATGTACCGGGCAACTGAGCGCATAATGGACGAAATGGAGGCAAGAGTGAAGCAGTTCGAGGAAAACGACTGCTTCGTGGAGGCGCAGCGTATACGCCAGCGCACAACATATGACGTGGAGATGATGCGTGAGCTCGGGTACTGCAACGGGATAGAGAACTATTCCCGCATAATCAGCGACAGAGCGCCCGGCAGTCCGCCGATGACGCTGCTGGACTATTTCCCCGAGGACTTTGTGATGTTTATCGACGAGTCCCATGTGACGCTGCCTCAGATACGCTCCATGTACGCCGGGGACAGGTCAAGGAAAGAGAGTCTTGTGAAATACGGTTTCCGACTGCCGAGCGCCTTTGATAACCGCCCACTCAATTTCAAAGAATTTGAGCAGCGGGTCAACCAGGTAGTTTTCGTCTCGGCGACGCCAGGCGAGTATGAGCGGGAGAGATCGGGACAGATCGTGGAGCAGGTCATCCGTCCGACAGGGCTGCTCGACCCCATAGTTGAGGTGCGACCGGCGACGAATCAGGTGGACGATCTGCTCAATGAAATACGTCTGCGAGTTGAAAAAAACGAGCGTGTGCTTGTTACGACACTCACGAAGAAAATGGCTGAGAGCCTCACAGATTACCTCACCCAGTCCGGGGTGCGCGTAAGGTATATGCATCATGACATAGAGACTATTGAGCGCATGGAGATAATCCGGGACCTGCGCCTTGGGGAATTTGATGTGCTTGTGGGCATTAACCTTCTCAGAGAAGGGCTTGACCTGCCGGAGGTGTCCCTCGTGGCGATCCTGGATGCGGACAAGGAGGGGTTCCTCCGGAGCGAAACGTCTCTTATCCAGACATTCGGGCGCGCGGCACGAAATGCGGAAGGCCGGGCGATACTCTATGCGGATACCATAACACGCTCCATGAAGGCAGCGATGACGGAAACTGAACGCCGCCGGGATATTCAGGACAGGTACAACAAGGATCACGGCATCGTGCCGAAAACGATAATCAAGGGCGTCCGGGATGTGATCGAGATATCCCGCAGCGATGATCCGGCGCTTAAAAAGAGCGGCGTGAAAATGACTGAAAAGGAAAGACAGGCCGCCATAAAGAAGCTGGAAAAAGAAATGCAGCACGCCTCGAAGATGCTGGAGTTCGAATACGCGGCTGTGCTGCGTGACAGGATAATTGAACTGAGAAAAGAGAATTGATATGGCAGAATTCAAAACAAACGTAATGCGGATACTGGATCAGAAAAAGATAAAATACACACCCCACGAGTTCGACACCAGCGATGGAAAGCTGGACGGGGCGACAGCGGCGGCAAGAATAGGTAAGACACCTGAAGAGGTCTTCAAAACACTTGTCACAACCGGGAGCAAGGGCGGAAATTATGTGTTCGTCATTCCGGTCTGCTGCGAGCTTGATCTGAAGAAAGCTGCGAAGGCGGTGGGGGAGAAGTCGATCGCAATGATAAAGCAGGATAAGCTCCTGCCCACAACGGGCTATGTCCATGGGGGCTGCTCGCCCGTTGGTATGAAGAAGCAGTTCACAACAGTTTTTCATTCATCTGTGGAGAGCCTCAATACTGTTACAGTGAGCGCCGGCAAAATCGGCCATCAGATAGAAGTCGCGCCTGGGGACCTGATCGCACTTGTGCGGGGAAAAACGGCGGATATCACTGTGGAGGAATGACCCATGCTTGACAAGATACTCGTCAAAGGGGCGAGAGAAAACAATCTGAAGAACGTGGATGTGGAGATTCCAAGAGATAAGCTCGTAGTGTTCACGGGCATCTCCGGCTCGGGCAAGTCAAGCCTCGCCTTTGACACAATCTATGCGGAGGGGCAGCGCCGGTATGTGGAGTCCCTGTCGTCATACGCCCGGCAGTTTCTGGGGCAGATGGAAAAGCCGGATGTGGACTACATCGAGGGCCTTTCCCCGGCGATATCCATCGATCAGAAAACTACGTCAAAGAATCCCCGTTCCACTGTGGGCACGGTGACGGAGATATATGATTATCTGCGCCTTTTGTACGCCAGGGTGGGCGTGCCGCACTGCCCTAAGTGCGGCAAGGAGATAAAGCAGCAGAGCATTGACCAGATAACGGACCAGATCGCCGCGCTCCCTGAGCGCACCCGCATAACGATACTTGCCCCGGTAATCAGAGCGCGCAAGGGCGAATATGCAAAGGTGTTCGAAGATGCCGCAAAGAGCGGCTACGCGAGAGTGAGAGTGGACGGCAGTATCTATGACCTTACGGAAGAGATAAAGCTTGACAAGAATAAAAAGCATAATATCGAGATAGTTGTGGACCGGCTCGTCATAAAGCCGGATATCATGCGACGCCTGACGGACTCGGTGGAGACGGCGTCCAATCTCTCCGGAGGCCTCGTCATAGTCTATTTCAACGATGAGGAGAAGGAGATACTCTTCTCCCAGAACTACGCCTGCGAGGACTGCGGCATATCCATCGAAGAGCTTACGCCCCGCATGTTCTCATTCAACAACCCATACGGCGCCTGCCCGGAGTGTACGGGGCTCGGTAGCCAGCTGAAGGTGGATGTTGACCTAATAATCCCAAACAGGGAGCTGTCCATCATGGACGGCGGCATTGCCGCTTCCATGTGGGCAAATGTGCGCCACGACAGCATTTCCCGCATGTATTTTGAAGCGCTGGCAAAACGCTATAAATTCGACCTGAACGCGCCTATAAAAACGCTCTCGCCGGAGGTGATGGATGTTATCCTGTACGGAACTAAGGGCGAGAAACTTAAGATAAACTATGAACGGGAGAACGGCCGTGGCACAATAGTGCAGGCGTTCGAGGGAGTGGCGAATAATATCGAGCGCCGTTACAGGGAAACCCAGAGCGACGCAATGCGCCGTGAACTTGAGGAATGTATGTCCGAGTGTCCATGCCCCGCCTGCAGAGGAAAACGCCTTAAGCCCGAGAGCCTTGCAGTTACGGTGGGGGGAGTGAATATCGCCCAGCTCACTGATATGTCGGTGACAGACTGCATAGCCTTTCTGGACAGGTTAGAGCTGAATGGCAACGACGCCATGATAGGCGGACGTATACTGAAAGAGATCAAGGATCGTCTCACGTTTCTCAGCAACGTGGGCCTGGAATACCTGACCCTCTCAAGACAGGCGGGGACCCTCTCCGGCGGTGAAAATCAGCGCATCCGCCTCGCGACACAGATAGGCTCCTCACTCATGGGGGTGCTATATATTCTTGATGAGCCAAGCATAGGGCTTCATCAGCGGGATAACAATAAGCTCCTTGAGACGCTCTGCCGTCTGCGCGACATGGGCAACACGCTCATAGTAGTTGAGCACGATGAGGATACCATCCTCGCCGCTGACCATATCGTGGACGTTGGGCCCGGCGCAGGAGTGCACGGAGGATATATCGTGGCGCAGGGAACGGTGCAGGACGTTATGAATACTCCTGAGAGCGTGACGGGGCAGTATCTGTCCAGAAAGAAATTCATCCCAATTCCGGAGCAGCGCCGTCCGGGAAACGGACATATGCTGACCGTGCGTGGAGCGCGGGAGAATAACCTGCGCAGCGTGGATGTGAGCATCCCGCTGGGGACGATGACCTGCGTCACAGGCGTCTCCGGCTCCGGTAAATCCTCTCTTGTCAATGAGATAATATTCAAGGCTCTTGGGGCAAAGCTCAACCGCATAAAAGTGCGGCCCGGCGCCCATGACAGCATAGAGGGCGTGGAGTATCTGGACAAGGTCATAAACATCGACCAGTCGCCCATCGGACGCACGCCCCGCTCAAATCCCGCGACATACACGGGATTGTTCGACGAGATACGAAATCTCTTCGCCTCGACTCAGGACGCAAAATCCAGAGGCTATACGGCAGGGCGTTTCTCCTTCAACGTCAGGGGCGGCAGATGCGAAGCCTGCTGCGGCGACGGACTGCTGAAAATTGAGATGCACTTTATGCCGGATATATATGTGCCCTGCGAGGTCTGCGAGGGGAAGCGGTACAACCGTGAGACGCTGGAGGTAAAGTACAAGGGCAAGAATATCAGTGAAGTGCTGGAGATGACCGTGGACGAGGCGCTGGAGTTTTTCCGCAGCCTGCCGAAGCTCAGAACAAAGCTCGAGACCCTTCAGGCGGTTGGTCTGGGCTACGTTAAGCTGGGGCAGCCCTCGACTACACTTTCCGGAGGTGAGGCACAGCGCGTCAAGCTCGCGACGGAGATGGCGAAGCGCTCCACAGGCAGCACGATCTATATCCTGGACGAGCCTACGACGGGACTCCACACGGCGGATGTCCACAAACTCGTGGAAGTTCTGGACACTTTCGTCCGGGCGGGGAACACAGTGCTTGTCATCGAGCACAATCTTGACGTTATTAAGACTGCGGACTATATAATCGATCTGGGACCTGAGGGCGGCGCCGGAGGCGGAAATGTTGTGGCGGCGGGCACGCCGGAGGAGATATGCCGGGTGCCGGAGTCATATACGGGGCAATTTCTCAGACCGATACTGGAACGGGGCAACAACTGAGGCGTTTTTGGCATAGGATACTCTGTATAAAATTTTTATGCGGGGTGATATGCTGTGAACATCATTCTTGAGATAATCATTGCGGTTCTCGCGGCGTTCGGCGCTGTTGGAATAGTGATATGTATCTTCGGGGAGAGACCAGGCCGGGAACAGGATTTTTCCGGCAGCGGAGAGATGATATCCATCATCACAGGCGGCGAAGATGCGGCAGAACTGCAGAAAAGCCTCACGGCAATGCTGTGGCTGCGGGATCATGGGGCGCGGGATATGACTATACTCATAACCGATGACGCCCTGAGCCAGGCGTCCAGGCGGTACGCGGAGAATATGTGCGCCCTTGACGACGGCATCTTCATGTGCAGCACAGCGGAAGTTTTCAACTTGTAACAGAAGCGGGGGGATCACCGGTGGAAAATGAACTTGATATCATAAGCGGCACTGTGAGATCGGTGATCTTCCGCAATGAAGAAAACGGCTATGCGGTAATAAGCGTGGGCAGTGACGAGAACGGGACAGTTACGGTGGTGGGCTGCATGCCGGGCTGCGCGCCGGGAGAGTATATCCAGGCGTCGGGACGCTGGGTGCACCACCAGACTCACGGAGACCAGTTCAATGCAGAGTGCGTGGACAGAAGCCTTCCGAGTACTGAAAATGCAATGCTCCAGTATCTTGTCTCCGGCGTTATAAAAGGTGTCGGCCCGGTGACAGCAGGTCGCATAATCGAAAAATTCGGTGCGGACGCCTTCTATATTATGGAGGAGCAGCCGGAGCGGCTTGCGGAGATAAGAGGCATAACCGGGAAAAAAGCGCAGGAGATCGGCAGAGAATTCAGCAGGCAGACCGGGATCAGGCGGATAATGGAGTTTATCGGGGAATACGACATTCAGCCGCACGTGGCTGTACGTCTTTACAGGAACTTCGGCGATGAAGCTGTGCAGATCCTTAGGAAAAACCCGTACATACTCGCCTGCGATTACTACGGCGTGTCATTCACGGCGGCGGATGCTATGGCGCTCAGACTCGGATTCGACGGAGAGAGCAGGGAGCGAGTAAAGGCTGCCGTCCTGTTTGAGATGCGCCATAATCTTACAAACGGTCATACTTTTCTGCCACGCGGCAAGCTGACCGCGGCCACGGCGGCGATGCTCGACGTCTCTCACGACGCAGTGGAGACGGCGGTCGATGCTCTCGAGATGGAGAGCGTTATAGTTATAGACAAACTGGCAGGGCTCGAGGCCTGCTATCTCTTTGAGATGTACGAGGCGGAGGTCTATGTTGCCCGGCGCATTAAGGAAATGGCGTGCAGGGGCGAAAAGACGGTTCCGGACCTCGCCTCGCTCATCTCGGGAATGGAGCGCTCACAGGGGATAGAATATGCTCCCGCCCAGCGCAGCGCCATAAGGGAGGCAGCGGAGAAGCAGCTTTTCGTGCTCACAGGAGGTCCGGGCACAGGCAAGACGACAACGGTGAATGGGATCCTCGCTCTTTTTGAGAAAATGGAGCTTGAGACCGTTCTCGCCGCTCCGACAGGGCGCAGCGCAAAGCGGCTCACGGAGCTATGCGGCGGCGTAGAAGCCGTGACAGTGCACCGGTTGTTGGAAGCCGGGTATGACAGCGAGACGGGGGAGATGCGTTTCGCAAAATGCGAGGATGATCTGCTGAAGGCGGACGCTGTTATAGTGGACGAGTGCTCGATGGTAGATCTGCTGCTTATGCGCAGCCTGCTGGGCGCGATGAAAAACGACTGCCGCCTTGTGCTGGTGGGGGACGCTGACCAGCTGCCTTCGGTGGGGGCGGGAAACGTTTTCTCGGATATTATAAGGGGAAGCACGGCGAACACTGTGCGCCTTACGGAGATATTCCGCCAGGCGCAGGAGAGTGATATAGTGGTCAACGCCCATGCCATAAATGCCGGAATCATGCCTGATCTTATGAAAAACGACGCTGACTTCTTTTTTATGCGGCGCAGGGACCCGGTGCGCGCGGCAGAAACGGTAGTCGAGCTGTGCAGAACGCGTCTGCCTGAGCGTATGGGGATAAAGAGAGAGAACATACAGGTGCTTTCCCCCAGCCGGAAGGGACGCACAGGCGTTGGAAACCTCAACCGGATGCTCCAAAGCGCCCTTAACCCGCCGGCCGATGGGAAGAGCGAGAAAAAATATAAAGATTTTATATTCAGAACCGGCGATAGAGTGATGCAAATAAAAAACAACTATGATATAATATGGCAGGACTTGTCCACCGGAGGCGAGGGAGCAGGGATCTTCAACGGAGATGTCGGCGTTATAAGCTCCATCGACCAGGAGGGCGAGATCGTCAGGGTGCAGTTTGATGATAAGCTCGTGGCTTACCAGAATGAAATGCTGGATGAGCTGGAGCCCGCGTTCGCTGTGACTGTGCATAAGGCACAGGGCAGCGAGTATGAGGCTGTCATCCTTGCGGCATGCGATGTGCCGCAGCCGCTGCGGGGGCGGGAGATACTCTACACCGCGGTTACCCGGGCGAAACAACTCTTCATAATCGTCGGGGATGATGGAGTCATTAAAGAAATGACGGAGAACTTTAAGCAGAGAAAAAGATACAGCGGTCTTAAGATACGTTTGTGCAGATAGCCCAGACATAGATGAGCGGTTTGATATCGGAGCTTAAGGAGGCGTCGCCATGGGCAGATTTTTAGAGAGTATTCTTGACCTGTTATTTCCGCCGAAGTGCATATTCTGCCGGAAAATACTTCCCAGTGGTAAGAGGGATATATGCCCGGCGTGTATGAAGGAGCTGCCATTTCTTGAGGGGACCCGCCGCCGGCAAAAGGGTGATTTCTTCAAGGAATGCGTCTCAGTGCTGGAATATGAGGGCAAAGTGCGCGATTCTATCCATAGGTTCAAGTTCAGCGGCTGCTCTAATTACTGCGGGGGCTATGCAAAGCTCTTATCCGCTGTGATAAGAGAAGAACTCGACGGGAAATACGATATTATAACCTGGGTGCCCCTGAGCGCTCTACGGGAGCGGGAGCGGGGTTACGACCAGGCGATGCTGCTCGCCATGGCTGCGGCGGTGGAACTGGGCGACGTTGCCGTGGAGACCTTGAAAAAAACACGGGACGTGAAGGCGCAGTCGACCATTGGCGGCAAGGACCGCCGTGCCGCCAATATACTCGGTGCTTACGAAGTTACGGACAGGGAGCTTGTGGACGGGAAGCATGTGCTTCTTATCGATGACGTGATAACGACTGGCTCGACCCTCTCAGAGTGCGCGCGTATGCTTCGGATGGCAGGGGCGGAGAGAGTGGTCTGTGCAACCGTCGCAAAAGCTGGCGGGGATTGATATTTCCCGACAGGAACCGACAGATTATTTTGTTAGAATGTTTACGAAAGATTAAACCGTTTAGGGGGATATGACAGTGTTTTTCAGCAGAGATATAGCCATAGATCTGGGTACAGCTTCAATTCTTGTTTATGTCAAGGGACGCGGCGTAGTGCTGAGGGAGCCCAGCGTTGTGGCGGTGGATAAGAACACGGGCAAGCTCATCACCGTGGGTGAGCAGGCACAGAAGATGCTTGGCAAGACACCAAATGATATAGTAGCGATACGCCCCCTGAAGGATGGCGTTATCTCTGACTACGAGATGACGGAGCGCATGCTCAAGGAGTTCATACGCAAAGTCTCCGTTTTCCGGTTCTTTAAGCCCAGAGTCATTATCTGCGTACCCAGCGGCATTACAGAGGTGGAGGAGCGTGCCGTTATCGACGCCGGAGTCTGCGCCGGAGCGCGCCGTGTGTACCTCATAGAGGAGCCGGTGGCAGCCGCGATAGGTGCGGGTATAGATATCTCAAAGCCTGAGGGACACCTCGTTGTGGATATAGGCGGAGGTACGACGGATATCGCGGTCGTGTCTCTGGGGGGCGTCGTTGTCTCGGCGTCCATAAAGGTCGCGGGAGATAAGTTCGACGAAGCGCTGGTGAAGTATATCAGGAAGAAGTATAACGTCCTCATAGGGGACAGGACTGCCGAGGACGTAAAGATAAACATCGGCAGCGTGTTCCCGAGAAACGAGGAAAAGTCCATGGAGGTGAAGGGCAGATGTCTCATGACAGGTCTGCCGAGGAATATTACAATTACCTCTGCCGAGACCATTGAGGCTTTTTCTGAAGTGACGGCGGCAATATTGGAGGGGATACACTCTGTGCTGGAGAAAACACCCCCTGAACTCGTTGCTGATATTTCCACAAACGGACTCGTGCTCACGGGCGGCGGAAGCCTCCTGTGGGGTATGGACATGCTTATCGAATCCAGGACGGGTATCGAGAGCAACATTGCGGACGATGCAATATCCTGCGTGGTCTACGGCACAGGCAAAATGCTGGACAAGATCGGTGAAATGCAGGACGGCACGATCAACATCTCCCGCAGACGCCAGCTTGCGGACGCATAAATATATTAATTTATAAATCCTCCGGAAATTTATAAATCCTCCGGAGGAAGTGGTCTCCGGAGGATTTATTTCGTTTCATATGCTCTATGCGCTGAATTGCCGTCCCGTGTGGTCGATGGTGTAATCGCCGTCGGCAATGAGGTCTGCTATTTTTACGAAAGTGTAGCCGTCCTTCTGGAGACTGTCGATTATTCCAGGCAGTGCCTCCGGAGTGTGGAGCGCGGCATTGTGGAAGAGGACGATCGAGCCGGGCTTTACGCCGCTGAGGACGCGCTGGGTGATCTCGTCGGCAGAGAGGTCCTTCCAGTCAAGGCTGTCAACATCCCACTGGATCGGCTCCATACCTATGGACCGTACGGCGCTGATGGTTTTGTCGTCATAGTCGCCGTAAGGCAGGCGGATGAGAGTTGGGGAGACGCCGGTGACACCGGCAACCTTGTCGTTGCAGGTCTGTATCTCGGAGATTATCTCTTCGCTAGATAACTGAGGCATATGAGGATGCGTATCTGAATGGTTCATCACGTCATGCCCGGCATCTGAGAGGGCCTTCACGCTCTCAGGATACTTATCCACCCAGGAACCCACGACAAAGAAAGTTGCCTTGATCCCGTATTTACCCATAATGTCAATGAGGTGCTGGGTG
The DNA here is from genome assembly GCA_934552825.1 of uncultured Oscillospiraceae bacterium. Taxonomy (GTDB): domain Bacteria; phylum Bacillota; class Clostridia; order Oscillospirales; family Oscillospiraceae; genus CAKTEQ01. The sequence goes on from CAKTEQ010000003.1 coordinate 339,071, forward strand.
TCCTCGTTGCCCCAGGCGGCGTCAAAGCTTATCGCAACCAGTTTTTCCTCTCCTGTTTCCACACTGTATATAGGCAGCTGTCTGCTTGAAGCCGCGGTGCTGAGCACCGCCGGTACGGAAGCGACGTAGAATATCGCCGCTATTATGAGCAGTCCAGCAATAATCGTCAGCCATCTGCGCCGCATATAGAATACCTTCATATCAAACACCTCTCATTTTAGCTTTTGTCCTATCTATATGCGCCCTTCGGCGTGTTGATAACGCAATAAATTATAATGGAAATTTCGCTGGACTGTACTTTGGTATGGGTACACGCGCCGGACTTTCTGTGATAATCCAATACAGTGGAAAATCATAAATTACTATCTGAAAGGCAGGTGAAATTGTCAGCAACCGACAAAATCAGCTTTTAATTTATTAAGAGGGAGGCAAATATTCATGAAAAGAAAAAACATAAGGCGGATTACGGCACTGATGGTCTGCGCTGTAATGCTGCTGGCGCTGGGGACAACGGCGTTTGCGGCGCCGCGCTTCACAGATGTACCGGCAAACGCATGGTACTCAGGGGACGTTGAGTTTGCAGTGGACAACGGTCTTGTAAACGGAACGACAGCGACAACGTATTCACCGGACAAAAATCTTACATATGCTGAGGCAATTAAGCTCGCAGCCTGTATGCATAAGAAGGTTACTCAGGGCAGTACGGACTTTCCTTCGGGTTCCCCCTGGTATCAGACATATGTGGACTATGCCCGTACCAACGGCATAATTCCGGCGGCGAAAGAATATCCCTGGACGGAAAACGCAACGAGGGCGGGGTATATGGAGATATTCGCCAGCGCAATTCCTGATGCGGGGCTTCTCCCGGGATACAGCGGACTGACGGCCAAGAACACAGTAGACAACGGGACGATACCCGACGTGCAGATGACACATCCTCAGGCGGGGGCAATATATAAGCTCTATCGCGCCGGCATCCTTCAGGGCAACGATGCACAGCACAACTGCAGCCCTGCTACGAGCATACGCCGCAGCGAGGTTGCGGCCATTCTCACCCGTATGATGGACCCGGCGAAGCGCATCAGCTTTGAGATGAAGGTTGAGACAAATAAAGATAAGCCCGCAGATAAAGATAAGCCCGCAGAGCTGGTTATCACAGATCAGCCAAAGAGTGTGCAGGCGCAGGCTGGGGAGCGGGTGTCTTTTTCTGTGACAGCGGCAGGCGGCACCACACCTTACACATATACCTGGCAGGTCAGCATGAGCGGCGGTGAGTGGAAAAATGTGAAAGATGCCTTCCACCATGGCTATGAGGGTGCTGATAAGAGCACCGTGTATATAATCGCTGGAAACGAGGACTGGAATGATAATTATTATTACCGCTGCGTAGTCACCGATGCTAAGGGAAACACTGTAAAGTCCAACCCGGCGAATATTTCCCCCAAAAAGCTTCCACTCACTATCACTTCTCAGCCTGATAACGTCAGGGCGGGTCTATATGAGGCGGCAGTTTTCACGGTCACCGTCACAGGCGGAACAGAGCCATATACTTACACATGGCAGGTGACATCCTATGATGAAGAATGGAAAAATGTGAAGGATGCCTTCGTCAGCGGCTACTCCGGAGCAGATACAAATACGTTGCTTATAACCGTTGACCAGAGTGACTGGGACGAAAATTGGTACAGGTGCGTAATTACAGATGCGGATAATAATACGGTAGCGACCTATTCTGTACATATCCTTGAGCCGTTATCGTGACGGCGCGGGACTGCAGGCGATTAGATATATGTAGACTGTTATGGAGAAAATGCCGTGCAGCTTCGAGGAGTTTATGGAATTGCCGCAGCTCCGGTTAACAGCGCCGGAGAATACATGTGCCGCGTTCCTCTGCGCGGTGGAACTGTTCCGCAGAGATAAAGAGAAGGGGAGAAAGACTCTGAACGTCCTTCGAGGACCGTATCCTCTTACGGGTATAGATGTGCAGTTTGTTCAGGACAGGCTGCGGGGGAAGGGATACCTGCCCATGGCGTACTTCCGGGGGCATCCCCTGAAAACGGTTATACGCGAGGGAAACCGTATATTCTGGATGTTCTGCCGGATCCGCGCCCGCAGGACGTGTAAGAGGGATATATCAGATTGTTCCTCAGAACAGCGAGAGCAGATTCACCACGCCCCATAAAGCTGTGCCGAAAGGGGGAACAGTGGTTTCTCTGGGAGTACTCCAGCGCTGACGGGTATACGCCCGCCGACAGCGCTGGACACATAGTGAGAACATAAGTGAACTCCGGTAGATTAAAAATCTACCGGAGTTCCTTTTTATCAAAGCTTGCGGGAGCAAAATGAAAATTTTTTTGTGAACTGTACTTTTGTATAGTACAATTATGCTAAGTTCTGGTATAATCAATAAAAGAACTGATAATGGGGAAAGAGGGAGGTATACCCTTACGCTGAAAAGATATGCCGCAATGATCGCTGTTCTCGCGGTGGTGCTCAGTTTGACTGCGTGCAGCGGGGCGGGGAGCAGCAAGGAACGTGAGCCGGATATTCCGGAGCAGAAGGAGCCACAGAAGCCTGTAAGGGAAGTGCCCGATGCCGAGATCCCGCCGGAGGATGATACTCTTAGAGAGCTTCGGACAGTGATAAAAGATAAAAATTGCACTTTGGGAGCGGCATTTTTGGGGTATGCGTCTGCAGAGGAAAGTCCGAAGGCAATACTGGAAGGTTCCTGGCTCTATAATGATTATCCATTCCTCAAGAATCTGCCGGACAGCAGTTTTAAGGACGCCGGGGGCAGTGAGGTGTATTTATTCGTGCCGATGGCGGGGAGAGAATTACATATTATTCTGCCAGCTTGGCTGAGGATGGGAGTATTGCAGTCAGCGAAGAGCCGCAGTGGCAGGGAGAAGAGGTGCAGATACTTGTTTTGAAGTGCAATGTGAGCGAGATCTTTTCTGACGCGGTGATCAAAGTCAACGGAACTGAGTTCAGCCCATATATTTCGCTGGCGGATGGTCATCTCGCCGTTGGTAAAGACATATACGATTTCTCAGACTATGCCACTGATGCACCGGAAAGGCTGATGGAGATAGAGCAGATCAGACACAGTCTGTCTATCGGAATGAGCCTCATGGAGACGGGCGATACCGAGGAGATCGGGGGCGAGACCTGCAAATTGATCGCCCTTGGGACGGACAGCGGCGATGCATTTATCAGAGAAGAACTGTTTGCTGTTGGAGACAGCAGTATTTATTTTTATGATCCGATAGGTGACGCGTGGTGTCCGATAGTCGGCACGGAGGCAGAAAATTAGACTATATATTGGTAAAAGAGAATAGAATAAGTTGATTTACGGGCGAAGCCCGAGGGTTTATGAAAGGAGTTTTGAATTATGGGACTTATCAAGGCTGCTGTTGGCGCGGCGGGCGGAGTGCTCGCGGACCAGTGGAAAGAGTATTTTTACTGCGAGGCGATACCTGCGGATATCATTGCCGTAAAGGGAGAGAAGAAGGTTTCGGGACGTTCATCGAACCGCAAGGGGGATGACAATATTATCTCCAATGGTTCCCTTATTGCTGTGGCCGACGGTCAGTGCATGCTAATAGTGGAGCAGGGCAAGGTAGTGGATGTATGCGCCGAACCGGGGGAGTATACATATGATATGTCTACGGAACCCAGCATCTTTACCGGAAATCTCGGGGAGAGCATAAAGGGTGTTTTCCAGAATATCGGCAAGCGTTTTACCTTTGGCGGTGAAGCTCCCAAGGACCAGCGTGTCTATTACTTCAACACTAAGGAGCTGGTCGGCAACAAATATGGCACAGCGTCGCCCGTACCCTTCAGAGTTGTGGATCAGCGCGCCGGTATAGACATCGACATCGGTATCCGCTGCTTCGGTGAATACAGCTTCCGTGTTGCAAACCCGCTGCTCTTTTATACTAACGTCTGCGGCAATGTGACCGAGGCGTACAGCCGCGACGAGCTTACAGGTCAGATGCGCACAGAATTGCTCACGGCGCTCCAGCCCGCCTTCGCGCGTATATCTGAGATGGGCGTGCGTTATTCGGCTCTTCCGGGACATACGACAGAACTGGCGGACGCGCTCAACGAGGTCCTCTCCGCGAAGTGGCGCGACCTGCGTGGTATTGAGATCGTCTCCTTCGGCGTATCCTCTGTGAAGGCTGAGGAAGAAGATGAGAAGATGATAAAAGAGATGCAGCGCAACGCGGCATTCATGGATCCGACCAGAGCTGCGGCGCACCTTGTCGGCGCACAGGCGAGTGCAATGCAGGCTGCGGCAAGCAACACAAACGGCGCCGCAATGGCGTTCATGGGTATGGGAATGGCTGGTCAGGCAGGAGGCACGAATGCCCAGAATCTGTTCCAGATGGGCGCTCAGCAGTCCCAGCAGCCACAGACTCAGGGCTGGACCTGCTCCTGCGGCCAGACGGGGAATACAGGTAACTTCTGCGCGGCCTGCGGCGCAAAAAAGCCGGAACCCAAGCCCGCGGGTGAGAGCTGGAAGTGTTCCTGCGGTGCCACCGCAACGGGGAAATTCTGCCCTGAGTGCGGGAAACCGAGACCTGCCTCAGAAGGCTGGACCTGCTCCTGCGGCGCTGTAAATAAGGGTAAATTCTGCTCTGAGTGCGGGAAACCCAAGCCTGCGGGAGTACCCAAGTATAAATGCGATAAGTGCGGATGGGAGCCGGAAGACCCGGCGCATCCTCCCAAATTCTGCCCTGAATGCGGAGATATATTTGACGAGGGCGATATAATCTGATTTTTACGCGGCACCGATATGTGCTCGGTGCCGCAGTGTACAGTTATTTTTCAGAGAGGTGGAATATTAATGCCGGCACAGGTTACTAACTATAAATGCCCCGCCTGCACGGGACCACTCCATTATGTGGGCGATTCCGGCAAGCTGGAGTGCGATTACTGCGGATCAACTTACGATCCGGCGCAGATAGAGGCTCTCTACGCAGACAAGGACAAGGCGGCGGCTGCAGCCCAGGCGAGCGCTGAGGAGCGGGACAAAGCTGCGGCGAAAGCAAAGGCGGAAGCCGCGGACAGCGGAGAATGGGACGCTGAGGATATTACCGGAGACTGGGGCGCAGAGGGCGAAGGTATTAAGAGCTATACATGTCCGTCATGCGGCGCGGAGCTTATCTGCGATGAGACGACCGCCGCCACATCCTGCCCTTACTGCGGCAATCCAACGGTGGTGCCTGGCCAGTTCACAGGCGCGCTGAAACCGGATTTTGTGCTGCCCTTCAAGCTGAGCCATAAGGACGCGGTGGACGCCCTGAAGAAGCACTATAAGGGGAAAATCTTCCTGCCAAAGGCCTTTGCCGCGGGCAACAAGATTGAAAAGGTTGCGGGCATCTATGTACCATTCTGGCTTTTTGACGGCGAGGCAAAGGGCTGCGCGCGTTATGAGGCCACGCGTTCCCGCACTTACAGAAACGGGAATCAGGAGATAACGGAAACTGATCACTTCGACGTATTCCGTGCAGGTTCCGTGAAGTTTGAAAAAGTTCCCGTGGACGCTTCCGAAAAGATGCCGGATGACCATATGGACTCCATTGAGCCCTATGATTACAATGACCTCAAGCCATTCTCCACGGCCTATCTACCGGGGTTCCTCGCGGACAAATACGATGTGTCCGTAGAGGACAGCAAGGAACGTGCGGACAGTCGCTGCCGCAACACGCTTAGCGATGCTCTCCGGGCAAGCGTGTCAGGCTATGAGACCTGCGTTCCCATAAGCGAGGACGCCGGCATAAAGCGCGGCAAGGTGCACTATGCACTCATGCCGGTGTGGCTGCTGAATACAAAATGGAAGGGTAAGGACTTCCTCTTTGCAATGAACGGGCAGACCGGTAAGCTCGTGGGAAATCTGCCGATGAGCTGGGGCAGATTTTGGGGGCTTTTCGCCGCTATTGCAGTGCCTATCGCCGCGATAGGTACGCTTATAACGCTGCTTTAAGGAGGTGCGGTCATGAAAAGAAGAATCACGGCGATAATTCTCGCACTGGTGCTTATCTGTGCAGTTGGAGCGCCCGCATTCGCAGCGGACTACGGAGTAATATACGATGAGACGGAAGAACTCAGTTCTGAATACCTTACTTATCTGGGGGAAATGTTACTGCCAATGTACGGTGAGGAGTTGGGGATAGACATCAGGGTTGATGTTCTTACATTTAGCGAATATGAAAACCTCAAAACTGCGGCGGAGGATATCTACGGAAACTATGGTTATGGATACGGAGAGTATGACCGCGGAGTTACCCTTACATTGCTTCTGGATGAGCAGGAGGGGACGTTTGTTATGAACAGTGAAGAGGATTGGTGTGTCTATGTAGGCGGCAGCGATCCGACCCTTCAGGACGGCGCGCTCCAGAGTGCAGTTGAGGATGCGGTCGAGCCGTATCTGGAAAGCAGTGCGTGGAGCGGGGATATGGAAACGAGCGCTGTCGCCCTGGCCCAGGCAGTGGAAGCCCTGGCGGACGCGGTCAATGTATACTTCCTCGGTGATTTCGAGCCGGAGGAAGGAGCGCCTGTTGGAGACCCTGCACTGGGACCTGTTGAGGGCGATGATCTGATAACCGTACCTGAGTATATCTTTGATGAATACGATCTGCTTACGTATGATGAGATCATGCAACTTGACGATATGGCGAGAGAGGTCATCCAGCGTCACGACTGCGGCGTATATGTCATGATTGTTGATGACTATACCCGGTATGGCAGCGGTGATGTTATCGACGTTGCGGGGCAGCTCTATGACCAGTATGATTTTGGGGAGGGTGACCGCCGCAGCGGCGTCATGCTCCTGCTCAGTATGGATGAACGGGACTATGCCATATATGTTATGGGTGCCGGCGAAGACGCGATGGGCAGCTACGTAAGGGATATGCTTGCAGAGCGTTTCAAGGACGATTTTGCCGACAATAACTGGAGCGCCGGACTTAAGGATTATATCCGGGGATGCGACGAGTTCTTGACTCCCGATGAAAAGGATGGCTCTTTCTATGAAGAGGACTCTGGCAGAGAAGTTGACTCAGGCGGAATTATCATTTCCATCGTCGTAGGCTGCCTGGTGGCACTTATTGTGTGCCTTATTCTTAAAGGCAAGATGAAAACCGCGGTAAAGGCAGTGCAGGCTGATGAATATGTTGTACCCGGCGGCATCGCTATAACCAACAGGTGGGACTGCTATACCCACACGACGACCACTGTCCGCACAATTGAGGATGATACTTCATCTTCCTCCTCCGACTCATCCCACTCGACTTCCTCTGGAGGCAGCGGCAGCAGCGGAAAATTCTGATATATTAGCCAAGCGCCCGCCATATGGCGGGCGCTTGGTTGGCGGCAAAAAGGATACTGTATTCAGTATAATTCTGAATACAGTGTCCTTTTATTTTCCAGAGGAAAACGCTAAAAGTCTGATATATACTGGTCGAAAATTATACGGGGGGGACAAATGCTTTGAAAAAGTGTACTTTTTCAAAGTATAACATGTATTTCAATTAATACCTACCGCACTTGATTTGATGGAAAATGCTAATTACGACGAGGCTATTTCTGCGTTTGAGGAACTTGACGGATACAAAGACAGCGATACCAAAATAAAAGAATGTAATACAGCAATTCTTGACATTAAATATGATAACGCAGTAGCTCTAATGAATGAGGGAGATGTGATTGGATCCTATGAGAGTTTAATCGAATTAAACGGATATAAAGAAAGTGCCGAAATAGCTGAAGAAATATATAATCAATATAAAGGAATATAAAGGCGAAAGGTGTTATTATAAGTACGGAGAATTCCGTAGATGATGGAGTTGCCTGTTGGTGGACGCTGCGGTCCCTTGGTGACGTTCAGACTTATGCTTTTAATGCTCGTGTCAGATCTGACGGTTCAATCGACAACTACGGTGTTAATGTTTATTATTCTTGTGGTGGTGTTCGCCCTGCTATGTGGATCAATCTGGATGATTGACGCTTTAAATGATCTATGCCTGGGGCTGAGGGATAATTTAATAATCAGCTCCTATTGCCCTTTATCGGCGGTTGTATTATAATCTCCTGAGTTCGAGGAAAATCACTGCCAAGGGGTGGTAAAAATGCAGAAAATACGCGGCGCCGAGCAGTTCGGTACCGGCAGTGTTATGAGCATTCTTATGAGGATCGCTCCGCCGGTCATGCTGGCGCAGCTTATACAGGCGATGTACAACATCGTGGATAGCTATTTTGTAGGTAAATTTTCAGACGTTGGTTTGACAGCCCTCTCGGCGGTTTACCCAATGCAGCTGCTCATAACCGCTCTCGCCGTAGGCACGGGGAGCGGTGTCAACGCGCTCATGGCGCAGCGCTATGCCCGTCGGGATACGAATGGCGCGGATGAAGTTGGGGGTACCGGAATTTTCCTGGCGATCATAAGCTGGGCGGTATTTGCGGTTTTTGCCGTGGCGGTTCTGCGTCCATTCGCGCGGGTGAGCGTTCAGTCCGAAGCGGCGGTGGAAGCGGTGGTCATATACGGACGAATCGTGTGCATTGGCAGCCTCGGATCGTTTTTAGAGGGCTGCTTCACAAAAATACATCAGGCCCAGGGAAACATGCTCCTGCCGACGCTTGCCCAAGTGGCAGGCGCTGTGACAAATATCATACTTGACCCGCTGCTCATTTTAGGCGTGGGGATCTTCCCGGAAATGGGGGTCGCCGGGGCTGCTATAGCCACTATAATCGGGCAATTCGTCTCGGCGGTAATCACAGGAATTCACGGAAGACGCCGTATTCCGAAACCGGAAGCTCTGCGTCGCTGCATCAGACCGATCTACCATTTTGGATTTCCCTCTATATTCATGCAGGGGCTGTATGTTGTTTACATTATGCTGCTGAACGTGATCCTGTCGGGCTTTACAGATTCGGCGGTAACAGTCCTGGGGCTGTACTATAAGCTCCAGACCTTCTTTTTCATACCGCTCTTTGCGCTTGATACGTGTATTGTCCCAATGCTCAGCTTCAACTACTCAAGGGGGGAATATGACAGGTGCCGGGGGACGGTACGCTGCACGATGTATATATCCCTTGCGCTCATGGCAATCGGTGTATTCTGCTTTGAAGTTTTACCCGCGCCCCTTATAAAGATATTTTCCCAGAGCACGGAAGTGCTGACTATCGGCATACCGGCGTTCCGAATTATCGGTGCGAGCTTTTTGCCCGCGGTGTTTTCGCTTACGGTGCCGAGCATCTTCCAAGCGCTGGGCAAAGCCAAAGAGAGCGTGTTTCTGAGTCTGCTGCGCCAGATAATTTGCCTCGTGCCGATTTTCTGGATAATGAGCTTTATCGGATTGGGGTATACTTGGATAGCTTTTCCGGCGGCGGAGCTGATAACAACGATAGGCGGCGGGGGCATGTACCTCAGGGAACTGAAGAACTGGAAAGGGCGATAATAAAAAGGAGTGCTCCACTTTATCTGTGGAGCACTCCTTCATTTCTCGCGTTACAAACCCAGATTCAGGCCGCCCGTTATTTTGTTCATGCTCTGGGATGCGTCGCTGTCAGCGGAGCGCATGGCTTCGTTTACGGCTGCGACAATAAGGTCCTGAAGCATTTCCACGTCCTCGGGATCGACAGCTTCGGGGTCAATGGTCAGGTTCTTCAGCTCATGCTTGCCGTTGACAACGGCGGTAACAACACCGCCGCCTGCAGTAGCTGAGTATTCCTTAGTTTCAAGCTCGCTCTGCATCTTGAGCATATCCTGCTGCATCTTCTGAGCCTGCTTGATCATGTTCATATTCATGCCGCCCATGCCGGGCATGCCTCTGTTGAAACCTTTAGCCATAATATCACTTCTCCTGTATCACTTGATTTTTACATTGTTGAATTTATCGCCGAGCCTGAGCAGTTCAGAGAATTTGTCCCCGCCTGCCTGAGCTGTTCCGCACTCGATTCTCACGCTTACCGGTCTGCCGAGCACATGCCCGGCGGCATTTTTGATAACCTCCTTAACGTTCGGTTTGTTAAGGACCCGGTTCACAATAGCGTCGGTAAAGGATATAGCTATCTCACTACCGCTCATCGCTACATTAACTGCCGAAGCATTGGAGAGATGGGCGTATTCGATCTGAGTGAGCTGCGTCTTGAGGAGAGCCAGAATTTCCGCCCAGTCCCCGGATAACTCCTGAGCAGGAGGGGAGACCGGCACCTCGGCGGCGGGCGCATCCGGTTCGTCAACGTCCCAGGGGGGAGAATCGTCAGAAGCTTCGCTGACCAGCGGCGCTGATGCCGCCGCCGGTGCAGAGCCCCCCTGATTGACTGCCATCTCAAGGCGGGTCAGCCTTGAGGCAAAAGCCTTCATATCTGGCACGAGAGTATCGTCGCAGACCATTATGAGACAAAGCTCCGCATCAATACGCTGACTGGTGCAGAGAGACAGCTTTGTAAGCAGCGCCTGGAGAGAGTCAAGAATGTATATGATCCTGGACGGTGCAAGCTTTGAGGCAAAGCTGCTGAGGACAGCGCGGTCATATGATCCGGATATGAGCTCATCGGCGCTCTTCGGCGCAACAATGCTCACGAGAATGTCCCGCACCAGTGCACTGAGTTCACCCATGACGGCGGAGATATCCTTACCGGCATTATAAATTTCATTGAGGAGGGACAGAGCGCTGCCGGCATCACGGTCAGCGATGTGGCTGAGAAGTTCGATAGTCGTCTCATGGCCGGAGAGACCAAGCACATCAAGGACGCGTCCTTCATCCACAGTGCCGCCCGCGCTGGAGCACTGGTCCAGCAGGCTCAGAGAGTCACGCACAGACCCATCCGCCATGTGGGAAATGATATCGACCGCCTCGCGGGTTATGTCGATGCCCTCCTGAGTGCAGATACATTCAATGCGCCCGGCAATGTCCGCAGGCGAGATTCGCTTGAAGGTGAAGCTCTGGCAGCGGGAAAGGATAGTCGCGGGGATCTTATGGGATTCCGTAGTTGCCAGGACGAAAATGAGGTGTTCCGGCGGTTCTTCCATTATCTTCAGCAGTGCGTTGAAAGCGGGGGTGGAGAGCATGTGGACCTCGTCAATGATATACACACGCTTCTTGACACTGCCGGGGGTATATACGGCTTCGTCTCTGATAGCGCGTATATTATCCACACTGTTGTTTGATGCGGCGTCTATTTCCAGCACGTCCAGAATGCTGCCGTCGTCAATGCCGCGGCAGGACGGGCAACGGTTGCAGGGGTTGCCGTCAACAGGATTTTCGCAGTTGGCGGCTTTTGCCAGAATTTTGGCGCAGGTGGTCTTGCCCGTGCCTCTTGTACCGGTGAACAGATAGGCATGGGAAAGCCTGTCGAGACGTAATTCACTTTTCAGCGTGTCCGTCACGTGCTTCTGACCAACAACGTCGTCAAAAGTCTGAGGCCGCCATTTTCTGTAAAGCGCCTGATACATGAAAAAAACTCCCTGAATAAGATTCGGCACACTGCAAGGCCGTGCACCGCACTTCGAATAATACTGCATGCCCGTTACGTACACAGCCAGCTCGGAAACGGCGTCCTTGCGGCACACAGGAGTGCCTGCTTAATGCTGCTCGGTTCCCCGCCTGACATGGTTCACAGGTTCCGGTTGCGCAAGACCGTCTCGTCAACACCGCTTATGTAAGTCGACAACACACAGCAAATCCTAAGATTGGAATTCATCCCTGCTATAGCGGATTGCAGGCAACAGGGCACCGCTAACTCCCCGATTAGCACGACCTTGCAGCGTGCCGAATTCTTTACTGATAGCGACTATTATACACGAACGGCGGAGAAATATCAAGGGTTTTTACTCGATACCTCTGTACCTTGAAGGAAAAATATGATAAGCTGTTCTGACGTGAACGACGACAGAACAGGAGGTGGCCTAGTGGAGGATTATCTTAATATAACGCTGGGGCGGGATGAGCTGCTGACCCTCAGCTCCCTTGCGCTGGCACACGTGGGCGACGGTGTATACGACCTTTTGGTGCGCGCTTATCTATGCAAGTGCGGCAAGGCGACGGCCGGTGGGCTCCACCGGGAGACGGTGCGCCGGGTGAGCGCGCCTGCTCAGGCGAGGGCTATGGATATAATTGAACCGATGCTCAGCGATGAGGAGCTGGCCGTGTTCCGCCGGGCGAGAAATACTAAGGTGCATTTTGTGCCTCAAAACGCTACCCGCGCCCAGTACCATCGGGCAACGGGGCTTGAGGCGCTGTTCGGAAGCCTGTATCTCAGCGGGCAGCACGACAGGATAAACGAGCTCTTTCAGGCTATAACGGAGAGCAATTTCGGACAGGAGGGGTAATATGCCGCTTGACGCAGTATGTATATCGGCGATCGCGGGAGAACTGCGCAGCAGAATAACAGGTGCACGGGTGGACAAGATTTTTCAGCCAGAGCGGGATGCCGTAGTGCTGAACCTTCACACAGCTTCAGGAAACTCAAAGCTCCTTATATCCGCAAGCTCCGGTTCGGCGAGAATATCCCTCACTACGGCGCAGATGGATAATCCCCAGCAGCCGCCCATGTTCTGTATGCTCCTGCGCAAGCATATTGCGGGAGGGCGTATTACCGCGGTAAATCAGCCTGATATGGAGCGCATAGTGGAGCTCGAACTGGACTGCCGGGACGATATGGGGTTTCCCGCAACAAAAAGGCTCATAGTTGAGCTGATGGGCAAGTGGTCAAATATAGTTCTTGTGGATGAAGAAAACCGCATACTGGACTGTATACACAAATCCAGCGGCGCCGTGAGCGCAATGCGCAGCCTGCTGCCAGGGCTTTTCTACCACTATCCGGATCCCCAGGAGAAGGCTGACCTGATAGCCATGAGTGATGACGCCATCGGTGAGCTTATATCCAACCGGGATAGGGATATAGTGTGCGAAAAATGGATGATGGATACCTTCCTCGGTATCTCCCCGCTGATAAGCCGTGAATGCGCCCATGTGTCGGAGACGACGGGGATCTATCTCACGGAGACGACGGACGACCAGCGGGAGAGAATGAGAGATTTCACAGTATCACTGAGAGAACGGATAAGCTCCGGGAGCTTCACGCCCTTCATGCTTCTTGAAGAGGGCGTTCCCAGGGACTTCACGTTCATGGAGATAGAGCAGTACGGTTCAGCCTATGAAGGACGAGTGTTTGAAAGCTTCTCAGTCATGCTGGAGACTTATTATCGCGAGAAGGACCGGGCAGACAGCATTCGCCGACGTGGGCATGACGTGATAAGAACCATGACAAATGCCCGGGACAGGCTGCGCAGGAAAGTCATGAACCAGAAAAAGGAGCTCTCAGCCAGCATGGACCGGGAGTATCTCCGGGTGTGCGGAGATATCATTACCTCAAACCTGCACAACATGGAGCGGGGCATGAATTCTCTGGAGACGGTGAACTACTATGACCCTGAGTGCAAAATGATAAAGATCAAGCTCGACCCGCTGAAAACCCCTCAGCAGAACGCCGCACGGTACTACCGTGACTATAACAAAGCAAAGACGGCACAGGTAATGCTCACGGAGCAGATCGCGCTTGGCGAGCGGGAGCTGGAATATGTGGAGAGCGTGCTGGACGCACTGTCCCGCGCGGACGGTGAGCTGACAGTGGGGGAGATACGCCGGGAGCTGGAGCAGAACGGGTATCTTAAGAAGCTGCCGGGTAAAAAGCAGATGAAGCAGCAGAAGGTCTCGGCGCCAATGGAGTTCATTTCCTCCTCGGGGCTTCGCATCCTCGTGGGAAAGAATAATTCCCAGAACGATATACTCACCCTCAAAACAGCGTTTAAGAGCGATATGTGGTTCCATGTGCAGAAAATACACGGCTCCCATGTGATCCTTTTCACAAACGGAACTCAGCCCGACGAGGTGAGTATCATTCAGGCGGCGAAGCTCGCGGCCCTTTACTCCCAGGCACGGGACTCTGAGAATGTGCCCGTGGACTACACGGCGGTGAAAAACGTAAAGAAGCCGAACGGCGCGAGACCCGGCATGGTCATATATGACAGCTACAAGACGATTTACGTCACGCCGGACAGTGAACTTGCGGAAAAACTTAAGAAATAAGGAATAGCGTCAGGGAAAAAAGGTTCCTGACGCTATTCCTGCATTTTGTTTCATTTTTCTTTACAAAGCGTTTACTTTTTCTTCAACACTCGACAGGCAGAGGGGAGTATAATACGACCATGGTCAGCGGATGGAGCGCAGTAAATCACCGCTCGACCCGAGAGATAATAAAGATTGTTTTCGGTAACTGCCCGCCGTGGTTAATGTCCTAAAGCGGCAGATCAGATATACCGCCCGCGGGCGTTGAATATTTAAGCCCCCCGGAGTTCCGGGGGGCTTATTTTATACTTTGTTCAGCGATGCGAGCTTCTCGCCAACTTTGTAGATATCGCCGGCACCTACTGTGACTATCAGGTCACCGGGAGAGGCAAGGCGCTGCAGCTGGACGACTATTTCATCCATGGAGGCATAGCATTTCGCGCCGACCTTTTCGGCAAGCTGTGAGGAGGTCACGCCTATCGTGTTGACTTCACGGGCGGCGTATATCTCCGCGAGAATAGCGATGTCGACACGGCTCAGCTCCGCGCAGAAATCGTCAAAGAGTGCTTTGGTGCGGGTGTAAGTGTGGGGCTGGAACACCAGTATCACGCGCTTGTAGCCAAGCTCCTTGCACATGGAGATGAGAGCGTGCATCTCACTGGGGTGATGAGCGTAGTCATCGTAAATTTTTGCGCCGTTGTATTCACCCTTATACTCGAAGCGACGCCCGGCGCCTGTGAAAGAGGAGAGTCCTTCGCTGACAGCGCTGCCGCCGATACCCAGGGTTATAGCCGCCGCCGCCGCCGCGAGGGCGTTTGAGACGTTGTGCTCACCTGGAACCTTGAGCTCTACGCTGCAATATTTCTCTCCGTTTGCGATAATATCGAAGGAGGCAAGACCATTTTTGAAATTAAGGTCCGCCGGGTGGATGTCCGCACTGCAGTTCGTGCCGAAGGTTACAATGCGCCTGTCAATACCGGAAACTGCCTTCATGGCATTTGCGTTATCAGCGTTCACGACCACGCAGCCGTCAGCCGGAACCTGAAGAGCGAAATGCCTGAAGGATGCGATAATGTCGTCAATGCCCTTGAAGAAGTCCAGGTGATCGGCATCTACATTGAGTATGACGGCGACTGTGGGGAAAAAGCTGTGAAATGAGTTGCAGTACTCGCAGGACTCCAGCACGATAGTGTCCCCGTGGCCCACCCTGTGTCCGCTGTGGAGCATGGGAAGAGTGCCGCCGATCATGACTGTGGGATCCTTTTCCGCTGCCATAAGGATATGGGTGGACATGGAGGTTGTCGTGGTTTTGCCGTGGGTACCGGAGATGCAAACGGCATTCCGGTAGGATTTCATTATTGAGCCCCAGGCCTGAGCGCGCTCAAACACGGGGACACCTGCGGCGAGAGCCGCGGAGATCTCAGGGTTGTCATCATGCACGGCTGCCGTTCGGATGACCAGGTCGGCGCCGTTTATATTTTCGGCGAAGTGCCCGATCGCAACGTCAATATCGAGGGAGCGCAGTTCTTCCACAGAGGGACCGTCGTTCATGTCAGACCCGGTTATGACCATTCCGCTGCCCTTGAGCACCTCGGCGAGTGGACGCATCGAAACGCCGCCTATGCCCACAAGATGGGCGTGTTTGCCGGGACGAAGGTAATTGTCGATTTTATGATTGTATTCCAAAGGTGTGCACCTCACAAAAGTTTTCTTGGCATACTGCGCATAGTATGTGATATTATAATGCCTGAACGAGAAAGTTACAAGAGAAATATGTCGTAAAGGAGGTGTCAAATTGCATAACGGGATCGATGAAAGGGCGGTATGCGTGATCCGCAGGCTCCAGCGCGCGGGATATGGTGCCTTTCTTGTGGGCGGCTGCGTGAGGGATATGCTCATGGGAAGGCAGATACACGATTATGATGCCGCGACCTCGGCGCTGCCGGAGCAGGTAACGGCGCTGTTTGAAAACACCGTGCCGACGGGAATAAGACACGGGACGGTCACAGTATGGGTGGACGGGCTCGGGGTGGAAGTGACCACGTTCAGGAGCGAAAGCGTCTACACCGACGGCAGACACCCGGACGCTGTGCGATTTGAGCGGAGTATCGAGACTGACCTCTCCCGGCGGGATTTTACGGTGAATGCAATGGCGCTCTCTGCGGATGGCGAGATAATCGATATATTCGGCGGCAGAGCAGATATTGAGGGCAGGATTATTAGGACAGTTGGAGATCCAGCTGAGCGCTTCGGAGAGGACGCTCTGAGGATGTACCGCTGCGTGAGGTTCGCGGCAGTGCTGGGTTTTGAGATCGACGGCGGTGCGCTGAGGGCTATGAAGAGCCGGGCGCCTCTTAGGGGGAGCGTGTCACGGGAGCGCATCCGTGAGGAAATTGAAAAGACACTTATGAGCCCGCGGCCGCACCTGCTGGAGACCGCGGCATGGGCGGGGCTGTTGGACAAAAAGGGCACAGCCAGTGCCGGAAGGCTCGACGATCTGCCGGAGAACAGATTTTCACGATGGGGCAGTTTTTTTGCGTGGCTCGGAGATGAAAACGCTGATCTGCGCCTTGACAAAAGGCTGAAAGCCGCAGTCACAGCGGGACTTGGACTCTGCGGCACAGTTACGGACAGACTCAGCGTGAAGAAGATAATAGCGCGGCGTGGTTATGACGTGGCATATGCCGCCTGCGGAGCAGCGCAGGTGCTCGGCGCGGAAGATGCCGGAGCCTTACCGGAGGAAATACTCGCCTCCGGCGAGTGCTGCACAGTGAGTGAACTTGCGGTGAAAGGAGCAGACCTCGTATCCATCGGCTTTGAGCCGGGAAAAAGAATTGGCCAGGTGTTGGAGAAACTTCTGGATATGGTCCTGCTTGAGCCTGAAAAGAACAGCAGGGAAGCTTTGCTGGACTCGGCGCGTCAAATGTTATGAACCCCGGTAACGGCGGATGAATAATATGGATTGCTGATGATCCATATTTCACGCGGAGGGGTGTATATGAACGAAACAGGGAAGAAACTTGTGTTTATCGGCGGTGATGAGCGGATGCTTCATGCCGCCGACTTTATTAGGAAAAGAGGCTTTGAAACGGCGCTTTTCGCTTTGGGCGGGGAGCCGGGAGATCCGGATGATGTGCACAGCGCTGACTGGGCAGTGCTCCCCGTGCCACCGACGCGTGACGGCTTTCTGAACGCGCCGATGTACAGGGGAAAAATAGAGCTGCAGACGGTGATGAATGAATTCTGCGGAAAAACAATATTCGCGCCGACCCTGCCGGGAGATATAAAAGGGGAATACGTGGATTACTCTGTGCGCAGGGAATTTCTCACGGGCAACGCCCGCCTGACGGCTCAGGGAGCGCTCGGGTGCATTCTTCAGAATGTGAAAAAACCGCTCCAAGGGATGAAAATACTCCTGCTCGGCTGGGGAAACGTGGCGCGCGCATGCCATGAGGTCCTTTCACCACTCGGGTGCGATATAACGGCCGCAGCGAGGCGGAAAAGCGTCATAAGCGAGGCGAACTGGGCAGGGCGCACAGCGGTCAGCTTTGAAGAGGCGTGGGGCAATACCGACGGGTTTGACGCCGTAATAAACACTGTTCCGGCGCGGGTACTGACGAGAAAGCGCCTTGAAAACCTGAGGAAGGACTGCTATATTCTGGAGCTCGCGTCGGCACCCTGGGGTGCAGATCCCGCGGACATTGAAGCGCTGGGTATGAAATATGAGATCGCGGGCGGATTGCCGGGCAAAGCGGCGCCGGAGGCGGCGGGGCAGATAATAGCCGGCACGATACTTAATATTATTACAGAAATGGGTGTTGAGAAATGAAGGGCGGCATAAAGCTTGGATTTGCCATGTGCGGCTCATTTTGCACACACGAGAAGGCGCTGAACGCGCTGCGTACCCTCTGCGGGGAATATGAGGATATTCAGCCGATACTCTCGGAAATATGCTGCGCGACAGATACGCGTTTCGGCAAGGCGGCGGACCTGAAGGCGGAGGTGGAGCGCCTGTGCGGTAAGAGGATAATATCCACCGTGGCGCAGGCAGAGCCTATCGGCCCGAAGAAGCTGCTGGACGCGCTGGTCATAGCGCCTTGCACGGGGAACACACTTGCGAAGATATCCCGCGGAGTTACGGACAGCGTTGTCACGATGGCGTGCAAGGCCCATATGCGAAACGGCAGGCCTGTTATAATTGCACTGGCGAGTAACGACGCTCTGTCGGCTAACGGGGAAAATCTCGGCAGGCTGATGGCGCGGGACGGGATATACTTTGTCCCTCTGGGGCAGGATGACCCACTGGGAAAGCCGGATTCACTCGTCGCGGACTTTACACGCATCCCGGAGACGATCGAAGCAGCGCTGGAGGGTCGGCAGATACAGCCCGTGCTCCTCTGAGGCATATATTGGCAGGAAATCCAGAACACTAATTGGTATAATTACTTCGGGATCCCAAAATTACAAAAGATTGGAGAGAACGAAGTTGAAGAAGATAAGTTTTAAGAGAGCGGCGGCAGCAGCCGTCTCCGCTGTATTGGTATTGACTGTGTCGGTATCACCCGCGTTTGCGGCGTCGGACAGCTGCGGCGAGAGCGCACTGTGCAGCTTTGGCATATGTGAAGAGAGTGTATCGACCTGCGAAAAGCTGATCTGCCGCCTGCTTTCAAAGTGCTTCACTTTCTGCAAAGATACCAGCACGGAGGAGCCTGCCAAGCCTGCGCCTGAACTTCCGGCGGAGTCTGAAAAGCCTGATACTTCGCCCGAAAAGCCGGATGACGCTAAAACTGACGAGGCGGCGGGGGAATATTCCGCGTATGTAAACGAAATACTCTCTCTCGTAAATGACGCCCGCCGGGCAAACGGACTTGGGGAGCTTAAGCTGGACACAGAGCTTACGAAAGCTGCGATGATCCGTGCGGAGGAACAGAACGTCCTTTTCGGGCACACACGTCCGGATGGTTCGAGTTATTACACGGTGCTTGAAAACGGCGTCAGGCGCCTGACCGGGGAAAATGTTGCCATCGGACAGACAAGCGCAAAGCAGGCTTTTGAGGACTGGATGAATTCTCCGGGCCACAGGGGGAATATACTCTCCGCCGGCTACACGAGCATAGGCATCGGCGTTGCAAAGTGCACAGCCTCCGGGTATACAGGCTTTTGCTGGGCGCAGATGTTCGCCGGATAAAAATATTTTTAGCACTCTGCCATGAAGAGTGATAACTGCCATTGACGATGCAGCTGTGATGGTGTATAATATTCGACGGCATATGGGAATTTGTGCCGTTTAATTTGTAATTACACTGCATTTTTAAATAGGAGGACTCACTAAAATGACGGAGATCAAATTTGAAGAGACCGGCAAAATACTGCTTGAAGGCGTTGACACCGTTGTGGACGCCGTAAAAGTTACATACGGTCCAAGAGGACGCAGCGTCGTCTTCAACAAGAACCATATGTGGCCCACAGTCTCAAACGATACTTCCAGCATCCTTCAGTATATCGACCTCAACGACGACTATCTCGGCAACGCTGCGGAGTTCGTTTCCGAGACCTGCCTGCGCACAACTAACGCATGCGGCGGCGGCGCCACAACGACGGCGATACTCATCCAGAAGCTGCTCCACGAGGGATTTAAGAACGTTAGTGCAGGCGCGAACCCCATGGTAATGCGCAAGGCTATAATTGAAGCAACAGATAAGGCTGTTGAGACCATCAAGACGACTTCAATGCAGGTCGGCGGAGAAAAGGAAATGCGCCTTGTGACAAAGGTCGCCTGCGGAGACGAAGAGATCGGCAATATGGTCGTGGACGCAATGACTGGCACCGGTGACTATGGCATCGTGACAGTCGAAGACTCCGACGGTACTGAAAACTATGTGGACTGCGTGCGCGGCATGCAGATCCAGAAGGGCTTCATCTCCGACTATATGATAACCGACCCCGCCACAGGTCAGGCTGTACTGGAAAACCCCTATATCCTTATCGTTGACGAGGAGATAACCGAGTTTGAGAAGATAATCCCCATAATCGAGATGGTCCATAAGCAGAATGCGGAGCTGGTCATAATCGCGAGAGACGTCAAGGACGGCGCCCTCCACGGTATCTGCCATAATATCCGCCGCGGCGTAATAAAGACTCTCTGCGTGAGAGCCTTCGGCACAGCGGAGCGTGTGCTTGAATACCTTGAGGATATTGCAATTTTCACAGGCGGAGAGGTCATCTCCGATACATTTGGTCTCTCACTGGATAATGTCAAGCTCAGCCAGCTCGGCAGAGCGGCGCGCGTGACGAGCACTAAGGAGCGCACAATGATAACAGACGGTAAGGGAGATCCCGCTGCTATCAGAAAGCGCTGCGAGGATATAGTGGCTCTTCTTCAGAATCCCGTATCCAAGTTTGAGCACGACCGCAACCAGAACAGACTGGCGACTCTCAGCGGCGGCATCACCCGCATCAAGATCGGCGGCTATACAAAGACTGAACAGCTTGAGCGCAAGCAGAAGGCAGAAGATGCCCTTGCGTCCCTTAACGCGGCTATGGCGAACGGCGTTGTCGCCGGCGGCGGCGTCGCGTTCCTTGACGCTGTGGGAGCTGTCGCGAAGATGTATAAGGAAGCACCCGAGGGCGACTATAAGACCGGTGTAAAAACGGTGCTGGACGCTCTGAGCGCTCCTCTGAAGCAGCTTGCGGAGAACGTTGGCCTGGAAGGTCCCGCTGTGCTTCATAACGTGATGAAGGTGGACGCTGTGGGATACGGCTTCAATATTGAAACAGGTGAGTACGGCAATATGCTCGATATGGGCATCGCTGACCCCACTCTCACGGTGTGCACAGCTCTGAAGAACGCAGCGCACTGTGTTGCTCTTATGCTCACGAGTGACGCTTTTGTCCAGAAGCTGGACGTGTAATCTTATATCTATCAATAACGGTGCGTCCGCGTTTGGGACGCACCGTTATTTCTTAATTATCCGGCCTTCGATTGACAAGTTATCTTTTGCTTCCTATAATTTTGGCAATCGAAGAAACGGCATTTGAAAGAGCAGGAGGTTAAGATGAGTACGATAATGATAATAGACGACGATGTCAATATCGGCAATCTGGAGCAGGAAGTCCTTGAGCGGGAGGGGTACAGCGTGATGCGGGCCTATTCCGGCACCGAGGCGCTGCTCCTTCTGAAGGATGCTCAACCGGATCTGGTTTTGCTTGACCTTATGCTCCCGGGATTATCCGGCGAAGAACTGCTGCCACGGATACAGGGGATACCGGTAATAGTCGTAAGCGCGAAAACTGCTGTCCAGGACAAGGTGGGCCTTCTTATGGGCGGCGCGGCCGATTATCTGACGAAGCCCTTTGACACAAAGGAGCTGCTTGCGCGGGTGGCCGTGCGCCTGAGGGAGAATTCCCGTTCACCGTTGGCCGCGGTTTACACCCGCGGCGATCTCGCGATAGATACGGCGTCCCACAGCGTAAGCGCCGCGGGGACGGAGGTTTCCCTTACAAGAACGGAATATGCGATAGTAAAACTCCTTGCCCAGAACCCGGGGCAGGTTATCGCAAAGTCGACTCTGCTGGAGCGGATAGCACAGGACACACCTGACTGCACGGAAAGCTCTTTGAAAACCCATATCAGCCATCTGAGAAGCAAACTGCGGGAGGCGAGCGGTAAGGAGTATGTGGAGTCTGTATGGGGCATAGGCTTCAGACTGAACGGATGATCTCAACGGTTTCTCAACCTTTGTCTTAACCGTTGTCTCAACCTTTACCCGATAGGATAGGCCTATCGAGTAAAAGGAGGTATATCACATGGAATATGTGCTCGAAACGAACGCGCTGCGAAAGAGCTACCGTGGGTTTACGGCCCTTGAGGGGCTCACGATGCGCATCCCGAAGGGGGCAATATACGGTTTTGTTGGGCGCAACGGCGCCGGCAAGACAACGCTTATCCGCATTATCTGCGGCTTGCAGGAGCCGACAGGCGGAAGCTATACGCTGTATGGCGCAAAAAACACGGACAGAAGAATAGTACGCAGCCGCCGAAGAATAGGGGCGGTAGTTGAAACACCTTCCGTATACCGGGACATGACGGCTGAGTGGAATATACGCCAGCAATACCGCATATTGGGAGTACCCACGGACGACGGCATGGAAGAGCTGCTGAGACTAGTGGGGCTCGAGAATACGGGCAAGAAAAAGGTGCGTGATTTCTCCCTGGGAATGTGTCAGAGACTGGGGATAGCCGTCGCTCTGGCGGGAAATCCCGATTTCCTTGTGCTGGACGAGCCGGTGAATGGACTCGATCCCCAGGGGATAATCGAGATCAGGGAACTTATACTGAAGCTGAACAAAGAGCGTGGGATAACGGTGCTCATATCGAGCCACAATCTTGACGAGCTTGCCCGCCTTGCAACCCATTACGGGTTTATAGACGGTGGGCGCATGGTGAAAGAGATGAGCGCTGCCGAGCTTGAATCACGGTGCCGCAAGTGCGTGCGCGTTGAAGTTTCCGACATGAAGGTCCTGGCGCGCGCCCTTGATGATATGAAGGTGGACTACGCCGTTATAGATGGGGAAAAGGCGGATATCTACGGAGATCTGCAGGTAACCCGGCTTGTCCAGACTCTGGCCGCCGAAAACTGCGTCCTCTACACTATGAAAGAGCGGGACGAGAGCCTTGAGAGCTACTACATGAACCTGATAGGGGGTGAGCACCGTGCGTAAACTGCTGAGAGCAAATTTATCCAGACTCTGGCGGAGCAAGGTGCTCTGGCTGTGCGCGTCAGCCGCGTTTATTATGTCGGCGGCCTTCCTGGTCAATCTGGGTATACGCAGCGACACGATATATACGCTTGATGAGGCGGTTATGCAGGTCTTTCCTTTCATGCCTGTTATATACGCTGTGTTCGTGGGAATGTTCCTGGGGACAGAATATCAGGACGGGACTATGCGCAACAAAATCATCGTGGGACATTCCCGCCGGGAGGTATATCTCACGGGCTTTGCCGCGGCGCTGGTGGGCTGCCTCGTGATACTCCTGGCTTGGGCGCTGAGTTTTGCTGTGGGCGTGGTGCAATTTGGCTGGTTCACAGCGCCATGGCCCCATCTTCTAGTCCAGGGGGCTGCGGAGGTGCTTATCACCGCGGCTGTCGCCGGGATACTTACACTCCTTTGTACCCTCTCCTCAAACAAGGCAGCGTCGGCTGTCATCGCTATACTGCTGATGTTTCTTCTCATAGTCATGGCGAGCAGCATCTATAATGCGCTGTGTGAGCCGGAGTTCGTCTCATTCGGAGTTTATACTGAAAATGGCGTGGAGATCGGTGATGCGGAGCCAAATCCGGCTTATGTTTCCGGTGTAATGCGGGAGATATATGAATTTGCAGTGAATGTGCTTCCATCGGGGCAGGGGATACTGCTCGCCAATGAGGAGTTTGACCACCCGGTGCTGTCCATTTGCGCGTCCGCGTGCATCATGCTGCTCACAACGGTCGTAGGCACCGCGGCGTTCAAACGTAAGAATTTGAAATAAGGAGCACAAAATGGAGATCGGTCTTATTGTATCAACTGTAATTCTGGCGCTTGCGGTTTTTATCCTGCTGGGGCGTCTTCTGTCTCTGCGTGGTTCAATACGGGAAACAGCCTGGGAACTTAACGAAAAGCTGTCTGAAGATACAAACACACTGATCTCCATTTCCACGGGTGACAGGCAGATGCGCGCTCTGGCTGGAAAGATAAATTTCCAGCTCAACGAACTGAGAAAAGAGCGCCTGCGGCTGCAAAACGGCGATGCTGAGCTTAAGGCGGCGGTGACCAATATATCTCATGACCTTCGCACGCCGCTCACGGCGATCAGCGGGTATCTTGACCTCCTGGAGAGTGAGGAAAATACGGAGAAAGCCGAAAGATATATCGGTGTCATACGGGAACGCACCGATGCCATGTGCGCCCTTACGGATGAGCTGTTCCGCTATTCTGTCATCACATCCACGGCGGAAGACCTTGCAGAAGAGCCAGTGAATATCGTAAGCGTTATGGAGCAGAGCCTTGCCGGCATATGGAGCACGCTGGAGGACCGGGGGATAACTCCGGAAATAAACCTTCCGAAGGATAAGGTCGTGCGAATAATGGACGCCGGGGCGCTGCGCCGAGTGTTTGATAATGTTCTGAGCAACGCCGCGAAATATTCAGACGGCGACATTGAGGTGTGCATGGATACGCATGGCACTGCCGTTTTTTCCAACAGTGCGGCAAACCTGAGTTCTGTCCAGGTAGAGCGGCTTTTCGACAGGTTCTATACGGTGGAGCAGGCGCGCTCTTCAACGGGACTGGGGCTCTCCATAGCGCGTATGCTTACTGAGAAGATGGGAGGAAGCATATCCGCAAAGTACAGCGGCGGCAGACTGAGTATTATCCTGTGCTTCCCGGAAAAATGAAAACCCCGGAGACGTTTTAAGCGTCTCCGGGGTTCGCTGTTTATTACTCGTCTCTGTGGCGGGACGAGACCTTTTTTCTGCGTCTGTGCCGGCGTCTGCGGACATTGTAGGATATCACAAGCGCCAGATAGATAAACAACAGCAGCAGGGCTGCAATGACTATAATGGTGACCATTGTCTTTACCGTGCTTCCCGCTTTGGTGCTGGTATTGAAGATGCCCTTTTTGGCGTTCAGAGAGGTGAGGGCGAGAAGGTCGGTCTCTGCAATGGTCTGCCCCTTATATACAAAGGCGACGGTGCCGAGTACGGAGCCCTTGACGACTGGGGCCTCAAGCTCCTCCGAAAAGAGCGTGACCTTTCGCTCTATCTGCTCCACATCCATTGCATTGGGGAGCAGGAGAGTGACATTAGTCGCGGGATGGACAACCACATAATCCGCGTCCTGCGCACCCTTGACAGGCACCTCCTGGATCATATCTGAGGCGCTGGCTATGGACTGAAGGGAGTAGTTTGCGAACGCCCAATTATACAGAGCGATGCTGTCAGAAAAACTTGTGGCACCGTAAGCGCCAGTGTCCAGGATCTCTTCCTGGCAGCCCATGACGACAGCTATGTACTCAAGGCCGTTTTTCTCCGCATGGGACATGAGACAGTACCCCGCTGCGCTTGTACTGCCGGTTTTTCCTCCGATGGCGTATTCGTATTTGTATGGTGAACCGACTTTGGTGGAGATAAGCTGATTTGTGTTTGTGAGACTGCGTTCCTCGGAGAGGTTGGTGGCAGGTACTGTATACATTGCCGTCGAGGTTATCTGTACGAAGAGCTGATGGTCGAGAGCCTCGGCGGAGATCGTGTAAATATCCCGGGCGGTCGTATAGTGATTTTCGTCATGGAGCCCGTGGGCATTTACAAAATTAGTGCCGGTACAGCCCAGAGCCGCGGCGCGCTCGTTCATTTTTGCCACGAAAGCGTCAACTGAACCGTAGGTGTACTCCGCGACAATGTTGCAAGCTTCGTTTGCAGACGCCATAAGAACGCAGTACAGGAGATCCCCAAGAGTCATTTCCTCGCCGGGCTGGATGTTCTGTGTGCTGCCGTCGGCGGCAAGACCAGCCTGAAAAGTATCGGAGGCGGTAACGATATCCGCGGTGTCAAACCGGCCTGCTTCGATGGCTTCGATAGCTATGAGAGCCGTCATGATCTTGGTGAGGCTCGCAGGGTAGGCACGCTTATCCGCGTTTTTTTCGTACACGACGGTGCCGCTGTCCCGGTGGACGCATATGGCGCCCTGCGCTGTTAGCTCCGGAAGGTCGCCGTCCTCGGCAAAGACGGGTACGAGCATTGTGAAAAGCAGCAGTACAGCGATAAAGAGAGCTGTGTATCTTTTATATTTCATGGTAGTAATCTCCTGAAAAAAATGCTACAATGGGATATGTATAGGTACAGAGTGCTGCCGTTATGACGGCGAACGCCTGTTTCAAATAATTATATCAAATTCGACCGTTTTTTCAATAGCGTACAGCTTAATTTTGTGTGGTGAGTGCATATGAAAAACAAGACAGCCTGCATACTTATCTGCTTGCTTACGGCGGCGCTCGTTTTTTTTACCTGCGGTTTTTTCTCCGGAAGAGCCGCCAGGGGAGTTACGATACGCTGGGAAAAGGGAGAGCCTGCCGCGGTAAGTTCGGAACCGGCAGAAAACACAGATGAGGACGATAATTCTCCGGAGAGTGCGCCGGAAGATGAGACACCGGCCTCTTCTGAGAAAACTACGCCGGGCGAGGAAGAACAGACGCCACAGACAGCAGGGCTTGTGAATATAAATACTGCTCAGGCGGGAGAGCTTCAGACTCTGCCCGGTATCGGCGAAGTCATAGCCGGGCGAATAATTGAGTACAGAAACGCGAACGGACCCTTCACATCGGTGGAGGATATCTGTAATGTCAAGGGAATAGGACAGGCAAAATTCGAAGGCATGAAAGACCTGATATGTGTTGACTGAGAAACGGGGTAACGATGAAAATTCTTGTAATTGACGACGAAAAGCTGCTGGTGAAGGGCATTAAATTCAACCTTGAGCATGAGGGATACCAGGTGGACGCCGGTTATTCCGGTACGGACGCAGTGGACATGGCGCGCGGCGGCAACTATGACCTCATAATCCTTGATCTGATGCTGCCGGGAATAGACGGGCTTGAGGCGTGCCGGCGGATAAGGGAATTCTCCAACGTGCCTATAATAATGCTCACGGCGAAAAGCGAGGATACGGACAAGCTCCTGGGGTTTGAATTTGGGGCGGATGACTATGTGACAAAGCCTTTCAACATTTTGGAGCTTCGCGCCAGGATAAGAGCGCTGCTCAAGCGGTCTGGCAGCATAAATCCGCAGACATCTAAGGAAAAAAACGTTGGAAGCATAACTATGAACACAGAGACGCGCATGGTGTTCAAGAACGGAGAGGCGGTCAATCTCACAGCAAAGGAATTTGACCTTCTGGAGCTGTTCATGAACAACCCTCTCAGGGTATACAGCAGGGAAAACCTTCTCAATATTGTGTGGGGCTATGAATACCAGAGCGATATCCGCACAGTGGACGTGCACGTCAGACGGCTCAGGGAGAAGCTTGAGGATAATCCGGCGAGTCCTGAGTATATCATGACAAAGTGGGGAGTTGGGTACTATTTCAAGGGAGTATAAAGTTCCGGTATATAAAAGTGTTAAGTTCAAGTTCGCTTTCACATATATCGCCGTGATGCTGTTTATTCTGTTGGTGCTGAATATTTACCCTGTATGCGCTTCGGAGGACATGATGTTCCGTTCCAAGAAGTCCTCTCTGAGCAGCCAGGTATCCATTATTTCAACAACGCTCTCTGGTCTTGAGACACTTAACGGCGAGAATGTATCCCGTGTAATGGAGCTCATAGAGCTGACGGGTATAACCCGCTGTGTTATAACGGATGACACGGGGCTGTCACTGTATGATACCCAAGAGAATGTTCAGGCGGAGCGGTATGTGCTCTTTTCTCCAATCGTGAGTGCGCTTGACGGATATGATGTGTTTTATTCCGAGTATACGGGCGGTGCTATACACAGCACGGTAGCCGTGCCGGTAATGTACTCCGGAAAAGTTATCGGCAGCGCTTATCTCTACGAATATGACGAGACGCAAGCGGCACTTCTGGAGGATTTCCAAGCTGTAATAAGAACGATATCCGTCATTGTGGCAGTGCTTATAATTGCGATAAGCGTGCTCATGGCGGGAGGACTGACCCGGAGGATAAAAGATATCCTCGCCGGCGTCCGCGTGATACGTCAGGGTGACTATGGATATCGGCTTAAGATAAAAGGCAGAGACGAGGTCGCGCAGCTGGGAAACGAGTTCAACAACATGACAGATACGCTGGAAAAGACCGAGGCGATGCGCCGCCGGTTTGTGTCTGACGCATCCCATGAGCTCAAGACGCCGCTGGCATCCATCCGCCTGCTCACGGACTCCATACTCCAGACCGAGGAGATGGATACACAGCTTGCGCGGGAGTTCGTGTCCGACATTGGGCATGAGGCTGAGCGCCTGACCAGAATGACGGAAAAGCTTCTGAAAATAACCCGCCTTTCGGCTGCGGCTGAGGAGCGGTGGCACAGGGTGGATATATCCCAGGTCATAGAAACGGCGATACATATGCTGCGTCCTCTGGCGGACACAGGTAATATAAGGATAACGTTCCAGCCGGCAAAGGGATGCTTTATGGACGGTGTGGAGGACGATATATATCAGGTGGTGTTTAACCTTGTGGAAAACGCCATAAAATATAATGTTCCCGGCGGAGAGGTAAGGATAAGCGTTAAGTCGGACGGGAAAGTGAATACACTCTGCGTGGATGACACAGGTATCGGCATACCCGAGGCGGACAAGCCCAGAGTATTTGAACGTTTTTACAGAGTTGATAAAGCGCGCTCACGGGAGACCGGCGGCAGCGGGCTCGGACTCTCGATAGTAAACGATACAGTCGGGAAATACGGCGGCAGCGTTGCGGTCTCCGGGAGCGATTTGGGCGGCACGCGGTTTACCGTGACGCTCCCCGCAGCAGAGGAGGCGGAGATATGAAAAGAAGATTTACCGCTGTCCTGTGCGTGATAGCAATTCTCCTCGCACTTTGCGCATGCGCAGCTGAAAAAGAGGACGCGGAAGGCGCGGTGAGCGTATATTTCCCCGTTAAGAGCGAGCCCGGAGCAGATATAAGCCCCGACGAGAGCATAATCGACTGCGAATACAGAGTGACGCAAGAGAAAAATATATTCAGCGCAATGGAAATGCTCCTGTGGGGACCGGTGGATAAGGACAGGTTTTCAGGCATTTTTCCGCAGAATATGAGTGTGCTGGAGATAAAGCAGGAAGACGATGCCGCGATCGTCACTCTCTCCGGAGAGTACGAGAAGCTGGAGGGCGTTGAAATGAGTATTGCAAACGCCTGCATAACAGAAACGCTGACTCAGTTTGAGGGGATAGACAGAGTTGTTATATCCTACACCGGGACTGATGGCAGCACCCATGCGGAGGCGTACTCCGGGGACAGCTTTGAGCTTATGAGCCAGCGGCGGGAGAGTGAGGAATACGCCGTTACTATTTACTATGGGAGCGGCGACGGAAAAAGCCTGCTCTCATACAGCGAGAACCTTGTTGCAGCGGAGCCGGAAAAAGTCGAGAGGTTTATTCTGGACGCCGTTATAGAGGGTGCCAAAGGCGGTAAATATCCGTCGTCTGTCCCTGAAGGGACACGGGTTCTGGGAATTTACACGGATAACAGGATCTGCTATGTAAATCTCAGCATTGATTTTCTCACTGGGGCGCCGGAAGACGAACTTACACAGCTCGCCGCCGTATACGCCGTCATCGATTCACTTACGGCTATGGATGAGGTGGATTCGGTTCAGATACTGGTGGAGGGTAAGATCTGCGAGTATTATGGAAAAGTGCCTATATCTGAGCCGATAGTCCGAGATGAGAGTCTTATCTTCAAAAGAGGCAACTATCTGAATACCCAGCTGTATCTGAGGCGAGAAAACGCGGCATATGTTTCCCCGCGCTTCTGGCAGATAGAAAAGACGGAGTACGCCACGGATGAACAGCTGATAGTGCAGACGCTTTTGAACATGAGGATTCCGCAGGGCTATGAACAGCTGTTCCCGGAAGGTACAAGACTTCAGACTATCGCCACCCGTGACGGTGTCTGCTATGTAAATCTCACAGAAGAGCTTCTTCAGGCTGAGACAAGACAGATAATATACGCGGCATATTCTCTTACGGCGTCCCTTGTACAGCTGGAGGGGATAGAAGAGGTGGAACTCATGTGCGGCGGCAGGCGGGTTGAGCTCGACGGCTTTGAATTGCCGCTCAGGTTAAACGAGGACAATGTAATGATCGGCTGACAGGCAGGAGGAACTATGGATAACAGAATACGTAGGGAGATAATACCGGGTGTATTCCTGACATATATACCCAGCGAACGTTTCAAAACATGCTACATGAGCATATCCCTGCTGCGTCCGTTGGAAAAAGACGCAGCGGCGCGGAATAATCTGCTGCCCCGCGTGCTGGACAGAGGAACTGCGCAGCTGCCGGATATGGAGCGGATAGCGGCACGGCTGGACGATCTATACGGTGCGCGGCTCGTGCCGGTAGTGCGCAAGAAGGGTGAAGTGCAGTGCGTGGGCTTTGCCTCCACCTTCATCGACGACAGGTTTGTGGATGACAAGGAGCTTCTTGAGAAGGTAACCGAGCTTATCGGGCAGATGCTTCTCGCTCCGGCTACCGTCGGTGGAAGATTTATAAACGAGTATGTTGAGAGCGAGCGTGAAAAGCTCATCGAGGATATCCGCTCCGTCGTTAACGACAAGCGGCGCTTTTGCCTGAACGAGCTGGTGAAGGCGATGTGCATAAACGAGAAGTTCAGCATTTCCAATATGGGCACCGAGCCTTATGCAAAGCTCATAACCGGGAGCCGTCTCTTCAGACATTATGCTGAGATAATAGGCAGCTCGACGATAGAGATATTCTATTGCGGCAGCGCGGAAATAGAGCGAGTGACGGACGCCATAGAGCAGGCGCTGGCACCGCTGCCTCAGGGAGAAAAGACACCGGTGCATACGATCAACAGAGGCGCTCCGGCAAAACCAAAATTCCTCTCTTCCGAGACAGATGGCAAGCAGAGCAATCTCGCGATCGGTCTGCGCAATCCGGTCTCCATAGCGGATGTGAGATATCCGGCGGCAGCCCTCATGAACAGTGTCTTCGGCGGAAGTGCCACGTCGAAGCTCTTTATGAATGTGCGGGAGAAGCTCTCCCTATGCTATTATGCAAGCGCATCTTATTTTAAACACAAGGGGCTCATCATTGTATCCTCGGGAATTGAAAAGGATAACTATGATAAAGCGCTCGACGAGATACTTGCCCAGCTGAAGGCGATGCAGAACGGGGAGATAGAGGACTGGGAACTCGAAAGCGCGAGGCAGGGTATGATCGGCTCCCTCCGCGCGACGATGGATTCGCCGGGGATGATGGAGGACTTCTATCTGAGCCGCGCGATAGAGGGGCTGGACTACGACCCGGACTATCTCATAAGACGCCTGGAGAACGTGACAAAAGATGAAGTAATTGAAATGGCGCAGTATACCGCTCTTGATACGGTGTATTTTCTTAAGGGGATGGACTGATGGAAAGACAGTATTTTGATAGAATAGGGGAGACGCTGTATTCTGAGCGGCTCGAAAACGGGCTGAGCGTATTCGTCGTGCCTAAGCGGGGTTTTTCAAAGGCTTACGCTTTCTTTGCCGTGAATTACGGCGCGGCGGACACCCATTATATTCTCGATGGGCAGGAGCACAAGGTGCCGGACGGTATCGCCCATTTTCTTGAGCACAAGATGTTCGACATGGAGCGGGGCAACGCTCTTCAGCTCCTCTCAGAGCTGGGAGCCCAACCGAACGCTTTTACAAGCACGGATATTACAGCCTATTATTTTGAGACAACTGAAAATTTCGACGAATCCCTGAAGCTGCTCATTGAGTTTGTATCAACCCCTTATTTCACCCAGGAAAGCGTGGAGAAGGAACAGGGAATAATCGGGCAGGAGATCGCTATGGTGGAGAACAATCCCAATTGGCAGGTCTATATGAACCTCTATAGGGCGCTATATGCAAACCATCCTGTGCGGGTGGCAGTCGCCGGGACTCAGGAGAGCATCGTGGAGATAACGGCGGACACACTCACCCGCTGCCACAATACCTTCTATGTGCCGGATAACATGGTGCTGTGCGTTGTGGGCGATGTGGCACCTGAGCATATCGCCAATATTGTGAAGGAGTGCGTGCACCCGGGCAGCCGCATGAGTGCTGAGTGCATTTACGGACCGGACGAGCCTGAAGACGTTTGCGAGCACTATGCTTCCGGTGAACGGGAGATATCCATGCCGCTGTTCATGGCGGGTTACAAGTGCAAGGGAGCGCACGGCGGATGGGCAGCCATGAAGGAAGAACTCGTGGCAGATATGGCATTTCAGATAGTGGCGGGCGGCTCGACAAAACTCTATTCCGATATGTACGCGGAGGGCATTATCAACGACAGCTTCGACTGGAACTGGGAGACCTGCCGCGGTACTGCGGCGATGGTTTTCGGCGGAGAGAGCCGGGATCCGAGAAAAGTAGTGGAGCGAGTGCAGGCTGAGGCAGAGCGTATAGCCGCGGAAGGGCTGGACGCAGAGCTGCTGAGAAGACTTAAAAAAGCCTCTGTCGGCAAGAGCATACGCAGTTATGACTCTTTTGAAGCCATATGCTATGCTCAGGCTACTGCGTACTTCAAAGGGGCGGACTGCTTCAGACTGCCGGAACTCACAGAAGAGATAACCGAAGAAGAGGTCCTTGAGTTCATTAGTAAAAAGATGGTCCGGGACAAGCTGGCGCTGTCGGTGATATACCCCAAAAAGGAGGAGCAGGATGAACGGTGATATGGTTACCTTCCCAGGGCTCGGGCTGGAATTTGAATTCAGCCGTGTGGCATTCACGTTTTTTGGAAGGAATATTTATTGGTACGGTATCATAATCGCCTGCGGATTCCTGCTTGCGGTGATATATGCATACGCAAGATGTAAGCAGTTCGGCATAACAGGTGATGATATCATAACTATGCTTATCTTTGCTGTGCCCATATCAATAATCTGCGCGCGGGTGTATTACGTCATATTCTACTATTCACTATACAACGGGGATTTTTTGAAGATGATACGCATATCTGACGGCGGGCTCGCCATATACGGCGGCATAATCGGCGCAGTGGCAACAGTGGTTGTTTTTTGCCGGGTCAGGAAGATCAAGACCGGCGCCTTTCTCGACCTTGGCAGTCTGGGGCTTCTCATAGGTCAGGGAATTGGCAGATGGGGCAATTTTGCCAACAAGGAGGCCCACGGCGGTGTGACCGACAGCTTCCTGCGCATGGGGATATATGAAAACGGCAAGCTCATATATGTACACCCGACGTTCCTCTATGAATCCGCGTGGTGTCTGCTGGGGATTTTGCTGCTGCACATATACACTAAAAAGGGCAAACGTAATTACGACGGTAAGGTTTTTGCCATGTATCTTGCGTGGTACGGCTTTGGACGCTTTTTTATCGAGGGACTTCGTACTGACAGCCTGTATCTGTTCAGTACAGGGATAAGGGTTTCCCAGCTTTTGGCGGCGCTTTGCGTTGTCGGGGCTGTGATCTATCTTGCCATAAACGCGAGACGCCCCCACGACCCGCAGCTCATGCAGGTCAATATACTTAAGAATAAGGAAAATGCCGAGAGGATGGAGGAAAACAGCGATGGCGACAATAATTGACGGTAAGGCTCTTGCCGCGAAGGTAAAGGCGCAGGTTGCGGAGGAGCTCAGCGCGTCTGGAATAAAGGCGGGACTGGCCGTGATAATCGTAGGGGATAACCCGGCGTCCAGAATATACGTGAACAACAAGCGCAGCGACTGCCGGGAGTGCGGCATAGAGAGCTTTGAATATGCACTTGCGGAAGATACATCCGAACACGAGCTTCTGGAGCTTATAAAAGCACTGAACTGCGACGACCGGGTGGACGGCATCCTCGTGCAGCTCCCTCTGCCTAAGCAAATCGACGAACAGAAGATACTCCGGGCAATCGCCCCTGACAAGGATGTGGATGCGTTCCACCCATATAATGTCGGTCTCATTATGACGGGAGAGTATCGGTTCCTGCCCTGCACGCCTGCCGGTGTTATGGCCATGCTCGAAGAGTATGGGATAGAAATTGACGGTAAAAACTGCGTCGTAGTCGGGCGCAGCAATATTGTCGGCAAGCCTCAGGCGATGCTTCTGCTCCACAAGAGCGGCACAGTAACCATATGCCATTCCCACACAAAGAATCTCGCGGAGATAACGCGTGAGGCGGATATACTCGTTGCTGCCGTGGGTAAGGTTGGACTTATCACGGCGGATATGGTGAAGCCGGGCGCGGTGGTCATCGACGTTGCGATGAATCGTAATGAAAATGGGAAGCTCTGCGGCGATGTACTGTTCGGCGAGGTCAAGGAAAAAGCTTCGTACATAACTCCGGTTCCCGGCGGTGTTGGTCCTATGACGAGAGCCATGCTCATGAAAAACACGCTCACAGCAGCGAAGCTGAAAAACAATAAATAAGCAAAATGAGCATAAAAAAATCCTCACCGCAAGAAAAGCGCGGTGAGGTTTTTTATAAGGAATAAGCTTGGTTTATACGCGGGCCTTCTTGCTCTGACGGGATTTGATGAGAAGGAGGATCGCGATGAGCAGTACGATGCACACGGGAGTAACGACCCATGCGGTGTGTACAAAAGCGGCGAGGATATAGCCGACTGCACATACAGCAGCAACGGTGCAGGCATAGGGAAGCTGTGTTGATACGTGATCCACGTGGTTGCAGTGAGCGCCTGCGGATGCCATGATAGTGGTGTCGGAAATGGGGGAGCAGTGGTCGCCCATGACGGCGCCGCCCATGGAGGCGGAAATCGCTATAATCAGCATCGGATCGCTTGCGTCAAATACGCCGCAGACGATGGGAATGAGAATACCGAAAGTGCCCCAGCTGGTGCCAGTCGCAAAAGCAATGCCGCAGGCGAGAAGGAAGAGAACGACGGGGATAAAGTTCTTCAGCGCGCCGGCGTTGCGCAGCAGTTCGCTTACGAAGTCGCTGCTGCCCAGGCAGTACTTTGTCATGCCCGCGAGAGACCATGCGAAGGTAAGAATGAGCATTGCGGGAACCATTGCCTTGAAGCCCTCAGCGAAGGAATCAAAGAATTCCTTGAAGCTTACGATCCTGCGGATCATGTAATAAATGAAAGTGAATACCAGTGCGATAGCCCCGCCCAGAACAAGCCCCATGGAGGCGTCAGCCGCGGAGAAAGCTTCAATGAAAGAAACACCGGAGAACCAGCCGCCGGTGTAGGCAAGGCCTACGATGCAGGCGGCGATAAGCACCAGCACGGGTGCCACCAGATCCCAGAGAGAGCTGCGTTCGTTGAGCACATCAGCCTCACCGATGTCGTTGCCGTAGGGACGGTCCGGCGTTGTGAAAAGGTCACCGTTCTTCGCATTGTCCTCAAAGCGCTTCATTGTGCCGAAGTCAAACTTCATAAGGGCGAGGCAGAGCATCATAACGATAGTGAGTATAGCGTAAAGATTGAAGGGAATTGTCTTGATGAACGCCAAAAAACCGTTGATACCGCTGCCCTCGGGAATATAAGACGTGACCGCCGCCGCCCAGGAGGACACAGGTGCAATAATGCACACGGGAGCCGCCGTCGCGTCAATGATATAGCTGAGCTTTGCGCGGGAGATGTTGTGTCTGTCCGTTATGGGACGCATGACGGAGCCAACTGTGAGACAGTTGAAGTAATCGTCCACAAAGATGAGCACGCCGAGAATCACGGTGCAGATCTGCGCGCCGACTCTGGACTTGATGTGCTTACCGGCCCAGCGGCCAAAAGCCGCGGAACCGCCCGCCTTGTTCATAAGTGCGACGAGGATGCCGAGCATGACGAGGAACGCCATAATACCCATATTGTAAGAGTCACTCAGACTTGTTACGATGCCGCCGTCAGAGAAGAACACGGCGTTTATCGCGATCTCGATATTGAAGTTCGCGTAGAACAGCGCGCCGAGTATGATGCCGATGATAAGAGAGCTGTAAACTTCTTTTGTGATCAGAGCCAGAACAATAGCCAATATCGGGGGAAGAAGTGACCATGCTGTGCCATACATAAGGCTCACGTGTGCCGCCTCATCTTCGCCGGCGGCGAAGGCGAAACTCGTGAGAATTGCCCCAAGGAGAACTACGAGAAGCAGTATCTTGAGGATCTTCTTCGTGCGTGAAGTCATGAAATAAACCTCCTAAAAAATTGAGCCATGATAGCATCATGACTCAACAATCGGGCGAAAAAGGGATATTGTTCAGTGCATGACAGCGCTCCACTTGCGTGACAGTCCGGCGGATATTCTCCGACGGCCCAGCCGCAGCGGCCCAGGCAGCCCCTTGCGGCTTCGGCGGCGACACCTTTTGATCCCCGATACCTGTCGACCCCGGGATCTACTCTTTGTAACCGCACCTCTATCATAACTTTTCATATTTCGCACGTATTATATTCTATTATATACACTAAGTCAACGACAAATTAACAAAATATTCACAAATTATCGACATTATTCAAATCCGTACCACTTTGTTATGCTCTCAACATCTTCACGGGGGGAGATAACGGAGTTGGCGGGGAAGGAGTCGTCGGGATGCCCGATGGCAATAGCAATGATGAATTCTTTTTCGGCGGGAATTCCCAGCTCTTTGTGCAGCACTTCAGGCAGAGCGACTCCCTGCCACTCGACGCAGGTACCAAGCCCAAATTCCATGGCGGCGGTGCATATATTCTGAGTGAGGCAGCCTATATCCAGTTTGGTTGCAGCAAGGTTTTTCACCTCGCCAGTATAGACAATGATTGCTGCTGGAGCGTCGAAATACCTGAAGCCGCGCTGACTCCACCAATCGCGCTTTTCCTTGTTGTCCCGGGAGATGTCCATCTCTTTAAAAAGCCGCTTCGCAATATCTATCTTTCTGCTGCGGTATACGTCGTCGAGGACATAGCTCTCAGGGGGGAGAGCGTTTCTTTTAAGCTCATCAATATTTGCCTGCCCGAGTCTCTTGAGTGCGTCACCAGAGACAACGGCGAATTCCCAGGGCTGTATGTTCGTGCGGGATACGGCGCGTACAGCAAGGCGGAGTATCTCTGTCAACTCAGCTTTTGTAACAGGCTCGTCCGTAAACGCGCGTACAGAGCGCCTGTTTTTGAGTGCGTCTTTTACGTTCATTTGTGTTCACCGACTTTCTTTTTTGTTGATTTTATAAGACGGCGATCCGGAAGTCAATCGGTCTTGTAAAAAATCGTTGACAAAATAATTATACTGTGGTAATATTACCATCGTTCCACGCGGGGGTATAGCTCAGCTGGGAGAGCGCTTGAATGGCATTCAAGAGGTCAGCGGTTCGATCCCGCTTATCTCCACC
>CAKTEQ010000004.1 GCA_934552825.1 uncultured Oscillospiraceae bacterium
CTATGATTTCCACAAGGCGCCATCTCTTGTCCTTGGACAGAGGTCTTGTCTCCATGACCTTGACTCTGTCGCCGACGCCGCACTCATTGTTCTCGTCGTGAGCCTTGAGCTTATATGTTCTCTTGACTATCTTCTTGTACAGGGGGTGCTGTACACGGTCTGCGATAGCAACGACGATTGTCTTGTCCATCTTGTCGGACACGACGATGCCCACTCTGGTCTTTCTGCTGGAAGTTCTTGTTTCACTCATGTTCTCTTACCTCCTTTAGCGGCCAGCCGTGGCGGACAGCCCGAGCTCTTTTTCTTTCAGGATGGTCTTGACTCTGGCAATATCCTTCTTCACTGCTGCGATCTTTGTGGGATTATCGAGCTGATTTGTGGCGTGCTGCATTCTCAGGAAGAACAGATCCTTCTTGAGGTCTGCCAGCTTTGCTTCCAGCTCAGTGACGCTCATTGCGCGTACCTCTTTTGCCTTCATCATTCTTCACCACCTGTCTCGGATTCTGCTTCACGCATGACGACCTTTGTCTTGCAGGGCAGCTTGTGGCCTGCAAGGCGCAGCGCCTCACGTGCGATTTCTTCTGAAACACCGGCGATCTCGAACATAACTCTGCCGGGCTTGACTACTGCTACCCAATACTCGGGAGAACCTTTACCGGAACCCATTCGAGTACCGGCGGGCTTCGCCGTTACGGGCTTGTGGGGGAATATCTTGATCCAGACCTTACCGCCGCGCTTTGTGTAGCGTGTCATGGCGATACGAGCAGCCTCGATCTGGTTGCTGGTGATCCAGCAGGGCTCAGTTGCCTGAAGGCCGAACTCGCCGTAAGTGACCTTATTGCCCTTCAGCGCCTTGCCGGTCATGCGGCCTCTGTGCTGTCTGCGGTATTTAACTCTCTTAGGCATCAACATTAGCGGCTGCCTCCTTCCCTAGGTGTGCTGTTGTTGCGGTTGAAGCCGCCGCCCTGGCGGTTGCCCTGGCCGTTGCGGTTGAAGCCGCCCTGACGATTGCCCTGGCCGTTGCGGTTATAGCCGCCGCGGTTGCCGTCTCTGCGGTCTCTTCTGGGGCGATCGCTCTTGGGAGGACGTGTTGTGTCCATTGTTCTGGGTGTTGTTCTCAGTGTCTGGTTGAGAACCTCGCCCTTGTAGATCCATACCTTTACGCCGATGCGGCCGTATGTTGTGGCAGCCTCAGCGAAGCCGTAGTCGATGTCGGCGCGGATGGTCTGCAGGGGGATTGTGCCCTCGTGGTATGTCTCGCTGCGGGCGATCTCGGCGCCGCCGAGACGGCCGCCGCACATAACCTTGATGCCCTTTGCACCGGAGCGCATTGCGCGGCCCATAGCGTTCTTCATAGCGCGGCGGAAGGAAATTCTCTTCTCCAGCTGCTGCGCGATATTCTCAGCCACGAGCTGTGCGTCCATATCGGGGTTGCGCACTTCGATGATGTTCAGAGCGACGCTCTTGCCGATCATCTTCTCAACCAGGAGACGAATTCTCTCGATCTCTGTGCCGCCCTTGCCGATGACTACGCCGGGCTTGGCGCAGTGCATATAGATGCGGACCTTAGCGTTGTCTCTCTCAATCTCGATCTTGGGAACACCTGCGCCGTAGCAGGTCTTCTTCAGGAACTCACGGATCTTGTAATCCTCGACCAGGATGTCGCCAACCTTGTCGTTTCTGGCATACCAGCGGGAGTCCCAATCTTTAATTACGCCGACGCGCAGGCCGTGCGGATTAACTTTCTGTCCCATAGCTGCCTCCTTATTCCTTTTCCTTAACGACGATAGTGATGTGAGAAGTTCTCTTGTTGATCCTGAAAGCTCTGCCCTGCGCTCTGGGTCTGATTCTCTTGAGGATGGGGCCGCCGTTGGCGAATGTCTCGGAGACATAGAGGTTCTCGGGATCCATGCCGAAATTGTTCTCAGCGTTTGCTACCGCGCTGTTGAGGAGCTTCAGCATGGGCTCTGTTGCAGCCTTGGGGGTCTGCATCAGGAGTGCTGCTGCTGTCTTTGTGTCCTTGCCACGAATAAGATCGCAGACGATCTTTGCCTTACGAGGAGCGATGCGGCAATAATTAAGCTGTGCTCTTGCTTCCATCAAATTCTCCTCCTTACTTAGATGTCTTGCTGCCGGCGTGGCCGCGGAAAGTTCTTGTGGGAGCGAACTCGCCGAGCTTGTGACCGACCATGTCCTCTGTGACGTACACAGGGACGTGCTTGCGGCCGTCGTGTACTGCTATTGTGTGACCAACGAAGGAGGGGAAGATCGTGGACGCTCTGGACCATGTCTTGAGGACCTTCTTGTCGCCGGTCTTGTTAAGTTCTTCAACCCTTTTGAACAGCTCAGGTGCTACAAACGGGCCTTTTTTGACGCTTCTGCTCATTTAATTAGCCTCCTTACTGCTTACTTATCGTTGCGACGGCGAACAATGAACTTGTTTGTTCTGTTCTTTGTCTTGCGTGTCTTATAACCCAGTGCAGGCTTGCCCCAGGGAGTGACAGGGCCGGGACGGCCGACGGGGGACTTACCTTCACCACCGCCGTGAGGATGGTCAACGGGGTTCATGACGGAGCCGCGGACTGTGGGACGGATGCCCATGTGGCGCTTGCGGCCGGCCTTGCCGATGGAGATGTTGGCGTAATCCTCATTGCCCACTGTGCCGATAGTCGCCATGCAGTTCATTCTGATGTAGCGATACTCGCCGGAGGGCAGTCTCACCTGTGCCAGGTCGCCTTCCTTAGCCATGAGCTGAGCTGCCGTACCCGCGGAACGGACAAGCTGACCGCCCTTGCCGGAGTTGAGCTCGATGTTGTGGATGACAGTACCTGTGGGGATGTTTGCCAGAGGCAGTGTGTTGCCGGGCTTGATGTCCGCGGCTGCGGAGGAGATGACCTTATCGCCGGCCTTCAGACCGATAGGAGCGAGGATGTATCTCTTCTCGCCGTCCTCGTACTGGACGAGAGCGATGTTAGCGGAGCGGTTGGGATCGTACTCAAGGCGCAGGACTGTTGCGTACATGTCCAGCTTGTTGCGCTTGAAGTCGATGATTCTGTACTTGCGCTTGTTGCCGCCGCCCTTGTGGCGGACTGTGATTCTGCCGTAGCTGTTGCGGCCCGCGTGCTTCTTGAGCACCTCTGTCAGGCTGCGCTCGGGCTTTGCCTTCTTATCGATACCGTCGAAAGCGGAAACGGTCATGTGCCTTCTGGACGGTGTCGTAGGTCTAAATGTTTTGATAGCCATTTGTCAAACTCCTCCTATTACACCATACCCTCGAAGAACTCGATTGTCTTTGAATCGGGGGTCAGCTTTACGATCGCCTTTTTCCAGTCAGGTCTGCTGCCGGGAACGGCTGTTCTCAGGCGCTTTTTCTTGCCCTGCATGTTGATCGTTGTGACCTTCATGACCTTGACGCCGAAAATCTCTTCGATAGCCTTCTTGATCTCAATCTTGTTGGCATCCTTCGCGACCTGGAAGACGTACTTCTTGTCGTCGACCGCCTCCATGGACTTCTCAGTGATGATGGGCTTAATGATTACATCGTAAGCAAACTTCATTTGGAGTACACCTCCTCGATCTTGGCAAGTGCCGCCTTGTCCACAACCAGGTTACGGACATTCAGAATGTCGTAGGGGCTGATGACGGAGGCGATAGTTGTTGTGACGCCGGCGATGTTTCTGGCGCTCTTTACAACGTTCTCTCTCACTTCAGGAGTGATGACCAGAGCCTTGCCTGTGACTTCGATCTTGGAAAGGAATTCCTGGAACTTCTTTGTCTTGATCTCGTCCATCTGAAGATCGTCGATAACAACGATCTCGCCTGCTGCTGCCTTTGCAGACAGAGCGGACTTTATTGCCAGCTTTCTGACTTTCTTGTTGAGGGTGTAGCTGTAAGACCTGGGCTTGGGAGCGAAGGCCACGCCGCCGTGGGTGAACTCAGGAGCGCCCGCGTCATGGTGACGTGCACGGCCTGTGCCCTTCTGGCGGTAAAGCTTTGCGCCTGTGAAGTTGACTTCAGCGCGTGTCTTTGCGTTCTGCGTGCCCTGTCTGCAGTTTGCCAGGTGGTTCTTCACGCTGTCGTGCAGGACGGACTTGTTGGGTTCGATACCGAAAACAGCCTCGTTCAGCTCGATCTCGCCGAGCTTCTTGCCGGCCATATCAAACATATTTGCTTTAGGCATAACACTCTCTCCTTTCCTTAAGCTTTTCTAGCGGAAGCCTTCTGAGGATTACGCCCGGAAGCCTTCTGAGGATTGCTGCTGACGCCGGCGTCGCCCTTCTTCTCGATGAGGGTCTTGGCTGTGCTCTTCACATAAACAACGCCGCCCTTAGGACCTGGGATAGCGCCTCTGACAGCGATGAGGTTCAGCTCTGCGTCCACCTTGACGATGTCAAGATTCATGACAGTGACCTGCTCTGCGCCCATGTGGCCTGCGCCGATCTTACCCGGGAAGATGCGTGAGGGGTCTGTACCGGAGCCCATGGAGCCTGCGTGTCTGTGAACGGGGCCGCCGCCGTGGGTGGTAGGTGTACGCTGTGCGCCCCAACGCTTGATGACGCCCGCGTAGCCCTTACCTTTGGAGATGCCTGTTACATCGACCTTGTCGCCTTCTTCGAAAGTGTCTGCCTTGATGACGTCGCCAACGCTCATCTCGGCTGCGCTGTCGAGCTTGAACTCCTTGAGGACCTTCTTGTTCTCAACGCCAGCCGCCTTGAAGTGGCCAGCCTCAGGCTTTGTGAGCTTGCGCTCCTCAACCTCGCCGAAGCCGAGCTGCACTGCTGTGTAGCCTTCTTTTTCTTCTGTCTTCTTCTGCACAACGACGCAGGGACCGGCTTCAATAACTGTTACCGGAATGACCTTGCCGTCAGCATCGAAGATCTGGGTCATGCCCACTTTTTTGCCGATGATAGCTTTTTTCATTGTCGTGCTTTTCCTCCTATTGTTATTGGTTGACCTGACGGTCAACGTGACATCGTAGAGGTCAGATGCCGGAGTTCCTTCACCAGCGTGCCGGCTTTCCGGTTTGTGCTCCAACTTCTATGATTAAGGCATTGCATCGCAAGAATGCGGTGCCTTACAGCTTTATCTCAATCTCAACGCCTGCGGGCAGGTCGAGGCTCGTGAGTGCCTCTGCTGTCTTTGCTGTGGGGTTGAGGATATCGATCAGACGCTTGTGGGTTCTTCTCTCGAACTGCTCACGGCTGTCCTTATACTTATGAACAGCGCGCAGGATCGTTACGACTTCCTTCTGCGTGGGCAGGGGGATGGGACCGGAAACTGTCGCGCCTGTGCGCTTTGCTGTTTCCACAATCTTCTCTGCGCTCTGGTCAATAATCTGGTGGTCATAAGCCTTGAGCCTGATCCGAATCATTTCTTTCTGTGCTGCCATTTGGTTTGTTCCTCCTTAAACCGTTCGTAGTTTTCTGCGCACGGTCGAGAAATATTTCGTCCGCACTGCCGTGTGTGTCACGCTTTGGCAAGGAAAAAACCGACCAAAAAGTCAGTCTCCCGGCCGGTTCACACAGGCGCACAATACGCCCAAAGTATCTCTCAGCCGCCCGATTATCGGACATACTCCACGGAAGTTACCGGTTCTCGCCGCAATCTCCCGCTTCATCGCAGTTTCCACGCGCCGCCTGCACAGCAGCGCCCGATTATGATATTACACCGGGCGGCAAATGTCAATATTTTTTTGCCTTTTTTACGTCAAAAAACTCATTTTGGCGTTTTTATTCATTCCTTGACCCGCCCCACAGTTTTTTTAGTAAAGATGCCAGAAAACCGGGACGGCTTTGCCGTCCCGGTCCTGATTGCCTGAAAGATTTGCGATGGTTTTGTTTATTCTTTCTTCTCATGCTTGTCACCGGACTCACCCATTGTGTTACCGATGAAGAAAGCGTAGACAAATGCCAGAATAAAGAATACGAAAATAACTCCAAGATTCATTGCCAGTTCCATTTGTTCCTTCTCCTTTCGTTAACCCACCCTCGTGGGGACATGACTACATCAAAAAAGATTTTGCTGCGCCCGGGGAAAAACATCTGCTGCCAAATAAAGAATATTGAATTAGTCCCGCCCGGCATCCGCCGAGACCACCTTTATGCTACACTATACTACTTAGTATATATATTACAGGATCAGTCCTTGCACTCGATGAGACCATAGCCACCGTTGTCTCTCTTATAGACCACAGCGTACTCATCGTCGGCATTCTGGTTCCTGAAAACAAAGAACTCATGCTCCAGCAGGTTCATCTGGAGGATTGCCTCCTCCGGAGCCATAGGCTTTATGGAGAAAGTTTTTGTCCTGAGGATCTTGAACTCTTCCTCCTCAGGCTCCTCGCTGATGACGGTAGTGCTCCACTCCATAGGACCTTCCCGCAGCTTCTTTGCAAGGCGGGTCTTGTTCTTCCGGATCTGCCGCTCCACAGCTGCCACAGCGGAGTCCACCGATGCGTACATATCGTGGGTAACTTCGCTGACGCGGAAATACATACCGCCGCTCTTGATGGTCAGCTCCACCATCTGGCGGCTCTTCTCCAGACCGAACGTGATGAATGCCTCCGCTTCATCCTTGAAGAATCTGTCAAGCTTGGAAACCTTCTTCTCGGCATAGTTCCTCAGGTTGTCTGTGCTCTGGAACTTCTTCTCTGCAAACGTGAATTTCATATAATTCAGCTCCTTTAACACCCTTCGGCGGATTTTGACTTCCGGGTCTCCCCTTCTGTCAGCCATATTATACCACATGGGTTTTCAGTGTGAAATCCTTATAATTTATTGTATACCAAACGGGACTATATATCCCGCGGCGGCCGGGATTTTGCCTGAAAACAGCCTTTCCGGTGCTCTTTGGAGACATTTGTCACAATGCACAAACAAACCAGAAGTTCATGGCAATATATTAGAATATCTATCAAAAATTGTCAAGAGGCAAAATTCGACGTTTATCCCTATGTATTCCGCTCCCGAATGGCTATAATAGCCTCAGCAGCACAGTTAA
Organism: uncultured Oscillospiraceae bacterium; assembly: GCA_934552825.1. Lineage (GTDB taxonomy): Bacteria > Bacillota > Clostridia > Oscillospirales > Oscillospiraceae > CAKTEQ01. The sequence continues at coordinate 7,000 of CAKTEQ010000004.1, forward strand.
TAGTCCAAAGCATCCCTTATTCCATATCTCTTTTATCTCTTTTCGGCGCTCTGTGGGACGACCCTCCCCCGGAGCGCCACTCTCTTTTCCCCGGGCGTCCCGCCCAAGCGCCTGTTCCGGAGCGCGGAAACGCCGGACCGTCATATGACGGTCCGGCGTTTTGTGCTTTTTTATCTGCTCCTGCGTCTTGCGCCTGAGCGCTTGTCTCTGTTGCGGTTGATATCCGACATTTTGCTGTCAGACTCCTGCATGAAGCGCTTGAGCTTATCCTCAAAGCTCTGTGGGACTTCCTGCTGGCTCTGGCGGGGCTGGGGCGTCGCCTGCTGGAACTGGGGCTGTCTGCGCACGGGCGGGCGCTGGTTCTGACTCCGCCTGGGGTGTTCCCCCTGACCCTGGGCATTCTCCTGTGCCTTCTTGATGGACAGGTTTATGCGTCCGGTTTCGTCTATGCCTATGACTTTTACCTTGACCTCCTGACCGACTTCCAGAAAATCAGACACGTTGTTCACGAAGGCATTCGCGATCTCCGAGATATGTACAAGACCGCTCTTGCCGCCCTCAAGACTGACAAACGCACCGAACTTCATGACTCCTGTGACCTTACCGGTATATATGCTGCCAACTTCAAATCCCATAAAAATAACGTTTTGCTCCTCAGTTTATTTCCGCGCAGTTTTCACGCGCCGATATCATAAAATACTGTCTCGTTGGAGTCCACAAGCCCGAACTCCTCCCTGGCAGTCTCAGCGATGCTCGCCGGGTCTTCGGCGCTGTCGATGTCGTGCTGCAGGCTTTCGTTCACGCTTGTCTGCTGCTCCAGCTCCTGCTTGAGCGAGTTGTTCGTTTTCTCCGAGGTCTTTATCCGCCCCTGAAGCGTGAATATCATCACTATGGCATACACCGCCAGAACAGCCAGAACGATCTTCGGCAAGACTCCGCCCAGTTTTTTCTTTTTCATTCCAACTTCCTCCGTTATGTCGCCCGAACGTCTCCGCTGTCCGGAACGCTGTCCGTACACTCCTGTTTATTTTATACCTTTTCCCTTTATATTCCAAGTCTTTTTTTACGTTGGAGGAAACTTTTTTTGCCCCCTTGAAGAGAGCGCCCACAGGCGTCAGACATTTCAGCACAGCCCGCAGCAGCAATTGGAACGCTGGCAGCAGCACCCGGCTCAGGCTGACGAAATACGCAGCCGCCCCAAGGGCCGCGCCGGCCATGGAGATTATCCGCAGCTCTCCGCCTGTATACATCACCATGAAAAACAGCGCCGCAAGCGCCGCGGCGGCAAAGAGCAGGTCCGCAAGCCCTGCCGCGGCACGGCTTTTGAAGGTCCGGCGGACACTTCTCCCCGCGTCGTACAGCACTCCCACGGCGACCCCCGCGGCAATGCTCGCCGCGAGCAGACGGAGCTGCTCCCCTACACTCACCTGCATCTCAGCCGAATACCCTTGACCAGAAGCCGCCGCTGCCCTGGCGCTCCTCCTGCTGATACTCAAGGCTGTCTATCCTGCCGGTTATGTCCACGTCGCCGCTCTCCAGACTGAGCACCTCGATGCGCAGCTCGCTGCCCCGCACAAGGAGCCCACCCTGGCTGGTGAACATGAGTATTTCCCCATCGTCAAAGCTCTCAACATCCTCAACACCCGTCAGGCTCAGGCGTGAGCGCCCCTCAAGGACGACGCTGTGGGGCACATCGGGTCTTCTGTTTTTCTCTTCCATGGCGCAGCCTCCTTAAATAGCTTTTGTACAAGTATATTTAAGGCTCCGCCCGCCTATTCAACCGATTTCCCTATACATGGCGGCGGCATCGTTTTTGCCCACCGTCTCCTTGATCTCCAGTATCTCCACCTTCAGGCTCTTCTCCCCGAAGCGTATCTCCACCACGTCCCCCAGCTTCACATCATAGCCGGGCTTGACGCTCTTGCCGTTTACGGAGATACGCCCCGCGTCGCAGGCCTCCGCCGCCACTGTGCGGCGCTTTATGAGGCGGGATACCTTCAGGAATTTATCTATTCTCATTGTTCTCGCTCCTTAAAAAATTCTGCCCCCGGAATACCGAGGGCAGAAGGTGATTATTTATTTCGCAACAGCGTCCTTCAGGACCTTGCCTGCCTTGAAGACGGGCAGCTTTGCTGCGGGAATTGTGATCTCCTCGTTTGTTCTGGGGTTGTGACCCTGACGTGCCGCTCTCTCCTTCACGTCAAATACGCCGAAGCCAACGAGCTGGACCTTCTCGCCCTCGCTGAGAGTTTCCTTGATCGTCTCGAGAATAGCTTCCAGAGCGCACTCTGTATCCTTCTTGGAAGCGCCTGCCTTTTCTGCCGCAGCAGCGATGAGTTCTGTCTTGTTCATAATTATCCTCCGAATAAAATTTATTCTGTGTCTTCTATTATCTCAAAAAAGATTGGTTCCCAATCATTTTTTAAGTCTTTTACATTCCTGCCATAGTGACTCAAGCTCCGCCTGAGTCATCGAGCCCATATCCAGTCCCCGTTCAAGGCACGCCTGCTCCAGAGTTTTGAAGCGGGCCATGAACTTGTCCGCCGCAGCGTTCAGCGCCGACTCGGGGTCGATGCCCTCCGTCCATGCCACGCCTACCGCTGCCAGGAGAAGATCCCCTAGCTCCTCGGCGATATTCGTACCGTCCCGGACGGCCTCACGCAGTTCCCGGGCTTCCTCGTCCACCTTCATAAGCGAGCCCTCAATGCCATCCCACCGGAACCCGGCGTTTGCGGCTTTTTTGAGTATCTTCTCGCTTCGCCATAGTGCGGGCAGGCTCCGCGCCACGTGCTCCATGCTCTCCGCCACGGTTTTGTACCCGTTCTGGCGGCGCTTTATCTCCTCCCAGTCCTGCCCCGGCTCGCCGCCGAAGAGGTTTGGATGGCGCTCCACCAGCTTCTTGCAGCTTGCGTCGGCAACGTCGTCAATGTCGAATTTGCCACGGCAGCGCTCGATGTCCGTGTGGAAGATGACCTGCATGAGCACGTCTCCCAGCTCCTCCTTCATATGCTCGGTGTCCCCCGCGTCGATCGCCTCGACAGCCTCGTACACCTCCTCGATGAAGTTGCGCCGGATACTCTCATGTGTCTGGACCTTGTCCCAGGGGCAGCCGTTCTCAGAGCGCAGGAAGGCAATGAGCCGGATCATATCACCAAGGTCATACCGGGATTTACTATGAAAATCTACCATATTTTTCTCTCTATTTCAAGACATTTTTACTGCTCTCACCGTATATGGAGCAGTTTTGCTATCTTTTCCCCCTTGGGAATGACAGCCAGGTCCTCTTTCGTGACCACACGCAGGGCTATTACCGCCACGAGGTACACGGCGACACCCGCGATTATAGCTATCAGCACGGATATCCGCGAAGAGTTTACAGCCTTCAGCGCGAGAGTATACACGCCGTAGCAGGCGGCGCCCATTATCACAGAGGCGATAAGGGGCTTCACGAAGGTCTTGGCTATGCTTATCCTGCCCGGAGCGTACTTCGCAAGGGCGATGTAGTTGAGCAGGGCTATCACTCCATAGCAGCACAGCGTGCCGATAGGTGCGCCCGTGATATTGATGCTGGGCGTACCCACGAGGAACCAGTTGACGGCGATCTTTATAATGCCGCCTATAACCATAGTCACAATGGGCACATAGAGCTTCCCGTAAGCCTGGAGCAGTGCGTTCGTCAGCAGTACTATGCACACGAAGATGGACGCGATGCCGAGGATCGCCAGCAGGGGCGCACCGATGGTGACGAGATTAGGCTTGCCGGGATAGAGCAGGTGCAGGATTGGCTGGGAGAGGACCGACAGTCCTATGCCCGCAGGCATGGCGAACATCGTCGTCACCAGCAGAGCGGAGCGGGTCAGCCGCGCGCAGTCCTCCCGGCGTCCCTCCACCAGCATCAGCGTCACGCTGGGTATCACGCTGATAGTCATGGGAGTTATGAAGGACGACGGCAGGTTGAAGAGCGTCTGGGTATTGAAGTACCCGCCGTAGAGCTCCACCGCCGCCTTCTCCGTAAAGCCCGCGGCGGACTGGAGCCGGCGCAGGACCAGGTTCGTGTCGATAAGGCTGATGATGCTGAGCACCGAGGAGCCTATCGTTATGGGTATGCCGATACCTATAAGGCGTCTCAGGATCGTGCCGTAGCCGTCCGGCTCGGGCTCGTCCAGCACCAGCGAGGTGTCTGCATAGCCCGCGCGCCTGACATGGGAAAAGAGGTACACAGCCCCCAGAATAGTGCCCACGGTGACGCCCATGATAGCGCCCGCCGCGCCGTACTCATAGCCGAAGCCCTGCTTCATGAGATACCAGCAGCACGCCATGCCGAGCACCAGCTTGCACACAGCCTCAATGACCTGGGATATGGCTGAGGGGGTCATGTTGGAGTGCCCCTGGGTATATCCCCTGTAAGCGGACATGACGCACACGAACAGCACAGAGGGCGCGAGTGCGAGGATGGAGTAGGACGCGAGAGTGTCCTTCATAACCTCCGCCAGCTTCCGGTTGAGGAACAGCATTACGGATGTCCCCGCCACACCCAGCACCGTAAAGGTGATGATCGCGACTGTAAAAATACGTCTTATCTGCCTTGGACGTCCTGCGGCGTTCGCCTCCGAGACCATCTTGCTCATCGCTACGGGCAGGCCCGCCGTGGAGATGGTCAGCAGCATATTATAGATATTGTAGGCAACGCCGAAGTGGCCCATGCCCTCTTCGCCAAGGATATTGCCGAGCGGTATTTTGTACAGCGCGCCGATTATCTTCACGATGACCGCCGCGATGGTCAGCACCGCCGCACCGGCGGCGAAGCTCTGAGTTTTTTTGTTTTTCACGATGAATTTCACCCTTTATTTGTTGAAAATCCGTTTCAGCGCATAGTGCTCCGCTTCCCAGCGGGCTTTTTCCACATCAATGGTGAGAAACTCACCGTTTTCATAGAGTATCCTGCCCCGCACCATGGTCATCGTCACATTCATGCCGCAGGCGGAAAAGGCGGCGTTCGCAGCCGGGTCTGTGCAGGGGATCATGTTGGGCGCCGCCATATCTATCAGGATCATGTCCGCGTCCATACCCGCCTTAAGAACACCGCACTCGTTCTCCCTGCCCTGGGCCCTGGCGCCGCCTGCCGTGGCTGCCCGCAGCAGCGTATCCTTCCCGACAGCACCGGGATCGAGGCGGCATACCCGCTGGAGCAGGACGCCCGTTTTTATCTCCTCAAACATATCGTGACTGTTGTTGGAGGACACACCGTCTGTGCCGAGAGCCAGGTTCACTCCCTTTTCAAGAAGCTCAGGCACAGGGCACACGCCGCTTGCGAGCTTCATGTTGCTCACGGGGTTGTACACCGCCGTGACACCCCGGCGGCTTAGTATCTCCATATCCTCCCGCGTCACCCACACGCAGTGTGCGGCGCAGGCGCGGGTATTCCAGACGCCGTAGTCCTCAAAGAGCTTAGCCGGTGTCCTGCCGTGGCGCTCCAGGCACTCCTCGTGCTCCCTCTTCGTCTCCGACAGGTGCACCTGCATCCCCAAACCGTTCTCCCCGGCGAAATCCGCCAGCGCCGTCCAGAGGTGATGGTTCGAGGTGTACTCCCCGTGGATGCTCACGTCCGTGACTATCCTGCCGCCGTCAAAGCCGTTCCAGTCCCGTACAAGGGATTTCATCTCCCTGATCTTCACGTCGGAGTCCATGTCCACCTCTCCGCCGAACCAACTCAGGCTCCTGGCGATATTGCCCTTCATGCCGCTGTCACTAATGGCGCGGGCGATGTCGTCGCTGAAGAAATACATATCCGAGACGGAGGTTGTGCCCGTCATTAGGCACTCCGCCAGAGCAATGTCCGTACCCGCCCGGACAGCGCGGCTGTCCAGCCGGTCCTCTGCGGGAAATATGTAGTCATTCAGCCAGGTATGAAGCCCCACACCGTCCGCATATCCCCGGAAAAGGGTCATGGGCAGGTGGGCGTGGGCGTTTATCAGGCCCGGCATGGCGAGCTTATCCCGGCAGTCTATCTCCCGGACCGCCTGTCCCTTAGGCCTCTCGGAGCCGATATGGGCAAGCTTCCCGTTCTCCACGGCGATATAAGCGTCCCTGAAAAGGGGGTGCTCGTCGTCCATGGTGAGCACGGTGAGGTTTTTCAGCAGCAGATCCATCAGAGCTTTGTACCGCAGGCGGGGCAGAACACATCGTCAGCCCGGACGTTCTTGCCGCATACGGGGCACGTGCGCTCTTCCTCCTGCTCCTGAACAGGATTCTCCGCCTCTTCACCGGCGGCTGCGGACTCCGCACCGCAGCTGCAGCCGCAGCTCTCACGCTTTGCGGCGTACTTCTCGCGGATGGACTCTATCTCCTTCTTGAGCTGCTCAATCTCCACGTTCTTCGCGTCCACCTCGCCGATAAGGGGGGTGATGTCTTCCCGCTCGCCTATCTCCCGGGACTCGTTCATATACGCGGTCTCGCCGATACGGCGGTAGATGCCTCTTATCTCGCTCTCAGCCTTCTTTATCTTCAGGTTGGCAGCTGTAACTTCTGCGGTCTCGCCCGCTTTGTTTCCCACGTTCTTTGCCACTTCCGCCGCCTTCGCGCCGATGGTGACTGTCTTTTCCTTCAGGTCGTCCATAAAGCTGTTCATTTTCTCGTTCATGATGATTTCCTTTCCTGAGTGTCAATACTCATAAACTCCGCCGCCGATGAATTCCCGCACCAGGGAATCCGGCGGCACTTCCTTTTCATCCAGCCTCGGCACGGATGAAAGTCTGCGTTCAAGGTCTTCAGCTTCTCTGTAAAATTTATTTTCAGCCGTGACCGCCCCTAGTATCTCCGGAGCGGAGGCGGCGAAAACGCCGTATTCATATGGTATGGAGGTGTCTATCCTGATGTGGGCTCCCTCCCACTGGCGGCTGAGCACACTGTCCTCCGCGCGCACCACATTGCGCCATATGCTGAGAGTCTCCGCCGCCGGGTTGCCTCTGTAATGCGCATCCCGGACGATACGCCGGATAAGGCGGGTGTCTCTGGGGCTGATGTACTCCTCACCGTTCAGTGTAAGGCCGGTCATGGGCGAGGCGATCATCTTCACCGCCGCCTCGTGCCGACCGATTATCATCGGGTTGAAGGCGTGGATGCCCTCGAATATCACGATGTCCCCTTTTCCCGGGACGAGGTGTGTCCTTATGCCGTCCCTTTTATGGAGGGCAAAGTTGAATTTCGGCACGTCTATGGGGCGGCCCGCCTCCACATCGTCGAAGTGCTTTCTCAGCAGTTCCCCGTCAACACAGCCGAAGGACTCAAAGTCATAGTCCCCCTCCGGCGTGCGGGGCGTCGTCTCCGGGGAGACATCCAGAAAATAGTCGTCCATGGAGACGTGGTGGCAGCGTATGCCCATATTCCCCAGGGTCTTTTCCAGGAGCATTGATGTGGTCGTCTTGCCGCTGCCGCTGGGTCCCGCCAGGAGCACCGCGGGACTGCGGCTCACGGCGACAGCCATGGCGGCGCAGCGCACCGAGGTCCTGTATTCTTCGTCGCACCAGGCTATGAACTCCTCCGGTTCCCTTTTCAGGCTTTCTCTGAGCTTTTCGAGCTCCATGTTTCACGCCCTTTCATAATATCGTAGTACTCATGCATATAATCCTTGCTCTTTATGATATTTGAAATGCGCTGGATATATTCGTAGGGGTACTTGGGGTTGAATATCCGTTCTATGCGGGTTATATCCGGGTCCACGAGCTTTGTCGTGGCTCCCGCGCCGAGGGAGAGTATGGTGTGCAGCTCCTCCATTATGTAGATATTATATAGGCACTCGTGCCCTTTCCGGCTCCAGCCCACGTTCTCGAGCCCCCCCGCCGTGAACTTCTGGCGGTAGAGGTAATAGTCCTCATATCCGGATCTTATGAGCTTTCTGCGGCTGTACTCCACCATCTCTGCGACCTGGGCGGCTTCCGGCACCTTCTCCCGCCCCTCGAAGCGGAGCCTTGACCCCTTCTTCAGGGCGAGAGTGTGCACCGTGATGTTCTCCGGCCCCATTGCCGCGACTTCGTCCAGGCTGTTCCTGAAGCCCTCTGGATCGTCCCCGGGAAGACCCGCGATAAGGTCCATGTTTATGCAGCTGAACCCCACGCTGCGCGCCTGGTCATACGCCCGGCGGATGTCGTCTCCCGTGTGGTTCCTGCCGATTATCCTGAGCACATCGTCCCGCATGGTCTGGGGATTTATGCTCACCCGGGTCACGCCGTGATCCCTGAGCGCCCGGAACTTCTCCGTATCCACCGTGTCCGGGCGTCCCGCCTCCACAGTGTACTCCTCAACGCCGCTCAGGTCAAACTCCTTTTCAACCTTTTCCATCAGGTTGGATATCTGCTTTGTCGAGAGGGTCGTGGGGGTACCGCCGCCGTAATAGACGCTCTTTACCCGCAGGCCGATCTCCTTCGCCCTTCTCGCCGCGTCCTCTATCTCAAGGTACAGCGCCTCCAGATACGGCTCCACCAGCTTCATGCTCTTCTCCACGCTGTTGCTCACAAAGGAGCAGTACGCGCAGCGCGTCGGGCAGAAGGGTATGCCGATATAGAGGGATATGTCCTCCCGGCGGAGGTTCTTCTTGGCCTCAATGGAGGTCAGCGCCGCCTGGACGCACAGAGCGCCCCGCTCCGGCGTGACGAAATAGCGCTGGGCCATTTCCTTCACGGCTTTCTCCGGCTCCATCCCGTCCTCGAGAAGCTTCGTCGCTATCTTCGCCGGGCGGATACCCGTGAGGGACCCCCATACGGGCATCACCTCCGTGAGCAGCCGTGCCGCCCGGTAAAAGGAGGTCTTGACCAGGTGGGTCATGTCGCTGTCCTCCTCCAGCTTTGAAGCGTACTCCCGGTTCGGTATGCGCCCCTCGCCCTTATAGCTGTGCCCGTTGCGCTGGATGGTCGTCGTCGCCGTGGAGAAGGTCTCCTTCCGGGACAGGCTCACAGTCGCCCCGTTTTCCCCCAGGTCTTTCCGGGACTGTACATATTCGGGGCGTTCGTCCGGGAACATGGTTATCATGATCTGCTCCACGGCGAACTTGTACTCATGCCCCTTTAACAGCAGCTTCATTCCGCTTTAAGGCACTCGCGCATATATGGGTTATGCGCCCGTTCGAAGTCCAGGCTCGTGACTCTGTCGTGCCCGGGGTAGACGATATAGTTCCCCTCCAGGTCATAAAGGCGCTTCAGGGAGCGGAGTATCTGGGGATAGCTGCCGCCGGGGAAGTCCGTTCTGCCGCAGCTGCCCATGAAGAGCGTGTCGCCGCAGAAGAGCTGGTCCTCCACGATGAGGGAAACGCTGCCGGGGGTGTGGCCCGGCGTCTCAATGACCTTTATCTTCAGTGAGCCGAGGGTGAGCTCGTCCCCGTCGCCGTAGTTGATTATCTCCAGATCTTCCGGCTTTGTCTCATAGTTATAGAGGTCCCGCTCGTTCATATAGACGGGCGCTCCTGTCGCCTCGTGGAGCTCCGCAACAGCACCCGTGTGGTCAAAGTGGCCGTGGGTAAGGAGTATCATCTTGATATCCAGCCCCTGCTCCTTCACGTTGCGCAGAATTTCGCTTGCGGCGCTGCCCGGGTCCACCACTGCCGTGGCCTTCGTCTCCTCGTCGATGATAAAATAGCAATTAGTCTGGTAGGGTCCTACCACCATGTATTTGACGTCCATATTCAAATCTCCTTTCAGATATCAAAGCTCGCTTGTATCGATTATCAGCGTGACAGGTCCGTCGTTCTCCGACTCCACCTGCATATACGCGCCGAACTCGCCGGTCTCCGTATGATAGCCCTTCGCCCGGCAGCGCTCCACGAACATCTCGTACAGAGGCACCGCTGTCTCCGGGCGGGCCGCGCTGAGGAATTCCGGGCGCCGTCCCCTGCGGCAATTGCCGTAGAGGGTGAACTGGGACACCGCCAGCACCTCGCCTCCCACGTCGTCAAGGCTCCGGTTCATCTTGCCGTTCTCATCCTCGAACACCCGCAGGGAGAGTATCTTGTCGCAGAGCTTTTCGCACTGTGCCGCCGTGTCCTCCGTGTGGACACCCAGCAGGATGAGAAATCCCTGCCCGATGCTGCCCACCGTTTCTCCGTCTATCTTTACCCGCGCGCTGTTCACGCGCGTAACGACTGCTCTCATGTTATCTCACCCCTCACTGCGCTGAACCGTCTTCACGCCGGATACTCTGTTCAGCATTTTTATAACATCCCCGAGCTGCGCCGAGTTTTTGACGCTCAACACGAGGCTCATCATAGCCGTGCCGTCCGGCATCGCCCTGGCGTTGAGGTTCTTCACCTTCACCTTGTTCTCCGCCAGCACCGTCGCCACGTCCATCACTATGCCGTCCCTGTCCCCGGCGATGATGCGCAGGTTCGTCTGGTAGGTGCTCGTCTCTGTCACAGCGTCGTCCGCCCAGCGCACGCCTATCCAGCGCCCCTTAGTCTCCTCCCGGGCCATGTCCCGCACAGCGTTGGGGCAGTCCCGCCTGTGGACGGAGACGCCGTAGCCCCGGGTTATAAAGCCCACGAGGTCGTCCCCGGGCACGGGGGTGCAGCAGCGGGCGAACTTTACGAGGCAGTTGTCTATCCCCTCCACGATGACCCCGGAATTCGACTTTGTGGTCTTCTGGGGCTTTGTGTCGTTGGCGATGTTTATCTGCTCTATGGTGGGCTTTGAGGCGGTCTTGTTGAGCCGCTTGAGCTCCTCGCGGATCTTGTTCACGCTGCGCACAGCGCTCATGCCCCCGTAGCCGATGGAGGCGTAGAGGTCGTCCATATTGCTCACGCCGAGGCAACGGATGATGTTGGGGAGCATTTCCTCCGTTGTTATGTCCGCCAGGGCGATATTATTGTGCTTCAGCTCGCTGTCCAGCATGGCGCGGCCCGCGGCGATGTTCTCATCCCGCTTTTCCCGCTTGAACCACTGGCGTATCTTCGTCTTCGCCTCGTTGCTCTTGGCTATCTTGCTCCAGTCCCGGCTGGGCCCCTTCGCGCCGGGAGAGGTGGTTATCTCCACGATGTCCCCGTTCTGCAGGGCTCTGTCAAAGGTGACGATGCGCCCGTTCACCTTCGCGCCCACCATGTGATTGCCCACGGCTGAGTGGATGGCGTAGGCAAAGTCGATGGGCGTCGCCCCGGCGGGGAGGTTTATAATGTCCCCCGAGGGCGTGAAGACAAAAACCTCGTCGTCGAACATATCCACCTTCAGTGTGCTTATGAACTCGTCCGCGTCAGTGTCCTCCTGGGCCTCAAGAAGGCTGCGTACCCAGGCAAACTTCTCCTCGTCCCCAAGCTTTACGCCGGCGCCCCCCTGCTTGTACTTCCAGTGGGCGGCAATGCCGTACTCCGCCGTACGGTGCATCTCCCAGGTCCTTATCTGCACCTCGAAGGGCACGCCGTCGTCGCCCATGACGGTAGTGTGCAGACTCTGGTACATATTGGGCTTAGGCGTGCCGATATAATCCTTGAAACGCCCTAGTATGGGCTTGAATATGTCGTGGATGACCCCAAGGACATTGTAGCAGTCCGGTATGGTGTCCACTATCACCCGGAAGGCGTACAGGTCGAATATCTCGCTCAGGCTCTTGTTCAGGCTGTACATCTTCCTGTAAAGGCTGTATATATGCTTTATTCTGTAAAAAATCTGAGCCTTGATGCCGGCCTTCTCCAGCCTGTCGCTTATGATGTGCTCCATGCGGTGCATGAACTCCTCCTGCACCTCGCTGCGCTGGTCCAGCTGCTTTTGTATCTCCGCGCAGCCGATAGGGTCCAGATACTGGATGGATATATCCTCCAGCTCCCACTTTATCTTCTGCATACCCAGCCGGTGTGCGATGGGCGCGTAGACGTCCATGGTCTCCAGCGCCTTCTCCCGCTGCTTTTCCGGGGGCATACTGGCTATGGTGCGCATATTGTGGAGCCTGTCCGCAAGCTTTATGAGGATGACCCGGATGTCCTTCGCCATCGCCATGAGCATCTTGCGCAGATTTTCCATCTGCTCCTCTTCCTTGTTGGTGTAGACGATCTTCTCCAGTTTCGTCACGCCGTCCACCAGGTCTGCGACCTGCTGGCCGAAGAGCTTTGCTATCTCGTTATAGGTCGAGGGAGTGTCCTCGATACAGTCGTGAAGGAGCGCCGCGATGAGGGAGTCATCGTCAAGCTGCAGCTCCGCGACGATGCCCGCCACGGCTACCGGATGGGTCACGTAGGGGGACCCGTCCCGCCGTTTCTGCTCCCTGTGTGCGTTCTCCGCGTAACGGAAGGCAGCCATGAGCCTCTGCTCGTCCGTACCCGGGTTATATTCCCGGACTTTTTTCAGCACCTGTTCAAATTCCTGCTCAGGCAGAGACATCTTGCCACCTCCTTATCCTTTGATAATGGCGTTTAGCCGGAGTACCGTGGGCGCCTGATTAAGGTCCACCTTGCCGTCTATATCCTCCAGCACCCGCACGTAAACTTCGTTTCTGTTCTTCTTCAGTTCCACAAGCCCCAGCTCGGCGAAGCTGTCCAGGCATATCATGGTGCGCATGGCGCTGGCCTGCTTTGCCGCCACCTGGGCGACGCAGCGGCTCACGTATCCCCGCTCACCCCGGAGCTCGCCCCGGGTGTGCGTTTTGAGATAGCGCCAGGCTCCCACGAAGTATCCCCGCTCCGGGAGAAGGCGCTGAGCCTCACCTGGAGTTATCTCCTCACCGGCTGTGAACCTGTCGTATATTTCGAATTCCTCCTGCTCCGCGTGGCGCGTTCTCTCGCTCTGGCGGATGTCCTTCATCTGGAACTGGACCTTCTTGTGTCCCCGGAACTCGTTTATATCCGGAGTGAACGCTGCGTCCACCTCGTCCCCGCTGACTATCCCCATCTTCCCGGAGTTCGCGGAGAAGAAGATGGCGTCGTAATACTTCCCGTTTTTCGTCAGCGTGAGCTTCATATGCCTGCCGCCGCCCACGTCCGACACGGCGTCCACAGTCATGTTCTTCACGCATATCACAGGCAGGGGGTTCCCCGTGCCGAATGGCTCCAGCTCCGCCAGCCCCAGCACATTGTGCACAGAGAGCACCGCCGGGTCCTTCAGCTCCAGATCCACGTCAAGAACGTCTCCCGGCTCTGCCGTGTCCGCGCCGGCGGCGTATATCCCGCCGATGCGCCGCTCAAACTCGGGGATGTTCTCCCTCTTTATGGAAAAGCCCGCCGCAAGCGCGTGTCCGCCGTAGGTCTCCAGCAGGTCCGCCGTCTGCTCCAGCGCTTTGAAGAGATTGAAACCGCCATAGCTGCGGCAGGAGGCCTTGCCCACGTCCCCTGTCATGCTTATCATAAAGGCGGGGGCTTTGTACTTCTCCGCCGCCCGGGACGCAACTATGCCGATAACGCCCTGGTGCCAGCCCTCCCGGGCAAGGACGATGGGCACGCCCCCATCGTTCCCCTTCTCTCGGAGCATCTCCTCCGCCTCCCGGAGAATGTCGTTCTCCAGCTTCTGGCGCTCGCGGTTGAGCTGCATCAGCTCCGCGACGACTCTGTCCGCCTCCTGCTCGTCCTCGGTTATGAGCAGGTCCGTCGCAAGGCGTACCTTGCCCATGCGCCCGGCGGCGTTTAGCTTCGGGGCGAGAACGTAGCTCACCTGGGCGGATGTGGGCTCCTTGCCCTTCAGCCCGCAGGCCTCCATGAGCTTTCGCAGCCCCACTATCTGGGAATCCTTCGCGTGCTGAAGTCCCATCCGCACCACCACGCGGTTCTCGTTGATTATGGGCATCACATCCGCAACAGTACCGATGGCGACCAGTGGCGAATATTTGCTGAGCATTTCCCACTGCCTGTACTCCTCGAACACGGCGCACAGGAATTTATACGCAACGCCTATACCCGCAAAGGTCTTGAATGGGTAATCGCAGTCGTTGCGCCGTGGATTTACAACAGCCTCAGCGTCCGGCAGCACATCCTTACACTCATGGTGGTCCGTGATTATCACGCCGATGCCCAGGCTCTTCGCATAGGCGACCTCCTCCACAGCAGTTATGCCGCAGTCCACGGTTATGATGAGCTTCACGCCCTGAGCCGCAAGGTAGTCCACAGCCTGGATATTCATGCCGTAGCCCTCCTCGACCCTGTCTGGTATGTACCCCACGCATTCAACGCCATGATCCTTGAATGTCCGCGCCAGAAGCGCGAGGGACGTTATACCGTCCACGTCATAATCCCCGTAGATGGCGATAGTCTCCCCTTCGTCGAAGGCCCGGCGCACCCGCGCCACAGCCTTGTCCATGTCGGGCAGGAGGTTCGGGTCGTTGAGCTGCTCCAAACCCTGATTTATAAACGTCAGAGCTTCCCCCGGGGTATCGTAGCCCCGGGCGGAGAGAACGGCGGCGGCGATGACGGGTATACCCTCATCCACCATCTGCTTTACATTGTCCTCATTGTATTGAGATATATTCCAACTGCTGTATTTCATAGCTAAATCAGTTTCCTTGTTAGATGATTCCGTTTATTATATAATCTCCCTGCCGATTTTTCAAGTGATACAGCCATTTTACAGGGAAAAACCTCCCCGTTTAAGAACATCATTCGCTGCTTTGTCCGCTTTTCCTTGACTTTTGATGTTCTCTGGTTTATTATGTGCAGGCAATATGCGCCCGTAGCTCAGCAGGATAGAGCGTCCGCCTCCTAAGCGGAAGGCCGCGCGTTCGAATCGCGCCGGGCGTGCCACGCACCGGGGGAAATCCGTATAGATTTCCCCCGGTATTTAATTTTTCATGTCACGCGCTGAGAAAAGGCTGTACGGATCACTGATCCGTACAGCCTTTTCTTTTCCCAAACTTCCAGTGCAGCTCAGCCGAAGCTTATCCGCCCCGCCCCGGCGTCCGCCTCAGCCCCGACGCCGAAGGGTATGATGCACCTGGGCAGCGCGTGCCCTATATTCACGTTGCACAGCACCGGCAGGGCTCTGTCACCTATAACGCGGGTCAGCAGGCGCTTATACTCCTCATGGTACACCTCGTCCATGGGCTTCCCCACGATAACGCCGCTCACTTCCCGGAAAACCCCGGCGCTCTTCAGATATTCCAGCGCCTGTTCATATTTCTCCGGGGGCATCAGCTCTTCGGCGGACTCCAGGAGAAGTATCTTCCCCCGCCATTCCTCCGCCCTGGGGAACAGTCCGTATTTTCTGCATACGCCGGGCATATCCCCGTACCGTGTACCGTCGAACATATCAAACATCGTGTCGATGCAGCCGCCCAGTATCCCGCCGGAAAAGCGCCCGCTGCCCTGGAGCTGCTCAAAGCCCCTGTCCCGGTGCTCCGCCGTGGGTACGCCGAGCTGAGCCGGACCGTAGTCCTCCCGGCTCTCATACCACACATCGCTGGGTGTTATCTCCCGGATCGCGCCGGTGGTTATCAGCTCCTCGAAATACCGGCGTGTATATGGCAGCATCTCCCGGCTCAATTCGCAGACATCCGGCAGAAACGCCTGCCCATAAAAGCTCTTCATCCCCACACGGTGGAGCATGAAGTGGTTCACCGTTGTGTCCGAAAAGCCCAGGAAGATCTTCTCCCGGGCTGCTTTTTTAAGCTCATCCCTCCCGAACAGGTATGGTGCGAGGCGATATGTGTCGTCCCCGCCGATGGCGCAGAGTATCATATCCGTTTCCTCGTCCTCCAGCGCCCATATGAGGTCGCTCGCCCGCTTCTCCGGGTGATCCCGGAGATATTCAATGCCCATTCGGGCATTCGGCGCGAACTTGACCCTTATCCCGTAAGCCTCAAGGCGCTCTGTCCCCAGGCGCACCTCGTGCTCCATGAACTTCTCCCCAAGCAGCCCCCGGGAGAGACTCACGACCGTTATCGTTTTAACCTTCATTCTTTTCCTCCTGCCCGGTTCTCACGGGTAACATGAGCTGGAGGGTAAATACCCCGTCCCGCACCCGGAAGCCGCAGATGCCGCCCCGGCGCTCGGTTATGGTCTTTATGCTTCGGCAGCCGTACCCGTGCCCCGGCTCGGAGCTCACGGGCAGCCCGTCCCGGAACACTATTTCCTCCGGGCACGGGTTCTTTATCTCCACGAGGAGCTTATTGAGCTTTACCCCGCAGTAAAGGCTCGCCCATCTCTCCTGCCCGTCCATCTTTTTCGCGGCGTTCAGGGCGTTTTCCAGCCCGTTGGAGAGCACCGAGCAAAGCTCCGTGCCTGATATGGCGAGCTCCTCCGGCAGCTTTGCGCTTATGTCCAGCCTGATGCCGCTTTGCTCAGCCTTCCCCGCGAAGGAGGAGCACATGAGGTTAACGAGCTCATTCTCGCAGAAGCGCTTCGGCGTTATCGCCTCCACCCCCGCCTGCACCTGGCGGATATACTCCCGCGCCCCTTCAACATTCCCACCGTCCAGCAGCCCCTCCAGCATATTGAGGTGGTGGCGCATATCGTGCTGATACACCGCCGTCTGGGTCTGGGCTTTGTTCAGCAGGGCTATCTGCTCCTCGGCGGCGTCCAGCTCACCGGCAAGGGCGGTCTGAGCGACCTCCAGCTCCCGCCTTTCGCTCATTCCTCTGTATATCCCAAGGAGCAGGAAGTAGAACACAAATACCTCCATCGTGGGCAGATAGCGGGTTATCATGTGCTCCGTCGTATCCAGCAGGGGCCTGCCTGTGCTCAGCAGCGCGAAGGCATAGACATAGTACAGCAGCGGTACGATGGACAGCATCAGGAAAAGATGGTCGTCCCCATATTTTAGCAGATAGTTGAAGCCCCGGCGGAAAACGAACCAGACAAGGGCGATGACCGCCGCGTATGACGCCAGGTTGCACGCCAGCAGAGTCCACCAGTTGCCGGGAAAGAGCAGTGAAATGATGTTGCCCGTTATCACTGTAGGCGTCGTGAAAATCACGGCTGAGAGTATCATAAACGCCATTTTGATAACACCGCACCGGGTTATCCACAGGAATATCAGGAAAAAAGGCAGGTGCATCGTGAGGAACATCAGCTTCATATAAACACCATTCCCCACAAGGCTGCGCAGCAGGTGGTTCCCCACCGCCGTTATGATTATGAGCACAGGAGCAAGCCATCTCTGAGTGGGCGAAAGGTCCTTGAGATGTACGTCCATCATTATCCACAGCATCACCCATACGAAGATGAGCACCAATGCCGGAGAAACTGTTGATGTCATTACGCATCCCTCCATCTGTCAGCAAAGAGCAGCTCCATATAGTCCTTCTGGAGCTGAGGATATATCAGCCGGGATACCGGCAGCTCGGCTCCGGAAAATGTGCGTACGCATCCGGCGGACAGCTTCTCTATCTGGAGCATATTAACTATGTATGACCTGTGCACCTTGGCAAACTCCCGTCTTGCCAACAGGAGTGTTTCATAGTCCTTCATGGAGCCGGATATCTCCCGCACGGAGCCGTCAGCCATGTTGAAATAGAGGTGTTTCCCGTTCACCTCCACATAGGCAAGTTGGGAAAATGGCACCCGTATCAGCGCACCTCCCGTCTTCAGGGTCAGCCCGTCCTGGGGGCGCTTCTCCCGGAGGAGGAGACCGTCCAGCACCGGGTACAAAAGCTCCGCCTTCACAGGCTTTAACAGGTATTCCAGTGCCCGCACCCCGTAGCTCTCATATGCAAATCCCGGGGATGCGGTAAGAAAAACAATGTCCGCCGCAGTGTCGAAAGTGCGTATCTCCCGGGCAGCCTCCATACCGTCGATGCCGGGCATCATCACGTCCAGCAGATAGAGGGTAAACCCTTCCCGCCGGGCAGCCTCCAGCAGCTCCCCCGCGTTGGAAAACGTCCGCCAGCGGACTGCCGCTTTCCGGTCCGCCTGCCATCTTTCCAGAAGCTCTGTTACAGCGCTGAGCTCCTCTTTCTGATTTTCGCAAACCGCTATGTACATCTCTCCACCCCCGAAAAAGTCAAAAGTATTTCAGTCTTATTTTACCACAAACACAGCCTCTCCGCCAGTATACTCCATGCTCCGCGCATTTCAGGCACCAAAACCACTCGTTTCGTGCGTTTCGCCCATATTCGGCGGCTTATTCTGATATGCTTTTAGTAAATTGATCAAATCAGATGGAGGAAGGGGGAATAGCATATGCCGCAGTGGATCGTATGGATCATCGTCCTTGCCGCCGCGGCGGTGGGTATAGCGCTCTGGTTCCGGGCATCGCATCGGACTCTTTCCGGCTTCAGAGCCATGGTTGCCGACGCCGCCCGGCAGCTCGAGTTCTGCCGCATGAAAGCGGGAGAAAACGATATCGATCCGGCTGTGCTCCGCCGCAGCGAGAATATCTGCCGTCAGGCGGAGATGCAGTATTACCGCGTACTGCACCGCCCGCTTATGTACCTGCCGGGAAAGCTCATGGGCTTCGGCAGCGTTCCCCGTCCCCGCGACTGAAAATCAGAAAGGAAGTTGTTAATGAAAAGACTGACAGGTCTCATATTATGCTTGCTGCTCGTCTTCACCTTGTTCCCCGCCGCGGCTTTCGCCGAGGGCGCGACAGAGCTCCAGATCAGCAGCGAGGCGGACTTCACCGCCGCCATAGCCCAGATAAACGCCGGAGCGGAAGGCAGTGCCTTTATCCTCAGGCTCACCGATGACGTGACCGTCTCCGGCAGCGTTACCATAACCGGCGGCACCGTTACCCTTCTGGGCGGCGGCAACACCCTCACGTGCGATCACATAACCCTCAACGGCAGCGCGGTACTCAACCTGGGGCTGTCCGACGGGAGCGATACTCTCACCATCACCTCTCCGAATGAAACTCTTTCAGCCTTGGAGCTGAATGATCAGAGCGTGCTGAACATGTACCCCGGCGTGACCATAGGTCCCTCCTCGGCGGCCGGCCAGGCAGGCGGCGTACAGTGCCACGAACTGTCCTCCTTCAATATGTTCGGCGGCACAATTAAGGACTGCCACGGCCTCCATGCTGTCTCCGGCGCCGTCTATCTGGACGAGAACGCCACCTTCACCATGCACAACGGGCTCATCGAGAACTGCACCGGCTGGCAGGGCGGCGCGGTCGGCGTATCAGGCGCCGCGCCCATAGCCAATCCTGTAAGCACCGAGTATATAACCTCGACCTTCCACATGAAGGGCGGCACTATAAAGAACTGCCACGACAAATATTACGGCGGCGGTGCCGTCTGCATCTATACAACGCTCGCCGGCCGGTTCATCATGGACGGAGGTCTCATAACAGACTGCAGCGGTAAGGGGGCTGGATACGGCGGGGCTGTGTTCGTCTATACCATGAACGATAACGGCTATGTCCAGCTCAACCAGGGCGAGATAACCGGCTGCTCCGGCACATACGGCGGCGGTATATTCGTCTATACGGGCAGCACCACCATCGCGGACGGCATGAAGATCTATAACAACACCGCCTCCTCCGCCGGGGACGATATTTACAGCAACGGCGCGAAGGTCACTCTCGGCGCCGCGCCCTCCGGCTCCCGGCTCACCTGCGGCGATCCTGTCGACGGCTGGTACCGGGACGGGGAGCCCCGCTGGCGCGCCCACGGGGACGGGACCTACATGGAAAAATTCACGGATACAGGCGTCCTCTTTGAGGAGGAATACGCCCTAAAGGCCGCCCACGGTATTATACACACAATCTATTACTACACAGATGAAGACAGCTGGACCGACACCGCCGAGCACTATACCTACCACCCCGAAAACGAACATTACACAAGCTCTGTCCCCAGCGGCTCCACGGCGCACAACCCGTCTGACCCGTCCATGGATGACTTCATCTTCGACGGCTGGCATCTCGATGAAGAGTGCACCCTTTCCTATGATTTTGAGGATATCGTCACCGGCGACCTGCACCTCTATCCCAAGTGGATCCCAGATGAGAATTATTTCACCCTCACATACGACTCCCGGGGCGGCACGGACATCCCGTCGGAGACATACCCCGAGGGTACCGTTGTCGTACCGGACAAAGTCCCCAGCCGCCGGGGATATCAGTTCACAGGCTGGTATCTGGACGAGGGGTGCACCCAGCCCGCCGGTGAAATTATAATGGACGGGGACAAGACGGTCTATGCCGGCTGGCGCACCGTCATAATAGTCACTCCCGCCTCTCCTCCGGCAGCACTCAACACTGACGATCACATAGCTTATATCATCGGCTTTGACGACGGGCTTATCCATCCGGAGCGCAATCTGACCCGCGCGGAGGCGGCGTCAATTTTCTTCCGCCTTCTCGATGAGGACGTGCGCGCCGCTGCCATAACAAAGGCGAACTCCTTCACAGACGTTCAGCCCGGCGACTGGTACTGCACAGCGGTCTCCACCATGGCGTCCCTCGGCATTCTGAAGGGCTATCCGGACGGGAGCTTCCGCCCCAACGGGACCATAACCCGCGCCGAGTTCGCCGCCATCGCGGCCCGGTTCGACAGCAGCAGCGCCGCAGCCACAGCCGCCTTCAGTGATCTTGCGGGCCACTGGTCTGAGCCTGAGGTAAGCCGTGCGGCGGAAAAGGGCTGGGTCACAGGTTATCCCGACGCCACCTTCCGTCCCGAAAACGCCATAACCCGTGCCGAAGCGGTCACGCTCGTCAACCGCGTTCTTGACCGTGTACCGGAGACGGCGGCGGACCTTCTCGACGGCATGCTCTGCTGGCAGGATAATCTCGACACCTCCAAGTGGTACTATATCGCCATCCAGGAGGCAGCCAATTCCCACGATTACTCCCGCCGTCAGGGCGGCAGCGAATACTGGACAGGGCTCAAAGCGGCCCCGGACTGGGCGCAGCTCGAAAAATAAGATAAGCGGACAGGGGAATTCTCTCCCCTGCCCGCCGTTTTTTTTATGCTCTTTTCAAAGGGCGTCAGAGCGTGTATAATATGCAGCAGCGAGGTGGTAATAATGAAAAAGCCTTACGCCGTGGTCATCGGCGGCATCAATATGGACATATGCGCAAGGAGCATCGCTCCGCTTATCCCCCGGGATTCCAACCCCGGCATCGTGAAAACGAGCCTCGGGGGCGTTGGGCGGAACATCGCCCACAATATGCGCCTGCTCGGTCTGGACGTGCATCTCATGACCGTGTTCGGGGACGATATGAACGCCCGGCACATCCAGGACTCCTGCCGTTCTCTCGGCATAGACACGTCCTGCTCCGTGACGGTCCCCGGCGCACGCACCTCCACCTACGTTTTTATAACCGATCCCGACGGGGAGATGCAGCTCGCCGTGTCCGACATGGGAATATACGAGCACCTGACACCCGGGCACTTCCGGGAGCACATGGAACTCCTCTGCAACGCGGCGGCGGTAGTCATCGATACCAATATGCCCGAGGAGAGCATCCGCTGGCTCACGGATAATGTGACGGCTCCAATTTTCGCGGACCCTGTATCCACCACCAAGGGCATGAAACTGAAAAGCAGCCTCGGGAAAATCAGCACCCTCAAGCCCAATCTCATCGAAGCGGAGCTTCTCTCAGGCGTTAAGATAACCGACAACGGCAGCCTCAGGGAGGCCGCCCGGGCGCTCCTCGGCACGGGGCTCGGACGGGTGTTCATATCCATGGGCAGCCGGGGCGTCTTCGCGGCTGACAAGGACTCCTCCGCGCACCTTGACACGATGTGCTTCAATATGGTGAATACCACCGGCTGCGGGGATGCCTTCATGGCGGCGCTCGTATGGGCTGCCGTCCGGGGGCTGGGTCTTGAGGAGAGCGCCCGCTGCGGCGTCGCCGCCTCCTCTATCGCGATGGAGAGCGAGGAGACCATCAACCCCGCCATGTGCGAGGAAGAACTCATCAGAAGAACAGGAGACAGATAGATAATGAGCAGGACCCTTGAACCATACCAGCTCATCGAGCGCAGCATAATAAAGAAATTCAGAAAGCAGCTCTGGAACCCCTTCACCGCCGCGGTGAAGCGCTATGAGCTCATCCAGGAAGGGGACAGGATCGCCGTGTGCATCTCCGGCGGCAAGGATTCCATGCTCCTGGCAAAGCTCATGCAGGAGCTGCAGAAGCACAGCGACGTGCCCTTCGAGCTGACTTATCTTGTGATGGACCCGGGCTACAATGCCGTGAACCGTCAGAAGATCGAGTCCAACGCCCGCCTGCTGCACCTGCCCATAACAATTTTTGAGAGCAACATATTCGACGTGGCAAACAGCGTTCCCAATTCCCCCTGCTACCTATGCGCCCGCATGCGCCGCGGGTATCTTTACAGCAAGGCAAAGGAACTGGGCTGCAACAAGATAGCCCTCGGGCACCACTTCAGCGACGTCATCGAAACCACCGTCATGGGCATGTTCTACGGTTCCCAGCTTCAGGGTATGCTCCCCAAGCTCCACAGCAGGAACTTCGAGGGCATGACCCTCATCCGGCCTCTCTACTGCATCCACGAGGAGGATATAATCGCCTGGAAAAACTATAATTCCCTGGACTTCCTCCAGTGCGCCTGCCGGTTTACAGAGAGCTGCGCCGACGGCACCGGGCAGTCCAAGCGCCAGGAGATAAAGCTTCTGCTGCGCCGCCTCGAGAGGGAAAACCCAGGCATACAGCGCAGCATATTCAAGAGCATCCACTCCGTGTGCCTGGACACAATGGCAGGCTACAAGTCCGAGGGTGTAGAGCACAGCTTCCTCGAGCGGTTCGCAGACGAGGAGCATCGGTGATATGCCGTGGCACCCAACAGCATATTTTTACAAGGGAGAAATGATATGGCAGTTACTATAAGACCTATTACAGAAGACAATTTTATCGACGCGTTTAATCTGCAGCTGGACGCGGCGCAGGAGAAATTCGTGTCCCACCCCATACGCAGCCTCGCTCAGGCTTATGTCTATCGGGAGCAGTGCCAGCCCTTCGGGATCTACAATGACGACCAGATGGTCGGATATGTAATGGTGATCTATGATTACGACATTCCCGAGTATGATATCTGGCACATGATGATAGACAGATCCCAGCAGGGCAAAGGCTTCGGGAGAGCGGCCCTCGGCCTGGTATTGGATTACATCAGGGAGAAGCCCTTCGGCAGCTCCGGGAGGGTCACCCTCACCTGCAGCAAAGATAATCCCTACGCGCGCGCTTTGTACAGCTCTTTCGGCTTCGAGCCGACAGGCAGCGAGGATGAGGACGAAATCGAGCTGTCCATGACCATAGCCTGACCAGAACATCACATAACGTAAAAAAACCAGCCTTAGGCCGCCTGGCATAAGGCTGGGTTTTTATTTCATATCACGTAGTCAAAACCGTCGTTGTCTTTCTTCGTCAGGTCCTCGATGGTGAATTTGTCCAGGTAGTCGTTTATCAGGTCGTTCAGCCCCGTCCAGAGGGACAGTGTTCGGCACTGGGACGCCCGGGGACAGGGCTTTGCCCCCTCTTCTAGGCACGCGACTGGGGCGAGGGACCCCTCCATCAGCCGCAGGATATCCCCCACCCGGTATTTCTCCGGTGGCGCGCAGAGCCGATATCCTCCGCCCTTGCCGCGCTGCCCCTCCAGCACCTTCGCCCTGACGAGGGTCTTGATAATACTCTCCAGATATTTTTCGGATATCTCCTGGCGCTGGGCTATCTCCTTCAGCGGCACATAGCCGTCCCGCTGGTTCTCCGCCATATCCACAAGCACCCGCAGGGCGTACCGCCCCTTTGTCGAGATCATCATCAAAACCGCCTCCGTTTCATTTTCCTATTATACCGCATGGTTAGTATGTTTTCAATACCCTATATACAGCGCCGCCCGGAAAACCTTGAGTTTTCCGGGCGCACTAATTTTATGCTCTTTTACAGGGCTTTCACATAGTCCTTTTCGCAGCCCATGGCAGGCGTCCACTTGCCTTCCAGCATTGCTCTGAGGAGCTCGCCGCACAGCTCGCCGAACTGGGGCTGGTTGATGTGCCGGTCCACCAGGAGTACCTGCACGTTTTCGTTATGGTTCTCCTTCAGCACGTCCCGCAGCCCGTCGCACAGGCGCTTTGCCCGGAGGCTGTGGCCGGGATTTTCCCTATCCTCAATCCAGAAGGGCGGAGTATTCTCGCCGGACCAGCCGCAGGAGAGGTCCGGATGCGCCATATCGGTGCCGCTGAAGCCCCTCGTGGGCACGCAGATGACACAGGGCGCCTTCGCGTCCTTCACTCTCTCCGCCATCTCCCTGCCCAGCGTATACGCCTCGTCCAGCGTCGTGCCCATGAGGTAGATGTTGGGATTGTGCCAGTACCCCCCGCGCTCGCCGAGCTGGTCGATATACTGCTGCGGCACAACGCCCTCCTTGCCTCCGTAGAGGAGGTAATCCGTAGCCCCCGGGGCGATGACCTGAGGTATACCCATCTCAGCCGCCGTGCGCAGGCGCTTCTCCCCCGCGTCGTTCTTGCCCCCGAAGAGGGCGGCGTTGAGCTCGTGGGTAGTAATATCCAGTACGCCGGAGATGTAACCGTCGGAGATCATCTCCTCAAGGGACTCCCCACCGGAGCCCGTGGCGTGGTTGATTATGATGTCGCCCTTGTCCTCAAGCAGCGCCGACGCCGTCTTGACGCATGGTGTCGTGAGCCCCATCATCATGCAGGCGATGAGCTTCCTGTCGTTCTCGGCGTTGAGCTTAGGGGCGTTCGCCATGCCCACCACAGCGGCGGCTGCGTTGTTCATGACAGTCTTTGTGATGCTGTTGATGCCCGCCTCGCTGATGGAGTACATAACGCACAGATCCTTCGTGCCTACTATCTGGCGGAAGGAGCCGGAGGCCGTTGTGAGAAGCACCTTCGGCGCTCCCGTGGGCAGCGCCCGCATGATGCGCGAGCCCATGGAGGTACCCATGGAGCCGCCCAGAGCAACGATACCCTGCACCCGCTCCGCCTTGTACTCCCGGACCATTAGCTTCGCTGCGGCGGCGCCCACCGTATCGGCGGCGTCATTGCGTTGGAGCCTGAAGATCTCCTCAGGGGTCATACCCACTTCACGCAGCACGTCGCTCAGGCCGATGTCCGCCCAGCCGCACTCTGTGCCGAGGCTCAGCTCCATCACCTTTGCCGTGCCGCCTGCCGCCTCGATGCGGGAGGCGAGGAACTTTACCTCCTCCCCCTTTGTATCCAGTATTCCTGCAACTACGATTACGGGTCTCATTCTGTTCTCCTCCTCAGTCTCTCAGCGTAACGGATTTGAACGCCTTGACTGTATTCTTGATAGGCTGCTCGATAGGTATGCGCTCCGTGCTGGACGCGCCGAGGAAGCCCTGTGAATATGTGTGCTCGTAAATATACTCCGTATCCGCGGGGGTGGAGATAGGTCCGCCGTGGCAGATTATCATCATGTCCGGCTTTATCGCCCTGGCAGCGCCGGCGATGCGGTTCACCGCCGCTGCCGCCTCCTCCATGGACATTTTGTCCGCGCTCTTCGTGACGAAGGAGCCGCCCTTCGTGAGTCCCAGATGAACTATGCACACGTCGATGCCCGCCTTCGCCGCCAGCTCCGCCGTCCACTCGTCATATGCGTAGACGAGGGTGAAAAAGCCCATGTTCTTCGCCAGCTCCAGGCACTCGATTTCTTTCTTAACTCCCATTCCCCTCTTCTCCAGCTCGTCTCTGAAGTCACAGTGGATATCGCCCACAGTGGGGAAATTCAAAACCGCGGAGAAGCCGTAGAACCGGAGGATGCGGAAATAGGTCTCCATATCTCTCGGATCGCCGCCGCAGATGCCGGCGCACAGGGGCACATCCCCCATATGAGGGCCGACTCTGTTTCCAAGCTCCAGCACTATATCGTTTGCATTTCCGAAGTGCATGCGTCCCACGGAGGACAGAGAGCCGTCCATACGGTACTTTCCGGAGTTATACACGGTTATCATGTCCGTTCCGCCCTCAACGGCGCACTTTGCGGAAAGCCCTGTGCCCGCTCCCGTAACTATAAGGGGGCGTCCCTCGGCGATCGTCCTGTTAAATCTTGCCAAAACCTCTTCTCTTGTCAAAAGGCGTGCCATCTTATTTGCCCTCCTTTTTAGCGAACTTCGCGTTCCGGAATGCCCTGACGGCGTCTATCATGGGCTGCGTCGCGGGAACCGTCTCCAGCACGCTCTCCCCGTAAAAGCCCACAGCCGGGGTGTGCCGGTAGATATACGCCGTGTCCTCAGGGGTGAGGATGCAGCCGCCGTGCGCCAGGACTATCATATCCTGCTTGAGCTGAAGAGCGGCCACGGCAAGCCTGTTTATTTTCTCCGCCGCCTGCTCCAGGGTGGTTTTTCTGCCGTCCTGCTCCGTTGGCCCGAGGTTTGCCACAAGAGCGTCTATACCCAACTCCGCCGCAAGGCTCGCGGTATCCTCGTCGTACGCATTGGCGATGGTGAAAAAGCCCATCTCCCCCGCCTTCTTCAGAGAGACGATCTCCTCCCTGACGCCCAGGTTAGCGTTCTCCACGTTATCCCTGAAGCTGCCCGTGACATATCCCATGGTGGGCGAGTTTATAACGGCACTGTAACCATAGCGGCGCAGATCCTCAAGGAAGGGCTCGAGCTCTCTCGTGGGATCGGGTCCCGCAATACCCGCGCAGGCGGGCACGTTCTTTACTCTCGGCATAACCCTGTCCGTCAGGCGCAGGAGGATGTCGTTTGAATTATCAAAGGGCATGATTCCCGCGATGGAGCCGATGTTGTCCATGCGCCAGTAGCCGCAGGCGCTTATGGCGATCATGTCCGCGCCTCCCGCCTGGGCGAATTTCGCGGTGATGCCCGCGCCGACGTCCGAGATGACGATGGGCTCGCCCCTGTCCGTCATGGCGTTGAAGCTTTTCCTTATCTCTTCCGCTGTGAATATTTTTGCCATACTGCGTCCCTCCATATATGCCGGCGTCCCCACTCATGCAGAAACGGGAACACCTTACGCATTTTTCACCATTGCCAATCTGCCGCCGCAGGTGTTATACTTGACCCATATTGAAGAATGAGAGGTAAATAAACTATGACAGATCTCCTTGAAGCATTGACAATACTCTGCTTCGGTCTCTCCTGGCCGATCTCCATCCGCAAGTCCATCGTCTCCCGCACCGCCAAGGGCAAGAGCCTTTTCTTCGAAATCTTCCTGGTCATTGGCTATCTCTTCGGCATAGTCCGCAAGATAATCCTCACCGTCCAGGGCGGCTCCGGCTTCATCTTCTTCCTGAGCTTTTTCTTCTACGTGCTCAACCTCATCATGATATCCATTGATATCGCCCTCTATTTCCGCAACAGAAAGCTTGATAAGCTCGCGGAGACCCAGGAAAAATAACAAACATCCGCATAAGCTCAGGACGCCCCAAGGCGTCCTGTTCTTTTTATCTCTAAGGATTATATCAGCATTGCACAAAATGTACAAGGATTATTCCGGAATTTGAGCAATAATCCGGCACTCCGGCGGCGGACAAATATCCGCAGTCCATTGACATTTCCCCCGTTCGTAATATAATTCCCATATACTTTTACACTCAAGGAGGAGAAAACATATGTCGGAATACAAATTGGGCACAAAATGCGTCCAGGCAGGGTACACCCCCACCAACGGCGAACCCAGGCAGATACCCATCATTCAGAGCACCACCTTCAAATACGACTCCTGCGAGGAGATGGGCAAGCTCTTCGACCTGGAAGCGAGCGGCTATTTCTACACCCGCCTGCAGAACCCAACAAACGACGCAGTCGCTGGGAAGATCGCGGCGCTGGAGGGCGGCGCGGCAGCCATGCTCACCTCCTCCGGCCAGGCGGCAAACTTTTACGCCGTGTTCAACATCGCCTCCTGCGGCGACCACGTTGTCAGCTCCTCCAGCATATACGGCGGCAGCTTCAACCTCTTCGCCGTCACCATGAAGCGCATGGGTATCGACTTCACCTTTGTCTCCCCGGACTGCACCGAGGAGGAGCTGAACGCCGCCTTCCGCCCCAACACGAAGGCCGTCTTCGGCGAAACCATAGCAAATCCCGCCCTCACTGTGCTTGACATCGAAAAATTTGCCCGGGCGGCTCACGCCCACGGCGTACCCCTTATTATAGACAACACCTTCGCCACACCTGTGAACTGCCGTCCCATGGAGTGGGGTGCCGACATAGTCACCCACTCCACGACCAAGTATATGGACGGCCACGGCGTGGGCGTCGGCGGCTGCATTGTGGACAGCGGCAAATTTGACTGGACGAAGCACCCAGAGAAGTTCCCCGGCCTGTGCACTCCCGACGAGAGCTACCACGGTATAACCTACACCGAGCGCTTCGGTCTCGCCGGGGCGTATATCACAAAAGCAACGGCGCAGCTCATGCGGGACTTTGGCTCCATCCAGTCCCCCCAGAACGCTTTCTACCTGAACCTGGGCCTTGAAAGTCTCCACGTGCGCATGAAGCGTCACTGCGAGAATGCCCAGGCTGTGGCTGAATTCCTCAGCAATGACGAGCGTGTGGCATGGATCCGGTACTGCGGTCTGCCCGGTGACAAGTACTATGCCCTCGGGCAGAAGTACCTCCCCAACGGCTCCTGCGGCGTTGTCAGCTTCGGCGTGAAAGGCGGGCGTGAAGCCGCCGAAAAGTTCATGGCGAACCTGCGCATCGCCGCCATCGAGACCCACGTTGCGGACGCCCGCACCTGCTGTCTGCACCCCGCCAGCACCACACATCGCCAGCTGACCGACACCGAGCTCAATGCCGCCGGCGTCAGCCCGGATCTCATCCGCCTGAGCTGCGGTCTTGAGGACGCAGAGGACCTCATCGCTGATATCGACAGCGCTCTTGCCCGATAAATCCGGCGCTTTCCCCAAAAAAGATGAATAATTACGGAAATAGTGTATTATTTTTGTTGGTTTTTTGTGTAAGTTTATAGACTATTTTTATAATGACTTCCATTGACACCGGACGTCTTTAGGTAGATAATAGTATGGATGTAATCTGCGTTGGTTGGAAATGCAATTTTTGCAGCCCTTCCAGAGTATAAAAAAGGAGAGAAAACGCAAATGGAAAGAAAAGTTTTCATGGAAAACGTCATCAAGGAAACTGATCACGGTCCCGTTCTTATCGCACAGAAGTGCAAGAAGTGCGGCGAGGTCGTTTTCCCCGCAACAGCTGAGCTGTGCACAAAGTGCCTGGGCGAAGAGTTCGATATCATCGACCTGAGCCAGAAGGGCAAGCTGAAGTCCTACACTGTTCATTACAGACCCGTCAACACTCCTTTCCCCGTGCCTCACGCTCTGGGTCAGGTCGACCTGCCCGAAGGCGTAACAATCTACGCTCCTCTTAAGGTTGAGGGCGAGATGGTTCCCGGTCACGAGTTCGTGAGCGGCTCCGATGTTGAGCTGATCGAGGACGACTATTACACAGTAGGCGATGTCACAACATACGGCTACAAGTTCAAGGTTGTAAAGTAATTAAGGAGGACATAAGATAATGAGAGACGTATACGTACTGGGTATCGGCCAGTCTAAGTTCACAAAGCAGCCTCATCTGACTCCTATCGACATGGGTGCTATCGCTGCCGGCGAAGCTATCAAGGATGCAGGCATTTCCGCAAGAGACCTCCAGGTCGCTTACGGCGCAAGAATTGAAAACTGCTCTCAGACAGCTGAGGCTGTTCTGATGAGATTCGGCGTAGAGAAGATCGAAATGCACAACGTTGAGAACGCCTGCTGCACAGGTTTCTCCGCAGTCCGTCAGCTCTATAAGGACATCGCTCTGGGCCTGTACGACATCGGTCTTGCAGTTGGTACAGAGTCTCTGACAACATCTGCTCTGGCAGGCGGTCAGGTTCCCACAGCCCGCGGCGCATTCCTCGATCTCATCGGCGCAACAGCTTCTTCTTCCACGGGTATGCAGGCACACGCTCTCATGGAGCTGCGCGGCGCAACAATGGAAGACTTGGCTTACTCCTCCTGGAAGAACCACAGACACGCTATGTTCAACCCCTACGCTCATTACCGCAAGGAAATGACACTGGAGGACATTGTCAACTCCGAAATGATCACTTCCCCCATCACAAAGCTGATGATGTGCCCCATGAGCGACGGTGCTGCATCCGTCATCCTGTGCACAAAGGAAGTTGCAATGAAGTACACAACAAAGCTCGTCAAGATGGACTGCGCTGAGGTCATCACAGGCGTGTTCGCAAGAAACGGCGACGATCCTCTGTGGAACCCCCTGCTGGACGATCTGTCCACACGCTGCTACGAGATGGCTGGTTACGGTCCCGAGGACCTGAACTGCGTCGAGCTGCATGACGCTTTCTCTCCCGAGGAGCTGTCCGTTTACGAGTCCATGCACCTGTGCCCCGTGGGCGACAGCGTAAAGCTGATCCGCGACAAGGTCACAGAGATGGGCGGCCGCTGCCCTGTTAACCTGTCCGGCGGTCTGCTGAGCCTTGGTCATCCTCTGGGTGCTTCCGGCTGCCGTGTCGTCTGCGACGTTACACGTCAGCTGAGAGGTGAAGCTGCTCCCGAGGTCCAGATCAAGACACGCCACTGCGGCATGGCCCAGATGATCGGCGGCCAGCAGGCAGGCAGAAACGGTGCCGAGATCGCTACGATCGCTCTCCTCTCCGTGTAATCTGTTACCCCGTAAATTTCAAAGTCTGCATCTCGTACAGAGGTGCAGACTTTTTTTGTCTCCATTGACGATTGACACAGATTAAAATGCGTAGGATAATTGATTTTGGGTAATTATGCCGTTTTTGATGCATAATAGGGCTATGTAATTTAATAAATTTTTTATACAAGTGAGGTCTGAAATGGAAACTTACGGTCTGGAAAAACTCGGCATTATAAACGCTGCCGCAGTGTACCGAAATCTGACTCCCGCCCAGCTTACGGAGCACGCTCTGCGCCGGGGCGAGGGCACGCTCAGCCTGACGGGCGCGCTGGTCGTAAAGACCGGCAAATACACCGGGCGCAGCGCGAACGACAAGTTCATCGTGGACGAGCCCGCTGTACACGACGAGATCGCCTGGGGCAGCGTAAACCGTCCCATCGACAGGGCAAAGTTCGAGTCTATCAAGTCCAAGGTGACGGCGTACCTTCAGAACAAGGACGTGTTCATCTTTGACGGCTTCGCTGGCGCGGATCCCAAGTACACCCGCTCTTTCCGCATCGTAAACGAGCTTGCGTCTCAGAACCTCTTCATCCATCAGCTTCTGCGCCGCCCCACAGCGGAGCAGCTTGAGAATTTCTCCGCTGATTATACTATCATCGCAGCCCCCGGCTTCAAGTGCATTCCCGAGCTCGACGGCACCCGCAGCGAGGCTGCCATCCTCGTGGACTACGTGGGCAAGACTGTCGTCATCTGCGGCACCCAGTACGCTGGCGAGATTAAGAAGTCCATCTTCTCCGTCATGAACTATGAGCTGCCCAAGGTCGGTGTGTTCCCCATGCACTGCTCCGCAAACATCGGAAGCGACGGGGACAGCGCCGTCTTCTTCGGCCTCTCCGGCACGGGCAAGACCACCCTCTCCGCTGACCCAAACCGTATGCTCATCGGCGACGACGAGCACGGCTGGGCGGACGACAGCGTCTTCAACTTCGAGGGCGGCTGCTACGCGAAGTGCATCAACCTCAGCCCCGAAGGCGAGCCCGAGATATATAACGCCATCAAGTTCGGCGCTCTTGTGGAAAACGTGGTCATGGACCCGGAGACGAGAGAGTTCGACTTTGACGACGATTCCCTCGCTGTTAACTCCCGCGTAGGATACCCCGTGGAGTATATTCCCAACGCCGAGCTCTCCGGCATGAGCCCCAGCGTCCCCAAGACCGTCATCTTCCTCACAGCCGACGCTTACGGCGTGCTGCCCCCCATCTCCAAGCTGGATAAAAACCAGGCGATGTACTACTTCGTCTCCGGCTTTACGAGCAAGGTCGCCGGCACGGAGATCGGCGTGACGGAGCCCGTACCCACCTTCTCCACCTGCTTCGGCGAGCCCTTCCTGCCCCTGGACCCCTCCGTCTACGCGGGCATGCTGGCTGAAAAAGTGGAAAAGTCCGGCGCGAATGTGTACCTCATCAACACCGGCTGGAACGGCACGGGCAAGCGCATGAAACTCGGCTATACCCGCGCTATGGTCACCGCCGCCCTCACCGGCGAGATAGAGAAGGGCGAATTTGTCACGGACCCCACCTTCGGCGTGAAGGTCCCCACGAAGATAGAGGGTGTCCCCTCCGAGCTGCTCATTCCCGAGAATACCTGGGAGGACAAGGCGGCTTACAGAGCGAGCTGCGAGAAGCTTGCAAAGAGCTTTGTGGAGAACTTCAAGAAGTACGACCGCATGAGTCCGGAGGTCGTCGCCGCCGGTCCCAAGATCTGACAGAATATATAATTATCCGGCGGGGAGCTGCGCTCCCCGCCGGATGTTTTTTTGCCGGTTTTTACTTCACGCCTATGCTCTTGAGGTACTCCTCGTACTCATATGGTATCCCGATATCATAGTACTTGTAGTAATGCAAAAACTCAAGTGGGAACGTAAATTTCCCATCGTCATAAAGGCCCTGATGCATATATTCTCCTGTGAACAATTCCCGTGAGAAGCCAAATGCATACCATGGCATCAGACCTTCAATGTGACTTATTACCGCGTCCTTTGATATGCTGTTCTTATATGTGCGGTACTCATCAAAGTCCTCCACGCACGGGTGTATGGCAGCCCCTTGAAATATCCGAACAGATGTCGGCCATTGCTTACCTGTATACTCATAGCATCACTTGAATACGTTGTACGGGCCCTCTCTTCTCTCAAAGCGGATTCCCTTATCCCCGGGGTACTCTTTTCTATGCCTCACCTCATTTTCCCAGATCTCCCAGGGTATGCCTTCCGGGAACGCGTCGCAGGTAATACCCTCGCTCTCTGTCTCATCGTGAAAATGCGTACATGCTCGGCATCTGTGATATCGAAATGGTATCGCATTCATTTCCTCCGGAGTATGCAGTTCCGCCAGCAGTATTTCCAGAGCTGCTCGTTCAAACGGCGTGATCTCCGCGCTTTTATCCTTTTCGTTATCTTTTTCTTTCATTTTATCTTATCTCCCTCAGCTTTATGACAATCTCGCCTTCGGTGCCTGCTCTCCTGTATACTCATAGCATCAGTTAAATACGCGGTATGGACCGTCTTTTTCTTCAAACCGTATTCCCTTATCCCCTGGGTACTCCTCTTCATGCTCCACATGATTGCACCAGATCTCCAGGGGTATGCCCTGGGGAAACGCATCACAGATAGCTCCCCCGCTCTCTTTTTCCTCGATCAAATGCTTGCATGCTCTACATACGTGATACTCAAATGGTATCGCATTCATTTCCTCCGGAGTATGCAGTTCCGCCAGCAGTATTTCCAGAGCTGCTCGTTCAAACGGCGTGATCTCCGCGCTTTTATCCTTTTCGTTATCTTTTTCTTTCATTTTATCTTATCTCCCTCAGCTTTATGACAATCTCGCCTTCGGCATTTCTCCACATATCTAACACCAGAAACTCTGAATTCCGCTCAAATATCATCTCGTCTTCAAAATTATTCCCGAACCCGTCTACGTCTCTTCCTGAATATCCCTCTATTATCATGTGGACAACCCACTCGCCTATAACTACGTAGGAATCCGGTTTTTTCCCGCATGACGTGTACGCTGAAAAACTGATCGGCTCCCCCACTGAATAATCCTTGAGAAAGTCATTATATCTCTTTTCTCCTCCATAATCATCAAAGCCAATATTCCTGTATACGGTGCCCACATATTTCGGCAGCTTGGGCAGTATGGAATCCAATCCGTCGACTACCTGCTGCTCATCCGGGGGCAGATCAACGCTGTTGCGAAGCTTAGCGTTGATCTTATATGACGTACTGCTTTTATAACTCAGTATCGCGTATTCTTCCCACGGGTTCACCGCTGTCTGAATATATTGCTGTGCCAGCGCCTGCTGGGCAGACTCGGTGAGACCTGTGGGTCCGTTATAGACGTTCCAGTTATCCTTTATGTAGTTTTCGACGCTCTGCCCGGCGCTGTTCGCCCGGGAGATTATGTCCCGGACCGTGTCGTTGGGCGTTGGATGTGGCGTCGCGGGCGGAGGCGTCATGGAATTCGCCACGGAAACAAGGATATTGCTGCTGTCGCTGCCCGGCGCTGCCGAGTTTATCACGGCGACCGCATCCGCAAAAGCCTGCCGCGCCCCTGGATCGCCCGCCGCGGCAGCGCCATAGGCGCTCTCCGCCGCGGAAATGCCCTGGCTCAGGAATAGATCCCTGAGCATGTCGTACTCGGCGTTTATTTCCTGCACAGCGGCAATTTCGCCTTCGGTGGCACCCCAGCCGTTGTAGACATTCGCGAACATCTTGGCGTACTCGCGGCGGATATCCTTCAAATTTTCAAGGCTCTTTGCGTCCGCGAAGTATTTGCTCTCACCCGCCTGCTTTTCCGCCGATGTTACCTTGCCTTCCGCAATTGTCTGCCCCGCCAGTGACTTGAGGGATCCAAAGGCAAACGCCGTGACCGCGTCCGTGAATATCCGCCATCCGTCGAGCTCTCGCCCGTTCGGATCGAGGATATTCACGCTTTCCTTAACGCCGCTGTAACCAGCCGAGTAACCGGCGCCTGACAGACCGGCTATCGCGGAGACAGCCAGCTTGTTATTTGCCAGTCCGGCACGCTTCAGGTAATCCGTCCCAAGCTCCGTGATCTTGCCCCCAAGCGCCGCGCCCGCGCCGCCGGCGCTCTCCGCGCTGTGGCTATATTATATCACGTCTCCCCGGAAAGACAAGAAATTTTCGTAATTTTGTTCGTTATACAGCATATAAAAAGCGCCCGGCGGTCTCCCGTCAGGCGCTTGGGTGTGTATAAGTAAAATTACAGGGCAGCCTTTGCCTTCTCAACAAGTGCTGTGAAAGCAGCCTTGTCGTTGACAGCCAGATCAGCCAGGCTCTTGCGGTTGAGCTCGATGCCTGCCAGCTTCAGGCCGTGCATGAATGTGGAATAGTTCATGCCGTTCATCTTTGCGGCGGCATTGATACGTGTGATCCACAGCTTGCGGAAGTCTCTCTTCTTCAGCTTACGGCCCACATATGCATAGGTCATGGACTTCATGACAGCCTGGTTGGCCATCTTAAAATGCTTGGACTTGGAACCCCAGTAGCCCTTAGCAAGTCTCAGAACCTTTTTTCTTCTTTTACGGGTCATCATTGCGCCCTTAACTCTTGCCATAATCTTATCCTCCTATATCAGAAACGTCGTTAAAATCTTATTTATAGAGAATCATGCGCTTGATAGCTGCCTCGTTCGTCACGTCGGCATAAGCGCCCTGACGCAGACCTCTCTTACGCTTTGTGTTCTTCTTTGTCAGGATATGGCTCTTGAATGCGTGAGCGCGCTTGACCTTACCGCTCTTTGTGAGATTAAATCTCTTTTTTGCGCCGCTGTGTGTCTTGATCTTAGGCATAATACTTTTCCTCCTGTTTTAGTTAGATGCTTTCGCTGTCTTGGGTGACAGGAACATATTCATGTGGCGTCCTTCCAGCTTGGCGTTTTTGTCCACTGTTGCGATCTCGCCGCACTGTTCCGCGAACTTCTTCAGCAGCTCCTCGCCGATCTCGGTGTGAGCCATCTCTCTGCCCCGGAAACGGACCGTCACTTTAACTCTGTCGCCGTCCTTAAGGAACTTCTGCGCGTTTCTCAGCTTGACGTTGAAGTCGTTCACGTCGATGCTGGGGGACATACGCACTTCCTTTATCTCGATGACACGCTGGTTCTTCTTGGCTTCCTTCTCCCGCTTGATCTGCTCAAAGCGATACTTGCCGTAGTCCATGATCTTGCAGACCGGGGGCACCGCGTTGGGGGAGATCTTCACCAGATCCAGGTCCTTTTCGATTGCGATGTTGAGCGCGTCGGCCGCAGACATTATGCCGAGCTGCTCGCCGGCTTCACTTATGAGACGAACTTCCTTGTCGCGGATTTCTTCGTTGATCTGATAATCCAAGTTTGCTATGCCAAAGCACCTCCATTACAAAATAAAAAAATGCGGACGCAGAGCCAGCATCCACACAACACAAAAACACCCCCGGAATCGGGGAGCATCACGCTGTTTACCCTTCGGCACGAGGCTGTGGGGTGAGGACTAAAGGCTGCCCTGCTTTGTTTTCCTGAAGAGTATACCATCTATAATGCCCATTGTCAACAGTTTCTTTCATCAACTTTCAGTATGGAAATACTGCCCGGAATGTAGTAAAATCAAACCAGACGAAAGGGGCTGAACGCAATGAAATTTATCTCATGGAACGTAAACGGTCTGCGCGCCTGCATGAAGAAGGGCTTCCCCGAGTTCTTCCAGAGTGCCGGAGCTGATATATTCGCCCTTCAGGAGACGAAGATGTCCCCCGACCAGGCGGACATCGCCTTCCCGGGCTACATGTCCTACTGGAACAGTGCCGAGAAGAAGGGCTATTCCGGCACAGCCGTCTTCACCCGCCTTGAGCCCATCGCCGTCACCTACGACTTTGGTGTTGAAGAGCACAGCCGCGAGGGGCGGGTAATAACCCTGGAATTTGAGGATTTCTTTTTTGTGAACGTCTATACCCCCAACTCCCAGAATGAGCTCAGGCGCCTGGATTACAGAATGCGCTGGGAGGACGATTTCCGGGAATATCTCCTCTCTCTTGACGGTAAAAAGCCTGTTGTCCTCTGCGGCGACCTGAATGTCGCCCACCGGGAGATCGACCTGAAGAACCCCAAGACGAACGTGAATAACGCGGGTTTCACCCCTCAGGAGCGGGACAAGCTCACCTCCCTGCTCGAAAGCGGCTTCGTGGACTCCTTCCGCCTGCTCTATCCTGACCGCGAGGGGGCTTACTCCTGGTGGTCATACCGCTTCAACGCCAGAGCGAACAACGCGGGATGGCGCATAGATTACTTCATCGTCTCCCGGCGGATAAAGGGCAGTATACACGACAGCCGTATCCTTCCGGAGATCACGGGCAGCGACCACTGCCCCGTGGAGCTGGATATTTTCTGAATTCTTCCCATATTCCCCGTTTGGCGGTTGACTACATGAGGGGAAAATATTAAAATAGATTGGCAATTGAAATGACTGTTATACTACTTAACATATAGGAGGGCTAAAAATGTCAAAAGTCAGATGCAGCTCCTGCGGAGCCGTTTTCTCTTCCCATAAGAAAAACTGCCCTGAGTGCGGCAGGGAACGCAACAAGGGCGGCGCGCGACTCAAGCCGGGTGCTGCGGGCGGCAACGGCAGGAACGTCCTAATAATCGTGCTGATAATAGCCATAATCCTC
Organism: uncultured Oscillospiraceae bacterium; assembly: GCA_934552825.1. Taxonomy (GTDB): domain Bacteria; phylum Bacillota; class Clostridia; order Oscillospirales; family Oscillospiraceae; genus CAKTEQ01. The sequence continues at coordinate 44,189 of CAKTEQ010000004.1, forward strand.
TGTCTCGTCATTCTGGCAAAGCTCCTGTTCTTCAGCGGCAAGCCGGCCGCCGACCCGGATACGCCCACGCCTCCCGTGACAGATACTAACCCCGACAACACCGGAGATAACCTTGATCTGCCCACGATAATCGACGTGGACGGCATCAACGGCGGCAACACCGATACTCCCGGCACGCCGGATACTCCTGATACCCCTGACACTCCGGACGCACCTGACGTTCCCGATACTCCCGAGACCGTAACCGTCACGGGCATCAAGCTCAACACCCTCTATGACAACGCCAACTCCTGCTACGACGCAACTCTCTCCAAGGGCGAGAAGTTCCAGTTCAAGGCCACGACTACCCCCGAGGGCGAGGCTGTCACATGGGCTGTCGAGAACACCAATATCGCCACCGTCACCGAGGACGGCGCTATTACGGCTGTCGCCTCCGGCACAACGAAGATGACCGTCACCGCCGGCGGCTACACGGTGGAGTGCGTCATCCGGGTAAAATGACCTCCGCACCTGAACTTTGTCAGCAAAAATAACACTTAACATACAGAAGGAGAACAAAATGAGCAACACTCTGGCTTACAAACGCATGGCGCTCAAGGTCCGCATCCTCGCCCTCAAGGCAATGCGTGAACAGAAGGGCGGCCATGTGGGCGGCTCCATGTCCATCGCGGATGCTATCGCCGTACTCTACTCGGACAAGATGAACATCGACCCCAAGAACCCCAAGTGGGAAAGGCGCGACTGGCTCGTGATGTCCAAAGGACACTGCGGTCCCGCACTTTACGCGGCTCTCTGCATCCGCGGCTTCATCCCCGAGGCGGCTCTTGCCACCATGAACACCCCCCATACAATACTCCCCAGCCATTGCGACAGGCTCAAGACCCCCGGCGTGGACATGTCCACAGGCTCCCTGGGTCAGGGCATGAGCACGGCTCTGGGCGTCGCCATGGGGCATAAGGTTCAGGGCATGGACAACACCACTTACCTTATCCTCGGCGACGGTGAATGCGACGAGGGTCAGGTCTGGGAGGGCGCTCTCTTCGCCGCCGCTAAGAAGCTGGATAACGTCATCGCTTTCGTTGACTACAATAAAAAGCAGCTCGACGGATACACAAAGGATATCTGCGATCTTGGCGATCTCGCGAAGAAGTTCGAGGACTTCGGCTGGTATGCCCAGAATATCGACGGTCACGACGTGGACGCCATCAGCGCCGCTATCGACAGCGCCAAGGCTGAGAAGGGCCGCCCCAGCGTCATCGTGCTCAACACCCTCAAGGGCAAGGGCTGCTTCTTCGCCGAGGACGTGCTCTATAACCACCATATGTCCTTCACGAAGGAACAGGCGGACGAGGCTATCGCCCATCTGGAAGAACAGCTCAAGGCACTGGACTGATCGGGGGTACGCAGAATGAATATCAAAGTTGTTAACAAGATCGCTGAGGACAGCGTCATGATGAGGGACGTGCTCTGCCGCACCTTCGAGGATTTCGTGACGTCAAGGCCTAAGGTCGTCTATCTGGACGCTGACCTTATGAACTCCTCCGGCATGACAAAGTTCGCCGCCGCCCATCCCGACAAGGCGATAAACTGCGGCATCCAGGAGGCCAACATGATCGGCGTTGCCGCCGGCATGAGCGCCACAGGGCTCATCCCCTTTACACACACCTTCGGCGCCTTCGCCGCTCGCCGCGCCGCTGACCAGGTATTTCTCAGCGTCGCTTACGCGGGCAACAACGTGAAGATGATCGGCTCCGACCCCGGCATCAGAGCCGCCACAAACGGCGGCACACATATGCCCTTCGAGGATATCGCCATCATGCGCGCCATTCCCAATATCACCATCGTGGAGCCCACGGACACCGTCATGCTGGCGGACCTGCTCCCGAAAATCGCTGACACTTACGGTCCCTATTATATCCGCCTGACGAGAAAGAACGTTATGAAAGTCTATGAGGAGGGCTCCACCTTCGAGATAGGCAAGGCCGCGCTCCTGCGGGACGGCAGCGACGTGACTCTCATCGGCAGCGGCATAACCGTCTCCGACTGTCTCGAGGCTGCGGAGATGCTCGCCGCCGATGGCATCAGCGCCCGGGTGCTGGATATGTTCACAATCAAGCCTATTGACAAGGACGCTATAATCGCCGCCGCACAGGCGACCGGTGCCGTCGTCACTGCTGAAAATCACAATGTCATGGGCGGTCTCGGCTCCGCTGTGGCTGAGGTTCTGGCGGAGAACTGCCCCACCCCCATGAGACGCATCGGCTCTCAGGACGAGTTCGGCGAGGTCGGCCCCGTGAGCTACCTGAAGGAGCGCTTCGGCATGACCGCGAAGGACATCGCCGCGGCAGCCCGGGACGTCATAAATCTCAAGAAATAAGCCTTTCCCGGCGGGGAGCGTTTTCCCTCTCCGCCGGTCCTCTGTTTTTGGGCATAATCCCCCGGTCCGCCCCGGGAGCATTTTTGTATTTTTGACAAAAACACGATTGACAAACCCCGCCCGCCGGGTGTACTATTTCACCATAAGATTTCCCCGGCGAATTTACTTCATCTGGAGATTAATATGAACACCTTCTTCGCAGTCAGCGTAATAGTAGTCGTCGTCAGCGTTATTGGCGCTCTGATTACAGAGCGGTCCGGTAATGCTGTTTGTCCTGCGCTGAGTTGCTGAGAAAGTGAGCGCCGCCCTCCGGCGGCTGACCACCGAACCAACTGCCGTGCGGCTGACTGACAGCCGCACGGCTTTTTTAATTCCACCGGGAGAGAAAGGAGCTTTTTGAAATGCTGAATATCCGCGTTGAAAGAACGGCTTCCCCCAAGGAGAAGCCCACAGGCAAGCTCAGCTTCGGCAGAGTATTCACAGATCATATGTTTATGATGAACTACGAGGAGGGCAAGGGCTGGTTCGACCCCCGCGTCGTCCCCTACCAGGACCTGGTCCTCTCACCCGCCGCCATGGTGTTCCACTACGGTCAGGAGATGTTCGAGGGTCTCAAGGCCTATAAGAACGGCGATGACGTCTATCTTTTCCGCCCGGACATGAACGCGAAGCGCACCAACGCCACCAACGACCGTCTCTGTATCCCCCGCATTCCCGAGGAGGACTTTGTCCAGGCGGTGCGCGCCGTGGTGGATGTGGACAGGGACTGGGTTCCCACTGAGCCTGGCACCTCTCTCTACATCCGCCCCTTCATAATCGCGACAGAACCCCACCTGGGCGTGGACAGCTCAAAGACCTTCCTTTTCATCATCATCCTCTCCCCCAGCGGCGCCTATTACGCCAGCGGGCTGGAACCCGTGGGCATCTGGATCGAGGACGAATACGTCCGCGCCGTTAAGGGCGGCATGGGCTTTGCCAAGACCGGCGGCAACTACGCGGCAGCCCTCAAGGCCCAGCTCAAGGCTCACAACGGCGGCTACTCCCAGGTACTGTGGCTCGACGGCGTTGAAAGAAAATACATCGAAGAGGTGGGCGCAATGAACATCTTCTTCAAGATCCAGGGCAAGATCGTCACCCCCATGCTCAACGGCAGCATCCTCCCCGGCGTTACGCGCGACTCTGTCATCACCCTCTGCCGGGACTGGGGCTTCAAGGTCGAGGAGCGGCGCATCGCCGTGGACGAGCTCCTGGCGGCTCAGAAGTCCGGCATCCTTGAAGAGGTGTTCGGCACAGGCACGGCGGCGGTCATCTCCCCCGTCGGCAAGCTCCGCTACAAGGACGACGTCATGTTCATCGGTGACGGATCCATTGGCCCTGTGAGCCAGCGGCTTTACGACACAGTGACAGGCATCCAGCTGGGCAGGCTGGAGGACAAATACAACTGGAGAATGAAGGTCTGAACCCCGTTCTCCCTCAAAAAGGAGGTTACAACATGGAAATGACCGGCGCACAAATACTCATCGAGTGCCTGCTGGAGCAGGAGGTGGATACCATCTTCGGCTACCCCGGCGGCACCATACTGAACGTCTATGACGCGCTCTACGGCTATTCCGGAAAGATAAAGCATATTCTCACAGCCCACGAGCAGGGCGCTTCCCACGCGGCGGACGGCTACGCCCGCAGCACCGGCAAGGTCGGCGTATGCTTCGCCACCTCGGGTCCCGGCGCCACGAACCTGACCACGGGCATCGCCACAGCCTATATGGACTCCTCCCCCGTAGTTTTCATCACCTGCAACGTAACGGAAAACCTCATCGGCAAGGACTCCTTTCAGGAGGTGGACACCACCGGCATCACCATGCCCATCACAAAATGCAATTACCTTGTGAGCGACGTGAACAAGCTGGCGGACATTGTCCGTGAGGCCTTTGCCATCGCCCGGAGCGGACGCCCCGGCCCGGTGGTCATCGACATTCTCAAGAACGTCACCGCCGAGAAGGCGGACTACTTCCCCCTTCCCCGCGACCGCCACGCCTCCACCGGGCGGCTGGGCGCCCTCATGCGCCGGGCCGTGACTGATTTCAAGGCTCCCGAGCCGGACGCCGGGGATATTGAAAAGCTGGTGGAGCTTGTAAACGCCTCTGAAAAGCCGATGCTCATCTGCGGCGGCGGCGTTGTCCGCAGCAGGGCTCACAGGGAATTCGCGGAGTTTGCTGAGAAGATAGACGCCCCCGTGGCTATCACCGTCATGGGCGGCGGCGGCTTCAAGGGGGACAGCCCCCTCACCACCGGCATGATAGGCATGCACGGCTCTCAGGCCTCCAACATGGCGGTCGACGGCTGCGACCTGCTCATTGCCGTTGGCTGCCGATTCTCAGACAGAGTCGCCCTGGACCCCGAGACCTTCGCAAGTCAGGCGAAGATAGTCCAGATAGACATCGACCGCTCAGAGATAAACAAAAACGTCCAGACCTACCACCACATCGTAGGCGACGCAAAGCGGGTGCTCCAGCTTCTCAACCTCCGTGTTGACAGAGCCGAGCATCAGGTGTGGAAGGACTACGTCTTCTCCTTTAAGACGGAGACAGAGTACGATCTGGGCGGCGATACCCTCACCCCGAAGCAGATAACCGACGCCATATCCCGCATCGTCCCGGAGGACACCATCGTGGCGACGGACGTGGGCCAGCACCAGATGTGGGCTATACAGCACCTGCACTACAATTACCCCGGTCAGCTCCTCACCTCCGGCGGCTTCGGCACCATGGGTTTCGGGCTTGGCGCCGCGATCGGCGCCAAGATAGGCAATCCTTCAAAGGTCGTCCTGCATATCACCGGCGACGGGAGCTTCCGCATGAACTGCCACGAGCTCTGCACCGAGGACTATTACGGCGTACCCGTCATAACGATCATCTTCAACAACAATGTTCTCGGCATGGTGCGCCAGTGGCAGACGCTCACTTACAGCAAGCGCTATTCCCAGACCACCCTTGACAGGGGGCCGGACTTTGTGAAGCTCGCCGAGGCCTACGGGCTCAAGGGCAGGCGCGTCATGAACTCGGCGGAGCTGGAGGACGCCCTTCGGGACGCTCTTGACTCCGGCTGCGGCTACGTCATCGACTGCGCCATCGATATGGACGAGATGGTGCGCCCCATGGTGGGCGGCGGCAGCCACATCACAAACTTCATCGTGGATTAAAGGAGGCGTCAGATGGATAGCAAGATAAGACAGACTCTCGCGGTGCTGGTGGACAACGAGGCAGGCGTCCTGTCCCAGGTGTCCCGCCTTTTCTCCCGCAAAGGCTATAATATCGAGTCTCTCGCCGTGGGCACCACGGACGACCCCGCTGTCTCCCGCATAACTATCGAGGTGATGGCGGACCAGCCCCACGTTGAGCTGCTGTGCAATCAGCTCAGAAAGCTCTTTCCCGTGCACTCCGTAAAGCTCCTGGAGCCGGAGCGCTCGATCCGCCGTGAGCTGGTGCTCATCAAGGTGGAGGCAAAGACCAGCGATGTCCGCAACGAGATAATCCAGGTCGCGAACATCTTCAGGGCGTCCGTCATCGACGTCTCTGTAAATACGCTCACCGTCGCCGTAATCGGCGATGAGAATAAAGCCGAGGCCATCCAGCGTCTGCTGGAGCAGCACGGCATAATGGAAATGGTAAGAACAGGCATAATCGCTCTGGAACGGGGACAGTACACGATAACAGAGGATACAAAGGAAAAAGGAGAGTTCAACTATGGCAAAAATGTACTATGAGAAGGATTGCGACCTCAATAAGCTCAATGGCAAGAAGATAGCCGTCATCGGCTACGGCTCCCAGGGTCACGCCCACGCGATGAATCTGCGGGACGCCGGGTGCGATGTCATCGTCGGTCTCTACAAAGGGGGCAAGAGCTGGGCAGTCGCCGAGAAGGACGGCTTCACCGTAATGGAAACCGCCGAGGCGACAAAGGCTGCCGACGTCATCATGATACTCATCAACGACGAGAAGCAGGCTGACATGTACGCCAAGGACATCGCCCCCTACCTCACGGCGGGCAAAGCCCTCATGTTCGCCCACGGCTTCAATATCCACTTCGGTCAGATCAAGCCCCCCGCGGACGTGGACGTGCTGATGATCGCTCCCAAGGGCCCCGGCCATACGGTCCGCTCCCAGTTCGTTGCGGGCAAGGGCGTGCCCTGCCTCATTGCCGTGGAGCAGAATGCCACCGGCAAGGCCTATGACATCGGTCTCGCCTACGCGGCCGGCATCGGCGGAGCGAGAGGCGGCGTCATGGAAACGACCTTCAAGGACGAGACCGAGACCGATCTCTTCGGTGAACAGGCGGTCCTCTGCGGCGGCGTTGTCGAGCTGATGAAGCTCGGCTTTGAAACTCTCGTCGAGGCGGGGTATGCCCCTGAGAACGCATACTTCGAGTGCATCCACGAGATGAAGCTCATCATCGACCTCATCAACAAGGGCGGCGTCGCCATGATGAACTACTCCATCTCCGACACAGCCGAGTACGGCGAATATGTCTCCGGTCCCCGGGTACTGCCCTACGAGGAGACTAAGCGGAACATGAAGGCGGTCCTCACGGATATCCAAAACGGCAGGTTCGCCGGTCAGTGGATCGCGGAGAACAAGAACGGCCGCACCTTCTTCAACGCTGAGCGCCGCATGCTGGCAGCGCACCCCATGGAGACTGTCGGCGCAGAGCTGCGCCGGAACATGCTCTGGGGCGACGACACCGATCCCGACACGGCTTCCAACTAAAATACTTCACCGGAGGTGGACAAAATGCTGTCCGACAATATAAAACAGGGCGTGGAGCGCACGCCGAACAAGAGCCTGCTCTACGCTCTGGGCCTCACCGACGAGGAGATATCCCGCCCTCTCGTGGGCATCGTCAGCTCATATAACGAGATCGTCCCCGGACACATGGAGCTGAACAGGATAGCCGAGGCTGTCAAGGCCGGAGTCCGCGCCGCAGGTGGCACCCCAATCATGTTCCCCGCAATCGCCGTGTGCGACGGCATAGCCATGGGGCATGTGGGCATGAAATACTCTCTTGTCACCCGCGACCTCATCGCCGACTCTACGGAGGCCATGGTCATGGCTCACCAGTTCGACGGACTCGTGATGATACCCAACTGCGACAAGAACGTCCCCGGTCTTTTAATGGCTGCGGCGCGCCTTAACATCCCCGCCATCTTCTGCTCCGGCGGTCCCATGCTGGCGGGGCGTCTCTCCGACGGCCGGCGCACCTGCCTGAGCCACATGTTCGAGGCGGTGGGCGCCTACCACGCCGGGACAATGGACGCAAAGAAGGTGCAGGAATACACTGAAAACGCCTGTCCCACCTGCGGCTCCTGCTCCGGGATGTACACGGCAAACTCCATGAACTGCCTGACGGAGGCTATCGGCATGTCCCTCCGGGGCAACGGCACCATCCCCGCCGTCTACTCCGCCCGCCTGCGCCTGGCGAAGCACACGGGCATGAAAATAATGGAGCTCATCGAAAAGAATATCCGTCCCCGGGACATAATGACCGAGGCGGCCTTCAAAAACGCGGAGACTGTGGACATGGCCCTGGGCTGCTCCACGAACACCATGCTCCATCTCCCCGCCATCGCCCATGAGGCGGGAGTGACCATAGACTTGGATTATTCCAACACAATCAGCTCCCGCACCCCCAACCTCTGCCACCTTGCCCCTGCCGGGGACACCTTCATGGAGGACCTGGATGCCGCAGGCGGCGTCTACGCCGTCATGAAGGAGCTGACGAAGAAGGGACTGCTGGAGACGGATATCATTACCGCCACAGGCAGGACCGTTGGGGAAAATCTGAAGGACGCGGAAAACCTGAATCCTCAGGTAATCCGCCCTATCGACTCGCCCTATTCTCCCAACGGAGGCATCGCCGTGCTCAAGGGCAATCTCGCCCCGGACGGCTGCGTCGTAAAGCGCAGCGCCGTGTCCGAGGAGATGATGCGCCACGAGGGTCCTGCCCGTGTGTTTGATTCGGAGGATGACGCTATCGCCGCTATTTACGCAAAGAAGATAGTCCCCGGAGACGTGGTCATCATCCGCTACGAGGGGCCAAAGGGCGGCCCCGGCATGCGTGAGATGCTCAACCCCACCTCCGCCATCTGCGGTATGGGCCTTGGGGACAGCGTCGCCCTCATCACGGACGGACGCTTCTCCGGCGCTACCCGCGGGGCGTCTATCGGCCATGTGAGCCCGGAAGCGGCATCCGGCGGCAGCATCGCTCTGGTCCGGGAGGGGGACATCATCTCCATTGATATTCCCGCCTGCACCATAACGCTCAACATCTCCGACGAGGAGCTTGAGCGCCGCCGCGCCCAGTGGGTCTGCCCCCCGCCGAAGATAACTACAGGCTATCTCGCCCGCTACGCGAAGCTGGTGTCCTCCGCCGACAAGGGTGCGGTCCTGGACGCCTGAGCCGGGAGGTCTTACCATGGTCAAAGAACTTGAAAAGCTCATTCTCTACCGCCCTAAATCTGAAAGCGCTCTGATGGCATTCGCAAGAGCGCTGGATAGCTCCGATGCCGGCGGGATAAGCGCCGCCGTGGGGGAAATGGTCCGTCTCGGCTGCGCCCTCGGCTTCAGGGGAAACCTGTGGCACTGCTGCCTGACTCATTTCCTCCTGACTGACGAAAACCCTTACACCCTCACCCGGGAGCGCCGGGAGGACGTCGAGGACTCTCTCGACACTCTCGCCCGGCATGACTTCCAGCTCATCATGCGCCTGTTCGCCATTGACCTGCACAGCGTACTTCCCGAAGAGCTTGCGGACTGTCTGACAGACTTCAGCGCCGGTACAGCAGCCTCATTCGGCATAGGAGGCGCCGTAAGCGATATGGCGAAAGTGCTGGCGTTGTCCGCTGATGCGGATGAGTTCGCCGGGATGCTATCAGGTCACTACGCCGCTTTCGGCGTGGGCTATCTGGGCCACGGCAGCTTTTTCCGCCTGGATGACTCCCCTTCACTCCGCCTGCAGCCCGTCCGTGGGAGCGAGGGCATTACCCTTGACTCTCTCGTGGGCTGTGAAGAGCAGAAGAGTGAGATCCTCCGCAACACATCGGCGTTCGCCGCGGGTCGCGCCGCCAACAACACCCTGCTGTACGGGGACAGCGGCACAGGGAAATCCACCTGCGTAAAGGCCGTGGTTAACGAACTGTCCGGCGCCGGAGTGCGCCTTATTGAGGTGTATAAGCACCAGTTCAGGCGGCTTCCGGAGCTTGTAGCTCTGCTGCGCGGGCGGAATTATCCCTTCATCATCTTCATCGACGATCTCTCCTTTGAGGACTTCGAGGTGGAGTACAAATCTCTCAAGGCTGTCATCGAGGGCGGCGTTGAGACCCGCCCGGAGAACGTGCTCATCTATGCCACGTCAAACCGCCGGCACCTTGTCCGTGAGGACTGGAGCGACCGGGCGGACATGACCCACTCCGGGGATGTCCACCGCTCCGACACTCTGGAGGAGAAGCTCTCCCTCGCCGGGCGCTTTGGTCTGGCGGTGAATTTCTCTGCCCCGAGGCCCTCCGACTATCATGAGATAGTCCTCGCTCTCGCCCGGCGCGATGGCATTGATATGGAGGAAAAACGCCTCTTCACTCTTGCCGACGCCTGGGAGATACGCCATGGGGGCAAGTCCGGCAGAACAGCCCGCCAGTTCGTGGATTATCTTCTCAGCGAGGGGTCTTTTTTCTGAAAATCCGTATAAACCCACCCAAACAGGTCCACAATAGTTCCGAGGTGATTTTTATGACAAGCAAGGAACTCTTGTACGTAGAAGACGCCCTGGGTCACGAGCAGTTTTTCCAGACCAAGTGCCAGGAAACGATCGCCATGATCCAGGACGCCGAGCTCAAAAGCTGCGTTCAGCAGCTGTGCGAAAAGCACCAGCAGCTCTTCAACAGCTTTTACGCACTTCTGTAAGGGGGGTATTTCAATGGACGACAAAAATCTCATGGAAAACATACTCCAGCTGGAAAAGGGCGCCTGCGACCTTTTCATGCACGGCACCATCGAGTCCGCTACCACAAGCGTCAACAAGACCTTCAGGGACGCCCTGAACGAGTCTTTGAAAATGCAGGACACGATCTATACCAAGATGGCGGCCAAGGGCTGGTATCCAGCGGAGCAGGCGGAACAGGCAAAGATAAACAGCGTCCGCCAGAAATTCTCCTGTAACTGAAAAAAAGAGACGGAATGGCCACCATTCCGTCTCTTTTTTTATTCTATTTCTCCGATCAGCCAATCGTCACCGCTGCCGGTAATGCGCACTGTGCGTATCTTCCCGTGGAGGTCCTCAGGGCACTTCACCCTGACCTGGGTATAGTTCGGGGCGTGGCCCACGGCCCAGTCTCCCTCCCGGCTCTCGAAGAGCACCTCCTGGCGGCTGCCCTCACACCCGGCGAGATAATCTCTCTTCATCTCCTCCGCCACGGCGGCTGCCGCATGGGCGCGCGCCGTCTTGACGCTCTTTTCGATCTGACAGAGCATGGCAGCGGCCTTCGTCCCCTCCCGCTTTGAATATGGGAAGATATGCATGGAGGAAAAAGCGCAGCGGCGGATGAACCTCAGGCTCTCTTCAAATTCCTCATCCGTCTCCCCGGGAAATCCCACTATAATATCAGTCGTAACGGCACAGTCGGGAAAGCTCTCCCGCAGCAGCTGCACCGACTGGAAATACCGGATTGTGTCGTACCGACGCCCCATGCGCTCAAGGACGCTGTCGCACCCGCTCTGCATGGAAAGGTGAAACTGGGGACAGAGGTTCGGAATATCCTTAAGCTCCCGGCAGAACCGTTCCGTGACCGTGCGCGGTTCGAGAGACCCGAGCCTGATGCGCACACCCGGCGCGGCGGCGCAGAGCGCCTTTGTGAGAGTCACGATATCGTTCCCGTCCTTCAGATCAGTCCCGTACGAAGATATCTCGATACCTGTTATTACTATCTCCCGGTATCCCTCCCGCCGGAGCTTCTCCGCCTCACGGAGAGCATCCGCCATAGGCAGGCTGCGCACCGGCCCCCTTGCGTATGGGATGATGCAGTATGTGCAGAAATTAACGCAGCCGTCCTGGACCTTGAGCATTGCGCGGGTACGCCCTGAAAGTCCCCCTGAGGGGAGCTGCTCGAAGCCGCGGCGCTTGAACACATCGTCCACGTTGTACTCCGGCGCTTCTTTTTTCTCCTCAAGAGAGGCGATGAACTTCTCCTTGTCGTTCGTACCGAACACCACATCCGCCCCAAGAGAGCAGGCCTGCTCCCGGTGTGTCTGGGAAAAGCAGCCGCAGACAGCCACCAGCGCGTCCGGGTTCTGCTTACGTACCCGGCGTATCACCTGGCGGGACTTCCTGTCGCTCTCGGCAGTCACGGAACAGGTGTTGATGATATAGACGTCCGCTTCCCCGTCGAAGGGGACTATTTCGTGCCCCCCGGCGGCGAGCATCTTCTCCATCGCCTGGGACTCATATTGATTGACTTTGCACCCGAGGGTGTAAATGGCTGCTCTCATAGGCTTTCTCCTGTTTCGGTTTTCGTGCCATACATTATATTATCAATCCCGCCCCTGTTCAAGAGTCACTTTTGGTTGACAGACGTCCTCCGAAAACTTAAAATAGTCGGGAACGGAGTGATTTTTTCATGATACATTACTTTGACAACGCCGCCACCACCCGCGTCTGCCGGGAGGCCATCGACGCAATGGTGCGCACAATGGACATAGACTACGGCAACCCCTCCTCCACCCATTCCTTCGGCATGGAGGCGGAAAAGCTCCTGAAAGCTGCCAGGAAAAACGTCGCCGACGCTCTTGGCTGTGCGCCGGACGAGCTGTTTTTCACCTCCGGCGGCACCGAGAGCGATAACTGGGCACTCAAATCCGGGGTGGAGAGCCTGCGCCGCAGAGGCAAACATATCATAACCACCCTCGTGGAGCACGACGCCATCCTCAATAGCGCAAAATATCTGGAGAGCCGGGGCTTTGAGGTAACTTATCTTAAGACCGGCGCGGACGGCAGGGTCTCCCCCGAGGATTTCCGTTCCGCCGTCCGCAAGGACACTGTTCTTGCATCCATCATGCTTGTGAACAACGAGACCGGGGCCGTCCAGCCCGTCAAGGAGTGCGCCGGAATACTGCATACCATGAATCCCTTCGCCCTCTTCCACACGGATGCTGTTCAGGGCTTCATGAAGGTCCCCTTCACTCCGGCGGCGCTGGGTGCCGACATGGTCTCCATCAGCTCCCATAAGATTCATGGTCCAAAAGGCACCGGCGCCCTCTACGTCAGAAAAGGCATAAAGCTCCCCCCCTTCATTCACGGAGGCGGGCAGGAGAATGGCCAGCGCTCCGGTACCGAGGGACTGCCTGGCATAGTTGGCTTCGGTGAGGCGTGCCGCGTGTATAAGGAGAACTTCCCTGCCTTCAGCGGAAAGATACGGGAGCTGCGCGCCTATACGGAGACGCTCATAGCCGATAATATCCCCGCCGCCCGGATTCTCCCGGCGAATGCGCCCCACATAATGTCCCTGTCCCTTCCCGGGTACAGGAGCGAGGTGATCATGAATTTTCTGGAGTCCAGGGACGTGTTCGTCTCCAAGGGTTCCGCCTGTACCAAGGGAAGGCGCAGCCATGTGCTCACGGCGATGGCGCTGCCCAACGATGTTATTGACGGTACTATCCGTATAAGCTTCTCCCGCATGACCGAAAAAAGCGACGCGGACGCCCTCGTGACCGCCCTCGCCGACGCCTCCGCCACCCTCGCCCACAGGTGACGCAATTGAAAAGCTGAAGCTTCTCCCCAAGCTCTCTTGGGGAGAAGCTTTTTTATGTATTCAGCCCACCGCTTGTTCTTTCCTGATTTTTCCTCTTTGAAAATAGTTACATTTGTGTTACAATAATGACGAATTTTGCCTGAGGGGGAATTAACTTGAAGAAATTTATCGCCGCCGTTATGGCACTGCTGCTCCTCGCCGGGAGCTTCACAGCCATGGCGGAATACATAAACGTGCCCGCCTGGGCGCAGGATAATTCTGAATTTGCAGCGGCTGACAAATTGGGGCTCATAACCGAGTACCTCGCCCCGAAGGATATGTCCGGCAGCATCACGCGCCTTGAGTTCTGCTCCGTCGCGGTGCGGCTCTATCAGGTGACGACCGGCAATTACGGCTTCGGCACGGACCTCGCCTCCCCCTTCACCGATGTGAACGACGGATACGTGAGCGCCGCCTACACGCTTGGCATAGTCAGCGGCTATGAGGACGGTACATTCCGTCCGGACAACAACATAACCCGCCAGGAGATGTTCACCATGCTGCGGAACCTCATGGTGCTCCTCGGCTCGGCTCCCGTATTGGACGACGGAGATATCGACGGCCTGCTCAGCCGTTTTGACGACGGCAGCGACGTCCACGCCTGGGCGCGCAGCGCCACCGCCGCCGCTGTACACCGTGGCATAACCACCGGGGACGTTATCGATGGTAAAACGCTCCTCTCTCCCCATGCTCACACCACCCGCACTCAGGCTGTAATAATGGCCCACCGCTTCTCCCAGTCCGTTGTTTCCAGCGGTTCCAGCTCCAGTTCCTCAGGCAACACCGGCTCTTCCCTGCCTGAGGGTGTTCTCCAGCCCGGCACAGCCCTCACATCATGGGGCTACGATGCGGACACCGGGGCAAAGCGGGAATTCATCTTCGGCTCGGCAGACGCGCCCAATTACCAGTCTGAAGAGGAAGCCGCCGCCCACATGACCGATATCGAGATCCCCGTATGGAAGCTTGGGGATGACGGCAGCAAATACTCCTCCACTCTCTGGCTCACCGTGAACGAAAAGATCGCACCCACAGTGCTCCAGATATTCACAGAGATATTCAACTCCCCCGAGCAGTTCCCCATCAAAAACGTCGGCGGTTACAGCTGGCGGGGCGACGGGACCAGCGAGCACAACTGGGGACTCGCCATAGACATCAACTGGGAGGAAAACTACTATATCAGCCTGCGAACAGGCTCCACCTCCGGCAGCTACTGGCTTCCCGGTGAAGACCCGTACTCCATTCCCGAGAACAGCGACGTGGTCAACATCTTCCACAACTACGGCTTCGGCTGGGGCGGTGACGGCTGGTGGTCCAGCGTGCGCGACTATATGCACTTCAGCTTCCTCAGCACCTGATACGCGCAAAAATGCGGCTCTTTTCATCACGAAAAGAGCCGCGTTTCTTATAGTCATTATTCCGGAAGTTTACACACATCCACCCAGCCCAATGCTCTGGAGCAGGTGAACAGCTCCTGTGGCGTCAGCTCGATGGCTGAGGACGAAGAGCCCACCGCGGGGAAAACCGTCTCAAACCGCTTGAGCGACTCGTCAAGATATACCTTCACGTTATCCGGCAGGGCGAAGGGGCACACGCCGCCAACGGCGTGACCGGTCATCGCCAGAGCCTCCTCGTGGGAGAGCATCCGCGCCTTGAAGCCGAAAGTATCCTTGAACTTCCGGTTGTCTATCTTCACATCCCCGGCAGCCACGATAAGCATACAGCCCTCGCCGTCGTGCAGGGAGAGGGTCTTTGCAATGCGCGCGCCCTCCACGCCGAGAGCCAGCGCCGCCAGATCCACCGTGGCGCTGGAGACTTCAAACTCCTGCATTCTGTCCTGAACTCCGAACTGGGTCAGGTATTCACGCACTTTTTCAACGGACATGATATCGCTCCTTTTACTTGTCCTTCGCCGTCTTGAGCGCCTTCATTCTCAGGGAGTGGTCCAGGATGCGCTTTCTGATGCGCAGGTTTTCAGGCGTCACTTCCAGCAGCTCGTCGTCAGCCAGAAATTCCAGGCACTGCTCAAGGCTCATCTCCTTTGGCGGCGTGAGGCGCAGCGCCTCGTCGCTGCCGGCGGCGCGCATATTTGTAAGCTGCTTCTTCTTGCATACGTTGACCGTCATGTCGTCGGGCTTGGGGTTGATGCCGACCACCATGCCCGCGTAGACCGGCGTACCGGGACCAACGAAGAGGGTGCCTCTGTCCTGAGCGTTGAAAAGCCCGTAGGGCACAGCCTCGCCCGTCTCGAAGGCCACGAGGGAACCGTTGTTCCGGCGGCTTATCTCGCCCTTGATAGGTGCGTAGCCGTCCAGCACGGACGCCATGATGCCCTCGCCCCTCGTATCCGTGAGGAACTCGTTTCTGTAACCAAAAAGCCCGCGGGAGGGGATCGTGAACTCCATCTTCATTCTGTTGCCCACAGGCGTCATCTCGATAAGGTCGCCCTTGCGCGCGCCCATCTTCTCGATAACGGCGCCGACGCTGTTCTCAGGCACGTCCACCACAAGGCGCTCGATAGGCTCGCAGAGCTTGCCGTCGATCTCCTTGTTCAGCACGCGTGGGGTACTCACCTGGAACTCGTAGCCCTCACGGCGCATGGTCTCAATGAGGATCGACAGGTGCATCTCTCCTCTGCCCGCCACGTTGAACGCGTCGGAATTGGGCACTTCGCGCACTCTGAGGGACACGTCCTTCAAGGTCTCCCGCATGAGTCGGTCGCGGAGGTTGCGTGTGGTGACGTACTTGCCCTCCTTGCCTGCGAAGGGGCTGTCATTCACGGAGAAGGTCATCTCCATGGTGGGGTCAGAGATCTTGACGAAGGGCAGCGGCTCCACGCAGCTCGTCGCGCAGACTGTGTCGCCGATGGTGATGTCCGGTATGCCGGACATGGCGATGATGTCCCCCGCCTTCGCCGTCTTGACCTCCACACGGCTCAGGCCGTCAAAGGCGTACATTGTGACCACCTTCGCCTTCTTCTCCGGCTTTGAGTTGTGATAGTCGCACACCACTATCTCCTGGCCCTGGTTGAACACGCCCCGCTCGATACGTCCGACACCGATACGTCCAACGTACTCGTTATAGTCGATGGAGGAGATGAGCATCTGGGCGGGCGCCTCCTCGTCGCACTCAGGGGGATCGATATATTCCAGGATCGTGTCGAACAGGGGGCGCAGGTCCGTTCCCTCCGTCTCCGGGCTGAGGGACGCGATGCCCCGGCGGGCGGAACAGAACACCATGGGGGAGTCAAACTGCTCCTCCTCCGCGTCCAGCTCCAGCAGCAGCTCCAGGACCTCGTCTATTACCTCATGGATACGGGCATCGGGGCGGTCGATCTTGTTCACCACCACGATGACCTTATGCCCCAGCTCCAGTGCCTTGCTCAGCACGAAGCGGGTCTGGGGCATGGGACCCTCCGCCGCGTCCACCAGCAGCAGAACTCCGTTTACCATCTTGAGTATGCGCTCCACCTCGCCGCCGAAGTCCGCGTGGCCCGGGGTATCCACGATGTTTATCTTGTGTCCTTTATAGTGGACAGCCGTGTTCTTCGCGAGGATCGTTATGCCGCGCTCACGCTCCAGGTCGTTGGAGTCCATGACTCTGTCCACGACGGTCTGATGTTCGCCGTAGACGCCGCCCTGCTTGAGCATCTCGTCCACCAGAGTGGTCTTGCCATGGTCGACGTGGGCGATTATTGCTATATTTCTGAGATTTTCAGCCTTCAAAGCAGATATCTCCTCTCTCAATTTGTATTTATTCAACAAATTTAGATTTTACACCAGAAAATAACCTCCGGTCAATAGAGACCCATACAATTTAATTAAAAAAACTGAACAAAATCCCCCGCCCGGGATGACCCGGACGGGGACAAACTTCATATATCAATGTTGTAATAGTTTATATAGCGGAATTTCGTGCCTTCATGGTCATATACAGGGGATACGTCACCCATGCGCCAGTTAGACAGCGCGTCCAGATCAGGAAAAAATCTGTCCGCCGGGTAGTCCCCGTATGTCCGGGTCACATAGATAACGGCGCACCTGTCAAAGAGCTGCTCGTAGACGCTGGCCCCGCCGATGACCACGACCTCTCCCCTTTCATCCCGTATAAGCTCATCAAGCTCCGGGATACTTCGGACGACCTCTGCCCCCTCAGGCGCAAAATCCGGATCGTCGGAGAGGATAATATTACGACGGTTTTTAAGTGGTCTGCCCCCCGGAAAGGTGCTCAGGGTGAGCTGCCCCAGGACCACTGTCTTCCCCGTAGTCAGTTCTCTGAAGCGCTTCAGGTCCTCCGGAATGCTGACAATAAGCCGTCCTTTAAGACCGATGCCCCAGTTTTCAGTTGCGTTTACTACAGCCGTAAGCATTGCGCCACCTCATTCCGCAACGGGTATCTTCTCCGTCAGCTCCGTGTATTCGTAGTTTTCCAGACGGAAGCTGTCCCGGTCAAAGGCGTAAAAGTCCTTCACGCTCTCGTCCATGAGGAACGTGGGCGCCGCCTTAACAGGGTTCTTCAGGATCTTCTCCACTATGGGCACATGGCGGTCATAAATATGGGCGTCCGCGATCACGTGGACAAGCTCGCCCGCCTGAAGCCCCGCCACCTGCGCCATCATCTTCACCAGCACGGAATACTGCACCACGTTCCAGTTGTTCGCGGCGAGCATGTCCTGACTGCGCTGGTTCAGGATCGCGTTGAGGACGTTCCCTGAGACGTTGAAGGTCATGCTGTACGCGCAGGGGTAGAGATGCATCTCGTGCAGGTCCTCGAAGTTGTATATATTCGTGAGTATCCGCCGGGACGCCGGGTTGTTCTTAAGGTCATAGATAACCCTGTCCACCTGGTCGAATTCCCCCTCGGGGTACTGGTGCTTTATGGCGAGCTGATAGCCGTAAGCCTTGCCGATGGACCCCGTCTCGTCCGCCCACTGGTCCCAGATGTGGCTGTTCAGGTCGCGTATGTTGTTGGACTTCTTCTGCCAGATCCAGAGCAGCTCGTCCACCGCCGTCTTCCAGAAGGTGCGGCGGATGGTGAGTATCGGAAACTCCTCCCGGAGATCATACCGGTTCACGATACCGAAGCGCTTTACGGTGTGGGCGGGTGTGCCGTCCTCCCACTTGGGGCGCACCTGCAGCTCAGTATCCCAGAAACCGTTATCCAGAATGTCCCTGCAATTCTTTATAAAAATCTCGTCTGCGTAGCTCATCTTCATGCCTCCTCAGCCGGTTTCGAGCCATTGTATCATATATTTTTTCCCCTGGCTACCTGCCCAATAAATTATTTTGAACAAATCCTCTTGCAATTCACACAGGAAAGTATTATCATGTCATTAGCACTCAAAGCAGTTGAGTGCTAAATTAGTAAATTACATTTTCGGAGGCGAAAATTTATATGAGCAAGAAACAGTTCAAGGCAGAGTCCAGGCGGCTTCTGGACCTGATGATAAACTCTATCTACACAAACCGTGAGATATTCCTCCGGGAGATAATCTCCAACGCAAGCGACGCGCTGGACAAGCTCTCCTACCTGGCACTCACGGACGACAAGGTCGGCCTGAACCGGGAGGACTTTGCCATCAACATCACCATCGACAAAGATACCGGCACCCTCACCGTGTCCGACAACGGCATCGGCATGACCGCTGAGGATCTGGAGAACAATCTGGGCGTGATCGCGAAGAGCGGCTCCAAGGCTTTCAAGGAGCAGCTCGATAAGAAAGACGGCAGCGACGTCGACATTATCGGTCAGTTCGGCGTGGGCTTCTACTCCGCATTCATGGTGGCGGACAAGGTGACTGTCATCAGCCGGGCATATGGCAGCGAGGAAGCCAACGTATGGGAGTCCGAGGGCGTTGACGGCTACACCATAAAGCCCGCTCAGCGCGACGGCGTGGGCACCGACGTTATTCTCCACATCAAGCCTGACGACGAGGAGGAGCATTACAGCCGCTTCCTCGAGGAGGACGCCATCTCCCAGCTCGTCACAAAATATTCCGACTATATCCGCTTCCCCATCCGCATGGAGGTCGGGCACGTGAAGCCTGTGGAAAAGGACGGCAAGACGGAGTACGAGTCTGTCCGCGAGGTGGATACCCTCAACAGCATGGTCCCCCTGTGGCAGAAGAACAAAAAGGACGTCACTCCGGAGGAATACTCCGCGTTTTACAGGGAGAAATATGCCGATTATGAAGCGCCTCTGCGCACCATCCACTTCTCCGCCGAGGGCGCCGCGTCCTACACGGCGATGCTCTTCATCCCCTGCCATGCTCCCTACGATTTCTATACAAAGGACTATCAGAAGGGGCTCCAGCTATATTCCAGCGGCGTGCTCATCATGGATAAGTGCGCGGATCTGCTCCCTGACCACTTCCGCTTCGTCAAGGGCGTTGTTGACTCTCAGGACTTCTCCCTCAACATCTCCCGCGAGCTGCTCCAGCACGACCGCCAGCTCAAGACTATCGCGGCAAATATCGAGAAAAAGATAAAGAGCGAGCTGCTCAAGCTGCAGGAGACCGACCGCGAGAACTACGAAAAATTCTGGGCAGCCTTCGGCAGCCAGATAAAGTACGGCCTCATCTCCGATTTTGGCGTGAACCGTGAACTGCTCCGTGACCTGCTGCTGTTCTATTCCTCCACGGAGAACAAACTCGTCACCATCAAGGAATACCTCTCCCGCATGCCCGAGGGTCAGCCCTACATCTACTACGCCACCGGCGCCAGCATCGAAAAGATCGCCCAGCTTCCCCAGACGGAGAAGCTCAAGGCGAAGGGCTACGAGGTCCTGTACCTGCCTGAAAACGTGGATGAATTTGTCATGCAGATGCTGGCGAAGGAGGGCGACAAGGAGTACCGCAGCATAGTCTCCGACAAGGACCTGGGTCTGGAGACCGAGGAGGAGAAAAAAGCGGCGGAGACCGCAGTTGAGGAAAACCGAGACCTGTTGGACTTTGTAAAAACAGCCCTTGACGGAAAGGTCAAGGACGTACGCGTCGCGACGAATCTTCTCTCCGCTCCCGTGTGCCTCAGCGCCGACGGTTCCATCTCCTTCGAGCTGGAGAAATACTTCAAGTCTCTCAAAACTCCCGATCCCATCACCGCGGAGCGGGTGCTCGAACTGAATTTGAACCACGATGCCGTGAAGGCGCTCAAGAACACCTTCTCCACTGATCCGGAAAAGGCCTCCAAATACGCAAAGATACTCTATGGCCAGGCTGTCATAGCCGCGGATCTTCCTCTGGACGATCCCACGGAATACACTGAGCTTGTATGCAGCCTGATGAAATAACAAAACACGCAAGCCCCGCCCCGCGGCATGTGCCGCAGGGCGGGGCTCTTTTCATATATACACCCTCATCTCCATAACGCCGGCGGCGTCCGGTAGATATATTCCCTCCGGGTGGGAATTTTCTCCCTTTCCCCTTGCCACCCGGATGCGCACCTGCGCGCCTCCGCTTCTGAACACAGCGTCAAAGCCCTGCCAGTTTTCCGGGATATTGGGCTTAACTGTGAGCCACCCCCGGCACACGCGGATGCCCAGCAGGCTCCCCATCACCGCCTGGTGATACCACCCGGCGGCGCCTGTATACCAGCTCCAGCCGCCACGTCCCCTGTGCTGGGGATTGGAATAGACGTCGGCGCAGATGGCGTACGGTTCGCTCCTGTATACGCTCTGCTCCCGTCCGTCCGGCGCGATGGCGGAGAGGACCTCCCAACCCGTATCCCTCATACCGTTTTCAAGGCACGCCATGCCCAGCCAGACGGCGGCGTGGGTATACTGCCCGCCGTTTTCCCGCACCCCGGGCACATATCCCGCTATATACCCCGGGCTTTTGTCCCCCAGGTCAAAGGGCGGCGTGAGGAGTTTCACGATCCCCGCCTCCCTGTCAAAGAGCTCTCCGGCGGCGCTTATAAGGGCCCTGTGCGCCATACTGCCCCCGGCAAAAGCCGCAAAGCTCTGGGCTACGGAGTCCATGGCGCACTCCTCGCTGCCCTCCCCGCCCATTGGCGTACCGTCGTCATAGAACGCCCTGAGGTACCAGTCTCCGTCCCAGCAGTTTTCCGCGGCGGCGCGCAGGTCTCTCGCCGCGGCTTCGTATCCGTCGCCCCGGAGCGTCTCTCCCCGGCGGCGGCATATGGGGGCAAAACGCTCCAGGACTATCGCCGCAAACCATGTGAGCCAAACGCTCTCGCCACGCCCGAGAACGCCGACTCTGTTCATACCGTCGTTCCAGTCGTGGAGCAGCATCAGGCACAGCCCGTGCTCCCCCGTCCCCCGCTCCAGCACCAGATCTATGGCCCGGACGCAGTGGTCAAACAGGTCCCCGAACTCCCCGGATGGCAGTGGCGTCTCATACCTCTCCTGCTCCCCCTTTTCAAGGGGCGGACTCGTGAGGTACTCCGCCTGACGGGAAAGGAGCGTCATGTCATCCCAACACTCCACATACCTGCAAACGGCGTATGGCAGCCAGAGCAGGTCGTCGCTGCACATGGTGCGCACACCCTTCACATCGCCCATGGCGTTCTCATGCCACCAGTGCATCACATCCCCCTCGGGATATTGCCGCCCGGCTGAGCGCAGGATATGCTCCTCCGCCGTTTCCGGCATGAAGGGTATCATGGCGCACACGTCCTGAAGCTGATCCCGGAAGCCATAAGCTCCGCCGCACTGCCACATGCTGCTGCGCCCCATGACCCGGCAGGCGAGCGTCTGATAGAGCGCCCAGCCGTTCATATAGGCGTCAATGCGCCTGTCCGGTGTCTCTATCTCCAGCCCGGCGACCTGCTTCCGCCAGTATTCTTTCGTTTTTTCAAGCTCGCGGCGTGCTGTCTCCGGATCCAGCAGCGGCACGAACTCAGCTTGCCCTACGCCGCAGCCGCTCACAAGGACCGTCTCGCCCCCTATGGCGCACCGGCCCCTGAACCGGCAGCCCTCCGCCGCGAACTCCATTCCCCGGCAGAGGAAAACGCCTTTTTCACCGGGAAAATCCCTGTTCAGCGGGTTTTCAAAGATCACGCAGTTCTCATCTGCCGTCCCTATCGCTCCGCCCGGAGCGCTGCCGAGGACGACTTCGCCCCTCCACGCCAGCTCTCCAGGCGCTTTTGGCTCAAGGATGAGCACACGGCAGTCCTTCTCCACGGGCACGAACGCCGTAACGCGCATATCCCCATGCTCCCACTGTCCCCAGCCGAAGCCGTAGGTCACGCGGCATGGCGCGCCGTGTGCAAACACACTCGTTCCGTTGAAAGTTATCCTCTCCGGTCCCGCCACAGCCAGCGGGTCGTTCAGCCAGGGCGTGAGCATGTTTTCCCGGGCGTTCATATGCCACATATGCCCCGTACCGGCGTCCGACGCCGTATAGCCGAATCGTCCGTTTGTGAGCATATTGTTCCAGGCGCAGTATGGCATCCTCTCCCCTGTGGTAAACGTGAAGGTCCCGTCCGGCATGAACGCGTACTCCACATCGCCCCCCGGGGCGGTGCACTCCTCGTCCGGAGGGAGAAAGATTTTCCCCCGCGTGCTCTCCGGCGTCCACGCCGCGAACCGGCGCAGCACATCCCGCTCCTTCTCTTCCGCCTGAACTATGAACACGCCGCCCCGCACGCCCAGAGCGCTCTCCCGGGAAGCGCGGCGTATAAGCTCCCACACCCGGCTGTATTCCGGGCGCAGATACTCCCCGGAGTCGTTCGTCGCGATGATAAGATCGCTCTCAAAGCCGCAGCGGCTTATGAGGGCGTGCTGCTTTATCGCCCGCTCCGTCTCCTGCTCCTTTTCCGGGAAAAACTCCATGAATGCCACGGGCACATCGCCTGATACGCCGTGTCTCCAGAGTCTTTCCCGCTCCGGCACAGGTGCCGTCTGCACGTTTGGAAACGCCAGCAGGGACAGCATGTCCATAGCCCCGGCGATCTCCTTCGGCGTCATTCCGCTCATCTCCGCCCCACGGCGCATAAGTCCGCCCGCACGGATGTTGCCAAGGCACCTTTCGCTTCCGAGCAGAGCCTCCTGCGCCGTCTCACCGGCGGCTATGGAAAAGCTCACCCGGCGGCGCTCGCCGGGCGCCAGGTCAAGGCTGACTCTTATGAATGCGCAAGGGTCGAGCACAGCGCCGAGAGTCCCGCCCCCGGGGCATTCCAGCGCCCTTCCTATACTGCCGGCGCCGCCCCGTCCCAGAGCCTCCATGCGGCTCGTGTCAAATGTGAAGCTCTCACTGCATCTCAGCGCGAGGAACGTCATTCTCTCCCCTGATCTGCTCCGCCGCCTGAAAAGGATCGCTCCGTCCTCCAGCGCCGACTCTATGCTGAGCTTTGAAAAAGCCGGGTGGGCTGAAAAATCCGCCTCCGTCTCGAGCACAGGCTCGAAGTACAGGGCTATTTCCACCTTTCTCCCCGCGCCCCGGTTCTCGATCTCCAGGCGACGCACCTCGCCTGTCCCGTCGTCCGGGACCTGTGCGGCAGCCTCAATGCTCATCTCATCCCGCTCAAGGCAGTACCTTGCCCGCTCTTCGCTGAACTCTCCGGCGCATTTCCCCGGCAGCAGACGGGTAATTTCCTCCCCGTCCTCCAGCCAGAGCTGCATATTGTTGTATATCCGCCGCCCGCCCATCAGCGCGCGGCTCTCTCCGCCGTCAGTAGCGAGAAGGCTGTAAGCCGGGTTCGCCAGCAGAGCGCACTCCGGGCGGCTCCTGTCCGCCTCATCCCATTTCCTGGTCCATTTCGTTCCCGGAAGGCGCTCAGTCCTCTCCGGCACGGCAAAGCTCCTCGGCGGTATCACCGCCACGTTTACTGGTATCTTCTCTTCCAGGAGCTCTCTCATCGCGCCCATCTCGTCGTCACTCATGAACCGGCACACCATGATATCGTTATTCAGTGCATTTGCGCAGGCGACGATGCTCATCCCCAGATGATGCGCCATATAGCACCTCACAGGGACAAAGCTATCCCCGCCTGTTCTGCCTGGAGTGAAGTCCGCCGCCTCGATAAGGCCGTACTCCCCGCTGATACCCAGCTTTTCCAGCCGGCGCAGGTTTCGTACCGCCCTCTCCGGGGACACCGCGAGGGCGAGGAACGTGGAATAGGGGGACACTACAAGCTCCCTGTCCAGCCCCCGCTTCAGTCCAAGCGCCTGGACGCCGTGGGCCTTGTATCGATAGTTCATGGCGGGGTCGAGCACTCCGTAGGCGCTCTCTGATATTCCCCATGGCACACCGCTTCCGGCGCAGCGGCGCCGCTGGGCGTAAAGGCAGAAGCATCCGCTCTCCCACAGCAGGGAGTTCTTTACCCCCGGCAGGAGCAGACGGGGCATCAGGTATTCAAACATCGTCCCCGTCCAGGAGACGAGTCCCTGATATCCCCCCTCCTGGGTGAGCGAGCGGCTCAGCTGCCGCCAGTGCCGCCGGGGCGCTTCGTTCCGGGCGCAGGCAATGTAGCTAAGCAGGCGCGCCTCGCTCTCCAGCATATCGTAGTGCCCGGGCATGGGCGCGTTCTTCCCGCAGTCCCAGCCCATACTCATGAGCTTTCTCTCCCCGTCATAGAAAAAGCCAGTGTCCATGCTCTTTTCCAGCTTTTCCACCCGCTCAGCAAGCGCCGCCGCCCGTGGGTCGTGTATCTCCGTGAGCCCGCGGCGCAGAGCTGTCATGCAGCCGATGAAGTTGCCGCTGTCCACAGCGGAGACGCACCTGGGCTCCATGGGGCGCAGGGTGTCCGTCTCATACCAGTTATACAGATGCCCTCTGAATTTGGGCAGCTTTTCAACGCCCGCCGTCATATGCTCCAGCAGTTCAAGACACCTGTCCTCCCCGAGAAGCCCCATATCCAGCCCCGCCAGCACTGACAGCATCCCGAGACCTATATTTGTAGGGGACGTGCGCTTCGCCGCGCCCTTGTACGGCTCCAGCTGGACGTTGTCCGGCGGAAGAAAATTGTTCTCCCGGGTGCAGTTGTCCGTGAAGTATCGGAGCATCTTCCCGGCATGGGTGCGGAGCAGGTCCCTGTCCCGTTCCTGGGCGAGGTGCTCCTTCTCGGCCTGCGGGCGGCTCATGTGCCAGGCGAAATATGGGCTCAGCAGCCACACAAAACCCGCGGCGACGGCGGGTGGGTACGGCGTGAGGAGCATCACCGCCAGGGCTATTACCACGGCTGGCAGCATCCTCAGATAAAACGACCATACTGACCCGTCATATTTGTCGGCGTCCGCGGAGGTGACCCAGTTGAGCAGTCCCCGCTTTGTCACCACCATGCGCCACAGCGCCGTAACTATCCCCCGCAGGCTCACCCAGGCGGAATAGGGCAGAAACAGGAGCTGCGTCCCGGTTATAAGGGCGCTCCCCTCAAAACCGGATATCACGGTCCCATGATATTTTATCCGCCCCGTGGGGCGCAGAAGCGCCTGCACCGCCCCCAGTATCGCGCCGGACGCGGCGCATATCGCCGCCGTCAGCACAGCTGTTCCCCCGGCTCTGCCGGAGAAAAAGCAGCCAGCCAGTATCGCCGCCATCAGTCCCACATCCCGGAGGCTGCGCCGGAGATTATCGAATATTTTCCACTTTGCCAGGGTGTCGAGAGGGTTCTTCTCCACCATGCCCATCTCGTTTTTCACTCGGGGCATGAGCCACGGGATTATCTGCCAGTCTCCACGGGTCCAGCGGTCCATCCGGGCGAAATATGACGTGACCTTATACGGGAATCCGTCGGACAGCTCCGTGTTCGAAAGATACCCGCAGCGCAGATAGCTTCCCTCCAGCAGGTCGTGGGAGAGTACCCTGTTCTCCGGGAAGCGCCCGTCCATGCACCGGGCAAAGCTCTCCACATGGATGATGCCCTTGCCTGTATAGCTCCCCCGGCGGAACAGATCCTGATACACGTCCCCCGTGACGCCGCCGTATGGGTCAATGCCCCCCTGCCCAGCGTAAAGCATGGAGAAGATGCTCCTGTTCGCGGCGGAGAGGGATGGCGACACCCGTGGCTGGATTATGCCGCACCCCGCCTTAACTATATGCTTTTCCCCGTCCGTCTCCGGGGTGTTCAGGGGAAAGAGCATCGCGCCGATGAGCTCCTTTGCGCTGCCCGCGTTGAGGGCTGTGTCGCTGTCCAGTGTGATGATGAATTTCACATCCCGAAGGCTGTTCTCCTCCCCCGCGATAAGCCGCACGTCGCTCTCTTCCCCCCGCAGAAGGCGGGTAAGATGGATGATCGCGCCGCGCTTTCGCTCCCAGCCCATATACTTTCTGTCCCGGCTGTTGTACCGCCGGTCTCTGGCGAGAAGGCAGAATGCCCCCGGATACTTCCCGTTGAGCTTATTCACAATATCAGCCGCGGCGGAGATTATTTCTCCGTTCCCCGGCTCCTGCTCAAGCTTCGACTCCTTCAAGTCCGCGAGGACGCCGTATGTCACAAAGCCCAGGCTGTCCCTGTTCCCAAGGTAATACCGCTCCAGCTTCCCCGCGGCGGCCTGCGCCTGCTCCACAGAGGTGAGAAGCTCCGTCACAACGCACAGGGTCTTCCCCTCCCGCTCCAGTCCGGAAATATCCTCAAGACGCAGCGGCGCGTCCGGGCGGCGCAGGCGCAGGATAAGACTGTCGAGGAGGTTTTTTATGACCTCCGTAAGAGGTATATACAGTGCGGCAGACACCCACCATCCCCCGGCGGCGATCCCCAGCCACAGGGCCAGCGCCGACGGCGGCACCATGACAAGGAGGATATATGCCAACGGGCTCACCCTCCGGCGCTTCTCCCCCAAGGGCTCCTCAATGAGCCAATACGGTGCGCATCTTTTCCGCCCCGCGGAGGTCTTTGCCATCTTCACAGCCCCGGCGGCGACATCGCTCTCAGAGAGACCCCTGCGCTTCGCTGTCTCTGTCACGGCGCGGCGGCACCTGGCGCGGGAGTATTCGTCCAGGCGGGAGTACATCCCGGACGGGTCCCCGGCGAGTATGCGTTCCACCCGGTTAGCCTCCCGGAGTATCTCGCCGAAGTTCAGTTCCCTGAGGCCGTGCAGAAGCCTGAATCCCCGCTCCAGGCCGCTCATGTCCCCTCTGCCCTCCTTCAGATACCGGGAAAGCCCCTGCGCTCCGCTGAGGATCAGTTCAAGGCAGCTCAGGCGGAAGTAAGTATAAAACAGAGCCAGCTCCCTCTGGCGCAGGGCGCGCACGCTCTGGTAGCCCTCAAGGAATATCGATATCCGCCTGGCGGTATCCTCCCAGGCGCCGGTGCGCACCAGCTCTCTGCAAAGGCCGTGAAGGCAGGTCTCGCTGCCCCGTGCGGGCAGACGGGAGCCCGTGCGCAGTTCCTGGATGATTTCAGTCTCCGCCTCTTTCACAAGGTGGAAATTGTCCATGAGCCACAGCGCCGCGGGGGGCGCAGCGGGATCGCTGCGCAGAGTTGTCATAGCCTCTTTATAACACCTGCCTATCCGCCTCACAATAGTTTTCACGTGACCTGCGTCCCGCCCCGGACGGACGTAACCCGTCATTTTCCCAGCGATCGCTGTGTTGCGGGCGTATTTTTCAAGGCGGCTCTCCTCCACCTGCATTACCTCAAAATCAGCTTTCACAGAAATACCCCCCTTAAAAGCTCTGTTTTCAGTAATTGTCCCCCCGCTTTTTCCAAAATATACCCCGGAAAACACTTGACACGGAGCGCGCCTTCGGTTAGAATAGCATTTGCTGTAAAGTGTTTAAGCTTTACAGGCGGAGGTGAGCGCATGAAAAAGGACACCCACCCCTTCGTTCTGCTCTTCGATTTTTACGGCGAACTGCTCACGGAGAAGCAGCGAGAGGTTTTTGACCTCTACTATAACGAGGACCTGTCCCTCGCGGAGATCGCCGAGGGCGCGGGGATATCCCGCCAGGGCGTCCGGGACAATATCGTGCGCGCGGAGAAAGCTCTCACGGAGATCGAGGAAAAAACAGGGCTTGTTGAGCGTTTCGTCGCCTACGGCAGGGACGCTAAGCGCCTGGGCGAGATAGCCCGGGCAATAAGGGAGCACGATGAGGCCCTCGCCCCCCTCTCTCAGGAGCTTGAGAGCATCGCTCGTCGGCTTAAGGAGTAAAAGATGGCATTTGAAGGACTTACCGAAAAACTTTCCGCCGCTTTCAAAAAACTGAGAAGCAAGGGCAGACTCACCCAGTCCGACGTGAAGGAGGCAATGCGTGAGATACGCCTGGCGCTCCTTGAGGCGGACGTGAGCTACAAGGTCGTAAAGGACTTCGTAGCCGGGGTGACCGAAAGGGCTGTCGGCACGGACGTGCTGGAGAGTCTCAGCCCCGCCCAGATGATAGTCAAAATCGTCAACGAGTCCATGATAGAACTCATGGGCAGCGAAAATCAGAAGATAAACATCTCCCCGAAGCCGCCGACAGTCGTCATGATGGTCGGTCTTCAGGGCGCCGGTAAAACAACAAACGGCGCAAAGCTCGCCGGTCTCTTCAAGAAGAACGGCAAGCGTCCCCTTCTTGCCGCCTGTGATATCTACCGCCCCGCGGCTATAAAGCAGCTGGAGGTAGTCGGCGGTCAACTTGGCATTCCCGTCTTTCAGATGGGTCAGGAGGACCCTGTAAAAATCGCCAAGGCCGCCGTTGAACACGCGAAGAAGCACGGCAACGACATGGTCTTTCTGGACACAGCCGGCCGCCTGCATATCGACGAGGCTCTCATGGATGAGCTGAAGAACATCAAGGAAGCGGTCCATCCCGACGAGATAATGCTCGTAGTCGACGCTATGACCGGTCAGGACGCTGTGAACGCCGCCAAGGCGTTTGACGACGCTCTCGGTATTGACGGCGTGCTGCTCAGCAAGCTGGACGGCGACGCAAGAGGCGGCGCCGCGCTCTCCGTAAAGGCGATAACAGGCAAGCCCATCAAGTATGTTGGCATGGGCGAAAAGCTGGACAGCATCGAGCCCTTCCATCCGGAGCGCATGGCATCCCGTATCCTCGGCATGGGCGACGTGCTCACCCTCATCGAAAAAGCCGAACAGAGCCTTGACGAGAAGAAGGCGGCGGAGCTGGCGGAGAAGATGCGCCAGAACCGCATGACTCTCAACGATTTTTACGACCAGCTCGTACAGCTTAAGAATATGGGCAGCATCAAGGATCTGCTGGGCATGATGCCCGGCGTGAACTCCAAGGCTCTCGCCAACGCAAATGTGGACGAAAAAGCCCTCACCCGCACAGAGGCCATAATCCTCTCCATGACTCCCGGCGAGCGGGAGGACCCCTCCATCATCAATATGAGCCGCAAAAAGCGCATTGCCGCCGGCTGCGGGCTGGAGGTCGTGGATGTGAACAGGCTCCTCAAGCAGTTCTCCTCCATGAACCAGATGATGAAGCAATTCAGCGGCAAGAAGGGCAAGCAGATGCGCAAAATGGCAAAGCGCGGCGGTCTGCCCGGCATGGGCGGCGGAGGCTTCCCCGGCTTTATGTAAGAATGTACGCTCCCGGTCATCCGGGGCTTACAGATAAATTTTTCGAAAAATTTATTCCATCTTGAATACGGAGGTGAAACGAAAATGGTAAAGATCAGACTGCGCAGAATGGGCGCTAAGAAGAGCCCCTTCTACAGAGTGGTAGTGGCGGACTCCCGCAGCCCCCGCGACGGCAGATGCGTTGAGGAGATCGGCACATACAATCCCCTGGTGGATCCCGCTGAGATCAACATCGATGTTGAAAAGGCAAAGAAGTGGATCGCCAACGGCGCTCAGCCCACAGATACAGTCAGGGGCCTGCTGAAGAAGGTCAATGTCCTGTAATGGAACGCGGTACCAAAGGAGTTAAGACGATGAAGGACCTCATTCTCTACATCGCACAAAACTTAGTCGACGACCCCGGCGCTGTGACTGTCACAGAGGTCGAGGGCGACGAGAGCACCGTCTTTGAGCTCCGGGTCGCTCCAAGCGACATGGGTAAGGTCATCGGCCGCCAGGGCAGGATCGCGAAAGAGATCCGCACAGTGGTCAGATCCGTTGCCCAGCGTGCGGGCAAGAAGATCTCGGTGGAAATAGTTGACTAACAAAGTTTACAGGGGTTGCCTTACGGACAACCCCTGTTGCTTTATGTTTGACGGAGGATAATATGAGCGGAAAATACGTGGACGCAGGCAGAATAGTTAACACTCACGGCATCCGGGGCGAGGTGAAAATAGTCCCCTGGTGCGACAGTGCGGACTTCCTGCGCCGGTACAAAACTCTTTATATAGACGGAAACCCCATGGAGGTCGTCTCCTCACGGGTACATAAGGACAATCTTCTCGCCCAGCTTCGGGGCGTGGAGGACGTGAACGCCGCCATGGTGCTTAAAAACAAAGTGGTTCAGATAGACAAAACCGAGGTGCCCCTTCCCGACGGGCGGCATTTCATCGACGATATCATCGGACTGACCGCTGTGGACAGTGAAACAGGCGCGGAGCTGGGCAAGGTTACGGACGTGCTCACCCTCCCCGCGAACGACGTATACGTCGTTCAGGGCGAACGGGAGTACCTGATACCGAACGTACCGGTCTTTGTGCTGAAAACGGACGTCGCGGCGGGCACCGTGACTATAAAAATGCAGGAGGGACTTGCGACCGATGAGAATTGATATCATAACCCTCTTTCCCGACGTGGTGGGAGACATGCTCAACGAGAGCATTCTCGGCAGAGCCCAGGATCGGGAGATAATCCGCATCGAGTGCCACCAGCTCCGGGACTACACGAAAAACAAGCAGAAGCAGGTGGATGACTATCCCTACGGCGGCGGTATGGGCATGGTGCTCCAGGCCGACCCCCTCTATAACTGCTGGCAGCACATCTGCGACGAGGCTGGCGAGCGGCTGCACACCATATACATGAGCGCCGCGGGCAGGGTCTTCAAGCAGGCAGACGCAAAGCGCCTTTCAAAGCTGGACCGCTTCATCATTGTCTGCGGGCACTATGAGGGCGTGGACGAGCGCTTCATCACGGAGTGCGTGGACGAAGAGCTCTCCATCGGTGACTTTGTTCTCACGGGGGGCGAGATCCCCGCCATGGCTGTGGCGGACGCTGTCTGCCGTCTCGTGCCCGGCGTTCTCTCCGACGAGGAGTGCTTCACGGAGGAGAGCCACTGGAACGGTCTGCTGGAATACCCTCAGTATTCCCGTCCCGAGGAGTGGCACGGCATGAAGGTCCCCCCGATCCTGCTCTCCGGGCACCACGCGAATATTAAGGCCTGGCGCCGCAAGGAGAGCATAAAGCGTACCATGGAGCGCCGCCCGGATATGTTCGAAAAGCTGGACCTCACCTCCAAGGCGGACAGGAAGATAATGGCACAGATCGAGGCTGAAACAGCGGCTGAGACGGAGGGCGGTGAAGCTGATGGATCTCTGTAATCCCAACGAGGTGCGCCAGTTTCTCACCAGCCGGGGCTTCCGCTTTTCAAAATCTTTGGGGCAGAACTTTCTCATCGACAGCAGCGTCCCCCGGCGCATCGCGGAGATGTCCGGTGTGGACGGGAGCTGCGGCGTGCTGGAGATAGGGCCCGGCATCGGCGCGCTCACCAGTGAGCTCAGTCTCAGAGCCGGCAAGGTCGCAGCGGTGGAGCTGGACAAGGACCTGCCCCCCATGCTCCGCGAGCTCCTCGCAGACAGGGATAATGTTGATATAATCTCCGGGGATATCCTCAAGACCGATCTCAGCGAACTCACCGCCAGCCGCTTTCAGGGGCTGACCCCATGCGTCTGCGCGAACCTGCCCTATAACATCACCTCCCCCGTCATCTCCCGCCTCATCGACTCGGGACTTTTCCAGACGATGACCCTGATGATCCAGCGGGAGGTAGCCCAGCGCATCTGCGCCACGGAAAAGAAGGGAGATTACGGCTCCTTCTCCGTATATGTTAATTACTACTACTACAGCGAGATCCTCTTCGATGTACCGCCGGAGTGCTTCATGCCCTCTCCGAAGGTGACCTCTTCCGTGATACACCTGCGCAAAAAGGCGCACCCGCCCCAGACTCTTGTGGACGAAAAAACCTTTTTTAAGGTCGTCAGGGGCGCTTTCGCTCTCCGGCGCAAGACCCTTGTAAACAGTCTGGGCACTGCTGCCAAGGGGCTGGATAAAACCGCTCTTACGGAAATTATAACCTCCCTGGGCTTTAAGGAGACTGTCCGGGGCGAGGAGCTGTCCATAGAGGATTTTGCCCGCCTCGCCCTCGCTATGAAGGATAATATCTGAACCCAAACGCCGCCGGCCAGCCCGGCGGCGTTTTTCCGCAAAATTGACCTTCTGCGGAAATTATGTTATATTTAGTCAAAACTCACCGACAGGAGGTCCTTTCATGGGCGAAAGACATAATATTCTCATAGTCAACCCCGGCTCCACCAGCACAAAAATCGCTTTCTACAACGGCACAGAGGAGATATGCACGAAGAACTACACCCACCCCCGCGAGGAGATAGCCAAGTGCAAAAACCACTTTGAGCAGCTTCCCCTGCGTGTTCAGGCGCTGCGAGATTTTCTCGCCGAGAACAACATAAAGAAGGAGGACGTTGACTTCATCGTCCCCAGATACATCACGATCCCCCGCAAGCACCCCGGCCACTTTGCCGTAAATCAAGAGCTTATAGATTATATAAACAGCCAGGAAAACACCTTCCACATAATGGCTCTCGCCCCCCTCATTCCCTATGCCGTCTTTGGGCTGGACGTGCCCATGGCTGTGCGGGACAGCGAGGCCTATACCGCCATCAGGCCGGAGTTCACCGTGACGGGCATCCCCGGCATCACCCGCAGCACAGGCGGATTCCATACGGACAATACCTTCGCCGTGCTAAATAAGCTCTCGGCGGAGACAGGCAGGAAGCTCGAGGATATGCGCGTTGTTGTGGCTCATCTGGGCGGCGGCGTTTCCTTCTCCCTCGCCGACGGCGGCAAGGTGCGCTACTCCATGTTCGACGGTGAGGCGTGCTTCTCCCCCGAGCGCTGTGGTGCCGTACCTCTGCTGCCCTTCATCGATATGTGCTACGACGGCGAACACACTAAGGAGCAGATGGTGAAATACGTCAAGGGCGCCGGCGGTCTCGTGGCATATTTCGGCACCAATAATGCTCTTGAGATCGAAAACCGTGCCCTCGCGGGCGACGAAGAGGCAAAGCGCGTATACGACGGCATGCTCATCCGCGCCTGCGCCTGCATTGGTGAGGTCGCAACTCTGG
This sequence comes from uncultured Oscillospiraceae bacterium, assembly GCA_934552825.1. GTDB lineage: Bacteria > Bacillota > Clostridia > Oscillospirales > Oscillospiraceae > CAKTEQ01. Next base: position 77,556 of record CAKTEQ010000004.1, read on the forward strand.
CAAAGGGCAAGGTGGACTACATTATCCTCACGGGCGGTCTCGTCCGGGGCAAGTACGTCCGGGACTTTATCGAAGATTACGTGGGCTACATTGCCCCCGTCAAGTCCTACCCCGGCGAATTTGAGATGGAGTCCTTCGCGGGCTTCGCTCTTGATATCATGGAGGGCAGAGCTTCCGCCGCGCCCTACGCGCCCCCTGAGGCATAAGCCCAAGCGCATCATACCATCCGGAAAACGGTTTGTTTACGCTCTTATGGTACTGGTATACTGATTTGGTAAAATTCGAAAAGGAGGACTTTTAAATGAGCGAAAATCGCAGAAACATTCTCGTCATCAACCCCGGTTCCACCAGCACTAAGATAGCCCTCTACAAGGACGGCCAGCCTGCCTTTGTGAAGAACTTCGCCCACTCCCGGGAGGAGGTCGCGGCGTGCGCAACGTGGCTGGAGCAGGTCCCCTTCCGCGCTCAGGCGCTGAGGGATTTCATCTCCGAATTCGGTATAACCAAGGATGATATCGACTTCATCGTACCCCGATACATAGTGGGCAGCGCCGCCACATATCCCGGCCACTACACGGTGAACGAGGCGCTCATAGACTATATCCGCTCCGGCAGAAACGCATTCCACATCATGAGCATCACGCCCATGATAGCCTACGAGGTGTTCGGTCTGGACGTGCCCATGGCTGTGTGCAGCTATGATTCTTATCTGGGCATAGACCCGGTGCTCACCGTGACCGGCATCCCCGGCATCCGCCGCAGCGTGACGAAGTGCCACATGGAGAACATCACCGCCGTCTCCGGCAAGGTTGCCCAGGAGGCAGGCAGGTCAAAAAGCGAGCTGAGCATAATCGTCGCCCATCTTGGCGGCGGCTGCTCCTTCGCCTGGGTGAACAAAGGCGTCATAAGCTACACAATGTTCGACGGGGAGACCTGCATGACCCCCGAGCGCAGCGGCGCTGTGCCCGCCCTGCCCCTTGTGGACCTCTGTTACAGCGGCGAATTCACAAAGGAGCAGATGGTGAAGAAAATCAAGGGTGCCGGCGGTCTCGTCGCCCACTTCGGCACCAACGATGCCCTTGAAATCGAAAAGCGTGCTATCGCCGGTGATGAGCAGGCAAAGCTCATCTACGACGGTATGCTCGTCCAGGCGGCAGGCTGCATCGGCGAGATAGCCGCCGTGGCAAAGGGCAAGGTGGACTATATCGCCATCACCGGTGGACTTGCCCGGGGCAAGTATGTGACCGACCGCATCGCCGAGCACGTGGGCTTCATCGCCCCGGTGAAGGTCTATCCCGGCGAGTTCGAGATGGAGTCCTTTGCCTCCTTTGGGGAGAGCGTCCTGAACGGTGACATTCCGGTATCCGCTTTCGACCCGGCTCTCATAAAGGAATAAATGCGTAATGCAAAACAGGAGCGCCGTCCGATGGACGGCGCTCCCGCTATTTTCTGTTCCCGGTTTCTTTCTTCATACCTCCAGCCTGAAAAGGCACTCATACCCAAACATCTCGAACTGCTCCTCAGGCTCGATATATTCACCCCGCATCCGGACGCTGAGAATAACATAATACGTCCCTTCCGGCAAAGTCGGGATATTCACGCTCTCCTCACCCAAAAGCTCGGGCAGCACAGGTTCATGGTCATCGTCATATATGTCCAGGTGCACCGCCTCCGTGCCGGAGCCGTAAACTATCTCAAGGTCGTCGCTGTAATCTACGCCGGGAAGTTTTCCGACGATAGCCGAGAGGTCGTCGGAGGCTCGGGCTCTGTCCACGCAGAGCCATCCCTGTTCGGACCAGATCTCAGCCCACGTCTCACACAGATATGGCTCTGTGCTCTCCTCCGCCGATTTTATCAGCACTATGGCGTCGGTATCGTTCCCATCCGGGGTGTCAGCCTCCACCAAGGGTACGGTTTTCACCCCCGTCGCCTCTCCGCCCTCCGTCCCGGGGCTGCCCCCGCATCCGGCAGCTCCCGCAAGGCACATGAGCGCCAGAAACAGGGCGATAGTTTTTTTCATTGCTCCCGCCTCCCCTCTAAGGCTCCGGGGCGAAGGGACTTCTCCCCCCCGGCCATATATCTTCAGGTTATTTGTCAGTATCGTCTTTTCCGGGCGCGCTGAACCTTCTCCTGCGCTTTCTGGACACGCGCACGGGAATGATTACCGCCAGCGCTATCACTATCGCCACAAGGATAAGGGGCAGGATAGCCGCCGCCAGCCACACCGCAAAGTCCTCCATAGCGGAGACGAAGCTGTTCACGCCGTTGTTGAAGGCTGCGGAGATGCGGCTGCCGAAGCTCGTGGTCTCGCCTGTATCCGTTACCCGAGCCACTTCATCCAGGGAGATCTCGATAGTCGCGAAGCCCACAAGATCGTCATACCGGTTCAGCGTCGAGGTGTAGCTCTCGATCATGTACTCCACCTCTGACAGGGCGTTCTCAAGGGAGATGATGTCCTCCATGTTATCCGCCTTTTCCAGCAGGCTCAGCAGCCGCTCCTGCTTCACCTGCTGTGTCTTGAGCCGTGCTTCTGTGTCGAAGTATTTCGTGCCGATATCGTCTGCGGAACGGCTGACGTTCGTCACGTGGAAAATTCCGCTCTCGTCCACGGTGGCGAGAAACGCTTCAAACTTCTCCGCCGGCACGCGCACGGTATAGTATGCGCTGCGGGAAGATCTTCCTGAGTAATAGTCCCCCGTGTAGGTCTGGCTGCTCTCCATATAGCCGCCCATGTCCGCTGTCAGCTTCTCGAGACTCGCCGTGGCATTGTCGAAGTCAAGGGTCTGGATATTCATGTTGGCTCTGTAGATAAGCTTTGCGTTCCGGAAAGCCTGGTTCCCGTCGGCGGACGCCGTGGAATCCATGGCCTCCTCCGGTTCAAAGCCAGCGCCGCCATTGTATTGCTCATAATAGCTGTTGTCCGCCGCTGCGGGCGCGCTATCCGTCTTCATGGTGCTCATGCTGCCGCAGCCGGTCAGAGCAAACAGCAGCGCAAGGACTATGCAGGTAACGCAGATAAGTCGTTTTTTCATTGTTTTCCCTCCCGTTTTATTTCTTTCTGTCTCTTTGACGGAGGGCAGAAAGGTTTTGTTCCCGCTTTTTCAGAAATAGCCCTCAAGTACTTCTCACCTGGGACGTTGACTTTTGCTCGCCCTGATGGTAAAATTACTAAGTTTTCAAACGCGGGTATGGCGGAATTGGCAGACGCGCAGGATTTAGGTTCCTGTGAATTATTTCGTATGGGTTCAAGTCCCATTACCCGCACCAAGATTTCGAGGAGGTCATGACAATGAAGATCGGCATTTACGGCTACGGCAACCTCGCAAAAGGCGTGGAGCGCGCCATCGGACTCAATCCGGACATGGAGCTCTCCGCTGTCTTTACCCGGCGTGATCCCGCCTCTATATCCATTGAGACTCCCGGCACCTGCGCTGCCGCGGCGGCTGACGTTCTCGCCTGGAAGGATAAGCTGGACGTTATGATCATCTGCGGCGGCAGCGCCACCGACCTGCCCGAGCAGACACCCATGCTCGCCGAGCACTTCAACGTCATTGACTCATATGATAACCATTCCAGCATTCCCGCCCACTACAGCGCCGTGGATGCCGCGGCTGTAAAGGGAGGCAGGCTCGCACTCATCTCTTGCGGCTGGGACCCCGGCATGTTCTCTCTTAACCGTCTCTATTCAAACGCCATCCTGCCTCTCGGCAGGGACTACACCTTCTGGGGCCGGGGCGTATCTCAGGGACATTCGGACGCTATCCGCCGCATCGACGGCGTTATAGACGCCCGCCAGTACACCGTCCCCGTGGAGAGCGCCGTCGAACGTGTGCGCCGGGGCGAGAACCCGGAGCTCACCACCCGGGAAAAGCACACAAGAGAGTGCTTCGTCGTCGCCGAAGAGGGCGCTGATCTGGAGCGCATACGCCGGGAGATCGTAACAATGCCCGCGTATTTCGCGGATTATGATACCGCAGTCACCTTCATCACCGCCGAAGAATTGGCACGGGACCACAGCGGACTCCCCCACGGCGGCAGCGTCATCCGCACCGGCAGCACCGACCGTGGCGGCAATACACGTCAGGTCATCGAATACCGCCTCACTCTGGACTCCAACCCGGAGTTCACCGGCAGCGTCCTTGCGGCGTTTGCCAGAGCCGTTGTCCGGATGCACTCCCGGGGCTGCACCGGCTGCAAGACGGTCTTCGATGTGGCGCCCATCGACCTCTGCTCCGGCGACCGGAGCGACCTCATCGCACATATGCTGTAAAGAACAGGGAGACTCTGCACGGATAAGTGCAGAGTCTCCCTGTTCTTCGTGGACATTTATATGCAAATATGCTAAAATATGTCAAAGAGATATTTTAGAGGGTGGTTGAATGAAAAAACTGAGAGAGATAGCATGCCTGCTTTTCGGGCTGATTTCCCTGGCTGCGCCGGTGCTCGCGGCATCAGGTGTGCCCTCCGCCGTTCTCAAGGCGGCGGACAGCGTGGTAAACATCACCACGGAGAGCGACGAATATTACGGCGGCGGCAGCGGCTTTGTTGTAGCCCACGAGGGCAGCAGTACATATATCCTCACAAACTACCATCTTTTTGAGGACTCCCCGTATGACGTTGAAGTCTGGCTCAGCGAGGACAATTCCGTCTATGCCGACATCATTGCTAACAGTGAGGAGCAGGATCTGTGCCTGCTGCGCATTGCCGGGCACACGCGGCTGCCTGTGGCGGTCATTTCCCCCGGCACTGTGTCCCGGGGCGACCCGGTCTATGCGGTGGGCTTTCCCATAGCGGCTGACGACCTCTCAGACAGGGAGGCGCACGCCAGCAGCGAATCCACAATAACGGACGGCATCCTCAGCGCCTTTCGTGAGACTACCATCATCAAGGACAATCCTCCGGTGGAACTGCTCCAGGTGACCGCCGCTATAAATTCCGGCAACTCCGGCGGCCCTCTTTTTGACAGCAAGGGGCGCGTGGTCGGCGTCAACACCTATGGCACTTACGATTCTCAGGCGATTTTCGGCGCAATTTCCGCCGTGGAGGTGGAGACTTTCCTTCGTGCCAATGGCATAACCCCGAAGCATCCCTCCCCGTTTCCGGCTTGGCTTATGTTCACCGCCGCAGCGGTGATAGTCCTGAGCTTAGCCGGGCTCTTCCTCGCAAAGCGCCGGAAAAATTCCACGGAGATGACCCTTCGCGGATTCATCGAGTCCCGCCCCGAACCTATGCAGCCTGGCGACGCAGTATCCCTGCTCATGCCTGTGGCAGTGCAGCTTCAAAGCCTGCACGAGAGCGGCAGGAGCTACCTGGAGCTGACGCCGGACAGGATCATAATATCCGGTTCCGCAGTACAGCTTGCAAAGCCCACCGGGCTGGAAAATAATAAATACACAAGCGGCTTTGCCTCCCCGGAGGTGTACCGCGGCGTGGGAAATCCCCTGAGCGATGTCTATTCATTTTGCGCCGTTATGTACTTTGCCGTGACCGGTGCAGCTCCGGAAAACGCCCTCTCCCGTACAGGTTCCGCTTCCGCTGGCGGGGGCTTTATGGGGCTTCTGGAGACCGGCATGTCCCCTGCTCCTGAGCGACGCTTTCAGTCAATGGCGGCGCTCATAGCCGCGCTTTCCAGCTTTGTCCCTTCGGCGGACATCGCTTCTGATGGGGAGAGCACCAAAAAAATCTGAAAACACCCCTTCCGATCCCAAAATCGATCAGGGAGTGCTGTATTTCTACTCCGACGAGGACTGCGAAGACGACGCCCAGCCCCTGTTCAAAATTTCTCCCTCAGGTCCTGATTCTGTTTCTTTCCGAAGCCTTATCAATGACGGGAAATATTACTTCTTCCGTCAGTGAACCCGCAAATAACAAAGCACACCCGCCTGAATTATCAGGCGGGTGTTTCATATCATATCCGTAATTTCCCGGGCGCACCAAACAGCGCCGTAAAGCACAGGCTGGTGCAGCATGTATATGAGCAGGGACTTCTGCCCCACTCCCGCCATAAACGCGGCGGGTCTGCTGCGGGAAGGCTCCGGCGGCTTCTTTTCCCGAAGTTTTCCCCCGAGCACCGTGCCGAAATAGAACACGAACAGCCACGGAAACAGTGGCACATAATCAGCGCTGTAAATATTAAGCACGCTGCTCTTGCCGAAGAACCAGAGCACCTTCCATTCAAGCCCGGTAGTCCTGATGAACAGCAGGGACAGGCAGAACAGCACGCCACTCAGATATATACCCCGGTTGAAGGGTATCTTCTCCAGGAAGCGCCCCACAGCCCAGTAGAGCAATATCGCCACGGCGAGAAAATGCAGCACTCCGAACCACGCAGGAGCCCCTATCAGCCAGGTTGCCAGCGTGACCACCGCCGCACAGGCGAAAAGCTTCAGCCCCCGTTCCCCATTGCTTCTGGAAAAGCGGCTGCTTATTCCGCTGAGAACGATGAACACCCCAAGAAAAATGTAGTGCAGGCAGTCAAACACTTGGTTGCTGAAAACCGTATACGGAGCAAAGCCGAAATAATACAGGTCATAGAGCAGGTGGTGCACCACCATAAGACACACCGCCAACCCACGCATAGCGTCCATGAGCTGCCAGCGCCGGTGTGTATCCCTTTTCACAGCTTTCATATCCTTCTGCCCTCCGCCTAAAATATATCACCCTGCCAGGCAGATTCCCGTCGGGAAATCAGGGGTGGGGCAGCCCGTTTCTGTAAGCGTCCATGATACCGCTGAAAACCTCCCCCGTTGAGGGCGGTGTCCAGGTTATTGCGTTTGCCCCGGCGGCAATGGTCTCAAGTATGCTCTCCTCCGTCGGACCTCCTGTGGCTATGATGGGCACATCGTGAAACTGGCGGCGTATCTCCCGGACCACATCCGGGGTCTTATCCGCGGCAGAGACGTTCATTATCTTTGCCCCTGCTTCAAGCCGCCCGGCTATGTCCGTCCCCTCGGCAACCACCGTAACCACAACAGGAATGTCCAACACCGCCGCAAGACTCTCTATGCTCTTATTCTCCGTAGGGGCGTTGACCACCACGCCCACAGCCCCCTGCATCTCTGAGAATAGGGCTATCTGAGTGACCCGCTCACCACGGGTAAGTCCGCCGCCGACCCCCGCGAAAACGGGTATATCAGCCGCCTGTATTATACCGCCGCTTATCGCAGGCTGGGGAGTAAAGGGGTGCACCGCAAGCACAGCGTCGGCGTTTACATTTTTGATTATGGCAAGGTCGGTTGAAAACACGAGTGACTTTATCCTTTTGCCCAATACAACTATGCCGCTGCACTCCCGGATGCACTCTGGCACCCGTAAGCCGAACTTGCGCAGGTTGCCTTCAACCGGCGCCGGTGTTTTCTTCATAGCAGTGACCTCCTTGTCTTTGAAACTTTTATTCATATCATGAATATTTTAGCACACTGCGTCCCAGTCTGCCAAGTACCCAGGGTGAATTTTACAGACTGGACACATTTTGCATTTTTACATCTTTTCCTCTATCCACGCGCTCACGTCTCCGTATACCTCACCCCGGTTCAGCTCGTTGAGCATCTCGTGGCGTCCCTCGGGATAGAGCTTCAGCTTCACGTCCACCATCCCCGCCTTTTTGAATACATCGACGGCGCGGCGCACTCCCTTGCCCTGTTCTCCCACGGGATCCTTATCCCCGGAGAAGAAAAACACGGGCAGGTCATGCCGCATCCTCCGCGCGTTTTTGACGCTGCCGATAAAGCGGATCCCCCGGAGCATCTCCAGCAGCGCACTCACGCTGGGATCGAAGTTGCAAAGTGGATCTGCAAGGTTCCTGTCTACCTGCTCCTCGTCGCGGCTGAGCCAGTCGTGAGGGGTGCGGGACGGCTCAAAGAACTTGTTGTATGAATTCAGGGACAGATTGTTCGCTATCCGGCTTATGCCCCGGGAACCGAGACGCCAGCACTCCAGCTTCGCCAGAATTACGCCCCCGAGGAGCACTATCTTCGGCTGCTGTCCCGTCCCGCTTATGAGTGCGCCCGTAAGCCTGTCCTCAGGGTAACGGATGAGATAAGTGCGCAGGATGAAGGAGCCCATGCTGTGCCCCAGGATAAAGTATGGCAGCTGCGGATACTCGCCGTTCATAACATCGTGGAGCTGATGCACGTCGTCAACGACGTGCTCCCATCCGTCCTCCGCACCGAAAAAGCCCAGGTCATAGTCCGCCTTTACGCTCTTGCCGTGGCCGAGATGGTCGTTGCCGAAAACTATAAAGCCCTTTGCCGCCATATACCGGGCGAAGTCATCGTAGCGCTCTATATGCTCTATGATGCCGTGGGATATCTGGAGCAGGCCCACAGGCTCCCGCTCGTCATCCTGCCAGCGGCGCGCTCTTATGCGGTTTTCCCCGTCACTGGAGGGGAAATAAAAATCCGTAACTGTCATCATGGGTGGAAAAAGCTCCTTTCATGTGATATACTGCTTTTACTTTATAATATTTTGCGGTTTTTCGCAATAGGAGAAACGCCAATGAAGGAATACGTCATCGCCCTGGACCAGGGCACGACCAGCTCCCGCGCCATTATCTTTGACAAAAACTGCCGCGTGCGCGGCAAGGCTCAGTTCCCTCTGCCCCAGCATTATCCCCACCCCGGATGGGTGGAGCATGACCCCATGGAGATACTTTCCACTCAGCTTTTGGCCCTCAGCTCCGTGTTTGAAAAGAGCGGTATTTCCGCGGAGGACATCGGGGGCATCGGTATAACAAACCAGCGGGAAACCGCCATCGTCTGGGAAAAAGCCACCGGCAGGCCCATATACAACGCCATCGTCTGGCAGTGCCGCCGGACGGCTGATATCTGCGAAGATCTCGTCCGGGACGGACTGGCACCGTATATCCAGGAGAAGACCGGACTCATTGTGGACGCCTACTTTTCCGGCACGAAGTTCAAGTGGATACTGGACAAGGTCCCCGGCGCCCGGGATCGGGCGGAAAATGGCGAGCTGCTCTGCGGAACGGTGGACTCCTGGCTCATCTGGAACCTCACCGGAGGCGCCGTTCACGTGACGGACTACTCCAACGCCTCCCGGACTATGCTCTTTGATATACACACCCTCGCCTGGGACGAGACGCTCTGTACCCGTCTGGGCATACCGATGGCTATGTTGCCCGAACCTGTGCCGAACAGCCGTGTCTACGGCTATGTCGCTCCGGGTATAAAAGGGCTGGAGCTGCTGGATGGCGTGCCCATCTGCGGCAGCGCCGGTGACCAGCAGGCAGCGCTCTTCGGTCAGTGCTGCTTCCGCCCCGGTCAGGCAAAAAACACCTACGGCACCGGCTGCTTCACCCTTCTCAACACCGGCTCAAAGCCCGCCGAAAACGCAAAAAACCTACTGTCCACCGTGGCGTGGAGTCTCGGCGGCGAGACGACCTACTGTCTTGAGGGCAGCGTATTCAACGCCGGCTCCTCCATACAGTGGCTCAGGGATGAGCTTGGGCTTATATCCTCCGCCCACGAATGCGATATCCTCGCCGAAAGCGTGGAGGACAACGGGGGCGTCTATGTGGTCTCAGCCTTCACCGGCCTCGGCGCGCCATACTGGGATATGTACGCCCGGGGCGCAATAGTCGGGCTGACCCGGGGCGCAAAAAAGGCGCACATCGCCCGGGCAACGCTGGAGGGCATCGCCTTTCAGGTTTACGACCTCATCTCCGCCATGCGCCAGGAGACGGGCATCGACCTTAAGCAGCTCCGTGTGGACGGCGGCGCCGCCGTGAGCGATTTTATGATGCAGTTCCAGGCAGATATACTTCAGACTGATATCCTGCGTCCCGCCTCTCTGGAGACGACGGCGCTGGGCGCCGCCGGACTTGCTGGGCTCGCCTGCGGCATATGGCAGGACGCGGCGGATCTTGAAACACACGCTGAGACGGAGCGCGTTTTCGCTCCGGAAATGCCCCCCGAAAAGGCTGAAAAACTCATCGCCAAATGGCACAAGGCCGTTCAGCGGGCAAAAAACTGGGAGGAATGAGCAATGGACGAATGGCAGAAATTACATGACGAGTGCGTCGCATGCACTCAGTGCGGGCTGTGCAAGACACGCACGAATGTTGTTTTCGGCGTGGGATGGCGCAGCGCGGACGTGATGTTCATCGGCGAGGGTCCAGGCGAAAACGAGGATCTCCAGGGCGAGCCCTTTGTCGGGCGCGCCGGGAAGCTGCTGGACGATATGATGGAGATAATCGGACTTGACCGCACAAACGTCTTCATAGCCAACATCGTGAAGTGCCGTCCACCGAAGAACCGCGATCCACTCTCCGAGGAGCAGGGGGCGTGCTTCCCCTGGCTCTACCGTCAGATAGACATGATCGACCCTAAGATCATCGTCTGCCTCGGACGCATCGCCGCCATAAAGATGATAAAAGAGGACTTCAAGATAACCCGTGAGCACGGACAGTGGTTCACCAAGGACGGGCGGCTCATGATGGCGCTGTACCACCCGGCGGCGCTTCTCAGGGACCCCCACAAGAAGCCGGACACCTTCGCTGACCTGAAGGTGCTCCAGGCAAAGATCCGGGAGATATGCACGGATACCGAGCTGAAAATATGAAGAAAGCGTTTCCATGGAGAATACTCTGTGGAAACGCTTTCTTTTACAGTATCACGCCGCCTCCGAGGACCGTGTCCCCCGAGTAGAGCACAGCTGACTGCCCCGGCGTCACGGCGCGCTGGCTTTCGTCAAAGAGGATCCGCACTGTACCATCACTCTGCGGGAACGCCTCGGCAGGCTGCTCCCGATGCCTGTACCGCACCTTCACGCGGCAGCGCAGTGCGCCCGCCGGAGCCTCGCCGGATATCCAGTTGAAGTCCCCGGCGAAAAACTCCCGCCTTAACAGTTCCTCTTCGCCGCCCAGCACAACTTTGTTTTCCTCCGGGCATATGCTGCAGACGTACCGCCGCTCCGGAAGCCCGAGCCCGAGCCCCAGTCCCCGGTGCTGCCCGACCGTGTAGTGCACGATGCCCCTGTGCCTTCCAAGGACGCTCCCGTCCGCGGAGACGAAATCTCCCGGTTCCGATATCTGCCCGGAATACCGCTCAATGGCGCCGGCGTAATCCCCGTCGGGAGCAAAGCAGATGTCCTGACTGTCCGGCTTCGCCGCCGTCACAAATCCGCTCCCGGCGGCTATCCTGCGCACCTCGCTCTTATGGAGGTCTCCAAGCGGGAACAGAGTCCAGGCGAGCTGGTCCTGGGTCATGAAATAGAGCACATAGCTCTGGTCTTTGGACTTGTCCGCACCTTTCTTAAGAAGATATTTCTCCCCGTCGAATAATATCCGGGCATAGTGCCCCGTCGCCACATGATCGCAGCCCAGCTCCCGCGCCCGCTGAAAAAGTTTGCCGAATTTCATATACCGGTTGCAGTCTATGCACGGGTTAGGCGTTATGCCCCGGAGGTATCCCCCGGCGAACCTGCCTATCACCTGTTCCCGGAAGTCCTCCGCAAAATTGAACACATAATACCGCATACCCAGCTTGTACGCCACGCTCCTCGCGTCCGCCGTGTCGTCAAGAGAGCAGCAGGTGTGTCCCTTGGGTACCCCTGAGTCACTGTTATCGTACAGCTTCATGGTGCAGCCGATGCAGCCGATGCACTCGTGCCCGGCGTCCCTGAGAAGCTTCGCGGCGACGCTGGAATCAACGCCGCCGCTCATTGCCGTGAGTATTCTCATTTCAGTCCGCGAAAAGGGGTGTGGAGAGATATCTGTCCCCCGTGTCAGCCAGGAGCACTACGATAGTCTTGCCCTCGTTTCCGGGGCGCTTTGCTATCTCCATGGCGGCCCACACGGCAGCGCCGGAGGAGATGCCCACCAGTACGCCGTCGCTCCTGCCGATCTCCTTGCCGATCTCGAATGCCTCGTCGTTGCCGACGGTGATTATCTCGTCGTATATCTTCGTATCCAGCACGTCGGGCACAAAACCGGCTCCGATACCCTGGATCTTGTGAGAGCCTGCCACACCTGTGGAGAGTACCGCGGATGTCGCCGGCTCAACAGCGACTATCTTCACACCGGGCACCTTCTCCTTGAGGTACTTGCCGACACCTGTCACCGTACCGCCAGTGCCGACGCCCGCCACAAAGAAGTCAACCTTCCCGTCCGTATCCTCGAAGATCTCAGGGCCGGTCGTCTCATAGTGCGCCTTGGGGTTCGCGGGATTTACGAACTGACCGGGGATGAAGCTGTTCGGTATCTCCTTCGCCAGCTCCTCCGCCTTCGCAATGGCGCCCTTCATGCCCTTTGCCCCCTCTGTGAGCACCAGCTCAGCGCCGTACGCCTTCATTATCTGGCGGCGCTCAACAGACATTGTCTCGGGCATGACGATTATGATCCTGTACCCCCGCGCCGCCGCCACGGAGGCGAGGCCTATACCCGTGTTGCCGGAAGTGGGCTCGATGATGACAGAGCCCTCCCTGAGTACGCCCTTAGCCTCGGCGTCGTCTATCATAGCCTTTGCCACCCTGTCCTTCACGGACCCGGCGGGGTTGAAATATTCCAGCTTTGCCACGATCCTTGCCTTCAGGCCGTGCTTCTTTTCGAGATTTGCAAGTTCAAGCAGAGGTGTCTTTCCGATGAGCTGATCGGCGGAAGTGTAAATTGCAGACATGATGATTATCTCCTTATATCGAAATTCATTTTTGTTCTTTTATTTTCGCTCCGGCGTTTGCCGTCATTTTATCTTACTGCGCCGCCGGGACAACATATGCGCCCGTACTTGTAATTGCGCCTGAGCTGCTCTCCCCGGAGTCTGTGCCTGGCGGGGTATGTCATGTTGTCTCGCCTCCTTCAAATTACCTACTAACTACATAGGTTAGTTGTATTATACGCCCCTAAACCGATTTGTCAATAGTTTCCGGGAAAAAAATAAAAAACAGGGGCGCTCTCTGAGCGCCCCTGAAGGGAATGCATCACATAAGGATATTGACAACAAGGACCAGCACGACGAAAGCGATAGCGACCCACTTTGTCGCCTTTGCAAGCTTGCCGTCAAGAGTGCTAGCCTTGTCCTTGGAGAGGAATGTATCGCCTACGCCCGCAATAGCGCCGGAGAGTCCGGAGCTCTTACCGCTCTGAACAAGGACGATAACCGTCAGCAGAAATGCCACGATAACTTCGATAATTGTGAAAACCAACTTAGCACCAGTCATATATGCCTCCATATTCCATGCGCAGTTACGCACTGTAATCTTAAGATGCGGTGTTTATGTTATCATATTCAATTACATATTTCAAGTATTTTTTCATTTTTTGTGCAAAACTAAAAAACTGCAAATCTCAAGAACAAATGTTTTGCATTTTTGGTCAATTTGGTGTATAATACATTGAGAAAGGCGGTGAGCTGATGGCAAGAACATCTGATAAGCAGGAGAAGATCTATAATTATATAGTCGAGTTTATAGCCGAAAACCACTTCGGTCCCACCATTCGTGAGATATCCCAGGCGGTCGGGCTGAGTTCTTCCTCCGCTGTGTATAACCAGCTTAAGAACCTTGAATCTCAGGGACGCATATCCACAGGCAGCGGGAAGAAGCGCGCCATAAGCGTAACGGGCGGCGTTGCTGCCCCCGGCATTCCCCTTCTCGGCACGGTGAGGGCTGGCGCTCCCATACTCGCCTATGAAGATGTGGTGGCGCACATACCATTCACCCCGAAATCCGGCAAAAAGGATGATTACTTCGGTCTCCTGGTAAAGGGCGATTCCATGAAGGACGCCGGCATTCTGGAGGGCGACGCCATCGTTGTCCACAGGCAGCCCAAAGCGGAGAACGGCGAGATAGTTGTAGCCCTGCTGGAGGACGAGGCGACGGTCAAGCGCCTAAAGCTTGAGGACGGTCACGTCTGGCTTATGCCGGAGAACGCAGCATACTCCCCCATTCCCGGGGACGAAGCATCCATACTGGGCAAAGTCGTGGCTCTGGTTAGAGATTATTAAGCTGTCACCTATCGACAATAGCAGCCGCAGCAGGCTCCCTGTTGCGGCTGTACCTGTGTTCTTTGATTTTGGGAGGGAATGCTCTATGGACATTTGGGAGAGATTATATGAAAAAGCGAAAGCTGAGTATCACCCTGAGGACGTATCTCCGTTTATCTATGCCCATAACGTCGTCTGTGCCCTTGAGGCAGAAAACGGCGAGATATATGTAGGCTTTTGCATAGAGAGCTGCAGCGGCGTTATGAATTTATGCGCGGAGCGTACAGCCGCTATGAATATGTACATAAACAGCGGCCAAACAAGGGCCAAACGTCTGGTTGCCTTTCGGGACCGGGCCCCTTACGGCGGCGGCAGCGGCATGCCCTGCGGCGCCTGCCGGGAATTCTTCTATCAGCTGGACGAGGCTAATGAAGACATGGAGATCCTGGTGGATTACGAGAGCCGCGAGACTGTCATGCTGAAAGAATTGATGCCCAACTGGTGGGGAAAAGAACGGTACGCCGAGGAAAAATCAAAATAGCCCTGCGTTTTATAAAACAGACGCAAATAAGCTCCCGCCCCGTGTTCATCCGGGGCGGGAGCTTATTTGCTTTCCGCTTTTCGACGATATAGGCGCGTTTTTAATTCAGTAGCTTATATTCTCCAGGAATTTATCCACCGTAACTCGCGCCTGGGCAGTACTCTCTATATACATATAAGTTCCGCCGCTGCGCACCACAACGATATAACGGCCGTCCTCGGCGACGTTCACGGTCAGGCGGGCGTACATATAGCTTGCGGACTCGTCTGTTATGTCGCTGTCCGTGAGCTTTTTCGTCACAGCCTCGTAGTCATTGTTATAGAGATGTATGGCAACATTGTCGTCCTTGGCGTAGAAATACTGGATATATATATCCTCTGTCGTCGCCTCATAGAGGGCGTAGTAGTCCTTCTCGTAGTCCTCCGTCATGAGGTCTGAAAGAGCAAATCCCATGCTCTCCGCCTCCTGAGCGAAGGTATCTCCGTCGATCATCTTCACGTTTTTCATACCGCAGGAGCAGAGCGCCGCTATCATCACGAGCGCTGCCGCCAGCGCCGCGAGCTTTATGGTTTTCTTCACGTTAAATACCGCCTTTGTAAGAATTACGGCCGGGCGGGGGCGTAATTCCCACCCAACTGAGGGCATTGTAGCACAAAAAGGCGGCGGGGGCAAGCCCCGCCGCCTTACTCTGTTTTATTCAGCCTCTGCGGCTTCAGTCTTCTCAGGTTCAAAGACTATCTCGCCGTCCACGGCGCTGACAGTAACCTTCTCGCCCTTCTTGATGGAGCCGTCCAGGATCTTCTCTGCCGCCGTGTCCTCGATCTTGTTCTGGATAACGCGGCGGAGCGGTCTCGCACCGTAATCCGGGTCATATCCCGCATTTGCTACCAGGTCAATGGCGCTGTCCTGGATATCCAGATGCACGTCCATCTCCTCCAGCCGCTTTGTGACAGTTGCGAGCATATTCTTCGCGATGAGGCGGATGTTCTCCTCTGTGAGCTGATGGAACACGATTATCTCATCCAAACGGTTGATGAACTCCGGTTTGAAGGTCCGGCGCAGATCAGCCATGACGGATTCCTTGATCTTATCGTAGTTGTCCTGCTCCTTCTCCTCGTCGGCGGAAAAGCCCAGCTTCTTCTGAGTGGAGATGATGTTGGAGGCGCCCACGTTGGAGGTCATGACGATAATGGCGTTCTTAAAGTCCACCTTGCGGCCCTGACCGTCTGTGAGCTGGCCATCCTCCATGATCTGGAGCATGATATTGAACACGTCCTCGTGCGCCTTTTCGATCTCGTCGAAGAGGATGACGCTGTAAGGTCTGCGGCGGACCTTCTCCGTCAGCTGACCGCCCTCGTCATAGCCCACATAGCCGGGAGGCGAACCGATGAGCTTGGAGACAGTGTGCTTCTCCATGTACTCGGACATATCAATGCGTATCATGGCGTTCTCATCGCCGAACATAGCCTCTGCAAGAGCCTTTGTCAATTCCGTCTTGCCCACGCCCGTGGGGCCAAGGAAGATGAACGAACCAATAGGACGCTTCGGGTCCTTAAGGCCAACACGGCTGCGGCGCACAGCCTTTGCCACGGCGCTGACAGCCTCGTCCTGACCAACGACTCTCTTGTGGAGTATCTCCTCCAGCTTCAGCAGACGCTCGCTCTCATCCTCGGTGATGCTCGCCACAGGAATACCCGTCCAGCTTGCGACGACATGCGCCACATCGTTGGCGGTGACTTCACCTCGGACGCCCTGCTGCTTGCTCTCCCAGCTCTCGCGCTCCTGCTTTACCTTCTCCCGCAGTTCATTCTCCTCATCCCGCAGGGATGCGGCCTTTTCGAAGTCCTGAGCTCTTACAGCCTCCTCCTTGTCGTTCTTGAGGCTCTCGATGCGGTCCTCAAGCTCCTTCAGGTCTGGGGGGGCGGTCATGCTCGCCATGCGTACTCTGGATGCTGCTTCGTCGATGAGGTCGACAGCCTTGTCGGGCAGGAATCTGTCGTTGATGTATCTGCGGGACATATTCACAGCCGCTTCGATAGCCTCGTCGGATATCTTCAGCTTATGATGAGCCTCGTACTTATCCCTCAGGCCTCTGAGTATCGCGATGGACTCCTCTGCCGTAGGCTCGCCCACGACTACCGGCTGGAAGCGGCGTTCAAGAGCTGCGTCCTTCTCGATATACTTTCTGTACTCGTTCAGAGTGGTCGCGCCGATGATCTGGATCTCGCCTCTGCCCAGTGCGGGCTTGATGATATTCGCCGCGTCGATAGCGCCCTCAGCGGCGCCCGCGCCGACGATAGTATGCAGCTCGTCGATGAAGAGGATGATGTCTCCCGCCTTCTTCACCTCGTCCAGCGCTGCCTTGATGCGCTCCTCAAACTCGCCTCTGTACTTTGTCCCCGCCACGACGCCGGACAGGTCCATGGAGATTATTCTCTTGTCCTTCAGCGTCTCGGGAATGTTGCCGGCTACGATGCGCTCCGCGAGTCCTTCAGCGATGGCTGTCTTGCCGACGCCGGGCTCACCGATGAGCACGGGGTTGTTCTTAGACCGGCGGGAAAGAATCTGCACGACTCTCTGGATCTCCTTTTCTCTGCCGATGACAGGGTCAAGCTTCCCCTCCCGTGCCGCCGCCGTCAGGTCGCGGCTGAACTTATCCAGAGTGGGTGTTGCGGTCTTGCCTCCGTCCTTACGCTTCTTGGAAGACTTTTCGCCCTCGTCTCCGGCGAATACGTTCACCACGTCGGAATAAAGTCTCTGGCAGTCAGCGCCCAGAGCTTCCAGGATCTTGTAGCCAAAGCTGTCGCTCTCCCGGAGAATGCCCATGAGCAGGTGCTCTGTGCCCACGTAGCTGTGGCCCAGCCTTGCGGACTCGGAAAATGCTATCTCAATAATGCGCTTTGTCCTGGGTGTGAGACCCTGAGCAGGCTCCATGCCGGGAGTACCCATGCCCACGTTCTGGATGATGGCGTCCTTGATGCTCTCGCTGTCAATTCCGGCGTTCTCCAGAGCCTTAGCGGCCACGCCCTTGCCCTCAAGGCTCAGGCCGAGCAGCAGGTGTTCGCTGCCAACATAACCGTGACCCAGTGCCGCCGCCTGCTCCTGAGCAAGGCGGATGGATGTCTGTGCTCGTTCTGTAAACTTTCTTTCGTTCATCATATATATCACCTCATTTGAGAAGTTCTGTCTTTATCTCTCTGCGGATTATCTCGGCTCTGCATCTGTCTCTCTCCCCGTCCGGGAGGACCGAGCCGAATTCATCGCAGATAGCCGCTGGCTGTATTTCATTTATCAGGCCGTTTATCCTGCCTGTGTCAACGCCCTCGACTATATTCAGCGCCGCGCCCATGCGCAGGTCGCTGAGAAGGCGCATTGCCTCGTCTGTGCTGATCTTTCTTGCGCAGCTCAGCACTGCCGCGGCGCGCCACGTTCTGTCCTCGATGTCCGTGGGATTTTCACGGTAGAGGCGCTGGCGTGCCGAGCGCTCCTGGTTTATCATGTCCGTCACGGTGTTTTCCACCTGGCGGACAATCTCGCTCTCAGTAACCCCCAATGTAAGCTGGTTGGATATCTGATACAGACACCCTTCGGCCTTGGAGCCCTCGCCGTAAATACCACGCACCGCGATACCAAGCTTACCCGCCTGTTCGATGATGCCCTTCATTCTGCCTGTCTCAGTGAGCGCCGGAAGATGGAGCATTACCGATACGCGCAGCCCTGTGCCGATATTCGTAGGACAATGGGTAAGGTATCCGAGCCGCTCATCGAAGGCATACTCAACGCCGCCCCCGATAAGTTTATCGACCTTCTCCACTTCTTTTATACAATCCCATGGGCAAAAGCCCGGCGCCATAGCCTGTATACGCAGGTGGTCCTCCTCGTTTATCATGACGCTGATGTGCTCGTCTCTTGAGAGGACCACACCGCGGGGACCTCTGTCCTGGGTCATGTTCGGGGAGATAAGGTGGCGCTCCACCATCGCCGTGGCTTTCATCTTGTCGCTCTCGTCAAGACGGCATAGTGTAAATTCCCGCCCGCCGGCGGAGTCCGTCATGATGCCGCCCACCTTCGTGAGGATCTCCTCGCGCTGGGCGTCCGTCATTTTCCCGGGGAAAGGATATCCCTTGATATTTCTCGCCAGACGCGCTCTCGTGGATACCGCCACGTCGCCGTCCTTGCCGCTGAGCTCATACCATTTGTTCGTCATTCCTTATCCCCTCCTTCCAGCTTCTTTATCTTGTCTCTTATCTCGGCAGCCCGCTCATATTCCTGCTTTTCGACCGCCTGCTGGAGCTCGCCTTTCAGCTTTTCCGCCTCGCTGAGCTTCAGTTCAGGTTCCTTGGTGGGCGTGGCGCCCACATGTGTGTCGCTGCCCTGCACGCGCCGGATATATGGATCAAGCATGCTGCTGAAGGTTTTGTAGCACTCCGGGCAGCCCACCTGCGCCGTTCTGGATACCTCAGCTTCCGTTGTACCGCAGTTGGGACACACCTTAGCCTGGGGGCTCTGTGTATTGAAAAATCCGGAGAGCAGATCCGTAAGGCCGCCGCCCTGAGGCGCTCCGTATTTGAGCTTCATGGCACAATCCTTGCAGAGATGTTCCTCCTTCACCACACCGTTTGTTATTGTCTTATAATGGTATGTCGCCGGTGCGTTGTAGCAATTCGTGCAAAGCATCGTTCACAACTCCTTTCTCAGATGAGATTGAGCAGCATCTGTTTGAGCACAGAGGCTCTCGCGGTGTTTCTAAGCTCCGTCGGAAGAGGACGAAGCGCGTTTTCTGAGGTCGCCGCCGCAAGGAGCTTTGCCGCGCTCTTTGTGATGACTCCGCTCTCAAGCAGGTTCGAAATAAATGCCGCCGCAGTGTTTACATCAAGCTCATCGCCTATGGCGTTGATCGTGTGCATGACCAAGGTCTTGGAGTCATACTGCACACGGCGTATCCTGATGTAACCGCCGCCGCCTCGCCTGCTCTCTACAATGTACCCCCGCTCCGGGGAAAATCTTGTGGAAATAACATAGTTGATCTGGCTGGGAACACAGTTGAATTTCTGAGCAAGCTCACTGCGCTGCAGTTCCGCCACGCCCTCCTGAGAACTCAGTGCGTCCATTATGAATCCCGCAATCATATCACTGATTGCCATGCCATCAACCTCCTTTCAGCCTCTTTTGACCTTTCTTGACTTTAGTATACCATGGGATTTGATAATTGCAAGGGCAATTTTTGACTTTCTCTGACCTTTAGCGGTATTTTTTTTAATGTTTTCCATGTTTTTCTTCGATTTTCTATAAATATCTAATTATTTCAAACTATTTTGACTTTCGCCTGATCTTTTGTGTCATCCTCCCGCCTTTGTTGGCGTTATCCTCTGAAAAATACGATAGTTAGTCTATTTTAACTCATTTTCATAGTTATATCTTGCCCAAAAGTTAGAAAAAGTTTTCATTTGAGAGCCCATGTTCTGTAAAAATACCATTGATTTTTTCATCTTTCATGGTAGAATGCTTTTGTATCATATTGAAAAACTTGGAGGTACCTATCAATGGCATATCTTATCACTTCTGACTGCATCTCCTGCGGCGCTTGCGCTGGCGATTGCCCTGTTTCCTGCATCTCCGCCGGTGACGATCATTACGTTATCGATGCCGATTCCTGCATCGACTGCGGCACTTGCGCAGGCACCTGCCCTACCGGCGCTATCGTTCCCCAGGAGTAATTTGTTAAGCAAGCAGAAGCCTGTGGTTTCCCCACAGGCTTTTGTTCTGTCCGGAGGTATTTTATGAAGCGCACCATCGTACGCTGGCCCAGTGGCTGCAATTTTATACAGACCGACGCCTACCTGGGCATCACCACGGACTGCGTCCTGCTCAGTGCCTTCCCGTCCCTGTCCCGCTGCCGGCGGGCGGTGGACCTGGGCTGCGGCGTTGGCGGCGCGGGGATACTCCTCGCCAGCCGCAGTTCCTCCCTCACGGTAGATCTCCTGGATATCCAGCGGGGCGCCGTGGACATCGCCCGGGAGAACGTGCGCCTGAACGCTCTTGAAAACAGGGTAAAGACCCGCTGCGGCGATATGCGCGCTCCGGTCCTGCCCGGGGACAGCTATGACCTCGCCATATGCAATCCCCCTTACTTTGTCACAGGCTCCGGCAAAAAAGCCAAAAACACAGCCATCGAGACTGCACGGGGGGACGGGGAATGCACCATAGATGAAGTAGCCCGAAGCGCCGCGCGGCTGCTGAAAACAGGCGGCAGGTTCGCGGCGGTATTCCGTCCGGAGCGGATGGTGGATCTTTTCTGGGCAATGCGCAGCGCAGGACTCGAGCCCAAGCGGCTGCGCCGCGTGCTGGACAGGGCGGGTACCGCGCCGATACTCATTCTCGCGGAAGCCCGCAAGGGCGGCGGCGTTAGCCTTATCCACGAGCCGGACCTTATTCTGAGGAACAGCGACGGCAATTACACAGACGAAGTAATGGAAATGTACTCTATGAAGGAGGAGCGATAATGGGAAAACTCTATCTTGTTGCAACACCCATCGGCAACCTGGGAGATATCTCCCAGCGGGCGCTGGACACTCTCAGCCAGTGCGATTTCATTGCCGCCGAGGATACCCGCGTGACCCAAAAGCTCCTCAACCGTTTTGAGATCAAGAAGCCAACAGTCAGCTACTATGAGCACAACCGCGCCGCCAGCGGCGAGCGGATAATCCAGCGAATACTCGCCGGTGAAAACTGTGCCCTCGTCTCCGACGCGGGCACTCCCGTCATAAGCGACCCGGGCTTTGATCTCGTGCAGCTCTGCGAGGCGAGCGGCATAGAGGTGCTCACCATCCCCGGTCCATGCGCCGCCATATCCGCCCTCACCCTCTCGGCGCTGCCCGCCGGACGCTTCACCTTCGAGGGCTTTCTCTCCGTGAACAAGCGTCAGCGCAGCGAGCATCTCGCCCAGCTTCGGGATGAAAAGCGCACCATGGTCTTCTATGAGGCGCCCCATAAACTGATATATACTCTCCGGGATATGCTCACAGCGTTTGGCGACAGGCGCATTAGCCTCTGCCGGGAGCTCACAAAGCTCCACGAGGAAACGCATCGCACAACTCTTGCCGCCGCGGTTGAATACTACACAGAGAATGCTCCCCGGGGTGAATTTGTCCTCGTTGTGGAGGGCGCTCCTGAAGTCGAGCCGGAGTGCGTGACCCTTGAGCAGGGGGCAATTCTGGTGCTGGAGCTGTATAACAGCGGTACTCGCATGAAGGATGCGGCAAAGCAGGTCTCCCTCGATACAGGGCTGAACAAAAACGAATTATATGACGCAGCCCTGAAGCTGAAAGAGGGATAAAACCAGCTAGCGGCCCCCGTTTTTTTAACGGGAGCCGCTTTTTCAGTCCATTATCACCCTCGTAAGCCCTGTGCCCGTGTAGTACGCCGCAAGGATCTCTCTATAGCTGCTCCCCTCCCGCGCCATTATGTTGGCGCCGTACTGGCTCAGCCCAACCCCGTGCCCATAGCCCGCGGTGGTAAAAATTATGCCCTCGTTGTCGGCGCTCACCGTAAACATGGTGGAGCGCAGATCGAAGAGGCTTCGCACGTTATACCCCTTCACGGGGACGCCGCCCAGCACGGCGTCCTCGACCCTGCCGCTGGGCGATATACTGCTTATCGTCACCCATGCGCTCATGTCGTCACTGAACTGCGCCGCGGGATACCGCTCCAGTACAGCCTTTTTGAACTCCTCCTCCGGCACCTTTTTCTCAACAATATAGTTCGGCACCGCGTCGGTACTCTCCGGGCTCTCCACACTCGCGAGATATGGCAGGCTCTTACCCCAGACCTCGCCGCTGTCCGCTGTGCGCCCTCCCGACGACGAGTGAAATGCCGCGAGGATCGGCTCCGATTCATATGTCACCACAACGCCGTCTGTCTCATCCACGGCGGTTTTCACCCGCTCCAGGTTCGTCTCATAATTTCCGCCCCAGACCTCCCTGAGCCTCTCCGGAGAGGAATAGGCCTTGCAGCAGGTTATTTCGTCGCAGGCGTCAGCCTCCGGGTGATTTGCGCAGCCGTAACGTATTTTATATATGGTATACGTCCGTGCCGCCACAGCCTGCGCCTTAAGCGCCTCCGTCTCAAAGGAAGCGGGCATCTCCGCCGCCACCACGCCGATGAGATAGCTCTCCATGTCCAGCGTCTTCACCTCATCGTCTATCTTCACGGTAAGTTCGCATACTGAGTCGAAGGGCGGTATCTCCGGCTCTGCTGTCTCCGCCGGGCGTGGTTCCGGCATCTCAGCGGTCTCCGGCACAATATCTGTATCAGCCGCCTTCTCTCTTCCCTTCATCACCTTTAGCGCACCGGCGCAGGTGCATATTATCAGCGCCAGGATGAACAGCGCCAGCAATCTCTTCTTCATGTCACATTTCCTTTATGACCTCCGCCGCCGTCATGGCAAAGGTGCGTGCACAGGTCAGCGCCTCCTGGAGGGTGTTGCCGCTGCTGCCCACCTCCACGATGAGCGAGAAGGGGGTGAGGTGCTGATTGTATCTGTTTGAACTCAGGTTTATATCCCTTGCGAAATTATCCCCCTGCATGAGCAGCGCCTGCTGCATGCTAACGGCGAAAGCGAGGTTCTCCTTCCATCCCGGGTGCTCAAGCCCCGTGTCGTCCGTGCCGACCACAAGCATCACCTGCGCCGACCTCTCGCCGCCCGTGAGCGTTGCGCCTGTACGGAGCATGGAGCCGTCGTTCAGCTCCACCGCGTCCCTGTGCACGTCCAGCACCACCCGGATACTGGGATACTCCTTCAGCCACTTCTCCACCGTCTCAAGGCTTCTGCCGTATGAGCCGGTGTAGCTGGGATAGTCGTGGAGCGTCCCGTCGTGGACGGTGCGCACTCCCTCGGCGTTAAGCACCGCCGCTATCTCGTCACCCACGCGCACCATGTTGTAATTCGTATCCTCGGTGCGGGCGGTGTCGCTGGTCGTATATATATCCGCGCCGTCGGGAGTGTATGCCTCGCTGGTGTGGGTATGAACAATGAGCACAAGGGGTCCGTCCCCGGTTTTGTCCATAGTCTGAAGGTGGGTCATTATCTCGTCCAGATCCAGTGTCTTTGACGTGTAATTGTCTATGCTCACTTCTCCCAGAGTCGCCCGGCTGCCCTGTACGAAGGATGTCAGATCCCGGGCGGCAGCCGCCGTGTCACTCTCCCCACTATTGAGGCTCTCGGCGCCTCCCCGCCCACTTTCAGCGCCCGGAGCACCGCCGACCAGATCAGAGTAATAAGCATAAGTAAAAGCAATACCGGCGTCAGCATCAGGCGCAGTGTCGGCGGCAGCCTCAGTCTTCTCATAAGCCACGACCTCCTTCTCCGCCGCCGGCGGGTCCCCTGCCGCGAAAGTCACTCCGTACGCCAGCTTTATGATCCCCGCGCACAGCAGCAGCGCCAGCAGCTTCCGGACATATCTTCCTTTCTTATATGGGCGTGCGCCCCTGTGTCTCTGTCTTGTGCCCGTTACCATAGGCCACACCGCCTTTCCTGCCTTGCATTTTCCCTGCCAATCGTATAGAATAACTGTCAGATTACTATGCAGGAGGACTGTTCAATATGCGCACAAGGATCTGTGACCTTTTCAGCATCCAATACCCAATAATATCCGGCGGCATGATGTGGCTCACCACTCCCGAATTTGCCGCCGCCGTATCCAACGCAGGCGGACTGGGAATAATCACCGCCGCCCGCAACGCCTCAAAAGCCGATCTGGTGGATGAGATCCGCCGTATGCGGGACCTGACGGACAAGCCCTTCGGTGTGAATGTCTCCATGCTGCCTGAGGTGCAGCCCATGGAGATGACGAAGCAGTTCTTTGAAGCTATCGCCGAGGAGCATGTGCCCGTTATCGAGACCGCGGGGCGGGACCCCGGCGACCTTTTCAATATTGTAAAGGACGCTGGCACCAAAATAATCCATAAAGTCCCCACCGTACGCCATGCTGTGCACGCCCAGAAGGGCGGGGCCGACGCTGTGACCATCGTAGGCATGGAGTGCGGCGGGCACCCCGGCATGGAAAACGTGGGCAGCATTGTCCTCGTCCCCAGAGCCGCGGAGAGCGTATCCATTCCCGTCATCGCGGGCGGCGGCTTCAGCGATGCCCGCGGACTTGTCGCCGCTCTGGCGCTTGGGGCGGAGGGCGTTTGCATGGGCACCCGCTTCATGGCGACCGAGGAATGCGCAATACACGCAAACTACAAGGACTGGATGGTGAACGCATCCGAGCGGGACACCATGCTCATCCAGCGCTCCATCAAAAACCAGGCGCGCGTGCGCGTAAACAGGGACGCTGAGAAGGTCCTTGAGCTTGAGGAGCAGGGCGCAACTCTCGCGGACCTCATGCCATATATCTCCGGCTCCCACGGCAGAGACGGCGCCTTCACGGGTGATCTTGACATGGGTACGCTGTGCATGGGGCAGGGTGTCGGTCTCGTGAAGGACATAAAGCCCGTAGCTCAGGTCATCAGTGAGATCATGACCGAGGCAGAGGACGTGATGAGCCGCCTTAACGGAATTTTCGGCAGGTGAGCTCATGGAAAACAAAAAATTTACCCCCGCCATCATCACGGCGTTCGTGCTTATCTTCGGCGGTACTTTCATCGGCGACTGCATCAACAGGACCGTCGGATTCTTTGTGATACTGCTTGGCTGCATCGTTGCGGCGGCAGGTCTTATCCAACGGGGTATGCGGAAATAAGAAAAAGAGCCATTCTGAATTAATTCAGAATGGCTCTTTTGATTTTCACAGTTCAGCAAGGACTCCGAGGAGGAATTTCCATACCCGCTGCACGGACGATATGCTCATCCGCTCCCTGACCGTATGTATCTCCTCCAAATCCGGCCCGAAAGATATACAGTCCAGCCCCGGCATCTTTCCCACGAAAATGCCGCACTCAAGTCCCGCGTGTATGGCTGTAACCTCCGGCAGGCTGCCGTACTGAGCGCAGTACACATCCACCGCCGTGTCTCTCAGCTTAGAGGCGGGTCTGTACGCCCAGCCCGGGTAATCTCCGTGGAATTCAACAGTGCCCCCCTGCTCCTCAAATATATCCTCAAGGCGCCGCGCAAGGCTCTTCTTTTCGCTGTCAACACTGCTGCGCAGGCTAAAACAGCATTTGAATTCATCACCGTTCAGCTCCATTATGCCCAGGTTCAGGGACGTCTGCACCAGTCCTGCCATATCGCCGCTCATCTTCTGCACGCCGTCTGGAACACTGGTGAGGATGGCAAGAATCCTGTTCGTGTCCTCATCGGTCACGCACATATCTGTGCGCTCTTCCCCCGCCGTGCAGGTGAAAGTCAGGTTTGGGTCCACCTTGTGCTGCTCCTCACGCAGGCGCTCTTCAAGAAACTGTACACGGTCCTGAAGCGCACCATACATATTATCGCACACTATCACTTCCGCGGTACACTCGTTGGGTATGGCGTTGTCGGCGCTGCCGCCCCGGAGACTCACGAGGTGTATCGTCTCGCCCTTGAGCAGGTCCCTCAGCGCGCCGCCCATGATAAGATTCCCGTTGCCGCGCCCCTTATCTATCTCCACGCCGGAATGCCCGCCTGTGAGACCGCCGAGCTTTACTGTGACGGCGAGCCCTTCTATGGGCTCCCGTGCGGCCTTAAGGCTGCCGTCGCAGCGCACACCGCCGGCGCAGCTCACGGTAAAGACGCCCTCCACCTCGCTGTCGATATTAAGGAGGTATTTCCCCTCCAGGCAGGATGTGTCCAGCGCCGTCGCCCCCAACATGCCCACCTCTTCGTCCACAGTGAACACCGCCTCGATTGATCCGTGGGGGATACTGTCGTCGTCGAGAACTGCCAGCGCCATCGCCACGGCGATGCCGTCATCGCCGCCGAGGGTCGTTCCCCTGGCACTTACCCAGTCGCCGTCCACCTGAAGTTCGAGACCGTCCTTCAGGAAATTCACAGCGCAGCCCAGCTCTTTTTCGCACACCATATCCAGATGTCCCTGGATGATAACGGGCTCCAGACCTTCCAGGCCAGGTGATGCCGGTTTCTTTATGATAACATTGTTGCTGGCATCCTGCTGATACCAGAGTCCGCGCGCCCGGGCAAAGTCCACGCACCAGTCGCTTATCTTCTTCGTATTCCCGGAACCGTGAGGTATAGAGCACAGTTCCTCAAAAAAGTGAAACACGCCCTTTGGTTCAAGCTCTTGAAGCATTTTCAACGCCCTTTCTTGTAATAAAAACAAAAGAGACTTGCATTAGCAAGTCTCTTTTCGTGGAGCGGGCGACGAGGCTCGAACTCGCTACCTCCACCTTGGCAAGGTGGCGCTCTACCAGATGAGCTACGCCCGCATCTGCGGTGACAACGTTGCTAATTATACCACAGTTCCTGATTCTGTCAATAGGAAAATCTCATTTTCCTGATTTTTTCTCACCGCGGCAGAATTCCCAAGCTTCCGCCTTCCTGTCACGGCGCCGGCGGACTTTCGGCTGCCGGATCGTACCAGATATAGCTGCCGCTGTATTCGTCCAGCTTTATCGCGCAGTCCACGTCCGCCCTGTCGCACAGGTACAGAACACCCCTGGCAAAGCCCAGATCATCCGCCAGGCCGTTAACAACAGAGTCGTACGCGCAGCTTCCCTGGGTCGAATAGGCGCAGCGTTCCCTCAGCGCCGAGGCGATATTTTCCACCGTCATGTCCTCCCGTGCTTCCCGGATTCCGTCCAGAACAGCGTCAGCCTCCTTATTGAGCCGGATGCGCATGCTGTAAGCCAGATCCGGCGTCATCCCGTAGTCAACTGTCAGCTCGACTATACGGTGCAGCCCGCTCTCCGGATACAGAGTTACCTCATATGCTACGCTCTCTGTTATTCCCGCCAGCTCTGACGCCTCCTGCGCAAGTCTGCGCACCTCATCGTCGCTCATAGGCAGATATGAGATATTAAACGCCGCATACTCATCTCCCCCGGAGAAAGCGTCCCGAAAGGCCTGCTCAAGATTATAATAACTCACGTCCCGGAGTGCGCTTATCTGCTCCGGCGTCTTTTTATACGTGAAATATATGTTTATCTCGGAATAAGACACCATGCTCAGCTTTTCGTGAGATATGTACTCTATCCCGTAGGCGCCCAATGCGTCGTCCTGAAGGGAGAGGCATATGCGGGTGAGATCATCCGTTATGCTGCCCTCATAGTCCCGCGCCCGGACCGTACCCATATCGGTGCCCTGGCGCACGAAGTACACTATGGCCGACTCAAGGCTTCTGGCGTTGGACACCTCGATAGCCGAGGATTCGTCCAGTTCCACATACTGTTCATAGTGCTTCTCCGCCGATGAGTAGCTCCGCTCCAAAAGCTGGGAACAGCCCGTGCAGACCACCATGAGCGCCGCCGTTATCAGGGCGAGTATCCTCTTTTTCACTGCTGTTCCCTCCTTTTAACAGGTTTATTATACGTTCGGCGAAAAGCCGTTGCCGAGCACCTCCGTGGCGGCACAGATTATGAAAAACGCGTCCGGGTCAATAGCCTTTACGAGCTTTTTCATCTGCCCCACCTGGCGGCGCTTCACCGCGCAGAGTATCACGTTTTTCTCCGTGCCCGTATAGGCGCCGGTCCCGTGGATAAATGTCACGCCGCGCACAAGCTGCTTCTCCACCGCTTTTGATATCTCCTGATATTTATCGCTGATAATATAGGCAATCCGGGCATCCTCGCTGCCATAGAGAATTGCGTCGCTCACAATGGAACTGACATAGAACACCACCACGGCATACATGGCGCTGCTGAGGCTTTTGAATACCACCACCGCGCACACGGCAATGGCAGCGTCGATAACAAGGATTATGCGACCCATTTTCGCGTTCGGGCGTCGCTTTCTGATGAGGGCGGCGACTATGTCGACACCCCCTGTCGTGCTGCCGAAATAGAACACGATGCCCAGCCCCGTTCCGCTGCTGAGGCCACCGTATAGCGCCGCGAGGAGAGGCTCAGTCTCCACCCCCGGCACAAAGGAAAACAGGTCCACCATCAGCGACAGCACCACCGTGCCGTACACCGTGCCTATGACGAATCTGCGTCCCAGCTTTATATATGCCAGCACGAAGAGGGGCACGTTGATAATGAGTATCAACACGCCGACGCTGGGTGCTCCCAGCAGGCGGTTGATTATCATAGCGGCGCCGGACGCGCCGCCAGGCACGATGTCATATGGGCTGAGGAACAGATTGAAGCCCAGCCCGTAGATCCCGCAGGCAAATGTTATCGCGAGATATTTTATTATCAGTTCCACTTTACGGTTCTTCATCGCCCTATCTCCTTAAAACAGGCTGCTCTGCACCTCCGGCAGGTCCTCCTGACGGAGCAGGGCTCCCGCCGCTGGTATTTTACGCACTCTGTACCGGGAAACATTTTCGATCCCCGTCTCCTCAAGGCTTACGATTTTCTCCAACTGAGCCTTTTTCTTAAGGCTCAGTACCGCGACGCCCTGTGTGGAGCGGGAGGTCTTCGGCGCGAGGAGCGCCGTGGAGAACACGAGGCAGCGTCCGTCAGTTGAATAGAGTGCCAGCTCCCCATCCTCCTTCATCATACGCACCGCTGTGAGAGGCGCCTTATCGCTGTAAGCTCCGGTGAGCCGACGGCGGTTGGACTTTGTCGCGTAAGCCTCGAGGGCTATCTTCGCCACCTTGCCGTTTTCAAATGCAAAGATCATGCTGCCCCTGTAATCCCCCGGCAGGCACATATAAACGACGCTCTCACCCTCGTCCATGCCCAGCTTTCCCGGCAGGTAGTCCCCCAGGACGGAAGCCTTTGTGTCCTCAAAGTCGGCAAGGCGGCTCTTATATACCTGGCATTTATCCGTGAAGAACATTATCTCCGAGGCATTGCTCGTCTCAAAGCTCTGCGCAGAACCGTCCCCCTGCTTATACTTCTGCTCTCCGCTCATGCGCAGACTCTGGGGCGTGATCTTCTTTAAGTAACCCTCTCTTGAGAGGAAAACCGTGACCGGATAGTCCGGCACCTGCTCCTGCTCTTCCTCTGCCTGGATAAGCTCATCCGGGTATACGATGCCGGTCTTTCTTGGCGTATCGTACTTTTTCACTATGGCTTTTAGCTGAGAAACAATGATGCTGTTGATGCGTTTTTTGCTCTTCAGCGTCGCTTCCAGGTCGGCGATGGTCTTTTCCAGGTCCGCCGTCTCCGCAACCTTTTTGACGATATACTCTTTATTTATGTTGCGCAGTTTTATCTCCGCAACATATTCCGCCTGCACCTCGTCGATGCCGAAGCCTATCATCAGGTTCGGTATGACCTCGCTCTCCTGCTCCGTCTCCCTGATTATCTTTATGGCCTTGTCAATATCCAGAAGTATCTTTTCGAGACCCTTCAGCAAGTGCAGCTTCTCCCTCGCCTTCTCGAGGTCGAAGTACACTCCCCGGCGGACACATTCGCTGCGCCAGGCGGTCCACTCGTCCAATATCTCACGGACGCCCATGACCCTCGGGAACCCGGCGATAAGTATATTGAAATTGCAGGCGAAGCTGTCCATAAGAGGCGTGAGCTTCATGAGCTTTGCCATGAATTTATCCGGGTCAACGCCGCGCTTCAGGTCGATGGCGAGCTTGAGTCCGGACAGGTCCGTCTCGTCCCGCATATCGCTTATCTCCCGTATTTTCCCGGCCTTTATAAGCTCCGCGACCTTGTCCATTATCGCCTCGCAGGTCGTCGAATAGGGTATCTCGTATACCTCTATGAGGTTCTCCTTCTTCAGGTATCTCCACCGGCAGCGCACCTTGAAACTGCCCCGCCCCGTGGAATATATCTCCTGCATAGCCTGCTGGTCGAAAATTATCTCGCCCCCCGTGGAAAAATCCGGTGCGAGAAGGGTCGACATGATGTCATGCTGCTCGTCCTCTATGCAGGCTATTGCGGTATTGCACACCTCAGTGAGGTTAAAACCGCAGATATTGCTCGCCATGCCCACGGCAATGCCCTGGTTCGCGGCGACAAGGATGTTTGGGAACGTGGTGGGCAGCAGGGTGGGTTCCTTCATGGTGCTGTCATAGTTGTCCTGAAAATCCACAGTGTCCCTGTCGATATCCCTGAAAAACTCCCCGCAGATAGGGGAGAGCTTCGCCTCCGTGTATCGGGAGGCGGCGTATGCCATGTCCCTTGAATAGACTTTGCCGAAGTTGCCCTTGGAGTCCACGTAGGGCGTGAGGAGCGCCTCATAGCCTCTTGACAGGCGCACCAGCGTCTCATAGATAGCGGCGTCGCCGTGGGGATTGAGCCGCATTGTCTGCCCCACGATGTTGGCGGATTTCGTCCGGGCTCCCGTGAGCAGATTCATCTTGTACATGGTGTACAGGAGCTTTCTGTGGGAGGGCTTGAAGCCGTCTATCTCCGGAATCGCTCTGGATACGATAACGCTCATGGCGTATGGCATATAGTTCTGCTCCAGCGTGTATGTTATGGGCTGTTCCTCCACCTTCGCCTTCAGACCGACGACGTTGGGATTATTAACTTTTTTAGCGGCAGGCTCCCCGGAGCCTTTCTTTTTTGCCATAAGTCTGTCCTCCTGGCGCCCGTGAATGCTCAGCGGGCGGGGAATTTATTTGAATTTTTTGCCGCAGAAGGGGCACTCTTCCATGTTTTTGAACTTTCCTGAGAGGTGCCTGCCGCAGTTTTCGCATTTGCACAGCGCCAACTCCACGACGATCGCGCCCACGCAGCAGAATATGCCGACGGCACTCAGTATCTTGCTCACCGTGGGCAGCATATACATGCACAGCGCCACGACCTCGAACACAATTACCGCGCCTATGAGATACTGGAATAAGCTTCTCGCTTTTTTATAACCCATTGCGCGCCTCCTCAGGAAATATCCGCCAGGTCCAGGAACTGATGTCCCACCTGGGCTATGTGGTCTTTTCTGCCGCTGAGATTATCCCCAAGGAGCAGGTCGAACACCCGTGCCGTCTCCTCCGCGTCCTCGGGCATTACTCTGATAAGGCGGCGCGTATCCGGGTTCATAGTGGTCATCCACATCATATCCGCCTCATTTTCGCCAAGACCCTTTGAGCGCTGGATAGTGAGCTTTTTACCCTGGAGTTCCTCAAGTATCGCCGCCTTCTCCTTCTCGGAATAGGCAAAATAAGTCTTGTCCTTGCAGTTTATCTCATAGAGAGGCGACTCGGCGATGTACACGTACCCCTTCTGGATCAGAGTGGGCACAAGACGGTAGAGCATCGTGATTATAAGGGTACGTATCTGGTAGCCGTCCACGTCCGCATCTGTGCATATGATGACCTTGCTCCAGCGGAAAGATTCAATGTTGAAGGCATTTATGTCCTTCTTTGAGGTCTTGACCTCCACACCGCAGCCCAGGACTTTTATGAGGTCCGTAATTATATCGTTCTTAAATATCTTTTCATAATCCGCCTTGAGGCAGTTAAGTATCTTGCCCCGGACTGGAATTATCGCCTGGAACTCCGCGTCCCGGGAGAGCTTGCAGGCGCCGAGGGCGGAGTCACCTTCTACGATATATATCTCCCGCCGGGAGATATCCTTCGTGCGGCAGTCCACGAACTTCTGCACCCGGTTCGCAATGTCCACGTTTGCCGTTAGCTTTGTCTTCAGGTTCAGGCGTGCCTTCTCCGCGCTCTCACGGCTGCGCTTGTTTATGAGCACCTGCTCCGCGATGCGCTCCGCCTCCGCCCGGTTTTCGATGAAGTATACCTCCAGGTTGCTGCGGAAGAAGTCCGTCATGGCATCCTGAATAAATTTATTGCGTATGGCTTTCTTCGTCTGGTTCTCGTAAGAGGTCTGGGTAGAGAAGCAGTTTGTCACCAGGACAAGGCAGTCCTGGATATCGTTGAATGTTACCTTGCTCTCATTTTTATTGTACTTGTTATTCTGGCGCAGATAGGCGTCGATGGCGGAGACAAATGCGCTCTTTGCCGCCTTCTCCGGCGAGCCGCCGTGCTCCAGGAAGGATGAGTTGTGATAATACTCGATGAGGTTTATCTTGTTGGAAAAGCACACCGCGGCAGACATCTTCACCTTGTATTCCGGCTTGTCCTCCCGGTCTCTGCCCTTCCGCTCGTCCTGCCAGAACTGGGGCATTGTGAGGCTCTCCTCACCCACGATCCCGTTGATATAGTCCATGATACCGTTCTCATAGCAGAAATCCGTTGTCTGGAACTTGCCGTCCACCTGATTTACAAAGCGGAATGTAACCCCGGCGTTCACAACAGCCTGCTTTTTCAGCACATCCGTGAAGTAATCAGCGGGGATATCTATATCAGTGAACACTTCAAGATCCGGGCGCCATTTTATCTTCGTGCCCGTCTGGCGGCGGTTTGAAGGCTCCTCGTGCAGTCCGCCGATATTGCGTCCCTTTTCAAAGTGGAGCGTGTATTTTTTACCGTCCCTGAAAACGGTCACGTCCATATACTCTGAGGAATACTGGGTGGCGCAGGAGCCGAGGCCATTCAGTCCCAGTGAGTATTCGTAGTTATCACCGGAGTTGTTATCATACTTACCTCCGGCGTAAAGCTCGCAGAAAACAAGCTCCCAGTTATATCGTCCTTCCTTGCTGTTATAATCCACCGGGCAGCCCCGTCCGTTATCCTCCACCTCAATGGACTTGTCCTCAAAGCGCGTAACGGTGATGAGCTTGCCGTGTCCCTCCCTCGCCTCGTCGATGGCGTTTGAGAGTATCTCGAACACCGCGTGCTCGCAGCCTTCCAGCCCGTCAGAGCCAAATATTACGCCCGGGCGTTTGCGGACTCTGTCCTCGCCCTTCAGGGAGGATATGCTGTCGTTATCGTATTTTTTGGCGGTTTTCGTCATTTGCTGCCTCCTGTTTTTGCGCCTTTTACGCACAAATATACATTTATTATAATAACACAATTTGCGCTTTCAAGTCAACAAACCCCGCTCTCAAACGAAAAAGGGGGCGACTCATGCCGCCCTCTTCTTCTGATCCCATTTTAATTATCGCTGCGGAATAAAGGTCGCTTTCACGAAGTGACTTCGTGCTTTGCCGGCCCGGAACATTTCTGTCCGTTCCACAGAGCATATTATGCCGCGGCATGAAAATAATAAACTCACCAAAACTTGTATTACCCGGCGCATAAACGGAAAAAATGGTAATAACTATAAAACATACAGGAGAAATAAATATGGAGAATGAAAAACTCACCAGAAAAGAAAAAAGGCATGCCAGGACCGCTGGTTCTGAAAAGCGGCGGGAAACCCTCGCCGAGCTGAACGACGTCATATGCCGGCTCAAATATCAGTATATTCTCTTTGACGCCTGCACTGACCCGGATCTCATTGAGGAGTGCATTTTCAGCATCAACTCCCTTCAGGCCCGCTACGGCTATCTGCTTAAGCAGGCGAAGGATCTGGGACTGGAGAACCTCGCCGTATTCACGCCCAAGTCCGGCTCCAAACACTGAACGTAAAAAGGGACATACCCGCTCCCGAAGGAGGTACATAAAGGATGAACGCTGCCATATGGCTGATACTCGGCGCCGCGGTGCTATGCGGCGTTGTCATGCTGCTGAAAATTTTCGGCACACCCATACGCCTCGCCCTCAAACTCGCCCTCAACACACTGCTGGGCTTCGCGGAGCTGGTGGTGCTGAACTTTCTCGGCTCCCTGGTGGGCATAGGCATCGGCATAAATCTGGTCAACGCCCTCGTCGCGGCGGTACTGGGAATACCGGGAGTCTTCCTGCTGTTTCTCGTAAAATGGCTGTTTGGCGGCTGAGCCTGTAAAGAAAAGAGCGTGTGTCATACGACACACGCTCTTTGTTTGTCCATTAAACGATTACAGAAGAGAACCGACGCTCAGCAGCAGAGGCGCGAACACCAGAGAAACAACTGTCATCAGCTTGATGAGGATGTTCAGAGAAGGACCGGATGTATCCTTGAAGGGGTCGCCGACTGTGTCGCCGACAACAGCAGCCTTGTGAGCTTCGCTGCCCTTGCCGCCGTGGTTGCCCTCTTCAATATACTTCTTAGCGTTATCCCAAGCGCCGCCGGCGTTGGACATAAAGATAGCCATGAGAACGCCTGTTACGAGAGCGCCTGCCAGCAGACCGCCCAGAGCGCCAACGCCCAGGACAAGACCCACTACCAGAGGAACAACAACTGCCATGATGCCGGGAACCAGCATTTCCTTCAGAGCCGCATGAGTGGAGATGGAGACGCATGCCTTGTAGTCAGGCTTGCCTGTGCCTTCCATTATACCAGGAATCGTGCGGAACTGACGGCGGACTTCCTCGATCATCTTGTTAGCTGCCTTGGAAACGGACTCCATTGTAAGTGCGGAGAAGATGAAGGGCAGCATGCCGCCGATCAGCAGACCGATAGTTACCTTGTAGTCCAGGATGTCGATAAGGGACAGACCAACAGCCTGTGCATAGGAGACGAACAGAGCCAGAGCTGTCAGAGCGGCGGAACCGATCGCGAAGCCCTTACCCATAGCGGCTGTTGTGTTGCCAACTGCGTCCAGCTTGTCTGTGATCTCGCGGACGGACTCATCCAGACCGCTCATCTCGGCGATACCGCCGGCGTTGTCGGCGATGGGACCGTAAGCGTCGACAGCGACTGTGATGCCTGTTGTGGAGAGCATGCCCACAGCTGCCAGAGCGATGCCGTAGAGGCCTGCAAAGTGGTAAGCCACATAGATACCAACGCAGATGAGGATGATGGGAACGACTGTGGACTTCATGCCGACGGCAAGACCGCTGATGATAGTAGTAGCCGCACCTGTCTCAGACTGCTTTGCGATTTCCTTGACGGACTTATAGTCGCCGGAGGTGTAGATCTCGGTAATGATACCGATGATAAGACCTACGATAAGGCCGGCAATGATAGCGATAGCCTGATTGAAGCTGTCAAAGAACAGCTTGCCGAACACGACCGCTGCGATGACAACGATAATCGCGGAAATATAAGAGCCCATCTTCAGAGCCTTGTGGGGATTGGAATTGTCATTGCCGCGGACAAAGAATGTTGCGATGATGGATGCGAAAATACCGCAAGCCGCGATAATCAGGGGGAACAGCGCGCCCGCGCCTGTGAATGTACCGACTACCGCGATACCCAGAGTCAGCGCGGAAACAATAGCGCCGACATAGGACTCGAAAAGGTCAGCGCCCATACCTGCCACGTCGCCAACATTGTCGCCAACGTTATCTGCGATAACAGCGGGGTTGCGGGGGTCATCCTCAGGGATGCCTGCTTCGACCTTACCTACGAGGTCAGCGCCCACGTCAGCAGCCTTTGTGTAGATACCGCCGCCAACGCGCGCGAACAGCGCGATGGAGGAAGCGCCCAGGGAGAAGCCTGTGAGGATCTCCACGTCGCCGCTGATGATGTAGATGAGAGCGCAGCCCAGCAGACCCAGACCGACAACGCACATGCCCATGACGCTGCCGCCGGAAAACGCGATGCTCAGAGCCTTGTTCATACCGGACTTTGCGGCGTTTGCCGTACGGACGTTAGCCTTTGTGGCAACGTTCATACCAGCGTAGCCGGCAGCGACGGAGAACAGCGCGCCCACCAGGAAGCACAGAGCCGTCTTCCAGGTGATGCCGAAGCCGATGAGGACAAACAACACTGCTACGAAGATTACGAGGATCTTGTACTCGGAGAACAAGAACGCACGTGCGCCTTCGCTGATAGCAGATGCAATTTCCTTCATTCTGTCTGTTCCGGCGTCTGCCTTGGATACCTTAGCTGTCTTGATGCCCGCGAAAATCAGGGCGATGACAGCCAGTACCGGAGCAAGCCAAATCAAATTTTCCATGAAATTGTTCATCTCCTACTCTTCAAATATAATGTTACTTAGTGATTTTACCATAACTATGTTTTTTTTCAAGCAATTTATACCAACCCTGCCGTCAAAAATTCAACAAATAACTACATAAAGTTTGCAGAAAGTTCACAAAGTTTTATATCTGCCCGTTAACGGCTATCTTTTTTCTCCTTACGCACTTCTTTCCCCTTGCAATTTGCCGCCAGCGCATATAGAATTATTTCATATTCCGGAAAGCGGGTGATATATTGGCAGAAAAAGACAAACGGATAAATTTCCTCATCAACGCCGCGGTAATAGTCGTAATAATAGCGCTCTTCTACGTCTGCGTAAAGTACCTGCTCCAATGGCTTCTTCCCTTCGTGGTCGCGCTCATCATTGCGCTTATCATCCGCCGTCCTATCGACTTTCTCGTTCGCAAGACCCACGTCAACAAGAAAGTCGTCGCCCCAGTGCTGACGACACTTTTCGTGCTCATTATTCTGGGTCTCGTCGTTCTTATCGTCGCAAAGCTCATCGGCGAGCTGACGGGCTTTGTGTCAAACCTGCCAAAGTGGTATGACAACATAATCGTCCCCGCTCTCGACAGATTTGCAGGGCTCTTCGGCCGTTTCGTGGACGACCTGCCCAGCGATATTTACGCAAGCGTCGTGGACATCACGGATCAGTTCTCTGACTATCTCAAGAGCGCCGTAAGCTCCATCGCAAAGAGCGGCATCTCCGCCATCGCATCCTTTGCCTCCGGCATCCCCTCAATACTCGTAGGCATCATAATCTCCGCTGTCGCCACCTACTTCACAGCCGGCAAAACGGACAGGCTCCGCGATTTCGCCCTGCGGGTCATTCCGGAAAGCAAAGCCGAGGCGACGGGCGTGCTCTACGTCACTTTTGCCCAGTCCGTGGGCAGAATGGTGAGAGCTTACCTGCTCATCATGCTCATAACCTTCCTTGAGCTGACTGTGGCGCTGGCGATACTCGGCGTGGATTATTTCTACATAATCGCCGCCATCACAGCCATAGTGGATGTTCTCCCCGTGCTTGGTACCGGCACCATACTCATTCCTTGGGCGGTCATTAACCTGATACTCGGCAACTACAAGCTCGGTATTGGGCTGCTTATAGTCTACGCCCTCATAACGATCATCCGCCAGATAATAGAGCCCAAGATAGTCAGCAAGCACATCGGGCTCCCATCCCTCGTTACCCTTATGGGCATGTATGTTGGTCTGCGGGTGTTCGGCATTCTCGGTATGTTCCTCGTACCCCTCACGATGATCCTCGTAAAGAGCGCGAACGACACTGGCGTCATCCATTTGTGGCGTCCCGCCCCCGACATTGAGGGCACTGAGGTCAAGGGGGGAAAGATCGCCAAAAAGATGGAGAACTTCTTCCGGTCCCTTTTCTCTGCCATTGCGGCCTTCCTGAAGAAAGTCTGGCTTTGGATAAAGGGCCTTTTCACAAAAACGAAAAAATAACGCAGCGAGCCCCGGAAAAGCCTTCCGGGGCTCGTTTTTTATTATTTATCTCTCGCTCGTCGATCAAAAGGTCACAGCTTCACATTCGGATTTGTATACTGCCCATGGTGTCTGGTCCTCCTGCCATACTGAATCGCAAATTTCGGACAGCGGTGCAGGCACCCAAGGCACATAACGCACTTCTCTTTGACCCATACAGGCTTTTTGCCCTGTATTTCTATCGCCTGCACCGGGCATTTTTTTGCGCACAGCCCGCACCCGACACAGGTCTCTTCGACATGGAATTTCGATGTGCGGCGCACCTTTCTGTCATAAATAAGCTGAGCTATCAGCTCCGTGAAAATCGCCGGTGTACGCGGGGACATATGCCTGTTCACATGACGCTCTCTGACACAGCGGATCACATTGTCAATATCCGTTTCAGTCGTCTTGGTGTACTTTGCCGTTTTTTCCGGGGTGGAAAGATCAAATATCGGCGTCCATGTGTCGACCATTCGAATGCAGTAGCAGGCGTCTATTTTTCGATTTTTTATGGCCTTGCCAGCCATATACCCGGATGCGCCCGGTGTTGTTCCATAAGTCGCAACATAATACAGGTACTCCGTCTGAAAAGAAGCTTTTTCCAGAAATGTTCTGACGATGCTCGGCAGGCTCCAATCGTATGTGGGTGCCACAATACCGATGTCCTCATCTTCGAAGGAATAACAGCCGTCATTGATGCAATCTACGATAGACACCATTTCCTGTTCCGCAGCCTGTGCAAGGCGGGCCGCGGCATACTTGCAGTTTCCTGTTGCCGAAAAGAATAAAATCATCTGTTTTCCCCACCAATTACCGATTTATTGAACTGGTTATATACTATCACACCTTGCCATTCGCCACAAGGATCGATTAGCTCAAATGAGAAAAGCATCAACAGCCCATATGTTCACTATTCACTTGCCGCCTGCATTTCAGGGGGCGCGCTTCCAATTTCCGGGGGCGTTCCGCCCTCCGGTTTCTCCGGCGGTGTCCCGTTTTCAGAAAGCTCCCCCACGTCTGGAGGTGTAGCGTCGGCGGGCCTCTCCCCCATCTCCGGCGGCGTTCCCATGCCGCCCGGCGCTCCGAAGCCGCCTGAAAACGCTCCCGCAAGGCTCTCTGTGGACGCCTCGGCCGCCGACAGGGACTCACCGTTTGATACAAGCTCATAGCTCTCCCCGGACTTCAGCTGCCCGGAGGAGAAGAATACATACGTCCCGGCGCAGGGTGCTTCCCCTGAATAGACCGTACTGCCGGACGCGTCTCTTATCTCTATCGTCCCCTGCTCCACGGTCAGTCCGCCCGATTCACCCGGTCCGCCGGAGAATATTGATCCGCCAAAGAGCACATAGGGCTGGGTCGTCTCAAGGTTTATACCCATACCGGCGCTCCCGCCGCCCGCGAGCACCGTGCCGCCGGTTATGGTTATCTCTCCGTCCGCGTCCAGGGGCTGGTTATCCGCCCGGTTTGCCGTCCAGACGATAACAGTGCCGCCGGAAATATCCAGAGTCCCGTTCGAGTCGATGCCGTCGCCGTCAGTTGTGTACATATCCAGCGTTCCGCCCGCGATATCAAGCGTGAAGTCATAGCCCGCAAGGTCGCCGTTGGCGGCGTTCAGGCAGTCGTCACTGGCCGTTATTGTAATATCCCCCGAGTATATATTCAGGTTTGCACCCTCCAGACCTTCATAGCACTCCGTAATATTTATCTCCGGTCCGTCCGTGCCCTCCGCGCCGATATTCAGCTCATAGTCACAGTGGATGCCGTCGTCGCCCGCGGCGACAGTCACGCTGCCATTAAGGATGCTCAAAAGGCTCTCGGCGTTTATGCCGTCGTTCACGGGCGCCGATATGTTTATCTCCGGTCCGTCCACCGTGAGGCTCGCGCCGCTGCCCGTCCCGTCGTCGGCGGTGCCGGATTTAATTCCGTTTTTGCCCTTTGCCGTTATGTTCAGGGTACCAGTGCCGCTGATAGTGACGTTCGAGCCGTCCTTGCATTTTATCACGGCGTTCTCAGCGTTTGTGTTCTCCGGGTATTCGTCGTCATTGTTGTAATCCGTATCGGACAGGCTGTTCACTGTACCTTCCTGCGCAACGATCGTCACAGTGCTGGACTTGCCGCAGGTTATGGGCGCCGTGTCGCCGCTCTCAAGAGTCAGCCCCTCCAGCACGAGCGTCACATCCTCAACGCCTTTCTTTATTTTAATGGTACCATCGGAGCAGTTCCCGGAGACCGTATAAGTTCCGGCGGAGTCAATAGTGACAGCCGTTCCCTCAGCCTGCCAGCCTGTTCCGCTGCCGGTCACGCTCTCTTCGGCGAAGGTTATAACAGCGCCGCCTGTATCCTGAACCGTCTCCGTGTCCGCGGCGCAGGCGGTAAGCACTGCTGCCGCTGCCGCGATTACCGCGGCGAAAACAGCTTTTTTCATATTTATCATCCTTTCCGCCGGAAGTCGTTTCTCTCGCCGGCAGCATGATAATAGCGTTTCTTCCTAAAGAGAAGCTAAAGCTTTTCCTTTAGGTTCTCTTTAAGTCCCTGGGATATTATCAGGTCGCAAAGGAGGAAAACGATATGGCAAACATTCAGTTCAGCTTTGAGCGGTATGAGAAGAAGTACCGCATAACGCCGAAGCAGCAGGCCTTCATTCTTGAGGGTATGTCCCGCCGGTTCAGACCGGATGACTACGGGAACTACTCTCTCTGCTCCATATATTATGACACGGATGACTGGCGTCTCGTCCGCTCATCCATAGAAAAGCCCGCATACAAGGAAAAGCTCCGCCTGCGCAGCTACGGCGTCCCCGGTGAAAACGGGACCGTTTTCGCCGAGCTCAAGAAAAAATTCGACGGCGTAGTCTACAAGCGCAGGATAACCGCCACCGCAGGCGACGCCATGGCGTTTCTCGCGGGGGACGGCGGCGACTATGGTCAGATCGGAAGAGAGATATCCTGGTTCCAGAGCTTTTACAGCGCAAAGCCAAGGGTATTTATCGGCTACGACCGCTCCGCCTTCACGGGTATAGAAAACGAAGAGCTGCGCATCACCTTCGACACCAACATCCGCTGGCGGGTGACCGACCTTGACCTGCGGCTCGGGGATCACGGCGCGCCACTGACTTCGCCGGACGACATACTCATGGAGATAAAGCTCTCCGGCTCCTGTCCTCTTTGGCTCAGCCATCTGCTTTCTGAGGCGGAGGTGTTCCCCGCTTCCTTCTCGAAATACGGGACCTGCTACAAGAATTTCATCCTGCCTGAAGAGCTCAGAAAGGGGGCGCGCGCCTGTGCTTAACTCCATAATAACATCAGGAATAACCATATCCACATTTATAATATGTACCGCCGTATCCCTCGCTCTCGGTATCGGGGCGGCGCTGGTGAGCATGTACCGGACCCGGTGCTCCCAGAGCTTTGCCGTGACACTCGCCATACTCCCGGCAGTGGTGCAGATCGTCATCATGCTCGTAAACGGCAATATCGGCGCCGGTGTCGCCGTGGCGGGGGCATTCAGTCTCGTCCGTTTCCGCTCGGTTCCCGGCAGCGCCAGAGAGATCGGCGTGATCTTCCTCGCCATGGCGATAGGCCTGGCGACCGGTATGGGCTATGTGGTGCTGGCGGTGCTCGCCTTTGCTGTACTGGGCGGCGTCATACTCCTGCTCACCGCCCTTAATTTCGGCAAGGGCGCAGAGTCCGAGCGGGTTCTGAAAATCACGATGCCGGAAAACCTGGACTATGACGGGATTTTCGACGATATTTTCAGCAAATACGCCCGCTCATGCAATCTCATCAAGGTCAAGACCTCGAATATGGGCACTCTTTATGAGCTGGAATATCACATCGTGCTTCGTGACGCAAGTCTCCCCAAGGCGTTTCTCGACGAGATACGCTGCCGCAACGGAAATCTTAACGTGGTCTGCGGCAAGGAAGTGACCCACGAGGCCCTGTAAAATCTTGATTTTTACGGCGTTCTTATCTATACTGTCCACAAGGCAGGTGAACCTGAATGCGTTTATTGATAGCCGAGGACGAACTTGATCTCGCCGAGGCGCTCACAGCTTTTTTTGAGAAAAACCACTTCACGGCAGACACTGTTTCAAACGGTCTCGACGCCTACGACTACGCCCGCACCGGCGATTACGACGGTATAGTGCTGGACGTGATGATGCCCGGGCTGGACGGCATCGAGGTCCTGCGCCGCTTAAGAAGTGATGGCGTCAAAACGCCCATAATGATGCTCACGGCGAAGGGGGAGAAGAACGACCGCATAACCGGGTTTGACTCCGGCGCGGACGACTATCTTCCAAAGCCCTTCGATCCCGATGAGCTCATATCACGCGTGCGCGCCATGCTCCGCCGAAGCGGCGGCTACACGCCGGACACTCTCTCCTTCGGGGATCTTACTCTCGACACCGGCGCCGGCGCCATGAACTGCGGCAGCAGAAGCGTCCGGCTGAGCGGACGGGAGTTCCAGGTGATGGAGCTGTTCATGCGCTCCCCGAACACTGTTCTCTCCGCTGACAGGATAATGGAGCGCGTATGGGGCTGGGACAGTGACGCTGAAATAAACGTCGTCTGGGTACACATATCCAATCTGCGCAAAAAGCTGAAGAGCATCGGCTCAGGAGTCACCATCCGCGCCAACCGCGGACTCGGCTACATGCTGGAGGACGACAGATGATAAAACAGCTGAGAAACAGATTTATCCGTATCGCCACGCTCTCCGTGACCCTTGTGATGGTGCTGCTCACCATTATCGTCAATGCCGCGAACTACATCTCCACAAGTTCCGGACTTGACACCATGCTGGACATCATAGCCGAGAATGAGGGCACCATCCCCCTGCACAGCGCCCCACTCCCCGAAGCGCCCGGCGGCGAAAACGCTCCGGACTTTTCAAAGCCCGACGGTCCCCTGACACCTGAGTCCCCCTACTCCACCAGA
Source organism: uncultured Oscillospiraceae bacterium (assembly GCA_934552825.1). Taxonomy (GTDB): domain Bacteria; phylum Bacillota; class Clostridia; order Oscillospirales; family Oscillospiraceae; genus CAKTEQ01. The sequence goes on from CAKTEQ010000004.1 coordinate 120,308, forward strand.
TATTTTTTCATCCGCTATAACGGCAGCGGCGAGCTCATCGGCTCCAACTTTGACCACATTGCGGCCGTCGGCGCGGGAGATGCGGAGACTTATCTCGATTTTGCCCTTGAAAAGGGCGAGGGGCGCGGCTATTACTCCGGCTACAAATATCTTATAGTAAAGCACGGGGACGACAGATACATGGCTGTTTTTCTGGACTGCTACCAGGAGATGCGCGCCGTAAAAATACTGGCGCTCTGTTCCGCCGGTGCGGACGCCGTCTGCATCGCCCTGGTCTATATCCTCGTAGTCCTGTTTTCCCGCCGCGCCATAGACCCGGTCGTGCGCAGCGCTGAGCAACAGAAACAGTTCATAACCGACGCCGGGCATGAGCTGAAAACACCTATCACCGTCATAGCCACGAGTCTCAAGGTCCTGGAGATGGAGACGGGGCCACAAAAATGGATAGACAAAGCCATGGTCCAGACGGAAAAGCTGAAGGATCTCGTAAACTCGCTCGTCACCCTATCCCGCATGGACGAGGAGCAGTCACCCCTCAGGTTTGAGGATTTCGACATCAGCGAGAGCATAGCGGAAACGGCGGAGTCCTTCCGGGATCACGCCCTCTCCAGGGGGCATGAGCTGCACTGTGATATCCAGTCTGAGCTTAAATACCGGGGCGACGAGTACGCCGTGCGGCAGCTCGTGTCCATTTTGCTTGACAACGCCGTCAAGTATGCCGCCCCAGGCTCCGTCATTGACCTGTCTTTTAAAAAGAGCCGCCGCGGCGTAACTCTGCGGACAGGCAATTTCTGCGGAAGCCTCCCTGATGGCGACCTGAACAAGCTTTTTGACCGCTTTTACAGGCCCGACAGCGCCCGCAATTCCGCGGACGGCGGCTTCGGCATAGGACTCTCCATAGCCCGCAGCATCGCTCAGGGGCACAGAGGCTCCATCCGCGCCGGGAAAAACAGCAATTACATAGAATTCACAGCGGAGCTGAGATAATAAGCAGAACGGACGCGGCATATTGCCGCGTCCGTTTTTTACTATACATTATAGTATTTTAGGAATTCTCCAAGTGCCGGATTTGTATTTTCCTCGCTCCAGCAGAGGGAAATATCGTAGCTCAGGTCATAATCTGATATTGTCAGGAGCCTGCAATTTTTTATTCTCTCCTCCGCAAATACCCGTGACATTATCGATATTCCATCCCCGATACGGGTGTGCAGCACCATGTCATCCACTCCCTCGCATATGACCTTGCCGGGAATGGTGTCTATGGCATTTTCTATCTGGGTGATCATCTCGTTGCTCCCCGCAACACTGTTCTGCTTCAGTAGGAACACTCTCTCATTCTTTATATCGGCCAGAGGGATACTGCCCAGCTCCGCAAACAGATGGTCCTCAGGCACCACTATACATAGCTCGTCACGCCCCAGGGGAATGGTTTTCAGAGCCTTCTTCTCAGGTGCGTCGAATGCAAAGATAAGACCCGCGTCTGTGTCCCCTGATATTATTGATTTGACTATCTCCTCGCCCACATTGGAATCTACCTCGAAATCCATCTCCGGGTGCTGCCGCTTGAAATCACGCACCTGCTCAAAAATATATGGCATTGAGCTTTCGAACACCATCAGCCTGAGCTTGCCCGTCTTGCCGCTGTCCGTGCGCTGGGTCTTGCGGACAAGGGCTTCGAGGCTGTCGATAATGGTCGTCGCTTCGGAATAGAATGTCTCCCCCGCCGCTGTCAGCCCGAAGACCCGGTTGCCTCTTTTTATGAGATGCACGTTTAGGCTCTTCTCAAGGTCCAGCATATGCCGGCTCAGCGCCGACTGGCTTATATAAAGGTATTCCGCCGCCTTTGTAAAGCTCCCCAGCTTCGCTATAACGCAGAATTCTCGTATCTGGTCTATGGTCATGCAAATTCCTCCGTGAGCACTGAATTTAATATATTATGTCACATTCCCGGCCTATGGTCAAATGCGCACCACTGCCTTTATGATATTTGTGCATAACGCATCCCAATTCCAGCATTTGATTTAGCATTATGTACAATGTTATCATGTCCTTGCCCCACAAATTTGTAGATAACTTTTAGGAGGAACATCAAATGAAAGGAATCTTGGCAATTATTCTCGCCCTTGCAATTCTGCTCTCCCTGGCGTCCCTGGCAGCCTGCGGCGACAAGAAGGAAGAGCCAAAGCCCGCCGACACGAAGCAGACTGAAGAAAACGCTCCCTCCGCCGAGGAAGAAATAACGGTGGAAGTCCTGAAGGCTTCCAGGAACAACGAGTACGTTTTCGAAAAGCTGGAAGCCGGCTGGAAAATGGATCTGGCTTACATGGCTCAGAACGACAACTATTTCGTCTCCACGCAGCTCATGGGCGACGCCATGAACCAGATGGCTGAATTCGGCTTCACGAACACATACTACGCCGCCCCGGACAGCAACATCTCTGAACAGATAAGCCAGCTCGAGACTCTTGTCACGGCGGGTGAGGTCTGCGGCATATTTATCCAGACGGGCGACCCCGCCGCTATCCAGGATTACGTTGAAGCCGCCCAGGACGAGGGCATCACCGTTGTCATTTACGGCATTTACACAGATTACGACACTATCGTCGCCACCGTCGACAACTACGAGTGCGGCATCGGTGCCGCGAAGATGGCTTCCGCCTGGATCGACTATAAGTATCCCGACGCGGGCCCCGGCGACATCAAGACTGCTATCACAGGCGCTCTTCGCCACGCCGGTCTTGTGAGTATGTACGAGGGCTTCCAGGCGGGCGCCGCCCTTGATGAGAGAATGGACGTCGTGTTCATGGACGACGCCACCACCACTGTGGAAGATGGCTACAACACAGCTCAGAACGCCCTCATGGCTGACCCTGACATCCGCGTATTCATCTCTTATCAGATGTCCGCGGCTCTGGGCATCAACAACTACCTTGAAGCTGCCGGCGTCGATATGAGCGAGTACGGCATCTTCACTACGTCTGTGGATGATTCCACTGAGGCTATGCTGGCTGCTGCCGCTGAGGGCAAGGGCTCCATCCAGGGCACCATCGCCGCCGGTTCCGGCGTTGCGGATACTATGGTCCAGACCATGCTGGGCGCGCTCCGGGGCGAGATCCCCATCGGCACAACTATCCACGACCCCATGGTGGCCCTTACAACATCCACCTTCTCCTGCGACTGGAGTATCGGCTGATATCTCCGCAAATCTACAACAAATATACCCCCGGGTTTTACACCCCGGGGGTATATTTTCACCATCCTTCAATGATACTGCCCCAAAACAGCTCTTTATGATATTTGCGCATAGCGCGTCCCGCTTTTGATATTTGATTTGCCACTATGCACAATGCTATTATGTGTTTAGTCAATTTATTTGGCAATATTTCTTAGGAGGAACATCAAATGAAAAAAATCCTGGCAATTCTTCTCGCGCTGGTAATGCTGCTCTCCCTGGCATCCCTGGCAGCCTGCGGCGACAAGAAGGAAGAGACAAAACCCGCCGACACCGAGCAGGGTGAAGAGACAACGCCTCCCGCTGACGGCGAGATAACAGAAGAAATCCTGAAGGCTTCCAAGAACAACGAGTACGTTTTCGAAAAGCTGGAAGCGGGCTGGGAGATGGATCTGGCTTACATGGCTCAGAACGACAACTACTTCGTGGCGACTCAGCTCATGGGCGACGCTATGAACCAGATGGCTGAATTTGGCTTCAACAATACATACTACGCTGCTGCCGGCGAGAATATCGCAGAGCAGATCAGCCAGATGGAAACTCTGGTCACGGCGGGCGAGGTATGCGGTATCTTTGTCCAGACAGGCGATCCCGCTGCTATCCAGGACGTTGTTGAGGCAGCTCAGGACGCCGGCATCTCTGTCGTTATTTACGGTATCTACACAGATTACGACACTATCATCGCAACTGTTGACAACTACGAGTGCGGCATCGGCGCCGCGAAGATGGCCTCCGCCTGGATCGACTATAAGTATCCTGACGCGGGCCCCGGCGACATCAAGACAGCTATCACAGGCTCGATCATGATGGCTCCCCTTGTAGAGATGTATGAGGGCTTCCAGGCGGGCGCTGCTCTCGACGAGAGAATGGACGTAGTATTCATGGACAACAACACCATGTCCATCGAGGACGGCTACAACACAGCGCAGAACGCCCTCATGGCTGACCCCGACATCCGCGTGTTCATCTCCTACCAGATGTCCGCGGCTCTGGGCATCAACAACTACCTTGAGGCTGCCGGAGTCGATATGAGCGAGTACGGTATCTTTACTACTTCTGTAGACGATTCCACAGAGGCTATGCTGGCAGCCGCCGCTGAGGGCAAGGGCTCCATCCAGGGCACCATCGCCGCCGGTTCCGGCGTCGCGGACACAATGGTCCAGGCTATGCTGGGCGCGCTCCGTGGTGAGATCCCTCTGGGCACGACTATCCTCGACCCCATGATAGCCCTTACAGCATCCACCTTCTCCTGCGATTGGAGCATCGGCTGATATTCACCCGACAACAGAGAGCCTTGCGGCAGCCGCCGCAAGGCTCTCTTTTTCATGTCCCGTGATTCTATCACAATGCTGCTGTTTTGTAAAATGGGTTTTTCGGGCAGTATCACCCGTTTTTTGCGTTCAGTCCCGAAAATAGGCGAGAAACTCATCCAAAACCGGGTTATTGTTGTCCTCCCGCCAGCACAGACTCAGGTCATACCCCGTCGCGTAATCGCTTATACCCAAGATGCGGCAGTCACCCGCCCGCTCCTGGGCGATTATTCTTGGCAGTATCGAGATGCCGTCCCCAAGGCGGGTGTGGAGTATCATGCTGTCCACGCTGTCCTGTATGACAAATTCAACTCTCCGCCCGGAGGTATATCCCAGAAGATCCATCGTCTCCAGAAGCATCGGTATCTTCTTCGGCTGGAGCGCCAGCACGTTCTCCTCCCCGATGCTGGACAGTGCCACCGTACTGTAGGACGCGAGGCGGTGGTCATTGGGCACCACGACGCAAAGGTCGTCCCGCCCCACTGTGATCTGCTTCACTCCCCGGCACGGCGGCACCTCAAAGGAAAACACAAGCCCGATATCCAACTCTCCCGCCACGATTTTCTCCACTATTTCCGTATTGTCGGCAGTTGTTATCCGGCAGTTGATCTCACTGTTTCTCCGGCGGAACTCCCTTATGCGCTCGAACACATAGGGAATATGCGGGCTGAAGGAGGCGATGCTCAGTTCGCCGATCTTCCCTCGGCTCACCTGCTGCGTCTTGATCTTTATAGCCTCCGCCCTGCGCAAAAGGTCTCTCATTTCCGTGTAAAAGACCTTTCCCGCCTCCGTCAGTTCAAGCACGCGGTTGTCACGGCGCATAAGCTGCACGCCCAGGCTGCTCTCCAGGTCCGATATATGGCGGCTCAGAGTAGATTGGCTTACATAGAGGTACTCCGCCGCCTTCGTGAAGTTTTCAAGCCGCGCCACAACACAGAACTCCTCGATCTGTTCAAAGGTCATGCTATCCCTCCTTGCGGTTTTATTATCCCATATTCCCCGCTCCCGGTCAAATCCCTTTCCCTTCAATTCCTGCATGATACCTCCCGGTCTCCGGATTGGACTATGGCAGTCGCCGCTGATACAATCCAGGCGTAGTAATGCCAAAAACACTTTTTCAGGAGGTATAACAATTATGGGAAATCAGAGCTACGACCGCCCCACCAAAAAGCCTAAGCTCACATATTATCACGAGCAGTACGGGGACACTGCCCACAGTGACAGCTTCAATTCCATAACAGCGGATGACATCAACGAGCGCATCCCTGTCTTTGCGGATACCGATGCGGGCAGGCGCCCCGATATGCCCCCCTCAAACGGCTATATGCCCAGAGAGGCGACATTTGAGGACTATTCCAAGGAGCTTTCTACATTCTTCAAGATGAAATTCGAGCGCGGTATTCTGGAGAGCCGCGCCCATACAGACGGCGATTCCCTAATCTGGTCTCTCCCCTGCCATGCCCATGTACATAAGATGTTCGAGTACGTCAATAACGACCGCGACGTGGAGGTCATGATATTCGGCGGCACGGGCAAGGACTTTTTCAAGAGCATCGGCATACACGGCGGCTGCTGTGACACAACTCATCCCTACGCACCCATGCCGGATGACGATCCGGACTATCACTGGCGTTCATATGAACGTTCCTATTTCGACGGCACAGCAGATATCCAGTATCAGAATGACCTCCCCATTCCTCTCATAACTGTCTGGAACGGCGGTCTGTTCCACTCCGACCTTGTTCTTTACAGTGACATCACTCTCGCCACTGAGGACGCATGGACAACGGAGCAGCACTTCCGCATCAACATGATCCCCGGTGACGGCGTGCAGATCGCCTGGCGCGAGCTCATGGGCAGGAAGAGATTTTCCTATGCCGAGCTTACAGGTGAGGTCATCACAGCCCGCAAGGCTCTGGAATACGGCATGGTAAACGAGATACACGAGGACGTGGAGGCCTGCTACAAGAGAGCCTGGGAGATAGCGGACCTCATCATGCACACAGGCACCCGCCAGACGCGCCGTCTGACCGTTCAGGTCCTGCGCCGCCCCTGGAAGAAGGACATCGCCGATGAATTACACGACATGTTTGCAGTTGAAATGTGGAATGATGTGACAGAACACTCTCCCCACCACCCCATCTACTGGGAGGCCTCCAAGGCTCAGGCCCGCGCGACCATCGAAGCCGAGAAGAAGGGGAAGGTCGTCTATCCCCGCCTGGGCGAGTTCGTCGAAGAGACGCCGATCAAGTAAAGCATCAAGCATAACAGACATCTGTTTTTTCTCCTTTGCGGGGAGGACGCTGGCAAGCGGCGTCCTCCCTGTATGTTTGCTTATGCAGTTTATGCAATGCTTCATGCGGCGCATCTGTATAATATTTTTCACAATAACTATTTTACATCCCGCCGGATTATTGGTAAAAATATCTACAGAGTTTCGTCCCGATTCGCCAAAAGGCGGAGGGGATCATGACCAATCAGCAGTGCTCCTTTCAATTTGCAATTTCCCCACAAGACGCCGGCCGGCGGAGCGGAAACGCCGCTCTGCCTTCCACCGGTATGATGTATGTCCGGCCGAAAGGCGTTCATAAAATATCTTTTAGGAGGAACCCCCAAATGAAAAAGACTCTGGCGATTATCCTGGCAGTTCTTATGCTTCTGTCTTTCGCTTCCCTGGCTGCTTGCGGAGACAAGAAGGAAGAAACTAAGACCCCCGAGACAGAAACAAACACTCCCGTTGAAGACGGCGCTGTCACTGAAGAGACTCTCAAGGCTTCCAAGCCCAACGAGTACGTCAGAGAGAAGCTGGACGCGGGCTGGGAAATGACTATCGACGTCTCCCTGCACAACGACAACTACTTCACTCACACACAGCTGGCTGACTCCGCTATCGCAATGTTCAAGGAAGCCGGCTTCGTCGGTCAGGTTTACGTGGCTGCTGATGGCAACATCGCCGATCAGATCGCTCAGCTTGAGAACCTTCTCACAAAGAAGGAAGCCTGCGGCGTCTGCATCCAGACTTCCGACCCCGGCGCTCTTGAGACAGTCGTAACACAGATGCAGGATGCTGGCATCACAGTCGTTATCTACGGCATCGCCTGCGAATATGACACGATCGTTTCCACAGCTGACGTTTACAATGCAGGCTACGGCGCTGGCGTCATGGCTGGCGACTGGGTCAGCGTAAAGTATCCCGACGCTAAGGACGGCGAGATCCACGCTGCAGTTCTGGGCGGCCAGAAGAATACAGCTAACGTTCTGCTCACAAACGGCATGGTTGACGCAGTCAAGGCTGACAGCCGCTTTACTCTCGCCTACTACGGCGACAACGAGGGCGACACTCTGGAGAACGGCTACACAGCTGCTGAGGCTGCTCTCATGGTCGACCCCGACATCCGTGTGTTCGTCGTTTATCAGATGAGCGCAGGTCTGGGCGTCAACAACTACCTCGAGGCTCAGAAGTTTGACCTGACAGAGTTCGGTATCTTCGGCACATCCGAGGATGACACGACAGCCGAGATGCTGGAGAAGTCCACTAAGGGCGAAAGCGCATTCCGCGGCACCATCTCCGCAGGCGGCGGCGTTGCCGATACAATGGTCAACACAATGCTCGAGGCTCTTCTGGACGGTACAGTGCCCCTGGGTACAATGCGTATCGACCCCATGAAGGCTTGGACAGCTTCCGATTATACATGCGACTTCACGATCGGCGACTGGAGCGAGAAGGAATAATCAAGTATCCTCAACGAATAAAATATTAAAATCAGGGCTGCACTTTTATTCAGTGCAGCCCTGATTTATTTTGGATTATTGTAAAAATTACACCCTTTGATTTTTGTCCGATCCCAACTAAATAACAATTATTACTGATTTGCAATAACAATTTGTAAAAAATATATACAAATCGCCGTTGATTAGTGGTACAATGGTCCCATGTAAAATAATCGTTTCAGGAGATGATCCAATGGCAAACAGCAAGACATCAACAGACCTCACCCAGGGCAGCGTTGTCGGAACGCTAATGAAATTCGCCGTTCCTCTGGCACTCACGAGCGTGCTCCAGGTCGTCTACGGCATCGTGGATACGATCATAGCCGGCCGTGTGCTCGGCTCCTCTGCCCTCTCCGCAGTCACCAACGCCAGCTTTCTCATGCTTGTTGTGGGCTACTTCGCTCAGGGCGTGGCTCAGGGCGGCAACATCCTCATAAGCCAGTACTTCGGCGCAAAGGATGACGAAAACAGGAAGCTCACCTCTTCAACTCTTTACACCTTCGAGATGGGACTGAGCATAATCTTCCTGGCCATTGTACTGCTGCTAAGACATCAGCTCGTAAATCTTCTCAGGGTCCCGGCCCACGATGAGGCTGTCCAGTATGTCACGATCTGCTCCGTTGGACTCATCTTCACCTTCGGCTATAACGCCGTATCCGCGGTTCTCCGCGCCATGGGCAACTCAAAGCAGCCTCTCATTTTCATCGGCATCGCGACTGTTATAAATATAGTGCTTGACCTGTGGTTCGTCCTTGAAAAGCCCTACGGTCTCGGGCTCGGCGTCGCGGGCACCGCTTACGCCACCGTAATCGCCCAGTTCGTGACATTCGCCGCCTCCATAATTTACACTTCGCGTCACAGGGATTACTACGGCATGCGCTTTCTCCGCTTCCGCATCGACATTGAAAAGCTGGGGCGCATTATAAAGCTTGGCATCCCCTCGACTCTCCAGTACGTTGTAAACGGTATCTCCTGGATGGTGATTTCCGCCTTCATTAACAAATACGGGCTTACGGTGAGCGCTGCGGCAGGCGCCGTGAACAAGACCCGTGAGCTTCTGCTCCAGCTCGTCATTGCCATCAGCAACGGCGCCGCCATTATGATCGGTCAGAGCATAGGCGCAAATAATTACGACCGCTGCAAGAAGATAGTTCGCAGCACAACCCTCATAAGCGTCTCAACCGCCCTGCTGCTCATAGTCATTGTGGAGTTCGCCGCGCCGTACCTCATACAGGTATTCAACAAAGAGCCGGACGTTATCGCCCAGGGGACGCTGCACCTCCGTATTGAAGTGCTGTGTCTTTTGTTCTACGCCTCAAATATGTCCTATAAGAGTGCCGCTTCCGGCGCCGGTAAAGTCCTTTTCTGCTTTATCGACTCCTTTGTCGCCGCGGTTATTACACGCTCTGTTCTCGCCGTAGTGCTTGATAAAATGATTGGCGTCACCGGTGTATACTGGGCATGTGTGTTTGCCATGCTCCCCGCCACTATCGTCGCCTTCTGGTATTATAAATCCGGCCGCTGGACACGGGGCAAGGCAATAGACTGATTACACTGAAAGGGATCTGGTTGTAAAAATGAGCATTGCAACTATCGCCGGCATGGCCACCGCTATCGCCCTTATAGTCGGGCTTGCGATCTACACCGGCGCGAAAAAGAAAGACGGTAAAAAAGGCGGCATCAGCTCAGCAGTTGTCGCGGGGCTTATAATGGGCACCCTCGCCGGCGGCAGCTCCACCGTGGGCACGGCTCAGCTCGCCTATACATACGGTATGAGCGCATGGTGGTTCACTCTGGGCGGCGGTATTTCCTGCCTGGTGCTTGCAATTATATATGTAAAGCCCATGCGCCGCAGCGGCAGCGGTACCCTCGTGGGCATGATCGGCAGCGAGTATGGGCACAGTGCCGGTCTCGCCGCCAGTGTGCTCAATTCCGTGGGCACCTTTATCAACATCCTCGCTCAGCTCCTCGCCGCGTCCACGGTGGTGCTGGTCGTCCTGCCACAATTTGGTGCTGGTTGGGCTATCGCTTTGTCCGCACTGCTGATGGTGCTCTATGTTGTGTTCGGCGGCGCAAAGGGTGCAGGCGTCGTGGGTATACTCAAGCTCTGCCTGCTGTATGTCTCCATGATACTGTGCGGCGTGCTGGCGCTGAGACTTCTTGGCGGTATGCCGGGGCTTAAAAGCGCGGCAGAGGACTACACTTCCGCCACAGGGCGCAGCTTCTTCAATCTGTTCAACCGGGGCTTCGGCACGGATATGGGCGCGTGCATCAGTCTGGTGCTCGGCGTGCTGACGACGCAGACATACGCGCAGGCTATCATGAGCGCCCACTCTGACCGGGACGCACGCATCGGTGCTGTCATCAGCGCTGTGCTCATTCCCCCCATCGGTATTCTGGGCATTGTCGTCGGGCTCTATATGCGCACAGTCACCGATCCCGCCGTTTTCACCGCCAAGACCGCACTCACCCGGTTCATTCTTGACTATTCCGGGCTGCCGGGGGCTGTATCCGGGATACTTCTGGGAACTCTGCTCATAACCTCCGTCGGCACGGGAGCAGGGCTCGCTCTGGGCATCGCTGCCATAATCCGGCGTGATATCCTCGGCGGCAGGACGAAAAAGTTGAGCCAGGGTTTCACTGAAAAGCTGATCATAGTCGCTGTTCTGGCGCTGGCTGCCATATTCAGCGTTGTCGTGCCCAGCGAGACGATACTCCAGTTTTCCTTCATGTCCATGGGGCTGCGGGGCTGCACCGTTTTCGCGCCTCTCTGCTTCGTCATCTGGGCAAAGGGCAAGGTCGCACCGAAATATGCCGTGCTTTCCATCACGGTAGGTTCCGGCGTTGCGCTGCTCCTCGGCCTAATGAATCTTTTCGGAGTCCTTTCCCTGCCATGTGACGCGGTGTTCCCCGGCGTTGCCGTGGGGCTTGCATTTATGTTCACGGGCCTTCTCCTGGGCGGAAATCGCCGGGAGCTGCATATATAAATATAGGGCACGGAAAAATCCCGCGCCCTGTATCTTTTTATTTCAGTTTAAAGCTGTCGCAGTCAACACACTGCTTCTTTGTGGGGTTCGCTTCGTGAGTGCCAATGTTCACGGAGTCAAGTCCGCAGTACTCTGCGGAACCGCAGTGGTACGCGCACTGGGAAACCGTGCAGTGAATGGAAGCATTAGGCGTGCAGCCACAGCCCTTGTTATCTTTGCTCATTATTATATCCTCCCTTGGCGATACATCGCGTCAAAAGCAACGCCGAAGCGTTCGCTTCAACGACAATATTGTGTGCTTTATCCCACAGGAATATACGGCAGAGCTCGGCAGAGAATTCTGCCGAGCTCTCCTTAATTTAAGTTCAAGGGAAAATAATATTTTTCTTAACCCTCTGGATATTTTTTCTCAAAAAACTTACGTCTGCTGATACAGAAAGCGAGTATCGCCGTGCTCACAGCGGAAGCTGCGGCAAAAACAAACCAGCCTAGGGAATAATTTCCTGTCCTGTCAAACACGCCGCCCATAAACAGCGGGCCGACAGAGCTGCCAATGGATGAGCAAAATGTGACAAGGGCGTATATACTGGCATATTCCCGCACGCCGAAAAGGCCGCTCGTCATCATTGGCGTGCCTATCGTGCCCAGCATGTTGGAAAGGCCGAATACAACCGCCATGGGATACGCCAGCGCCGGAAATTTGCTGAGGGATGCCAACATCAGGGTCGTGATCGTGATCAGCACGCCGATATAGAGATTGCCGACCTTATTCCCGAATTTATCAAACAGGAGCCCCAGCAGAAGCTTTGCAAAGCACAGTATGAGCAAATACACGGAAAACACACTCGCCGCCTGCTCCGTCGTGAGTCCGCCGTCTGTCTGCAGGGACGTCACAGCGAGCTGCTGAGTCGTCATGGCGACCATGCCGCCGAGAAGTATGCCGAAACAGAAAAGCCAGAATATCGGCGACCGGAGGGCAGTTTTATACTTCATCCCCCAGAGCGCATGCTTTTCCTCCTCCGGCTTCTTTTCGATATCGCTGAAGCCGTATGGCACAGCCCCCACCATCCCCGGCTCAGGCGTGCACAGAGCTATGGCGATAAGGCTGAGTACGGCGCAGATTATTCCCGCCCAGAGATACCCCGCCTGCCATCCGTGTTCCGTAATTGCCCAAGCGAGCAGCTTTGTATAGAATATGCCTCCCAGGCTCGTGCCCACATAGGCTGCGGATATTGCCATGGCGCGCTTTTCAAGGAACCAGTTGTTCACCATCATCGTTATTGCGATACCGCCGATAAACACGCCGGTCACGCCGCGCACCCCGCTCGCTATATAAAACTCCCACAGGCGCGTGGCGCAGCTCATGGCGAGAAACGCAAGAAACGTCAGCACCGCTGCTATGAGCATCAGCAGCTGGTTCTTTCTGAAATGCTTCTGAATAAACACCCCGGCAAAAGGTGTTATCACCATGCCCACCAAGCCTGAAACCGTCTGAGTAGCGTTGAAGGCGGTCTGAGTAAAGCCCAATGCCTCCGGAACCGGTCTGTAAAACAGCGGGATCCCGCTGAGAGACAGGCCCATATTCGCGAAAAGCAGCAAAAAAGCGCCGAATAGTACCACAAAATAACGGCGGCTGTTCTTAAAGCCCATATTATTCATACTTCTCCCTCGTAATCTGTTTTCACTTTTGATTATAATATAAAGTGTACAATTATGTAAAGGAGAACCAATCTACTTCAGAAATTCCGCCTTAAAACACAGCTTCCCGTATGGTGACCGCCATACGGGAAGCTGTGTTTTTCTTATATGCAGATGTTTTATTATCTTTACTGCTGTTCTGAATCGAACACGTATCCGAAGTTATTTATGGAGTAAATTCTCTCATAGAACTCATAACCATACTTCTCGCCGCCTGTCAGAAGGGCCGTTGCGCACTCAAAGGCACTGTACCACGCGCCTTCATTTGCACCCTGGCCGATCGTACCGCGTATGCAGTTAACTTCGCCGCTTTTGCCGGTTATCATTCCTATCAGTGTTGCGTCCTGCGTATTGCAGAAGATGCCATACTGATCCAGCTGGTTCTCAGGAACATTTGCAACGATATAGTTGTTGGCTCCTATCGCGGCGCCGGCATTGAATATCAGACCTACACGGATCTCGGGATCAACTGTAAAAGCATTCTGAGCCAGAGTATAGCCCTCGTCCATTGAAAGATTGCTGTGTTCGCCAACATAGGACAGGGTAATACGCGGATCCTTGACTATGTATTCCTTGTAAGCGTCAGATCTTGCCTTATTCTTCACCGTTGAATTGTCAATTGTTACGAACGCATGGACCTCACCGTCCGCCGCGTCGGGATAAGCAACGTCGAGCCATGCATGGAGCATCAGCGCCCCCTGTTTTCCCTGTTCGCCCTGATCCAGCACTACTTTACCGGCAACTTCAAAGTCCGGCTCTGTACCGAAGCAGACGATATGAGAGCCCTTTTCCTCCGCGTTGGCGCACACATCTCCCAGACCATCAGGGATATCAAGAACGATGACAGCCGCGGAGCTCATCTCAACGGCGTTCTCAATGAGGTTGATAATCTGAGACGTATCATTATCGGCATTGGCTGTATTATACGAATAGCCAAGCTCCTCGAAGCCCTGCTTCAGCCCCGCGTCGATCGCGACGACAAAGTCGGATGTCAGTCTGGGCGTAACAAAAGTGACCAGAGGCTTCATGCCGGCGTCCAGTTTTTCCTGGACATATTCGTTAGGTTTTGAATTTGCGATTTTTTCCGCTGTATCCTCCTGTTCAACATCCGGGGTCTGGTTTTCCACAGGGGGCGTCATCTCTCCTTCATTTTTCTTGCCGCCGCAGCCGGCGAAGGAGAACATCGAGATCAGAAGTATGCATGCCAATAGAATAGATACTGATTTTTTCATTTTTTCCTCCTTAAAATATCGTACAACATCAACTTGAATGCCAGGATTTGCTCAGGGGAAAACGCTGTCAGACTTTTATTCCGAAATAGGTCTCCGCATTCCCGAAGTACAGCTTTTCAAAGTCTGTCATCGGCAGGGGCAGGCTGTTGATAAAGGTTATATTTTCCTCCATGCGCTCCATGGGGTAGTCCGTGCCGAAAACGATATGGTCCATGCCGAAAACCGTCTTTGCGCACTCAAAAGCGGCTTTTGAAAAATTACCGCTGGTGCTGACCCATATATTGGAGCTGAAGTATTCGCTCGGTGCTTTCATGTTGCGCGCCTTTCCGCCACAGCTCCCCATTCTTGAATTCGCGTCGTCCAGACGCTGCATCAAAAACGGTATGCCCTCGCCCAAGTGCCCTATCATCACCTTCAGATCAGGGATCCTGTCAAAAACGCCGTTGAAGATCATCCTTATCAGCGTCGTCGCGACATCCAGCGCAAAGCCGAACCCGGACCCCGCCATGCCGGCGCCATAGCCGTGCAAATCGACGGCAGTGGGGAATGTGGGGTGGATATAGACGTACATTCCAAGCTCCGCCGCTTTTTTCAGCAGCGGGAAAAAGTACTCGTCGTCCAGGCGCTTGTCGCCGTAGTTTGAAAAAGCATTCCAGCATCTGAAGCCAAGCTCTTTGCCGCAGCGCTCCAACTCCGCAAGAGACGCTCCGATATCCGCAACCGCAAGGACGGCGCAGCCTCCAAAGCGGCCAGGATATTTTTTCATCGCCTCGTAAAGCAGATCGTGGTTCTTTACAGCCTCCCGCACACCGATTTCCGCCGGCAACTGTTCTATGCCGATAGATATGCTCAGCATCGCCATGTCGATCCCGGCTTCATCCATTCTTTTAATTCTCTCTTCACCCAGGTCCAGAAGCTCCGGTACAATGGGTTTTATGGGCAGCAGCCCGTCGCCCCCGTGGTACATGCTGCGAGTTTCCGGATCATAGCTTGGTATCCCGCTCCGGTTTGACGCCGCATCTAAAAAGCTCTGGGTATAATAATGCGCTTCAAAATCAATACGCTTCAAATTTTACCTCCCGGTTTGTAGTTTTTCGTTAAAAAGCTATTTACAGCTCGTTCGCAATATAGCACGTGCCTTATCGACCACATTTTATTATTAATACACATATTTTTGAAATATTTTTGATAAATATTTAGCGCTTATTAATAGTTTAATGCTATCAATAAGTGCCGTATATCTATTCACGAATAAAAAATCCCCCCGACGTTGGAGAATACTCTCTAACGTCAGGGGGCTATAAGCTATTTACTGAAGAAGCACATTCCGTGTGATATTGGCAAAATTCTCAATGAACGGGTTTTGAGCGTCCCGCCGCCACGCCAGTTCAAGATACGCGGTTATCGGAGGGCAGTTCAGGCGTATCACGTGGAGATCCTTGCCAACGTCAAGGGCATTGACGCTCAGGTGATTCAAGATCGCTATGCCCAGTCCTGATCTTATCATCAGCGTGATCTCATAGGGCGTGAAGTCCTTCTCCACAATATCCGGAGATATACCCGCGTCCATGAAGATCCTGTTGATCCCCTCCCAAAGCCCGGGCGTCCTCATTCTTTTGAACATGAATATCCTCTCGCCCTTGAGCTTTACCGGGTCGATGACGTCATATCCCGCGAGGGCGTGTGACCTGCCCACGACGACTACCATCTGGCCGCTTATCAGGGGGAGATAGTCCAGCTCGGGATTTTTCGCCTGCCCTATGTAATTAAGCACGAAGCCCGCGTCGATCTTATTATTGGTCAGCTCCTGATTGACGCCGTAGAGGGACGACGCTTTTATATCAAGCTCAACCATTGGATACTTTCTTCTGAACTCCTGGATAATCCGGGGCAGATGCTCCGGTATGAAAAGCTCCAGATACCCAATGGAAAACGTTCCCGATACGCCCTCTCCCAGGCCTGAGACCCGCTCCATGAGCGAATCATACCGACGCATGATATCCTGCGCCTCGATCAGGAACTGTTCGCCCGCCGGCGTTAGGGAGACGTTTCTCGTCGTCCGCTTGAAGAGCTCGATCCCGAGGGTGTCCTCGAGGTCAGAAATGTGCCGGCTCAGGGTCGGCTGACTGATATACATATCTTCGGCCGCTTTCGTGAAATTCAGGTGCTCCGCCGCCGAGATAAACATACGGATCTTGTCTAAATTCATCTTTCACAACCAAGTCGCTTTTAACTCGGGACAAGAGATGCTTTATAAAACGACAATCCTTTCTGTAAAGCTGTCAGTACGGGTGAAATTATAAACCTGCTGCTTCAGCTCCCGGAAGACTTATCAGCCGGGAGGCCACGTCATGTCACGCCCTGCCAGCACATGGAAGTGCAGGTGCTTCACGCTCTGTCCCGCCTGCTCTCCGCAGTTGGACACAACGCGGAAATCCTTTATGCCCAGCTCTCTCGTGAGCTGGGAAATGACTTCAAAAGCGCGGGCGACAATATGGGAATTCTCGGGAGTTATCGCCGCGCAGGAGCCAATGTGCTCCTTGGGGATAACGAGAAAATGTATCGGCGCCTGTGGGTCTGTGTCGTAAAAGGCACAGACCATACCATCGTCATATATCTTGTTTGTGGGTATCTCGCCGGAGGCGAGCTTGCAGAAAATACAGTCGGACATAGAATTTCTCCTCTCTTACAGCAGCTTTTCAACGACGCCCGCCGCCGCCTGAAGAGCGGTCTCAAGCTTTGAGGGGTCCTTGCCGCCGGCAGTCGCGCTGTCGGGTCTGCCGCCGCCGCCACCGCCGCACATTGCCGCGATCTCCTTAACTATCTTGCCTGCGTGAGCGCCCGCCTTAACAGCATCCGCGCCGCATACGCACAGGATGTTCACCTTTTCGCCTGCGGTGCTGGCAAGGACAGCCACCATGTCAGGCGCCCGGTCCTTTACACCGTCGCCCATGGCGCGCAGAGCGTCCATACCCATGTCCTCCAGCTTAACCGCCGCCACGCGGACAGCGCCGACCTGCTTCGCGCCCTCCAGAAGAGTGGACAGCTGCATATTCGCAAGGCGCGCATTGAGCTTCTCGATAGTCTTGCTCTCGTCACGCAGTTCATTCATCACCTGCTCCGCGCGCTGAACTACCTCGTTCACGTTTGTCTTAAGATTCTTCGCCGTATCAGCGATGACA
Organism: uncultured Oscillospiraceae bacterium; assembly: GCA_934552825.1. GTDB lineage: Bacteria > Bacillota > Clostridia > Oscillospirales > Oscillospiraceae > CAKTEQ01. The sequence goes on from CAKTEQ010000004.1 coordinate 137,720, forward strand.
GCAGTCTTTTCGTCGATAGCTTCAACCACCGCCTTGCCGGTTATAGCCTCGATACGACGCACGCCGGAGGCTATGGAGCTCTCGGAGACTATTTTGAAGCTGCCGGCCTTTGCCGTATTGTCCAGGTGTGTACCGCCGCACAGCTCCGTGGAGCAGCCGTCCATGTCGACAACGCGCACCACATCGCCGTATTTCTCTCCGAACAGAGCCATTGCGCCGAGCTTCTTCGCCTCGTCAATGGACATCTCCCTTATAGTAACGGGGTGCCCATCCAGAATGGCTTCATTCACCATATTCTCGATCCTGCTCAGCTCCTCAGGCGTTATTGCAGAGAAGTGGGTAAAGTCAAAGCGCAGTCTGTCAGGCTCAACAAGTGAACCGGCCTGATGTACATGGTCACCCAGTACAGTCTGGAGCGCCTTCTGGAGCAGGTGCGTCGCGGAATGGGCGCGCATTATGGCCTTGCGGCGCACGGTGCAGATCGAAGCCCTGACCGTATCGTCCACAGCGGCCTCACCGCCAAGCACTACTCCGTAATGGAGGAATTTGCCGCCCTTGTCCTTTACCACGTTGTTTACCCTGAACTCGAAGTCCCCGCAGGAGATCGAGCCGTGGTCCGCTGTCTGACCGCCCATCTCCGCATAGAAGGGAGTCTTGTCCAGAACGATTATGCCCTCATTGCCGCTGCGTATCTCTCCGCTGAGCTCCCCGTCGGTCACGATGGCAAGTATCTTCGCCTCGCACTCGTTCTCGGTATAGCCCACGAACTGCGTGGGGGTGTTGTCCAGGCCAAGCTCGATGCCCGCCCAGGCCAGATCGCCCAGCGCCTCTCTCGCCTTGCGGGCGCGCACGCGCTGCTCTTCCATGAGCGCTTTGAAGCTCTCCTCGTCTACGGTCATGCCCTCTTCCTCCACCATCTCGATGGTCAGGTCGATGGGGAATCCGTATGTATCATAAAGCTTGAAGGCATCGCTGCCGGAGAACACCGTTTCGCCCTTAGCCTTGTGCTCTTTCAGCAGGTCGCTGAATATCTTCATGCCGCCGTCAATAGTCTTGGCGAAGTTCTCTTCTTCCGTCCTGATGACTCTCGTTATGTAGGTCTGCTTTTCCCTCAGGTCGGGGTACTGGCACTCGTTCTCATGGATGACCGTATCCACAACTACATAGAGGAAGGGTTCGTTCACGCCCAGGAGCTTGCCGTGGCGCGCCGCTCTTCTAAGCAGGCGGCGCAGGACATAGCCCCGCCCCTCATTGGAGGGCAGGACGCCGTCGCATATCATGAACGTTGCGCTTCTGATGTGGTCTGTGATAACGCGCAGGGACACGTCCATTTTATGAGTCTTGCCGTAATATGCGTGAGTGATCTCGGAGACTTTCTTCGTGATATTCATGACCGTGTCCACATCGAAGAGAGAGTCCACGTCCTGGCAGACGACTGCCAGGCGCTCAAGGCCCATGCCCGTGTCGATATTCTTCTGCTTAAGCTCAGTGTAGTTATTGTTGCCGTCGTTTTCGAACTGGGAAAAGACGTTGTTCCAGACCTCCATGTATCTGTCGCAGTCGCAGCCGACGGTGCAGTCAGGCTTGCCGCAGCCGTACTTCTCGCCTCTGTCATAGTAGATCTCGCTGCAGGGGCCGCAGGGACCGGAGCCGTGCTCCCAGAAGTTATCCTCTTTGCCGAATCGGAAAATGCGCTCGGCGGGTATACCTATCTCCTTGTTCCAGATCTCAAACGCCTCGTCGTCATCCACATATACGGAGGGATAGAGACGGTCGGGATCCAAGCCGACCCACTGGGGGGACGTGAGGAATTCCCAGCTCCAGGCGATCGCTTCATGCTTGAAGTAATCACCGAAGGAGAAGTTGCCAAGCATCTCGAAGTATGTGCCGTGGCGCGCCGTCTTGCCGATATTTTCGATATCGCCTGTGCGGATGCACTTCTGGCAGGTGCACACTCTTCTTCTGGGCGGCTCCTGCTCGCCTGTAAAGTAGGGCTTCATGGGCGCCATGCCGGAGTTTATAAGCAGCAGTGACGCGTCGTTCTGGGGAATCAGTGAGAAACTTGGCAGCCTGAGATGACCCTTGCTCTCAAAGAATGAGAGAAATTTCTCTCTGAGTTCGTTTACGCCGGATTTTTCCATTGGGGATACGCCTCCGTTTTTTTATATAAAAGATTTTGTTCTTACTCGCCTGTTGAGAAGTTTTCACTGTTGACGAAGTTTATATGCTCGTCATAGGTCCTGAAGAAGTGGTGCACTCCGTCAGCGCCCAGCGCATAGTAATAGTAATCCGTGCTCGCCGGATTTAGCGCTGCCATGATGGACTTGGCGCCCGGGGACGCGATTGGTCCCGCGGGGAGTCCCGGATACATATAGGTATTATAGGGGCTGTCCACCTGGAGGTCCTCCTGGGTGAGCACGGCCTTATGCTCGCCGATCGCGTACTGCACCGTCGCATCTATCTGGATGCAGGGGAAATTGTCGCTGTTAAGGCGGTTGTAGATGACAGAGGCAATGGTGCTGCGCTCATCGTCACCCGCGGCTTCACGCTCTATCATAGAAGCGACCGTGAGCACCTCTCTTATGGTCATGCCCTTCTCCGCCGCCATATTGCGCATCTCCTCCGTGAACTTGGAGTTGAAGTTGGCAAGCATTTTGTTCACAGCGGTAACAGTGTTCTCGCTTAGATAAAAATCATATGTGTCCGGGAAGAGGTAGCCCTCAAGGCGGAACCTGTCTCCCAGAGGCACGTCCTCGAGGAAGCTGTACTCGAAGTCGTAATTTGCGAGTGTCTCCCAGAGGTCATCCTCTGCCGCGACGCCATTGTCCGCCAGGAGCTTTACTATCTGGCGCAGCTCATAGCCCTCGGGTATCGTCACCGTGACGACGATGCGGTTGTCGGAATAGCTGTTCATCGCGGTTACCAGAGCGCGGTAGTCCATAGTGCTGTTCAACTCAAAGGAACCGGCGGATATTTTCTTTTCCTCGTCCACGTGGGCGAAGGAGCCGTAAATTTTGAAGAGGAACGGGTATTCCACAAGTCCCGCGTCGTGGAGCTTCTGCGCCACGTCCGCCACGGTATCGTCCTTATCCACCTCGACTATGGCGGTCACATCCGCCTTGCCCAGAGCAAGCACGTCCTTCGCCGCCATCCATCCGAGCACCGCAAGGAGCGTGGATATGCCCACCACAAACGCGAAAAACAGCAGCGCGCCGAAGCAGCCCGTCTTCTGCCGGCGCTGGGCCTTGACGACCTTGTTTCCCGCCTCCGGCGCAGGCTCAGGCTTTTTCTCCACCTGCCGCACAACAAACTTTTCCTTTTTCTCCTTCTTCTCCGGAGCCGGCTCCTCCACAACGGGCAGATCCTTCTGCTCCTCCCGCTCCAGGCGGCGGAGCTTCTCGTTAAGCTCGTTAGGGTCAAAGTCCTCGGCGCTGGCGGCAGGCGTGTCGTCCTTGGAGGGCTCGAAGTATTCGTCAGCAAAAGTTCTGAACTCTTTCAAAAAGTCCTCGTCGCTCACAGGCGGGAGCTCTCCCTTGGCAGCCCCGCCGTCCTCATCGGTCATGCCCGCCAGCTCCTTGAACTCGTCAAGGTCAAGCTCGTCGGCAGGTATGTTATTAAAATTCTGTTCGTCCTTTGACATGTTTATTTCCTTTCCGGCGGTGCGCCCCGCAAAATAACCGTAACAATTCTGCTCCCTCACACATAGAATATCCCAGACGGAAAACAAGTGAGGTGAAAATCAAATGTGCTTCAATAACTCCTGCGGCGGCAACTCAATCCTCTGGATCATTCTCATTCTCATTGTTCTCGTCGCCTTCGGCGGATGCGGCTGCGGCAATTCCTGCAACACCTGCACCTGCGGCAGCAATAACAACAACTGCAACTGCTGCGCCGACACGACCAGCGACTGCTGCTGCTGAGAAGGCGAATACATAAGATGTCCCCGGGGCGCTCGTATGAGCGTCCCGGTCCTGTTTTTACTTAATAATGGAGCTGAGCGCGCACCGTCTCGGCAGCGCCGTCCCCCGCCGTCCGGCGGACAAGCTCCAGGCCAAAGTCGATGGCGGCGCCGGGACCCAGCCCTGTTATAAACTCGCCGTCCACGCAGGTCTTTACACCCTTAGGCACCTCCGCCCCGGGGATATACTCCTCCATACCCGGATATATTACCATCCTGCGCCCCGCGGCATAGCCGAGCTTCGCAAGGATCATAGGCGCTGCGCATATGGCGGCGATATCCTTCCCGGCCTCGTGGGCCGTTTTCACCAGCGCCATTGCGGCAGCATCATTCATAATGCTCTCGACACCGCCCATGCCCCCGGGCAGGACGAGCATGGTCATATCGTCAAGGCTTACATCAGCTACTTTGCAGTCAGCCGTCACGGTTATGCCATGAGCGCCAACGGTCTCTCTTTCGCCCACAGCAGCAGTCTTAACAGAGACGCCCGCTCTTCTGAGCACATCGACGCTTGCGAGAGCCTCCATCTCTTCAAAGCCCGTTCCAAGTATCACATAAACCATTACAGCACCTCATTTCTGATAATTCTATATATCTCTTCATGTATGTCTTCCGGCGTGCGGATCTCGCCGCCGGGCGCACAGTGCACCATGCGCCAGCCGTATTTATCAACAAGCTTCTGCGCCGTCTCCCTGCAGGAGCAGAGGTACTCCCTGTCGCTCTCATGGATATCCGCCTTCTCGCCGGTATCACGGCGGCGCTTCACCATGAGCTTTTCCGACACATCCACAGGCATTTCAAGATATATTACCATATCCGGCCTCGGGAGCCCAAGCAGATCGTATTCAAATTCAAAGAGCCATTTCAAAAAGTCATCGGCATTATCAGCCTTAGCGCCCTGATACACGGCGTTGGAGGTCGTGTATCTGTCCGCAAGGAGCAGGCCGCCGCCGAGATAATACTCCCGCCAATCCTTCATATATGAGGCGATCCTGTCCACCGCGAAAAATGTGGACGCCGCATAGGCATTCACATCCTCTGGCTTCGAGCCGAATTCGCCCCCCAGATACATCCGCACGAGGGCGGAACTGGGCTGGCTGTACTGAGGATACACAAGCCGCCGGAAGCTGACGCCCTCGTCGCTCAGCCGCTGTGTGAGCAGGTAAAACTGTGTAGACTTGCCTGAGCCGTCAGCTCCCTCGAGAACTATCACCTTACCCGGCATTTTTCTTTCCTCCTCTGAGCCGCTGCCCCGTTACCGCGAACATGAACCCCGGCAGCTTGAGGGTGCGCTTAAATCTTTTCGGGTCTGTCAGGGCACGGTAGAGCCACTCCAGCTTCGTCTTCTGCCAGAATTCAGGCGCCCGCTTCACCGTGCCGGAAAACACATCAAGGCTGCCGCCCAGACCAACCATGAGCTTCGCCCCTGTCTCCGCCTGGTGCTCCGCCATCCATTTCTCCTGCTTCGGTGCACCCAGGCACACAAATACCACGTCCGCTCCGGAGTTCCTTATCTCCTGAATTATGGGCCCGCTGTCTGTAAAATACCCGTTTTCACAGCCGCAGATAGTGAGATTCGGGTATTGCTCCCTGAGCCTCTCTGCAGCCTTCTCCGCGACGCCGGGCTTCGCGCCGAAGAGGAAGAGCTTATAGCCCCTCTCCTGCATTTTATCCATAAGCCGCCCGGCAAATTCAATACCCGGTATGCGCTCTTTCATCGGCTTTGCGAGTATACGCGCACCGTAGATGATGCCGATGCCGTCCGGGATCACAAGCTCCGCCCCGTTTACGGCACGCAGCGCCTGCTCGTCCCTGCGGCACGCCATCACGATCTCGGGATTCGGCGTGACCACATAGCCGCTCTCACCATTTTCAATTATATCCAGCGCCCGGGAGACAGCTTCATCCATGGTAATGTTGTCAAATCCCACGCCGAGAACATCAGTACGCATATGCCCTCCCGGACAGTACGGCAAAAAAGCCATACTCCCCCACTATCAAACAATATTTCATGTTATTTTAACACACACGCCCCGGATTGTCCATAAAAATGAAGAAAGCTTAATACCCCGTAAAAAGTTTCGGGGCTATCGAAATTATCTGCGGATACCCCCTTTCTAATTCCCACGGGGCAATGTATACTTATCTCATACGAAACTGAAACGGAGGCGTTGTAAAATGACCCCACGGCAAGAACAGATAGTGCGCAATGTGGAGCGCAGCCGGGAACTTATCATCACCGCGCTGGACTGGCTCTGGCAGCATCCTCAGACCGGCTTTACCGAATGGGAGGCGAGCGATTACCTGAAGGAGAAGTTTCAGGCGCTCGGCTATGAGCTGACTCTCGCCGGAAATATCCCCGGCTTCTACACCGATATCGACACCGGCATCCCGGGGCCCAGGCTCTGCATCATGGGTGAGATGGACGCCCTCGACATCGCTAATCACCCGGAGAGCGTGAACGGCATGACCCACTGCTGCGGGCACCACGCCCAGTCGGCGGCGCTTCTCGGCATCGCCGCCGCCCTGAAGGCACCGGGTGCCCTTGACGGTCTTTGCGGGAGTATACGACTCATGGCGACGCCCGCTGAGGAGATGATACAGCTCGAATTTCGCGAAGAGCTGCGGCGCCAGGGCGTAATCAAGTATTACAGCGGCAAGGTGGAATTCATGTCCCGCGGATTTTTCGACGGTGTGGATATCGCCCTCATGGTCCACGGCGACAGTGATGAGAATTACGATTTCAAATGTACTCTCGGAAACAACGGCTCCATCGCCAAAACTTTCACATACAGGGGCGTTTCCTCCCACGCGGGCGGCTCCCCTCATCTGGGCATAAACGCCCAATACGCCGCCATGCTCGGCATTCAGGCGTGCAACGACCTGCGTGAGACGTTTATTGACACCGAGACTATACGCTTCCACCCCATCATGAAGGGCGTTAACTGCGCTGTTAACGTCATTCCCGACGAGATGAAGCTGGAGAGCTTCGTGCGGGGACGCACCATGGAGGCCATGAAGCGGGAAAACGTGAAGATAAACCGTGCGCTCACCGGCGGCGCCCTGGCAATGGGCGCGCGCCTTGAGCTTTGCGACAGGCTCGGGTATTCTCCCGAAGTCCATGATCTGGACTATATGGAGCTGGTGGAACAGTGCTGCTGCGATCTTGTCGGCGCTGACAGAGTGGATTTTGACCCCGGCAAATGGGGCACCATAAGCTCCGACTTCGGAGACGTCACCAGCGTCATGCCCGGCGTACAGTTCTTCGCCATGGGCGCTCACGGTGCTCTGCACAGCACTGATTACCATGTCATATCCTCTGACAGGATATGTCTCAACTCCTCCAAGGCTCAGCTCTTTGTGGCTGACGCCCTGCTCTCCAACGGCGCCGAAAACGCCTGGCGCATAATCAAAAACTACAAAGCCCCATACCCCTCAATGGAGGCATACTTTGCAGACGTGGACAAGCTCATGCTGGACAAGGATGCCGTGAAATACGCTCCCGACGGCAGCGTGACCGTGGATTTTCAAAACCTGTAACAACCAAAACCGCCTCTCCCCAAGTCAGGGAGAGACGGTTTTTACTTACGCGAAATATTCTCTTGTCTCCTGGATGTTTCCCTCAATGACCCGTTTCAGCTCATCCACTCCGGAGAATTTTTTCTCCGGCCGCAGGAATTTATACAGCTCCAAGCGCACTTCCCGGCCGTAAAGATCGCCCTCATAGTCGATTATATACGTCTCCGCGGCTGGTACAGCGTCCGACGCGACGGTGGGCTTCACGCCGATATCCGTGACCCCCTCGTGCGCTGAGCCGTCAGGCAGGATGACTCTGGAGGCATACACTCCGTAAAGTGGCGCGAGCTGATCTGCCTGGAGAGGGATATTCACCGTGGGAATGCCGATGGTCCTGCCCAGCTTGCGGCCCTGGACCACCGTACCGGATATGGTGTGGGGATGACCGAGGAATTTATTCGCCAACTCGATCTCGCCCTGAGCCACCAGGCCCCGGATATATGTAGAACTGACTGTTATGCCGTCCAGAACCACCTTGCCCATTATGTCGCAGCCGATACCAAGCTGAGCGCATTTCTCCCGGAGCCGCTCCGGATTGCCCATGCCCCGATAGCCGAAGTGGAAATCATAGCCCGCTATCAGGTGGATGGCGCCGTACTTGTTCACAAGCTCGTCCTCCACAAACTTCTCCCAGGGCATACGCATGAATTCCTCGTCGAAGTGAGTGAGGATGACTTTTTTTATGCCGTAATACTTCTCCAGCAGATAATCCCGGTCCCGCTGAGTGTTCAGCATACGGGTGATCTGATGCATTATGAGGTTATCCGGGTGAACGTCGAAGGTTAGCACCGCCGCCTCCGCGTTCAGCTCCTGCGCTTTCTCCGAGCATTTGTTAAGCAGAGCGCCGTGTCCAAGGTGCACGCCGTCGAAAAATCCCAGTGCTATAACTCTCTTATCCTTTATCAATGCTATTTCACCTCAAAAAAGCTCTTAACGGTGTTCATCACGCCGTCCTGCGCACGCCCCAGAGCGAGGAACTCACCCTGCTGGGAAAACAGGCGGTATTCCCCGTCTTTCAGTTTCGTCCCGAAGGGCGCGCCGTTGCGAAGGCGTGTCTCGTCACGGGGCAGGATGACAGCTTCCGGCCTGTCCGCGAAGAGGATATGCAGAGGCTGGATGTATTTCTCCACACTCTCGCCCTCTTCAAACCTGGAGATAAGCTCCTCCAGAGGTACAGCCTGAGCTATATCGAACTGTCCCGCCCTTGTCCGGCGCAGCGCCGTCATGACAGCTCCGCAGCCCAGCCGCTCGCCGATATCTGCGCAGAGAGTGCGGATATATGTGCCCTTTGAGCAGTCCACCCGCAGGCTGAAGCCGTTCTCGCCCTCGCCGCATATCTCTATGCTCTTTATTGTTATCCGCCGGACAGGGCGCTCCACCTCTATGCCCTTCCGGGCCAGCTCATAGAGCTTTTTCCCGTCCTTTTTTATGGCGGAGTACATGGGCGGCACCTGCTCCGTCTCGCCGATAAACTCCGGCAAAACCCTTTCCAGTGTCTCCCTTGTCACATTGGCAGGGCTGGTCGTGAGCACCGTGCCGGTTATATCCTGAGTATCCGTCGTCACGCCGAAGCGCAGGGACGCCACATACTGCTTATCCGCGTTGGACGCCATGTCCGCGGCTCTGGTGGCCCTGCCGATGAACACAGGCAGCACCCCCGTGGCCATAGGGTCAAGGGTTCCCCCGTGGCCTATGCGCTTTGTGCCGTAAATGCGTCGGAGCTTACCCACCACGTCATGGCTTGTCCAGCCCCGGGGCTTATCCACTATAACAACGCCCGTCATATTCTGGCTTCCTCCAGCTTGCCGCCGTCTCTAAGACGGACCTTTTCGATAGCCGCCAAAAGCTTTGCCTTAACCTGGGGCAGAGGCGCCTCGATAGTGCAGCCTGCCGCCGCCTTGTGCCCACCGCCGCCGAATTCGGCGCATACGGCGTTGGCGTCCAGGTCGGCCCAGGTGCGCAGGGAGATCTTGTACACATTCTCAGCCTTTTCCTTGACTGTGATGCTGGCGCGCACGCCCTCTACCTCTCCCGCGAGTGCTGCTATATCCTCCAGATCGCTCTCTGTGGCGCTGCAGTCCTCCATGAGTTCCTTCGTGACGAACACCATGGCTATGACGCCGTTGTCATATAGCTCCATCTCGCTCATGAGACGGCTCTCCACCTTGACGCGGGCGAGGGACTTTGTCCTGAAAAATGTCTTATTAATATAAGTTGAGGGTATGCCAAGCTCTATAAGATCCGCACAGATGCGCAGGGTTTCCGGGGTAGTGTTGCTGTATCGGAAGCAGCCGGTGTCCGTGGTTATCGCCATGTATAGGCATGACCCCGTCCGTTTTGCGACAGGCACTCCCGTCTCCCTGAATATTCTGTACATCACCTCGCCGCAGGCGGCGGCGCTGCCGTCCAGGCACAGCTCCTTTTCAAAGCTTCTGTGGGAACCGTGGTGATCTATGGCGAGGTCCACCCGGTCCTTATAGTCCCCGGCGTTGAGCTGGAGCATTGTAACAGACGCTGTGTCCACCGAGACGACCGTGTCTCCCTTGAAGTCTTCAGGGGCGATATAATCACGCTCGAACTCCTCAAGGCGCGCCGTTGTCTCAGGATTTGGCAGCATATAAGCCGTTTTGCCCATGTCCCGCAGCGTCTGGCAGAGGGCGGCGGCGCTGCCGATAGTGTCCCCGTCCGGACTCTTGTGGGTCAATATGATATATCCGTCGTGCTCCTTGAGCCACTGGGCTGTCTCCTTAATGTTCATCTCCGCTGTCCTCCCGGATATCCAGACTGCGCAGCACGTCGAGGATATGCGCGCCGTTCTTGATAGAGTCGTCCGCCTCGAAGATAAGCTCCGGCGTGTAGCGCAGGTTCAGGGCTGAGCCAAGCTCCCGCCGCAGAAAGCCCGCGGCGCTCCTGAGCCCCCGCATGACGTCCTTTTCGTCGCTCTTGTTAAGGCAGCTTACATAGACCTTTGCATAGCGCAGGTCGCCTGTGGTGTTCACCGCCATGATGCTCACCATGTCCTGCTGCACCCGCGGATCTTTTACCTTTCTTATTAGGGCGCTCAGCTCCCTCTGTATCTCCTCATTTATTCTTCCTATCCTGTTTTTTGCCATATCTTGTACACCTCACAGGTAAACAAAGGGCTGTCTACTTAAGGCAGCCCTTTTGATTATCAGTCTTTGATTTCCTCCATAGTGAAGGCTTCGATGAGGTCGCCCTCCTTGATGTCGTTGAACTTCTCGATCGTGATGCCGCACTCGAAGCTCGTTGCGACTTCCTTCACATCGTCCTTGAAGCGGCGCAGGGATGCAAGCGCGCCCTCGTGGATGATGACGCTGTCTCTCAGCACGCGTACCTGAGCATTGCGCACGAGCTTGCCTTCCTTCACGTAGCAGCCGGCAACAGTGCCGATACCGGAGACCTTGTATGTCTGGCGCACCTCCGCAACGCCCAGAGTGACCTCTCTGAACTTGGGGGCGAGCATGCCCTTCATGGCAGCCTCCATCTCGTTTATACAGTCATAAATGACACGGTACATGCGCATATCCACGTTGTTTCTCGCGGCGCTTTCCTTGGCTGTGGAGTCGGGTCTGATGTTGAAGCCCACGATGATTGCGTTCGACGTTGCGGCGAGCATGATGTCAGACTCAGTTATCGCGCCGACACCGGAATGGATGACCTTTACGCGCACTTCCTCGTTGCTGAGCTTCTCGATGGACGCCTTGACGGCCTCGGCAGAACCCTGAACGTCCGCCTTGACGATGACGTTAAGATTTTTCAGCTCACCCTGCTGGATCTGAGCGAACAGGTCCTCGAGAGACACGGCCTTTGTGACGTTCGCCGCCTGCTTCTCCTCGAACTTGCGCTGCTCCACCAGCTCACGGGCCATGCGCTCGTCTGCGACGGCGTTGAACACGTCGCCGGCGCCGGGCACTTCGTCCATACCGGTTATCTCAACAGGCACAGAGGGACCTGCATCCTTTATCTTTCTGCCCTTGTCGTCCACCATGGCGCGGACACGGCCCACAGCCGTGCCTGCTATGATGATATCTCCCTGGTGCAGAGTGCCGTTCTGAACCAGCAGCGTCGCCACTGGACCGCGGCCCTTATCCAGGCGCGCCTCAACCACCGTACCCTTCGCGGCACGGTTCGGGTTTGCCTTCAGCTCCTGCATCTCGGCGGTGAGAACGACCATCTCAAGGAGGTTGTCAATACCGTCGCCCGTCTTTGCGGAGATGGGGCAGATGATGGTGTCGCCTCCCCAGTCCTCGGCGAGCAGCTCGTATTCCGTGAGCTGCTGTTTGATGCGGTCAGGATTCGCGCCGACCTTATCCATCTTGTTGATAGCTACGATTATGGGGATACCGGCCGCCTTGGCGTGGTTGATGGACTCGACTGTCTGGGGCATGATGCCGTCGTCCGCGGCGACTACCAGGATGGCGATATCCGTTACCATGGCGCCCCTGGCGCGCATGGATGTGAAGGCCTCGTGGCCCGGCGTATCCAGGAATGTTATGGGGCTGCCATTTATCTCCACTCTGTAGGCGCCGATGTGCTGAGTGATGCCGCCGGCCTCGCCCTCTGCCACACGGGAGTGGCGGATATAGTCCAAAAGTGACGTCTTGCCGTGATCAACGTGGCCCATGACCACAACGACAGGCGCGCGGGAGACGAGCTCATCGTCCTTGTCCTCATGGTCGTCTATAAGGCGCTCCTCGATGGTCACAACAACTTCCTTCTCAACCTTGCAGCCCAGCTCCATCGCTACAAGCGCTGCTGTATCATAGTCGATAACATCTGACACGGAGGCCATAACTCCCATCTTGATGAGCTGCTTTACGACCTCTGCGCCGGTCTTTTTCATGCGGGACGCCAGCTCGCCCACAGCAATCTGCTCGGGAATGATGACCTTGACGACCTGAGGCTTCACGACCTTCTCCTGAAGCTTCTTCATCTTGTCCTTCTCTTCCTGGCGGCGCTTATTGCCGAACTGCTGACCGCGCTGATTGCCCTTCTTGGCGAACTTCTCCTTGCTGCCCTGGTTCATGCGCTGCGCCTTCTCGGGCACAAGCTCCTCAAGGCGCTCGTCAAAGCGGCCCATGTTCACCGTCGCCTTGCTGGTGTCAACGACCTTCGTGCGGGAGGCTTTATCGGGCACCTTTGCCCGCGCCGGCTCTTCGGGAGCCTTCTCCCCGGCCGCTGCCTGAACAGGCTCTCCGGCGGGTGCCGTCTTTTCCTCCGCAGCGGCGGGAGCGGGCTTCTCCTCCTGCTTCGCGCCCTCGGCATACACCTGCGCCACGTCGGCGATCTGGTTATGCTGGGTCAGATACTCAAAGATTATATCCAGCTCGTCGTCCGTGAGGACCTGCATATGGTTCTTGGGTGTGGCGGCGTACTCCGTCATGATGTTTGTCACGTCTTTCGTCGCAAGGCCAAAATCCTTTGCGACTTCGTGAACACGATATTTATTGAGTGTACTCATAAATCAGCCTCCTTATGTTCCCCGGCATCCCGTAATATAAAACCGCCGAATGATCGCCTGCCGGGAGATGTTATCGGCTACTTCACTTTTTTCTGCCCGTTCGGACATTCTTCTCGTGGGCGCGTTTTTCCCGCTTGCGCTGCTGGGCGCGCTCCGCCTTTTCCCGCAGGACGGCGTTCACAGCGCCGTATCTGCCGGGGTTCGCGCTCTCCAGCTTCGAAACGAAGAGAGAGGCAAAGCCCGCGTCGCAGATCGCCATTACGGCGCAGCTCGTGCGCCCTATGATACTGCCCAGATCGTCTTTTGAAAAGGGTACTTCTATGCATTCGCAGTTCCCGGCGAGGGCAAAATGTGCCGCGCGGCGCTTTGTATTGTCCGCAGCGTCCTGCGCCACGATGATTAGCTTTGCCCATTTCGCTCTGGCCGCCGCGCCGCAGGGTTCCTCGCCCGCTTCGATCTTGCCCGCTTTGTTGGCAAGACCCAGCACTGAAATGGCGTTATTCATCGCTCTCCTCCATCTGCCGCATGAGCTCGTCATACACCTCGTCCGGCACGCTTACGGAAAACGCACGCTCGAAAGCGCAGCTTTTTTTCGCCTTTTCGAGGCATTCCTTCTTCCTGCATACATACGCGCCTCTGCCGGGCAGCTTGCCCTTGAAGTCCAGAGAGATTTTCCCCTCCGGAGACCTGACCGCCCGGATAAGCTCCTTCTTGGGGAACATTTCCCGGCAGCCGAGACACTGGCGCATGGGTATTTTTCTGGGTGTCATAAAAACACTCCTCCGTATTTTCAGCCTACGCTGCTCTCAGGACCGATGTCGATCTTGAAGCCCGTGAGACGGGCTGCAAGGCGTGCGTTCTGTCCCTCCTTGCCGATGGCGAGGGAGAGCTGGTCATCGGGTACGATGACGCGGCAGCTCTTGCCGTCCTCCAACAGCGAGACGCTCACGACATCCGCGGGCGCGAGGGCGGACGCCACGTACTCCTCGGGGTTCTCGCTGTACTTGATAATATCTATCTTCTCGCCGTGCAGTTCGTCCACCACGGCGGAAACTCTGCCGCCTTTGGGGCCGACGCACGCGCCGATGGGATCCACGCTCTCGTCGTTTGAAGAAACCGCCATCTTCGTGCGGCTGCCAGCCTCGCGGGCGATGCTGCATATCTCCACAACGCCGTCAAATATCTCGGGCACTTCAAGCTCGAACAGTCGCTTTACAAGTCCCGGATGTGTCCTGGAGATGAGGACCTGGGGACCTCTCGTGCTGCGGCGCACCTCCACGACGTATACCTTGACTCTGTCCCCCTCGTGGAGCGTCTCGCCCTTCACCTGCTCGCCCGCCGTGAGGAGAGCCTCAGTAGTTTCCGCGCCGCTGTTTATCTTGATGGACACAGCCCCGGTCCTGGGGTCTATGCGGGACACCGTGCCCGTGAGTATTTCGTGTTCCTTGGAGGTGAACTCATCAAATATGATGCCGCGTTCCGCCTCGCGTATACCCTGGATTATGACCTGCTTTGCCGTCTGCGCCGCGATGCGGCCGAATTCCTTGGTCTGCACCTCTATCTGGACGCTGTCACCCAGCTTATACCTGGCTGATATGGCCCTAGCATCAGCCTCGGATATCTCGCAGGCCGGGTTTTCCACTTCCTCGACAACCTCCTTGGCAACGTACATACGGATGTTCTTCTTGTTCTCATCCACGTCCACAAAAATGTTGTCCCCCGCGCCGGGATAGTCCTTCTTAAATGCTGTAAGAAGTGCCTGGGTGATCTTCTCGAGCATGTATTCCTTCGGAATACCTTTTTCTTTTTCGATCTGCTCGATCGCGCTGAAAAATTCGGCGTTCATTTTTTCTCTCCTATCTATTAAAAGCTTATTGTATAAACAGGTTCAGATGCAGGCAGAGTCAGAACTCGATGCCCAGGCGCACCAGAGCTATCTCATTCTTCTTGAACTCGACGCTTTTGCCGCCTATTTCTATTGTTACGTCCCCGGCGTTATAGCCAGTGAGCGTGCCGGAATATTCCTTTCTTCCGTCCTTCGCCATGTAAAGGCGCACGTCCACCTTGCTGCCCATGTAGCGCATGAAATCTTTTTCTCGCTTGAGCGGTCTGTCCGCTCCGGCGGATGATACTTCGAAAACGTAGGAGGTCTCTATGGGGTCCGCGTCATCCAGCACCTTGTCAAGCTCGCGGCTTATCGCCTCGCAGTGCTCGATATCAACGCCGCCGTCCCGGTCGATATAAACACGCAGGAACCACTGTCCCGCTTCTTTCACAAACTCGACGTCCCACAGTTCGCATCCGTGCTTTTCAACGACGGGCTGCGCCAGTTCCGCCACGATATCGACCACTTTTTTCATAGGAACGACCCCACTTTTCTGGAATTTTGACCTCTAAAATCAGACCAAACAAAAGGAGTGAGGAAACCCCACTCCGGAAAAAGCTCTCTAACGGGGTTACTATAACATATAAGGTCCCCGATTGCAATACTATTTTGCCGAAAAATCAGCGGAATTTCAGCGTTTCCGCCGTATTTTATTACGTTACGCCGGTTCTTTACTCTTTATCGCCGGACATCTCCGCGCCGATCTCGATTATCATCCTTTCAAGTTCCTTTGCCGCCACGCTCTCCGGCTGCTCCCGGCGCTTTATAATACATATATCCCGGGGCGGTATCTCCTGTGTGAGCTCCACGAATTCCACCCCATCTCCCGGGTGTACAAACTCCTCCGGCACAAAGCCGGCTCCAAGGCCCGCCTCGACCATCGGGAGCACCTGGTCCGCCGTAGCCGCTTCAATATCTGGATAATATTTCATCCCTCTGTCCGCAAAAAGCCTGTCATAAAACTCAAAGCTGCCCGTCCCCGCCGCCATTGATACGAGCGGGTATTTCTGAAGGCTCTCAAAATCCACTTTTCCCTCAAGCAGCTCAGGAAACTCGCCGGAGCAGATGACCCTCTCTCTGAACGACCGTACGCGCCGCTGCTCCAGCGCCGACGTCACCTCCACAGGCGTCGTCACCACAGCGATATCCGCGGAACCGTCCCGCAGAGCCGCCAGTGCCTGAGGTGTTGAGGAGTTGCTTATACGCAGCCGCACCCCCGGGTACCGCCTGCGGTACTCCCGTATGACCGGCAGCAGCAGACACCGCAGCGCCACCTCGCTTGCTGCCACGCTCACCATACCGTCCTTCATATCCCGGCTCGCCGCCAGTTCTGCCTCTCCCGCCTCGATATGCTCAAAGGCTACCCTCACATGTCTGTACAGCTTCTCCCCCTCCGGCGTGAGCTTCATCCCCCGGTTCGTACGGGAAAATAGGGCGCACCCCAGTTCCGCTTCCAGATTTTTTATGGTGCGCGTGAGGTTAGGCTGGTTGTTTATGAGCAGCTTCGCCGCCTGGGAGACACTGCCGCAGCGTGCAACGTAATAAAACACTCTGTAATAATCATAGCTCGTATACATACCTGTCACCGCCTCCCGATATGTTTATATTGCATACCGTCCATATGATATATATATTTTTTATATGCGTATACATGTATTATAATAGTTTTGTCAAGCAGAATGCAACAGTGTTCATTTAAGAGGTGTATGGCACAATGACCCGTCACGAAGCATCAGCCCGGGGACAGACGTCCGATTCTCTCCGCGCCGCGATATTCATAATACTGTCCGGCGGTTTTCAGGACGCTTATACATACATCTGCCGGGGCGGAGTTTTCGCAAACGCTCAGACCGGCAATATCGTTCTGATGAGCGGGAATATATTCACGGGACAATGGGATGCGGTAATCAAATACGTCATACCCGTATTCATGTTCCTGGTCGGGACGGCGGCCGCCGAGCTTATCCACCGCAAGTATAAAAACCGGGAAAGGGTCCACTGGCGGCAGATCATTCTCATTATCGAAATACTGCTTCTTTTCGCCGTGGGCTTTATCCCCGCCGGGCTCAGCCATCCTGCAAACGCCATCGTCTCTTTCGTCTGCGCTCTTCAGGTACAGACATTCCACAAAGTGCGAGGGCATATCTATGCAAGCACCATGTGCATAGGGAATATGCGCAGCGGCATGGAAGCCCTGTGCGCTTACTTCCGCAGCAGGGACAAAGCCGCCCTTGGCAGAGCCGGTACATATTTTGCCGTTATACTCATCTTTGCCGTCGGCGCCGGGCTTGGAAGCATCGCAGCCGGGCGGCTGGGCATAAGGGCCATATGGGTATGCTGCCCTCTGTTGCTTGCAAGTTTTCTCATGATGCTGCGCAATTAAACACGATAACAACTCTTCATTCTTCTATACAACAGTCAGGGCCCGCGGATCGGACGATCCGCGGGCCCTGACTATACATTGCATTATTTAACTTATCCGCCGTATATCTGCACAAGGCTTGTTTCAAGATCTATATGCCCGGCAGCGTCGCTGTCGATATTGATGGTGCTGCCCTTATATGTGCACACGACAGTATAGCCGCCGTCCATCACGTTTTCCTGGCACAGCGCCGTGCCGAAAAGCACAGCTATATCGTCCGCCTCAGCGGTCTCGCCGCCCTTGATGAGTGCCGACGCAGGGCTTATCATCACAAGGTTCGGCTTTGAATCGTCATAAGGCACACCATCCACGTTTACGAGAGTACCGTCGTAACCATAGAAGCAGTAGAGGGCCGAATCACCGTACTGCACCATCCAGCCAAGGTCGTTATACTTGCTCGTATAGCTTCCATACGCCCGGTTGAGCTCCCCGTGATTGGAAAACACCGCCTGCTCCAGCAGGGTATAGTCCACAGTGAGCACGGTCTCGTGAGTCTCCCCGCTCTCACCAGCCTCTATGTCCGTCTCTTCAGCGGGCTCCTCTTCATCCGGCCTGTCCTCTGGGATTTCTTCCGGCTCCTGTTCCTTCTCAGGCGGCTTCACCGGCGTCACATCGACAGCCTCGGTCACGGAGGCTTTGATACGATCATACAGCTCCCGAAGCTTATCAGCGGCTTCACCTTCGACGGACTTCAGCCCCTCCTCAAGTGTCTCCAGAGCCTTCTCGTGCTCCCCGGATGCCCAATAGCTCTCCGCCAGCCCGAGCCAGCCCTCGCTGCCGCTCCTGTCCTCCTCTATCATCTTTTCAAAGGCTTTTATCGCCCCCTGGATGTCGCCCCTGTCCAGATATTCGTAGCCCGGGGAAAGGGTGATCTTCTCTCCGCCGCAGCCGGAAGCAATGGTCAGCAGCATTAACAGCATGAGCAGCGCTGCCGCCGTACGTCTGTAAGACTTCATCTTTTTCCCTCCGGTATCAATAGAACGCTGCCACTTCTTCCTCGGGGGGGTGCGCCGGCTCAACGGATATCGCCGTGAGCACGGGACCTTTCCCCTTATATGCCGCGTGATACATTGTGTTCACCACAGCCGTCACCGTTACCCACTGGCGGCTCTTGAGCTGATTGCACTTGTCCCACCGGCAGATAAAGCCCACGAAGCTCGTGTCCTCCGCGCAGCAGGTCATCATCATGCGCCCCGGAACAAAGGTGTTCTTCGGGAGCTTTGCGTTCTTCGCGACCATGCCCTTGAAGCGCACCGTTTTATCCTCATACTTGTCAGGCTCCTCCGCCAGGTCCCTGTACCACCAGGCATAGTCCTTGTCCTCTATCTCGACTATTGGCGCCTCGATATCGAATGGCAGGGGATCCTCTATCTCGTCGTACTGCACATCCCCGTCCAGAGTCTCGTAGGCGATGCCGGCACGGCGGCTCACGCCGCGGACGATCTTGTGTATCTCCTCGCGGCTTATGTCGTCTGTCATCCGGTTGAACACTACCATCTCGCAGCTCTTAAGCTTGTCCACCACGAGAGAGCGCATATTCGCGTTGTAGTTAATAAAAGTTCTGCCGTCCGCCGTCATGAACTCCTGATAAACGCTCCAATCCTCGGGGAGCGCGGCATAGAGATCATCCAGCATCCACATGCCGTTGTACTCGATTATCACGCGCTCGGCATTGTGCTTTTTGCGCAGCGCCTTCAGGTTCGCGTCCGTGAGCTGAGATACATCGTCAATGGGTTCGATATACACGTTTTTGCCCGCGAAGCGGGTGGGGTCATATTCCTCCTCCCCCTCCTCGCACAGCAGCAGCAGCGTTTTTTCTCCGGAATTGAAGCGCTTATCCTCCAGGACCTCCTGGATAAAGCTCGTCTTCCCGGCTTCAAGAAAACCCGTAAACAGGTAGATGGGTGTAGCCATAGCCGCACCTCCTTATTTGAGAAACAGTTCTTTCAGCGCGTCCTCTTTGAGCTGAGAGCCGATGACACAGATGCGCCCGGTCACCTCTGCTGTGCCATAGCGCACATTTGTCTCGCCGGGAACATAGTCGAAGTGGATCCACTGGCCGTCCTGACCGGCGACAATGCCCTTCGCGCGCAGGACGATCCCGTACTCGATGGCGCTGTCCAGCTCTTCCAGGGCGTTCTCCACTTCATCCTTTGTGAATTTCTTCGCGGTCTCCACGCCCCAGCTTGTGAACACCTCGTCCGCGTGGTGATGGTGATGATGGTCGTGATCGTGGTCATGACCGCAGCCGCAGCTGCACTCGTCACGGTCATGATGGTGGTGATCGTGATCGTGATCATGGTGATGATCATGGCCGCAGCAGCAGTCGTCTTCGTCGTCATCATCGTGATGATGGTGCTCCTCAGCCTCCTCAAGGGCTTTAAGCTGCTTGTCCAGAGAGTCGTCGCGCTCCATAGCGGCAAGTATCTGCTTGCCGTCCAGTTCGTCCCAGGGTGTTGTCACGATAATGGCGTCTCCGTTATGCTCCCGTATCATGGTGATGCACTGGTCCAGCTTCTCCTGAGAGATTCCGTCAGTGCGGCTGAGGATTATTGTGCCTGCGCTTTCGATCTGATTGTTGAAGAATTCGCCGAAGTTCTTCATGTACATCCTGCACTTCGTGGCGTCAACCACAGTAACAGCGCCATTTACAACAGCTCCGTCTCCCTCGGCATTGAGCACTGCGCGGATAACGTCGCTGAGCTTGCCCACCCCGGAGGGCTCTATAAGTATACGGTCAGGGGCAAACTGGTCAATGACCTTCTTCAAAGCTTCCCCGAAATCCCCCACCAGGCTGCAGCAAATGCAGCCGGAGTTCATCTCGGTAACTTCAATGCCCGCGTCCTTCATAAAGCCGCCGTCAACGCCTATCTCGCCGAACTCATTTTCTATGAGTACCAGCTTCTCGCCGGCGTACGCTTCCTTTATCAGCTTCTTGATGAGCGTCGTCTTGCCGGCACCCAAAAAACCGGAAAAAATGTCTATTTTCGTCATAGTCTATCACACTTTCTTAAGTTGAAAATTTTGCGGTATTCTTCTTTACCGATAGATTATTCTAACACCATTTTTAAACTTTATCAACTTCCAAACACATTAAAATATATCAAAAAAGAGCAGGTGCCGAAAAAACACCTGCTCTTTTCTCAGTTTTCCATCTGTTTTCCCAGGAATGCTGACGTTGTCTGAGCCAGCTTATATTCTGTGTCCGTAAGGTTCCCTCCCACGAACACCACGCAGCCCATCACATCCCCCTCGGAGATTATAGGCGCCGCAATGGACACCTCCATGCGCTCAGGTCCGTCTGTGACAAAGACCTCAGCGCCTACGCCGGAGTGCTGATATATCTGGCGCTCCTCCATGATCTGCTCAAGCTCCTGGCTGATCCTCTTATCCATGAGTTCCCGCCTGCCTGTGCCGGACGCGGCGATTATGGTATCCCTGTCTGCCACGGCTACCGTGCAGCCCGTGGTCTTGTTGAGGCTCTCACACATCTGCGCGGCAAACTGGGACAGCTCGCCCATGGGTGAGTACTTTTTGAAAATAACTTCTCCATCCTTATCGGTGTATATCTCAAGCGGGTCGCCTTCACGGATACGCATGGTGCGGCGTATCTCCTTAGGGATGACCACCCTGCCCAGGTCGTCAATTCGGCGGACAATACCGGTTGCTTTCATAATTTCAAACCTTTCTCAGCGTTTTCGTATGTTTGCACCATTATTATCCGCATTTGCTGTTTTCTTATTCCATTGAAAAAAATGGAACATTTTCCGGAGCAATGCCGTTTCGAAACTGCCTCGCTGTTTTTGCCGAACGTGTATGAAAAATATTTTGCGCCGTTTTCATTGTACCAATTATCGTACATATAAAGCTATATTATACTGTCAACAGGTCAGGGACGGACAATACGTCCTCATTTTTCCCTTGAGTATTTGATAGACTGCACTTGCGGCAGCGGCTATGTGGCACGCCTCCTTTCTTTTTTATTTCAGGGTTATACTGACCCGCCCTGTCCATTTCATTTCATATTACTATCGCCGCATTATTTAACCCTCGCAAGTGATATCGCCTTTCTATCACATATCCCGCCTGTAAAGCAAATACCGGGCGCAGCCTAAGCTGCACCCGGTATTTTACTTTCTTTTACTCCTCAGTTTTTTCCAGAAGGTCCCGGAATTCCTCCGGTGTGTACAGCGCGTTTATCAGATCCAGCAGCACGTTTGCGCTGGTGTGCTCCGGAAAATCCATCGCCCGGAGCAGGCGTTTTCTTCTGTCCGCGCTGCCGTCGCTCCCGGAAAGTCCGAGGGCATACATATCGCTCTTTTTCAGCCATGGGCTGCGTATCTGAGCGGCGGCGCTGTCGATAGTCGCGCCGCTGCGCCGCAGGGCTTCGACTATCACCTCCGGAGTCATCCCCTCCACGCCGAGCTTTCCCTCCTTGGAGGGTGATCTCTTGCGCTTTTCCTTCCCTGTCACGTCCGGAATATACGCCTGGAGCACGCGCCCTGTGCCCACGGCGCCCTTGATATAATTTCTTATCACGAAGCCCGCGCCGTCGCTGTCCGTAAAGACGATTATTCCCGTTTTTTCAGCCAGCCGCCGGAGCAGGGCGAGCCTTTCCCTGTCGTTGAATATACCAAAGCCCGAGGTATCGATTATCACCCCATCGACCACCTGGCTCAGAGTGTTCTTATCATACTTGCCCTCGACTATTATCGCCTCACCGACTTTTATCATTGCACCTTCCCGCTTTCAAACATCTTGATTATGAGCATCTCCAGCGCCGCTTCCTTATCCATAGTCACGCTTTTAAGCTCCATATCAAGTTTGGCGCACATTTTAAGGCACATTCTCAGCCACCCGGCGCTGCGCTTTTCAACAGCTTTTAGCAGCCTGCGGGTGGGATAATCGCTGGAATAGCCCAGCAGTGCCGTCAGATCACCCAGTCCGACGCCGTTTTCCCTCGCAAGGCGGACGAGATACATGCTTCTTAATTGACTGCCTACTATGGCGAGTATCTTCTGAGGGGCTTCGCGGAGCAGGAACAGGTCTCCCAGCGTCCGCATGGCCCTGTCCGCATCGCCTGAAGCAATGCTGTCCGTCAGGTCAAATGCCACAGCCTCCACCACTGGCGTCGCCACAGCGTCAATGTCCGCCCGGGTAACTATCTCCTGCTTTGCGTAAGCGGATATCTTGCTTATCTCCCCGGCGAGATTGGTCATCAGACCTCCGCAGATAAACATGAGATACTCCGTGGTTTTCGTGTCTATATCGTGCCCCTGGCTTTTGAAGCGTCTTCGCACCCAGCTCATCATCTCACTGCCGCCCTGGCGCTGGAAATCCACCACAAGGGCGTTCTTTTTTATCGCCTGGGTAGGGAACTTCAGGCGTCCGTCGGACTTATACTCAATAGCGTCGTATACGAACACAAGGCACACATAATCCGGCAGTTCCTCGATGATATTGCCGACCTTCTCTCTCTCCTTCTCGCCGCCGGAATAGAGATCATAGTCCTTCACCACCAGCATTTTCCGCTCCGAGAGCATCGGCAGCGCGTCCACCGCGCTTTCAAGCTCGTTCAGATCCAGCTTGCCGCCCTCGAAGGCCTGGTAGTTGAACTCCCGGAAATCCTCAGCAACCAGTCTTTTTTCAAGCTGCTGAAGATAATAATCCCGCAGGTAGTCCTCCTCGCCGCAGAAGATATAGCAGCGCCCGATATCGCCATTTTTTATGTCGTCCTTGAGTTTTTTATAGCCCTCTCTGCTTTTCTGCTTTGCCATCAATCCACCCGCATTTCCCTCACGGTGACGGTTATCGTCCCGTTAATATCAGTCCTGTATATCTCCGCGCCCGCCTCCGTGAGACGGTCCAGCACCTCTTTGCGGGGATGCCCATAGGAGTTGTCCGCCCCCACGGAAATTATCGCCGTCTCCGGCTTCACCGCGTCAAGGAACGCCTTGCTTGTGCTCGTGGCGGAGCCGTGGTGGCCCACCACCAGAAGTTCAATGTCCCCGATGTCATATCGTTCCGTCAGCGCCAGTTCCTGTGCCGAGGGCATATCGCCTGTAACCAGAATATCGTAATCTCCCACGGATATAAGTACAGCCATGCACAGCTCGTTGCCCTTACCGCTCGTGGGCGGAAACAGTCTGAATTTAGCGCCGCCCAGATCGAACTCAGACGCGGTCTCAAGGCGGTATACTTCTGTCCCCGCAGCGCTTGCCGCTGTGATTATTTCTTCCTCGATACCGTCGTCATCGCTGCTCACAGGCAGCACAAGGTTGCCTACGTGAATCTCCCGGAGCACATCCGCCGCGTACATGGCGTGGTCCTTATGGGGGTGGGTTAGGAGCAGAGCGCCGGCATCTCTCCTGCCGATGCTCAGCAGATAGTCCTCCACCGCTGTGTCCGCCCCGCTGCCGTAGCCGCCCGCGTCTATTATAACCGTTTCCCTCCCGGATGTCACTACTATCGCCTGACCCTGCCCTACGTCCAGAACCGCGAAGGTCACGCCTGCCAGATCAGCCGCGGCAGCCGTCAGGAGACTTACGATGCACAGCGACGCCGTAACGGCGCACACAGGCACATACCACTTTCTTTTCCATCCCCTTGTGAACACCATTATTCCAAACACGGCATAGGCGAAAACCAGCCAGCAGACCATAGGCACACCCCGGGCACTGACCTGGGCAAAGGCGGCCGAGGATATGACCCTGGCCACCGCGAGAATATACTTTGCGGGTATGTACAGCACCCATCCCAGCACGCTGCCGGCTCCCGGCAGGAATATTCCTATCACGGAAACCGCGAGACCGAGAGGGAACAGCAGACTCACCACCCAGAACGTCAGTACGTTTGACGCCGGCGCGAGGAGGGATATCCGCCCGAAACAGCAGGCGGATATGGGTATCGTCAGCGCAGATGCTGAGAGGGAGAGGCTCACAGAATCTGTCAACGCCCGCCATATTCTGCCCTTTCTGCCGCCCCGGAGGAACGCCCCGATGCGCTCAGAAAACAGGAATATGCCTGCCACCGAGGCGTAGGAGAGCTGAAGGCTCACGCTCTGTATGGCATACGGGTTCTGAAGGAGCGTGACCAGCAGCGCAAAGCCCAGCGCTGTGGCGCTGTCGTTCTCGCGCCCAAGAAGAGGCGCTATGAGGAGCATCACGGACATTATCACAGCCCTCACGACCGACGGGGTGCACCCCGTCATGAAGGCGAAGAACACCAGCGCCGGTATGCACACAGCGGCCGTCCCACGGCGGCGCAGGCGCATTTTCGTTATCGCCCCTATAAGAAATGAGATGTGCAGCCCTGATACAGCGACCATGTGTGCAAGTCCCGAACTCTTGAGCGTATCGTAAACGCCGTCCCCGAGGCCGCTCTTGTCCCCCAGGAGCAGCGCGCGCATGAAGCCCGCCGTGTCCCCGTGAAAGCTCCTGTCGATGCTGTCTGCCAGCTTCTTCGCGGCATACGCCGGGTAGTACTTAAATGCAAGGCGCTCCGCTTTCTCGATACGCACTTCCCCTCTCGGAAAGGCTTTTATGAGCGTCCCGCCTGCTCTGTAATATGTTCCATTCTGGTCATCAGTTACTAGTCGGAGCTTGCCCGCAGCTGTCACTTTATCCCCCGGTGCCAGCGTGCCGCCAGTCTCCTCGGGGAGGTACAAAAGTGCTTTGACACCCTCCGCGGCCGCCTCGCATCTCACCCCGTAAGCCGCGCTCTCCGGATAGCCTGTGACGGTGAACTCAACTTCATCCTCCCGTCCGCATATCGCCGCCGCGGGAGCCAGCTTAAAGCGGTCATATATGCCTAGACAGCTCAAGGCGCACAAGACGCCGCACAGAGCGATAATGGCGCGCAGGCGGGCGTTCCCCGTCAAAAACAGCACAGCGCACGCGCCGCACAGCAGCACGGCAGAAGCCGCCCATATATAGAACGTCGCCGGCAGAAGATATGTACACACCAGCAGTCCCGCCCCAAAGGCGAAGGCAAACAGTGCAAGTCTGCGCATTTGCGGAACACCCCCTTTCTTTATATTTTCCACGTTTTTCCCACTGTTTGCAAGAGGAAAAGCTGACTCGAACCGAAAAAGGCATTTTTGCAAGTTTCACACCCGAATTATTCATTTTTAACGGAATATACATGACTATTATTCACAAAGCGCCCTGCGCTCCCTTGTCAATCTGTATGAATTGGCAAACTGCGCGCCCTTTTTACTTGTAGTTTACGTTTTCAGACTATATAATTGTATCAGAAATATTATCGCAGGTATTGCGAAGATTTGTGAGGTGTTCAGCCAAAATGCCAAAGGACTGCAAAGACATCAAGATAGAGAAAGTTCTTGTTGCCAACCGGGGCGAGATCGCCATACGCATTTTCCGTGCGTGCTACGACCTGGGCATCCATACGGTTGCCATATATTCCAATGAGGATACTTATTCAAACTTCAGGACCAGGGCGGACGAGGCCTATCTCATAGGCGAGAACAAAACTCCCCTGGGCGCTTATCTGGATATTCCCGAGATAATCAGCATGGCAAAGCGCCGTGGCGTCACCGCCATCCATCCGGGCTATGGCTTTCTCTCCGAGAATGCGGAATTCGCAAAAGCCTGTGAGGATAACGGCATAATCTTTATCGGCCCCTCCTCCGATATCCTGCGCAAAATGGGCGACAAGCTCAGCGCCAAGGCTATCGCCATAGAATGCGGTGTGCCTATCATCCCCGGCTGTACCGAGCCTCTCAAAGACGCTGAGGAAGCTCTTGAAAAAGCAAGAAGCTTCGGCTTCCCCGTCATTCTCAAGGCTGCGGCGGGCGGTGGCGGCAGAGGCATGCGCCGCTGCGACACTGAGGCTGAGGTGAAGGAAGCCTTCGAGCTGGTGCACAGCGAAGCTGAGAAGAGCTTCGGCTGCGGCGATATCTTCATGGAAAAATACCTTGTAGACCCCAAGCACATCGAGGTGCAGATACTGGGCGACCAGTACGGCAATGTCTACCATCTGGGCGAGCGCGACTGCTCTCTCCAGCGCCGCTATCAGAAGGTCGTCGAATTCGCCCCCGCGTGGAGCGTTCCTCACGATACTATTGAGAAACTGAGAACGGACGCCGTCAAGATCGCAAAGAGCGTAGGCTACGTCAGCGCGGGCACCGTGGAGTTTCTCGTTGACAAGGACGGCAACTACTATTTCATCGAGATGAACCCCCGTATCCAGGTGGAGCATACCGTCACAGAGATGGTAACGAATGTGGACATCGTCCGCGCCCAGATACTCATCGCCGCAGGTAAGCCCCTGAGCTATCCCGAGATAGGCCTCAGCTGCCAGGAAGACCTCAGGATGAACGGCTTTGCCATCCAGTGCCGCGTCACCACAGAGGACCCCGCAAACAACTTCGCCCCCGATAACGGGCGCATCACGGCCTACCGCTCCGGCGGCGGCTTCGGCGTGCGTCTGGACGGCGGCAACGCCGCTGCGGGCACCACCATCTCCCCCTACTACGATTCTCTGCTCGTCAAGGTGACAAGCTGGGACGTCACCTTCGAGGCCGTATGCCGCAAAGCAGCCCGTGCCATCAACGAAATCCACGTCCGCGGCGTCAAGACGAACATCCCCTTTGTCACAAATATCCTCAAGCACCCCGCTTTCATAGCCGGTCGCTGCCATACAAAGTTCATCGACGAGACTCCCGAGCTCTTCGAGTTCTCCGGCAGCCGCGACAGAGCTACCCGCGTTCTCAAGTATATAGCCAACATCCAGGTGGCCGCCCCCAACGCGGAGCGCCATCAGTATGATATCCCCCGCTTTCCCATCCAGCAGAAGGCTCCCGACACAGGGCTTAAATATCTGCTCGACAAGGAAGGTCCCGAGGCTGTAAAGAAGTGGGTTCTGAACCAGAAGAAGGTCCTCGTGACCGATACCACCATGCGCGACGCTCACCAGAGCCTTCTGTCCACCCGTATGCGCACCAGGGACATGGTCAAGGGCGCTGACGGCGTGGCGGACATTCTGCGTGACTGCTTCTCCCTGGAGATGTGGGGCGGCGCCACCTTCGACGTGGCCTACCGGTTCCTCCACGAATCTCCCTGGGAGCGTCTCTCCCTCCTGCGGGAGCACATACCCAACATTCCCTTCCAGATGCTCCTGCGCGGCTCCAACCTGGTAGGCTACTCCAACTATCCGGATAACCTTGTGCGCGCCTTCATAAAGGAGGCTGCAGAGAGCGGCATCGACGTGTTCCGCGTGTTCGACTCTCTCAACTGGATACCCGGCATGGAGATCGCCATGGACGAGGTCCTCAACCAGAATAAGCTCCTGGAAGCCACGATGTGCTACACCGGCGATATCCTGGACCCCAAGAAGGACAAATACGACCTCAAGTACTATATAAATCTCGCCAAGGAGCTGGAAAAGCGTGGCGCCCACACCCTCTGCATCAAGGATATGTCCGGCCTGCTCAAGCCCTATGCCGCGAAGAAGCTCATCAGTGCGCTGAAGCAGGAGGTCGGCATCCCCATCCACCTGCACACTCACGACACCACCGGCAACCAGGTCGCCACAGTGCTCATGGCTGCGGAAGCCGGCGTGGATATCGTGGATCTGGCGGCAGCGCCCATGTCCGGTCTCACGAGCCAGCCTTCTCTCGACGCCGTCGTGGCGGCGCTCCAGGAGACAGAGCGCGACACCGGTCTCGACCTGCGCCGTGTTCAGGAGCTGAGCAACTATTGGTCCGACGTCCGCCTGCGCTACGAGAGCTTCGACAATGGTCTGAAGACCTCCACCACCGATATATACCGCTATGAGATCCCCGGCGGTCAGTACACAAACCTCCAGCCTCAGGTCGCATCCCTGGGTCTCGGTTCCCGCTTTGAGGACGTCAAGGAGATGTACAAGACCGTAAACGATATGCTGGGCGATATAGTCAAAGTCACTCCCTCCTCCAAGATGGTCGGCGATCTGGCGATATTCATGGTCCAGAACGACCTCACTCCCGAGAACATCGTGGAAAAGGGCAAGTCCCTCGCCTTCCCGGACAGTGTCGTCTCCTTCTTCAAGGGCATGATGGGTCAGCCCGCCTGGGGCTTCCCGGAGGATCTCCAGAAGGTCGTGCTCAAGGGCGAGGAGCCTATCACCTGCCGTCCCGGCGAACTGCTCGAGCCTGTTGACTTTGACAAGATGCGCGAAGAAGTGAGCAAGTTCATGGTCGGCACGCCCAACATGAAGAGCCTTATCTCCTACGCCATGTACCCCAAGGTCTATGAGGAATTCAACCATCACCGCAAGGAATACGGCTATATCACCCGCATGGGCAGCCACGTGTTCTTCAACGGCATGGCGCTGGGTGAGACAAACAAGATAAACATTGAGGACGGCAAGACCCTCGTCATCAAGTATCTGGGGCTGGGCGATCTGAATGACGACGGCACGCGCGTTGTCCAGTTTGAGCTCAATGGCATGCGCCGTGAGGTCTCCGTACCCGATCCCCACGCCGAAAATACCTCCTCCCTCGTGAACTTTGCGGATGAGGACGATGAGAATCAGATCGGCGCCTCCATCCCTGGCCTCGTCTCCAAGATAAACGTGAAGGTCGGCGATATCGTCGAGGAGAACCAGACCCTTGCCATCATCGAAGCCATGAAGATGGAGACTGCCGTAACAGCCCCCAAGGCGGGCGTTATTAAGCAGATCCCCGTCAAAGAGGGGCAGACCATCAAAGCGAGAGAGCTTCTCATCGTCATGGGCGACTGATAAGATCATAATTAAAGAGCAGGTATTCACACGAATACCTGCTCTTTTTATATTTCTCTTACGAGCTTCACAAATTCATCCAGATCTCTCACCTGATAGTCCGGCTTTATGTCTCCGCTGTCCCTGCTCTCCGGGTTCAGCCAGACGGTCCTGATGCCCGCGTTTATACCGCCCTTGATATCCGATGTAAGGCTGTCCCCGATTATTACCGTCTCCTCCCGGCAGAAATCAGGGATTCTGCGGAAACAGTAGTCGAAGAAACCAGCTTCCGGCTTGTTAAATCCCGTGTTCTGGGAGATGAACACATCCTCAAAATACCGGCCGATACCGGAACTGAGCATTCGGCTTTCCTGGACCTTTGCCGTGCCGTTTGAAACTATGTACAGCCTGAAATCCCCGTAAAGCGCCTCAAGAGCCGCCTCTGCTCCCGGCATGAAATAATGCCCTATGCAGAGATAGTTTTCATATTTTTCCGCCGTCTCCCCGGCAAGCTCCGGATCCTTCCACAGCTCCCGGAAAAGCGCTCTGAAGCGGTATGCCAGCACCTGCTCCCGTGTAAGCTCCCCCCGTTCCAGCATACGCCAGTGCTCAGCATTTATCTCGCTGTACCGCCGGAGAGTCTCCTCCGTGGGATCAACGCCCATCTCCCCGAGCGCCCGCCCGACGGCTATCTTCTCCGCTCTGTGGAAATCCAGCAATGTATCGTCAAGATCGAATAGAATGTTCCTTATCATATGTGCTCTCCGTTGCTTTTTTAAGCATGATAGCACACTTTCGGGTCTATGTCACGCCTGTATCGCTTTTATGTCCCTGTTAAAGCTCCGGTACGTAATAATTATAACGCCCAGCGAGGCTGCAAAGGTCAGCACGTCCGCGACCGGCATGGAATAGAGGACGCCATCCAGCCCGAAAAACGGCGGCAGCAGCAGCGCCAGCCCGACGCCCAACACCACCTCACGGAGCATGGAGAGCCCTGTTGACACCCATGCCTTGCCCAGGGACTGTATGAAAATAAAGGTCCCCTTGTTCACACAGGCAAGGATTATCATGCAGAGATATGTGCGCATGGACTTGACGGCAAACTCAGTGTAATAAACGCTCTCGCTGCCCGCGCCGAAGATACCGATTATCTGTCTCGGGAGGCACATTACTATCACGAACGCAATGACCCCCAGGCCTGTCAGCGCAGCGAGAAGTCTTGTAAAGAACGCCCTTGCCCTGTCCGGCCGCCGTGCGCCCACATTATATCCCACGACAGGTATGCAGCCGGCAGACATGCCCACGGCTACGGAAATCACTATCTGGAAAAACTTCATAACTATGCCCAGCACCGCCATGGGTATCTGTGCATACTGCGCCTGACTGAACACCTCGTCCCTCGCTCCGTATTTCACCACCATGTTCTGTATGGCAGCCATCGCCGCTACTAGGGATATCTGGGCGAGAAAGCTGCACAGCCCCATTATGAGAAACCGTCCCATGAGGCTCCACTCTGGTCTGAAGCAGCTTCCGTCCAGCCGAAGTACCTTCATCCGCCGCAGGTACCATATGCTCAGCACAGCAGTCGCTACCTGTCCCAGCACAGTCGCCACGGCGGCGCCCATCATGCCCCAGCGGAAAACAAAAATGAACACTGGGTCGAGTACTATGTTTATCCCCGCTCCGATAAGAGTGGACACCATGGCAAATTTAGGGCTTCCATCCGCCCGTATGAGGGGATTGACCGCCTGCCCAAACACATAAAAGGGTATTCCGAGAGTTATCCAGAAGAAATACTCCTTCCCGCAGGTGAAGGTCTGCTCATTCACCCTGCCGCCGAAGGCTGTGAGTATACCGTCCATGAATATAATGTATACCGCCGTTATGACAGCGCCGCACACCACGCTCAGCCCAACGGCATTGCCCACCGCCCGACTGCCCTTTTTCCTATCGCCGGCGCCCAGGCAGATGCTGACAAAGGCGCAGCATCCATCGCCTATCATCACGGCGACAGCCAGCGCCACTACCGTCATCGGGTACACCACCGTGTTCGCGGCGTTGCCGAAAGAACCCAGATAATCGGCATTCGCTATAAATATCTGGTCCACAATATTATAGAGTGCCGCCACAAGGAGAGATATCACATTGGGCACGGCATATTTCCTCATGAGCTTGCCCGGCTTCTCAGTCACGAGAAATGAGTTTTCTTCCATCCGTATTACCTCCAAAAACAAAAAAGCAGCGGCGCACCTGTCAGTTGGACTTATGCCCCAGGCCGCTCACTGCAAAAATAAAACGGGTGGCTGAAATAACCGGATTTACGCCGTTTCAGCCACTCGTTACTGATTGTATATTACCATCTGCCGTCTCCCTGTGCAAAGGCATTTTTAACCAAAAATCACCGGAGGATATGGGTGTTTATGCTCTCCATTATCATACTCAGCGCCACTGTATTGCTGCCGCCTCGGGGCACCACTATATCGGCGTTGCGCTTTGACGGCTCCACAAACTTCTCGTGCATGGGCTTTACCGTTGTGAGATACTGCTCTATAACGCTCTCAAGGCTGCGCCCTCTGTCCCGCACGTCCCGGACTATACGCCGCAGAATGCGCTCATCAGCGTCCGCGTCCACGAATATCTTTATATCCATCATGTCGCACATGCGCTTGTCGTGGAGTATCAGTATTCCCTCCACGATTATTACCGGCGCGGGATTAAGCTCCTTTGTCTCCTTCGCCCGGTTGTGCACGGTGTAGTCATAAACGGGGCACTGAGCCGCCTCGCCCCGGCGCAGCGCCGCCAGGTCGCGGAGTATAAGATCAGTGTCGAAGGCGTCCGGATGGTCATAATTCAGCTTCGCACGTTGCTCATATGTCAGATCGTCGTGGGCTTTATAGTAATTGTCGTAGTACACAACGGTCACGTTGCCGCCGAAGCGCCGGACTATCTTCTCCGTTATTGTGGTCTTGCCGCTGCCTGTGCCGCCCGCTATGCCTATTGTAATGACGTTTCCCATTGAAACAGCCACCTCACATAAATTATTCGACAGGATTTTACCACATTATCTCCCCTTATGCAATTTGACTTTTGCCTTTACTGGATATATAATTTTGTTATATAAATTTCGGAGGTGCTTATATATGTCCACTCCCCATAATTCAGCCAATCCTGGCGATTTTGCCAAAACCGTACTCATGCCCGGCGATCCCCTCAGGGCAAAGTTCATCGCCGAAACTTTTCTTGAAAGCCCCGTGCTTGTGAACAACGTCCGCGGCGTTCAAGGCTATACCGGCTTCTGGAAGGGTAGGCGCGTGTCCGTTCAGGCAAGCGGCATGGGCATTCCCTCTATCGGCATTTACAGCTGGGAGCTGTATACCATGTACGGCGTCGAGAATATCATCCGCATCGGCTCCGCCGGCGGCATCAGCGATGACCTGAAACTCATGGACGTGGTAGCGGGCATGGGCGCCTGCACCGACTCAAACTTTGCCCACCAGTTTGGGCTCAAGGGCACGTTTGCCCCCATCGCGGATTTCTCGCTCCTCTCCTGCGCGGCTGACTGCGCAAAGGCTAAAGGCGTCGAGCTGCGCGTTGGCAACATAATGTCCGCGGATAACTTCTACGACCCTGACGCCGTTGACGGCGCGGACCAGTGGAAGAAGATGGGCGTGCTTGCAGTTGAGATGGAGGCGGCAGGACTCTATATGACCGCCGCGAGAGCCCATAAGCGCGCTCTGTGCCTGTGCACTATCTCCGACCATATGTACCGTCCGGAACAGCTCACAGCTCAGGAGCGTCAGGAGAGCATGACCCAGATGATTGAGATTGCTCTTGACACCGCTGCCGCCATGGACTCCAAATAAATCTGTAAATTTATTAATATTAAAATACCCGGTGACGTGATGTCACCGGGTATTTTTCACGGTCTTTGCAGTCTGCCTTCGGCGAGGTCCTTTTTCGCCTGCTCTTGCAGAACAGTGTGCTGCTTCTTCCCCGTTGAGTTGTATGGCAGCTTTTCCACGAAGGCATAGTATCTCGGGCATTTGTATTTGGAGACGCCGTTGTGGTTCACGCAGTAGTGATTGAGTTCTTTCGCCGTAAGCGACGGATCCGACACTACAACGTATGCCGCCACAGCCTGGCCTCTGGAAGGATCCGGTACGCCGACCACCATGCAGTCTAGCACCTTTTCGTTCTCGTTAATGACAGCCTCCAGCTGCTCCGGGTAGATATTCTCCCCCATGCAGATTATCATGTTATCCTTCCTGCCGGCGACGGTTATGTACTGCTTTTCGTCCCAGGTACCCACGTCCTTTGTGTAGAACCAGCCCTTGTAATATTTCTCCCTCGTCTGTTCCTCGTTCTTCGTATAGCTCAAAGCGCTCTTCTCGCAGGTGAAGATTATTATCTCCCCCGGCGTCGAGCCGTCCATGGGCACAATGTCGTCAGGCTCCGCCCTCCGGTCCTCGTATATGCGCACAAGACGCACCTCGTCCCCGGTGCAAGCTGTGCCCGCAGTACCCGCCATATCCGGCAAGTCGTACGGTCGGAGGAAACTGTTCCAGAAGGTCTCCGTCGTGCCGTAACCATTGAATATGTTCGGGGTGAGCAGCTTCTGAAACCGCTCGCACGCGCTCTTTTCCAGCGGACTGCCCATGGTGACTATCCCTTTGAGGGCGCTCAGGTCAGCCGGGTGCCGCTCCTGCCGCACTGCCAGATTGCTAAGCGCCGAGGGAACACCTATCAGATACGTTATCCCATATTTCTCCACATAATCAAAGCAACTCTTTGCACTGAACATCCGCATTATCACGACGGAGCCGCCCACGTAGAGCGTGGGCGTCAGTCCCCCGGAATGGAGCCCGCCCCGGTGGAACCAGGGTGTCATGTTCATGGTCGTGTCCATTGGCGACAGGGGAAAGTGCATTATGGTATCGTGGGCGGAGAGCACCTCGTTCACGTCGTTCAGGGGTACTCCCTTTGGTACCCCCGTCGTCCCTGAGGTGCAAAGGCGTGTCACCTCGGCATACATATTTGGCACGAAGTCCCTCTCAGGCTCATCAGTGCCGTAACGTTCCACAAAATCCCCGAAGAATACGTGCCCTGTGGGCAGCTCGGGCTTCTCCCCCCGGTAGTCTACGGCGATGATGACCTCCGGCTTGTGCTCGCTGAGCTCCACTGCCCGCCACGCCATCTCCTTCACGTCGCAGTCGTAGACATATACCTTGGGCATATCCCTGTCGATAAGCGCCGCCGTCTCCCCTGCGGAGAGGTTGAAATTCACAGGGCTGTTTATCGCCCCGAGCTTCCGGGGCGCGATATAACAGAATGCGAACTGAGGCGAGTTATACAGCTGATAGAGGACCACGTCCCCCGCCCTTACGCCCGCGGAGCTCAGAGCGTTTGCCAGACGGTTCACGTCCCCGTTAAGCTCGCCATAGGTCCAGACTTTGTCCTGCATCGGGTCCACCATGGCGCGCCTGTCCGGACGGCGGCGCACATTGCGCATAAAGCCCTCCAGCCATGTGAAGGAGCTCTCGAACACCCCTTTGAATTTTTCCACGTCGTATGTATAGCTGCTCATCGAACACTCTCCCTGACTTTACCCACAATGACACAGGAGTTCTGGCCTCCAAAGCCCATTGCGTTGGACATTGCCGCATTGATCTCCTTTTTTCTGCTCGTCATGACGATATGGAGTCCAAGCTCCTCCGGCTGGCTGCCGCCCGTGTTTGGGGGCAGAACACCGCTGCGCACCGCCTGCACGCAGGCTATTACCTCCGCGATGCCGCCGGCTCCCATCATATGCCCCGTGGCGCCCTTCGTGGAACTGACGGGCACGGCCATATCTCCGAACACCCGCCGTATCGCCAGCGCCTCCGCAAGGTCGCCGGCTGCCGTAGCCGTACCGTGGGCGTTGATATAGCCTATGTCCTCAGGCTGCAGGCCCGCATTTTCCAGCGCCCGCTTCATGCAGGCGGCGGCTCCCGTCCCCTCCGGGTCCGGGGACACGGGATTGAATGCGTCCGTGTTATTCCCGCAGCCCAGAAGCTCCGCCAACGGCTCGGCGCCCCGCGCCGCGGCATAGTCCGCCCTTTCCAGTACTGCAGCCGCGCCGCCTTCACCCATGACAAATCCGTTTCTCTCCTCGTCAAAGGGACGGCACTCCCCGGTCTTGGAGAGCGCGCCGGTCTTCGTCAGGCTCTGGATGAGCGCCGGACTTACGGCGGCCTCGCCCGCCATCACCACCACGGCGTCAGCCTCTCCCGAGCATATAAGCATGGACGCGAGCATTATCGCGTCTCCGCCGGAGGAGCACGCTGTGCTCACGGTCATGCTGGGACCCTTTATCCCGTGGTTTATGGCGAACTGTGCCGGGGCGATATTCCCCATAGCCTTGACGAGAAACTTCGGTCCCGCGCTTTTCCCGTCCTTTACCCAGTCTCCGCCCGTCTCGCCAATGAGCTTTATGCCGCTCAGCGCCGTACCCATGACGATGCCGACTCTGTTGCTGCGGGTATCAAGCCCGCTCTGCTCGACCGCCTCCCGGGCTGCGACGTAGGCATACTGCATATACGGCTCCAGATCCATAACAAGGCGCATGGGCAGGTGCTCTTTTGGGTTAAAGTCCCGCACCTCGCCCGCTCTGTGTATGGGCAGCGCCGAGGTGTCCAGCTTTGTTATCTCGCCGATACCGCTCTTGCCGGAAACGATCCCCTCCCAAAAGCTGTCGGCACCTATGCCGACGGGCGTCACCGCGCCCATGCCGGTTATATATATCTTATCTCTCATCTGCTCCACCGCCGATCTTTCTGAAGGCGAGGCAGGCATTATGCCCACCGAAGCCAAGGGAGGTGGACAGCGCCACATCAAATTCACGTCTTTTCGCCGCTCCGGGGGTGTAATCAAGATCGCACTCCGGATCCGGAACCTCAAGTCCTATTGTCGGAGGAGCGATGCCCTCGGTCAGCGCCAGCACGGATACTATGGCCTCTGCCGCGCCGGCGGCGCCCAGCATGTGCCCTGTCATCGACTTTGTCGAGCTGATGCTCACGCGCCGTGCCCGCTCTTCGCCCAGCGCCTTCTTCACGGCGATGGTCTCCGCCTTGTCGTTCATGGGCGTTCCTGTGCCGTGGGCATTGTAATACACGTTGTCCGTGTCCAAACCGGTCTCGTTCCATGCGTCCAGGATGGCTCTCGCGCCGCCCTCCGCCTCAGGGTGGGGCGCGGTCATATGATAAGCGTCGCAGGTGGAACCGTAGCCGGAGACCTCCGCGTAAATATGCGCGCCGCGAGCCTTAGCGTGCTCGTACTCCTCCAGCACCAGCGCCCCTGCGCCCTCACCCATGACAAAGCCGCTCCTGCGCAGATCGAAGGGCAGGGACGCCGCCAACGGGTCCTCAGAAAACGACAACGCCTTCATAGTGCTGAAACCTGCCGCCGCCAGCGGGTTAACCGTCGCCTCCGCGCCGCCAGCTATCATCACATCCGCATAGCCGTGGCGGATAAGACGCATCGCCTCGCCGATGGCGTTCGTGCCGGAAGCGCAGGCTGTGACCGCGGGCATCGCCGGTCCCTTGCAGTCAAAGCGCATGGCTATCATGGCGGATGCCATATTTGCTATCATCATGGGAATAAAGTATGGGGATACACGTCTCGGTCCGCGCTCGAGCAGGTTCTCATGCTCGGTCATAAATGTTGCAATGCCGCCTATGCCCGTGCCGATATACACGCCCATGCGCTCGGGCGCGACCGTACCGACGACGCCGCTCTCCTCCGCCGCCTGGCAGGCGGCCGACATGGCAAACTGGGTGTAAATATCACTGTGGAGCACGTCCAGCTTCTCCATGCAGCTTCTGGGGTCGAAATCACGCACCTCGCCCGCGACCTTCACTTTGAAATTGGACGTATCAAACTTAGTAATCGGCGCGATGCCGCATTCGCCGTTCTTTATGCTCTGCCAAAAGGAGGGCACATCGTTGCCCACGGGGCTCACGACGCCCATGCCTGTTATGACCACTCTGTTCATTCTTTTACCTCCGTATCAGGGCTGCCCTCTCCGAGCAGTCTTGTCATAACTCCGCTCAGTTCCGGCATTTTCTTATTCATGTTCAGGGGCAGTCCCCTCCCGCCGGTTATGAAGCAATGCTCGCTTCTTCCCCGGACGAGCAGCGCTCCCGCGTCTCCGGTGGCGCTGTATTCAAATGCCGCGCGCACGCCGTTATACATCGCCAACCGAGTCTCCACAGTGACCGTCTCGTCAAAGTGAGCCGGCGCCTTGTACTCGCAGTTCACGCTTGTCACAGCAATCTGGATGCCCAGAGACTCCATGTCCCTGCAGCTTATGCCGTTCTTCCTGAGAAAGTCCACCCGCCCCTCCTCGAACCAGCGGATGTAATTTGAATGGTGCACTATGCCCATCTGGTCCGTCTCATAATAATGCACGCGTCTCGTATATGTCTCACAGTTCATTATTCCTGACCCCAATTTTCCTGAAACGTTCATACCTGCGCCGGAGAAGCTCCTGCTCCGCCAGAGGCATAAGCCTGCCGAACTCCTCCATCAAATCCCGGCGCAGCATATCATAGAATTCAGCCGTGCCGATACTCTCCTCGGGTATCGCCCGTTCCACGAGCCCGTTTTCAAGGCTGTCCCTGGCGGTGATCCTGAGCTGTTCGGCTGCGTCCGCCGCCTTTGAAGCGTCCTTCCACAGGATGCTCGCGCAGCCCTCCGGGGATATCACGGAGTAGATCGCGTTTTCCAGCATCCAGACCCGGTCAGCCACAGCAAGGGCGAGCGCGCCACCGCTCCCCCCCTCGCCTACGAGGATGGATATTATCGGCGTCTTCAGGGTCATCATCTCCATTAGGTTTTCCGCTATGGCCTGACCCTGCCCCCGCTCCTCAGCACCTATGCCGCAATACGCTCCTGAGGTATCCACGATGCACACTACCGGCCTGTGGAATTTTTCTGCCTGCTTCATCAGGCGCAGCGCCTTTCTGTACCCCTCTGGATTGGGCGCGCCGAAGGAGCGCTGCATACGCTCCTTTGTGTTGTGCCCCTTCTCGATGGCTATCACCGTGACGGGCATATCGCCTATTCTGGCGACGCCCCCCACTATCGCCTTGTCATCTCCGAAGCGTCTGTCTCCGTGGAGCTCAAGAAACTCCGTGAATATGCCCCTTATATAGTCCGTACCCGTAGGGCGCTTATTGTCCCGGGCTATTCTCACCTTGTCGTAGGCACTCATCATTTCTCACCTCCGGGGTGGTATTTCAGCAGGCGCGCGATGGCAATCTTCTGCTTCGTACGGGGGACGATGGCGTCGATAAACCCGTGCTCCAGGACGAACTCCGCCGTCTGAAAGCCCTTGGGCAGCGCCTTTTTCGTCGTCTGCTCTATCACTCTCGCCCCCGCGAAGCCCACCGTCGCCCCCGGCTCCGCCAGGATGATGTCTCCCTCCATGGCAAAGCTCGCCGTAACACCGCCCGTGGTGGGGTTAGTGAGCACCACGAGATAGAAAAGCCCCGCGTCGCTGTGTCTTTTCACGGCGCCGCTTGTCTTCGCCATCTGCATCAGAGAGAATAGTCCCTCCTGCATTCTCGCGCCGCCCGATGCAGTAAAGCCCACCACCGGCATCCGGTGCTCCAGCGCATACTCAAAAAGGCGGGTTATGCGTTCTCCCACAGCCGTGCCCATACTGCCCATCATGAAATACGGCTCCATGACGAACAGGCAGCACTTCTGCCCGCCCACAAGGGCTGTTCCGCATATGACCGCCTCGTCCTCTTTATTCGCGCTTTTAGTCATCTCCAGCTTTTCCCTGTAACCGGGAAAAGCTAGGGGATCCGCCGAGGACACATCGCAGAACATTTCTCTGAAGCTGCCCTCGTCCACCAGATAATTCAGCCGCTGCCGGGCGGTGATGCGGAAATGATACCCGCAGGAGCAGGTGTTCTGCTGCGCCCAGAGCGTACTGAGTGGTATTGATTTGTGACAGTTGGGGCAGGTCTTCTCAGGCTCGCTCTCGTCCCCCTGGACAAGAGCCGCGCTGCGCCCGCCGTTTTCCAGCTCATTCTTCGGCTGGAACAGGAAATTCAAAAACGGCACCTAACTCATCTGCCTTCCATAAATGTTAAATTATATTCGCCGGACATAAACCGCTCGTCCGAAACTATACCGAGCTGCTCCTCTATATTCGTTGGTATCCCGTCGATCACCAACTCGCAGAGAGCTGCCTTTATCTTCCGCACGGCCTCCTCACGGGTCCCGGCGTAGACAATGAGCTTGCCCAGCATGGAATCATAGAATGGACTCACCTCCACGCCCGGCACAAGATATGTATCGAACCGCACGAAGGGGCCTCCCGGCACATGGAGCATGCGGAGCCTCCCCGGTGCCGTGGCATTGATGCGGCACTCTATGCTCGCCCCCCGCAGGCGCACGTCCTGCTGGCCGAAATTCAGAGGCACGCCCGCTGCCGCGCGTATCTGCCATTTCACGAGGTCTATGTTGGAGAGCATTTCCGTGACGGTGTGCTCTACCTGAAGGCGCACGTTCATTTCCATGAACCAGAAGTTCCCCTCCCCGTCCATGAGAAATTCCAGTGTCCCGAGTCCCACATAGCCGATGGTCTTCACAGCGTCAGCAGCTTTAGCCATAAGCTCGCGCCGGTCCTTGTCCTTTATTCCCGGCGAGGGGGACTCCTCCACAAGCTTCTGATGGCTGCGCTGGATGGAACAGTCCCGTTCACCCAGGCACACAACGCTCCCCTGCTCGTCCGCCAGCACCTGCACCTCAATATGCCGCGCCGGGTATACATATTTTTCAATATAAACTCCCCCGTCCCCGAAGGTCGCCGCGCTCTCCGCCACGGCAAGGGGATATTCCCGGCGCAGGTCCTCCTCATCCCGGATAACGCGGATGCCGCGCCCGCCGCCGCCGGAGCGCGCCTTCAGCATGACGGGATAGCCTATATCCGCCGCCGCTTCGGCAGCGTCCTCAACTGTGGGCAGAACTCCCGTGCCGGGTATCGGTCTGAGTTCTGTGCCGCTGAATATTTCTTTGATCTTCGTCTTGTCGCTGACCTTGTCCATACAGTCCGGGTCGGGGCCGATGAACACAACGCCGTTGCGCCGGCACAGCCGGGCAAAATGGGCGTTTTCCGAGAGGAAGCCATATCCCGGATGTATCGCCTGAGCGCCGGACACCAGTGCCGTACTGATTATCCGGTCCTCCCGGAGATAGCTGTCGGACGCAGCGGCGCCGCCGATACAGTAGCTCTCGTCCGCCAGGGCCACATGGAGCGCGTCCCGGTCCGGCTCGGAATAGACCGCTACGGTCCTGATGCCCATCTCCTTGCAGGCACGTATTATCCTCACCGCGATCTCCCCGCGGTTCGCGACCAAAATCTTCGAAAACATAGTTACTTCTCCATAATTGCAAAGGAGAACTCCGCCTTGACGCAGAGCCGGTCTCCCACATACCCCTCGCCTTCGGCGAAGAAGAAGGGCTTCTTTATCCTCGTAACACGGCAGCGGGTCTCAAAGAGATCCCCCGGCAGGACAGAGGACTTGAAGCGAACGTTGTTGAGCCCCGTGTAATAGGGCAGCTTGTCCGCGTCCATATATTCACTCAGGAGAACGCACACGGACTGCGCCAGCATCTCGCACAGAACAACCCCCGGCACAACGGGATTTCCGGGAAAGTGTCCTCTGAGGAACCACTCGTCCCCCTTGACGAGATACTTGCCGCGGGCTGTGTCACCGTCTCTCTCCGCCTCGTCCAGCAGAAGCATGGCGTCCCTGTGGGGCAGTATTCTCTCCAGTTCTTCCCTATTCATGCCGCTCACGCCTCCATTTTGAAGAGCACGGTGCCATATTCCACGACCTGGCCGTTGCTCACGCAGACCTGGGATATGACCCCGTCCTGCTCCGCCGTTATCTCGTTCATGAGCTTCATCGCCTCGATGATGCAGAGTGTGTCTCCCCGCTTCACCGTGTCGCCCGCCTTCACAAAAGGCTCGGCGTCCTCAGTGGGCGCGGCATAGAATACTCCCACCATTGGTGACGTGACCGCTGTGAGATCGTCCCCATTCTGTGTCTCCGACGGTGTGCTCACCGGCGCTGTCTGCACAGCTCCGCCGGAGGGAGTGCGCTCAAGACGCACTGCGCTGCTCCCCTCCGTCACCTCTATGCCGGAGAGGTCCAGCTCCTTCATGAGCTTTGCGTATTTGCGGATTATTTCTTCGTTCATCTCTTTCATAACTAAACACCTTTTTCTGTCTCACATGGAGATGCCGCCGTCAACGCAGAGCGTAACGCCGGTGATGTAGTCCGCATCGGCAAGGAACGCCACTGCCTTTGCCACTTCCTCCGGCTTTCCCAGCCGGTTGAGGGGTATGCCCAGCTTTTCTTCGTTCCCCGCGACATTCTTTGTCATGTCCGTGGCTATATATCCGGGCGCCACAGCGTTGCAGGTTATGCCCCGCGACGCCAGCTCACGGGCCACAGATTTTGTCAGCCCGATGACTCCCGCCTTGGACGCTGAATAGTTCGCCTGTCCGGCATTGCCCATAATGCCGGACACTGAGCTGATGTTTACTATTCTGCCGTTCCTGCTGCGGATAAATATTCCGGAACAGTGACGTATCATGTTGAAAACGCCCTTGAGATTTGTGGCGAGCACATTATCAAAGTCCTGCTCCTTCATGGTTGCCACGAGCCCGTCCTTTGTGATACCCGCGTTATTAACGAGGATATCTATCGTGCCGAAGTCCTCTTTTATCCTTGCCACAGTCTCCTTGACAGCGCTGAAATCCGCCACGTCGCACCGGTAGCTTCCGGCGCGCACGCCGTATTCCTCCCGACAGGACCTGCAGACCTCTGCCGCCCGTTCCTCGCTCCCCGCATATACCACCGCAACGTCGGCGCCTCGGGAAGCCAGCTCTCTGACCACAGCCTCGCCTATTCCCCGGGAGCCCCCGGTGACTACGGCGACCTTG
Organism: uncultured Oscillospiraceae bacterium; assembly: GCA_934552825.1. Classification (GTDB taxonomy): domain Bacteria; phylum Bacillota; class Clostridia; order Oscillospirales; family Oscillospiraceae; genus CAKTEQ01. Next base: position 179,767 of record CAKTEQ010000004.1, read on the forward strand.
CCCTTAAGCATTATTTCACCTCCAGGAGAACTGCGTCCACGTCCCCGGGATTTCTCACAGGGAACGCCCTCACTGTCTTATCCGTCTTGCCTATAAGATTGCACAGCGTCTTGCCGGGCCCAAGCTCGATGAACGTATCCGCCCCGGCTGCGATCGCGCCGCGCACAATGTTCTCCCACAGGACCGGGCTGCATATCTGCCTTTCCAGCAGTTCCTTGCCATTGCTCCCATACGGCTCGCCAGTGCAGTCGGAATATAGGGGTATCGTCGGTTCTCCGATACTGTATCGGCTGAGGTATTCTCCGAATTTATCAGCCGCCGGAGCCATAAAGGGCGAATGGAACGCTCCCTTCACCTTGAGGGGCATGGCTCTTCCGCCCGCGGCTTTGACCGCGGCGTAAAACGCCTCCATCTCCCCTGCGGCGCCGGACACGGATATCTGCCCCGGGCAGTTATAGTTCACGGGATATACCTGGCTGAACTGACCGCAAACGCGCTCCACCTCTTCCCGGGACAGCCGCAGCACGGCAGCCATAGCCGTGGGCTGTTCCTCGGCGGCGCTCTGCATCAGTTCCCCCCGGCGGCATACAAGCTCAAAGCCCGTTTTGAAGTCCACGGCGCCTGTATATGTCAGCGCCGCCAGCTCCCCAAGGGAGAAGCCCGCCGCCATGTCCGCCCGGACACCCGCTTCTCTCAGCACGGCCGCCGCGGCCAGCTCCACGGCAAACATGCAGGGCTGAGTGTTCTTCGTCTCCTTCAGGTCCGCTTCGCTCCCCCCAAAGCACATCTCGGATGTGCCCGGACGCAGAGCGTCCGCCTGGGAGAATACCTCCCGGGCGGCAGCAAAATTATCATAGAGTTCCTTTCCCATGCCCGGGTACTGATCCCCCTGGCCGGAAAAAACAAATGCTATCTTACCCATTTCTCAGCGCTCCTCAGAACAGGCTCCGCCTGTTCAACGACTTCCCGGACTATATCCGCCGCCGGCTGAACTCTGTCAACCATCGCCGCTATCTGGCCCGCGAGGAAGCAGCCCCTTTCGGTGTCGCCCTCCTCCACAGCCAGCCGCAGTACTCCGGACGCCATTGCCTCAAGCTCCTCGTTGGGCATCGCGCTGTACTCCGCCTTGGCATACTGCCGCGAAAAATTCGTCCGCAGGCTCCGCACTGGGTGGCCCAGCCGCTTGCCTGTGACCATAGTGGCGAGATCCCCGGCTTTCAGTATCTTGTCCCTGTAAACCTGATGAATGCTGCACTCCTCGGCGCAGAGGAAACGCGTGCCCATCTGCACGCCGCAGGCCCCCAGCATCAGAGCCGCAGCAAAGCCGCGTCCGTCCCCGATGCCGCCCGCCGCTATCACCGGCAGGTCCGTCGCATCGCACACCAGGGGCACCAGCACCATCGTCGTCAGCTCTCCCACATGGCCGCCGCTCTCGCCGCCCTCCGCGATGAGGGCGGACGCACCCAGTCGAGTCATGAGCTTCGCCATGGCAACAGACGCCACCACGGGGATAACTTTTATCCCTGCCTCGCGCCACATTTCCATGTACTTTGAGGGGTTGCCCGCACCTGTGGTGACCACCGCTACCTTTTCCTCCGCCGCCATCTTTGCTATGTCCTCAACAAATGGGCTCATGAGCATTATGTTCAGACCGAAGGGCCTGTCCGTAAGTGATTTCGCAATACGGACCTGCTCGCGCACCTGCTCCACGGGGGCGTTGCCCGCCGCTACGATGCCGAGCCCGCCACCTTCAGACACGGCTGCCGCCAGCTTCCCGTCCGCTATCCACGCCATGCCGCCCTGAAAAACCGGGTACTCGATACCCAGCATCCCGCAAAGCTCTGTCCTTATCATGATTACTTGTTCAGCTTTCTGTCGATGTAATCCACCAGCTCGCCGATGGTCTCCACCTTCTCCTCAAGCTCGATCTCCTGACCGATCTTGTCTTCAAGCTTCATGAGCATTTCCACTGTGTCCAGGGAATCGATACCCAGATCCTCAAATCTGCTGTCCCGGGAGAGGTCGGAAACTGAGCAGTCGTTGCGCTCCGCGATGAGTTCTGCAATTGCGTCATAAAACATAGTGATTTACCTCCAAAAAGTATGATAATCAGTTTTTGCTAAAATCTGGTTATCACCGATAACTAAACAGTGATAACTGAAAATGATTATACTAACATTACCCAAATTGTCAAGTTAAGAAATTATGAACTTCCCCGCGCCAGGCGGGCATGCTGCAAACAAATAAATTCCGATTTATCTCCGATATGTGCAATTCTGCCTGTTGACTTATACACGATATGTGGTGTAATATCCTGTCATATCTTGCAGAGGAGTGCGAATTTTTATGTCAAATGAGCCACAGACGCAGAAAAAACGTAACGTTGCCAGCGAAACGCGTGAAAAACTCATCCAAGCGGGACTTGAGGAGCTCACCGAAGTAGGCGTTCACGCCTTTTCCACAAGAAACGTCGCCCGTCGCTGCGGCGTCTCCTGCGCTACTCCCTACAAACATTTCAAGGATACCCATGCTTTCATCGCCGAGATCCTCGGCTATATCAACAAGCTTTACTACGCAAGGCAGGAGGTCATTCTCCGGGAATACGCAAATTGCAGCAATAAGCGCCAGCTTCTTGAGATAAGCCTCGACTACATCCGTTTCCTCACAGAATATCCCCAGTTCAGGCAGGTAATGATGCAGAACTTCAAGGACTGCGACGAGGAGTACCGTTGTCTGAGGGGGCAGCTCAGCCTCAAGACATATGAAGCCGTTTCACGCTACTGCGAAGAGGTCCATATGCCGCCTGACGTGCGCCACAGAAAGACCTTCATCTGCCGTTCCATCATCTACGGCGCCGCTATACTCTTCGGAAATGCCGAAATGGAATACAACGACGAAAACATGCAGATGGTCGCCGATATGCTGGACCGCGAATTTGAGCTTAACTGAATTCAACCAAAAGATAAGATCAGCCCCGCGCAGGAATCTGCGCGGGGCTGATCTTATCTTCGCTTTATGCTATGACCTCTGGTTTAAACTTCTCATAGAATTCACGTTTTGAGCTGAAGCCTCTCGGCATCAGGTCGAAGAGCTGCGCCTCTTCCTTCCCGTCCAGCACGGCGAGGGCACCCTTTGCAAGGCCCTCCATCTCCAGCTCCCCGGGTATTATCTCGATGGGCGCCATGTAGCTTATGCGCTCCGTGAGCAGATTTATGAGTCTTTTGTTGTTTGCCAGCCCGCCTGTAAGTATTATGGCGTCTATCTTCCCCTTGAGCACCGGCCCCATCTGCCCTATCTGCTTTGCCGCGCCGTAGGCCATCAGTTCGAACATGAGCGCCGCTACGCTGTCGCCATTGTCCGCCCGGGCTTCCAGTTCCCTGCCGTCTGAGGTTCCCGTATAGGCGAGAAAGCCAGAGCCGCCCATAACAAGGCGCTGCATCTCCGCCTCGGAGTACTTTCCGGAATAGCACAGGCGTGTAAACTCGTCGAGGGGCAGGGTTCCGCACCGCTCAGGTGTTATGCAGCCCCGGTAGTCGTTATGATAATCGATCATTCTGCCGCCCTTTACGGCGCTGAAGGTGCATCCGCCGCCCATGTGGGCCACAATGAAGCTGCACTCCTCCAGAGGCTTACCCAGCTTTTCCGCCGCCACCTTTGATACTGCCCGTGTGTTGAGCACATGTCCTCCGGAGGCCACGCTGACACCGGGCAGCCCCGTATACGTCGCTATCTCGTCCATATCCACGGCGAGGACCGAGTCATAGATGATATGGGGCACCGCGTACTTTTTAGCGAGCTTGTCCCCTATCATGCAGCTGAGCGCAGAGACGTGGAGCGTTGTAGGCGCATAGGTGAGCACGTCTATCATCCAGTCGTTAACAGCGTAGGCTCCGCACCTGCAGGGCGGCAGCGGTCCTCCCCGGGAGGAAATCATGCTGAAGGATGACAGATCAATGTCATTATCATCTATGAATTTCTCCACCGCTGCCATTCTGAACGGCAGCTGATCAACAGCGCGCAGGCTCTTCGAAGTCAGCTCCTTATCCACAGGGATGCTCTCCTTAAGCACACACTCCTCTTCCTCAAAAACCGCGACTTTTATTGACGTAGAGCCGTTATTTATCACAAATATCTTTCTTTTGTCCATCTGCGGCATTCCCCTTCCTTTTTTCATTCCTTCGCCCATTTCTTCAGGCATACAAGATTTTGGTTAGGATTTTATCACATATGTCTGTTTTTTGTAAATATATCCCTTCTCCGTATAGTAAATTTTAATAGTTTTCCGTCGCTCGCGGACAAAAGTTTCTCATGCGCGGCGTATTATCAAAAAAACTTCCCAACGGGCATCAACACCCTTGAAAGCCCTGGAAACATATGCTACAATACTAAAGGAATATAGAAAATATTCCTTAAACTCCGTCATTTTGACGGCACCTCCAAAGTCCCGACAGGGTCCTCGGCCGTGCCGCCTCAATAACGGAACAATGTTTATTTGAGGAGGAAATCCAAAATGAAAAAGCTCATCGCCCTGCTTCTGGCTCTGGTGATGGTCTTTGCCTTCGCTGCATGCGGCGGCACTGACAAGAAAACCGAAACAGATGCAAAATACCCCGCTGAGAACACGGAGAACACTGAAAACACAGAGAACACCGAAGAGACGACCGACATGAGCGTCGCTATGATCACAGACTACGGCGACATCACAGACCAGTCCTTCAACCAGACAACGTATGAAGCCTGTAAGGAGTACTGCTCTGAGAACGGCATCCAGTTCAACTACTTCAAGCCCGCCGGTGACTCCGATGCTGAGCGTGTCGCTATGATCGAGTCCGCTATCGACGAGGGCTACAATGTCATCGTGATGCCCGGCTTTGCTTTCGCCGGCGCCATCAAGGAGACAGCAGGCACATATTCCGACATCACCTTCATCGCTCTGGACGTGAGCGCGGGCGATCTGGGCGCTGACTATGAGCTCCCCTCCAACCTCTATTGCGCTGTTTACCAGGAAGAGCTGTGCGGCTATATGGCAGGCTACGCTGCTGTTAAGCTGGGCTACACACACCTGGGCTTCCTTGGCGGCATGGCAGTTCCCGCTGTTGTCCGCTATGGCTACGGCTACCTCCAGGGCATCGACGCTGCAGCAGCTGAGCTGGGCAACGCTGATCAGGTAACAGTCGAGTACGTTTACGGCAACCAGTTCTATGGCGACGGCGACATTACAGCCTACATGGACAACTGGTATCAGACTCTTGGCGTAGAAGTCGTGTTCGCTTGCGGCGGCGGCATCTACAACTCCGCAGCTGAGGCTGCCGCTAAGGTCGAAGGTGCTAAGGTCATCGGCGTTGACGTTGACCAGTCCGGCATCATCGACAGCGGCTACGGCGAGGGCATGACAGTTACTTCCGCTATGAAGGGTCTCGCTGCCACAGTTAAGACAATGCTGGCAGAAGTCAAGGCAGGCAACTTCGCTAACTACGGCGGCAAGATCGATACTCTGGGTCTCGTCTCCGAGAACCCCGAAGAGAACTATGTCCAGATCCCCATGACAACACAGTTTGAGGACGGTAAGTTCACGGCTGAGGACTACAAGGCTCTCGTAGCCGGTATGTACTCCGGCGAGATCACAGTCTCCAACGACATCGAGACTATTCCCGCAACAGCAGTCACAGTAAACGAGTACGCAAACATCAAGTAAAATCATCGGGAAATGATTTTACCATATGGGGACGGACCTGAGTCCGTCCCCATATTTTTATCTCTTTTTACAAAAAAATTCGCCGGTAAGGCATTTTTATTTTGAAATATATACAGGTATATAGTATAATACATGTATCGTGGTGCAGTGCGGTGTGCTGCGCTGCATAAGTAAAATCTCCAAGGAATGGGAGGGCGGTAAGCTTGGAACAGCCATACGCAATAGAAATGCTAAACATAACCAAGCGATTCCCCGGCGTTGTCGCCAACGACAATATCACACTCCAGCTCAAGAAGGGTGAGATACACGCACTGCTGGGCGAGAACGGCGCGGGTAAATCAACTCTGATGAGCGTGCTCTTCGGACTGTATACCCCCGAAGAAGGCGTGATCAAAAAGGACGGTCAAATCGTCAAAATCAAGGATCCCAACGACGCTAACGCTCTTGGTATAGGCATGGTCCACCAGCACTTCAAGCTCGTTGAGTGCTTCAGTGTGCTGGACAATATCATTCTGGGCGTGGAGCCGTGTAAGATGGGCTTTCTCCAGAAGGACGTGGCAAGGCAGCGCGTGGTTGAGCTCTCCGAGCGGTATGGTCTCTATATAGATCCCGACGCTCTTATTGAGGACATCACCGTTGGTATGCAGCAGCGCACGGAAATCCTCAAAATGCTCTACCGGGACAACGAGATCCTCATCTTCGACGAGCCCACAGCCGTGCTCACGCCCCAGGAGATCGAGGAGCTCATGCAGATAATGCGCAACCTCGTGGCTGAGGGCAAGAGTATACTCTTCATCTCTCATAAGCTCAACGAGATAATGGAGGTTGCCGACAGGGTAACCGTCCTGCGCAAGGGCAAATATGTAGGCACCGTAAACGTCTCCGACACAAGCAAGGAGGAGCTCTCCCGCATGATGGTCGGGCGCAGCGTTGAGTTCACCGTCCAGAAGGGGGAGGCACATCCGAAGGATGTGGTCTTCCGTGCGGAAAATATCACGGTCGGCTCCAAGGTCCATAAGGAGAACGCCGTTAAAAACGTCAGCTTCGACGTGCGCGCGGGCGAGATCGTCTGCATCGCCGGTATTGACGGCAATGGCCAGACCGAGCTCGTCTACGGCATCACCGGACTTGAACCCCTTAAGGGCGGCAAGCTCACTCTCAAGGGCAGGGACATAACCCACCTCTCCATTCGCAAGCGCAGCGTCATGGGCATGAGCCATATCCCGGAGGACCGGCACAAGTACGGTCTCGTGCTGGACTACACTCTTGAGGACAATATGGTGCTCCAGCGCTATTTCGAACCCGAGTTCGTCTCAAGAGCGGGGTTCCTTAAGCGCAAGCCTATCCGCGAGTACGCTCTCAGGCTCATCGACCAGTATGACATCCGTTCCGGTCAGGGCCCCACCACTCCGGCGCGCAGCATGTCCGGTGGCAACCAGCAGAAGGCGATAGTCGCCCGTGAGATCGACCGTGACCCGGAGCTGCTCGTCGCCGTCCAGCCCACCCGCGGCCTAGATGTCGGCGCTATCGAGTACATCCACAGTCAAATAATCGCCCAGCGTGACGCCGGCAAGGCGGTGCTGCTGGTGTCTTTGGAAATGGACGAGGTCATGAGCCTGTCCGACCACATTCTCGTCATGTACGAGGGTGAGATCGTCGGCGAGCTTGACCCCAAGAAAACGACTAACGAAGAACTCGGTCTCTATATGGCCGGTGCCAAGAGAGAAGGTGCAGCCAATGAAAACTAAAAAGTCCCTTCTCCGCAGCGACGGTTTCCAGTCACTTATCGCATCCCTGCTGTGCATACTGCTGGGTCTGCTCATAGGCTACATCGTCCTGCTCATAATCAATCCCGCCGGTGCGTGGGAGGCGATAACCACCATAATCAAGAACTTCCTCACATATTCAAAGAGTCTGGCAAAACTCAAGTATCTGGGCAGCACCCTCGCAAAGACGGCTCCCCTCATAATGTGCAGCCTCTCCATCTTGTTTGCGTACAAGGTCGGCATGTTCAATATCGGCGCCGCTGGGCAGTATGTCGTGGGTGCCGGTGCGAGCCTGTACTTTGCCCTGGCACTGCAGATGCCCTGGTATGTTTGTATGCTCGCCGCCGTGGCGGCAGGCGCCCTCTGGGGCGCCATCTCCGGCGCGCTGAAGGCTTACTGCAATGTTAACGAAGTCATCTCCTGCATCATGCTCAACTGGATAGGGCTCTACCTCGTGAACTCCCTGCTCATAAAGGTCAAGGAGACCACGAGCCCCTATACCCTCCCAATAGCCAACACGAGTCCCGGTTCTGTGATCCCTTCCTGCGGGCTCAACAAGCTCTTCAGCAATAACCAGTATGTGACTATCGCGATCCCCCTTGCCGTTGTCATTGCCGTGCTCATATGGATCGTCCTCTCCAAGACACAGTTCGGCTATGAGCTCAAGGCGACGGGCAACAACCCCAACGCCGCCAAGTACTGCGGCATGAACGAGAAGCGCAACCTCATCCTCACCATGGTCATCTCCGGCGCTCTCGCCGGTCTCGGCGCCGCAATGCTCTATCTCACGGGCTTTGAGCAGTGGCAGACGACCCAGTCCTCTGTGCCCAGCATGGGCTTCAACGGCATCTCCGCGGCGTTCCTGGGCGGCCTTAACCCCATCGGCTCCGTGTTCTCCTCGTTCTTCATCGAGCATATTACGATAGGCGGCGCCTATGTGGATAAGACCATGTACTCCGCCCAGATCTCCGACCTTATCTCCTCGCTCATAATCTACCTGTGCGCTTTCGTGCTGTTCCTCAAGTACGCGATGAACAAATACCTGGCGCACCGTGATGAGCGCAGAGCCGAAAAGGCGGCGGCTTTAGCTGAAGCCGAAAGCGGGAAAGGAGGCGCACAGGCATGATCCTGCTTATTCAGTACACTCTTATTTTCGCGTCAGTTCTTATCCTGGTAGCACTCGGCGGGTGCTTCTCGGAGCACTCCGGCGTAGTCAATATCGGCCTTGAGGGCATAATGGTCATCGGCGCTCTCGGTGGCGCGCTGGTTATGAAATTCCTGCCTGACAGTACGCCCGCTTTCTGGATGATAGTGCTGGTAGTGCTGGCGTCCATGGCGGCAGGGGCGATCTACTCCCTGCTCCTCGCGGTGGCGGCTATCAACTTCAACGCCGACCAGACCCTCGTTGGCACGGCAATGAACCTTCTCGCTACAGCGGCGGCGACAGTTTTCGTCAAAGCCATGAACACAGCGGAGAGCGTTGACAACGTCTCCTCCACCATCCAGTACATCAATGCGAAAAAGGCGTTTATCGTCAATCTTGGCGGTTTCGAGTTCAACTGGTTCATGTTCCTCGCCCTCGTCGCCCTCATTGTGTCGTTCATCGTGCTGTACAAGACCCGCTTTGGTCTGCGCCTCATGGCGTGCGGTGAGCACCCCCAGGCGGCGGACAGCGTGGGCATCAACGTATACAGGATGCGTTACGCGGGCGTGCTCATCTCCGGACTGCTGGGCGGTCTCGGCGGCATCGTGTTCATCACCGCCGGCGTCAGCGAATGGAAATTTGAGTACGGCGTGGCAGGCTTCGGCTTCCTCGCTCTGGCTGTTATGATCTTCGGCCAGTGGAAGCCAATACGCATCGCCCTTGCGGCGCTGCTGTTCGGTCTGTTCAGAGCCCTCTCCAACGTATACACCGGTTTCAGTTTCCTGACAGCCCTGAACCTCCCCGGCAGCCTTTATAATATGCTGCCATACGTCATCTCCCTTATCGTTCTGGCGTTCACCTCCAAGAACTCCAGAGCACCGAAGGCAGAGGGCATACCATACGACAAAGGCTCCCGTTAGTGCCTGAATATAAAAGAATCCCGGAGGCGGAATTAAAACCGTCTCCGGGATTTATTTATGCTCTCTTACTCCTGCGCCTCGGCTTCCAGTTTCGGATACCAGATTTGCGCCATCTCCTTTGCGAGGGAGACAAACCTGTGGTTATAGTCCATGCGCAGGAACTTCTCGTCGAAATCGTTTATGCGAAACCTGTCCATATTGTCCGCATCCTTGAGCATGCAGCAAAAACTGCAGGCGTATTCGTCTCCTTTGAGGCCATACAGCTCCATAACTCCCGCCATATCCTCGTCCGGCCTGGAGTGAGCGTGGACCGCGCACATTATCACGGTCAGGTCATAGCTCTCTTCCCTGCCGGTTATTTCGCCTATGACGGCTGCAGAACGCTCACCGTGGTATATGTCATAGCTGTCGTTCACCCTCCCCACATCGTGGTAAGCGCAGGCGTCCAGGAGCATCTCTGTCTCCCGCCGGTCTATGCCTCCTGCCATAGCGCCCAGCGCCCCAAGAAGCATGACTCTCTCGATATGGCTCTCCCCGTGGATACGGCTCGCGTAGAGTCTGTCCCGTTTCAGCCTTTTCATCCCTTCGAGGTACGTTTCGTAAAATCTCCAGAGTTTGAATTCCTCAAAAATATCCCGCTGCGTGAACCATCCGTCGCCGAAGAGTATCCGGTCAATTATATGGGCGTACTTCATACCGTCTCGTTCTGCTCCATCTCCGCCAGGGACGATATGAAGAACTCTCTGACCCGGTCGATAGACGCAAGCTTCGGGCTGTCCTTCTTCCACATAAACATTACATCATACTTCGTGGGTACGCCTTCTATGTGCAGCAGCTTATATCTGCCGTCACGGAAACAGTTCACCCCCGGAAGCACCGCAAGGCCGGCGCCCGCCATGACCTGCATCGCCATCTCCGCGATGTTTCTTGGCTGGGTGACATTATACCTTCTGTTCGTGCCCTTCTCCAGATAGTGATGTATATTGGCGCAGACATTATTTGATATGGCGGGCTCATCCGCTATGAGTATCCGCTCGTCCTCAAGCTCGTTCACGGACACGCTGTCCATGCAGGCGAGGCGGTGATTGTTGGGGGCTATGAGATAATACTCGTCCTCCCACAGGGGCACCCAGCCTATATCCTCAGGTATCACGTCGATCTCGCCGTATGTGGAGATGCCCATGTCAGCTCCGCCGTCCTGAATGCGGGAGATAATATTCTCGTTGCGCGCGAGGAGCGATAGGTTGAGTAGGATATTGGGGTCCTTCTCCTTCAACTCGTTGCATATGTGATATACCCTGTCGTCCTGCATGAGGTACATCACAAAATTGAGCCGCTCCTTGCTGGACTCATCGTACATCCAAATCTTTTCCTCGATTTCCCGCTTCATCTTGAGCAGGTCACTGCCCTCACGCACGAGGAACTTCCCTGCCTCTGTGAGCTTAACGGAGTGGGTGTCCCTGTTGAGGAGCTTCGTGTTGAGGGACTCCTCCAGGGCTGTGACGTGGCGGCTGAGCGTTGACTGGCTTATAAACAGTCTGTTCGCTGCCTTTGTGAAATTCATATCCTTGACGACCTCAAGGAAATAATTCAACTGTTCGAAGGTCATTTTTTCACCTCTGGGATAACTTTTTTGAACACCAAACAGTATACCGCACACTATTCAAAATTTCAATATTATTTTGCAAAAAATAGATTACCGTGATGTTGAATCCTTGAAAAACAACCTTTTTGATTTCGGATAACCTCAGGCTGTTCAGATGGGTGTCAATTTTTATTTCAGCCTCAAAAACGTGTCTGATTTTCAGTTTTTGCATTGCCTAACGGGTTTGTTATGCATTCTGCGCAAAAATATTTTGCGTTTTCCCTATTTCACAATTCATTTCAAACATGGTAAACATAGTGAGAAGGTTCGTAGGAGTTGCAGTTAATATGCGTTTTCTACATAACCTTTTTAATTCTAAATTCAACTTTTATATAAGGAGGAAATTAAAAATGGCAAAGCAGAGAGACGACAGACCTTTGTTTACACCCGAACTTCCCATGACTCACGAGCGTTACCCCTTCGACATGAAGGCTGACGAAATCAACGAGTGGATCCCCGTATTCGCTGAGAGCGACGCCGGCAAGCGCCCCGATCATCCTACAACAAACTTCCGCCTGCCCGAGTATCACAGCTTTGAGGAGTACTCCGAGATCCTGAAGGATCACTTCATCATGAAGTGCAGGGACGGCATCGTTGAGGCAAGAGCTTACACCCCCGGTGAGCCTGACGGCTGGATCTGGGGCACAGCTCCTCACGCATGGGTCCATAAGATGTTCCAGCTGGTCCACGAGGATCATGACGCTGAGGTCCTCATCTTCGGCTCCGTGGGCAAGAACTACTTCAATGATCAGCGTTCCATCGGCCTTTGCGACTGCTACCGTGATACATCCAAGCCCTTCCAGCCCGTTGACGAGTTCCAGCGCGGTCAGATGTGGCAGGCTTTCCAGCACCAGTATCAGGATGGTACAAACGACATCGAAGAGGAAGTCAACATTGAGATCCCCACCATCGGCGTATGGCAGGGCGGCGCTTTCCACTCCGACCTCTTCCTGTTCTGCGACATCACTATCGCAACAGAGGACGCTTGGATGGCTGAGAACCACTTCCGCATCAACATGTACCCCGGCGACGGCGTTCAGATCATCTGGCGCATGCTCATGGGCCAGAAGCGCTTCGCTTACGCTGAGCTGACAGGTGAGATCATCACAGCACGTAAGGCTCTGGAGTACGGCATGATCAACGAGATCGCTAAGGACGTTGACACCGCTTGGAAGCGCTCCTGGGAGATCGCTGAGCTCATCATGCACTCCGGCACACGTCAGACACGCCGCCTGACAGTCCAGTGCATCCGCAAGCCTGTTAAGGAAGCTGTCGCTGACGAGCTGAAGATGGGCTTCGCTACAGAGATGTGGAACACGATTACAGAGCAGTCTCCTCACGCTCCTATCTACTGGCAGACAGCGAAGGCTCAGGCCCGCGAGGTCATGGCAGCCGAGAAGCAGGGCAAGGTCGTTCGTCCTCGTATCGGCAAGTTCATTGTGGAAGACATCATCAAGTAATTATAATTTCGTACTTAATCGCCCGAGCTTTGTTGCTCAGTTGCATGGTGGTGAGCCCGTTCCGCTTCTCCGCGGAGCGGGCTTTTCCCCTTTTCAGTTATGGCATCGCCGCAATGCTCCTTTGCATTTTTTGCATTTCACAATGCCCCCGAAAAGTGGTAAATAATATGTAGGAAATGTAGAAGAAATATCTCGTAATTGTGATATTTTGCCAATCATCTCCGTGTTACAATTTGTTTATTTAATTATATTAAGGAGGAAATATACAATGGCAAAGCAGAGAGACGATAGACCTTTGGTAACTCCTGAGCTCCCCATGACTCACGAGCGTTACCCCTTCGACATGAAGGCGGCTGACATCAACGAGTGGATCCCCGTATTCGCTGAGAGCGACGCTGGCAAGCGCCCCGATCATCCTACAACAAACTTCCGTCTGCCCGAGTACCTGTCCTTTGACGAGTATTCCGAGATCCTGAAGGATCACTTCCACATGAAGATGAAGGACGGCATTGTTGAGGCTAAGGCTTACACACCCGGCGAAAAGGGCTGGATCTGGGGCACACCTCCTCATGCTTTCGTTCATAAGATGTTCCAGTATGTCCACGAAGATCACGACGCAGAAGTCCTGATTTTCGGTTCCGAAGGCCCCAACTTCTTTGAGTCCATCGGCATGCGTGACTGCCACCGTGACACATCCAAGCCCTTCCAGCCCGTATCCGAGTTCGTAAGAGGCCAGATGTGGTCCGCTTTCCAGCACCAGTATCAGGATGGCACAAACGACATCGAAGAGGAAGTCAACATTGAGATCCCCACCATCGGCGTATGGCAGGGCGGCGCTTTCCATTCCGACCTCTTCCTGTTCACAGATATCACCCTCGCAACAGAGGACGCTTGGATGGCTGAGAACCACTTCCGTATCAACATGTACCCCGGCGACGGCGTTCAGATCATCTGGCGCATGCTCATGGGTCAGAAGCGCTTCGCTTACGCTGAGCTGACAGGTGAGATCATCACAGCACGTAAGGCTCTCGAGTACGGCATGATCAACGAGATCGCTAAGGACGTCGACGAGGCTTATAAGCGCGCTTGGGAGATCGCTGAGCTCATCATGCACTCCGGCACACGTCAGACACGCCGCCTGACAGTCCAGTGCATCCGCAAGCCTGTTAAGGAAGCTGTCGCTGACGAGCTGAAGATGGGCTTCGCTACAGAGATGTGGAACACGATCACAGAGCAGTCTCCTCACGCTCCTATCTACTGGGAGACAGCAAAGGCAGAGGCTCGCGCTACTATCGCAGCCGAGAAGAAGGGCAAGGTTATCCGTCCTCGTATCGGCAAGTTCGTCGAGGAAGACCTCATCAAGTAATTTACCCTTCGGTAATTATTTGCAGCGAATTGCTTAAGTCAATCAAAAGGACCGGCACACGATGTGTGCCGGTCCTTTTCAGTTATGGGAACATTGCAAAGCCCTGTTGCATTTTTTGCATTTCACAATTCCTATCATAATATGGTAAAAATTATATCAAGGTGTATTTGTGATAGTTGCGGCTTTTGTCGCCTTTTCACATAATGACCCCATGCAACTGTTTGCAACATATTTTAAGGAGGAAATTATACCATGGCAAAGCAGAGAGACGACAGACCTTTGTTCACACCCGAACTCCCCATGACTCACGAGCGTTACCCCTTCGACATGAAGGCGGCTGACATCAACGAGTGGATCCCCGTATTCGCTGAGAGCGACGCTGGCAAGCGCCCCGATCACCCCTCTACAAACTTCCGTCTGCCCGAGTACCACAGCTTCGAGGAGTACTCCGAGATCCTGAAGGATCACTTCCACATGAAGATGAAGGACGGTATCGTCGAGGCTAAGGCCTACACACCCGGCGAAGCTGGCTGGATCTGGGGCACAGCTCCTCATGCATGGGTCCATAAGATGTTCCAGCTGGTCCACGAGGATCATGACGCTGAAGTCCTCATCTGGGGTACAGAAGGCAACAACTACTTCGAGTCCATCGGTATGCGTGACTGCCACCGTGATACATCCAAGCCCTTCCAGCCCGTTGACGAGTTCCAGCGCGGCCAGATGTGGCAGGCTTTCCAGCACCAGTATCAGGATGGTACAAACGACATCGAGGAGCAGGTAAACATCGAGATCCCCACCATCGGCGTATGGCAGGGCGGCGCTTTCCACTCCGACCTCTTCCTGTTCTGCGACATCACTATCGCAACAGAGGACGCTTGGATGGCTGAGAACCACTTCCGCATCAACATGTACCCCGGCGACGGCGTTCAGATCATCTGGCGCATGCTCATGGGCCAGAAGCGCTTCGCTTACGCTGAGCTGACAGGTGAGATCATCACAGCACGTAAGGCTCTGGAGTACGGCATGATCAACGAGATCGCTAAGGACGTTGACACCGCTTGGAAGCGCTCCTGGGAGATCGCTGAGCTCATCATGCACTCCGGCACACGTCAGACACGCCGCCTGACAGTCCAGTGCATCCGCAAGCCTGTTAAGGAAGCTGTCGCTGACGAGCTGAAGATGGGCTTCGCTACAGAGATGTGGAACACGATCACAGAGCAGTCTCCTCACGCTCCTATCTACTGGGAGACAGCAAAGGCAGAGGCTCGCGCTACTATCGCAGCCGAGAAGAAGGGCAAGGTTGTCCGCCCCCGCATCGGCGCATTCATCGAGGAAGACCTCATCAAGTAATTTACCCTTCGGTAATTATTGGGAACTTGTTTCCTGACATTTTTGAGAGACCCGGCTTTTTGCCGGGTCTCTTTTTTATCTTTTCCTCTTCTATTTTTATATATACTCCAAACTTACCCCCTACTTATGGTGTAACTGCAACACATTCTGCATAATTCGCACTTTACAAACCAGCTGTTTATTAGGTAAAATTACCTTGCAGATAAAAAATGCGCGGGGCGCGCTGCGCGCCCTACATCACTATGATGATACATAAATTTAAGGAGGAAATTAAAAATGGCAAAGCAGAGAGACGACAGACCTTTGTTCACACCCGAACTCCCCATGACTCATGAGCGTTACCCCTTCGACATGAAGGCGGCTGACATCAACGAGTGGATCCCCGTATTCGCAGAGAGCGACGCCGGCAAGCGCCCCGATCATCCCACAACAAACTTCCGCCTGCCCGAGTACCTCAGCTTCGAGGAGTACTCCGAGGTCCTGAAGGGTCACTTCCACATGAAGATGAAGGACGGCATCGTCGAGGCTAAGGCTTACACACCTGGTGAAAAGGGTTGGATCTGGGGCACAGCTCCTCACGCATGGGTCCATAAGCTGTTCCAGCTGGTCCACGAAGATCACGACGCAGAAGTCCTGATTTTTGGTTCCGAGGGCGAGAACTTCTTTGAGTCCTATGGTGTTCGCGACGTCAACCGTGATACATCCAAGCCCTTCCAGAAGGTCGACGAGTTCCAGCGCGGCCAGATGTGGCACGCTTTCCAGCGCCAGTATCAGGATGGTACAAACGATATCGAAGAGCAGGTAAACATCGAGATCCCCACCATCGGCGTATGGCAGGGCGGCGGCTTCCACTCCGACCTCTTCTTCTTCTGCGACATCACTCTCGCAACAGAGGACGCTTGGTGTGTTGAGAACCACTTCCGCATCAACATGTACCCCGGCGACGGCGTTCAGATCATCTGGCGCATGATGATGGGCCAGAAGCGCTTCGCTTATGCTGAGCTGACTGGTGAAGTCATCACAGCACGTAAGGCTCTCGAGTACGGCATGATCAACGAGATCACAAAGGACGTCGATGAGGCTTATAAGCGCGCTTGGGAGATCGCTGAGCTCATCATGCACTCCGGCACACGTCAGACACGCCGCCTGACAGTCCAGTGCATCCGCAAGCCTGTTAAGGAAGCTGTTGCCAACGAGCTGAAGCTGGGCTTCGCAACAGAGATGTGGAACACCATCACAGAGCAGTCTCCCCACCATCCCATCTACTGGGAGACAGCAAAGGCTCAGGCCCGCGCTACTATCGCAGCCGAGAAGAAGGGCAAGGTTGTCCGTCCTCGCATCGGTGCGTTCATCGAAGAAGATATTATCAAGTAATTTGCTCCTTAATATGGAAACACCCGCTGCCATTAGGCAGCGGGTGTTTCGCTTTATTTTCATTCTTTATCACATACAGAACCCGGCGATAATGCAGCTCTGCGCCAGGATATATGTCAGCATCACGGTAAAATCGAATTTGGGCGCTGGACTCCCCACGGTGAAGGTCTGATAGCACAGCACACTGTCGGATATTATGAACAGGACACTCCCCATCAGCAGGCATATTCCCTGGACGCAGCCGCTCAGGACCGTCATCCCGCTCACCACCGCCAGCGCCGTTATCACCACAAAATATCCTATCCCCGCGGCGCGCATATCCTGCGCTATCTTGTTCCACAAAAACGCGTAGATCACTGCGCTTATCCCCGCGAACAGCACCGCCGTGCAGGCCCAGGGCAGGAACCTGGCGCTGAGCTCGAACTCGACGCACATAGCCGCGATATAGCAAATATGCCCCAACAGGAACGCCCCTATTCCCAGCATCTGAAAGCGCTTCACTCCCGGCCGGAGGAGCATAATATCCCCTATCCACCCCAGGGCAAGCCCCGCTATGACTATCGGGCTGAGCCGGCGGCACAGAGTTATGTAGGCCACAGCCAGAAGAGGCATCAGCAGCACCTTTGTAATGTGCCGCAGGCGCTGCTTGCCCGCGGCGCAGGAAATCACATGGATAAGGGAATCTGCGCAGAACAGTGCGAATACCCAGTTAAGCATGAAATCTCTCCTTATTAAAAATCTCCCGTTCAGTATATCCGCTGGAAAAAGTTTTTGTCAACCTTTTCATTTACCCCAGGATGTAATATAATGGTTATAATAATAAATGGGGGTGTACAAATGAAAAAACTCTTTTCCCGGCTGATCGCGGTACTGTGCGTATGCGCCATGCTCGTATCACCTGCATATGCCCTGACTGTAGAACAGGCTTACTCCATTCTGGACGACTATTATTACTACGAACTTGACGAAGAAGCCCGCGGCGCAGACTCACTGGACGAGCTTTTCTACTACTACGTCAGCGACCCTTATACATACTATATGGACACTGATGAGTACAGCGGCTTCACCTCTTCTCTGGACAATGTGGACACGCTCGTGGGTCTGGGCACTCTCTCCTCCTTCCAGGAGGACGGCATACATATCGTCCGTGTCTATCCTGACGGCGGCGCTGACCGTATCGGGCTCAAAAAAGGAGACATCATCATATCTATCGACGGAACAAGCTGCGTCCCCGCATCCGCCGAGGAGCACCTTGAAATACTCTTCGGAGAAGCCGGTTCCACCGTCGAACTCACCATTCTCCGGGATGGGAAATCCTTCGTGCGCACCGTGACCCGGCGGGATATCCCCATCAGTACCACATACTCCGAGCTTATAAACGGCAACGTGGGTTACATTGACTGTGACAGCTTCGGCTTCAACACAGCAAAATCCTTTACCGACGCCATAAACAAGTACAGCAGCGCCCGCTTCTGGATAGTGGACCTGCGGGACAACCCCGGCGGCGTGAGCAGCTCCGCGGCAGACGCTGCAGGGCTCTTCACCGGCAGCGGTGATATGATGTATTTCCGGAATCGTGACGGCTTCTACGAGTACATTCCATATGACGGCACACGCCTCACCTCTCTCCCGCTTATAACCCTCGTAAACGAGGACACCGCCAGCGCCGCTGAGGTCTTCGCGGCGGACATCCGGGACTACAGAGCCGGCATTATAATCGGCCAGCGCACCTATGGCAAGGGTTCCTCCCAGACTGTGTTTGACAGCGAAAATATGCCAGCCGTCTTTAACGGCGACGCGCTCAAGGTCACCACGGACCGCTTCTTCTCCGCCGCCGGAAACTCAAATCAGTACATCGGCGTTATCCCCACTCTTCTCGTGGAGCCGGGCATGGAAGAGGCTGTGGCTGAGTGTCTCACCACTATCGCCCCCGCCCAGCCCAACGGCTGCGTCCACCTCGTGCTCAACGGCTGCGACTATTACTTCTATCCTCCCCACGGAGACAGTTCCGAAGCAATGGACGCCCTTCTGGAGGCTCTGCCCCCTGACTGCGAGATGTACTTAGGCCAGGGCGACACCTGGACACCCGTGTCAGCCGTTCCCTTTGCCAGCTCCTGCAGCAAGACCTACGCAAGGCGTGGTTTTAACGATGTACCAAGCTATTACCAGGAAATAAATATCCTCGCCACATACGGCATACTCCAGGGCAGCGGTGACGGCAACTTCTACCCCAGTGCAAAGCTCACCCGCGCCGAGCTCTGCGCGCTCCTGTCCCAGGTCCTGGGTGTGTACTATGACGGAGAAACGCTCTTCACCGACGTTCCCGAGGACTCCTGGTATGCGGGCGCCGTAAATGCCATGGCTGTGCTTGGTTTTGTCAACGGCACCGGAGGAGGCAGGTTCAGTCCCGACTCCTACCTCACATGGCAGGAATTCGCCGTTATAATGGCGCGCTTTGGAGCATATCTCAACATGTACCTCTATGATTTCTCCCAGATGCTTGAGGAAGAGCCCATAGAGTTCTCCTCTCTCAATAGCTGGGCGCCATGGTCAAGGAACAGCATCGCATTGCTGCTGACAGCTTATGAATTAGAGGACGGCACTCCCTGCCCCATGGTACCTTCGGCTATCATCAACGCAACAGGCCTCGTGACCCGCGCCCATGCGGCTGATACTCTCTGCAATATGCTCCTCTACACCGGGCTTATATCTTATTAAAGATTATCCTAAGAAGCACAAAGCTCCCCCGTATGATTTAGTCATACGGGGGAGCTTTTTCAGGCAGCTGTTAAGTTATTTTATCTCCCCAGCTGATAGAACGCCACAGCGCTCGCCGCCGCCACATTCAGGGAGTCAACGCCGTGTGACATAGGTATCTTCACGGTGTAGTCGCACTGCCTTATAGTCTCTTCACGAAGCCCCTCTCCCTCAGTACCGAGGACCACCGCGAGCTTCGCCTCCTCCTTAAGGGCGGGGTCGGCAATATCCATCGTATCGTCCTTAAGCGCCATTGCAGCTGTCTTGAAGCCAAGAGTTTTCAGTGCCCCAAAGTCATCAAGCCACGCCCAGGGGATCTGAAATACGGTCCCCATGCTGACTCTTATGGCCCGGCGGTAGAGCGGATCGCTGCACGCGGGTGTCAGGAGCACCCCATCCATGTTAAGCGCCGCGGCGCTGCGAAATATCGCGCCTACGTTAGTGGGATTGACCACATCCTCCAGCACGGCGACGCGGCGTGCTCCCCTGCATACCTGCTCCGGAGAAGACAGCACTGGCCGCTTCATTGCACAGAGCATACCCCGCGTCAGCTTAAACCCTGTGAGCTTTGTGAGAATATCGAATTCCGCCGTGTATACGGGCACATTCTCTCTGTCCCCAGCCATTTCCGCGGCAGCTGCGCTCTCCCTGCTCTCCGCCAAAAACGATACCGGCTCAACCCCTGCGTCCAGCGCCCGTCGGATGACCAGCGGGCTCTCGCATATGAACATTCCTTTCTCTGGGTATTCTCTGTTCACAAGCTGGTTTTCCGTGAGCCTTGCGTATACGTCCAATTCCGGCGCGGAAAAGTCAGTTATCTCAACAATTCTCCCCAAAATCAGTCCCCCCGATTTACGAAAGCTCCGGCACAAATATCCTGTGCCGGAGCTGTTTTTATTCTTCGCTGTTTTCCTCGTTCTCCTGCGCGGGATACACCTCGTCGATCGAGACACCCCTGTTCACAGCGCGGACATTGTATATCCAGCCGCTCAGGGTAAGGTCTGTGTACGGCATGAGATAAATGCTCAGAATGCCCATTACCAGAGAGTCCAGCAGCCGCCAGAGGATGAAGCTCAGGTAAAGCACAAACACTTCCCACATGCGCCCCTTCGTTATCTCCCGCTCTTCCCTCATGGCCTGAAACACCTTTTTGTCCTCAGTCTCCGCAAAAAGATAGAAGGCGACGGAAAATTTCGCCAGCTTTGCTGATGTGAACAGCGCCGCGGCTATCGTCCCCATATATCCCAGGACGAGAAGTCCGGATGAGAGCACCGCGTTTGTCCCGGACAGGAGCGCTGCCGCCACGATTATTCCGATGGGTACTGCACTGAAGAGAATTCCCCAGAGAAATGTCTTGAAATACACGGCTATCGTAAGCCCTATACTTCTCAGCAGGCGTCCGCCGTTCAGGAACCATCCGCCTATATCCTTGAGCGTTACGGTGCGCTTGCTGCTCAGGCGCATGCCGATCTCATAGCCGTAAAAGCGCAGGGGAATCAGCACCATGAGCGCGATCACCCCGAGTATTACCGCTATGAGTATGTTGTTCTTCGTCACATACCCCGGCAGCACATTGTTCACGTAGTTTGTGTACCAGCGCGTCATGGCGTCTGTGGACGTGAGTGCGGTTACAGGTACATCCACAGTCATAAACGGCAGGAAAAGGTCCTGAAGAAGCTGCAGAACTATCTGCGCCGCCACATATATCACCCCGAACGCGAGGCAGGGATTTCTGTGCTGGAAGTAGTTCCTGCGGGCATCCAGCTTCAAAAGGCTGCGGTTAATGCGCAGGTTATTATACATCTGACCTGTCCTCCCATCAGCTTATTGTTCCCTCGATCACATAGTCCGGGTTATCCGCCGGGACCTCAGGTGTATCCGGCGTCTCCGCCTCGGGGGGTATTTCCTCAGGAGGCGCTTCCTCCTTCTTCGGAGGTATCAGCACGACCTTGTCCCGCTTTGTATAGGTACTGACCGCCTCAACATCGCCGCTTATCTCGTTGCCGTCCTTGTCATAGACATGGCGGTAGGTGCGCACCTTGTAGCCTGTGGAGCCGGTCGTCTTTACCTTTGTCTGCCCCTCGGCAATGCTGCTGTCCTCTTTCTCAACAGTCTGATAGGGATATGTCGCAAGGACTTCATAGGACATCTTCACCGTGGTGCCGTCCTCATTTGTGCCGTATATCCGTACGGTAACGGCGCCGTCCTCAAGATAAGCCTCCAGCTTGATGGGATGATCCGTATTGTTTTTGAATTTATAGTCGCATGTGCCCCAGTTCACAGTGGCGTCCATTCCGAGTGGAACATATGACACGACGAACATGTGGTTCGTTCTTGATGTTACCTCAAGATTTGCCAGAAGTGTAGCCATATATATGGTTGATGACACCTGGCAGATGCCGCCGCCCACTTCGTCCACAACTTCACCGTTGACGTAGGCTCCCGCCATCTTATAGCCCCGCGCCGTTGTCCGCTCACCTACCACGTTATTATAGGAGAACTCCTCCCCCGGCTTCAGGATAAGCCCGTCGCACGCCTGGCAGGCAAGAGAGATGTTGTTGTTTCTGTTGGAATTATTCGTCACATAGGTGGAATACTCGCTGAGCACATCGCTGAAGAGCATCTCCCGAAGGCTCTCACCGGTCACAGCCGGGACCTTGAGTTCCAGAGGGATGACCACCGTCTCCCCGGGCGTTGCCTCGTCAAGAGTTTTCTCCGCAGCGCTTACGTCGAAGGAGAGCCCCACTACCTCGTCTACCACATTGTAGTCATCGTCGTAATAGGCGTCCTCCGCCTTACGGAATATCTGATTATATAGCGCATCCAGATCAAGAGCTGCCTCTTTTACGACCTTCGCCTCGCATACAACAGGCGTAAAGTCTGACTTATTCAGCTCATCTATGACCTGCTGTGCGAGCGCCTGTCCGTCCACCTCCAGCTGGGACACGCCTTTAACTATCGTCATCGTCCCGCTCTCGGCATCCACACTCACGGAATAATCCTGATAGCCGCCGGACACAGCCTGCACCGCCTCGTCAACATACCGGCGGACAACGTCCTCGTCAGCCGCTTCAATACTGTAAAACTCCTTGCCCACGAGAAGGCTGGCAATATAGCAGACGCCGCCCTTTATGAAGCTGTCATGCCCATAGGCATAGGCTCTCTCGATACATGAGTTCAGGTCGCTGCTGCCCAGCTCCGACACGGGTATCTCGAGAGTATAATCAGGAAATTCGACTCTCTTCACAAGCTCGCCCCCGTCAGCCTGGAGCGTGCCATATACAGTCTGGCGCCCCTGCTCATAAGTCATGCCCCCGATATCCACGCCTCCAACCCGCACGTTTTTAAGGAATGTGCTCCCGGATGCCAGTACGCAGCAGACTATATATGCAAGGACTATAAGCACCACGACAAGCACTATAGCTATCGCGCCGCCGTGTCCTCTCTTGTTTTTACTGACTCTTTTCGCGCTAATGGTAACCACCCCGTTCCCCACCGCCAGATTTCGCCGAAATCCGCAGCGGATTAGTAACGTTCATTATATTATTGCACCGCGGCAAATGCAATTACAAACCTGTAACTTTTCCCAGCGGAATATCTAAAAAATTATTAATAATCCCGTTCGATACCATATACCCCGCCGGGGTCAGACTGAACGTGTCATCATTGAGCCGCCCCAAACCGTGCGCCGCGTATTCTCCAGCCAGTTCAAAAAATGCCGGTTCATCCAGAAAATACCCGCTTATTATCCCCCGGCTTGTGCGCAGTCCCAGCATCACCCGCTCCCTCGCGCGCTCCTCCGGGGAAACCGTGAGCTCCTCTTCAACGGGAAGTCTTCCTTCCCTGAGCGCCCCAATGTACTCATTTATATCAGCTTTGTTCGCGCTGCGCCTGCCGGCAAAATCGCTGTGGGCGGCCGCCCCAAGCCCAATATAAGCGCTGAGCGTCCAGTAGTGCATATTGTGTCGGGAATAAAGTCCGCACCTTGCGAAATTGGATATCTCATACTGCTCAAAGCCCCTGTTTTCAAGCACTTCGGCGCATCTCAGATACATATCCGCCTGAACGTCCTCGTCGGGAAGGAGCTCCATAAGCGGCGATGACACGAGGGGCGTCCCCTCCTCCGGCGTGAGCCCGTAGCAGGAAAGATGTGTTATGGGCAGGTCTGCTGCCATGTTCAGATTTTTCTCCCATCTTTCCATATTCTGGCCCGGCAGGGCGAATATCAGATCTATGGAAATATTCTCAAACCCGGCGGCGCGCGCCGTATGGACAGCCTGCACCGCCTGAAGCGCGCTGTGAGGCCTGTTCAGGTTTTTAAGGTCTCCGTCGTCAAAGGACTGCACGCCTATGGATATGCGATTAAATCCCGCCCGGCGCATAGCTCCAAGTCCATCCTCCGTAACGCTCTCCGGGTTTGCCTCAAAGGTTATCTCGCAGTCCTCAGTCAGGGTGAAATTCTTCCTTATCTCCCTCAGGAGTATCATAAGCCTGCCGTATCCGAAGTGGGATGGCGTGCCGCCCCCGAAGTACACTGTGTCAACGGGTAAGTTCCGGCTTCCGCGCAGCTCAGTCTCCCTTATCACAGCTCTTAGGTAATCATCCATCATGTTCTCCGCTCCCGGGAGCGAGTAAAAGTCGCAGTAGATACACTTGCTGCGGCAGAATGGTATATGTATGTACAGCCCTGAACTTTTCATTTTCACGCCCCCTTGCTTCATAAAGTATACCCTCACCCGGTGAAAAGGTCAAATATCCGGTTTCTTTTAGCAATATGCCAAAATTGAGGGTTGTCTATTCCGGTGAATTCTGATAATATGCGTCATAGTGGCGTAAATTTTACGTAAACCCAAGGAGATAATTGACATGAACTACATACTCGGAATTGACGTGGGCGGCACCACCACAAAAATAGTCGGGTTTGACGGTGATCACCTCATCGGTACGGCAAAGGTACACGCAACCGACCCCCTTGCCTCCCTGTACGGCGCTTTCGGCAAGTTCACAAGCGAGCACAATATCAAGATCGCGGATATCGACAGAGTCATGCTCACGGGCGTCGGCTCCTCCTTTGTAAAGGACAAAATCTTCGGCATCCCCACAGGCTGTGTGGCGGAGTTTTCCTCCACGGGGCTTGGTGGACTGTATCTCTCCGGGCGTGAGTCCGGCATCGTGTGCAGCATCGGCACGGGCACAGCCTTTGTCCACGCCGACCAGAACCGCGCCGTCCATCTGGGAGGAACAGGCGTCGGCGGCGGCACCCTTCAGGGGCTTGCCGACAAGCTCATAAACGTGCACAAGTTCAAGAACATAATCGAGATCGCCAAGGAGGGTGATCTCGGCAATGTCGACCTGCGCATCGGGGATATTTCTCAGCATATCGGCTCCAGCCTTGACCTCACAATGACAGCCTCCAACTTCGGCAATGTCTCTGATATGGCGACGAAGTCCGACCTGGCGCTGGGCATTATAAACATGGTAGCTGAAACCATAGCCATGATGGCAGTGTTCATCGTGCGGGACCGGAAGGATAAGAGCGTGGTGCTTACAGGTACTCTCATGACTCAGGAGCTTCTCCGCAGTACTTTTATGAACCTGTGCAGCGTGCTGGACGTGAATTTCATTATCCCCGAAAACGCAGATTATGCAACCGCCGTGGGCGCTTCCCTTGCCTACCGGCTCGGTTGGGATTATACGGAGATATGAGCCTATGGAGATAATTCACGTTAAGGGCAGCACCTACTGCCTCAAAGGCATGCAGCTCATGCCCTTTTACAAAATTGACGACCGGGATATCATCATGCTGGATACCGGTTGGGGTAAGTTCGACCGCGCCGGTATAGACCAGTTCCTCACGGAGACCGGTTATCAGGTCAAAGGCATCATAACCAGCCACACCCATGTGGATCACAATGGCAATAACAAATACCTCTTCGACAAGTTCGGCTGCGAGATAGCGATGCCTTTCTTCGATGCCGGGCTCGCGTCTGACCTCATGGCACTGAAGACTCTTTATTATATGATGCCCCCCGCTTTTCTCAGGGAGGATGTGGGCGATGTGCTGGGCCCCTGCCATAAGTATATTATGGGCAGCGACGACCGTGTCACAGTCTGCGGCGTAGAATTCGGCGTTGTACACACCCCCGGTCATTGCCCGACACATATAAGCATCATCACTCCTGACAATGTTTTTTATCTCGCGGATGCGGTCATGAGCGGCAAGGATCTGGAGCGTTCACGCCTTCCCTTTTACCATTGTGTCGAAAAGAGCCTGGAAACTCAGGAGATGCTGAAGGGGATAAAGTGCAGCAAATATATCATAGCTCACACAGGTATCCACGACGATATAGACGCTGTAATCGACGAGAATATTGCCCTTACGCGCCGGTGTGCCGAGGGCGTGCTCGGTCTCATAACAGAGCCGATGCCATACGGTCGTATTCTGGAGCTCTCCGTGGAGCATTTCCGCCAGAAAAGCGATAACTATGTGCGCACAGTCCTCACGGACAGGAACGTCCATTCTTTCGTGGAATATCTTGTGGACAAAGGCGATATCCGCGCTTACGCCCAGGACGGCATAATCATGTATGCTCCCGTTCAATAAGTCTATTCAGCCGCCCTCTGGGGCGGCTGAAATTTTTTAGCGAAATTTGAAATTTGTTTGTTGACATATCAAAGGGCTTGTGATAATATAATCGAGCATCTTGAAGATGTTCCGTAAATGCGCGAGTGGTGGAATTGGCAGACTCGCTAGATTCAGGTTCTAGTGCTCATTACGGGCGTGCGGGTTCAAGTCCCGCCTCGCGCACCAAAATTAAGAAATCCCGCAATCGTAGAGATTGCGGGATTTTCTAGTATTCATGCGGGTTTGCGGGCTTTTTGCCGCTATAACTTTTTACTACTCAGTTGCAGAAAATATCATGTAATAGCAGCTTTTTCGATGCCATTTTGCAAACGTTTTGTACATGAAATGTACACGCTCATTGATCGCAGTAAATAATATCCCCCCGTTTTTTATTGCGCCTTTATAAGTAATCAGTTTTCGCCTTGCGCGGCTGAGCGTCAGCCATAACACCTGAGCGCACGGCAAGTCAGGAAACTGTGCTCAAATTCTGATAGACTTTGCTCAAGGGGGTAAGAGAATGGATTGGATACAGGGAATACAGCGGGCGATCGACTATGTGGAGGAAAACATAACCAAGGATATTGATTTTGAGAAAGCTGCGAAGCGGGCGTATTCGTCACCGTTTCATTTCCAAAGAATATTCAGCATCCTGTGTGGGCTTTCCCTCGGCGATTATATTCGCATGCGCCGGCTCTCCCTTGCGGGCGAGGAGCTGTCCAGAGGCAGCGCCAAAATCATCGATATTGCGCTGAAGTACGGATACGATACGCCGGAGAGCTTTTCCCGTGCCTTTACACGATTTCACGGCATTGCCCCGAGCGAGGCAAAGCACAGCGGCAATGTCAAAATATTTACTCCCCTCTCTGTAAAATTAAGCTTAACAGGAGGCAGTAAAATGGATTACAGAATTGAGAGAAGAGATGCATTCAAAGTCGTATGCAGAAGAAAACAGGTTGAAAAGCCCCAGTACGCGAGCGCCGCGCGGGATATTACCGCCATGTGGCAGGAATTCGGCGCAGACGGAACCCTGGATAAACTGATCGCCTGTCTGCCCCAGGGGGTCATGATGAAAGGGCTCCTCGGCATCTGCTTCTTCTCAGAGCTTGACGCGAAGCAGTTCCCTTACGGCATCGGTGTTGAGTACGACGGACGAAGAATCGACGATGATCTGGAAATCGTAACAATTCCGGCGAATACTTACGCGGTGTTTACAAGCAAGGGCAAAATGCCCGACGCTTTCATCGATACCTATAATCGGATCGTTACGGAGTTTTTCCCGCAGAGCTCCCAGTACGAATATGCCGAGAATGTGGAATTCGAGGTCTATTCGTCCGCGAACACCTCCGACCCTGATTACAGGTGTGAGATCTGGATCGCTGTGAAGGAAAAGGCGGAATAAGAGAAGGGAACGCCCCGCAA
The DNA here is from genome assembly GCA_934552825.1 of uncultured Oscillospiraceae bacterium. Taxonomy (GTDB): domain Bacteria; phylum Bacillota; class Clostridia; order Oscillospirales; family Oscillospiraceae; genus CAKTEQ01. The sequence continues at coordinate 207,288 of CAKTEQ010000004.1, forward strand.
TCGCGCGATTGCGGGGCGTTCTCTTTTTGTTTTGCTCAGCAAACTTTCTGCCTCTTCTCGATCCGTTCGACGATCTCCTTTATCGCAATATACTGGGAGGGATTGTTCGTATCCGATACCTGGCGCAAAAACTCCCCGATATTGTTTTTTATCTGCTCATATTCCTTAAGGCTCTCACTCATCTCCGCTGTGGCAGAGATGTCTATTTCCTCTATCTCCTGTCTGAGGTTTTTGCACTTATTGTTCCAGTATTTCACATACTCGACCCGCCCCTCCGTTCTGTATATGGTCGGGTCGTTAAGCACAACGTATATCGTTTTATCCGCCCAATTACTGTCCTTCATCAGCTCCATCACTTCGTACAAGCATGAGCCGGACTTGAGATACTCGTCCGTTATCACTATAACGGCAAAATCCTGCTCCCTTACCGTATCCATAAAGTTTCTGATGCTGCCCCATGCGCCGATATCGTTGGTGTCCCGGCGCACATCCGCCTTGTCCGTCAGCGCCTTCTCCAGTTCGTCCACAAAGCCTCCTCCGCTGCGCTGGTTATAGGATATGAACACCGTTGGCCTGACTCCTGCCTTTACCTTGCCACGTGCTCTCATTCTTACCCTCCCATCGCGCTTCAGTCCGCCATTCGCGGACGCTGTATTTCCTCTGCCCGATATACTCTCCCTTGCTTTGATCAACCCTCATACCTCCGCTTCTTCGTCAGTGCAGTTACTCACCGCAAAGCTCTTGTTCCCACTTCCCTCATCTTTTTCGAGCCTTTTAACGGTGGCTCTGCCGGTCGTGTACAGCGATTTTTCTCTTTGTCTGACCTCGCCCCTTGACAAATATTGGTAAATATTCTAAAATCTAATTATGAATTCTCGAAAAAATTATTGCTTTTGTCCATCTCGCTTAGAGCTGGACTTTTTATGCACCTTCTCAAGGGAGCAGTCGGCGCGAGATATACGCTCTGTCTCTCCTGCTGCTTCAAGCCTATCAGTATTTCCAAAGATTGTAAACGGTCATAAGTTGTTTTTTCCGGTCAGATATGCAAATACTGTTGCATATCTGCAAAAAGGAGTGAAAATACTATGAATTCACCTTCCCTCGACGTGCGATTACCCGCTTGGCAGGAAATAATGAAAAAACTCGACGAGACAAGAAAAATCAAGGGCATAAGCGTTCAGGAAATCTCCGACGCAAGCGGCATTTCCGTCTCCACTATATCCCGCATGCTGGCAGGCAGGACCGGAGAGCCCAGCCTTTATAAAGTCGCCGCAATATGTGAGGCGCTGGGTGTTAGTCTTGACGAATATCTTGACCTCTCCGCCGGCGCAGCCTCTGCCGAAGAAACCAGTTCTCTTCGCAGACGTATTGCCGACCTTGAACTTAAGCTTTCAAATCTGGAAACTGTTATTAAGGGCAAGGACAAGCATATCGAAGAGCTTCAGCAGGATATCCTCCATCGCCGCCATTTTATCTATACCCTTATCGGCGTTACTCTCCTCATGTTCCTTCTTCTGTCATACATAGTCATAGACGCCATCAACCCGACCTGGGGCTTCTTCCAGAATTGATGCTGTGCCCTTCCGGCAAGGACGTTTGGTCCCTTCCAGCAGCGGCGCATATCCCACCCGGGAGATATTTTTTCGTTGACAGCAGATGATAAATAGTATAAAATCTATTGTGCAAAATCGAGAAAAGTTCGGGGGTGACAATAGGATGGATACCGGCAGTAGTCATGGCAAACCTGGGGGGCGAACCGGAAGGTCTTATTGTGACCCGTGTTATCATTAACAGGGGCGCTTTGCGCTTTCTTTTTTCACCGCCCAATTCTGCAGTGACTCCGCTGACCGGCATTATTCCGTTTTGGAAAAATGCACGGTCGATTTTATTTTCTGGGGGGTATTTGAATTGGGGAATTGCTGAAACTCATTGATGAAAAAAAATATGCTCAGGTCCGCAGAGAACTGGCGGACATGAACGTGGTCGACATCGCCGAATTTATCACAGAGGAGCTGGAGGAGGACAGCCGCATCGTTGTCGTTTTCCGCCTGCTGCCCAAAGAAAAAGCGGCGGATGTGTTTTCTTACCTGGATCACGACGTCCAGCAGGAGATCGTCGAGGGAATAAGCGACCGTGAGCTGGCGCTCATCGTCGACGATCTGTATCTGGATGATACTGTTGACTTTCTTGAAGAGCTGCCCGCAAACCTTGTAAAGCGTGTGCTCAAGGCTGCCGACAGCGAAACGAGAAAGCAGATAAATCAATTGCTCATGTATCCTGAGGACTCTGCCGGCAGCATCATGACGACCGAGTTCATGGAGCTGGACGGCGACTGGACCGTGAGCCGCGCCATCAGCGAGGTCCGCCGCCAGAGCGAGGACAAGGAGACTATCTCCACCCTCTTTGTCACCGACGGCAAGCGTAAGCTGGAGGGCGTTATCAGCCTGCGGGACGTACTCGTGGGCAAGGATGACGACCTCATAATGGATCTCATGGAGAACGACGTTATCTCCGTGCGCACCGACGAAGACCAGGAGGTCGTGGCGCAGACTCTCGCAAAATACGACCTTGTCGCCATTCCCGTCACGGATAAGGAAGGTCGGCTCGTCGGTATCGTAACCGTCGACGATGCTATCGACGTTCTCCAGGAAGAGGTCACAGAAGATATCGAGAAGATGGCGGCTATCCTCCCCTCTGAGGAGCCGTACCTCAAGACCAGCGTTTTTGACACATGGAAGGCTAGAATACCATGGCTTCTCCTGCTTATGGTCTCCGCAACCTTTACCGGCATGATAATAACCGGCTTCGAGGATGCTCTGGCAGCGCAGGTCGCCCTGTCCGCATTCATCCCCATGCTCATGGACTCAGGCGGCAACTCCGGCAGCCAGGCGTCTGTCACTATCATCCGCGGAATATCCCTGGATGAGATCGAATTCCGGGACATTTTCACCGTCCTCTGGAAGGAATTCCGCGTGTCCATACTCTGCGGCGTAACGCTCTCGGCAGTTTCTTTCTTAAAGATACTTTTCGTGGACGGAATGCTCCTCGGCAACAGCAACATAACGGCGATGGTTGCGCTCGTCGTATCGTCAACGCTGCTGTTCACCGTCATATGCGCAAAGCTCGTGGGCGCGGTACTGCCTATGCTGGCGAAAAAGATCGGTTTTGACCCGGCAGTCATGGCGAGCCCGTTCATCACGACAATAGTGGACGCCATATCCCTGCTCATCTATTTCCAAGTGGCGCGCATGGTGCTGCATATCTGAATACAGCTTATTAAATCGGCTTTCCCTAATTGCGGGAAAGCCGATTTAATATGGCCGGAAATCACGCATATACCGCAGGAGCCTGTACCCAAACAGCAGATCAAACACGCGCTCGCCCTCCCCCGGCTTTAAGTCAAACTCCTCCATGACCGTGTTTATGCGGTGGAACAGAGTATTTTTATGTATATTGAGCTTTGCCGACGTCATTGCGGCATCCTTCATGTTGGTCACATAATCGTAAAATGTCTCCAGCAGTTCCAACCGGTAATCCCGCTCCCGATCGGCCAGTTCCCCAAGGCGCGGGTCGCAGAAGGCTGTCAGATCATTCCCTGCGCTGAGCAGCCGGAAAATGTGCTCCGGTACAAAATCCCTGTAATTCAGTATCCGCTTATTAGGAAGAAGGTTTCCCAGGTCTATGGCGGCGCGGCTTTGGCTGAAGCGGCTCCCCATATCCGTCGGGTCTGTGAAACCGTTGCTTATACCGGCGAGCAGATCATTCTGACGCAGGAAATAGTCCATGCCCTCCTCGTCGCTTATGGCGGCGCCCCGCCCCCTGCTCCTGTTCAGGAGCAGGACAACGCAGTCATCATATCTGACGGAGAAGCAGTCCCCAATCAGACGGCGCAGCGTCTCCTGAGCGCTCGCCGGAACTCCCGTCCCCCGTTCTGATGCCGGTCTGCCCACCGCCACAACGAAAAGCTCCTCTCCAAAGCTGCCTCCCAGGCTGCGCATCCTGTATCTGGCTATGCGCTCCTGGTTCAGCTCACCGGAGAGCAGGTCCGTAAGAAGGGATTCGTACATTACCCCGTGGCTATCCATGAAGTCCGCAATTCCGCGAAGTTCCATTGCGGCGAGCTTAACGAGCTGATCCGCGATCAGTTCGTCCCCATCCTCAGGCGGCGAAAAGAGATATGCCGCGGAAAAATACCCCACGACTATGCCCTTTATCTTTATGGCGCTGTCCAGCCAGCCATATTTGCTTTCAAACCCGTGGGCGGCGACAGCTGCCGGCTCTGAAAACATGGGGACATTGCTGCGGTTTATTTTGTTTATGTGCCCGCTCCCCCGCAAGGCGCTTATTGACGCCTCATCCATGAATTTCATGTTCAAATTCTCTCTGAGCCGGTCGTTCTGAGCTTCAAAGCCTTCCGACACCGCGAGTCCCTTGAAGCTCGCATCCACTATTGTCACAGGGTTACCCAGAAGTTTTCCGCCCCAGTCGGCTATCGCCTGAATCCCCTCTCCCCCGTACAGAGCGGTTATCAGCTCACGTATTCCGTCGGTCACGCTTCTGTATCTCTCCATCCCGCTGTCCTCCTCATTGTGTTATACCACAATAATAATACTCTTTATCTTGTATAAGTTCAAGTTCAGGAACAATGAATAGCATTTAGATATCTGTTAAAATCAAATTGCAAGTGATTTGTGTCAAAACACAAAATTTGATTGGAGGTTGTAATATGTCAGAGCTGAGAGTATGCCAGGACCCGCGCATGGTCCCTTATAGAAAATTCGAGGAATACAAGGATCGCTACAAAGAACACTTTTTCCTGGACCGCACCGAGGACGGTATCATGACGGCAAAGTGGCACACTGACGGCAAGGAGCTGGTTTGGAATCTCTCCATTCACCGGGCGATACACCAGCTTGCCGAGGATGTCGGTCAGGACTCCGAAACTGAGATATTCATCCTCGGCGGCACAGGCAAGAACTGGACCGCCGAGATAGGCGGCGGTGTTGAAGAGACGCCGGAGAATAAGAAGTGGCTCAGCTATGAGCATATGTATTATGACGGCTGCAATATCTGCGAAAACCTGATCTGGGATATCCAGGTGCCAACTATCGGTGTTATCAACGGTCCCGGCATGCACACGGAGATGGCACTTTTCTGCGACATCACCCTTATAGCCGATGACGCGACGATAGTTGACCCCCATTACTTCTCCGGCATGGTCCCCGGAGACGGCATACAGATAGCTTTCCGGGAAGCGATGGGACTGAAACGGGCTAATTACGCCATGCTCATGGGCGAGCTCATAACGCCCCAGAAGGCGCTGGAGTACGGCATGGTCAACGAAATAGTCCCCAAGGCCAAGATTTACGACCGCGCTCTGGAGATCGCCCGCCAGCTTATGAAGCAGGACAGAATAAGCCGCCGGGCAACGGTGCAGATACTACGCCAGCCCTGGAAGGAGGCTCTGTCAAAGGAGCTGCGCGGCGGCTTCGGCACGGAGATGTGGACATATCTCGCCACGAATTCCAACCACAACGGCGCGGCAAACGGCGGCGATGAGCTGCTTCGTAAAACCGGCGCTCAGGTCCGCGGTGAATACGGAATGTACATGGAAAAATAGATTTCTCCTTATTTTTAGGGTGCGGGGATCCGGTGCCAGTCCGGATCCCCGCACTTCTATTCATTCTTTGTTCATTCTCCACCGAGACCGTTGCAAAAAAGGCTGGAATACTGTATCCTGTACTCAACAATCATTTTAATTGGAGGAAATACCATTATGACAGTTATGCAGGCAATTCAGGACAGAAGAAGTATCCGTGCCTATAAGGACACGCCTGTCACAGATGAACAGCTCAATGCTGTCCTCGAGGCCGCGAGACTCGCTCCCTCCTGGAAGGACTTCCAGTGCTGGAACGTTATCGTCGTCTCCGGGAGAGAGAACATTCAGGCTCTTGGCGAGGTGCTCCGCTTCAACCCCGGCAAGGAAGTCTTTGACACCGTGCCCTATTTTCTCGTGTTCTGCGGTGATCCCGAGAAGAGCGGCAGCGCCTTCGGCAAGGATTACTACATGACAGACGTAGCTATATGTATGGAGAACGCCGTCCTCGAGGCTCACGAGCAGGGACTCGGCACCTGCTGGGTCGGCTGGTTCAAGGAGGACAAGGTCAAGGAGCTGCTGGGTATTCCCGAGAACATCAAGGTAGTCGCGCTGACTCCTCTGGGTGTTCCCGCAGAGGCGCCTGAGGCAAGGCCCAGAATGACAATGGATGAATTCGTATTCCAGAACAAGTGGGGCAACAAATAAAATATTAAAAACGGGGGTATAGACTGTGAAGAACAAGTATCCGCACCTTTTTGCACCGCTCACGATCAGGAACATTACCTTCAGGAACAGAATTTTTTCCGTACCCATCGATTTTCCGCACTGCGGTGGCGGCGAAAATCCCACCGCCCAGACTATCGAGTTTTTCCGGCGCAGAGCCGCCAGCGGCTGCGCTGAGGTCACTGTCGGCGGCGGGCTCTTGAAGAAGAGCATGGCTTTCAATCCGCCCCCGGTGTATAACCTGGAAAACTACGAGACCATGACCACTTACACCGAGCTGGCAAACGCCATCAAGAACGAGGGCGCCGTGGCTTCCATGGAGCTCATGGCGGGCAACATTAAGGTCAAGGCGCTGGAGGGCGAAAAGACCATGTGGTCCGACAACGGCGTAAACCAGATAACCCTCCCCGAAATGGAACAGCTTGTCCATGACTATGCCGACGCCGCGGCCTTCGCAAAGCAGGCAGGCTTTCAGATGGTGCTGGTTCACTTTGGTCACGGCGGCTTTCTCACTCAAGTGCTCTCTCCTCGCGCAAACAGGCGGACTGACGAATTCGGCGGCAGCGCCGCAAATAGGGCGCGTCTTCCAAAAATGATACTCAAGGGCATTCGGGAGCGCATCGGCGACGATATGCTCATCGAGCTGCGCATATCCACGGCTGAGCTTGTCGATGGCGGCACCACTGTTGAGGACTCCATCGTCTTTCTGAAGGAAGTGGAGGATATTATCGATATTGCCCACTGCTCTGTGGGGCTCCACGAGGTCCCGGCTCTCTGCGCGCGGCTGCACCCCAGTACCTACTTCGAGCAGGGCTGCAACCTCTTTGCGGCTGAAGCTGTGAAAAAGGCCGTTAATATCCCCGTGCTCACTCTTGGCGGCTACTCCGAGCCAGAGCTTATGGAGAAAATACTCGCCGAGGGTAAGGCGGATATCATCGGCGTGAACCGCTCCATGCTTGCGGATATGGACTATGTCAGCAAGATACGCCGAGATAAAGAGCGTGAGATACGTCCCTGCGTCAGATGTCTCGAGTGCCACGCTATGGTGGAGCACCACTATCTCATGTGCGCGATCAATCCCGAGGCGGGGCGCGAGTTCAGGACTCTGCCCATCACAAAGACTGCCGAGCCTAAGGACGTCATGGTCATAGGCGGCGGCGTTGGCGGCATGCAGGCAGCTATCACTGCCGCGGAAAAGGGGCATAACGTAACTATTTATGAAAAGAGCGGGCGGCTCGGCGGCGTTATGAATTTTGTGGACTACGACGATATCAAGAGGGACACAAAGCGCCTTATGGATTACTTCCGTAACCGCGTCGAAGACCTGGGCATAAAGGTTGAGCTGAACTACGAGATGACTCCTGAAAAGGCTGAAGTACTGGATCCCTACGCCATCATCGTCGCTATCGGCGCAGATGTCATCGTACCCGGCATCAAGGGTATCGAGAAGGCTATGCACGTTCTTGAGGGCTATGAAAAGACGGCCCAGCTTGGTGACAGTATCGTCATCGTCGGCGGCGGTCTCGCGGGAATGGAGGCCGGTCTCCACTTTGGCAAGCTGGGCAAAAAAGTCACCGTTGTGGAAATGGGCGATGATTACGCCCGTGACGGCAACAAGCGCATCAGAGGCTCCCTTGCGGACTTTGCCGAAAAGTACGGGCTCAATGTCATGCTCAACACAAAATGTGTTGAGATAACCGACGAGGGTGTTGTGACGGACAGGGGTGAAACCTTGAAGGCTGACAATGTGCTTTACGGCGTCGGTATGCGCGCCCGGAACGCTCAGGCGCAGGCTTACGCTCCCTATGCTTATGATTTTGCCATAATAGGCGACTGCAAAACCCCCGGCAAGATGCAGCAGGCTATCTACGGCGGTTATTTCGCCGCAAGAAACATAGACTGATAAACCAAAAAATAAGGCTCTTCGGAATGATCCGAAGAGCCTTATTTTTTTCACTTATTTCAAAAAGCCTTTGAGGATGCGCTCCTCTGCTTCCTCCTCCGTGAGCCCCAAAGTCATGAGCTTCAGGAGCTGGTCGCCCGCGATGCGCCCGATAGCCGCCTCATGGACGAGCTGAGCGTCTATATTATTCGCGGTTATGGCAGGTATCGAGCTCACCCGTGCCTGACCCATAATAATGGAGTCACACTGCACGTGCCCGAACCCTTTGGCGTTGCCTGTCATGCAGGGATAGAAGACCTGGCTGGACTCATCCTGCGCCACAGAGCGGGAAACTATTCTCGCCCCGGCGTTTTCGCCGTTGAGATAGACGTTCATTCTGGACTCCGCCGTCTGGTGGTCATGGGTGAGAAGGCGCTCTGTTACGATGGCCTCCGCATCCTTGCCAACGTACACGTCAGTCGTGCGCACAGTGGAATCAACGCCTCTTATCTGGGTGGTCTCCAACTCAATTGTTGAGCCTTCTTCCAGATAAACTATGGTCTGAGGGTTCAGCACCCTCTCTCCCGAGCCGGGACCTTCTCCGTAATGCTTCTCTATATATTTCACCTTGGAGTTTTTGCCCACATAAAACGTATGGATACCGTCATGCTGGCTGCGCAGGCTGCCGCAGTTGTGTATGCCGCAGCCTGCAACGATAGTCACATCGCAGTTTTCGCCGATGTGGAAATCGTTATAGACCATGTCGTTGAGTCCTGTCTCAGACAGGATAACGGGTATATGGACACTCTCCCCCACGGTGTTGTCCGCGATGTTGATGTCAATACCATCCTTGTCTGTCTTTGATACTATCTGGATGGACTCGGTGCAGGCACGCTCCACGCCCTTGCCGTCTTTCCTGATGTTATATGCGCCGTTGGGAATGCCGTTCATGTCCGCTATGCGCATGAGCAGATCCATATCAACTTTATTCAGTGCCATTATTGCCCCACCTCCTTAGTCACAGGACAGCACGCTGCAGGTGCTCTTCAGGGATGTGCCCAGTATTTCCGGGAGTATCTCCTCCGGAGTGCCAACGCCGGTTATCTTCCCGTCCGCTATGAGGACGACTTCGTCAGCCATGGAAATGATACGCTCCTGGTGGGAGATGATGAGTATAGTAGCATCGCCCCGGTCCCGGATAGCTTTGAAGGTCTCCGTGAGCTTGGAAAAGCTCCACAGGTCGATGCCCGCCTCCGGCTCGTCGAATATCATAAGCTTCGACTGGCGCGCCAGAAGCGTCGCTATCTCGATGCGCTTGACCTCACCTCCGGAGAGAGCTGTGTTCACCTCTCTGTCAATATAGTCCTTGGCGCAGAGACCGACCTGGGTGAGGAATTTGCAGGACTCGTCGTGCCCCAGCTCCTTGCCCGCAGCCGTTGTAAGCAGGTCATAAACCGTGAGTCCCTTGAAGCGGGGCGGCTGCTGGAAGCCGTAGCTTATGCCAAGGCGCGCCCGCTCTGTGATGGACATACCGGTTATATCCGTGCCGTCGAAGACGATGGTGCCGCCTGTAGGCTGCACAAGACCCATGATGCTCTTTGCGAGAGTTGTCTTTCCGCCGCCGTTGGGCCCGGTTATGACGACGAACTTATTGTCCTTCACCGTGAGGTCTATCCCCTGGAGAATGTCTGTTGTTTCTCCGTCCTGCTGGGCTGAGAAGCGCAGATCTTTTATTTCAAGCATGATTATTGCTCCTTTTGTAAATATATCTATATCATGCCAATTATAGATGCTTTTTATCAGCTTGTCAAAACATATTGCGCATGGGTCATACGGCATTTGCAGCGCATACAATGGCTTAAAGGAGGCGTATGATCCCATGCAGCAGCTTGACAACGACAAATTCCGGCGGGTCTGGGAACGGGTATCCCCGGAACAGCACAGCCCCGAGGACACCGACTACGGCGCAAAGCTCCTCAACATTCTGGAAAAGGAGCGCACCTTACGGGGCGCTTACGGCTCGCTCGCCCGGTGCAGCGATGAATTCGACGAGATGTGGTGCCGCAAAGCAGATGTCTGCCGCGCTCTGGCTGCGGAGTATTTCATCCGCACCGGCACCGTACCGGACAGCCTCGGCATCAAAAAGAAACTCACGGCAACACCGGAAAATCTCCGCCGCTGGTACATATTGGAGCAGGAGGTGCAGGAGCTTTACGCCGCCGCCGGGATAGGCGGCGGAGACGAAGTCTCCCGGGAGTGCTCCGAAAAGCTCAGGCATATGCTGGAGCTCTGCCTGTAAAATATGCCCGGCGGGTGATTTACCCCCGCCGGGCATATAGTCACTTTTTATTCGGCCGATATGATGAAGTAATATACAGGCTGACCGCCGTTCACAAGGCTCACTTCGCAGTCCGGACAGTTTTCGGTGAAGTAGTTCTGCACCTCAAGAGCCCGCTCCTCTGTCACGTCAGCACCGTAAAACACGGTGATGAACTCCCTGTGGGACTCATTGAACACATTTGCGAGGTCCTCAAGGATAGCATCCTGATCTGGGTTCGCCATTCTCAGCTTACCGCCAACGAGGGACATATAGTCCCCCTCACGGATATCGTGCCCGTCAAAGTCGGAATTGCGGGCAGCGTAAGTTATCTGAGCGGTCATCACCCGCTGGATAGCCTCCTCCATCGCCGCTGTATTCGCTTCCTCGTCCGCCATTGTGTCCACGCTGAGCATCGCGGCAACGCCCTCGGGGATGGAGGTCGTACCTATGACGATTACCTTCTTCTCCGTGCTGAGGGGTATGCACTGCTGCGCTGCCATGATGATGTTCTTATTATTAGGCAGGACAAAAACCGTCTCCGCCGGGGTGCTGTCGATAACTTTGAGTATATCCTCCGTGGAGGGATTCATCGTCTGGCCACCGTATATAACTCCGTCGGCACCCAAATCACGGAACACTGTCGCAAGCCCGTCCCCGGCGCACACAGTGACAAAACCGAACTGCTTCTCCGGCGGGGCTATCTTGCGTCCCTCGGGCTTTTTGTCCTGCTCGGACATGACGGCTTCTGTGTGCTGCTTGCGCATATTCTCCACCTTTACAGTGAGGAAAGAGCCGTACGTCAGCGCCTCTTCCAGCACCTGCCCCGGGTGATTTGTATGGACATGGACCTTAATTATCTCATCGTCGTCCACTACCACGATGCAGTCGCCCCGGTTTTCCAGGAATGCAGACAGCAGGGAGGGATCCTTGCTGTTCTCCCGTTCCACGATGAATTCCGTGCAGTATGTAAAGGTAATATCCTCTGTTTCAAACTGGGAGAATGTGCCCGCGCTCTGGCCACCATCTTCAACAGAACCGTAATCCGCCTCGGCAGCGCCGTTAAGGAATGCCAGCATTCCCTCGAGGATGACGACGTATCCCATTCCGCCGGCGTCCACAACGCCTGCCTTTTTCAGGACAGGGTTCATGTCCGTAGTCTCCGCAAGGGTCACCTTTGCCTGCCCAATGGCGGCGGAGATGACCTCCTCCACCGTCTCAGCGGTCTCTGCCGCTCCTCTGGCGGCCTCTGCCGAAAGTCTCGAAACGGTGAGTATGGTGCCCTCAGCGGGCTTCATTACCGCTTTGTACGCCGCGGCGACGCCCTCGCTTATAGCGTGGGCAAAGTCTTTGCCGTCCATAGTCTCCTTGCCCTTGAGAGCGCGGGAAAAGCCGCGGAAGAGCAGGGAGAGAATAACGCCGGAGTTGCCGCGGGCGCCTCTGAGCATGGCGCTGGCGGTTATATCGGCAACCTTTGTGACTGTCTGCGGGTCGCTTTTTTTAAGCTCAGACGCAGCTGTGGATATAGTAAGGCCCATATTGGTTCCCGTGTCGCCGTCCGGCACGGGAAACACGTTCAAATCGTTTATCTGCTGCTTGCAGCTGCCCAGAGCCGCGCTGGCGCATATAACCATCTGTTTGAGCTGTGAAGCATCAATAGATGTATGCATTTTACTTCCTCCTTCCGGGCGATATCAGCCGATCGCCAAGGAATCGATACAGACGTTAACGTTCTTCACGTCAATACCGGTCGCCTTTGAAACTTTATAGCCCACTTCCTTGATGATGGAGCGGGAGAGTGCCTGGAGATTTACTCCGTTGTCCACGATTATGTGCAGCTCGATGGACACGGTGTTATCCTCGTTGGGCTTTACATAGACGCCCTTGGACATGGATTCCCTGCGCAGCAGGTGCACAAGCCCGTCACTGCGGGAGCGCATCGCCATACCCTTTACGCCGAAACAGCTCATAGCCGCGGCGCCTGTTATCTGAGTAAAAACGTCACTGCTTATGCACACGCGCCCGAACTCGGTGTCGTAACATATCATGTGACAGACCTCCTTTTTTAGAATGCTGTAAAAATAAATTACGCTATATTGTATTACATTTCCATGGAAAGTGCAAGTATGAACCGTCTGACTTGGGGCACTTATCCCATGGCATTGGCCTTAAAAGTGTTAACAAACAGTAAAATTTCGGCTGTTTGCAGTTGAATTTTACATTGCTATGGTGTATTCTGAAGCAGTAATGAGGCGGTGATATTATTACCTCCGCCCGCAAATACTATAACGGAGGCGAATCGTATGAAGAAAATTCTTAAGTTTGCAGCGGCAGTCGCAGCAGTCAGCGCAGCCGTAGTCGCAGTCATCGCGTATAGGGACGAGGTCGCAGCCTTCATGGAGAAATGCGTTGATAAGTTCAAGAGCATCTGCCCCTGCTCCCGCATTGATGAGGAAAACGACTTTTTCGCGGACATGGATGAATAAGTCCCCCATGCGGCTTTAACCGAAACAGACTAAAAATGGTCTGCCGTCTGAGATCATCAGGCGGCAGGCCATTTTGCTTTTTAGTCCGCATTTATATTTATGGCTGCCTGGGCGCAGCGTATGCCGTCAACAGCGGCTGAGACTATGCCCCCCGCGTATCCCGCGCCCTCGCCGCAGGGATACAGTCCCTTCACGCCGATACTCTCGCAGTTCCCGTCCCTGACTATCCTCAGCGGGCAGGAGCTTCTGCTCTCCACGCCGGTGAGCACAGCGCCGGGAGAATCGAAGCCCGTTATCTTACGGCCCATGAGCGGTATGCCCTGCCGCAGCGCTTCGCAGACGAAATCCGGCAGGTAGTCCTCTACCCGTGCCGGTCTGGCACCGGGTCTGTACGTCGGTTCGGCACCGGTCCAGCCATCGCCAGGCTTCTCTCCGAGAAACTCACCCACTCTGGTAACAGGTGCGCAGTAGTCTCCTCCCCCGGCTTTGAACGCCGCCCGCTCAATCTCCCTCTGAAACTCGATCCCCGCGAGCGGGTCACTTCCCGGGAGGTCCTCCGGGTTTACATTCACGAGCAGGGCGCTGTTTGCGTTGTCTCCGTCCCGGGCATAGTCGCTCATGCCGTTGGTAACAACGCCGCCAGCCTCGCTCGCAGCCGCCACAACGCGTCCGCCCGGGCACATGCAGAAGGTGTACACGCTGCGCCCCTGCTCCGGGTGCACCACAAGCTTATAGTCGCCGCCCAGCCCCGGAACATCAGCAAAATCCCCGTAAAGGCTGCGGTTTATCATATCCTGCTTATGCTCGATGCGCACGCCAACGGCAAAGGTCTTTCGCTCCATGGGGACTTCCAGCTCCCGCAGTCTTGAAAATGTGTCCCGGGCGCTGTGCCCCACGGCGAGTATCACCGTGTCGGTATCTATCGTCGCAGCAGTGCCGTCCTTCTCATATTCAGCCCACGTGAGCTTCCCGTCTACTATACCTATATCTGTTAGCCGTGCGCCGAAAACCACTTCGCCCCCGAGCCTGATTATGCGCTCCCGCAGCGTCCGTATGGTGGGGCGGAGCCGGTCGGTGCCGACATGCGGCTTTGCGAGGAACAGTATGTCCTCCGGAGCGCCGCACTCCACCAGTGTCTCAAACACAAAGGGAATGCGCTCATCCTTTGTCCCGGTCGTCAGCTTGCCATCAGAGAACGCTCCCGCGCCCCCCTCGCCGAACTGAACATTGCTCTCCGGATCGAGCCGCCCCTTCTCCCAGAAGGTGCGCACGCTCTCTGCCCTGCTGTCCACATCCCTGCCCCGTTCCAGTATTACCGGCCTTGCCCCGGCCAGTGCCAGTGTGTACGCCGCGAATATGCCGGCGGGGCCGAAACCCACCACGACAGGGCGCTTTCTGAAGGCTGAGCTTTCCGGGGGGATAAATTTATTCTCCGGCGCTTTGGAGATATTCCCCGTTTTTTTCATCCGGCGCAGTATTTTTTCCTCTCCCCGCACCGAGACATCAACGGTGATCTTGAAGCATACGGCGCTCTTCTTCCGGGCGTCTGTCGCCCGCTTCACCAGCTTTACGGATAATATGTCCTCCCGGCGCACGCCCAGCTTTCCAGCGCACGCCCGCACCATAAACTCCCTGTCAAAATCAAGCGGCGCCGTTATTTCTCTGATCCTAAGCATTCTGTTCCTCCAGGCTCTTTGCCGCACCCGCACCTGCGCAGCGTCCCGAAGCCCATGCCCAGTCCAGATTATATCCGCCGCAGTCTCCGTTTACGTCCAGCACTTCCCCGGCGAAATAGAGTCCCGGTACCATACGGCTCTCGAGATTTTCCGTCACCTCGCTCAGGGGCACGCCCCCCGCCGTGGTCTGGGCGCTGTCCCAGCTGAGAGTCCCGGCCGCGCTGAAACGCCAGTTCTTAAGTCCACCGGCGATAGCGGCAAGCTGCCAGTCCTGCAGTTCCCCGCTTGCAGTGCTGAGTGGCAGGTCCAGCTTCTGCTTGATTATCTGCATTCCAACCCGCTTTGGCACAACGCCTGTAAGCAGGTTTTCAAGGCTCTGCGCACCTCGTATATCCTTCAGTTTCCCAATAAGCGCCTGCACTTCGTCGAATTCCATGCCAGGCAGCAGGTCGAGGCGCACTTCACGCAGTCCCGGCTGGGCCAGGTCAAACACGCATATGCCGGAGAGCGTACCGTCTCCGAACTGGACTTCCCCCAACCGCACCTTTTCGCCGCCGTCCTCATATATGCCCCGGGCGAGAGCAGTCACCCGCTGTCCCTTCAGTGCTTTCAGCGCGGCATCACCGGTGCGCACCGCCACCAAAGCAGGGCTCTCCCGGGTCACGGGGATGCCAAGACTTTTCGCCAGAGCGCAGCCGTCGCCCTCTGTGCCAAACTTCGGCGCGGCTCTGCCTCCCGCCGCCGTGATGACCCGCTTCCCACGGAACACTCCGGCGCCGCTCTGTACGTCAAACCCACCGTCGCCCGGCGATATACTCTGTACCGGCGCCGCCGTGATTATCTCTGCTCCCAGCCTCTCAAGCTCAAAGCGCAGAGCGTCCAAAACGGATGCAGCGCTGTTGCTACGTGGATACAGCCTGTCCTCTTCATCCCTGCGGACCAGCAGCCCCATACTTTCGAAAAATTCTCCGCTGTCCCCAAATCGCTCAAGGACCGGGATCGCCCCACCTGTGTTATACCGCCCGGTCCGGTCTCCGCAGTTTCCGAGGTTGCACCGCCCGTTCCCTGTGACAAGGAGCTTTTTTCCAACCCTGTCCAGCTTTTCAAGCAGGATCACGCGCAGCTTGCCGTTATCCCTTTTTGCCTGAACGGCAGCCGCCATGCCGGACGCGCCTCCGCCTACTATTATAATATCTGCAATATCACAATATTTCACCGTTTCTCACCTTCTGTCCTTCGTCCGTGCCCCCGCTCCTTCCAGCCTGGGACGGGCAGGCGCTGCATGCTGCCGAATATTCTCTCCCGCAGCCCCGGGTACCTCCCGTCAAGCTCCGCGATCAGCTCTTTTATCTCCTGGCGCTTAGTGCTTCCGTCCGCCGGGCACCGGTTCTTCACCACCGGCAGCCCATATCGTCTCGCCACGCTTTGCGTCATCTTTTCTCCCACGTACAGCATGGGGCGTATCTGCGTTATCTCCCGCCCCTCCAGCCGCGTCACCGGCTCGAAGCAGGATATGCGTCCTTCGAACACCAGGGACATCACCATAGTTTCCACAGCGTCATCCCGGTGATGCCCCAGAGCGAGCTTATTGCACCCCCGCTCCAGCGCCGCGCCGACAAGCGCTCCCTTGCGCATCTTTGCGCAGAGAGAACAGGGGTTAGACTCCCTGCGCCCGTTAAAAACTATCTCCTGTATCTCTGTCCGCACCAGGCAGAATTCTATCCCCAGCCTATTGCAGAACTCCTCCACCGGTGAATAATCCATCCCGGATCCGAGATCTATGGCTATCCCCACCAGAGTGAATTCTTCCGGATAATAATGGCTGATCTGCTCCAATGCACAAAGCAGTGCCGCCGAATCCTTGCCGCCGGAAATCCCCACGGCGATGCGGTCCCCGGCGCGTATCATGCCGTAGTCCTCAACACAGCTCCTCACAAGCCCTGTCAGTCTCCTCATAGGTCCGTCCTTCCTGTCAAAAGGGTACTGAAATTTCAAAAATCGGTTTTGAGAATCAGCGAGTATTCGAGAGAAAATCAGCGAAAACGCGAGTTTTCAAAACGCAGATTAATTTTTCGCAAAATCGTTGTTGACAAGCCTTTTCCCCTGTGGTATAAAGATACTTGCTGTCATGGGACTTATTGTACCATTCCATGACGCAGACTGTAAAGAAAAAACGCAAAGACAGCGCATAATAGGAGGAAGCAAGATATGTCCACATTTATGGCAAACCAGGACACTATCACACGTAAGTGGTACGTCCTTGACGCCGCAGGCAAGCCTCTCGGCAAGACAGCGGCTCAGGCAGCGGTTCTGCTGCGCGGCAAGCATAAGTCCGAGTATACTCCCAACGCCGACTGCGGCGATTTCGTCATCGTTATCAACGCTGACAAGGCTGTGCTCACAGGCAAGAAGCTGGAGCAGAAGTTCTACCGCACACACTCCGGTTACCCCGGCGGACTGAAGGAAGTCAAGTATCGCCTGCTGATGCAGGATAAGCCCGAGCTGGCAATGAAGCTGGCTGTCAGAGGCATGATGCCCAGAAATTCCATCACAAGCAAGTCTCTCACGCGCCTGAAGATCTATCAGGGCAATGAGCACAAGCACGCAGCACAGAAGCCCGAGTTCTGGGCAGACTAATCGGGAGGTAGCGAAGAATGTATACAAGTAAGAAGCCCTATCTCTACGGCACAGGCAGAAGGAAGTCCTCTGTCGCAAGAGTTCATCTTTTCCCCGGCGGAACAGGCGCCATCACAATCAACGGCCGTGACATCGACGATTACTTCGGTCTCGAGACCCTCAAGCTCATCGTCCGTCAGCCCCTGGTCGCAACCAACAATCTTGGCAAGGTAGACCTCGTTGTCACCGTCTCCGGCGGCGGCGTTACAGGTCAGGCAGGCGCTATCCGCCACGGCGTTTCCCGCGCTCTGCTCCTCCTCTCCGAGGAGAACCGCCCCATCCTGAAGTCCGCTGGTTACCTGACCCGCGACCCCAGAATGAAGGAGAGAAAGAAATACGGTCTCAAAGCAGCTCGTCGCGCTCCGCAGTTCAGCAAGCGATAACCGATTTCGGATTGACAACTCAACACACTTGAAAACCCCGGAAAATCAGCATTTTCCGGGGTTTTTATGCTATTTTTACCAAATTGCTTTTGAGGATTTTCGCTGTTTTTGACCGCAAATTACCTCAGTTAAACCATTTTATAAGCATTAGAAATGGGTTAACTGAAGGGGCAATGCAATGTGAATATGTGGAGTTTTCTCAGGAAGACCTCCCGGTAATACACTGACGCTGATATGGAGGCCTTGATAGCTGGCGAATTGATAGCCACCCCCATCGATTACGGAGACGACTGGTGTCTTGTAATGGTGCAGCACGAATTGTTGCCCGAACTCAAGTAAGAATATAGTAACCAAATACTGCAGGGAAGTCTCTTAATCAGAGGGACTTCCCTATTTTTATATTTATCCTCCAGTAGGAACCCGCCTTGCCGAAATGCCTGCTCAGATATCAATGGGTCAAGCTGTCCAGAGCCCATTTACCTATTTGTAAGGGAATCGTGGGCTATTAGGTGAAGTTAGATTTGAGGGCGGCATTTCGCAAGTGGCAGGCTAAATACTGCGGGTACACAAACGATGCAATGCTCGGGATGTGGTCCGGTTTAACGAGTATTTTTGGCGTCAAAATCCGCGCGGAGGCTCTGAAAAATATGAATACACTCAGCCAGTACAGATATATCCGCTACACGCTTGATGAGAAAACAAATAAGCTGGAATATGCCGTCGCCGATTGGGGAGTAAAATACTCTGGTGCCGAATGCATGAGTGGGACAGTTTCACTGCAGGCGGCTATGGCTTTCTCCGTCTTTCCCGCAACATCACGCAGCGAGAAGCTCACCGGGAACAATACACTTTTCTGCTGTCAAAAAACAGGAGGTAACGAATCAATGAAACGTAAGACGCTCAAGAACGCCATTTCGGCATTCTTGTACCTGCTCATACGCTCCTATTCATCAGCGCGCCCGTATTCGCCGCCGCAACAGCAGACGCCTACGAAGTGACTATATTTTATTATAAAACCGTCCCCCAAAAAGGGGTATGTCGTCTCCAGATCTTTGGAGAGACTGATGGAGGTATGGTTCTATTCGGCGTCTGTGATGCACTTGAGGATCCGGGGCAGCATCGTTCCGGTCTGACTGTTCACGATCTGAGGCGCTCATATGAATATCCTCCATGAGCACGCGCTCCATCTTCTTCCGCACGCACTCCATGGTAAGGCCGTCGTTTTTCGGCAGGCGGGCATGGATTGTGGGCGACAGATTCCTTTCTATTTCCCATTGACGGCCTCCTTGCATTGCTCCTTTCAGTTAATCATCGATTCTCTCCGTAACGTCAAAATGGTTTTTCTCATACCGTATCAGCCCGTCTCGCTGCATCATGGATAGCTCATTGCTCAGCGCAGTGCGCTCCACGCTGAGATAATCCGCCAGCTGCTGGCGGTTGTAGGGAATATCGAAGTAATAGCTGCCGGTGCGCTTGATGCACTCCGAGAAATAGGACAGCAACCGCTTCCGAATAGATTTGGGTCCGGTGTGCAGTACCCTGCGGGAAAGCTGCAGATTTTTTCCGGCGCAGAGAGTCAGCAGATTCCGCACGAGCCGCATATGGTACGGGCAGGCCTTGGAACAGGGCTCAAGCACCCGTCCGATATTCAGCAGCAGCACCTTGGTATCCCCGGCGGCGGTCACGTTGACCATGAGTGGTTCCCCGGGCACGCAGGCATATGCTTCCGCAAAGACACCACCGGGGTCGATGCTGCTGAGCACGCTGTTGTTTCCCCAGACATCTCCCAGCTCGATAATGACCATACCGGAGAGAACTACACCGATCTGCTCCGTGATAGTTCCTTCCTGTAAAATAATCTCACCCTTCTTATAGGTACGCTCCTTTGCCATAAGACAGCCGAGCATTTCGTCTATGTCCGACGGCTCCATTCCGCGAAAGAGCTGCGTATTTGCCAAATTGATCTGCATATTTTCCACCCCCATGTGTTGGTACGCCAACAGTTTTTCATAAATAATGATAGTATAATAGAGTCAGACAGTTAAGATGTACAGCAAGGAGGAGATATAAATGATTCGAAGAATTATCCGGATCGATAAAGAAAAGTGCAACGGCTGCGGCGCCTGCGCCGAGACCTGCCACGAAGGAGCTATCGCCATAGTGGACGGCAAGGCGCAGCTCATGCGTGACGACTACTGCGACGGACTGGGGGACTGTCTGCCCGCCTGTCCCACGGGAGCCATCAGCTTTGTTGAGCGGGAGGCTGCCGCCTATGATGAAAAAGCCGCCATGGAAAATAAGCAGCAAAAGATGCAGAAGGACGGTATGACCCTGCAATGCGGCTGCCCCGGTAGTCAATCCAGGCAACTCAAGCATACGGAGAGCAGCAGTGCGGAGTTGACCCACGCCGAACAGATAAGTTGCCTTTCCCAGTGGCCGGTTCAGATTAGACTGGTGCCGGTGACCGCGCCCTATTTCGATGGTGCGAGACTGCTCATCGCCGCCGACTGCTCGGCCTACGCCTACGCAGCCTTCCACGAGCGGTTCATCAGGGGACACATCACGCTTGTGGGCTGTCCCAAGCTTGACGGCGTTGACTACAGCGAGAAGCTGACGGAGGTCATCCGCAATAACGACATCAGGAGTGTCACCATCGTGCGCATGGAGGTTCCCTGCTGCGGTGGGCTGGAGATCGCGGCGAAAAAGGCTCTCCAACAGAGCGGCAAGTTCATTCCGTGGCAGGTTTTCACCGTAACGGTGGACGGCAGCCTGAAGGAAGAATAATTGCAGTATTTCAAAGAGCAAAAGCACCAAATAAAGGAAAAGAAGAAGCGCCATAGAGTATGTAAGCAGTGTTTTCGGCTGGGGATACGGCGAAAATCAGGGTTGTCCCGAGGGAGGTATCTCTCCCGGTACGCCCTGGAGCGAAGCCCCGAAAGAACTTGAATGCCCCCTGTGCAGTGTGGAAAAGGAACGCTTTGAGGAAACATGAGGTTCCCGCAAGATAGGCGCATGATCATGAGCTATGAAAACTGGAAGCCTCGAACTTATCGGGCACTGCTGAAATATTGCTCTGGAGACAGAGAAAAAGAGTAAAAATGCATCGCGAAGGGGAATGAAATTCCCAGCTGCTTTGTGAAGATAACTGTTTTGGAAAAAAGAAACCACTGCATTTTATCCACGTATATGATAAAATGCAGCGGTTTTTTATTCTGGGTTGCGCGAATTGCTCTCCGGAGGTTTCGTGTGCAATATCACTGTGCCGGCAGCTCCACCGCAATGGTGGTACCCTTCTTCGTACTTTCCTCAACCCAAACGCAACCGCCGTGGAGGTTGGCGATCTCCCACACCAGCGAGAGCCCCAGCCCCGCGCCGCCATACTCCCTGCCGCGGGATTTGTCCACCCGGAAGAATGGCTGGAAGATGCTCCGCTGAAATTTCTCCGGTATACCGCAGCCGGTGTCGGAAACACGGATTAGGAGTGTTTCCGACTCCTGCTCAACAGAAATCCGCACCGAACCGCCCAGATGGTTGTACTTGACAGCGTTCTCCGTCAGGTTGAATAGCAGACGGTAGATCAGCGCATCGCTGCCGGTCATGACACCGTCACCATCCCGCCCCAGCGAAACACCCGACTTCTCCGCCAGCGGCGCAAGGTCCGTGAAGATCTCCTCGATCATTGGAGCAAGCTGAATATGTTCGTTCCGTGCCACCTGCTGCAGACTGCTCATCTCCAACAGGGTCTTGGTCATCTGGGTCAGCCGCTCCGTCTGCTCCCGCAGAAGCCGGAGAAACTCAGCTGTCTCCGGCAGCACATCTGGGTGCTCCGCAGAAAATAGCTCCAGCTGCGCCTGCATCAGCGCAAGCGGTGTGCGCAGCTCGTGGGCGGCGTTGCCGGTGAACTGCCGCTGGGCGGCAAAGGCGTTGTTCAGTCGCTCCAGCATCTGATTAAAGGAGCGGCTTAACTGCCTAAACTCCGGCACAACATCCTCATTTATCTTCATATCCGCCAGATTATTCAGCTGCACCTTTTCTACCTGCGTGGCAAAGCCGCGCAGGGGCTTGAGGGCGCGCCCGCTGACAAAATAGGCCAGGATACCGCTCAATACCGTCACCACCGCCGTGATGTACCGATTGGTGGTGCGGAATCGCCCCTGCGCTCCATTGACAACGATGGTCAGATCCTCTTCAGGGTCTATGAGCTGCGGGTCAAAGCTTGCCGCGCCTTCACCATTCATAACAACGGTGTCGCCGCCCTGCAAGGTGTCTGCGATCGTATCCATATAGTACACGCCGGACGAGCAGAGCAGCAGATTCATGGCGACGCAGGTAACGCCTATAAGAAGTACAGTCATCAGGGTAATGCGCCACTGCAAGGAAAGCCGCTTCATATCTCATCTCCTCCCATCAGATAGCCCTCGCCGATGCGGTTGCGGATGGGGTCGTAGCCCAGTGCGGCGCGGAGCTTCTTGCGCAGGGAGGAAATATGCACCCGGATAGAGTTGCTGAAGCTGTCCACACTGTTGTCCCAGACATGATCCATCAGTTCTTCCTGACTCACCGGCCGCCCCTGATGCACCATCAGATATTCCAGAATGCCCGTCTCCTTACGGGTCAGCGTCAAGGGCTGCCCGTTGACGGAAGCAGTGCGGGAGCGCGTGTCAAAGGTCAAGATTCCGCAGGTCTGCAGCACATCCTGCTGGGTAAACTGCCGCAGAGTCAAACTGCGAATGCGAGCCTCCAGCTCGGCTAAGTGAAAGGGCTTTGCCAGATAGTCGTTGGCCCCTGCGTCCAGCCCCTCCACCTTGTCCTCTACCTCGCTGCGGGCGGAGAGGATCAGCACCCTCGTTTCCCGGTCGGTTTGCCGCAGGGTGCGCAATACCGTCATGCCGTCCTTACCAGGCAGGTTCAAATCAAGAAGCACCAGATCGTAGCGCTCCACTCCCAGCAGCTCCAGGGCTTTCTCCCCGTCATAGCAGTAATCCACGCTGTATGCCAGGCGCCGCAGGCTGCGGACAATCGTCTCACACAGAGCGCGTTCGTCTTCAATGACCAAAAGGTGCATAAGCGCCCTCCTTTTTCATTTTTTGTTCTTAATTATAGCAAAAACAGATAAGGTTTGTGTTAAGTTTTCGTTCTTAACAGGGACTTTAACTCTCCCGCGCTATGATGGTGGCAGAAAAAAGAAAGGGTGATGGAATTGAGTCATGTGAAAAAGACTGCGATGCAGGTCGCGCTGCTAGTTGCGGGAACCGCCATGCTGTGCTTCGGCGCATGGCGTGGCGAGGCGGCGATGGTGCTGAGCAAAGCGATCAAATTATGTCTGGAGTGTGTGGGCATTGGGTAAGAAGTTTTCGGGCGTTTCAAAGACCATGACCCGCTTCCGGGGCTGGATACAGGCGGGCGCAGCTTTATTTACCAACCTGCACCTGCCGAATTTTCCAAAGGGCGGACTGTATCAAGGCTCTGGAAAGACCGTCTGCGTACCAGGGCTGAACTGCTACTCCTGCCCGGCTGCTTCCGGTGCCTGTCCCATCGGAGCGTTTCAGGCGGTAGTGGGGTCATCCAAGTTCAGTTTTTCCTATTATATCACAGGATTTCTCATTTTGGTGGGGGTATTGCTGGGGCGCTTTATCTGCGGCTTTCTGTGTCCCTTTGGCTGGTTTCAGGAGCTGCTGCACAAGATCCCCACGAAGAAGCTCTCCACAAGGAAGCTGAAGCCGCTGCGATACCTTAAATATGCCGTTCTGCTGGTGATGGTATTCCTGCTGCCGGCGTTCCTTGTGAACGATGTGGGGATGGGCAACCCCTTTTTCTGCAAGTATCTCTGCCCCCAGGGCGTGCTGGAGGGGGCAGTCCCGCTGGCCCTTGCCAATTCCGGCATCCGGGCAGCTCTTGGCAGCCTGTTTACATGGAAATTCAGCATTCTGCTGGCGGTGATCGTGCTGAGCGTGTTGTTCTACCGGCCCTTCTGCAAGTGGCTCTGTCCACTGGGCGCATTCTATGCGCTGTTCAACAGGGTGTCCCTGCTCCATATGAAGGTGGACAAGAACAAGTGCGTCTCCTGCGGAAAATGCTACATGGCCTGCAAGATGGATGTTGATGTGACAAAAACGCCAAACCATACCGAGTGCATCCGCTGCGGGATGTGCATACGTGCCTGTCCGACCAACGCCGTGCGTTTCCGCTACGGTTTTGGAGACGGTAAAGATAAATTAGAGACGGCGGAAATTCTGCAGAAAAACAACAGCAACAAGGAGGAACAAAACGGATGAATAGAATGAATACTGCCAGCAGGTTGCTGGCGCTGCTGCTTATTGTTCTGATGATGCTGTCCCTGGCGGCCTGCGGCGCAAAGGGCAGCGACAAAATGGATGAAATGAGCAGCGAACCGAAAAACGCCGAGGAAGCGGCTGCCATGCACAAAGACCTGATGGAACAGGAAAACGCGATTCTCTCAGAAAACACAGCGTTGTGGGAAAAGGTATTCATGGCAGCCGACAAGGGCATGACTATGCAGGAGGACGGCAAGAACTACGGCGAGTTCCTACTGGACACCATCGAAGGTTCCAAGGACCAGTTTACGGAGGCTGAACTGAAGCTGCTCAAGGAGGAAGCAGCGAAGATACGCGAAATTGAAAACAAGTTGACCATACTTGAGGAAAAATACCCCGAAGCGGCACAGGAATCCTTGGATGGCGATATGAGCATGCCAGCGGGCAGCGACATGAGCACACCGCCCGATGATGGCAGTATGCAGAAATTCCCCTCCTTTGAAGGCAGGGATTTGGATGGGAACACGGTGAAGAGCGACGAGCTTTTTTCCGAAAATGCCGTCACCGTGGTGAATTTCTGGTTCACCACCTGCAGCCCCTGCGTGGGCGAGCTTGCCGATCTGGATGCCCTGAATAAGGAGCTTGCGGAGAAAGGCGGCGCGCTCATCGGCGTTAACGCCTTCACACTAGATGGCGATGAAGCGGCAATCTCGGAGGCGAAGGATGTGCTGATGAAGAAAGGCGCGACCTATCAGAATGTATATTTTGACTCTGACGGCGAGGCGGGAAAGTTTACCACCAACATCTTTGCCTATCCCACCACCTATGTAGTTGACCGCAGCGGCAACATCGTGGGAGATCCCATCGTAGGCGCTGTCACGGAAAAAAAGCAAGCTGAGACACTGCAAAAGCTCATCGACCAGGCTCTCGCCGCCGACTTGGGCTGACAAACAGCTTTATCCTTTCAGGAAGGAGGAAAACACCATGTATCGGAGAGCATTGCTGCTTCTACTTACTGCGGTAATACTGCTGAGCGGCTGTGCTGCCGGGCAGAAAAATACGCCGCAGAAAGCGGAAGTGAATGAAATTTGTGGGCAACCCTCTGATATATCCGGTGAGGAGCGCGTGTATATGGACACCACGGAAAACGTCATCTATCTGGCTGGTGGCTGCTTCTGGGGACTGGAACAGTTGATGCAGTCCATCCCCGGTGTCCTTGACGCCGAGAACGGTTACGCCAACGGCAGCTGTGAGGCGGACGCCGACTACCGGACCGTCTGTAAGGGAAACACCGGTTTTCAGGAGACCGTGCGGGTGGAGTACGATCCCGAGCAGGTGAGCCTTGACGCCCTGCTGCTGACCTACTTTTATGTGATCGACCCCACAGTGGAGAACCGGCAGGGCAACGACTTGGGAAGCCAGTACCAGACCGGGGTTTACTACACCAACGACAATGCCAAAGAGACAGTGGAGCGCATCGCGGAGATTGAGCGTGGCCGCAGCGAAAAATTCTTCGTGGAAATCGGTCCGCTGAAAAACTACTATCCCGCCGAGGAGTACCACCAAAACTATCTGGAAAAAAATCCGAACGGCTACTGCCATATACCCAAAGCAGAGATGGAGCTGTTCTCCAAGCTTCGCATCGATCCGGGCGATTACAAAAAGCCCGCGGAGGAGTCCATCCGTGACAAGCTGACGGAAGAGCAGTACCACGTCACCCAGGAGGGCGGTACGGAGCGCGCCTTTACCGGTGAGTTCTGGAACCAGTTCGAGAAGGGTATCTATGTGGATATCGTCACCGGTGAGCCGCTCTTTTCTTCCACAGACAAGTTCGAGAGCAGCTGCGGCTGGCCGGCCTTCAGCAAGCCCATTGAGAAGCCGGCCGTAGTGGAGCTGGAAGACCTGAGCCATGGGATGCGCCGCACGGAGGTCAGAAGCCGTGCGGGAGACTCTCATCTCGGTCATGTATTCACCGGTGATCCGGAATCCCCCGGCGGCGTGCGCTACTGCATAAACAGTGCGTCTCTCCGCTTTGTGCCTTATGCAAAAATGGAAGCAGAGGGGTATGGCTATCTTCTTTACCTGTTTGAGGAATGAAGTCCCAAAAATCGCAAATAATTAACAGTGCACTCGAACCAAAACGGCCGGGTGCACTGCTTTTGTACAGCAATTTATCTTATTCAAACAGTGCTTCCAGATAGCCGCAAAGGGAAGATGTCAGTTTTCCAATGTCGGCGTCGGAGGTATTCACGAGAAGGTCGTAGTTTTCCCGCGCACCCCATTTTTGTCCGCTGAAGAAAGCATAATACTTTGCGCGGTTGCGGTCGATCTCCGTGATCCGTTTCCTCATCTGTGCTTCGGTCAGTTTTTCGCCCTCCAGACGGCGCTCCATGCAGCGTTTGACCTTGCTCGGCATGTCTGCATAGGCAAAAATGCGCACAGGCTTCTGTTCACGGAGAACATAATCCGCGCAGCGCCCGACGATGACGCAGTCGGACTTGCAAGCCAGCTCGCGAAGCAGTTCATGCTGCTTCGTGTAGATGGAAATATCCGGATAGAATGCGGGTTCTGATGTCGGATAAAAACTGTGTCCGGTATGGATGGGGAAATGCATAATGGGGCGCATTTCCTCAATCCGGCGGATATACTCCTCAGACAGTGTGGTTCTTTTTGCAATCTCTGTTATGATCTCCTGATCGTAGTAGGCGATCTGCAGCTTTTCCGCGATTCTTCGGCCAAGCTCACGGCCGCCGCTGCCGAATTCGCGTCCGATTGTGATGATCCGTTTCATATCGTGCTCCTTTCCGGCAAAGCCTATCAGGTGAGGTTGTAATGGCTGCGTATAAGTGAGAGTCGAAATAGGATTAATCAACGGGCGAATGCAAGCGTTCAAAAGATCTCGTTCTCTTAATTTAATTGTATCATGGGATGCGTATTGATGGCAACCGGAGCCTCAGATCATATCAATAGCATGTCTCCACAAAATCATGCTCAGTATATCGCTCGGCTCAAATTCTGTATAAGTGCATTTTCTATTCCGCAGTCGAAAGCAGAATCATTGATTTCTGCTTCAAGGCCGCACTCCGCACTCCCCATTTCACCAAGAGGTAACCTTTCAGATCATCAAAAAATCCTCGAAAAGCGAGTGGCTTTCAGGGATTTTTTGTGTTTCTTATAGCGCTAACAATATTATTATATGCCAAGATGTGCGCTGGGGTCAATAGTCTGCATATGTATTATTCACATTTTTGTAGCTCTGCATAGTTTGATATATGTCTGTTTTGTACAATTTTTATCTTGTTTTACCAATAACAATTTGGTATTATATAGACGAAGAAGGGGTGAGTCCAATGTACAGATAGGAAACTCCGGATAAAGAAGCATCCGGAGGAAACAGGCGCAGCGGCATTGCGCAGCACTCTCGAATGCTTGTCAGCACATACGACGTTTTACCGTGCCGGATCGGCGCGTTTATATAGAGAGAGTGTGTTTAGGGAACTAAATGTCAAAATGCCAGTGTCCTGATTTTAAAGAAAGAGAGGTAACCAAGTGATGTTAGATAATAAGAGTTCAAAATAGCCCTTGACTGATGTGCTGAAACGCCGCAGTCAAGGGCTATTTTTTATGCAAAGAGTCCCCGGTATCATGCTCCGGGGACTCTCGTTTTACTTTTTCCAAAGGGAGTGGAGATTGCAGTAAGCGAATACCGCTTCGGGCTTTTCGTACGGAGCCAGCGCAAAAACAGTCTCCGGCTTCTCACCCGGCTTTAGATATCTCAGCTGACCGCCCATATTAGTCTGGAGATATACCCACTGAATGTAGTGCTCAGGGACCATGGGATGCTCTGCTTCCCCAATTCTGACGCTGACAGTGCCGTTCTCCTCAGCCCATACAGGTACATGCTTCTCAAGGGAAGCGTCTGACGTCCCGGGGACAAGCTCCTTCATCTTCTCACCGCAGCACATGACAGGCACGCCCTTGTCGTCGATCTTCGTGATAATGTTGCCGCAATGTTCACATATATAAAATTTCTGTTCCATGATTTATCCTCCTGAATATTTATCTCTGTTTTATGTTTTTATGATAACACATACTGATGTCCGCGTATGTAACTCAGTCTCATTAGCTGCAAATTTCTTGTATTTTTCCGAGAGAAGTGCTATTATTGCCACAAAGCGTCAATAATTGGAGGTATATGATGGATTTTCTCAGAAATCTCTTTCCCTTCTCATTCAGGGAATTCAACACCCAGTCATTTGTCATAACGATAATCATGTATGTCGTACTCGGCATCGTTGGGGGTACAGTCGCGTGGCTCATCGGTATCATCCCACTTTTCGGCTTCATTATCAAGTATATTCTTGACGTTGCCGTCGGGCTCTATGTCCTGCTGGGGATAATATTCGCCTGCCTTGTCTACGGGAAAGTAATGTATTGAGTCTGAAATAAAACGGGTCCGCATTTATCTGGTGCGGACCCGTTTTCTGTTAGTCATTCGCCTTCATAGCCTCCACCATATCCACCTTACGTATCTGCCGGCGCATTATGCAGTTCACAAGGATCGTGAACACCACGGATATCAGCAGCGCGAAAGCGTAGCTGCGGGGATAAATATTTCTCCCGAACATTACCATGTCCACTTCTACTGTGCGCACCACATAGGAGTGCAGCCAGATACCTATGAAGAGCCCCATAACGGCGCCGATAAAGCTGAGGGTGTTCGTCTCCCTGAAAATATATCTCTCCACTTCCCCCTCATGGAATCCCAGAACCCGTATAGTTGCCAGTTCCTTGCGGCGCTCACAGATATTTACGTTTGTGAGGTTATACAGTACCACGATACACAGCAGCCCCGCCGCCAGTATCAGCACCAGCACAACGCCGTCTATGCTCTTTATGGAATCGCTGAAGTTCTCCCTAAGCGTCTGGGAAGAGCTTGCATACACAACTCCGGAGCACTCCATAAGCTCTGTTGTCATATCGTCGCCCTGTGCGCCCTCGGCAAGTCGGCAAAGGAGCATCTTCATCTCAGGCTTATCGCCGAACGCCGCCCTGTAAGTCTCCTGGGAGATATACGCATAGGACGCCAGATAGTTCTCCGTGATGCCCGCTACACGCACCTCGCCGTGAACACCGTCCGCATTCTCCAGCGTTACCGTGTCCCCGGCTTTTACTCCGAGCTGCTCGCATAGCTTTTCCGTAAGCACCGCCCCCTCAGCCGGGAAAGGTACGCTCTCCCCGCTTTTTCGGTCCCTAAGGGTTATGAATTCACTGAAATGCTCACTATCTGCGGGTACGCAGATCGTTATCTTCTCGCTGTTTTTTCCCTCGGATGCCTTGCCGCTCTCCTCGTCGCAGACGGTCCAGCTCGATATCTGTTCCGTATCCGCCAGGCGTGCCTTAAGCTGTTCGTCCTGCGCCGGTGCCTCGGCGCTGTCCAATATGGCGCTCACCTCGTACCGGTATATCTCACCGAACTGCTTATCAACTATATCGTTCACCGAGTCTCTTATCCCGAAACCCGTGAGAAGCAGCGCGCTGCACCCCGCTACGCCTATCACCGTCATGAAAAAGCGCTTCTTGTACCTGAAAAGATTGCGGCAGGTGACCTTATGGGTGAAGGAAAGGCGCTTCCAGACGAATGGTATATGCTCGATCCAGATGCGTTTCCCCGCGGCAGGCGCCTTAGGCTGCATGAGCTCCGCCGGGCACGCCCTAAACTCGCTCCAGCACACCCACAGCGTGGCAAGAAGTATGCTGCACACCGTAACAGGTGCCACCCACGCCGCGATATTCAGCCTGAAGGGTGTTTCCGTCTCCGGCACTGTGAACATCATTCCGTAAGCCGAGCTTATCGCCTTCGGAAACAGTCTGAAGCCCACAGCAAAGCCCAGAGCGCAGCCCAGCACAGATGAAAAGAGGCTATACAGAATATACTCTCCCAGGACCTGGCCGTTAGTATAGCCGAGGGCCTTGAGCGTGCCTATCTGTCCGCGGTTTTCCTCTACCAGGCGCGTCATTGTGGTCAGCGCCACGAGCAGCGCCACAAGGAAGAAGAACACCGGGAATATCTTCGACAAGGCGGCGACCTTGCCCACGTTGCTGTCGTATGCGGAATAGCCCGAGGCATCGCTTCTTGTGCGTATGACCCACGCCGCCTGCGGCATATCCTCGATGGCCTTCTCGCTCTCGTCCACGCTCGCCTCTATACCCGCAAGCACCGTCTCCGGGTCCTCTTTCCCCATATTCATGAGGCTCTCCTGCACGAGCGTCCCTGTTTCTTCAAGGAGTGCACCAAGCTCCGGGGAAGATTTTCCGACAATGGCCGCCGCGGCGGAGTTCTCCCGCAGCCGCGTCGCCGTATCCTGCGCGAGCGCCTGCTGCACCTGCGCTGTCCCGCCGAGAGTACCGGCGTATTCCCTGAGTTCGTCCAACTGCTCCCGCGCCTGAGCCTTTACCTGCTCCGTGCGTATAGGCGCCCGCTCTTCACCAAGCGCCTCAAACTCCGGGACAGCTTCGTCCACAAGATTCCTGTATTCATCGTCAAAGGTATTCATGGTGGCCGCGCCCTTAAGAGTCACGAATATATCCGTGTAATAATCAAATTTAAAATATCCCTCCAGGACGAATACGTCCACGGATATCCTCCCCGAGCCCGCGGTGCTCGCCTCCTGAGTAACGCTTATGCTCATGGGGCTTTCTACAAATCCGACCACCGTGAGCTCCTCGGCGGCTATACTGTCCTTTATATCGTCATAGCTGCTGTCCTCCCGATATACCGTCAGCTTGTCGCCTATCTCGATGCTCCCGTCAAAGTATCGCCCGGAGGTGGTCTGGATCACACATTCATCTGTGCTCTGCGGCAGCATCCCCTGGGTGAGCTTCACCTTGTTGAGTACGCTCTCCCCGCTTTCCGGAAGGATGGCGTAGACCCGGGAGGTGTGTGTCCCCTCCGCCTTGTCCATAAGGACCAGGTCCATCACCCGCGCCCCCTGGGCGCATTGAGTCCGCCCCAACGCCTCGACCGCATCCACGTCCTCTTCTGTAAATCCCATAGTGGATTTTACGTCGAGGTCGTACCAGTCGTAGTCGTCCATGTATTTGTCCGCCGTGGCGTACATGTCCGGTGATGTTGCGGCGAGGCCCGCCATGAATCCGGAGCCCAGAGCGACGATGAACAGGATGGACAGAAAACGGTTCAGGCTCCCCCGCACGTCCCTGAGTATATTCTTTCTCCTTGTCCTTTTCATGTCACCACTCTATCCTCTCGACACTCATTGGCTCGCTGTTCACCTCGACGGAGGTCGCCTGCCCGTTCTTCACCCTTATCACCCTGTCCGCTATCTGGGTGAGAGCGCTGTTGTGGGTTATGATAACCACCGTCTTTCCAGTACTGCGGCAGGTGTCCTGAAGGAGCTTGAGCACCGCTTTACCCGTGTTGTAATCCAGCGCGCCTGTGGGCTCGTCGCAGAGTATCATCTTTGGATTTTTCGCCAGTGCCCTGGCTATGGACACGCGCTGCTGCTCGCCGCCGGAGAGCTGAGCCGGGAAATTCTGCATCCTGTCACCCAGTCCCACCTGGCGGAGAACTTCCCGGGCATCGAGGCTGTCCCTGCATATCTCCGCAGCCAGCTCCACGTTTTCCTCCGCCGTCAGGTTCTGCACCAGATTATAAAACTGGAACACGAACCCCACGTCAGTGCGCCGGTAATCCGTCAGCTCACGGTCGTTCAGAGCGCTTATCTCACGTCCTGCCAGAAATACCTTCCCCCTTGTGGCGCTGTCCATGCCCCCAAGGATATTCAGCAGCGTCGTTTTCCCCGCACCGCTGGGTCCGACTATCACGCACAGCTCTCCCTGCTCAATAGTGAAAGTGATTTCGTCCAGCGCCCGTATCTCGCTCTCTCCGCTCTTATATATTTTGCAGACCTTGTCGAATTCGATATAAGCCATTTTCTTATCCTCCGATCTCACCCAAAAGCTTCTGATATGCGGCGGGCATATGCTCCCGAACCACCTCATATCCCAATGCGCCGTCCTTTTCCGTTACGTCCCTGAGCATCTCCAGGAGGGGCGCAAAATCGTTATCCATCGTGAGCACGCCCATGTTCATTCTGCCGCTTTCCTGCCCTGTCACGGCAGCGCCAGCTATTGCCAGCATCATTTCAAATGCCGTAACGCCGATGTCCGAGAGTCCCGGCTCCGTAAGAGAATGACGTTCATTATAGTACTGCTCCACTGTCGGGGCTATCTCCAGCAGCTCTGCCGCCCAGTTATCCGCCCGCTGCCCGGCGGCATCCTCCCCTTCAAGCAGGATATCCTCTCCAAGCCGCCTGTAACCCCAGCCTCCGAGGGGCACCCTCGGCACCACGTCGCCGGAATTTATCACATTGAAAATATTGCTGCACTCCACGCCGCAGTCCTCCCCCCGGAACGTGGCGGGTGAGGCAAACGTATATGTAAGCACATTCTCTTCCCCAAGCTCCGCATTCAGGAGCATCCCCAGAAGATTTGCGCAGGCGCCGCCACGACTGTGCCCGCACACGAGCACCAGCGGCTCCCGCACCGATGCCAACACGCTCTGGACGCCCACAAAGGCGTCCTCCGCTGCAAAAAGGAAGTTCTCAGCGAACTGACCCTCATCGCTCCGGGAAGGCGCAAAGTCAAAGTTTGAGTACCACTCACCGCCCTCTGTGCCCCGCACTGCTATGAGCACCAGCGTGCGCTCCTCGCCGCCGAAGCTAACCTGCTTTAATCCCACCGTATAGGCACAGGTGTGGGATATGGCGTCACCCTTGTCGTAATTCACCTGAGCCGCCACCGTAAAGCCCGCACACTCAAGCAGTTCCGTCTCCCGCTGCGCAGTATGCCCGGTGCACAGCGCAAGCACCTGCCGGGCGAGCTCAACGGAAAACTCGCCGCTGCTTTCTGGCAGCGCCAGCCCGGTCAGGTCTATTCCCTCGGCGGGATCCTCCGTCAGTATTCCTTCCCAGTCCGGAGACTCGGAGATCTCCTCCGTCGCACTCTCCGTTTTGGGGACTATCGGCTGTTCACTCTCCGCCGTGTCCCGCGTTCCGCATCCCACGCAGCCCAGCAACAGCGTCACCGCCGCCAGAATAGCCGTCATTCTTTTCAGGACCGTATTCACGCCTATCCCTCCAATATCTTTCTAAAACATTCATAATATAACATTTTATCTCTGTCTTAGACAATACCCCGGGGCAAAAAAGTACCCGGCGCAGCGGCGCCGGGTACTTTTCTTTTTCTCAAGCTCTTTTCCTTGGTATCAGCAGTAGCCTGCCGTCGTCCGGGAGTACGTCACCCTGGACGGAGTTTATCTCTGCAATCGCGTCGGGGCACGCTCTGTACTCCTTCGCCACGTCCCACAGGCGCTCCCCGTGGACACTGCGCAGCACCACCGACGGCATATCCCCGGTCCGCTCGTCGAGGACCTTCGCACTCTCCACCATCGTGACGCTGCCGCAGGAGCATACGCAATAATCGAACACCAGCTCAAGCCTGAGCTCTACGCCCCCGGCCATAGGCAGGGCGTAGGCTCCGGGTTCCACATACGCCTTCACTGAGCATATGCTCTGTCCCTCTTCAAGGGGCACCTCAGCCTCTATGGTGAACTGCTCCTCAACCCCCTTGAGCATATTGTTTTCATCCACATACAGCACGAGAGCCGTCAGCTTCCCGCTGAGCACGGCAGGAAATGCCGTGGCATCCACCCCGACACTGTTCACATCAGCTTTTACGCTCGCCACGCTTATAGCCGCCGTGTCCGTCTCGATCGTCTCTCTAATGCTCCGGCGCACCTGACAGCAGCTTTTGCCGGAGGTGACCTCCCGGCTCACGCGGCTCACTTCAGTGTCCGCCGCTGTACTGTACAGGTCCTCCAGGACCATCACTTCCCGCTGTTCGCTGACAACGGTCTGAGCCGTAATATAAAACGCAGCGGCTATCCCACGCCCCGCAGAGTTCTCGTTCAGCTCCACACTGTATCCGGTGAGGGAAAACTCAACCTGCGCCATTGCGTCCGCAGGCTCCCTATCCAGCTCGATTATCTGTGTGAAGGGCAGCTCGAAATAAGCGCTCGCGGCGCTGCCGTCCTCCGCCGTCAGATACAAAACATCAAGGCCGACAGCGCCTTTAACAACTCCCTTTGCCCCCACGAATTTGCATTCGCCGGGTACAATGCTCACGCGGCTTGCGAGTATCTCCTCCGCCGCGCCCTTGCCCCCGCCCAGCTCCAGATCATCTGAGAGGGATACCGTGCGCTCACTCACGGAGATCACCGGCGTGAGCTTTACCGTGGTCATAAGCGTCTCCACATCCCGGGCGCTCTCAACGCTCTCCGTTATCTCTGTCTCCCGGGGTGCGTAAACCGCAAACGCGACAGCAACATTGACTCTGCCAAGCATTTTTCTCGGATTGAGCAGGCGCATCTCTCCGTTTACAAGCTGCGCCTGAGCCACCAGTTCACACTCCGTATCCACGTCGCCGCCGTCGCAGCTCGCCTTGAAGGGTATCGTCTGAGTAATTCTCTTCGCTGTGCCCTCACCCTCCGGTGTGTAAACCGCTGTCAGCTCAACCACACCGCTGACGGTCGCTCTTCCGTCGGAGAGCTCCTTGTCCCGTATCATGACGACTCCCTGAGTCTCCAGCACCCGCACCGCATCCGGCAGTGAGTCGGGCACAATAGTCTCCATCGTCTCCTCGCAGTATTTAACGGTGTCCATAACCGTGATGAAATGCCTGATAGTCTTCTTTGAAAGTCCAAGTTCCATTATGTATCCTCTCCTTGCGTATGGTTTTGGCTGATATCTCATTTGGAGTATATTGCGCGCAAGGAGAGGATATTCCCTTTATTGTCTGATGCCGAATATTTTTCTAAGTATGCCTCTGAATAATCTGGGTGACTTAACAACTACAACCTTCATCGCCTTTACCTCCCATTCATTTGCCTGATATGAGCAGCCATATCCCCGCCCCGAGCGCCGCAATGCCGAGCAGCACAGAGACGAACACGCTGCCTATGACCAGAGACAAGAGCATCCCTGCCCCAAAGCAGGTCAGGGCAATGCCCAGTTTCCTGCCGTATCTGCACATAAAAATATCCCCCTGTCGTACAGTTCATTATACGACAGGGGGGCATTCATTGTTACTTTTCCCGCTCCCAGAAGGGTATCTCCCGGGCCTTTTCATATAGCGCCGCATAGCTTTTGTACCGGCTTGGGCTTATCTCTCCAGCCTCCAGCGCCTCCAGCACACGGCACCCCTTCTCCTTTATATGGGCACACCCCTGAAAACGGCACAGGTCCTTATATGGGGCGAACTCTCTGAAGCAGTCCTGCACCTTTTCCGGCACGCGCAGCTCCGTATTGTCCGCATCAAAGGAGGAAAAGCCAGGCGTATCCATGACCGCCGCCCCGTTCGGCAGGCGGTACAGCTCAACGTGGCGTGTAGTATGCCGCCCTCGCCCCAGCTTATTGCTGACCTCACCTGTGAGGATATTCAACTCCGGGCTGAGCATATTGAGCACACTGGACTTGCCCACTCCGGAGTTGCCAGTAAACACCGACACCTTCCCTCGGAGCACGTCCATCAGTTCCTGCGCCCCTTCGCCCGTCATTGCGGAAAGGCGTATAGTCGTAAAGCCCGCCTTTGTATACGTCTCGAAGAGCGTGTCGCCCCGGTCGAGGTCGCACTTGTTGATGCAGATCACAGGCTCACAGTTCTGAGACTCAGCGATAGCCGCCACCCGGTCAATGAGAAATGGTTCCGTGACGGGTATCACATTCGCCGCCAGTATCACCATCTGGTCTATATTCACCGCCGCGGGTCTCGCAAAGCTGTTACGCCGGGGCAGTACCGACCGCAGCACGCCTTTCCCGCCCCCGAGATCCTCCGCCTGCACCACATCGCCCACAACAGGCGTTATCTTCTCACGTCTGAACTTTCCAGGCGCCTTGCACTCAAGCAGACCATCAGCGGTTTCCACATAGTAGAACCCGCTGATGGCTTTCATTATCGTTCCCTGCTCCATGGTGTCACTGCACCCAGCCGGGTATCACTATATCCGTACCCGGTACCACGAAGCCGCCGTCCGGATCAGTCACGGTGCTGCCCGGATTCGG
Organism: uncultured Oscillospiraceae bacterium; assembly: GCA_934552825.1. Classification (GTDB taxonomy): domain Bacteria; phylum Bacillota; class Clostridia; order Oscillospirales; family Oscillospiraceae; genus CAKTEQ01. Next base: position 243,445 of record CAKTEQ010000004.1, read on the forward strand.
CTCGGGCTCCGGCTCGGGATCCGGTTCAGGCTCTGGCTCTGGTCCCTTGCTCACCTGTACGTCGATGGCAAAGTCCTTGGGCACCTGCGTACCCGCGGCAACACCCTGATAGATGATTAGCCCCGCTTCCTGATCGTCATATACTTCCTTGACCTCACCCAGCTTGAGCCCGTAATCCTCCAGTTCCATCTGGGCCTGGGCTCGGGTCTTGCCGCTAAGGTTCGGCACGACCACCATCTCGTCGTCCGGCCCCTTGCTCACTGTAAGGTAGATCGTGGAATTGACAGACACCGTCTCCCCAACGCTGGGGTACACGTCGATGACATAGCCGGAGGTGACGTCCTCCGACGCCTTGAACTCCGTCTCCACATTATAAAATCCCAGGTCATTCAGCGCCTTGACGGCTTTTTTATTCTCCATGTTTACGACCTGGGGTATCTCCTGGGACACATCGCCCCCCGCTATCGTGACGGTGATCGTCTGACCCGCCTTGACGCTCCTGCCGCTCTGGGGATCCTGGGTAAGGATCGTCCCGTCAGCCTGGTCGCTGTCATAGTCGTATCCGCCGACCTCAATATTGAAGTCCTCATACCTTGAGCTGTTCTGGACGTACTCGATGTCCAGCCCCACTATGCTTGGGACCTCGAAGTCCTCCGTTGCCGTGAGCAGATCCTTTATGAAGTAATTATAGAGGAAGTAGAAAATGCCCAGCAGGAAAACTATAACGGCGAAGATGCCCGCAAGTACTGCCACGCGCCGTGCGCTGGAATTGCGGCGGCGGTTCTCCTTTGTCTGTTCATATTTCGCACTGCGCTGAGCCTCCCGCCGCTCCTTATCAGCCGTGACCTTCTTTACGGCGTTTGTATCGATTATGAGAGTTGGCTCATTCTCCGGGTCGACGACGGGAGAACTTGTGCTGTAATTGAGAGTCATATTAGGATTTTTCCTGAAATCCTCCAGATCCTTCAACATCGCCGTTGCACTTGGATAACGCTTCTCCTTGTCCGCCGCCATGGCCTTCATGGTTATGGCCTCGAGAGCCTCCGGAATATCCGGATTTATCTCCCGGGGGGAGAGAGGCATGGAGTTTATATGCTGTATCGCCACTGCCACAGGTGAGTCTCCCTCGTAGGGCAGGCGGTTCGTGAGCATCTCGTAGAGCACCACGCCCACGGAGTATATGTCGCTCCGGGCGTCGATATGACTGCCCTTTGCCTGTTCCGGGGAGATATAGTGTACGCTGCCCAGCGCCTCCTGGGTGAGCGTACTCTGGGTTGTGGTGAGCCGGGCTATGCCGAAGTCCGCGACTTTTATGCTGCCGTCCCGAAGGATCATTATATTATGGGGCTTTATGTCCCTGTGGATTATCCCGCGGCTGTGCGCGTGCTCCAGCGCCTTGCATATCTGGATCGTGAAATGCAGGGCTTCCTTCCAGTTAAGCGCACCCTTGCGGTTTATATACTGCTTGAGCGTTATGCCGTCCAGCAGCTCCATAACGATATAGTCCACGCCGTCAGCGTGACCCACATCGTAAACGCCCATGATGTTGGCATGGGAGAGCATAGCGACAGCCTGAGACTCTGTGCGGAAGCGCTTGCGGAACTCCTCGTCCATCGCCAGCTCTTCCTTCAATATCTTTATCGCCACAAGGCGGTTGAGCTTGTGGCACTTGGCTTTATACACATTCGCCATACCGCCGGAGCCTATTTTCTCCAGTATCTCATAGCGGTTGTCAAACATTTTGCCTATGTACTTGTCTTCCATAGCCGTTCTCCTTATTTCTCATATACCACAACAGTGGCGTTATCCGGTGCGCCCCGCTCTTTTACCATGTTTATGATCCGCTGGCAGCAGGTTTCTTTCTCCTCGTTGTGTATAACCTCGTAAAGCAGTTCCTGATCGCTCAGAATATTGGAAACACCGTCGGAGCAGAGGAGTATATTATCCCCGTTTTTCAGCTTAACGGGGTAGAAATCCCCCCGGACCCGTGAGCCGGTGCCGAGGGCCCTTGTGATGAGGTTCTTGCTGGGGTGCTTTTTTGCCTCCTCACGGGTTATCTCCCCCCGCTCAACAAGCTCCTCCACCATGGAGTGGTCACGGGTTATCTGTTCGATGCCTCTGTCGTTTATGAGATACGCACGGCTGTCCCCAACATTCACCGCCAGGGCAGTATTTCCCGCGACTATGCAGCTTACAAGAGTCGTGCCCATGCCAGTATAGTCGCTGCTGCTTTTTGACTTGTCATGGACTTGCTCATTCGCGTATTCAAGGGCACGGCGCGCCGCCTTCTCAAGCTGCTTCGCCGTCATCTGGGGGCGAAGCTCATTTTTAAGCTCTTCAACATAGGCGCCCACAGCCATCTCGCTGGCAATGTTGCCCGCTTTCGCACCGCCCATGCCGTCGCAGACCACAAGGATGCTGAGCTTGTTCTCCGGTATCAGGTCTATATAGTACGAGTCCTGATTTTGTGTCCGGACTCCGCCCATATCAGTCAGTCCCCATGCTCTCATGCTTTACACCTCCCTCAGATTCAAGGTTTCTCTTCCTGCGAAGCTGCCCGCAGGCAGCGTCAATATCGCTTCCGAGCCGCCGGCGTACGGTCGTCGTTATTCCGGCCCGCTCGAGTATATCTTTAAATTTTTTCACAGTGTCCGGATAGCTGGGATGCAGTCCCGTCTCGCTCACGTCGTTAAGCGGGATGAGATTAACGTGGGCGCCGCTGTCCCCTCTCAGCTTTTCCGCCAGCAGCCGCGCGGCGGCAGGGCTGTCGTTCACGCCCCGTATCATGGAGTATTCATAGGATATTCTCCGTCCTGTGGTGACGAAGTAATTATGACAGGTCTCAAGGAGCTTGTCCACCCCGCAGGCCCTGTTCACGGGCATTATCCTGTTGCGGGTCTCGTCATCCGGCGCGTGGAGGGACACGGAAAGGGTTATCTGAAGGTCCTCCTTTGCCAGCTTATCTATTCCGTCAACGAGGCCGCTTGTGGAGAGGGATATATGCCTCATGCCGATATTCATCCCCTCAGGATCGTTCACCAGGCGGAGAAAGCGCAGCACGTTATCGTAGTTATCCAGCGGCTCGCCGATGCCCATCAGGACGATATTGCTTATCTTCACGCCGGAGTCAATCTGGGTGAAGAGCACCTGATCCAGCATCTCAGAGGGCGTCAGGTCCCGGACCTTTCCGCCTATTGTGGAGGCGCAGAATATGCAGCCCATGCGGCAGCCCACCTGGGTAGATATACAGACGGTGTTGCCGTGTTTGTAGCGCATCAGCACGGTTTCAACACAGTTGTCGTCCCTCAGGCGCCAGAGGTATTTAATTGTGCCGTCCAGCCGTGACTCCTGCCGGCGCTCCACCGTCGGCGCGGTTATATAGAACCGCTCTTCCAGCTTTCCCCTGAGTGGTTTGGAGATATCTGTCATCCCGTCAAAGGAGGTCACGCCCCGATGAAGCCAGCGGAATACCTGCTTTGCCCGGAACTTTGCTTCGCCCATTGCGGCGAGTTCCTCCCCTATCTCCCCGGCAGTCATGCTTTTCAAATCTCTCATGTATTACGCCTCAGCCTGCAAATGAAAAAACCGTCCGTACCGTGTATGTGGGGCAGCAGGGTAACATACCCCGCCGTCTCCCCGACTCCCGGGAGCGTGAAGCTCTCGAGAGAGAAATTGCTGTTTTCTTCCAGGAATTTTTCCACCACTTTTTCGTTTTCCTCCGGCAGGATGGTGCAGGTGGAATAGAGCACCGTGCCGCCCGGTTTCGCATATTTGCTCAGGGCGGTGAGTATTTGGAGCTGAAGAGGCGGCATCGCGTCCACATCCTGCTCCTTTTTGAAGCGCACGTCCGGCTTCTTGCGTATGGTCCCCATACCAGAGCAGGGCACGTCCGCAATGACGATATCCGCCCAGTCTCTTAATTCATCTTTGACGTTTCGCGCGTCGTTTTGTTCCCCGCGGATTATGGTTATGCCCAGCCGCCGGGCGCCCTTCTCTATAAGTGCTATCTTGTGCTCGTGGATATCAAAGGCGCGTATATCTCCCCGGTCCTCCATGAGCATGGCGCTGGCAAAGCTCTTGCCTCCAGGCGCGCTGCAGCCGTCAACGATGCGCATACCCGGTTTTGGATCCGCTGCCAGCACCGCAAGGCGCGCGGCAGCATCCTGGGGCTGGATGAGTCCCTGGGCAAACGCTCCGAGCTTCTCCATATCGCCGGTATTTTTTAGTATCAGACAGCCCGGGAGGAACGGATGTTTCTCCACGGCGACCCCCTGCTCTTCAAGGCTTCTTACAGCTTCCTCCTCACCGCACCGGAGAGTGTTTACCTGCACCGTCGTTGGAGCCGGTTCATTATCCGCCGCAAGGAGCTTTTCGCAGTCCTGCCGCCCATAAATATCATAGAGCCGCCTCACAAGCCACAGAGGATGGCTGTACTTAAGCGCCAGGTACTCCTGCTTTGTGGCGCAGTTCAGCGCCGGCAGTCTCTCCTTCTCCCGGGAGATCGTTCGCAGCACGCCGTTGACAAGTCCCGCCGCCCGCGGATTTTTGAGGCGCTTTGCCGCTTTTACCGCCTCGTTCACCGCGGCGGAATCCGGCACCTTGTCCAGATATATTATCTGGTACGCTCCGGCGCGGAGTATGTCCAGCACCTTAGGCTCCAGCTTTTTCAGGCTCATTGTGCAGTAGTGAGCGAGATAAAAGTCCAGCAGAGACATATTCTGCATGACCCCATAGCAGATATGGGTGCAGAGCGCCGCGTCCGCCCGGCTCAGGCCGTTTTCCCTTATTTCCGCCTTCAGCCGTCCGTCCGACCACGCCCCGTCCCTGCGGCATGCCGCAAGGACCATCAGTGCTGTCTCTCTTGCTGTTCTCGCCATGTTACCTCTCTCAGTCCGCCTGTATCGGGTTGCCCCGGAGCATATCGGTAGCGCTCATACGCTTTTTGCCCTCCGCCTGTATCTCCGCTATCTCCAGCACCTCTCCGTTGCCGCACGCCATCTTGAGCCCGTGCTTATCCGCGGAGACTACGCTGCCCGGTGCCTTATCCGTGCGCTCCCCGGTGAGGACCGCCCTGTGTATCTTATATCTCTTGCCGTGTATCTCCGCTGTGGCGCAGGGCCAGCTCTGGAGACCGCGTATCTGGTTCTTTATCTCCTGTGCCGGTCTTGTCCAGTCGATAGGGGACATCGTCTTTGTGAGCATAGTGGTGTATGTCGCCCGGCTGTGGTCCTGGGGCGTCCTCCCTGCTGTGCCGTTTTCAATGTCCCTGACGGTCCTTGAGAGCAGCTCAGCGCCCATATCCATAAGGCGCCCGAAGAGCTCGTCGCTGGTCTCGTCCTCGCCTATCTCCGTCTCCATAGTGTCTATTATATCGCCGGTGTCCATCTCCTTTGCCAGGTACATGGTCGTGACGCCGGTAGTACGGTCACCGTTGAGGACTGCCCACTGCACCGGCGCTGCGCCTCTGTACTTCGGCAGGAGGGATCCGTGGACGTTTATGCAGCCATATTTGGGGTACTCCAGCATTTCCTCCGGAAGCAGCCTGCCGTAGGCTACAACAACTATAAGCTCAGGCTGCAGCTCTCTGACTGTCTCCATAGCTGTACCGTCCCGGAGCTTTTCCGGCTGAAACACCGGCGTATTGTGCTCCATGGCCAGCTTCTTTACAGGCGGCGCGGACAGCTTCATCCCTCTGTTGACAGGCTTATCCGGTTGAGTGAACACGCCGCATATATCCTGTCCATCCTCGTAAAGCCGCTTCAGGGACGCCGCGGCAAACTCCGGCGTGCCCATAAAGAGTATTCTCATTATTCCTCGTCACCGTCCTCAGTCATCATAGCTTCCATCTCCTCGGCTGTTATGAGTGTGCCGAGCAAGATATCCGTATAGAGTCGGCCGTCCAGATGATCAATCTCGTGGCAGAAGGCGCGCGCCAGCAATCCCTCGCCGGAGACGGTGAACTCATTACCGTCCCTGTTCTGAGCCTTGACTGTCACGTTCATGGGGCGGCGCACTACACCGTAAAACCCCGGGACGCTGAGGCATCCCTCATAGCCCTCCTGCTCCCCGTCCGCGCTGATGACCTCAGGGTTGATGAGCTCAATTACCTCGTCGTTCTCGTCGGTGACGATCACCACCCGGCGATTAACGCCCACCTGTGGCGCTGCGAGACCCACACCGTTCGCCTGGAACAGTGTCTCCCGCATATCGTCCAGAAGAGTATGGAGCCGGTCGTCAAACTTTACTACCTGTCTTGAAGGTCTCCGCAGTGATTTTTCTTCCTTTGTGATTATATTTCTCAACGCCATTTTCTAAAACTCCGTTTCTCAATCCTCAAGGGGATTTATATCCGCAAACACAAACACGCCCTTGTTCTCCTTCCCGGCGGAAAACTCCCGCACCAGCGACGAAATCAGCCAGCGTGGCTTCTTTCTGTCCCTGCAGAGCACTGTCAGGCGATATCTGTATCTGTTATTTACTTTCAGTATTTTCGCGCTCACTGGTCCAAGTATCTTCATGGGCACGTTCTCGGTCTCCGCCCAGCGGCTGAGCACGTCCCGCATCTTCGCGGCGCATCGGAGCACATCTGTCTCTATCGCTCCCGACGCCGTCACGACGAAGCAATCCTCAAAGGGCGGCAGGTCCATAGCCCGGCGCAGTTCTATCTCCCGCTTATAAAAGCCAGGGTAGTCCTGCTGCGCCGCGAGGCGTATCACCTCATTGCCCGGGGTGCAGGTCTGGATAACGGCGCGCCCCTCCCTTTCCCCCCTGCCGGAGCGCCCGACCACCTGAGTGATGAGGGAAAAGGTCCTCTCAGCCGCCCGGAAGTTCCCGGCGTACAGGGACATATCCGCGTCCAAAACTCCTACGAGCGTGACGTTTTCAAAATCCAGCCCCTTCGTGACCATCTGGGTCCCGAGCAATATCTGCCCCTCTCCCCTGCCAAAGGCCGCGAGAATATCCTCATGGGTGTTGCCGGGTGACACTGTATCCGCGTCCATGCGCAGCACGCTCACGCCAGGGAATATCTCCGCCAGCTCCTGCTCCACTTTCTGGGTGCCATAGCCTGTCATCACCAGTTCTCCGCCGCACTCCGGGCATGTCCCCGTGAGCTTTTGGGAGTAACCGCAGTAGTGGCACATGAGCCTTTTGTTGCTGCTGTGATAAGTCAGTGCCACGCTGCACCTGGGGCACTGTGGCACCGTCCCGCACTGGGCGCAGGTGACCATGCGGCTGGCGCCGCGGCGGTTCACAAATAATATGCTCTGCTCCCCGGCCTCAAGATTTTTCTCTATCTTCCGGCGCAGAACTCCGCCGACCGCGCTGTCCCGCCCGTCTCTCAGATCATCTCTTGTGTCCGCCACTATTACCTCCGGCAGCGGCCGAGTGTTATACCGCTCCGTCAGTTCAAAATAGCTATAACGCCCGGTTTTCGCGGCGTACATACTCTCGACGCACGGAGTCGCGGAGCCAAGGAGCAGCACCGCCTCGTGCTGAACACACCTGAACTTCGCCACATCCCGGGCGTGATACCGCGGGTTGCTCTCGGATTTATATGAGCTCTCCTGCTCCTCATCCAGGATTATGAGGCCGATATTGTCCAGCGGCGCAAACACCGCCGAACGGGCGCCTACAACAACGTCCACCTTTCCCTCCCGGATACGCTTCCACTCATCGTGCCGCTCCCCAAGCTTAAGAGAACTGTGCAGCACGGCGATTTTTCCTCCGAAATGCCCGGAAAAAATGCTCACAAGTTGTGGCGTCAGCGCTATCTCCGGCACGAGCACCATGGCCTTGCGTCCCTGAGCAATCACTGATTTTATCAGGTTTATGTAAACCGACGTTTTGCCGCTGCCCGTCACTCCATAGAGCAGCGCGGCGGCGGCTTTCTTCTTTTTTATCAGACCGTTTATACCGTCATAGGCCCGCTTCTGCTGCCTTGTGAGGGTTATCTCCCCGGCTGTGGCAGTATCCGGAACGGGCGGCATACGCAGCACGGTCTGCTTCGTCACCGTCACAAGGTTCTGGTTCACCAGCGCCTTTATCGTCGCCGATGACGCCCCCGTGAAATAGCACAGCTCCTTTTGGGATACCTCGCCCGCCTGGGCGAGGAGATTGAGCACCTCGCTCTGGAGCGGTGCTTTGCGCCGTTTACTTTCGGCAGCGGCTGCCGCCTCCTCAGCACTGACGCTGAGTGAGACGAACTGAGCCGTCTTGTCCCCTCCGGTCTGCACCTGGTGCGCCGAGGGTATCACGAGCTTTTTGCCGGTGAGATATCTGAGCACGTCCGCCGGATCAAAGTCCATGGCCGCGCGTATATCCTCCAGCTCCGCGCTGCCGCCCAGTTCTTCAATGAGGCGCAGCACCTCTGCCGCCCCCTCCTTACGGGGGTTCAGGCTCCCGGGATCAATATCCGGTGCGAGGGAATATGTGTACTTCACGCTGAACCATATCCCCGCCGGCAGCAGCGCCTTCACCGCGTCGAACACGGTGCAGAAATACCGCTCCCGCATCCACAGCGCCAGCTTTACGCCCTTTTCGTCCAGGACGCTGCCCTCTCCCAGCAGCGCCGCCACGCTCTTCAGCTTCCGGCGTTCCGACATCGGCTCAATAGCCAGGATGAGTCCCTCGCTTAAGCGGTTTCCCGCGCCGAAGGGTACCATCACCCGGCACCCCACGGCAGCTTTTTCCAGCATACCGGCGGGCACGAGATAATCGTAAGGGCGGTCAATGTGAAATTTTGCGGCGGCTACCGCCACTTTCGCTACACCGGCTCTGTCCAAATCCCCGTGCCTCCAAATATGTCCTTATTCCGCTTCTTCCTCTTCCTGAGCAGGCTCGTTTATCTCCGGCGTGGATGCTTGGATCTTGCCCTCGGCGACCTCGTTTATGGCGATGGTCACGGGCTTGTCGTCCAGTGCTATACCCAGAGTATCCGCGTCCGCCGCGATCTGGCGGGAGCGGCGGGCAACTACGTTTACCAGCAGATATCTGTTGTTTACATTCTTCAGAAGTTCGCTCATAGGCGGATAAAGCATCATGATAGTATTCCTCCAAAATGGTTATTTTACTTTGTTTTAAGTTTCTCTGCCCTGATTATAGCCTCAATGTCGTCCACGGCATTCTCCAGTTCGTCATTCACCACGATATAATCATAGATGACGATGTATTCCATCTCTTTCACAGCGCGCTTGACCCTTTTCCTGATAGTCTCCTCGTCATCTGTCCCGCGCTTATGAAGCCTGTGTTCCAGCGTCTCAAGATTGGGCGGCGCCACAAAAACCCGTACGGAATCCGGACGGCGCGCCTTTATCTGCATCGCCCCCTGCACCTCTATGTCCAGGAGCACATCGTGCCCGGCGTTAAGGTGTTCGTCGATTATCTTTTCAGGCGTGCCATAATATTTGCCCACATATTCGGCGTATTCAAGCAGTTCGTCCCGCTCTATCATATCCTTGAACTTTTCGGTCGTGACAAATATGTAATTTACGCCGTCCACTTCACCCAGACGGGGTTTCCTCGTAGTTGCGGACACAGAGAAGTACATATCCGGGTGGTTCTCCAATATACGGCTTATTACTGTGCTCTTGCCCACTCCGGAAGGTCCGGAGATAACGATGAGCTTTCCCTTTTTATTCATTGCCCATATCCTCCTCTTCCTCGGTGAGAGTCCCCGCCGCCTTGTCGCCCAGGCGGTTCGCCACGGTTTCCGGCTGGATGGCGGACAGGACGATATGGTCACTGTCCGTTATTATCACAGCCCTCGTGCGCCGTCCGTAAGTTGCATCTATAAGGTTGCCTTTGTCCCTAGCCTCCTGTATCATTCGCTTAACAGGCGCGGATTCCGGCTTTATTATGGCCACAAGCCTGTTGGCAGAAACCATGCTGCCAAAGCCAATGTTTATAAGCTTCATGCCCCAGTCTCCTTATTCCACGTTTTGCACCTGTTCGCGCATTTTCTCTATCTCGCTTTTCAGCTCCACAACTATGCGGGCGATCTCAATATCGCTGCCCTTGGAGCCTATGGTGTTCGCCTCTCTGTTCATCTCCTGGATGAGAAAGTCCATCTTCCGCCCTACGGGTTCCTCGCTCTCCGCCATCTGACGCATCTGGGATATGTGGCTGCGCAGCCGTACCGTCTCCTCTGCCACGGCTACCTTATCCGCAAAGATTGCCGCTTCCGTGAGTATCCGGCTTTCCTCGATACCGGTGCTGCCGAGCACCTCCTGCATCCGCGCGAGGAGCTTATTCCGGTATTCCTCCACAGTCTGAGGCGAGCGCTCCTCCACACGGCTCACGAGCTTCTCCACCGTGTCCAGCCGGCCCGCGATGTCCTCAAAGAGCTTTTCCCCTTCTCTTGAGCGCATAGCGCTGTGCTCTTCGAGCGCCTTTTCGGAGACGGCGCACAGCTGCTTCTGGAGTTGCTCCAGATCCTCTTCCTCCTCAGTGACGGTTATCACATCCGGGAGTTTTGCGAGGGATGTGGCGGCAATATTATCCGACACACCGTACTGATCGTACATGACCTTGAACGCCGCGAGATAGCCCTCCAGCACAGGGCGGTTCACGTCTATGACCACGTTGTGTTTCTCTCCGTCCTTCACGGTGACAAATACGTCCACCTTGCCCCGGGTCGTGCTTTTCTGAACACAGCCCTTAAGTGCGTCCTCGGCAAAAATATAGCTTCTCGGCATCTTCACGGCGACATCCAGGAACTTGTTGTTCACACTGCGCACCTCGACCGTTATCTCACGCGCGTCGAAGAGCTCCTTTGCCCTGCCGTATCCGGTCATACTCTTTATCAAACGAAACACTTCCTTTTATCAAACGCACCACGGCCGTTACCGCCGGCCTCAGGTACATATAGCTAATCAATTTATTTTACAACATTTCCCGCAGTTTTAGCAAGATTATTTCAGTATTTCTAAGATTTTGTAGGTAATGCTCCCTTTTTTGCCGACCCTTCTGTTATAAATCACGCCAAATACTACGCCGACGGCAAAAAGCCCCACGCTCAGCGCAGCCGCTGCCCCCGCCCGAAGCGCCGCCGCGGATGAAATTATCACGCCGGCAATAAAAAGCAGGACCGGCACTGCGTATACCACCGCCGCGATGGACAGCATCTTTTTCGTGCTGCTCTCCAGCAGGACAATGTCCCCCTCCGCGGCGCCCGCCGTGTTCTCCGCCGTCACCGTCAACGGCGGCGTATACGCCATTGAGCAGGAGGATGCGCAGTTCGCACAGTCGTGGGCGCAGGCTGTGGTCCGCTCTATCGTAACCTCTGCCCTTCCGTCATCCAGAATTCGTTTTACCCTTGCTTTCTGCGTCATATGGGCACCTCCGTATAACCCAAGCACGGCGGGCAGATACTCTCATATCCGCCCGCCGTATTAAAACTCTCTTTTATTCCTCAGTGAGCTGTACGTATATAACGTACTCGCCCACCGCGCCGATACCCTCAGCGCCCGTTATCTCGATGGTCACAGGCACGGAATAGGTCCCCGCTCCAACGCTGAGGCTGCTCAGATCCGCAATTCCCCAGACCTCCGCCTCGGAGAGTTCCTGGAATGCCTCCTGGGTGCCTCGCAGATCCACCACAAGGGACTGTGTCACAAGGGTACCCACGAACCCCTCCGGAGCGCCCTCGAGCTTGAAGTTATCAACAGTATAGCTCTGAGTGACAGTATTGTCGTTTACCGTGACCGTCACCGCCGCCTCGGTCTCTCCGCTGATACTCTTCATCCCCTGTGGAAGATTTATGGGCAGAGTCAGGGTGGTTTCCCCTGTCATGAGCGCGCCGAGATCCACCGTCCCCAGGGGGAAGGTGTCCATATCGTCCAGGATCGTCTCATCCCCGGAGATGGTGATCTGTATCGGACTTATGCGTACATCAACGCTGTCGGCGGTGAGCCCGCCGCCTGGGATAAGCTCGACGCTGAGGTCAAGTGTCTTGACCTTGACAATAGGCAGCGTCGCGTGGATATAGTCCGCGCTGAGAGTGAGATCTGTCTTGTCTATTGCCGTATTGTCGCCGGACATGAGTGTGAACTCCACATCCTGCTCAATAGTCTCCCCAACGTTGTTCTTGTTTATTACAACGTAGGCATATTCCACCTGCTCCACTATCTCCTGAGGTCCCGTCACAGTGACTTGGGCAGGATCGAACACGAACTCCTCAGCCGCGTACTCGTCTGCTATCTCGCCCTCCAATGTTCCCCGCACGTCCACGGTCTTTGTCATAAGATTGGATATGCGCAGGTACACCGTCACCGGGCTCTTGGACACGACTGTCACTTCATTCTCCGAGACGCTGCCCGGAAGAGTGACTGAATAGCTGCGCTGGTACTCCCCCGCCGCGCTTATGCTGGCAAGGTCGCTCGTGATGATTATATCGTCAGCCGTTATTCTGGATACAACGCTGCGGGTACCTTTAATCTTTATGGTGACGTAGGATGTCTCACCATCAGTCAACACGAGTCCCTTGTTCTTCAGTTCATCATAGCCGGTAAAGGTAACGGGTATCCGGGATATGCTCTGCTCGATATCCGGCTGCTCGGTATACTCCACGTACATCCAAAGCAGTATGGCTATCACGAGAGATATTATCATGTAGACTATTCTGCTGTCCCGCAGCTTATCATTTCTCAGCTTTTTCATTGTTCCTCACCTTGAATATGATGGACTTGAGGGTGGACTTTTTCCCCTGAGGCTCCTCCGCGCGCAGCTCGTTCTGGAGCAGGCGCTCAAGTGTCTCCGGCGTAAGGCGCATCTTTATCATACCGCCCACAGCCACTGAGATAGCCCCTGTCTCCTCCGAGACTATCACCGATACGGCATCTGACCGCTCGGACATCCCTATGCCGGCTCTGTGGCGCATGCCAAGATCCTTGCTTATGTTCACATTCCCCGACATGGGCAGCATGCAGCCCGCCGCGAGGATGCGATTGTTGCGGATTATTACGGCCCCGTCGTGGAGAGGCGCCTTGGGATAGAAGATATTGCGCAGCAGCTCGCTGCCCACATCCGCATTGACTAAAGTGCCGGTTTTCGTCACATCGTCGAGCTTCATGCTCCGCTCAAAAACTATGAGCGCACCCTCCCGCCTGCGGGAGAGCTCCGTTGCCGCGACGACCGTCTGGGTGATTGTATTGTCCGTACCGTCCCCATAACCGCCCACACGGAAAAGCTTGTTGACGCTGCTGTTCGCCACCTGATCGATTATGCGGCGCAGCTCCGGTTGGAACACGACTATCAACGCCAAAAAGCCCAGTTCCAAAACCTTGCTCAGCAGATAGTTCACCGTAAACAGATCGAACATACGGGACACCCATAAAAGGGCGAGTATCACCACGACCGTGGCGAGTATCTTCACCGAGTTTGTCCGCTTTATGAGTCTGAGCAGCTTGTAGATTATGAACGCGATCACGAGGATATCTATTATGTCACTGATCTGGATAGTCAGCAGATACCGCCCTGCATTGGCGAAAAAGTTTGATACTGCCTCCATATATCGTCCTCTTTTCCTTCCGGGTCATTATTTATCCGAAGCGCCGGCTGGGCGCAATTACTCTTATATGTGATTATAAATCACGCGTCAATATATTGCAAGAAAAACGGGCACAAAACGTGCCCGTTTCTGCTTCTATTTCTCTCTCTTTTTCCTCAGCGCTCCGGCGAGCCGGCGGATATCCGCGCCCGTGTTGAACGCCGAAAGACTCATGCGCACTGTCCCAGTGCCGAGTGTTCCAGCTGTTTCGTGGGCCAGAGGCGAGCAGTGCAGCCCTGCACGCACGGCTATTCCCTTTTCTCCCAGGAACGCCGCCGTGTCCTCCACATCCTCCCCGGCAGCTATAAAGGACATGACGCCCCCCTGCTCTTCGCCGCCGTAAAAGCTCTTGATCCCAGGTATACCGTCCAATTCCCTTTTCGCCTGGGCGAGGAGCTCACGTTCATGAGCGAGTATTTTCGCCGGAGTACGCTCCAGGACGAACTTGATACCCTCTGCCAGCCCCGCAGCTCCCGGTACATTATGAGTTCCCGCCTCCAGCCGGTCCGGCAGAAATTCCGGCATGCTCTGTATTCTCGAAAGGCTCCCTGTGCCGCCGGACATAACAGGCTCTCCGCTCCGTCTGCACAGGAGCAGCCCGGTGCCCTGAGGCCCGTAAAGCCCCTTGTGCCCCGGCATAGCCACGAAGTCGGCCCCAAGGCTCTCAAAATTCACGTCAAGGCTCCCCGCACTCTGGGAGGCGTCCACGATGAAGGGAATGCCCCGCTCCCCGCAGAGCTTACCCAGCTTCTCCACCGGCATGATCCCCCCAAACACGTTGGAAACATGGGTGCATACAACGGCGTCGGCTCCCCGGGCAATAGCTTTCCTGAACCCCTCAAAGCACTTCTCACTGTCGAACGGCGCGCTCCGTACCGGCTCAACATGCGCTCCCAGCGCATGTAGCGGCCGCGTTACGCTGTTGTGCTCATAGCCGGAAACAATGACTCTGTCTCCCGGCCGCACGCAGCTTTTTATGGCTATGTTCAGAGCGTGAGTCGCGTTAAATGTCAAAACTACCTGCTCCGGTGTGGGCACGCTGAAAAGCTCGCAGGCAAGGTTGCGGCAATTAAAAACCGTCTCCGCTCCCCGCATCGCCGCAGCATGGCCACCCCGACCGGGAGACGCGCAGGTCCTTATGGCCCGGCTCACAGCCTCAGCCACAGCCGCCGGCTTCACAAGTGTTGTGGCGCCGCTGTCAAGATATGTCAACAAACCGCACCTCTCTCGCACCGGTGTTATCTATCGTATATGCTCTTACAGGGTACAGGCGCTTTGCAGCCAGCATCCTCTTCGCCTGCCCGCCCTGAGTTCCGCTCACCTTGACCGCCCGGCTGCATCCGTTTGCGCTGAGCCTTGCGGGAGTATTCACGATCATGGAACGTATCTTCGCGGAAGAAAGAACCCCCGCCCCCCGCTCCGTCTCGGTCAGAGAGCGGAAAACGAAGAGATAGTACATCTCCGTTCAACTCCTCTCTCCCTTATGCTATGCCGCACGGGCGCCATGTGTGGCTTTAATAAATGATCCTCTCTTCAGCCAACCGCCGATACCGCTTGGAGTCCCAATTTCAATGAAGCTCTTTTCATTACGGCGCATAAAAAGAGAGCTGTCTCAGAATAAAAACTCCGGGACCGCCCTCTTCGCTTTTTCCGCTGCAATCCCTGTGACCCGTTCTGCGGGCCGGGATCTATCATATCATTTCTTCCAGTGCTTCAGGTTCGGCACCACAGCCTCCATGTGGGCACGGACCTGTTCCGCCGGCCATTCTTCCGTCGCCATATGCTCTGCGCAGAAATCGATCAGCTGTTCCTTGCTTGTATACTTGAATTCCCCATCCGTATAGCACCACTTGCAATACTCCTCGTTGAAGGAGCCGTCCGGCTCCTTGCTCAGGCAGAGATCCTCAAGAGGCATCCCACAGCACTGGCAGACCATCTGTCTCGGAGAGCCAAGCAAAGTGTTGATAGACACACCAAAAAGCTTTGAAAGAAGCTTTAAAGTCTCCACATTAGGGGTCGTTTCTCCGTTTTCCCATCGGGAGACCGCTTGCCGCGTAACAAAAACCTTTTCCGCCAGCTCTTCCTGAGAAAGACCTCTTTTGGTCCTCAGATTATATAGAACGCCCTTCGTATCCATATAGGCACACCTCCTGCTATAAATAGTATCATACAATTCGCTCAGGAACAAGCAACCCGCAGTTACTGTGGATCCCGATCTGTTTCCATATCATCGGACCCGGTGTTTATCAGAAAAATAAATGATGCATTCCCTCAGCCTATGTGGTACAATGCTTTTCAAAAAGGGGGTGCGCGGAAATGGAGCGTAATAAAGGTGAAAGCGTCGTTATCTTTATCGCCGCGGTCGCATTCATGTGCCTTGCAGCGCCGGTTTCCGTGCCGCTGTCCTTTACCCCGCTGCCTGTCAGCCTCGGTTCCCTGGCTGTCATGATGGCTGCAATGCTCATGGGCTGGAAGCGGGGCGCCGCCGTAACGGCTATATATATTATTCTCGGCTGCTTGGGTCTGCCCGTATTCGCCGGGTGGCTGGGCGGTTTTTCCGCCATAACCGGTGCAAACGCCGGGTATATATTCGGGTTTATACTCACAGCTTTTATAACCGGTCTCATTGTTGACAGGCGGCAGTTTTCCCTCTGGGTATACTTTCTCGGCGGTATCGCCGGAACGTTGGTTCTCTACATTGTGGGGTGCTTCTTCCTCGCCCGCAGCATGGGCACCACCTTTTCCCACGCCGCGGTTTACGGCATAGTCCCCTTCGTACTGTTCGACCTGGTGAAAATCGCCTTTTCGTCTGTTTTGTGCTGGCTGATGCGCAGCCACATAACACTCTTCATGAAGCTTCCATAAAATAAGCAAAGAAGCGGCTCCCTCAGTCCGGGAGCCGCTTCTTGTTATTCTTATCATTCTATGAGCGCCACCGCGTGGGCAGCTATGCCGGAACCATCCCCGGTGAAGCCGAGGTGTTCCTCCGTCGTCGCCTTTATATTTACCCGGTCCACGCCGCAGCCAAGTGCATCGGCAATATTCGCCCGCATATTTTCAATATGCGGAGCGAGTCTCGGACGCTGGGCAATCACCGTAGCGTCAATGTTGCCCACCCTGTATCCCGAGAATTCAAGCAGCTCCGCGACTTTTTTCAGCAGCAGCAGGCTGGATATCCCCCTGTACCGCTCGTCACTGTCCGGGAAATGTCTGCCGATGTCGCCCAGCGCCGCCGCGCCCAGCAGGGCGTCCATCACGGCGTGGGTCAGCACATCCGCGTCGGAGTGCCCCAGCAGCCCTTTTTCGTACTCTATCTCCACTCCGCCCAGGATGAGCTTGCGCCCCTCTGTGAGTCTGTGAACGTCGTAACCGTGGCCTATCCTCATTCTTCCCGCTCCTTCAGCACCGCTTCGGCTATGATAAGATCCAGCGGCGTCGTCACCTTTATGTTTTCCCGGCTTCCCTCAACGGCGCTCACCGTGCCGCCCATGCGCTGGACGGCTGAGCTGTCGTCCGTGATCCCGGCGCCGTCTTTGCAGGCCTTAATAAGTGCCGCCTTTATGAGATCGGCATCAAACACCTGCGGCGTCTGCACCGCGGCGGCAGTGGCTCTGTCGATACTGCCACGGACAGTTGAGGCGGAGACCACCTTCAGCGTGTCGTTGACCGGTATGACAGGTATAGCAGCGCCGGTCTGCGCCGCTCTTTTCACGCAGCGGGCGATGACCTCATCCGTCACTAGGGGCCGCGCACCGTCATGTATGGCAATGAGCTTCGTCTCCCGACTCACCGCGTTGACACCCGCGAGTGAGGACTCGAGCCGCGTATCTCCGCCTGGCACAACTTTTGATATCTTTCGTATTCCGGCGTGGGCTGCGGCTGCGCTCATCTCCTCCAGCCGGTCCGGCCGGGTGACAAGGATTATCTCGTCAATATACGCGGACGCGTCGAAGGCCCGCAGCGTATGTACTATCAGCTTTTCTCCCCCGAGCGGCGCCGTGAGCTTGTCCGTGCCGCCCATTCGGCTTGACGTGCCGGCGCCCACGATGACCGCCGCGCATCTTGGAGTTTTTCTTCTCCGCCGGGACAGAATTTTCCCGATCATTTCTGCCATTGGACACACCTTCCTCAAAAAGAAACTGCCCGGCGCACCCGCCGGGCAGACCGCTTATATTTATTCTATCATTCTCCGAGAATACTGTCCACCGTTTTCTCCACTTCGGCGTATTCCAGCCCCTGGGCCAGCACGAGTTCGGAGACAAGAATCTGCTTTGCGGAGTGGAGCATTTTGCGCTCACCTGTGGAAAGGCCCTTCTCCGCGTCCCGGGCCATAAGCCCCTTTATCACTTCCGCGACCTCCATGAGGTCTCCGCTCTTTATCTTGAGCATATTCTCACGGTAGCGCTTATTCCAGTTCGTTGTCATCTCCACCTGGATGCCGCACATATTCCTGAGAAGCTCCTCCGCCTGGTCGGATGTGATAATGTCCCGCACGCCGATATTCTCCGCCGTTGCGGTTGGTATCATAACGGTCATGCCTCCGTATGGCAGGCGCATTATGTAATACGTGCGGGTGACGCCGTTGATGCGGTCCTCCCTGATCTCATCCACAATCCCCGCCCCGTGCATGGGATGGACGATCTTATCTCCAATACTGTACATCTCTCTTACCCCTCGTCCTGCCTGATACACTCCCCGTATCCAGACTAAATTCGACAAAATATATCTTGACATTTAACTGCTCTTATTATATATTGTTTTTTCATATTTTGCAAGCAGGATTTTTTGCAAAAAAGAGGGAAGGTATGAATGCCTTCCCTCTTTTTTGCATTTTTACATTCTTTTAGTATGCCACGCCCCACACTACCATATGCTTCGCGGGCTTGCCGCAGCAGGGGCAAACGTCACCGATGTGCTCCTGAACATAGGGGATGCATCGCGAGGACACGCCTGCCTCCTCCTTCATCTTCAGCTCGCACTCCAGGTCGCCGCACCACATCATCTTGACAAAGCCGCCCTTAGTGTCGACGATTTCCTTCACCTGCTCCACGCTGGTGGCGGAGAATGTGTTCTCCTCCAAGTTCTTCTTTGCCATATCATAGAGGTTGCGCTGGATGTCATCGAGCAGAGAGGACGCCTTGTCCTCCAGCTCGGTGAGGTTAACAGTGACCTTCTCGCCGTTATCGCGGCGCACCATAACGCACTGACCGTTTTCTATATCTCTGGGTCCCATCTCAACTCTCAGAGGGATACCCTTCATCTCATACTCCGCGAACTTCCAGCCGGGGCTCTGCTCGGAGACATCGCTTCTAACTCTGAAGCCGGCGTTAGCCAGACGGCTGCGCACGGACTCAGCAGCATCCAGGACGCCCTCCTTGTGCTGGGCAATGGGAATGACAACTATCTGAATGGGGGCGATTTTCGGGGGCAGACGCAGACCACTGTTGTCGCCGTGGGTCATGATGATACCGCCGATAATTCTTGTGGAAAGTCCCCAGGAGGTCTGGTGGGGATAAGCCTGCTGGTTGTTCTTATCCGTGAATGACACGTCGAACGCCTTAGCAAAGCCGTCGCCGAAATAGTGGGATGTGCCGCTCTGGAGCGCCTTCTTATCGTGCATCATGCACTCGATGGTATAGGTAGCCTCGGCGCCGGAGAATTTCTCCTTATCCGTCTTCTGGCCCCTTATAACAGGCATGGCAAGGTAGTTTTCGCACAGGTCCGCGTATACCTCAAGCATGCGCTCCGTCTCAGCCTTCGCCTCCTCGGCGGTGGCGTGCATGGTGTGTCCCTCCTGCCAGAGGAACTCTCTGTGGCGCAGGAAGGGGCGGGAAGTCTTTTCCCAGCGCAGTACGCTGCACCACTGGTTATAGAGCTTGGGAAGATCACGCCAGGAGTGGATGATATCCGCAAAGTGCTCGCAGAAAAGCGTCTCGGAGGTAGGCCGCACGCACAGGCGCTCTTCCAGCTTTTCCGTGCCGCCCATAGTCACCCAAGCGCACTCTGGCGCGAAGCCCTCGACATGGTCCTTCTCCTTCTGGAGCAGAGACTCGGGGATGAGCATAGGCATAGCCACGTTCTCGTGGCCAAGCGCCTTGAACTTCTTGTCCAGCACGCTCTGGATATTCTCCCAGAGGGCGTAGCCATATGGGCGCAGGATGAACATACCCTTCACGCTCGTATAGCCGATCATCTCCGCCTTAGTGCATACGTCCGTGTACCACTTGGCGAAGTCCACCTCCATATCGGTGATCTGCTCAACTTTCTTTTCTTTTGCCATGTTTTTTCTCCTTTATAGCCCGCGCCTCCTCCGGCGCCAGCAAAATACGGTCTCGCGACTAACTAACTGATTTTATATAATAAGTATGCTCTTGTCAAGCACCCGCTCCCCCCTGCGCATATAATGCTAATGACCTATCAGTAAGAATGGAGCTTGATGCTTTTGAGCGCATATACAAAGTTTTATTTCCGCCCCGGCGAGGGCGAACAGCTTGAGACCAGCATACGCCTGCTACCCTACAGACACAGCGCTATACTCGGCTCGGTGTGCAATGGAGAGGGCGCTCCCGTCCCCGGCGCTCTTGTGCTGCTGTTCGAAGGAAGCGAGAATTCCCACGACCTTCTCTCCCAGACCTGTACTGATGAGGATGGTCAGTTCATGTTCGGCCCCCTGGAATGCGACCGGCTGTACATGGTGAAAATCTGCAAAAACGCCGTGAAAACGCGCACACTTCAGATAAAGGCGGATACATACGAGTTCTGAGCTTGCAATATCCGGAAAGTGATTATATAATTAAAATTTAGGAAAGCTAAACCGAAAGGATATTAAAGATATGAAATTAGGAATCGTGGGTCTGCCCAACGTGGGTAAGAGCACCCTTTTCAACGCCATCACGAACGCCGGTGCGGAGAGCGCGAACTATCCGTTCTGCACCATAGAGCCCAACGTAGGCGTTGTCGCCGTTCCCGACGAGCGGCTCGACAAGCTGGCGGAGATGTATCACCCCAAGAAGAAAACCCCCGCCGTCATTGAGTTTGTTGACATTGCGGGACTCGTGAAGGGCGCGAGCCAGGGCGCGGGGCTTGGCAACAAATTTCTCGAGAACATCCGCCGCACCGACGCTATCGTCCACGTTGTGCGCTGCTTTGACGACGAGAATATCATGCACGTGGTCGCCGACGCGAATGTGAACGTCCCTGTGGACCCAATCGGGGATATCGAGACTATCGACCTGGAGCTCATCATGTCCGACCTTGAGTTGGTGAACCGCCGTATAGACAAAGCCACGAAGATGGGCAAGGGTGACAAAAAGTACCTCCACGAAGCGGAGGTGTTCAAAGCGCTGGCTGAGCATCTGGACGCCGGCAGATCCGCCCGTACCTTCGAAGCTGCCAGCAAAGAGGACGCGGAGCTCATCGCCACATCCGATCTTCTCAGTCTCAAGCCTATAATCTATGCCGCTAACATGGACGAAGAGGGCTTTGCCGACAAGGACTCGAACAAATACTATTCCCTCGTCGCAGAGCTTGCAGCGAAAGAGGGCGCTCAGGTGCTCCCCATCTGCGCAAAGCTTGAGCAGGACATTGCCGAGCTGGACGGAGAGGACAGAGAGATGTTCCTCCAGGAGCTGGGCATCGAGAAGTCCGGACTTGACAGGCTCATCCAGTGCTCCTATACACTTCTGGGTCTTATCTCCTTTTTGACCTATGGTGAGGACGAGTGCCGCGCCTGGACTATCAAAAACGGCACAAAGGCGCCCCAGGCGGCGGGAAAGATACACTCCGACATCGAGCGTGGCTTTATCCGCGCGGAGACTATAAACTTCTCCGAAATGATAGCCTGCGGCTCTGTTGCCACAGCCAAGGAGAAGGGTCTGCTCCGCAGCGAGGGCAAGGAATATGTGGTAAAAGACGGAGACATGATCTATTTCCGCTTTAACGTGTGATTTTATATTTGACAGTGGAAGCAGAGAGTGATATATTAGCCCTGTTAAAATAGCTTTGAAGGGGACGATTCCCCCGTTATCCCGCGCAGAGAGGGGCGCCATTGGCTGCAAGCGCCTTCGGGAAAGGGAGATATCCACCGCCCCGGAGCAGCCTGCGATGAGCAGGACGGGCGCCGCCCGTTACAGCGGAGCAAAGCGGCGGTCGCTGACCGCAAGCAGGGTGGAACCGTGCGTAATTTCCGCACCCCTGACGATCATGTCAGGGGTGCGTTTTTTATCCCCGAATACAACACAGGAGGATTTTTCAAAATGGAAGACAACAGATATACCTTTGAAAACAAGGAGTACAGAGATACTTACCGCCACACGACGAGCCATATCCTCGCCCAGGCCATGAAGCGTCTTTACCCCGACACAAAGCTCGCCATCGGTCCCAGCATCGACGACGGCTTCTACTACGATTTCGACACTGAAATGCCCATCACCGCCGAAGTGCTGGAAAAGCTTGAGGCCGAGATGCGCAAGATATGCAAGGAGAAGATACCCCTTGAGCGCTTCGAGCTGCCCCGGGACGAGGCCATCAAATTCATGGAGGCGCGGAATGAGCCCTACAAGGTAGAGCTCATCCAGGATCTCCCCGAGGACGCCGTCATCAGCTTCTACAAGCAGGGCGATTTCACAGACCTCTGCGCCGGTCCCCACCTGGACAACACCGGCAGAGTCAAGGGCAACGCCATCAAGCTCACCTCCTGCACCGGCGCTTACTGGCGCGGCGACTCCAGCCGCAAAATGCTCCAGCGCGTTTACGGCACTTGCTTCATGAAGAAGGACGACCTTGACGCGTACCTCGCCCGCATCGAAGAAGCAAAAAAGCGCGACCACAGAAAGCTCGGACGCGAACTGGGTCTGTTCGCCCTCCTGGACGAGGGTCCCGGCTTCCCCTTCTTCCTGCCCAAGGGCATGGTCCTGCGCAACACTCTGCTGGATTACTGGCGCTCCGTACACAAGAGATACGGCTATGTTGAGATAAGCACTCCCATTATCCTCAATCAGGACCTGTGGCACCGCAGCGGTCACTGGGAGCACTATAAGGACAATATGTACACCACCGTCATCGACGACATGGACTATGCTATAAAGCCCATGAACTGCCCCGGCGGCATGCTGGTATACAAGCTGGAGCCTCACTCCTACCGCGAGTTGCCATTGCGCATGGCTGAGCTCGGTCTCGTCCACCGCCATGAGCTCTCCGGCGCTCTCCACGGACTCTTCCGCGTACGCTGCTTCACTCAGGACGACGCGCATATCTTCATGACCTGGGATCAGATGGAGGACGAGATACAGAACGTTGTGCGTCTGTTTGATGAAGTATATTCCACCTTCGGTCTCACCTATCAGATAGAGGTCTCCACGATGCCCGAGGATCATATCGGCGACGAAAAGACTTGGGAGTTCGCAACAGAGACGCTCAAAACAGCCATCGAGCACATGGGCAAGACATACGTCATCAACGAAGGCGACGGCGCTTTCTACGGCCCCAAGCTTGACTTCCATCTGGCTGACTCTCTGGGACGCACATGGCAGTGTGGCACCATCCAGCTGGATATGCAGATGCCCGAGCGCTTCGAGCTGGAATACACCGGTCCCGACGGCGAGAAGCACCGCCCCGTCATGATCCACAGAGTCGTCCTCGGCTCCATCGAGCGCTTTATCGGCATCATCACGGAGAACTACGCCGGCGCGTTCCCCCTTTGGCTGGCTCCTGTACAGATCAAGGTCATGCCTATCACCGACAGAACAAAGGAATATGCCCAGGAGATTGCCGACAAGCTGGACGCTCTCGGCTTCCGCGTGGAAACAGACTTCAGAAGCGAGAAGATCGGCTATAAGATCCGCGAGGCCCAGATGCAGAAGATACCCTATATGCTGGTCCTTGGCGACAAGGAGGCCGAGGCAGGCACCGTGTCCGTCCGTACCCGCGAGGGCGGCGACGAGGGCGCCATGAACCTGGACGAATTCATCGGGAAAATCACGGTTCAGAGAGACACAAAGGCATAACCCAGATATTCAAGGGGCAGAGTTTTCAAAAACTCTGCCCCTTTTTTAATTTTCTTCTTGACAAATTTCGCCCTATGGGTTAATATAACACTCGCTGACTGGTTTGGACGATTAGCTCAGCTGGCTAGAGCATCCGCTTGACGTGCGGAGGGTCAGCGGTTCAAGTCCGTTATCGTCCACCATAAAACGCCGTAACATTAAGTTGCGGCGTTTTGCTTTTTCGGAGGTAATTATTATGACTATACGCAGAGCCAATATAAACGACTTGCCGGAAATATTCCGTGTATATGATAAGGCCCGCGCCTTCATGCGATCCTATGGCAACGAATTTCAGTGGACGGACGGCTATCCCTCGGAGGCTCTTCTCCTGAGTGATATCTCCCGGGGCGACCTCTATGTGGGCATCGGAGACTCGGGACACATAGTCTGTGTTTTTGCCTTTATTCTGGGCATTGACCCTACATATATCAACATATACAGCGGCGCCTGGAAAAACGACCGTCCTTACGGCACCATTCACCGTCTCGGCAGCGACGGCAGCGAGAAAAACGTGTTCGGGCAGTGTCTGGATTTCTGTTTTACCCTGGCGGACAGCATCCGCATCGACACTCACCGGGTTAACCTCCCCATGCAGGCGGCAGCGAAAAAGTTCGGCTTTGAGTACTGCGGCATAATCTATATTGAGGACGGCAGCGAGCGCCTCGCCTTCCAGAAGGACAAATAATCAGCTTGCCCGGCGGCATCTTTCTGTGATACACTGTGAGTATAATTAAACTGCACGGAGGTATTAGGATGAAAGTTCTCGCTATCAACGGCAGCCCCAGGAAAAACGGCAACACAAATGCAGTGCTTCAGCGCATGGGGGAGGAGATCCGCACGGCCGGACTGGATTTTGAAATACTCCACGTCGGCAGCAAGAACATCCGCGGCTGCGTTGCCTGCGACGCCTGCATTTTCAGCGACGACCACAAGTGCATCATGGCGGATGAGGAATTCAAAGGCTGGGTTGGAAAAATTGAGGAGTGCGACGGTCTGATCCTCGCCTGCCCCACTTATTTTGCGAATATACCCGGCACCTTCAAGAGCTTCCTCGACAGAGTTTTCTGCGGGCACGGCTATCCCGCCCGGAATAAAGTCGGCGCGGCTGTTGTTGTCCTGCGCCGTGCCGGCGGCACCGCTGCGTATTCAGAACTTATGCAGTATCTCGTAACGGGCGACATGATAATCGCTCCCACCCGGAACTGGAATATAGTTCACGGCGCCATGAAGGAGGAGAGCCTTCTCGACAGAGAGGGACTTTCCGGCGCTATTGACACGGCGAAAGCTATGGCATGGCTGATAAAGGCTGTGGCGCCTGCCCTGCCGCAGCGGCCGGAAAGCTCAGTATGGAACGAAACCGTCACGAACTTCATCCGGGATGACCTGAAATAAGCATAAAAAATTCCCCGTATCTTTCCAGATACGGGGAATTTTTTATGCCTTGTGATAGAGCTTTTTCGTCTGATACTTAGGCTCGCATGTTACATTGATGCCCAGCTTTTTAAGGGTGCTGTTGTCCACCTGGCTGAGTATCACCGAGGAGTGCATCTCGCAGTCCTTGAGCTTCGGGAGCTGGTTCAGCGCGAGGCGCGCTGTGGGATTTGTCGCCGCGCTCACGGAGAGTGCCACAAGGACTTCATCTGTGTGCAGGCGGGGATTGTGGTTGCCAAGGAACTTGACCTTCAGCTCCTGAACCGGCTCGATGACCTCCGGCATGATGAGATACGTATCGTCATCGATACCCGCAAGCTTCTTCACCGCGTTCAGCAGAAGCGCCGCGCAGCAGCCCAGCAGATTGGATGTCTTGCCCGTAACTATCTCCCCGTCCGGCAGCTCTATCGCCGCAGCGGGAGCGTTCGTCTCCTCGGCGCGCTTTACCGCAGCGCCGACGACGGGTCTGTCCCCTTCGCTCAGCCCCGACTGCTGCATGAGAAGCTGCAGCTTATAAACCTCCTCGTCGGAGCCTTCACCCCGGCGGCGGTTGCAAAGCGCCGTGTAATAGCGGCGGATTATCTCATTGTTCGCGGCGGCGCTCACCGCGGCATCGTCTATGATGCAGTTGCCCGCCATATTAACGCCCATATCCGTCGGAGACTTGTAGGGACAGCAGCCCATTATCTGTTCCAGAGTCGCCTTGAGCACAGGGAATACTTCCACGTCCCGGTTGTAGTTTATCGCCGTCTTTCCATAGGCCTCAAGGTGGAATGGGTCTATCATATTCACGTCGTTCAGGTCCGCCGTCGCCGCCTCGTATGCCACGTTCACAGGGTGCTTGAGGGGAATATTCCAGATGGGGAAGGTCTCGAATTTGGCATATCCGGATTTGATGCCCCGCTTATTGTCGTGATACAGCTGGCTCAGGCAGGTCGCCATCTTGCCGCTGCCCGGTCCCGGCGCCGTGACCACCACGAGAGAGCGCGTCGTCTCGATATAGTCGTTTTTGCCCAGACCTTCCTCGCTGACGATGTGGGGTATATTAGAGGGATATCCTTCGATTGGGTAATGTCTGTAAATCGGGATATTTAGCTTTTCTATCTTCTGACGGAACGCCTCCGCTGAGGTCTGCCCCTCATACTGGGTCAGCACGACGCTGCCCACATATAGCCCGAAACTTCTGAAGGCGTCGATGAGGCGGAGAACGTCCAGGTCATAGGTTATACCAAGGTCGCCCCGCTTCTTGTTCTTCTCGATATCCCCGGCGTTTATGCAGATGACCATCTCCGCCTGGTCCTTCAGTTCAGAGAGCATCCTCACTTTACTGTCCGGCTCGAACCCCGGCAGCACCCGGGACGCGTGATGGTCGTCAAAGAGCTTTCCGCCGAACTCCAGATACAGCTTTCCGCCGAACTCGGCGATGCGCTCTCTTATGAATTCCGACTGCATTTTCAGATATTTATCGTTGTCAAATCCCACTTTTCTCATGCAAATTCTCCCTCATCCACTTATAAAAACAAAAAGGCGGAGGAGATTTCAAAAAATCTCATCCGCTTATAAATTTTACCACAGGCCTCGACAAAGCACAACAAAATTATTAACATTTTTTGAACAAAAAGAAGGCGGAGCAAAGCTCCGCCTTCTCTGTATGGAGAGAAATTACTTGATTTCGATTTCTTCCTTGAACTCGCCGACGCGGGGACGGACGACCATGCCCTTCTTCTCCGCTGCCAGAACTGCTTCTGCCTCTGCGCAGGCGCCCTTCCAGAGCATGTTGTCGTGAGGAGACTGCTCTGTTGCGGAAACCCACATCTCTGTTGCGAAGCCGTGCTTGAGCTCCCAGGAAATATCCATCTTCCAGGGGGCGCGCAGGATCTGAGTTGTGATACGGCGTGTTACGCGTGTGCCGGAGAGCATGATGAGCTCTGCGATCTCCCATGCGCGGCTGTAAGCGCTCTCCAGGTCGGGCAGGATCTCGTTGACCATGCCGTACTCCAGAGCTTTACGGGCTGTGATGATCTGGCCTGTCAGCTCTGCATATGCAAATCTCTTGCGGCCCATGAGCTCACGCCATGCGATCTGGATGCCGTCGCCAGGAGCCATGTTGATTCTGAAGTGCATTTCTGTTGTCCATGCGTCCTCTGTGCACAGAGTCAGATCCTTGTGGAAGAACAGGTCGGAGTGGAAAGCAGCGCCGTGCCAGATGCCGATTGTGGGCTGCTCCAGATCCCAATAGAAGCCTTCGATCTCATTTGTGCCATCATAGTACTGATGCTCATACATGGACCAGAAGTCGCCTACGCCCTTGCCGGGATCGTGGTCGAAGCCTGTGCCCTTGTTAGCCTCGTCGTCAGCGTCAGCGCTGCTGTCGCCGTAGATGCCTGCGAAGTAGTTCTTGCCGGAACCGCCTTCGATGATAACTTCGTTGTTGTGGTCCTGGCCTGCCCAAACGCAGAACTGCCAGATAGCTCTGTGAGGAAGTGTGCCCCACCACAGGGAGTCGCCGTTTGTATGCAGACGAGCTTCCAGGATGCCGTTCTCACGGCGGAGCATGTAAACGTCTTTCAGCTTCTCAGCATACTCTTCCAGCTCCATGAAAGGAACCAGACCGGGGACCATCTTCCACTTGTAAGCATCGGATTCTGTAAATACTGTCTTGCGTACTGCCATTGTTCATTTCCTCCTTAAAATTTTGAATGTCCGTTCGCCGGACCCTTTGAAACATTTCCTGCAAGCGTTTCCATTCGGTTCGCTTGACATGTTCATTTTAACAAGTCATTTTGCAAAATGGAACCATGTTTTGTGGGTTTTTCTATTCCATTTTGATTCTGGTAGGCAAAAATACATTAAGAAATTCACGGATGTAAAAAATACCCCCTGTCGCAATAACCTCAAAATGAACTTTTCCGTTAGCTTCTGGCTATAAATTTTTATAAATCAAGTTTACCTTCCCTCCTTCAGCTTATGCAAAAACGCCGGCAGAAAACTTTTCTGCCGGCGTTCCGAAAGGAGAGTTTTTTACTTGATCTCGAATTCTTCCCTGAACTCGCCGACGCGGGGACGGACGACCATGCCCTTCTTCTCCGCCGCGATGACTGCCTCTGCCTCTGCGCATGCGCCGTGCCAGTACTGGCTGTCGTGAGGAGAGTGCTCTGTGGAAGTGACCCACATCTCTGTCGCGAAGGAACCCTTCAGCTCCCAGGAGATGTCCTGCTTCCAGGGTGCGCGCAGGATCTGAGTTGTGATACGGCGTGTCACGCGGGTACCGGAGAGCATGATGAGCTCTGCGATCTCCCATGCGCGGCTGTAAGCTGCTTCCAGATCGGGCTGGATCTCGTTGATCATACCGTACTCCAGAGCCTTGCGGGCTGTGATTATCTGACCTGTCAGCTCTGCATAAGCAAATCTCTTGCGGCCCATGAGCTCACGCCATGCGATCTGCACACCGTCGCCAGGAGCCATGTTGATTCTGAAGTGCATCTCTGTTGTCCATGCGTCCTCTGTAGCGAGAGTGATGTCCTTGTGCAGGTAGATGTCGGAATGGAAGGAACCGCCGTTCCAAATGCCGATTGTGGGCTGCTCGATATCCCAATAGAAGCCCTCGATCTCGTTTGTACCGTCGTAGTACTGGTGCTCATAGAGCATCCAGGATGTAGCGTCTTCCTTCTGAACATCCTCGTAGGCGTCCTTCTTGTCGAAGTTCTCGTTGCCCTCAACGGCCTCTGTGTTCTCGCCGCAGTCGATGTCAGCGAAGAAGTTCTTGCCGGAACCGCCTTCGATGATGACTTCGTTGTTCATATCCTGACCTGCCCAAACGCAGAACTGCCAGATAGCCTTGTGAGGCAGCCAGCCCCATACCAGAGAACCGCCGTTTGTGTGCAGGCGTGCTTCCAGAATGCCATTCTCGCGGCGGAGCTGATAAACATCCTTCAGCTTCTCTGCGTACTCTTCAAGCTCCATGAAGGGTACGAGACCGGGTACCTGTTTCCACTTATAAGCGTCGGATTCTGTAAATACTGTCTTACGAACTGCCATTTCCATTATCTCCTTTTCAGTCGTTTGCGCGGTCTGAGCCGCTTTTATGCTACAATGATACCACTTTTTACCTCTCTGTCCCCTCAAGTTTTCATAGCTGTAACATTCCAAAACACATGGTGGTATAGACAAAAATGTCCCCGGTCAGTTCAAAATCTGACCGGGGACATTAAATTTCAGCCTTCGGCGGGCGGGAAATACTTGAGGGTATTCTCCACAAAAGCGTTTATTGTGGGTTTGTCGTTGCCCCGCTTGAAGAACAGGACAGTGTTCATTTCCGTGTCCATGTCCTCGATCTCCAAAAAGCGCACCCTCCGGGGGCTTATCATTCCGCCGTCTCCCTCAATAAAGCTGATGCCTCTGTTTATCTCCACCTGGAAAAAGGCATCCGTATCGTTGCGGCTGTCCACCTCCACGCAGTCAAAGCCGCCCTCGTTCATAATTCTTTCCAGAAACCCCGCCGTGGTAAAATGCTCACTCTTTATGGCGAAAAGGCGCTCACCCTTGAGTTCGTCCATCTTGACGCTTTTCTTATCAGCCAGGGGATGCTTCTCGGACACGACAAGACGCAGCCTGCTCTTATAGAGCACCCGGAACTCATAAAGGCGCTCGTCAATATCCCTGCCCAGCAGCACAGAGCGCACGATGCCGATGTCCGCAAGATCCTTCTCAACAGCGTCGAAAACGTCCTCAAAGCTACCGCTCTTTACACAGAATTCAATGTCCGGAAACTTTTCCGGGAAATCTCGCAGCATAAGGGAAAATCGGTCATCCACCAGCTTCTCGCAGGAGACATTCAGATCTCCCTCAGCGCCGGAATCTATCTGGCGCAGGTGGCGTACTATCTCATCCACCTCACCAAGCATTTTCGTGCCCACCTCATAGAGGTATTTCCCCTGTGGCGTGAGCTTGATATGCCCGTTCTGGCGGTTCATCAGTTTCGTCCCCAGCTCGTCCTCCAGCGATGAAATATATTTACTCAGCGTCGGCTGAGTAACGTAAAACGCGTCCGCAGCCTTTGTTATGCTCTTGAAGTTGGCAGCGGCAATGAAACAGCGCAGCTTTTCCAGATCCATTCCCAGCACTCCCATTCCAATTTTTCTTATATTCTAACATACATATTCCAATTTGCAAAGTATTTTATCGCCGATCACCGAAGTAATCTCCGCCTATGCATCCCAAATCTTTACAGCAAAACTCCAATGATATATAATATTATTTAAATTATTACGCATTTTGGAGGTATCACCTTGAAATTTAAGTTCACCGCTCTTCTCTGCGCCGCGCTCCTGTTTCTTAGCGGCTGTGCTGTCAGCAGTGGAGCTCAGGATAATAACGCGCACATCGTCGCAACATCCTACCCCGTCTATATATTCGCCATGAACGTGCTGGAGGGCTCCGAGGGAATTGAGCTGGAGCTTCTCGTTGACCAACAGATAAGCTGCATCCACGACTATACCCTCTCCGTAAATGACATGATGCGCCTGGAGGATGCAGACCTGCTCCTCATGAGCGGAGCCGGTCTGGAGGAATTCCTCGAGGGCGCTCTGAAATCCTACCCCGATCTCCCCACCGCCGACTGTTCCGCAGGCGTGGAGCTGCTAACTCTTGAGGACGGCGAACCGGACCCCCATATCTGGCTCGACCCACGCAACGCGATAACTATGACAGAAAACCTCACGGCCGCTCTCGTCAGCATGTATCCGGACCAGGCGGAGCTCTTCCAGGAAAACTGCTCAGCCTATACGGAGAAGCTCGCCCGGCTCTATGATGATCTTTACGGTGAAATCAGCGGGCTCCGCCCGGAAATAATCACCTTCCACGACGGATTTGCGTATTTTGCCCGGGCTTTCGGCATCACAATACTCCACTCTATTGAGGAGGAGGCCGGCAGCGAGGCTTCCGCCGCCGAGATCAACGAGATTATAGGCACGATAGACAGCCACCCGCTTGCCGTTATCTTTACTGAAACTAACGGCTCAGACTCCACCGCTAGGGCTATCGCCGCCGAGACCGGCGTTTCAATGGGTGTGCTCAGCACCGCGGTATCCGGGGAGAATACGGCATCAGGCTATGAGGACATTCTCCGGGACGATGTTGATTCCGTCATTACCACCATCGCCTCCCAGACACTCAAAAGCTGAAACTTCAATAAGGAGCTGAAATTACTTGGATTTTTATAAACACTTGGAAAAAAGCTGCGAAGGCTCCTGCTGCCTTAAAATTCAGGACCTCTCCGTGCGCTTTGGAGAGAGCTTTGCCCTTGAAAACGTCAACCTCCACATACACTGCGGGGATATCGTGGCTCTTATAGGCCCAAACGGCGCGGGCAAGAGCACACTGCTGAAGGCTGTTCTCGGGCAGATACCCAGCACCGGTACTATCACCTTCCATACAGCCGCCGGACAGACCATGAAGCCCCTCATAGGCTACGTTCCTCAGACTCCCTCCTTTGACAAAGGGGAGCCCATCAGCGTGCTTGACCTGTTCGTAGCCGCCATCTCAAAGCGACCCGTGTTCCTCCCTGTGCCGAAAAAGCTCAGGGAGCGGATAACCCAGTCCCTGTGCCGTGTCCACGGGGAGGGCCTCATAAACAAGCGCATAAGCGACCTCTCCGGCGGCGAGCTCCAGCGGGTGCTTCTGGCCCTTGCTCTCGAGCCGCTGCCTAATATACTCATTCTGGACGAGCCCACATCTGGAGTGGACGTGGACGGCATCCACCTGCTGCGTGATCTTCTGGACGAGATACGCACAAAATACGACCTCTCCATACTTCTCACCACCCATGATTTCTCTACCATGGGCAGCTTCGCGACGAAGGTAGTGCTGCTTAATAAAAAAGTTCTTATCTCCGGCAGCCCACGGTATGTCTTCTCCTCCGACGAGTTTAAAAAAGTGTTCAGCGTTACCGCGGAACCCCGTGGCAGAGAGGAGGACTGCAAATGAGCTTCTGGTATTCCCTTGTGGAACTGCTCCCATTCGAATGGGCAGCCGCCGACGGCATGTACTTCATGAAAAATGCTCTGCTGGCAGTTATAGTCATAACGCCTCTTTTCGGAATTCTCAGCACTATGGTCGTCGGCAGCAAAATGAGCTTTTTCTCCGACGCCATGGGCCACAGCGCCTTCACGGGCATTGCCATCGGCGCAATATGCGGCATGGTAAACCCCATATGGTGCGCCGTCGGACTTGCTGTGATATTCTCTCTTCTGTACACCCTCGTGCGCAGGAAGAGCAGCATATCCTCAGATACGATAATAGGCGTGTTCTCCTCCATCGCCATAGCTCTCGGCATCTTCATCGCCACCAGCGGCGGCAGGAGCTTTACAAAATATAATGTCTATCTCATCGGCGATATCCTCAGCGTGACCCCTTCGGAGATTGGGCTGCTCGCCATAGTCCTGGCGGCGGTGATCGTGCTCTGGATCCTGTTCTTCAACAAGATCATGCTCTCTTCCGCCCATCCGGCGCTGGCTCAGAGCCGCGGCATAAACGTGTTCTGGCAGGAGGCGCTCTTCAGTGCCATCGTCGCCGTGGTCGTAACACTTGCCATGACCTGGGTAGGGCTGCTTGTGATAAACTCCCTGCTTGTACTCCCGGCGGCAGCGGCGCGGAACATCTCCCGCAATATGCGCAAGTACCATCTCTTCTCCGTTCTCGGAGCGCTGATCTCCGGAATACTCGGGCTGATGACGTCTTACTACATCGGCTCCTCCTCCGGCGCCGCCATCTCCCTCTATCTCGGCGTCTATTTCATCATTTCTTTCATAATCGGAACCCGCAACCGCAAGCTCCACTGATTTTGACAGCCGCACGGAGAATTTCTCCGTGCGGCTTTTTTCGTTTCAAATCCGGTTTTGTCATATATATTATATTAAACACGCGTAATTCGCATCTTTCCTTTCGTGTTATACTGACCTCTGTACAAATATGCGGAGGCACTAAAATGAAAAAAGACTATCTGAAATACTTTCTCGCTCTGCTGCTGTTCGGTTCCAACGGCATTGCGGCGAGCCACATCTCCCTTTCCAGCACTTCCATCGTACTCCAGCGTTCCGTTGCTGCTGTTCTCCGCCGCCTTATTTCTTCCAAACCCGCCAAATACCGGCGCTTATTGACACAAATAGGCCCTTGGAATATAATTAAATGTTGTACATGGTGAAAAATAACCTGTGCGGCACTATATTCATGTTTTTACGGCGGTAAATCTATGTTTGAAACAAAAATCAACCAGTTAAAATCTGCCCTTTCCCTGGGTATAGATATTGGTTCCACCACCGCGAAGCTGGCGCTCACCAGAGGCAAGGAAGTTCTCTACGAAAAATATGAGCGCCACTACTCCCAGGTGCGTGAGAAGCTCGTAGAGATGCTTGAGGGCATCCGCTCCATCGTAGGCGGCGAGAGCTTCACCGTCGCCATTTCCGGCTCCGCGGGGCTGGGACTCGCTCAGAGCACCGGCACCCCCTTCGTGCAGGAGGTCTTCGTAGTCGGTGAGCTTGTCCGTGAGCTGGAGCCGGACACCGCGGCTGTTATCGAGCTGGGGGGCGAGGACGCAAAGATCATTTTCTTCGCCGGCGGTACTGACGAGCGCATGAACGGCACCTGCGCCGGCGGTACCGGCGCCTTTATCGACCAGATGGCGACGCTTCTGGACGTTACTCCCGACGAGATGGACGAGCTGAGCCTAAAGCACACAAAGCTCTACCCCATCGCCTCCCGGTGCGGTGTTTTCGCGAAGACCGACGTCCAGCCCCTGCTCAATCAGGGTGCCAACAAGGCTGACGTTGCCGCGAGCATATACCAGGCTGTGGTCAACCAGACTATTGCGGGACTTGCTCAGGGCAGACGCATCAAAGGTAAGGTCCTTTTTCTCGGCGGTCCCCTCTATTACTGTAAGGGACTTCAGGATCGCTTTAAGGAAACTCTGGGGCTAAGCGACGAGGAAGCCGTATTCCCAGAATACGCCCGCTTCGCCGTCGCACTGGGCACTGCCATCTATGCGAGAAGGACGGGCTTTGAAACCAATCTTACAGATTTTGAAAAAGTGATCCGGGAGAGCATCGGCAAAAACACCGCAACGGGACTTCTCCCGCCTCTTTTCGAAAACGAAGCCGAGTACGAGGCTTTCCGTATCCGCCACGCCAAGGCAGATGTACCAGTGGAACGTCTGGAGGACTACTCTGGCGACGCCTACATCGGCATAGACTGCGGCAGCACCACCACGAAGCTGCTGGTCCTGGGCAGCGATAAGCAGATTCTTTATACTTATTACTCCTCAAACAAGGGTAATCCCGTGGACATAGTGAGGCAGCAGCTTCTGGACATCTACTCCGCCTGCGGGGACAGAGTCACCATCCGCGGCTCCGCTGTCACCGGCTACGGCGAGGCTCTTATCAAGAATGCCTTCGGTGTGGATCTTGGCATCGTCGAGACGATCGCTCACTACACAGCGGCCAAATTTTTCCGTCCTAATGTGGATTTCATCCTCGATATCGGCGGCCAGGACATCAAGTGCTTCAAGATATGCAATGGCGCTATCGACTCCATCATGCTCAACGAGGCCTGCTCCTCCGGCTGCGGCTCTTTTGTGGAGACCTTTGCCCGGAGCATGGGCTATCCCATCGACGAATTCGCCCGCAGGGGTATTTACAGCAAGGCCCCCGTCAATCTTGGCAGCCGCTGCACCGTGTTCATGAATTCCTCCGTGAAGCAGGCTCAGAAGGACGGCGCCACCGTGGAGGATATCTCCGCAGGTCTCTCCATATCCGTGGTCAAGAACGCCGTGTACAAGGTCATCCGGGCCGGCAGCGCGGACGAATTGGGGGAAAACATCGTCGTCCAGGGCGGTACCTTCTATAACGACGCCGTGCTCAGGGCCTTTGAGCGTGAGCTGGGCAGAGACGTCACCCGCCCCGCCATAGCGGGCCTTATGGGCGCTTACGGCGCCGCACTGTGCGCCATGAGCTGTGAAAAGAGCACTCTGATGAGCCATCATGAGCTCGCTCTGTTCACCCACACTTCAAAGAGCGCCACCTGCGGCAAGTGCACAAATCACTGCCGCCTTACCGTGAACACCTTCTCCGGCGGCAGGAAGTATATTTCCGGCAACCGCTGCGAGCGAGGGCTCGGCATCCCCCGCACTGGGGACAGCATCCCGAATCTCTATGAATTCAAGCGGGACAAGCTCATGGCAATGCAGGGCGGCACTCCACGACGCGGGCGCATTGGTCTGCCCCTGGGGCTTGGCATATATGAGCTGCTCCCCCTGTGGCACGGCATCTTTACTTCTCTCGGCTTCGAGGTCGTGCTTCCCGAGATGAGCACCCGCCGGACATATGAAAAGGGACAGTTCTCCATCCCCTCCGACACTGTCTGTTACCCCGCAAAGCTCATGCACGGTCACGTGGCTGAGCTGCTGGAAAAGGGCGTGGACGGCGTGTTCTATCCCTGCCTGTCCTATAATATTGATGAGAAGGGCTCGGAAAATCACTATAACTGCCCGGTCGTGGCATATTATTCCGAGCTGCTCCAGGGCAACATGGATGACTTGAAGAACACGAAATTTCTGTACCCCTATCTTAACATCAACAACAAGCGCGAGCTCGCACGGGAGCTGTGCTCATACCTCAACGGCTTCTTCCCCGGCATCACCCATAAGGAGACCACCGCAGCCGTAAAGCAGGGCTTCAAGGAATACGATGAGTACATGGCGTCCGTTAAGGCAGAGGGAGAACGTGCGCTGAAGTATGCAAAGGAGCATAACATGCGCGTTATGATACTGGCGGGGCGCCCATATCATATTGACTCCGAGATAAGCCACGGCATCGACTCTCTCGCCGTCTCCCTGGGATTTGTCGTGGTCAGCGAGGACAGCGTGTTCCACCTGGCGCCGCCTCAGAAGGTGCGCGTGCTCAACCAGTGGACATACCACGCGCGGCTATACCGCGCCGCCGCCTTTGCAGCTTCCCGGGACGATGTTGAGCTCGTTCAGCTCGTCTCCTTCGGCTGCGGCGTCGACGCCATAACAACGGATGAGGTGCGCTCAATTCTCGAAAAGAGCGGCAAATTCTACACTCAGATAAAAATCGACGAGATAACAAATCTCGGTGCTGTTAATATCCGCCTGCGCAGTCTGATCGGCGCACTGGACATGAAAGGATAACCATGGACGGAAACTACGTAAAATTCACAAAAGAGATGAAGGAGCAGGGCTATACTATCCTCGTGCCCAACATGCTGCCCATGCAGTTCAAGCTCATCATGCGCATCCTGAACAATTACGGCTACAAGACGGAGCTGTTGGAGACGTTCGGACCTCAGATAAGTGAGACAGGGCTGAAATACGTCCATAACGACACATGCTACCCCGCTATTCTTGTCATCGGTCAGTTCATCAACGCGCTTCAGAGCGGGAAATATGACCCGAACAAGGTTGCCCTCATCCTCTTTCAGACGGGGGGAGGATGCCGCGCTTCAAACTACATTTCCCTGCTGCGCAAAGCGCTGGAAAAAGCCGGCTACGGCCACGTACCCGTGATCTCCTTCTCCCTCGCGGGTATTGAAAAGCACCCGGGCTGGAAGCTCTCCATAGGCATGCTCCACCAGATGCTATACGCCGTGCTATATGGGGATATGCTCATGACTCTGGTAAACCAGTGCAGGCCATATGAACTCAATAAGGGAGATGCGGAGGCTCTGGCGGACAAGTGGGTAAAAAAACTCACTGACCAGATGGCGAGGGAAAAAGTGCAGCAGTACCACCACGTTCTCCAAAACTACCGCCGGATCGTTGAAGAGTTCGGCAGCATCCCCATGGACCGCAGCAACCCGCGTACGCGGGTTGGCATCGTCGGGGAAATATACGTGAAATACTCGCCCCTCGGCAATAATAATCTGGAGACATTTCTGGGCTCCGAGGGTGCCGAGGTCGTGGTGCCCGGACTG
This sequence comes from uncultured Oscillospiraceae bacterium, assembly GCA_934552825.1. Taxonomy (GTDB): domain Bacteria; phylum Bacillota; class Clostridia; order Oscillospirales; family Oscillospiraceae; genus CAKTEQ01. The sequence goes on from CAKTEQ010000004.1 coordinate 280,447, forward strand.
CTGGATTTCTGTCTCTACTGCGTGTACAATAATATAATGGGGCGTAAAATGTACGGCACGGACAAGCTCAAATATCCTGCCTACAAGTTCGCCTTTAACTTCCTTGCGAAAAAGCAGCAGCACATGATAGATATCATAGAGGAACACGGCATGTTCGATCCTCCAACGCCTATCAGCCACACTATCTCACTGGCCGACGGGTATATAAATATCGGCACAAAAATGGGCGAGGGCTGGCTCCTCACGGCTGAGATGCTTGAACTGTCGGACAAAGGCGTAAAGAATATCATCTGCACACAGCCCTTCGGCTGTCTCCCAAACCATATATGCGGCAAGGGCATGATGAAGCCCATCAAGGAGAAAAATCCTGATATTAACATTGTCGCCATCGACTACGACGCCGGGGCAAGTCAGGTAAACCAGATAAACAGGATAAAGCTCATGCTCTCAAACGCCCGGATGCGGGAAGAACCGCTCCAGGAAAAAGAGAACAAACGAGAACCGGAACTTGTATAAAAGGGTGTCTGCTTAAAGCAGACACCCTTTTCTTTTATTTAGCTCAATTTCAAATCGTTTTCCTTTATCCAGCCCAGCTTACGGCTGATAAGTCCCAGCAGCCAACATATGACCGCCGGCAGCACAACGCAGATGAGCGCCAGACCTATCCAGTCGGCTGCGGTGGGGACAATGGACGAAGCGCCTGCTTTCAGCGCCGCTTCAGACGGACTGAACCACCCGGTTATAACGCCGATAGGCCCGCACATCCCGCAGGTGCCCATGCCTGAGTTCACCGCCGCGCCGTTCATCTGAAGCTTAAAGATGCAGGTGGCGATCGGCCCCGTTATCATGCTCGTCACTGTCGGCGCTATCCATATCTTCGGGTTCTTCACGATGTTGCCCATCTGGAGCATGGAGGTCCCCAGCCCCTGGGAGATGAGACCGCCCCAGCGGTTTTCACGGAAGCTCATCACCGCGAAGCCCACCATCTGCGCACAGCAGCCCGCAACAGCGGCGCCGCCGGCGAGACCTGTGAGGCTGAGCGCCGCACATATCGCCGCCGAGGATATGGGCAGCGTCAGGGCTATGCCGACTATGGCGGAGACAGCTATGCCCATGAGGAATGGCTGAAGATCTGTCGCCAGCATGATAAGCCTGCCGACCCAGCTCGCCGCCGTGCCTATGGGCGGGGCTATCAGGGCAGAAAGTCCGACGCCGACGAATATCGTGACGAGGGGTGTGACAAGTATATCTATCTTCGTCTCCTTGGAGACCATTTTGCCTATCTCCGCCGCGATTATGGCGATTATCAGCACCGCCAGCGGTCCGCCGGCGCCGCCCAGCTGATTTGATGCGTAACCCACAGCCGCCAGGGAAAACAGGACAAGCGGGGGCGCCTTTAGCGCGTAACCTATGGCTATCGCCATTGCGGGTCCCGCCATCGCCGTGGCGAACACGCCGATATCGCTCAGCCAGGAAAGCCCCGCCTGATCTCCTATCGTCTTGATTATTGTTCCTATGAGCAGCGAGCAGAAAAGCCCCTGCGCCATTGCGCCCAGGGCGTCAACCCCGTAGCGCCGCCCGGATATAACGATATCCTTACGTTTTAAAAAATCTTTGAATTTACCCATGTTCCCCCTCACTTGTTCGCCTTAAGCAGATCATATCTCACGTCCCAGAGCTTCTTTGAGAGGTCCACATAATAATTATGAGGATTGTCAAACCTCTTGACCTCGTCCCAGAGCGTTTTCACCTGTTCAGCGCAGTAACGCTTTATCTCCTCAAGCTCCGGCTGCTCATAAACCAATCTGCCGTTTATGAACACGGGTACCAACAGCTCTTTCGCCGTATAGTCCGTGATCTCGCTCTCCTTCCATGTCGCCTCCGGGTCAAATATCGTCAGCGGTTTAGTGAAATCCGGCGTCTCATCGTGGACGCAGAGATAGTCCGCTATCGCTTTGCCTGTCGAGTTTTCAAAGAGCCTATAAACCTTTTTATAATGAGGCGTTGTTATCTTCGCCACATTCTCACTGATTTTTATCTTGGGGATTATGTTCCCATCATCGTCCTCTACGGCAGCAAGTTTATATACACCGCCGAACACCGGCTCGCTCTTCGCCGTGATGAGCCGCTCGCCAACACCGAAGGAGTCAATGCACGCCCCTTGGAGCAGAAGATCCTGAATAAGATACTCGTCCAACGAATTGGACACCGTGATCTTGCACTCCGTCCACCCGGCGTCGTCCAGCATTTTTCTCGCCCTGCGCGTGAGATATGCGATGTCTCCGGAGTCAAGACGTATCCCGCATTTTGTAATGCCCAGCGGCTTGAGCACATCGTTGAACGCGCGTATCGCATCCGGGATGCCGCTCTTGAGAGTATTGTATGTGTCCACAAGGAGCACCGCGTTCTCCGGATATATCTCGCAATATGTCCTGAACGCCTCGTACTGGGAGTCAAACATCTGCACCCAGGCGTGAGCCATAGTGCCGCTGGCGCGCACGCCGAAGAGTTGATCAGACACCGTGCAGGCAGTACCCGCGCAGCCTCCGATATAGGCAGCCCTGGAACCTATAATGGCGCCGTCCGCCCCCTGTGCCCGCCGTGAGCCGAACTCCAGCACTGTGCGCCCCTGTGCCGCCCGGACGATGCGGTTTGCCTTTGTTGCGATAAGGCTCTGGTGGTTCACCGTGAGGAGCAGATATGTCTCGATAAGCTGCGCCTGTATCGCCGGCGCCCGCACGGTTATGAGGGGCTCTCTGGGAAAAACCGGCGTGCCCTCAGGCACTGCGTATATGTCCCCTGTGAATTTAAAGTCCCGCAGATAATCCAGAAACTCCTCACTGAACATGTTGCGTGATTGGAGATATTCTATATCCTCCTGACTGAAATGAAGCTGGCGGATATACTCAATTACCTGCTCAAGACCCGCTGCCACGGCGAAACCGCCGTTGTCCGGCACTGCCCGGAAAAACAGGTCAAAATATGTTATCCTGTCTCCATATCCTTTTTGAAAATAGCCGTTGCCCATGGTGAGCTCATAGTAGTCACACAGCATGGTGAGATTTATCTTATCTCTGACATTCATAGGTGCCACCTCGTAGCCAAAATATTTTATTTATTATATAACGCTTCCTGTGTTATTTCAAGGCTGACCTGTTACATTACGCTGTTGAATCTTCCCGTTCCTTGTGCTAATATTGCGGTAAGCTCAAGGCGGATCACCTGAGCGATGTCTCAATATTACAGCAAAGGAGAGTTGCACAATGGCTCTGACTATACGTCCGGCGGCGCTTGACGACGCCCCGGTTCTCGCCGGAATTTACGCCCCCTATGTCGCTGATACAGCGATTTCTTTTGAATATACCCCGCCTGATGCAGAGGAGTTCGCCCGTAGGATGATGGATATTTCCGCAAAGTATCCTTATCTTGTCGCCCTGCAGGACGACAAGATAGTCGGCTACGCTTATGCCCACGCCTTTATTAACCGTGCCGCCTATGACCACTGTGCGGAGCTTACCATATACCTGCGCACGGACGAGCGCAGCCGCGGTACCGGCGCACGGCTTTATAATGCTCTGATTGACGAACTGAGGACGATGGGCATACACAATGTTTACGCCTGCATCGCCCGCACTGATGAGCCAGATGAGCATTTGACAAATGCCAGCGAGCACTTTCACCGGAAAATTGGTTTCGAGCTGTGCGGCACCTTCCCCCGGTGCGGCTACAAATTCGGAAAATACTATGACATGATATGGATGGGGAAATTCATCTAAAGTAAAAACAAGGCCCTGCTCTCTGTAAGAGCAGGACCTTATTTTTACTTTATGAAGTTTACGTTTGTTCTGTTCTTTTCCAGCCGCGGATTGGGTGAAAATGCGTTTACATCATCAACCTTTCCGATAATTACGCCGCAGATATAAGTATAGTTCTTGGGTATGCCGATAAGCTCTCTGTACTTTGCGTCAGCACCGGTGAAAACAGGTGTGATGCCCGCAAGATAGCAGCTGCCGTAGCCAAGAGCGGTCGCGGCGATCATAATATTCTCAGCAGCAAGCGCGGCGTTGACTGCGTTGAACACAGCCCCCTCGGGACCGGAGATCGCGATATATGTGGGCGCGTGATACAGTGGTGTGTAACCCTCAAGGCTGGCGCGCTGACGATGGAACTCATTGCTGCCGTTCAGCATCATCTGCCGCCCTGCTTCAGATATCTCTTCAATAATAGCGTGATCCTGCACCACGGAGAAATGCACGACTCCGGCAGACGGCGCCTGCTGCGCTGCTCGAAGTATCGCGTCCAGGTCGGCTTCAGCGACCTGCTCAGGCTTATAGGAGCGTATGCTCATTCTTGACATCAAAGCGGTAATTGCATCCATTAACAGCACTTCCTTTCTTTTTAGTTCATTGTAACTGTTAATTCTCCGGATTACAAGTGATAATCATTCAGCATTGCTCAATTCAGCAAAATACTCACTCTCGTCAACACCGTCAACCGACCAGCTGTCAGCCCCGGCAGTAGGCGCCACAGTGAGGAATCCCTCCCCGCCCTTGCTGTCAACGAACCAGAGCATGTTGATTCCATCAAAAGCAGTAAAGTGCAGCTTGGTGCCCGCGGGAAGCGTCATGTTTTCCCCGCAAGTCGAATTTGCAGGCACATCCCTGACCGCCGTCAACCAATTATCGTTATCTCGCAGGACCCAAATGCTTCCGTCAGCGGGAACTATCTTCTCATTTTCCAATGTAAACGTGCGCTCGGCTGTATAAGTACCAAACACATTCAGATCAGCTCTCACGACAAATCCGCCAGTGCCAAATCCCACAATACGTCCCGAGATGAACTGATACTTATCATACTGGGGGGGTACAATGCTGAGCTGCCCGTCATACTTGCAGCAAAAGCTGCGCATTGATTCAGGCTCCGCAGATCCGCTAACAAGTATCTCCCTGCATCCGTCGCCGTCGACGTCGGCCACCCACACCTGCAGCTCATCCAGTTCACCAAGATTTGCAGTATAATCATTGTTATCTCTGTCCGATACATCGAGAATTGTATCTGTAAACTCGGGGTGCTCCTGATTCGGAACAAAGTCAATTAAAATACTCTCTGTCACGCCGTTTCCGTCAAGATCAACAGCGTACGGGAACTTGTCAGTAATTTCAACAGCTGCAGCACTCATATCACCGTTTGAAAACAGTGCAACAGCCGTGCTTATAAGCTCGCTTTCACAGGCGCCGCTGTCCATGGAGAGGCTAAAAGTAATACTGCCGTTATTCCAGAGAATAACGCCCTCCTCGCCTTCGTTCCACATTGCGGTAGCGTCACAACCGCCAACATCAGTCACCGCGGTGTTTTCCCAGGAAAAACTCATACCGCTGATATCCTCAAGTTCGGGAGAAATCTTAACGCGGTAGCAGAAATTCTTGCGGGCAAGGATAAAATCCATCTGAGCGATGTCACCGGCATCCATCGAAATAATGGAGTACCCCACATTCATATAGTCGCTTCCCGGGGTCATCTCAACACCGAACCGCTCAAGTATTTCGCTTGAAGATGAGCTTGAGACCGGATTAACAATATCGGCGCCGATATTGTCGCTGTTTCTCTTGCCGGAGCAGGAGGTAACCGCGAGCACAGCAAATGCCGCTATAAGCAATAAAGTAATTATCTTTTTCATTTTATCACCCTATAATTAAGACGGAATAGTCATAGAAAAGTTCAACTAATTCTTCAGAAAGTATACTATACCGCAGTGAAAAATGAAACACGCCTGAGCCTTAACAATTCTTAAAGCTCAGACGTACACAGTCATAAAATAACAAAAGAGCAGGACTTAAATCCTGCTCTTTTGTGTCGGCATTTCCCTATTTTCCCGGTCCGTCTCCAGACAAGTATCTTCGGCACCAGCGAGCTTAACTACCGTGTTCGGAATGGGTACGGGTGGACCCTCGCCGTCATCAACACCGACTATGATACCTGCATCAACAGGTATATTTGGTGACCCGTAGGAGAATCGAACTCCTGTTTGCGGCGTGAGAGGCCGCCGTCTTAACCGCTTGACCAACGGGCCATTTGGTACACCTTCAGGGACTCGAACCCTGGACACCCTGATTAAGAGTCAGGTGCTCTACCAACTGAGCTAAAGGTG
>CAKTEQ010000005.1 GCA_934552825.1 uncultured Oscillospiraceae bacterium
GCCGAGGGCTTGACCTACAATTTATGCAGGCATTTAACTTGCCTCTTGTCTTCCCACTTTGTTCGGTTTTCAGGGTGTTATTCCTGAAAACAGTCGGTGTTGATGACGGCGAGGGTCCACCCGTACCCATTCCGAACACGGTAGTTAAGCTCGCTGGTGCCGAAGATACTTGTCTGGAGACGGACCGGGAAAATAGGGAAATGCCGACACAATGTGGAGGCTCTGCTCTTGCAGGGCAGAGCCTCCTTTATATTCCTCCTTAGCTCAGTCGGTAGAGCATGCGGCTGTTAACCGCAGGGTCGTTGGTTCGAGTCCAACAGGGGGAGCCAGTTTCAACGGTATCGCCGTCACGGATATGACCGTGACGGCGATATTCGCTTAATGAAGAATGGGCCTTTAGCTCAGTTGGTTAGAGCATCCGGCTCATAACCGGACGGTCCCGGGTTCGAGTCCCTGAAGGCCCACCATTTTTTCAAAAATCCACACAGGGGTATAGCTCAGTTGGTAGAGCATCGGTCTCCAAAACCGAGTGCCGAGGGTTCAAGTCCTTCTGCCCCTGCCATATGGCCCAGTAGTTCAGTTGGTTAGAACGCTAGCCTGTCACGCTAGAGGTCGACGGTTCGAGCCCGTTCTGGGTCGCCATAATTGGCGTTCTTAATAACAAGGTAAAGTCCTGTTTTGAGGACGCCGATTTGCTACTATAGCTCAGGAGGCAGAGCGCATCCTTGGTAAGGATGAGGTCGGCAGTTCGAACCTGCCTAGTAGCTCCAAAGCGAGCAGCCGTGTGGCTGCTCGCTTATTATATTTTATCGGACAATTTAAGCGGAGATAGGAAATTACAGATTGTCCGAAGATGCTGTGCTGGTTACACTGCAGTTATGTGGGCCGCAGTCGTCGAAGCTGTGAGAGGTAATATAAGAAAGCCGGTTGATAAAGCATTTCAAGCGTATAAGGGGAAAATAGGTGGTTTTTCTGCATTCTTTTTTATGGGCGCTATAGTTATAAAAGACAAATAGGAAATCGAGGCGCAAGGTGATAAGGATTACTAAGGGTTAATAAGACACGTAAAAGGAATAACACAAAACACGAAGCACTGTGTACCGAAAGGCACACAGTGCTTTTTTGTGGGGAGAATGTGCGAGCATAAATTCATGGACAACAGCGGAAGGCGGACGGACTCTATGAGAAATCAGCTCGTCAAGGGATTGGAGACCTGCGGTTCTTATCGCTGAGGGGTACGCGAGGAAGCTGTACGAGGGGGTTTAAGCATCTGACAGGCAATCTGCGCAGCAACATAAGCTGCTGCGTATCAAAGAGCTTCCTTGACCAATTTGAACTCACCGGAGCAGAGCCGTTTGAAAATAGCTGAGACTTCATCGACGGTATAGGGACACTTGCCAGTAACGATGAGTGCGGCTAGTCCGAACACAGCCAGCCACACGTCGCTGAAATACATATCAGCTTCTCTCGGCGACATGCCATAGCTCTTCATCATCTGAGCTTCGACATTTTCACGCGCGTGCGTTATGGTTGCAGGGGTATCGGCAGCGGAAGACTGCAGGAACAAAAGGCGGTATAATTCAGGCTCGTTACAGGCAAAACGGATATACTCTGTACAGAGGCCGGGAAAGGGCTCAGAGGCTCTTAATCCCTCATCAAGATAGAGGGAAAGAAGCTCCTCAGCATAGCTGCACACGGCGGATCTCACATTATCCATAGAGCCAAAGCAGGTGAAGACCGGCTGCGTTGAGATCCCCAGCTTCATCCCGAGAGATTTTGCGGATAGCGCGCCCCCGCCCTTTTCCCGGACCACCTGGACAGCAGCAGCTATCATCTCTTCTCGTGTAAATTTGTATTTAGGTGCCATTTTTTTTACGCTCCTGTTATGGTAGTTGTTATATATCGACAAATATATAACGGTATAAATTCTAACTTATTACCATAAAAATGTCAATATAATTCTGAAAAACAATACCCGCGTCGAGAAATAGGGAGGTATGTAGCATATTGCAAGGACAAAGGTATGGGCATAATTCACAAAAATATAATAGCATTAGATTAAAAATTGACACACATGACTATGGATGGTATTATCAAAACGTAATCGGCGCCCATGCGACGCCGAAAATAAAAGGAGGAATCATCATATGAAAAAAGCACTGGCAATCATTCTGGCGCTGCTCATGGTCCTTTCTCTGGTGACTCTGGCGGCCTGCGGCAAGAAAGAAGAAACGAAGGACGCGGGAAAAGAAACTAAAATCGACGAGAAGGTAGCGGATGTAAATGTTGACGACACCGTTACAGAGGAAATGCTCAAGAACTCGAAGCCCAACGAGTATGTGTTCGAGAAGCTGGAAGCCGGCTACCCTGTCGAGGTCGGATTCTTCGGACAGAACAACAACTACTTCGTTGCGGAGCAGTTGCTCCTTGGCGGCGCAAAGTTGCTTCAGTCTATGTTCCCTGACATAACCTGCACACAGATCCTGGCTGAGGACAATTCGATCACAAGCCAGCTCACACAGATGGAAAACGCCGTAACTCAGGGCACGATGGCTGGCATGTGCGTACAGACATCAGACCCCGCAGCCCTTGAAAAGGTGGTCTTGGAGGCTCAGGACAAGGGCATTACGGTTATTATTTACGGTATTGAATGTGAGTACGAGACGATAGTCGCTATGGCGGATGTTTACAATGCGGGCTATGGTATCGGCGTTATGGCAAGCGCATGGGCGGATGTGAGATACCCGGACGCCGGTGAAGGCGATATTAAGACGGCGCTGCTGGGTGGGTGCTCAAATGTGCCTAACATCATTCTTACACAGGGCATGAGAGATTCCATATATGCAGACAACAGATTCAACGTCATTTACGAGAGCGATGAGCTCGGCGCCGACATGGAAAAGGGCTACACAGGCGCGGAGAACGCTATGCTCATCGATCCCGACGTCCGGCTCTTCGCGACGTTCCAGTACTCCGCCGGCCTCGGTGTCAACAACTTCCTTGAAGCTAAGGGTGTTGATATGACTGAATTTGGCATTTTCTGCACGTCAGAGGATGACACGACTCCAGCGATGCTGAAGGCAGCCGAAGAGGGTAAGGGCGCTATCCGCGGTACCATCACAGCGGGTGGCGGTGTTCCCGACACGATGATAAACACTCTGGTAATGGCGTGGAAGGGTCAGGTCGAGCTGGGCTCCCAGTATATCGACTACATGACAGCGTGGCACAGCGACGACTTTGAATGCGACTTCACAGTCGGCGAACCTCTGGTTTGGTAAGAGAATAATTCCCTGGGGAGAGACGGCTTGCCGTCTCTCCCGTTTTTATTACTGTTGACAGAAGGATCCTGTTCGCATATAATCCAACGCAGGAATGAAAGGATCGGGAGAGAGCGGACATCCGCCGCCGAAGGGGCAATACTCTCAGGCAAGAGGACCGATCCCGGACCGCACTCCGGAAAGACGGAACCGGCGAAGCGCAAGCGGACGCAAAGCGCGCTTATGGCATACAGGACGGAGTTATTCTTACCATGGGGGGCGTTTCCTCTTGAACGTGCTTGTCTTTATCCTGGAAATGATCGGGACCGTAGCGTTTGCGGTGTCGGGCGCTGCTGTGGCGCTGAAGAAGAGAATGGACATTTTCGGTGTGGCGGTGCTGGGAGTTACCACCGCCGTGGGCGGCGGAGTGATGCGGGATCTGCTGCTGGGGAAAACACCGCCGGCGATGTTCACGGATCCTGTATATGCGCTGGTGGCGGTAGTAGTGTCGCTGGTAGTTTTTCTGCCGTTTGTCAGGCGGTGCGTGCTCTCCAACAACAGGGTCTACGAGCTGATGCTGCTCATAAGCGACTCTGCGGGGCTTGGGGCTTTCGCGGCTGTGGGAACTCAGGCGGTGATGGACAGCGCATACAGCGATAATCTGTTACTCGCTGTGTTCCTCGGTACGATAACCGGCGTCGGCGGCGGCGTTCTGAGGGATCTCCTGGCAAACAAAATGCCAAAGATACTGGCGAAAAGGATATATGCCTGCGCAGCCATCGCAGGAGCGCTTATCTGCGCACTGCTGTGGAATACGGCGGGAGAGATGTGGGCGATGCTCGCCTGCATAGTGCTGACGGTGGTACTGCGCGTGCTGGCGGCACACTTCAAATGGAGTCTGCCGCGTCCCCGGGAAGATGAAGTTGATGAATAAAAAGAGGCGGTCAAATCAAACTGATTTGACCGCCTCTTTTGTTTTTTGGGGTTTATTTCGCGGGGATCGTGAGGACGATGCCTATGAGAATGATGCTGGGATTCTTGATAATGTCCTTGTTGGCCTCATAGATCTTCGTCCACGCCTTACCGTCGCCTAGAAGTTCAGCGGCTATTTTCCAGAGGCTGTCCCCGGGCATTACGATGTATGTGCTGTTGCCTGCGGGCTGCTCGGCGGGCTTATCCTCGGGAATTCCTTCTGCCTTGATTATGGTGATGCGTCCAGCGGGCACGGCATATTTGTCGGAGACAACGCCGCCGAGTTCGTCGTTGATGTAACTCATGAGCGCCTCATCCAGGGGGACGCCTGTGTCGATGATGCTGTCCGCAACGGAGAAAGCGTAGTATGTGTCGCCACCGCTGGCGAGGAAGTCGTTTGTTACGACGGCGTAAGTTTTGCTTTTATCAAAGGGCTTGCCGTTTATGGACTCGATAGTCACGCGGTTTATGCTTTTGGGAGCGTGGTATGTGGAGCCTGGGTATGTGTCGCCCTGGTCAAATGTCTTGGTGGTGTCCACGGTGACTTTCATACCTGCGATCTGGGGGAACGCGCCGATGGCGGTGGGGGTGGAGCAGGTGGATGCCTCCAGACTTTCCAGCAACTTCTCGCCGCTGACATATATTACGGAGACGGTGTTGCCGAAGGGCAGGACGGAATTGACGTCCTTCTTTGTGATGTCGCCCTTTTTTATAGTCGCTCTGATGCCGCCGCCGTTTGTGATGGCGACAACGTCATCAGCGGGGACTTTGAGCCCACCGTCCTTGGATACGAGCCAGAGCATGGAATCCGTGATGAGATCGCCCAGGTTTGTCTCTTCGGTGCGGTTGCCAGGGGCTCGCTCACCGTTAAGCTCAACGTTTGTCTTGGCGAATACCTTGCCGTATTCCGCGTCGACCTCTGATATGATATCCTTCGCCTTGGCTGCGATTTCAGGATTCCCGGATTTGAGGGTGTCAAGAGCCACTGTCTCGGAGGAGACGATTTTACCGTCCTTGATGGTTACTACACCGACGCTTTCCAGCTTGGTGCCTGTGGAGGTGAGAATAGCGGAGCCGACCTTACGCTCGGCGTTGGTCTTATTCGTAACATCCTCCAGGGTGGAGTGGGAGTGGCCGTCCACAAAAAGGTCTATACCGGTCACCTTGTTCAGCACATCGATGCTGCGGCGGCCTGTGGATTCGTCGTCTATGCCCATGTGGCCAAGGCAGACGATAAAGCTGCATTCCTTATTATTTCTGAGGAAATCAACCTGAGTCTGGACGGAGCTGAAGAGCTCGTTATTATCCAGGAAGGTGACGCCTTTTATCTTGGCAGGATGGGACTTCGTTGCGGTTTCGGGAGTCGTTATACCGACGACGCCGATCTTTGCACCGTCGGGAGCTTCGAAAGCGGCGGAGGTGGTGAATGCCCAATCACCGCTGTACTTGATGTTGGCGCTGATGATGGGGAACTTTGCGGCTTTCTCCAGGGACTGGAGGTTTGCAAAGCCGAAGTCGAACTCGTGGTTCCCGGGAACGGCGAGATCATAGCCCGCCATGTTCATCAACTCAACGGCGGCAGCGCCCTTTGAGATGTTCACATAGGGAGTGCCCTGGGAGAAGTCTCCCGCGTCCATGAGCAGCACATATGCGCCCCTCGCTTCGTAGGCGGTCTTGAGCTGTGCGACCTTTGCATAGCCCTCGATGGCGCCGTGTACGTCATTAGTGTGGAGAATGACTGTGCAGTCCTTGAGATCCTGCTCGATACCATCCTCGGCGAATGCAAAAGCTGTCAGACTGAGCAGCATTATCACCGCAAGGAGCATGGCAAGGAGCCTTGACTTGGTTTTCATGGAGATTACCCCTCTCTTGTAATGTGCGGCATTGCCGCCAAGTAAATATTAACAAATTACAGAAAAAAGGCAATAGGTATATTATAAAAATATACAAAAACGCCCTCTTTGACAGGAAGAACAAAGGGTGATAAACTGTCAAAAAGGAGGGAAGGCGATGGATTACAGGAAGAGCCGGCGGCTGATGCAGTATTTTGTAGTTGGCGGCGGTGTACTCATAATGGCGGCATGCATAATGGCGCCCACAAAGCTGATCCTCGGGCTGTGTATGGCGGTCGGCGCGTTGGCTATGGCTGCCGGATTTATAGTTGGAGCAAAGCACTATAGATGCCCCCATTGTGGCAAAAGTCTTATGGGGAGCCGGGGCGCGATACCCAGCAGCTGTCCCCACTGCGGAGAAAAGCTGAGATAGAATTAATTCCCTGCCGGATTCCGGCAGGGAATTCGTATGTCAGCTCATAGAAATCTGAGTATGTCAGCGGGGACACGGGCGATATGCTCGGCGCCGAGACTCTGGAGCAGGCTGCTCTCGCGAAAACCCCAGCTTACGCCGATGAAGGGGAGGTGCGAGTTCACGGCGGTCTGGAAGTCCACGTCGCTGTCGCCTATATATACCGCCTGCTCGCGGGGAACGCTAAGTTGAGAGAGTAGGTATTTCACGGGTGCAGAGGAGGGCTTGCGCCCCGTGTCCGGGCGCTCACCCATGGAAAAGTCGAACAGGCCCGGGAAATGCTGCCGGACGAGCTCTCGGACCTGCCCGTCGGGCTTATTGGATAGGACGGCTGTCATAATGCCCCGGGCGCGTATGGCGCGGAGAGCGTCGGATATACCGTCATAGGGCCGGGAGGAGTCATTGCAGTGCTCCCTGTAATGTAGGAGAAATTCCCGGAATACATCGTCGATCATCTCGTCGCTGGTCCCTGCGGGGAGGGAGCGGGCAATGAGCATCCTCGCACCGTTGCCAACGGCGGCGCGCACCTGCTCCACGGTCCTTTCCGGAAAGCCAAACCGTCCGAGAGCGTGGTTCGTGGAGAGAGTGATGTCGTCCAGGGTATAGAGAATAGTGCCGTCCATATCGAAAATCGCGAGTTTCACAGTACAGACCATAGGATGACCTCCTCATAAAGGCAGTGTTAAGACACATTATAGCATAAATGAGCATTTTGTTCCAGTTTGCCGCATAAAGTTACTGTAAGGACAAACAAGGGGGCTTCAGCCGTGGCTGAAGCCCCCCTGCTTTAAATTTAAGGGTGCATAAATCATTCAATAGCTATAGAGTGACCGGAAGACAGCCCCTTCTTCTCGTCAAACGGGATAAGTATACTCAGAACACCGGACTCATATTTTGCCTTTACATCCTCCGGTTTCACATCACCCACATAAAATGTGCGGGAGCACGCTCCTGCATAACGCTCCTGACGCAGGATGCGCCCCTTTTTGTCCTCCTCGTCCTTGTCCAGCCCTTTCTCGGCCGTGACGGTCATATAGCCATCCTTGATTTTGACGTCTATCTCGTCCTTTGTAAAGCCTGGCAGTTCAATGGCGAAGCGGCAGCTCTTTGCGTCATCGGTCTCGCGAATATCGGTTTTCATAAGATTTCTCCCGTGCTTGCCGAACAGAGGATTGTGCGCGCCAAAGAAATCATCAAAATCAAATACACTGTCGCCATAGATGCTGGGTACCATAAAAATGCCTCCAATCAATAATAGAATTAATATTTTTATTTATATATGTAAAGCGGCGAAAGCAACTGAAGACACAATTGCCGCAATACAGGTTAATTACAGGTGTTTTGTCCTGGGGATACAGGCGGCAACGATAGAACTAATGCCCTCAAGCAGGAACACTATGCCTACCGTTACGCCTATAGCAACTACGCTGACCCAAGGATCCATCATACAGATGAGACCAGCAACTACAAGGACAATGCCTGCTCCAAGAATCCAGACCCAAGAACGCACACCGAGAGCGCGCAGGTCAAAGGCACTGACGAATCTGGATATCCCAGAAAACAGAAGCCATAATGCGAAGAGAAATGGCAGCGACAGCAGCGTAAACCACTGGTTGAACAGGAGGAAAAGGGACATTATGACCGTCAGCACACCATCCAGAAGCAACCAACCAGAGCCGATTACGGTGCCGGACGTTCCTGCAAACGCAACGATTTCAAAAATGCCTGCCATCAGCATAAACACGCCCAGAAGCAGACCGGCGGAGAGCGCGGCTATGTCTTGATTGCACAAGCAATATACGCCAGCTCCAATCAACAGGATACCTGCGATAATATTGAGAACCCGCATTGTTGTACGCATAACCACTATCTCCCCTCGAATCCAAGTAATTATCTGAATTTTCTCTCAATTTCTGACTTCATTTTATGCTTTTCCCTTGAAAAAACAACGAGCTGGCGATACAATTAATTCAATTTAATTTGTGCTGACAGCACAGAACAGGAAGTGAAATATCATAGAAAATGCAAAATGGGAGAATAAGGGCGCAGAAGCGCTCCTGACGGAGTTTTTTTCCCGGGATGATTTGAAGCAGCTGGCCCTGGACGCCGGGCTGTTGCTGGACTGTCCGCTGTTGGTGCTGGACGATGCGTTTCATGTTGCGGCGTATCATCTGCCCCCCGGTTTTTCGGACAGCCTTTTTCGGAAAGCTGTGGACTCGAGGGAGATATCCTATGAAGCCGGAGCGATAATCAGCTCAAGTCCTGCGCTTACTGCGGGAGCGGCAGATTACATAAAATTGGAAGACAGCCCTTACCGCCGCCGTTTTGCGCCCCTTGTGAGCGCGGGCATCAGGCTGGGGTACCTTATCTGCGTTGATACGGATGGAGAACTGGAACTTGTACCCGGGCGGATTTGGGAAGTTGTGGAAAAGGTCCTGTCAAAGCAGCTCTACATTGAAACCAGCCGCAAGTACAAACCCTTTGAGACAGCGGAAGACATACTTGCGCATCTTCTTGATGGTGAGTTTTCGTCATCGGCGTATTTTCGCCTTCAGACAGCAAATACCTATCTCGCTGATTTTCACCCCTACACGTTTGCGCTCATTGATCTTACGGCGTACCGAAGCGCATACATAGGGAAACAACATCTTAAAGAAGAGGTGGACGCAAAATTTCCGGAGGCACATTCATTTCAGTACAGGGAAGGAGTGTTCTTATTTCTGCACGGGCGTGAAAATATGGGAGAGCTTTTTGCACTTGCGGAGGAATTCAGCCTGAAAATACTTGTTTCGGAGCCGCTGCATGATCTTTTTGATCTCCCAATTCTGTACCGCACTGCCAGGGAGGCGCTGGAGTTGATGACGGACGAACGGTTTCATGGGAATAGCGTCTGCTTTGTGGAAGAGCTTCGTACGCCTCTGCTGTTGAAAAACCTTGAGGGACGGGGGGATCTGATACCTGCGGAATTGAGGGGAATTGCTGCTCATGACAGAGAAAAAGGTTCCCATTACTGCGAGACGCTCTATTACTATTTGACATGTAGCCGGTCCCTGAAAAAAACCTGTGATGTGCTTTATGCTCACCGCAATACCGTGCTTTATCGTATCCAAAAAATGCGGGAGGAATTCCGTATCCCTCTTGATGACTTTGTAATGCACACGGATATTCTTCTTGGGGTGTCTCTCATTTTGTTTGAGATGAAGGGACCGGACTTTTTCCTGCACGACGCGAAGGAAAGCATATTATTAGCCGATACTGTCAGAAAGGAAGAACAGTATGAAAGAGAATAGAAAGCTCTTAAAAGAAGTGATTAAGGATATCCGGCGGGACATGACGGACGAGGAAGTGCTCAATTTGCTTGCGGACAGCAAGATCTCAGAAAACCCGAATAGGAAGTCGGGGAAGTATACTCTTGGGCAGAGGGCGGCGGATGCCATTGCGAGGTTTGCCGGCAGTTGGGCGTTCATTTTCGCATTTACGGGTGTACTTATCCTCTGGATGGCGGTTAATACACTGCTTGCGGCTAAAGCCTTTGATCCGTATCCGTTCATTCTGCTCAATCTGGTGCTCTCCTGCGTGGCAGCTATTCAGGCGCCGCTGATAATGATGAGCCAGAACAGGCAGGAGGAAAAAGACCGCCGCCGCGCGGAAAATGATTACAAAGTAAATCTTAAGACTGAGATAATGATCGAAGATCTTTATGACAAGGTAAACGCAATACTCGCCAAGCAAACAGCACTGGAGAAGCGGATAAAGGCTGAGAAGGATGAGGCTTCAGGAAGCGGAGAATAAGAGAAGATAACCATTTGCTCCCGTGAGAATCCATGGAGATGAGAAAATGGGCGGGCAAAAGGTGAGGCAAGGTCCAGAGTTTATCACTTCTTACAACAAAATCGGGCGCAAGCGGGGAGTTTGAAGCGTTTTTTCCTTGAGTTTATGGGCATTTATTGATATACTTAACTGTATTTTTGTACAGGTGGAGGCGCTTTATGGACGAAAAGACCATGCTGCGGGAACTTGCAGCAAAAAAACGCAGCCAGATAGATGATCGGCAGGGGCGCTCGGCGGCTATGGCGGCACAGCTCTTCTCCACGAGAGAATATGACGAGACAAAGACGCTTTTCTGTTACCTGTCAATGCCCCTGGAGCCGGACACGGAGAGTATAATAAGAGCTGCGTTCCGGGAGGGGAAAAGCGTTTTCGTGCCCCGATGCAGTGAAAAACCCGGGGAGATGGAGAGCGTACAGCTCTTTCCGGATACTCCACTCAGACCCGGAAGGTTCGGCATAATGGAGCCGGAGATGAATTCGCCGGCCTCTTTCAGAGACGAATTTGACCTCATAATAATGCCCTGTGCCGCCTGCTCGGAGAGCATGGGACGGCTCGGTCACGGCGGCGGATACTATGACCGCTTCCTGGAGAAGTGCGGCGGCTTCAAGGTGACGCTGTGCTTCGAGGACCTTGTGTTTCCCACACTGCCCCGGGAGGAGTTCGACGTGGACCCTGATATGATAATAACAGAAAACCGTATAATCACACCGAAAGGAAATGAATAAACATGATCAAAGAAATTCTTGAGTTTGTAAAGCGGGCTGACCCTGAAGTCGGCGCTACGATAGAGCATGAGTTCGCCCGCCAGAAGCGCAATATCGAGCTTATCGCCTCTGAGAATATAGTTTCTCCCGCAGTTATGGCGGCGATGGCCACCTGCGGCACGAATAAATATGCTGAGGGCTACGCGGGCAAGCGCTATTACGGCGGCTGCGAGTGCGTGGACGAGACAGAACTGCTGGCTATCGAACGGGCAAAGAAGCTCTTCGGTGCACAGCATGCTAACGTCCAGCCCCACTCCGGCGCGAACGCCAACCTTGCGGCGTTTTTCGCAGTGCTCCAGCCCGGGGACACGGTCCTGAGCATGGACCTCTCCAACGGCGGACACCTCTCCCACGGAAGCCCCGTGAACATCTCCGGCAAGTATTTCAACATAGTGTCATACGGGCTCAAGGACGACGGATATATAGATTATGACATGGTCTGGGAGCTTGCGAAGAAGTACAGCCCCAAGCTTATTATAGCCGGCGCCAGCGCCTATCCCAGAGCTATTGACTTCAAGATATTCCGGGAAGTCGCGGATTCCTGCGGCGCGAAGCTGATGGTGGACATGGCGCATATCGCGGGTCTCGTAGCGGCTGGGGAGCACATGAGCCCCGTGCCCTACGCGGATATCGTCACAACGACGACCCATAAAACCCTCCGCGGTCCCCGCGGCGGCCTCATCCTCTGCACGGAGGAGATGAAGACGGCAATCGACAAGGCAGTTTTCCCCGGAACACAGGGCGGTCCTCTGGAACACATCATCGCGGCGAAGGCTGTCTGCTTCGGCGAAGCACTCAGGCCTGAATTCAAAACATATCAGCATCAGGTCGTCCTTAACGCAAAAGCACTGGCTGAGGCCCTCGTGAAGAGAGGCTGCGACCTTGTGTCCGGCGGCACGGACAATCACCTCATGCTCGCGGACCTGCGCAACTGGGGCGTTACCGGCAAGGAGCTTCAGAACCGCTGCGACGAAGTGTATATCACTCTGAACAAGAATTCCATCCCCAACGATCCCGCAAGCCCCTTCGTTACCTCCGGCGTGCGCATCGGTACACCGGCGGTAACAACAAGAGGATTTGTGGCGGAGGAGATGGATAAGATAGCCGAGCTTATAACTCTCACAGCGACGGATTTTGAAAACAGCGCGGATTATGTGAGAACAGAGGTCACAAAGCTCTGCCAGAAGCATCCGATTTACGAATAAGATACAGGGGGAGGTCACGGGAGGCCGGGGCTTCCCCCAATTGCGGCGCATAGGCGGGAGAGAGAATGGAAGAGACAAAAAGCAGGGACAGAGGAATAGACCTGGCGCGGTGCGTCGCCATTTTGGCGGTGCTGATGATACACACGGCGTCCGTGGCGGTCACGGTATACGCCCCCGGCAGCGGAGGATGGTTCGGGACTATGTTCTGGGGCAGTCTTGTGCGGTTTGCGGTGCCGGTATTCTTCATGTGCTCCGGCGCGGTGTTCCTGGGCAGGGACATCTCGTACAGGGACCTGTTCCTGAAATATATCCTCCGCATCGCCGCGGCGCTGCTGGTATGGTCGGCGCTCTATGAGGCGTTTGACTTCCTCAGGGGATTTCATACGGGGTGGACCGGCGTCCGGGAGGCGGTGAAGAACGTGCTTACCCTGAACAACCATTTCCACTTCTATTACCTGGAGATAATCCTGCTCGTGTACCTGTTTTTACCGGTGCTGCGCGTCTTTACAAAGCACGCCGGCAGGAATACAATGCTCTATGGGCTTGCACTGTGGTTCTTCACGGGGATACTTATACCGACCTTTGGAGGATTATATCCCTTCACGGCGTGGTCGGGCCTGATCCACCGGTGGTATCTGCCTCAGGCTTGGGCGGCCATGGGATATGCGCTGCTTGGTTACTTTATAGCCGCGGGCGAGAAGAAAACGCGGGTGTACCTGCCGTTGCTCCTGCTGGGGTTCGCAGTGACCTTTGGGGGCGGCGCCGCCGCGAATTGGTCGGGCGGAGAATTCAGCGAGACCTTCTGGGACGGTATGACCCTTGGCCCGTGCCTTATGGCGGCGGGGGTTTTCGGGCTGTGCCGTAATTACAGTGGCAGGGGAAAAGCCGTGACATTTGTCAGCGGCGGCAGCTTCTGCGTGTACCTGTGCCACGATTTTTTCAACATTATACTGCGCCACTTCGGGCTGTCGCCGGCAGAGCTTATGCCGGCGGTGAGCATACCCCTGCTGAGCGTTCTGGTGCTCGGGCTGAGCCTTGGCGTGTACGCTGTGCTCAGGCTGATACCAGGCGTGCGAAGGTGGCTTATTTAGTTCAGACATGCCGGTTTCCGGCAAAGAGATATTTGGAGATATAAGGAGAGTAAGACAATGGCACTTATGACAGGCGAACAGTACATCGAAAGCCTCAGAAAAATGAAGACAAGGGTTTATCTTTTCGGCGAGAAGATAGATAACTGGGTGGACCACCCCATGATCCGTCCTTCCATCAACTCCGTAAAGATGACATACGATCTGGCCCAGGACCCTCAGTATGAGGCTCTTATGACAGCCACCTCCAACCTCACCGGGCACAAAATTAACCGTTTCTCTCACCTGCATCAGAGCACTGACGACCTGGTGAAGAAGGTCAAGATGCAGCGCCTGTGCGGTCAGAAGACTGGTTCCTGCTTCCAGCGCTGTGTGGGTATGGACGCTATCAACGCCGTATATTCCACCACATATGAAACCGACCTCGCCCACGGCACCGACTATCACGAGAGATTTAAGAGATTTGTCATAAAGATGCAGGACAACGACTGGGTCGTGGACGGCGCCATGACTGACCCCAAGGGCGACCGCGGTCTCGCACCCTCCAAGCAGGCTGACCCCGATCTCTTCCTCCACATCGTGGAGAAGCGTGAGGACGGCATCGTAGTGCGGGGAGCAAAGTGCCATCAGACAGGTTCCATCAACTCCCACTGGCATCTCTTCATGCCCACCCAGACAATGAGCGAGGCTGACGCGGACTACGCTGTGGCTTTTGCCGTACCCTCCGACGTGGAAGGTATGTATATGATCTACGGCCGCCAGAGCTGCGACACCCGCAAGCTGGAAAAGGACGCGGACATGGACCTGGGCAATAAGCAGTTCGGCGGTCAGGAGTGCCTTGTGGTGCTGGACGACGTGTTCGTGCCCAACGAGTATGTGTTCATGGCAGGGGAATATGATTTCTCCAACATGATGGTCGAGCGCTTCGCGGGCTATCATCGCCAGAGCTACGGCGGCTGCAAGGTCGGTGTGGGCGATGTGGTCATCGGTGCTGCAGCTCTTGCCGCGGAGTATAACGGCGCGGCGAAGGCGTCCCATATTAAGGATAAGCTCATCGAGATGACACACCTGAATGAGACGCTCTATGCCTGCGGCATCGCCTGCTCCAGCGAAGGCGTCCAAACGAAGGCGGGCAACTACCAGATAGACCTGCTCCTGGCGAACGTCTGCAAGCAGAACGTCACACGCTATCCCTATGAGATAGTTCGTCTGGCTGAGGACATTGCCGGCGGCATCATGGTGACCATGCCCTCCAGCGCGGACTTCAATTCTGAGACCGTCGTGGGCAAGAACGGCGAGACTGTTGGTGATATATGCAACAAGTACTACAAGGGCAAGAGCGACGTTTCCACAGAGGACCGTATGCGTGTGCTTCGCTTCCTTGAGAACATCTGCCTGGGCGCCAGCGCGGTAGCTTACCGCACGGAGTCCATGCACGGCGCGGGCTCTCCCCAGGCTCAGCGCATCATGATCTCCCGCCAGGGCAATATCGACGGCAAGAAGCAGCTTGCAAAGGATATCGCCGGTATCAAGGACTGATATGGCGGACAGCACCTTCTTTACGAACCGGGAGTGTGAGTATTTCCCGTGCCACGAGGGCGTGGGGGAGCAGGATTTCAACTGCCTGTTCTGCTTTTGCCCGCTGTACTGCAAGGGGTGCTCCTGCGGCGGAGACTTTGTGTATACGCCCGGCGGCGTTAAGGACTGCTCCAGCTGCGCGTTTCCCCACAAGAGGGAGAATTACCGGGCGGTGCTGGATAAGCTTAAATAAAAAACAGAGCGTTTCTCTTTTGAGAGACGCTCTGTTTTTTATTTGCTTTTTCCCAGCAGGCGGGCTATGAAAGTGAGCTTTGGCTTCATCGCCCCCAGAGGACAAAACTCCCCGCAGCAAAAGCAGTTTATGCACTTGCGACGGTCGATGACAGCACGGAAATTCTTTATCTCGATGGCATGGGCGGGGCAGTATTCCATGCACTTGCCGCAGCCGACACAGCTTTTGTCGGGGGCGGGGCGGCTTGCGAGAATAAGTCCTATGAACTTTAGGAGAGACTTGTTTTTAAGAGGAAAATCACGAACTTCGCTCTTGGGCTGGCAGAGGTAGTCCGGGCAGCTGAAGCCGGCCCCGTCGCCCAGGAGCTCAAGCTCTTCCGCACGGCTGGGGCACAGACCGCGTTCCGCCGCGTTTTTCAAAGTGGGAACGTCGGCAGACTTCAGCCCGATTATAGCGGCTGCCGCCAGGTCGAGACAGTGCCCGTTTTTTGCAGCGAGAAGGACGCCAAGCTGCCGGGGCGTACCGGCAGAGGGACCGTTGCCCTCCATGCCGACTATCCCGTCGCATACGCAGAGAACGGGGCGGAAGTGCTCATATATATCCACGATAGCCGAGCCGAACAGGGCGTGAGTGGGATAGCGATAATGGAACTGAGTTTTTTCCAGTCCCGCAACGGCGCCGAACATATTCTTGCAGGCACCGGTATAGGCGGTAAGGGCGTGGGTCTTGAGCTTGCAGAGATCCACGACAGCGTCGCAGCGCATAAGCCATGATGCTGCCGTGAAGGAGTCCAGCATTTCGCCGTTAACTGTCACAGTCACTGTGGAAAAATCCATGTTGAGCTCCGCTCTGCTCCGCTTCGCTGCGTCATACATGCCGCAGCGGCGGTATACATTCTCAAGAAATACCCTGTTGAAGGGACCGCCGGGACTGTCCCCAATGACGCAGTGCCCGCCCCGCTCGCCGATAAGGGAGCAGAGCGCCGCGACGACTGCCGGGTGTGGCGTCACGGCGGCCTCCGGCGCGTGGGCGCTCACAAGGTTTACTTTTACGGCGACGCGCATTCCGGGTTTTACAAAATCCAGCCCGCCGACGTCTTCAAGAGCGTGGAGCAGAGCGCCGCGGACGTTTTCATATTCATAGTTTTCACAGCGGGTAACGCTGACAGTTTTGTCCATAACCGCCTCCATAAACTGTTTTATGGAATTATACACCAGTTTTTCGCCGGGGAAAAGGGTGTTTTTCCTTGACACAGAACAGTGGGAATAGTATAACTAGGTATACTAGTTATACTTGAGGGGGAGAAATATGGAGACACCGAAGGGAAAACACATCTTTGGTTTTGTAAAGGTCGGGGAGAAGGGACAGATAGTTATCCCCAAAGAAGCGCGGGAGATATTCGATATAAAGCCCGGGGACAGTCTGCTGGTCCTGGGGGACGAGGCGCAGGGCATAGCCATCGCGAAGAACGAAGAAGTAATGCGCTGGGCAGAGGAGCTGCTTGGGGGGATGAACAGATGAACGCCATCGAGACGAAAAAGCTCACCAAAATATACGAGGGCGAGACGGCCGTGGACGGGCTGGACCTCACTGTCAGGCAGGGGGAGCTGCTGGCGCTGCTGGGTGTGAACGGCGCGGGAAAGAGCACCACTATACGTATGCTCACCTGCATAACGGAGCCGACCTCGGGCACAGCCTCCGTTATGGGCTATGACGTGGTCCGGGAGAGGGGAAAGGTCAAAAGCTGCGTGAGCGTGTCCCCTCAGGAGACCGCCGTCGCCGGTAACCTCACTGTGGAGGAGAACCTGAATTTGATGTGCGCCATAAGCGGAAAAGACCGGAGCGAAGTGGAAAAAATGATGAAGGAGCTGGAGCTGGACAAGGTGCGGGGAAAGCGGGCGAAAAAGCTCTCGGGCGGCTGGCAGCGGAGACTCAGCATCGGGATGAGTCTCGTTCAGCAGCCCCAGGTGCTTTTCCTGGACGAACCGACCCTGGGGCTTGACGTTATAGCTCGCCGTGAGCTCTGGCAGGTGATAAATGGCCTGAAGGGGCGGGTCACCGTGGTGCTCACGACTCACTACATGGAGGAGGCGCAGTCGCTGGCTGACCGTATCGCCATCATGGTAGAGGGGCGGCTGCGCATAACAGGTGCGGCGGAGGAGATAATCACAGCCTCCGGCAAGAATAATTTTGAGGACGCGTTTGTGTATTTTGCGGCGGGAGGGGGCGAAGGAGCATGAGAGCAAGAGCCTTTGCGGGACGGAACTTAAAGGAAATGCTGCGGGATCCCATGACGCTCATGTTCGGAATGGCCCTGCCCGTGGCGCTGCTGCTCATCATGAGCCTCATTGCCCGCAGCGCGCCGGTGGAGCTGTTTAAGGTGGGCAGCCTCGCCCCGGCTATCGGTGTGTTCAGCTATTCGTTTATAACACTTTTCGCGGCGCTTCTCATGGCGAAGGACCGCTCAACGGCATTCATCGTGCGCCTTTACGCGAGTCCTATGACGGCTGCGGATTTCCTTCTTGGCTACGGGCTGCCCCTGCTGCCCCTTGGACTTTTGCAGGGAATAGTGTGTTATGCCGCCGGTATAGCTATGGGGCTCGAAGTGAGTTGGGGCATAGTTGTGAGCCTCGGGATGCTGGTCATAGTGTCTGTTATGTACTCCGGGTTCGGGATGCTCCTGGGCGCGGCTTTCAGCGATAAGCAGGTGGGCGGGATATTCTCCGTGTTTGTTAACCTGTCGACATGGCTCTCCGGCACGTGGTTCGATCTGGAGCTGGTGGGGGGAGCCTTCAAGACCATAGCGGATATTTTCCCCTTCTCCCACGCGGTCACAGCGTGCCGTCTTGCCTGCGCCGGGGAATATTCCGCCACGGCGGGGCACATTCTCTATGTACTGCTCTGGGCGGCTGGCGCTTTTCTTGCAGCGGCGCTGGTATTCAGAAATAAAATGAAGAAAAATTGACGTTGAAATTGCAGGAGAAAAGAGGTACAATCACCCCGTAAATACGAAAAAACAAGGAGTGAAGCAAGATGAACAAAAATCCTTACCTTGATATAGCGCCGGAAGTGGAGCAGGCTGTAAAAAAAGGAAAGCCTGTGGTCGCACTGGAGTCCACGATAATTTCCCACGGCATGCCCTATCCCCAGAACGTGGAGACAGCTCTTGAAGTGGAGCGCATCATCCGCGAAAACGGCGCCGTGCCCGCCACGATAGCTATCCTGGGCGGCAGGCTCAAAGCCGGCCTGACTCCCGAGGAGATAGATTACCTGGGCAAAACCGGCACAAAGGTGGCGAAAGCCAGCCGCCGTGACCTGCCCGTGCTCGTGGCACAGGGACTGGACGGCGCAACTACTGTAACTACAACGATGATGATAGCCGCAATGGCAGGCATAAAAATATTCGCCACAGGCGGCATCGGCGGCGTGCACCGGGGCGCTGAGACAACGATGGACATCTCCGCCGACCTGGAGGAGCTGGCGCAGACGCCTGTCATGGTGGTGTGCGCTGGCGCAAAGTCCATACTGGACCTGGGGCTCACCATGGAATATCTGGAGACTCACGGCGTGACTGTGATCGGCTACGGGACAAAGGAGCTGCCCGCTTTTTATACCCGCAAGAGCGGCTTCGGCGTGGACTATGAGCTGGATACGCCTGAAGAACTGGCGAAGGCGTTTCATGTAAAGCAGGAGCTGGGGATGAAGGGCGGCATGCTGGTGACAAATCCCGTGCCTGAGGAGTATTCCATGGATCCGAATGTGATCAACTCCGCCATAGAAAAAGCCGTGAAGGAAGCGAAGAAGCTGGGCATTCACGGCAAGGAGACGACGCCTTATCTCCTGGCGAAAATTAAGGAGATAACCGGCGGCGACTCCCTCGTGGCGAATATCGCCCTTGTGAAGAATAACGCCGCGCTGGCCGCGAAAACAGCAGCAGAGTACGCAAAGCTGGCAAAATAAAAAACCGCGAGCCTCCCCGTTTCCGGGGAGGCTCGTTTTTTCAGCCGATATAGTTCATCGGATCCACGGCCATGCCGTTTTCCGCCATCTCAAGATGCAGGTGGATGTCGCCGCCCTCAGCAATGGACGTCGTGCCCACGGCGCCGATGCAGTCACCGGCGTTCACATGGTCGCCGACAGTAACGGTGGGAATACTCTGCAGTCCCTTGTATACGCTCACAAGCCCACTGCCGTGGTCTATGGTCACGCAGGTGCCGTAAAGAGGATCGTCCTCAAGCGCCGTTACGGTGCCTGCCGCGACGGCGAACACATGCTCGCCGTTTTCGGCTGCGATATCCACGCCGTTATGGCAGCGCCAGTCGCCGAAGGTCTCGCTGTAAACCAGCTCACCGCCGGAGAAGGCAGCTGTCACACCGCCGGAGACGGGGGCGAAGAAGTATACTGGCGTGGATACGGCGTCCACGCTCTTTTCCTCCTCCTCAGGTGTTTCGGAGACCTCAGGTACCTCCTCGTCCCGGAAGGTGATCTCGATATCAGCGCTGCCTGTCACGGGAGCGTTCTGCTCCTCCTCAGGCAGGTAAGGGTCGTCGCTGACGCTGATATCTGTGCGGTTTTCGACGACAGGCGTCGCCATGGAACTGATAGAAGAGTAGAGATAATAGCCGGATACCCCAATTACCGCAAGGCACAGGGCAAGGGCTATGTAAAAGCCCTTACCGTTCATCGCCTTTGTAACACGGGTCGCCGTGTTTTTGATTTTCTTGCTCATATAGGTCAAGCACCTCCGCTGGTAGTATTGCCCGAAGATACCTGAGATAAACATAGATTTTCTCTTGAAATGGGGAGATAGTTGTGCTAAAATGATCGAGTAAGAAAAATTTGGGCCTGTAGCGCAGTTGGGAGCGCATCACATTCGCATTGTGGGGGTCGTCGGTTCGAATCCGATCAGGTCCACCAAAAAATGCCGCGGCATATGCCGCGGCATTTTTTATGCGTTTTTATATATACTGCCCGCCTGCGCTCCGGAGAGACACCTCGCCGCTGGAAACGTTCTTCACAAAACCCCTTTCGGTTTTCACGGTGAGTGAAAAATCGTCGCTCACGTTAAGCACGTGAACAAGCTCGCCGGTCTGCTTTATAACGGCGTCTCGCCCCAAATTCACACAGAGACGGCGATATTCCTCAAGGCACCACTTATCGTCCCGGAGCCAGTTTGAATACATTTCATCCATCCGACGCACCATAGCCGCCGCAATGGCGCACCGCTCCGCGGTTTTCCCGGTGCAGCTGAAAATGCTCCCGGCGATCTCACGTACTTCGCCGGAGAAGCTCTCCGGCGGATTATTCACATTCACACCAGCGCCCACGACGATATACTGTATCCCGTTTGTTTCGGCCTCGATGCTCATTTCCGTTAAAATGCCGCATATCTTCCTGCCATCGAGGATGATATCGTTCATCCACTTGATGCCGCAGGAGCACCCGGTGATTTCTTTGATAGCGGCGCACATGGCGACAGCTGTGCCCGCTGTAATGCTGAGAGCCCTGCCGGGAGCGCATTTTGGGCGCAGCAGCATGGAAAGATAAACGCCAACGCCGCCGGGAGACTCAAAATTCCTGCCCAGACGTCCCCGGCCGCCGGTCTGCCTGTCCGCTATGACAACGGTCCCGTGGGGCGCGCCTTTCACCGCCAGCTTTTTCAGATAAGTGTTTGTGGAGTCCACCTCCGGCAGGCAGATGAGCTCGCCCTTTCTGTCCGGCACGAGAGGGGCGATATCGCCGAAGCCGAGATGGTCCGCGCATGCCCGGAGACAATATCCCCGCTTGGTGGCGGAGGTTATGGCATATCCATTCTGGCGCAGCTCTTTTACCGCATTGCTCACGGTCATGCGGCTCACGCCCAGCAGGCGGCTTATGTCCTCGCCGGAAACGGGGCTGCCCATATTCTCCTTCAGTATTTTCAGCACTTTCTCGCTGCACATAGATAAAATTCACCTCGTTTCTATAAGAATACACGTTTCGGATGCCGCTGTAAAGTCAAAACTTCCCTCTTGACAAAGGGCGGCGTTTGTTGCATAATTGTAAAGCATAATATTATAATTTTTACAAAATGCGAGGATTCAATATGAATATCAAAGACATCACCTATTCGGCCATTGGGGCTGCGGTTATGGCAATTTGTGCGTGGATATCTATCCCCACCCCGTGGCATATAGCCTTTACAATGCAGACCTTCGGTGTTTTTGCCGTAACGGCGCTGCTTGGGGGCAAAAGGGGGACGCTGGCGGTCGCTATATATATACTGCTGGGGCTTGCGGGGCTGCCAGTGTTTTCCGGATTTAACGGCGGCGCAGGGACCCTTTTGGGGGCGACGGGGGGATATATCCTCGGCTTCATACCGATGTGTGCCGTCATTTGGGCGGCGGAACGATTTGTGGGCGGCAACATGAAAACTTATATAATATCCGCTCTCGCTGGGCTTGTTATGTGCTATGCCGTCGGCACGCTCTGGTACTGCGGTGTGTTTCTGGGGCGGATATCCGCCAGGGAACTGGCGTCTGCGATGATGCTGTGCGTTGTCCCCTATATTGCGTTTGATCTGATAAAGCTCTCCCTTGCGGCGGTCCTGCGGGCGAAATTAAAAAACTGTCTTTTCTCATGAGGGAAAAGACGGTTTTTTGTGTTCAGGAGTTGTTTTTGTAGAAGAGCATACAGTGACAGTAGCCCTCAAAATTGGGGTCAGCGATCTGTTCACGGAATTCCTTGCACATACATTTGGTGTCCTCGGTGCGTTCCAGACGGCACGGGCAGTACCCGCCCGTACGCTTCAGTCCTTCCTTCACCGCGGCAACAATCTCCTTATCCTTATTGAGTCTCACAGCCATAATTCAGACCCGCCTCCTTTCTCGTTGTGTAAAATGTCCCGGAGGGCAAGACCGCGGTGGCATTGCCCCCGCGGTGCTTCCGCCACCCGGATATATAGCTGAAGGATGAAAAAATTCTCCAATATTTAGTGAGAAAAATATTGACAACCACTATATATAGTTATAATATAAACGCGCAGAGCACAAGTGTCAATAGGGGAGGAAGAAAAATGAAAATTATAAAGAGAAATGGATCGGAAGTTGATTTTGACATAATGAAGATAATTTCCGCCATCACCAAGGCAAACAATGTGGTGGACGAATCAGAGCGGATGACGCCCACACAGATACGACGTATTGCCGAGAGTGTTGAGCTGAGCTGTATAGAGCTTGGGCGCTCTCCTGCGGTGGAGGAGATACAGGATATGGTGGAGAGCCAGATAATGGCCCACGGCGCTTATGAGGTTGCGAAGCGTTATATCACCTACCGCTATACCCGTAGCCTTGTCCGCCAGGCAAATACGACCGACGATAAGATCCTCAGTCTTATAGAGTGCAACAACGAGGAGGCAAAGCAGGAGAATTCCAACAAGAACCCCGTCGTTAACTCCACTCAGAGAGACTACATGGCCGGCGAGGTGAGCCGGGATATAACAAACCGCCTGCTCCTGCCGCAGGACATAGTCGAAGCTCACGAGGCGGGTATAATACACTTCCACGACACGGATTATTTTGCCCAGCATATGCACAACTGCGACCTTGTAAACCTGGAGGATATGCTCCAGAACGGCACGGTCATCACGGGTACGCTTATTGAGCGCCCCCACTCCTTCGCCACGGCGTGCAATATCGCAACGCAGATAGTGGCGCAGGTGGCGAGCAATCAGTACGGCGGGCAGAGCATCTCTCTGACCCACCTTGCGCCCTTCGTGGATGTGAGCCGCAAGAAAATACGTAAGGCGGTTCGGGAAGAGATGGACATCGCCAGCGCCATGGTCGACGACGAGGTGATTGATAAGATCGTTGAAAAGCGTCTCCGCGAGGAGGTCCGCAAGGGGGTGCAGACCATCCAGTATCAGGTGGTCACGCTCCTGACGACGAACGGTCAGGCACCTTTCGTGACAGTTTTCATGTATCTAAACGAGGCAAAGAACGAGCAGGAGAAGAAGGACCTCGCCATGATAATCGAGGAGACTCTGCTCCAGCGCTATCAGGGGGTCAAGAACGAGCAGGGTGTCTGGATAACCCCTGCGTTCCCCAAGCTCATCTATGTCCTTGAGGAGGACAATATCACCGAGGACAGCCCCTACTGGTATCTCACTCAGATGGCGGCTAAGTGCACAGCCAAGCGCATGGTGCCCGACTATATCTCCGAGAAAAAGATGCTGGAGCTGAAGGTGGATAAAAACGGGGAGGGTCACTGCTACACCTGCATGGGCTGCCGCAGCTTCCTCACCCCATACGTGGATCCCGAGACGAACCAGCCGAAGTATTACGGGCGCTTCAATCAGGGGGTCGTTACGATTAACCTGGTGGATGTGGCGCTCTCCTCCGGGGGCAACGTGGAAAAGTTCTGGGAGGTGTTCGACGAGCGCCTTGAACTGTGCCACAGGGCGCTCATGTGCCGCCACGAGCGCCTCAAGGGTACTCTCAGCGACGCCGCGCCCATTCTCTGGCAGTACGGCGCCTGCGCCCGCCTGAAGAAGGGCGAGCCCATAGACAAGCTCCTCTACGGCGGCTATTCGACCATCTCCCTGGGTTATGCAGGGCTTTACGAGTGTGTGAAGTACATGACCGGTAAGAGCCACACGGACCCCGCCGCCACGCCCTTCGCACTGCAGATAATGGAGAAGATGAACGCCTACTGCCGCAAGTGGAAGGCGGAGCACAACATAGACTTCTCCCTCTACGGCACACCCCTTGAGAGCACGACATACAAGTTCGCGAAGTGTCTCCAGCAGCGCTTCGGCATAATCGAGGGGGTCACGGACAAGGGCTATATCACAAACAGCTACCACGTGAACGTCACGGAGGAGATAGATGCCTTTACGAAGCTGAAATTCGAGGCGCAGTTCCAGCACCTCAGCCCCGGCGGCGCTATCAGCTATGTCGAAGTGCCCAATATGCAGGACAATATCGAGGCTGTGCTCCAGGTGATGAAGTTCATTTACGACAATATCATCTACGCCGAGCTGAACACAAAGAGTGACTATTGCCAGGTGTGCGGCTGGGACGGAGAGATAGAGATAGTGGAGCAGGATGGCAAGCTCATCTGGAGATGCCCCAAGTGCGGCAACACCGACCAGGACAAGATGAATGTTGCCCGCCGCACCTGCGGATATATCGGCACCCAGTTCTGGAACCAGGGCAGAACTCAGGAGATAAAGGAACGCGTCCTGCACCTGTAAAAACAAATATAAAAAAACAGCCGGCTTCGGGCGGCTGTTTTTTACTCCGTAAGAGGTGGAATAATGTACTACGGTGAAATTAAAAACTGCGATATTGCCAACGGCATCGGTGTCAGAGTCACGCTTTTCGTCTCCGGCTGCCGCAATGCCTGCTCCGGGTGTTTTCAGCCGGAGACTTGGGACTTCCGCTACGGCAGGGAGTTTACCCGGGAGACGGAGGACGAGATCATAAGAATGCTCGCACCCGGGTATATAAACGGGCTCACGCTCCTGGGCGGAGATCCCTTTGAGCCGGAAAATCAGCGAGATCTGCTGCCGTTTATGAGGCGGGTGAAGGAGACATACCCTGATAAAGACATTTGGGCGTTCACAGGGTATACTCTGGAGGAACTGCGGACAGAGGGCTACAGAGCACGCAGTGAAGTTACGGACGAGCTGCTTGAATGCATCGACGTACTGGTGGACGGCCGATTTGTGGAAGAGATGAAAGATATATCCCTGAGGTTTAGGGGTTCGTCCAATCAGCGGATAATAGATATGGATATTACCCGGGAAAAGGGGGAACTGACTCTCTGGAACGGAAAGGCGTGAAACAGTGCTGGAATTTGAAAAGATAAGTGAAAGAACGGCGGAGCTGGCGCGGGAATTCTATTCCCGCTGCAGCTACCGGCTCTGCGAATACTCTGTCGGGGTAAAGCTCATGTGGCGCGATTATTATCATACCGCTTTCGCCGTGTCCCACGGATGCCTTGTGGTGCGCAACAGAGTGGACGGGCGATATATTTTCGAGTACCCGGTGCCGGGACCTGAGGGCGATGAGTTGGCTGCGATAGACGAGATCGAGAAGTACTGCCGGGAGCAGGATATCGACGTGGAGTTCTTCGCCGTCCCGGAGGAGAAGGTTCCCCAGCTGGCAGCCCGCTACCCCAGGGCGGAGCTCACACGGGACAGGCGCTGGCAGGACTATATATACCTTGTGGAGGAGATATCCCATTTTATCGGGAAGAAATTTTCCGGGCAGCGCAACCATATAAACAAGTTCACAAGGAGTTATCCAGACTACACTTTCCAGCCCATAACCAAAGACGATGATCTTGAAGCTTTCTGGCGGGACTTTTCAGCCGGTTTTGGTAAGACTTCATCCATAGCCCGGAGAGAGCTGAAGTATGCCCGGGAGCTGTTAAGCACCGCCGTTGGCAGCGGCATGTTCTGCAGCGGCAGCATAAAAGCCGGAGGCAGACTTGTGGCTGTGTGTCTGGGAGAGAAGTGCGGCGATACGATGGTCGTGCACATAGAGAAGGCGCTGCAGGAGTATGAAGGAGTGTACCCCACGATGGTCCGGGAATTTGCCCGGTATTACGGCGGCAGAGTGACATATTTCAACAGGGAGGACGACGCCTGCGACAAGGGGCTCAGGACCTCAAAGCTCCAGTATCAGCCGTGGACCATGGGTGAGAAATGCAGAATAAAGACGGGCACCGAGCTTATCCGGCTGCGGCGTATACCTTCGCTGCAGACGGAGCGGCTGCGTCTCACGCCGCTGCGCCGGGAGGACATCCCGGAATATAACCGACTCTGCCTGGACGATGAGCGCAACCGATGGTGGGGCTATGACTATAGGGAAAACCTCAGAGGCGAGCTGACGGAGGACTATTTCTTCCGGGGCGCGGCTTTTGATTTCCGCAGGCGCAGGGCATTGAATTTCGCGGTGCGTCTGGGGGACCGGTTCATAGGCGAGGCGGTCCTGTGGAATTTTGACAACAAGGGAAGAACTGAGCTGGGATGCCGGATACTCCCGGAATTTGCCGGGCAGGGCTATGGCAGAGAAGCATTTTCGCGGGCGGCAGACTGGGCGCTGTACGAGCTGGGGGTGAGAGTCCTGGAGGGCAAGTGCTTCAAGGAGAATTTATCCTCGAAGAAGATGCTCGAAAGCTGCATGAGAAGCGTGGGCGAGGACGATAAATACTTCAGGTTTGAAAAAATAGTATAAGATAAAAACAGTGCAGCCGGCATCGCCGGCTGCACTGTTTTGTTATTCGTTTACGGGAGAGGAGGGTGTACCGTCTGTCTTGGGACGGTTCCCCGCTCTGCCTCTGTATTTATTACGGCTGCGGGAGTGGCTGCCGCCGGACTGCTCGCCATTGGATTTTTTCTGCCCGCCGTCCCCCGTGGGCTTGACCTCCGGGCGCTTCGGCGCGCGGTCCGTCTGCCCGCCCTGGAGCTGCTCGCCAGGCTTGATGTCAGGACGCTGCTCGCCCTGGGGCTTGCCGCCGCGGCCTCTGCCGCCCCTGCGCCGGCGGCTGCCGCTGCGCTGGGCACTGTCGCCCGGTTTTGCTTCACCCTGATGTTCCTGAGTCGCCTTTGGCGTCTTGGGCTGCTTAGACTGGGAACGCTGTTCGCCGGGCCTGGCGTCGGGACGTTGGTCGCCCTGAGATTTGCCGCCGCGGCCTCTGCCGCCCCTGTGACGGCGCTTGTGGTTGGTTCCGCCCTCGGTGCGCTGCTCGTCCTGACGGGGCTTCGCGGTATTCTCCGGGGCGACGTCGCTCACGCTCACGCCAGCACGCTCCATCTGGCTGAATGCCTCTTCAGCAGTAAAGCCGATGCCGAGAAGGCTCTCGCTGAGATGGAGCTTGGGCTTGCTGGACCCAGGGATGTATTCCTCGCCGGTGCCGTCCACAAGTGAGGAATATTTATATGTCTTTTTATCCACCGTGTTCTCGTACTTAACGGTCACTGTCTCCCGCAGGAGGTTTACGTCGCATATTGTGCCCTTGCCCGCCGGAGTGTCGATGGGAGTGTTTACCCGGGGAAGCTTTTTGGTGGCGTCCTCGTATGCCTCCTGCTCGTACTTAAGGCAGCACATGAGTCTGCCGCAGGTGCCGGATATTTTGGTGGGGTTAAGGCTCAGGTTCTGCACCTTTGCCATCTTTATGGACACGGGCTGGAAATCCCCGAGGAAGCTTGCGCAGCAGAAGGGGCGTCCGCAGATGCCCAGCCCGCCCAGGAGCTTTGCCTCGTCTCTCACGCCGATCTGCCGCAGCTCGATGCGGGTGCGGAATACGCCGGCAAGGTCCTTTACCAGCTCGCGGAAGTCCACACGCCCGTCGCTGGTGAAGAAGAAGAGTATCTTGCTGCCCTCGAAGTTATACTCAACATCCACGAGCTTCATGTCCAGCCCATGCTGGCGTATTTTCTCTTCGCAGATATCGAAGGCTCGCTTCTCCTTCTTCTTTAGTTCAGCGTGGTTCTTTTCGTCTTCCTCTGTGGCCTTGCGCAGCACGTTGTGCAGAGGCTGCACAACGGCAGAATCCGGTACTTCGTGGTTGCCCTCGGCGCAGATACCGAACTCTACGCCTCTGGATGTGTCAACAATGACGTTTTCGCCCTCCTGAAAGACCATGTCCTGAGGGTCAAAATAATAGATTTTTCCGCCTGGTTTGTAGCGGACGCCGATTACGTTTGTCAATTCAGTGCCTCCCAACAAGCGGCCGCCAGGTAACCCATCAGGTGACCTGAGGCGCAGTTGTTTTTGTTGTATTGTTCGGCGGTCTCGAACACCTTTCCCAGCTGCACGAGCTGCGCTGCGGTAAGGGGAGAGGACGCCTTGTTTTTTGTATATTTATCACGGAGAGAACGGGCTGTCATGCTGCGGCATTGTCTGAGAAAGCAGGATATCTCTTCGCGCTTCAGCTTTTCCAGCCCACGGAGAAGCTTTGCGCAGGCAAAGGCGCTCCTCTTCTCAAGAATTGCCATGAGCGCCGCGGCGTTTTCATCGGTCTCACCGGTGCCGTCCCCGCCCTCCAGGTGGTAGATGACGCAGCGGGAGCGGACCGTGGGCAGCAGGATGCCCGGATTTTCCGCGCAGAGGATGAACATTGCGCTTCCCGGCGGCTCCTCGAGAGTCTTGAGAAGAATGTTCTGGTCCTGCACGGTAAGTGTTTCCGCCTCCGGGAAGATGAAGATATGCCGGTTGCCCTCGTTTGGACGGACATAGGAGCTTGTCCTGATGGATTTGGTCTGGGCTGCGGAGAACGTCACGTTCTCCGGACGAAGTATCTCCACATCCGGATGGATATCCTCCATGATCTTGCGGCAGCTCAGGCACGCCATGCAGGGTGCGCCTCCGCCCCTCTCGCACTGTTCGGCGGCGGCGATATATTTCGCGGTCTCAAGCCGCTGGGCCGCGGTGCCGCCAGATATGACGACCGAGTGCGCCATGCGCCCCGTCTCCAGCGCGGCGGTTATCTCTTTTCTTACGAGAGTGTCCATATTTCCCCCAGTGTACATAACTATACACATTAAGTATACCACAACTTTTTTATCTTGCAAACAATAATACGCCGGCGAGGCGTATAGACAGGGGGCATAAACTCTGCTATAATCAGAAAATCGGAGGGTATAACCATGAACATACAGATTTTCGGCAAGAATAAATGCTTCGATACGAAGAAGGCGGAGCGGTGGTTCAAGGAACGGCGGATAAAATTCCAGAAGATAGATATCCTGCGATACGGCATGAGCCCTGGTGAATATAAAAGCGTGAAGAATGCCGTGGGCGGTATGGACAAGCTCCTGGATAAGGACAGCCGGTGGTATGAAGAACTGCATATACCTTATCTCGCCTACGAGGCGGACGTGGAGGATAAGCTCATGGAATATCCGGAGCTTTTCAAAACACCGATAGTGCGCAACGGGAAGCAGGCGACGGTGGGCTATTGCCCGGAAGTTTGGGAAAAATGGGAGTGATATTATGGAACAGAAGAAGATCGACAGAATAAACGAACTGGCAAAGAAGGCTAAGACGGAGGAACTGACTGCCGAGGAGCTCGCGGAGCGGGACGCTCTGCGCAAGGAGTATATCGACGAGTGGAAAACCAATCTCACAGCCCAGCTTGACAATACATACATCATCGAACCGGACGGCGTGAAACACAAACTCGGCAAGAAAAACGATGCAAATTGACAACAGCGGGGCGTGAGTTGCCCGCTGCTATGTGTGAAATTGACAAAATGTACTTACACCGTTGACAACTGAGCACATAGGGGGTATAATCCAGTCAAATCTTGAGGAAAGGAGAACGGCATAATGTTCAAGGGCACAGCTATGGTGGATATGATGATGTGCATGAGCATGATGATGTGCGGCATGCGTACTTTTGCTGCAAAGAATATATGCCCGTCTCTCATATCCGACTGATTTTTGGAGTAGATTTCAAAGCCGGAAAGCGAGCGAGCTTTCCGGCTTTTGTTTTTGCAAAGCCCAAAGCCTGCGGCTGTGCCGCGAATGATTTTGAAAGGGAGATTTTTTAATGATAGAAATTAAAAATCTGGAAAAAGTCTTTGGCGAGGGCGAGGGGCAGATAGTCGCCCTGCGGGATATAAACCTCACTATTGAAGACGGCGAGATATTCGGAATTATCGGCCTGTCCGGGGCGGGCAAAAGCACGCTGGTGCGGTGCATAAACCTGCTGGAGCGACCCACCGCCGGCGATGTGGTCATTGATGGACGCAGCCTGATGGGGATGAGCACGAAGGAACTGCTGGAGATGCGCCGGAGCATCGGCATGATATTCCAGGGGTTTAACCTCCTGGCCCAGCGCAGCGTGATAAAAAACGTCTGTTATCCCATGGAGATAGCGGGTGTGGACAAGAAGCAGGCGCGCAAGAGAGCCCAGGAGCTTCTCGAGATCGTCGGCCTGGGGGACAGAGGTGAGGCGTATCCCTCCCAGCTCTCCGGCGGTCAAAAGCAACGCGTGGCTATCGCGAGAGCGCTGGCGATGAACCCCAAATACATCCTCTGCGATGAGGCGACAAGCGCCCTTGACCCCACAACGACCCAGTCGATATTGAACCTGCTCAAGGACATAAACCGGACCATGGGCGTCACCATCGTGGTGATAACCCACGAGATGAAGGTCATCGACCAGATATGCGACAGAGTCGCTGTTATCGATCACAGCCAGATAGCAGAGATAGGCAAGGTGAGCGAGGTGTTCGCGAACCCGAAGAGTGCCATAGCCCGGGAGCTTATACTCCCCGGTGCTCATAAGACAGAGAGCATCGGCAGCACGGGCAAGCTCATACGCATCGTGTTTGACGGGGAGGCTTCAAACAAGCCCATAATCTCCAATATCGTCATGGAGTGCCAAGTGCCCGTGAATATAATGTTCGCTGATACCCGGGACATTGAGGGCGTGGCATACGGGCACATGCTGATCCAGCTTCCCGAGGACGAGATACAGTCCGCCAGGGTGCTGAATTGGCTCCAGGCAAATAAGATAACATTCAGCGAGGAGGTGCAGTAAGGTGTCGGATATGCTCGTTCAGCTCTGGGATTCCGGGATGATACAGCTCGGCGTCTGGCAGACAGTCTATATGACTGTTATCTCCACCGCCGTTGCATATATCATCGGACTGCCCCTTGGAATAATCCTCAACGTGACCAGCAAGGAGGGCATCCACCCCATAGGCTGGCTCAACCGTGTGCTGGGCGTAATAGTAAACGCCCTGCGGTCTATTCCCTTCATTATATTGATGATAGCGATGCTCCCCGTCGCGAAAATAATCGTGGGAACAGGTCTGGGAAACAAAGCCGTTATAGTGACACTGGTCATCGCCGCTGCGCCCTATGTGGCACGAATGGTGGAGAGCTCACTCAAGGAGGTGGACGCCGGCGTCATCGAGGCGGCGCAGGCGATGGGCACATCCTCATGGCAGATAGTCTGGAAGGTGTTGGTCCCGGAAGCAAAGCCCGCGCTTATCACAGGCGCGGTCATCTCGATGGTCACTATCCTGGGCTACTCCGCGATGGCAGGCACCATCGGCGGCACAGGCCTGGGCCAGGTGGCAATAACCTACGGCTATCAGAGATATAAGACGGACGTCATCTGGGTCTGTGTGATCCTCACAATCATTGTTGTTCAGATAATTCAGGAAGTGGGCACTCGCATAGCCCATAAGACAGATAAGAGAATTAAGTGAGGCGGCGCCATGATATTCATTTTTGAGCAGCTTCTGCGGCAGAATTTCCGCTACGGGCGAATGCCGTGGCAGAGTGAAAATCAAAAACAAAAATACTACAAATAATAAAAATTGAACTATAAAAGGAGATAATGATCATGAAAAAGGTAATTTCAATCGTTTTGGCACTGGCACTGGTCCTGTCCCTGGGCGCACTTGCAGCCTGCGGCAGCAAGAAGGAAGACAAGGTCATCACAGTCGGCGCAAGCTCCACTCCCCATGCTGAGATTCTGGAGCAGGTCAAGAAGACACTGGCGGACGAAGGTTACGAGCTGAAGATCGTTGTTTATGATGACTACGTTCTGCCCAACACCGCTCTGGCTGACGGTGAGATCGACGCTAACTACTTCCAGCACACACCTTATCTGAACAACTTCAACGCAGAGAACGGCACAGACCTGGTCTCTGTGGCAAGCATCCACTATGAGCCCTTTGGTCTCTACGGCAACGGTGTTGACTCCGTGGCAGACATCCCCGAGGGTGCAACGATCATTGTTCCCGCTGACGGGTCCAATGAGACAAGAGCTCTGCTGCTTCTCCAGCAGGAAGGTATCATCACTCTGGCTGACGGCGCAAACGCAACAGACGGCGTAACAGCCCTGGACATCGTCGATGCTAAGGGCTACAATGTTGTTCCTGTACAGGCTGACACGATCCCCGCACAGCTGGCAAACTCTGACAAGGGCACACTGGCTGTCATCAACGGCAACTACGCTCTGCAGGCAGGCCTTAACATTGCTGACGCTCTGGCAACAGAGGACGCTTCTGGCGATGCGGCGCAGACATACGCCAACATCATCGCGGTCAAGAAGGGCAACGAGAACAGCGACAAGATCAAGGCTCTCGTGGCAGCTCTGGAGACAGATGCAGTTAAGGATTACATCGCCAACACATACAACGGCGCTGTTGTCGCTATCTTCTGAGATCAGCAATTATAAATTATAAAAAAGCTCCTCCGTGTCTAAAATGCGGAGGAGCTTTTTCATTGTCCGGTTATATGTACACCACTCGGCGTATTATGGAGAAGTAAGGAGGCGAACAGCTTGAAAAAGAAGAGTATTGCGATTACCACGGTCTTCATTATTGCGGCGGCAGCACTGTGCGCGATGTGCGTTTTATCACCCACCGGGAATGAAGAGAAAGAGGAGCGGGCGGCAAGTCAGGCAGATATCACCTGTGCGCATGAGGATAAGGACATTGCTTTGGAGAAGTCCAATGAGCCGGAGCCGGAGAAGGATTCGAAATCGGAACAGGAAGAAGCAGAGCCGGAACAAAAGGCAGAAGAACCGGCGAAATCCGAACCGAAGGCGCCCGGGGTAAGCCCGGCACCTGCCGTGAAGCCCAAGCCGGACGAACCGGCAAAACCTGCGGCGAGTAAGCCCTCTGGCGGCGGCAAAAGCGACTATGAGGACTTTGAGGATTTCTACGAGGATTACCGGGACGACTATGAAGATGAGGATGAAGCCTGGGATGACTATGAGGAGTTCTATGGCGATTAAAAAACAGCGCCCCGGGAAAGTCTATCCGGGGCGCTGTGCGCCTGTTTATTCGGTTCAGCCGTCGTTTTCGACGATAGGGAGAGGCTTACCCATAGGAGCGACGCGCTTGCGGTAAATGCGCCGGGTCAGCAGGACCGCCGCTATAAAGGCGGATGCCTCTGCCACCGGAAACGCTATCCACACGAGATTTTCGGCGTGGGCAAGAGTGCTGAGGAACCACGCAAGGGGCAGCACGATAATGACCATCCTGAAAGCGGATACAATCAGGGAATAGAGCCCGTTGCCCAGCGCCTGACACACGCCTTGGAGCAGCACATTCGCGCCCACGAACACAAAGCCGAAGGTTATTATCCGCATGGATATGATGCAGAGCCGCATGGAATCCTCACTCAAGGAGAACATGGAGACTATGGGCGAGGCGAATATCTGCAGAAGAGCCACGCCGATGAGCATTATTACGCACACATAGATGAGCCCGTATTTGATAGCATCGGAGATGCGCTTTTTGTTCCCGGCGCCGTAGTTATAAGATATGATGGGTATGGAGGCGTTGTTAAGGCCGTAAGCCGCCATGAATATGAAGTTCTGGAGCTTATAGTAGACGCCGTAGGCTGTCACGGCGGCCTCGGTGATACCGCCGAGAATGATATTCATGGAATAGGTCATGATGGGGGAGAGTATCTGCATGACTATGGCAGGCGCGCCGACGGCATAGATATTCCCGATGATCGCCTTGCTGGGAATCAGGTATTTCACATTTATGTTTATCTCCTTCGTACGCCGCAGGAACATATACGCGGTGACCCCAAGGGACACAAACTGACCGATGACGGTCGCCCACGCGGCACCGGCGACTCCCATTGCCGGCAGGCCCAGCCAGCCGTATATCATGATGGGGTCGAGGATTATGTTCGTGATGGCACCGGAAAGCTGAGACACCATCGTAGCGACTGTGTTGCCCGTGGCCTGGACGATTTTTTCCAGGTTCATGAACATGATGGAGCTGACGGAGCAGAGCGTGACTATGCGCAGGTATGTAGTGCCGAATTCGGCTATAACAGGGTTGGAGGTCTGGCTGCTTATGAACGCCTCCGCGCCGAATATGCCGAAAATTGTGATCACAACGGAGTAAATAACGCCGAGAAGAACGGCGTTGCCCGCAATATGGCTGGCGGTTTCCATGTCACGCTGACCCAGGGAGCGGGAGAGTGCTGCGTTGATGCCGACGCCTGTGCCCACGCCGAGTGCTATCATGAGCATCTGGATGGGGAAGGCGAGAGTGAGGGCGTTTATGGCTTTGTCGCCCACGTTCACTATGGCCGCCGTGTCCGCCATGTGGCTGACGAAAAAGGTATCCACCACGTTATACAGTGCCTGGACTACCATGGACAGGATCATGGGCAGAGCCATGTTGAGCATGAGCTTCGGGACGGGCATGACGCCCATTTTGTTCTGTTTTGGTGCTATGTTTTCCTTCATCGCTTCCTCCATGCGCAGTGAAAAAATCTCCACCCGGAAAGATGGAGAATGAATACGTATAGATGATATAATATACCTGCTTTCGACAAAATGCAAGCAAAACTGCAGGGGAAACGCCCCGGAAAAGTATATCCGGGGCGCAGGTCAGGCTATGCGGAACAGGACGAGGATGATGCCGTATATAACGCTTGCGGTTATGCCGAATACGAGAACGGGACCGGCGATCGTGAATATTTTCGCGCTGGTGCCCAGAATATAGCCCTCGCTCTGGAACTCCAGGGCCGGAGAGACAACGCTGTTTGCAAAGCCGGTGATGGGGACGATGGTGCCGGCTCCGGCGTGCTTTGCGAGCTTGTCGTACAGGTGCAGGCCAGTGAGAAGGGCGCCGATGAAGACAAGGGTTATGGATGTGCAGGTCCCGGCGTCGGTTTTCCCCAGCCCGAGAGTGATATAGCCGTTCATTATAAGCTGGCCGATGGCGCAAATGGCGCCGCCGATGAGAAAAGCTTTTATGCAGTCGGCTAGCAGGGGGGACTTGGGGGACATTTTCTTTACATATTGCTGATATTCTCTGGGTGTCATTTTCATTATATCAACTCCTGATAGAGAGTTTCCCCGGAGGGGAGAAAATTATTCCCATTAAATATTTTTAAAAGGGCATGACAAAT
The DNA here is from genome assembly GCA_934552825.1 of uncultured Oscillospiraceae bacterium. GTDB lineage: Bacteria > Bacillota > Clostridia > Oscillospirales > Oscillospiraceae > CAKTEQ01. The sequence goes on from CAKTEQ010000005.1 coordinate 35,091, forward strand.
GGAGAACCGTATGCTAAAATCAAGATACAAAGACGAAATGCGGCGATTGTTGCCGGGAAAGGCGGGAAACGGGATGAAAAAGGTATTGGCATTGCTCTTGGTGTTGCTTCTGCTTATGGCGGCGCTCACGGGCTGCGGGAAGAAAACGGAAGAAGTCACCGACCCTGTGACCGTCGTTATGCCGGATGAATCTCTCAACGAGAAGAAAACGCCGGAGGTCGAGGTCGTCTATTACGGAACGGTCAACACGGCGAATACAGGAGTCAACATTCGCGGAACCCCCAGCATCGACGGCATAATCGTCGGCACTGCGGGCATCGGGGAGACCCTCAAGGTGCTGGAACAGGGCGAATGGTGCAAGGTCGAGTTCAAGGACGGTGTCGGCTATATTTGCGGCGAGCTGCTGGATATAACCGAGGGCGAGCCTGAACCGGATACCACCGCGCCGGAGAACGGAGACGGGACCTCTCCCGAGGGCAACGACGTGATTACCAGAGTGGTGAATACAGAAGAATAAGACGCTGTAAAAAACAAAACAGCGGCGCAGCCGGATACCGGCTGCGCCGCTTTATTTTCGCTGTTTCCTCAGCTTATCTTCAGGTTTTCCCAGAGGGTGTTGACGTATTCCAGCGTGTCAGGGTCAAGGTTGCGGTAAGCGTAGTTGTTGTACGCCTCGTTGAAATCCACCGTGCCGGGGTAGAGGATAGCCATGTCCTCCTTGCCGATGTCGTCGATATAAACATCGCTCTCATAGACGATAGAGTTGGGACTGGCGTAGTAGATGTACTCCGCGTTCGCGATAGCGGGCTCTTCGCTGAGCATGAAATTGATGAATATCTCAGCCAGCTCCTGGTCCTGGCAGCAGGAAGGGATGCACATGGCGTCCACAAAGTAGTTTGTCGCCGAGGGGTAATAGAACCTGAGATCCACACCGTCCGCCTGAGCGTCCCGCATGGTGAAATAGTCGCCGGCGTAATACGCGCCGACAGCCGCCTCGCCGGACTCCATCATGTTGTATATCTCGTCCATGACATAGCTGTAAACATAGGGGCGTTGGACGAGCAGAATGTCGAGAGCACTGTCCCACACGGCACGATCCGTGCTGTTCACGTCGAGCCCCGCCATGTACATAGCCGTGGCGAAGGCGTCGCGGGAGTTGTTGAACTGGAGAATGGAGCCTGCGTATTTCTCGTTCCACATCAGGTCCCAGTCACCGGCGTCGCCCTCATCTACCCGGTTCGCATCGTATATGATACCGATAACGCCGTATGTGTAGGGGACGGAATAGGTGTTGTCCGGGTCATAATAGAGGTTTCTGAACTCGTCGGAGATATACTCATAGTTTGGAATATTGCTGAAATCCAGAGGCAGAAGCATGTCCTCCGCTGCCATGCGGGCAATCATGTAATCGGAAGGGATAACAACGTCGTAGCTGACCGCGCCGGACTTGAGCTTTGCGTACATGTCCTCGTTGCTGGCGTAGGTGTCGTAGTTCACCTTGACCTTCTGGCCGTACTGCTCATAGTACCACTCCTCAAAGGCGGCTATGGTGTCAAGGGAGCCTTCGGACCCGTCGGAGATGTACTCGCCCCAGTTATAGACGTTCAGTACCCGGGTGCCGCTGCCGCCGAACATCACAAGGCAGACTATTGCGGCGACCACAGCCGCCGCGGCGACTGAGCCGACGACGCGCCTGTTGGGAGCGGGGAATCTGCCGGAGCGCTCCCGGCGTGCCTTTTTGGGCTTGGAATCGTCGCTGTCCACGAGATTGCTCAGCAGGAGCAGCGCCAGAATGACGAAGAAGATTATCGTAGCGAGAGCGTACATCTTGGGAGTAACGGTCTTTTTCGTCATGCTGTAGATACGGATGGGGAGAGTCTGGAAGCCGTTGCCCTGGGTGAAGTAGCTTATCACGAAATCGTCCAGAGAGAGGGTGAACGCCATGATGAAGCCGGTGATTATGCCGGGCAGTATCTCTGGCACCTCCACCCGGAAGAACGCCTTCATGGGCGTGCAGCCCAGATCCATAGCGGCTTCCGGTAGCGAGACGTCCATCTGCTTCAGCTTCGGCAGCACCTGCATGATCACGTAGGGCAGGCAGAAGGTTATGTGCGCCAGAAGCATGGTAACGAAGCTCAGACTTGTGGCTCTGCCAAAGAGCTTGCCGACGAACACGAACATGAGCATGAGGGATATACCGGTGATGATATCCGGATTCACCATAGGGATGTTCGTGACGGTGTCGATGGCGGAGCGGAGCCAGCGGCGGCGCAGCTTATTGATGCCAACGGCCGCGGCTGTGCCCATGGCGGTGGATACCACCGCGGCGCAGAGCGCGAGAATGAGAGTGTTCTTAAGAGAATTGAGGGTGACGCTGTCCTTAAACAGCTCGGCGTACCACTTGAGGGAAGCGCCATCCATGACGGAAAGGCTCTTCGCGCCGTTGAAGGAGAACACGATGAGTATGGCGATGGGGGCAAAGAGGAAGATGAGGATTATGGCCGTATAGATCTTGGATGAGGTCTTCATTTCGCACCCACCTCCTTGCTTGTGAGACGCTGCATTATCATCATAGCCGCAAGCAGTATTACCATGAGGATAAACGCCATGGCGGCGGCAAAGTGGAGATTGTTAGCCACATACTGCCCCTCGATAGCGTCGCCGATGAGATAGAACTTGCCGCTGCCCAGCTTCTGGGAGATGTAAAATGTGCTGATGGAGGGCACGAGCACCATGGTGATGCCTGTTATCACGCCTGGCAGGCTGAGAGGCCAGATTACCCGGCGCAGCACCCCCACGCTGTTGCAGCCCAGGTCCCGGGCGGCTTCCAGCAGGCGCGTGTCCATCTTTGCCATGACGGAATAGATGGGCATTATCATATAGGGCAAAAAGTCGTAAACCATACCCACGACCACAGCGCCCTCCGTGCCGATTATGTGGGCAGTGCCCAGCCCCAGAGCGTTGAAAAGTCCGTTGAGAAGTCCCGTGTCCTGCAGGATAGTCATCCAGGCGTAGGTGCGGATAAGGAAATTCATCCACATTGGCACCATGATGAGTGTGATGAGTGTTTTCTGGACTCTGGGCTTTGCCCGGGCGATGATATACGCGATGGGGTAGCCGATGACAAGGCAGATGAAGGTGGAGATGACCGCCAGCTTCAGTGACCGCCAGAAGATGACAAGGTAGGTGTGCACTTCACGGACGGCGCCCCCGTCTGTAACGGTGGAGACAGAGGTGAAGAAGCGGGTGATATTGTCAAAGGTGAACGCGAAGTTCTCGTCTGTGAAGGCGTAGTAAGCGGTGAACGCCAGGGGCACGAGGATGAATATGACCGCCCATATGGAGTAGGGCGCGAGGGCGATGCGCTCAATGAGGGCGGCGCGCCGTCCGCCGGAGCGCAGAGTTTTTTCCCGCATTTACTCGTCCTCGCTTTCTTCCACAACGCTGAGCTGGTCCAGCTCGTTGCTGAAGGAGGAGTAGTCCCCGAACATGCCGGAGTATTCACTCTTCTTCATGATATGAATGGCGTCAGGCTCGATGAAGAGCCCTATATGCTCGTCTACATCCACGAAATCCGTGGTCTGTATCATCCATTTGAAGCCGTTGATATCCACGATTATCTCATAGTGCACGCCGAGGAAGGTCACGCTTGTGACAATGCCCTTCAGCATGCCCTGCTCCTCCGGGACGATGTCCACATCCTCGGGGCGGACGACAACGTCCACCGGCTCGTTCTTTCCGAAGCCGGAGTCCACGCAGTCGAACACGTGTCCGGAGAAGGCGACGCGCCGGTCAGCGAGCATTACGCCGTCGAGTATGTTGCTCTCGCCGATGAAGTCTGCAACGTAGGCGTTGGCGGGTTCGTTGTAAATATCCATAGGAGTGCCGATCTGAAGGATCTCGCCCGCGTTCATGACGACCACGGTGTCGGACATGCTCAGAGCCTCCTCCTGATCGTGGGTGACGAAAACGAAGGTGACGCCGGTCTTCTTCTGTATCTTTTTCAGTTCCTCCTGCATGTCTTTGCGGAGCTTGAGGTCAAGGGCGCCTAGGGGCTCGTCCAAAAGAACGACCTTCGGGTGGCTGATGAGGGCGCGGGCTATGGCGACGCGCTGCTGCTGTCCGCCGGAGAGACGGGTCACGTTGCGGTGCTCAAAGCCGGTCAGGGCGACCAGCGCCAGCATTTCCGTGACGCGCTGCTCGATCTCGGCCTTAGGTACTTTCCTTTCTCGCAGGGGAAACGCCACGTTTTCAAAAACGTTGAGATGGGGGAAGAGAGCGTATTTCTGGAAGACGGTGTTGATATTCCGCTTATAGGGGGGGACGTCGCTTATAGGCTCGCCCATGAATACGACTTCACCCTCGTCGGGAGTCTCAAAGCCGCCGATTATGCGGAGAATAGTGGTCTTCCCGCAGCCGGAAGCGCCCAGCAGGGTAAGGAACTCGTTATCATAGATATCAAGGTTGATCCCCTTAAGCACGCTCTCTCCGTCGAAGGATTTGCAGATGTTCCTGAGCTCGATTATCTTCTTCATAGCCAATGCCCCCCCAAAAAATAAAAAACAAGTGATATGCCGTACAGCATATCACTTGTTGAAATCCGTAATAAGGGCGCGGAAAAATGCGCCTGAAGGATATTCCGAAAGCGGGTTTGAGAGTCTATATAGCAAAGATTACTTTTACTACTCTTATTGACCATTTCACAAGTTTTATGCTGACTCAGCACCGGTTTTAAGTTACCAACTTATAAAACTTGAGCTTCGGAACGGATAGTTCCTCACTCCATCAATAAGGCAACAGAAGTTGCCGCCGCATCTTCTGCGGCTTTTCGGCATTCGACCCGGCTGTCCGTCTGGCCTTGGCTGCACAGGGGTTGCTGGTGCAGCGGTCGCATCCTGCTTCGGAAAGACTCTTAGTCCGTTTTTCCAATTGAGACGTGGGAATTTTAACAGGAAAAAGCGTTGATGTCAAGGGATTTGCCGAAATCTGTCAACACGGGGAAAAAACCGCCCCCGATCCCCTCTGCGGGGCGCACAATGCACAAAAATGTGCCCCGTCCTGAGACGGGACACATGGGGATGCTCTTAATCTGAAAGACGGGTTCTTCTGCGGCGGACCTGGCCGGGGATGAAATATATGCCCAGCCAGAGCAGGAAGCAGAGGATCACAGAGGCGAAGATGTCCAGAATGCTGTGCTGCTTTATGAACACTGTGGATATGGTTATCATGAAGCAGACGAAAAAGACGAGAAACTTTTTCCACCAGCGCTGATAATACTTGCTCTCAAACAGCCCGAACATGACCATCGCCGCACCGACGACGTGCATGCTCGGCAGCACATTCGTATTGGTGTCCGCTTCATACAGCAGGAACACAAGGCGGCAGAGGATATTGTCTCTGGGCATGACGGCAGGGCGCAGGTCCTGACCGTTGGGGAAGATGAGGCAGAACACGATGCAGAAGGTGAAGCCGATGGACATATAGAGCATATAGCGGTTGAAGGCGTCGGGTTGAGTCACCAGGAGAAGAACGCCCGCGTATATCATGGCGGGATACCACAGGCAGTAGGGTATCACGAACCATTCGTTGAACGGTATTTTGTCGTCAAGGGGCAGGTAAGATACCCAGTAGTTATCAGTAACCACCCGCTCGGCGATATAAAAGAGTATGAGATAAAATGGGACGTAGAGCACCCACAGAACATACTTGTGGGCGGATATGAAAGATTTTGTTTTTTGCCAGAGACCGGCGTCCATTGACAGACCTTCTTTCTTTATTCACCGAGACACCGGGAGCAGGGAGAGTACCCTGAGGACACGGCATCGGTAAGAGTTTCGAAAATCACACGGTTCTTCTCCGCCGGGAGACCGGAGCAGGAGGGAACGTGATATACCTTGGAGTTTTTGTTGCCTATGTAATAATCCGCGGCCTGAGAGTTCTGCCCGGAGCCGTCGTTTTTGGTGGGGTTGGTCTCCGGAACGTAGGTCTGAGTCGTGAAGGTGAGGTGCTCGCCGTCGGATACGCAGGTTATCGTGCCCTGCATATCTGTGCGGTAAAGCTCGGCGCCCTCGTCTCTCAGGCGGGAGAGCGTTTCCTCATGGGGGTGCCCGTAGGAATTATCCTTGCCGCAGGATATCACAGCGTATTCCGGCATGACCTCCCGGAGAAAAACGTAAGAGGTTGAGGTGGAGGAGCCGTGGTGCCCGACTTTCAGGACATCTGCCCTGAGCTCTGCGCCGGAGTCGATAAGATCCTGCTCCGCGTCCCGCTCCATATCCCCTGTAAAAAGGAATGAGGTGCTGCCGTAGTCCAGGCGCAGGACGATGGAGGTGTTGTTGGTCTCGTCGTACTGCGCTGTGGGGCCGAGTACCGTGACAATGCCGCCTCCGAGGGCAAAGCTGTCCCCGGGGGAGGGAACGGTGATCTCCAGCCCCTGGGCCTCTGTGTATTTTACGAAATTATTGAAGAACCGGGTATCCCGCTCTTTCACGGGAGAGAGAACCTCGCCCGCGGAGAAATTCGCCATCACGGCAGCCATACCGCCGCCGTGGTCCTCGTGGGCATGGGTGCAGACGACGTAGTCGATATATTCGACGCCCTGCCCCGTGAGATAGGAGACCACAAGCTCGCCGTCATCCACGTTGCCGGCGTCTATGAGCATGCTCTCTCCGCCGCAGGTTATGAACGTACAGTCCGCCTGTCCCACGTCCAGAAATGTCAATATGAGCTCCCCGGATCCCACGTTTTTTTCGGGCCGGGCGCAGGCTGTGAGGGAGAAAAGCAGTGTCAGGATGAGAAAAAGAGAGGATACGCGCTTCTTCATCATATGCCTCCGGGGCTTGCCGGCGCGCCTGATATGACATATAATTGCAGCGGCACAGGCAAAATTGGATTATTGACAATAATAGCTTATTTTTTAACAAAATGCAACATCAAACTACACGGTGTGTAATTTTTAAGATATTAAGGAGGGGCGGGGCTGTGACGGGAATAGTGGAGCTTGATCTGCACGGGCGTAATATCTTCCAGGCGCGCACGGCGATAGACGCGGCGCTGCGCAGAGCAAAAGCGGGGACTTATCGCATAAGGATCATACATGGATATAACTCCGGTACGGCGATCCGGGATTTTATCCGGGAGCACTATGCGGCCGACGGAAGAATAAAGAGAATACAGCAGGGGGCAAATCCCGGGATAACGGAGATAGTACTGCGGGAATTCTGACTGGGGGCTTGACAGGTGAACGATCGTTTGCTATTATAGCAGGTGAACGAGCGTTCACCTGCTTTTGTTTGGGGGTATTACTATGAGCGGAACGAAGGACAGAATACTTGAAACGGCGCTGGAGCTTTTCTCCCGCCGGGGCTATGAAGGGGTGTCCGTGAGCGATATATCCGGTGCGCTGGGCATGACGAAGAGCGCTTTGTATAAGCACTTCCCCGGTAAGCGCGGAATATTCGACGGAATCCTCCGGCATATGGAGGAGGCGGACAGAGAGGCGGCACGGGAGAGCGGCGTGCCTGAGGAGAGCCTTGAAAAGTCGCCGGATAGCTATGCCGAAACGGGCCTTGGGGAGCTAAAGCGGTTTGCGCTGGAGCGGTTTGACTACTGGACGGCGGACAGCTTCGGTTCAAAGTTCCGCCGCCTGCTCACGCTGGAGCAGTATGCCTCGGAGGAGATGGGCGGGCTATACGACGCCTATCTCGGTTCGGGGCCTCTGGGATATGTGGAGGATATACTTGGCTCCGGAGAGAAGGCCCTTGAGTTTTACGGAGGAATGTTCATACTCATGAGCGCATGGGACAGGGCGACGGACAGGGCTGCCGTCCGGGAGCGGCTGAAAGAATATATTGAGAAATTCGAGGTTTGAAAAAATGGAATATAAACTGAGCAAAAAATACGAAGATCAGCGTTTTATGGACATGATAATGGGACCCAACCCCGTGAAGCTCTGTGAGGAGCTTATGGTGGGCAGCGGCTTTCCGGCGGGGAGCAGAATAATGGACCTCGGCAGCGGGCAGGGGCTTACAAGCGCCTTCCTTGCGAAGGAGTATGGGCTGCGGGTCTATGCCTGCGATCTCTGGAGTGAACCGGAGGAGCATATCCCCTTTTTCCGAAGCATGGGGCTGTATGATGATGTGATACGCACTGTCAAGGCTGACGCGAACGATTTGAAGTTCCCTGATGAATTCTTTGACGGCGTAGTCAGCGTGGACTCATATAACTACTTCGGCAGAGACCGGAACTATTTGGACGAAAAGCTTCTTCCTTTCGTGAAGAGCGGCGGAGAGCTGCGCTTCGCCATACCGGGCATGAAGAAGGACTGCCACGAAGATCTGCCGCCGGAACTTCTTCTCTCCTGGACACCGGAGCAGCTGGAGTATATGCACGACGTGAACTGGTGGCGGGACATGGTGAGAGCTGCCCGTGGCTGCGATGTGCTCCAGGTACGGGAGATGGAGAGCAACGAGGAGGTCTGGGCAGACTGGCTGCGCCAGAACAACGAGTACGCCGTCGGGGACAGAGCCTCTATGGACGCCGGCGCGGGAAAGTATCTGAACTTTATCAGCATTGTCCTGAGGAAAAAATAAAAAGAAGTACCTCCGTGTGTTTTTTCACGCGGAGGTACTTCTCTTGTTTCACCATTCCGGGTTCGTGCGGCGGTAATACTGGGCGATCTGCACCCGGTTCAGAGCCTGGGCGGCATCGACAGTAAGCTCACCTGTCAGTTCGCCGTGCTGGATGAACATCCCGGAGTAATTAACGGCGGTGACACCAGTGTCCATCAGCTCGTCCATGAGCTGCATATATTCGCTGCCCGGCCCCCAGCCGAGGGTATCGAACAATATGTTCATGAGAAAGCACGGGCTCACGTCCACGCCGTCGCCTGAGATATCGCCGATGATCTCCCGGGCGGCGTCGTTTGCCCAAATGAGATAGGGGGTGCAGTAATAATTCATGAATCCCTGCTCAGTGGAGGTGTCCAGGTCGATGCCAAGCTCATTGTATACGCTGTTGGAGTAGCCGAGCCAGGGGTTGTGGTCGCCGAAGAAGACCAGCACCACAGGGGCGCTGTCATCCCGGAGAGAGTCCGCCATGGCGAGCAGGTTTTCGCAGGTGTTCTGTACGGAGCCGAGATAGTTGTTGAGTATGTAATCCGTCTCCGCCGTGCCCTCGCCGGTCCAGTACCCCTCGCCCCAGTCATAGCCGTCGGTGGTGTAGGGACCGTGCCCTTGATAGGTTATGGAGAAGTCAAAGTACGGCACATCCGGGTCACGCTCTTTATACAGTGTTACGATGTCGGGCAGAAGGATATCGTCATATGCGATGGCGCCGTCCGCCAGGTCGGAATACCGGTTCTCGAAGAACTGGTATTCCTCAAAGCCCAGGTAGGCGTTCACGTTTTTCCTGTTATAGAACCAATCATAGCAGGAGTGGCTGCCTGTGACATAATATCCGTTGTTCCGTAGATACCAGGCGTAGGACCCCGTGGGGGCGCGGAAATCCGTGAGTGAAGTGTCCCCTGTGATGAAGGTCCGCTCCGTGTCAATAGTGCCGCCGGCGAAAATATTGGTGACAAGCCGCCCGCTGAGGCTCTCCGCCTTCAGGGCGTCATATGCCGCATAAACGCCGGGATCTATGTCCTCAAAGCCGATAGCGCGCAGATCGTTGAAGGCCTCGAGCTGAACGGCGATAACATTCACCTGCCTGTCTGAGGGAATGTCGCTGGAGGTATATGAGGAGAGAATGCCCTCAGCGCTTTTGGCAGAGTAGTTCTCGGGCTTTTCAGGAAAGGCGCTCTGGACGCTGTGCAGAAACGGATATACGAAGCCTTTGCTTATGTAAACCTGGGTCGATGACCAGCGGTTTGCGTACTGGTAATTATCGGTTCTATGGTCGTAGATAACGTCGCTGGTGTAGAGCCGGCTCACAGGCAGAGTCAGCACGAGTGTCACGAGCGCCGCAATGAGGCGGGGGCGGGTCCTCATACGCCCGCGGACGAAGAAAAAGAGGAAAGCCGCGCCGATCAGCGTGCAGAGTATGCAGAAAAAAATGCGCCGGTCAAGGCTTATATCGTACTGACCGGAGACCTTGAGAGCGGTGCCTACGGCCGTGATGTCGGAGAACATGAACGGGTCGTCCCGGCACAGGAGCTTGAAATAGTTGCCCACGGAGGCGCACAGGGTGACGGCGCCTGTGGAGAGGAAGGCGATCCAGCTCCGGTTGATAAGAAAATAGAGGAACGCCTCAAGTATGAATATGGGCAGGGTGTTGAGAAGAAAGATAAGCGGGCGGGTGAAATATCCGCAGGCGATGCACAGGGGATAGTCCCCCAGCCCCAGCAGAAGGCTCAGGCAGCTCAGCCCGCAGGCGGCAATGAGCAGCCATGCCCAGTTCCATATCCAGAATGACAGCTTTTTATCCTTCGGTCCCGTGCGGAAAAGGCGGTGCCGGAAAATGCCCTTGTTGAACATACAGTGACTTCCTTTTTATACGTATTTGCTGAGAAACGCTGCCGCCGCGGCCATATATCGCTCGCTGTCGGAGGCGAAGCTCCCGGCGTGCCCGGCGCCGGGGAAGGTAATAAGCTCCTTTTCACCCCGGGCGGCGTCAAAATTCTGAAGAGTGAACCGGAGCGGGACAAAATCGTCCGCCTCCCCATGGATAAAAAGTACCGGCAGGCGGCTCCGGCTCAGGGCCGAGCGGGTGTCCTCCCCGCGAAAGCTGAACCCGGCCAAAAGGCGGGCGAAAAGACTGCCCATAAGGAGTACGGGATGCAGCCCCATATGCAGGCGCTTTCTCGCCACGGCAGAGAACTCCTCCCATGGAGAGGTGAAGGCGCAGTCGGAGATAATGCACCTTACGTTTGAAGGCAGGTTTTCCCCCGCGGCTCCGAGGACCGTGGCGGCGCCCATGGAGACGCCCATAAGAACGATGCTGCTGCCGGGGCTGATATCTTCCGCAAAAAGGCGGCACCAATCGGCGCAGTCCAGTTTTTCCTTCTGCCCGAAGCAGATGAAGCGCCCGCCGCTGAGCCCGCAGGCTCGCTGGCAGGGGATAAAGAGGGAGAAGCCCAGACCGTAAAACGCCTTTGCGCACATCCCAAAGTCGCTGGTGAAGTTTGACCGCCAGCCGTGGAACATCATCATGATACCACGTCCGGCGGGATTTTCAAGATAGTAACCCCCGAGAGGCACCCCGTCCCGGGCGGTGATGCCCAGAGTTTTTGGACCCATGGAGAAAAACCACCGCTCGCCCTCGAGAGCGAGCGTTTTGTCGTCCCCTGTGCGGCTCATGTGGGTGTCGGAGCTTTTCGTCCGGGCACAGGCACCCAGAAACACGCCCAGCCCGGCGAGAATCCACAGAACCAATAACCCCCCGGCAATTATAATCAAGGCGATCATACGGGTACGCCCGCCATGCAGTCGTATATACGCGCCGCGGCGCTCTCTCTGAAGAAGCTGCCACGGTTTTCAACGCACTTTTCACCCTTTTCCGGGTGTTCAAGACAATCGCACACCAGCTCCGCGAGGGCGCGCACGCCGCCCGCTGTGAGGGCGAAGCCGTGCCCCACCATGAACTGGATATTCCGTGTCTCGCAGCCGGGAACGGCGTCCATATATATTATGGGAAGACCCTTTGCGGCAGCCTCGGTAGTGCTGAGCCCTCCCGCCTTTATGAGCATGATGTCCGCGGCATCCATAAGATCGTTCATTTTATGGGTGTAGGCCAGGACGTAAAGCCGGCGATTACGGAGCTTTTCCATGTTTTTGTAGAGCTTGCGGTTCTGCCCGCATACGGCGACCATGAAAGCGTTGCCGGGCATTTTTCTCAGGAGTTTTTTCGTTATCCCCTCCACTGGACCGCAGCCCATGCTGCCGCTTGTTATAAGCACCATCTGCCCCTCTTCCGGCAGGCCGAGACTGCGCCGCGCGGCAGCCCTGTCGCCGCGGACGTAAAAGTTTTCGCCAACGGGGATGCCTGTGGGCACGAGCCTGTCCCCGCTGACGCCCTTGCGGATGAACTCGATGGCGAGGGCGGGATGGGGGATGAAGAATTTATCCGGTTCGGCGTCGCTCACGCCGGGGGAACAGGTGTAGTCAGTCGCAAGGAAGTATACGGGAACATCCAGCAGCCCCTGGCGGCGCAGTTCCGTAGCCATTATGCAGGGAAACAGATGGACACACAGAACAGCGTCGCACCCGGAGTACTTGATGTACTCCATAAGCCGTGAGGAATATTTCGCGTTGGAATCATATATTGCCCTGGAGGGGTGCCGCTCCTCGATGCGGTAGCATACGCCGTATGCCTTGGGCAGGCGGCGGTAGGCGAAATCGTGCCCGCCGCTTATGAACTTTTCCCTGTACTCAGGCATGAACTCGAGGGCATTCACCATCTCCCAGGAGTGACCGTGTTTCTCAAAATATTCGCCGATGGCCCGTCCGGCGGAATTGTGTCCGCCGCCGGTGTTGCAGGAAAGAATAAGCAGTTTCATTTGGCCGCCTCCCTCTCTTCGTGGGTTTTGATACGTTTATATGCTGAGACAAGTCTTGGGCGGTTGTACCGCTGGACGATAATAAAAACAAGGTTGCCGAGAATTATATCCAAGATGAACAGGACTATGCCTGCGGCATTCGGGCAGATGAACAGGACGGGGATCGCCTCGATGCAGCCGGCAATGTGGACAATCTCCGCGACGCAGGTCTCCTGTATGAGGCGCAGCATGCTTCCGGAATCAAGAGCTGCAGCCGCCCTCTTGGGTGCCATGAACTTGAAGAGCCGGCTCATATCCGGGATCTTATCCTTCCACTTTTTAATTTTCAGCTTTTCATAGAATTTGCCGTTCTTCTCAAATTTCCAGGGCCTATATGGGAAGACGTCGTATGAGAACCAGCTCCGGGGCAGCATTAGCCCGACGACAAAATTCGCAATACCCCACAGCGCCAGATATATGAGAGCCTTTAAAAAGAGCATGACCTTCGCTCCTTTCGGGGCAAGCGTTATAGTTCACCCCATGAATTACCAGAGGAGATTATAACCTATTTTCAGTCGTTATACAAGATAATCATTGGGAAAACACCGGATATATGGGAAAAGTCCCGACTTGCAGCATTGTTTTGATTGTGATAAAATCAAAGCTTAATCGAAATTATAATGTATAAATCTCTATGGAGGTCAAATATGGCACAGTTTACAGGCAGCAGCGAATATATCGCGTCACCCGAGCTCATGCAGAGCGTAAATATTGCTCTGGTCCTGAAGAAACCCATGCTCATAAAGGGCGAGCCGGGAACGGGCAAAACAATGCTTGCTGAGGCTATCAGTAAGGCTCTTGGCAAAAAGCTCATAATTTGGAATATCAAATCAACAACAAAGGCGGCGGACGGCCTTTACGTCTATGACGCGGTGCGCCGTCTTTACGACAGCCAGTTCTCCGAGGGCGGCGTGGATGATATCTCGAAATACATCACCATGGGCAAGCTGGGAGAGGCGTTCAGGGCGGAGGAGCAGGTGATACTCCTCATCGACGAAATAGACAAGGCAGACCTGGAATTCCCCAACGACCTGCTCTGGGAGCTGGACAAAATGGAGTTCTATATACCCGAGACGAAGGAGACTGTGAAGGCAAAGCAGCGCCCCATCGTCATTATCACCTCCAACGCGGAGAAGGACCTGCCGGACGCGTTCCTGCGCCGGTGTATATTCCACTACATCGACTTCCCGGATGAGGCGCTCATGCGGGATATCGTAAAGACACATCTGCCCAACGTTGAGGAGGACGTCCTCAGCCAGGCGATGGAGGTGCTCTATAAGATACGCTCCGTGAAGGAAATACAGAAAAAGCCCAGCACCAGCGAGATAATCGACTGGATAGTTGCCATGCAGATAGGCGGTATGCGCGTGGAGGATATGTACACGGAGATCCCCATGCTGGGCGTGCTTCTGAAGAAGAATGAGGATATCGACGTGCTTAAAAAGGAGCTTGCCAGCAAATACTACGGCTGGAAGCGGTAAGGGAAACTATGTTCATTGATCTTTTTTACCTCATGCGCAAGCGTGGACTTGAGGTATCGCCCACGGAATGGCTGACCTTCATGGAGGCGCTGGACATGGGACTGCACAACTCAAATTTTACTGATTTTTATTACCTCGCCCGCTGCACGCTGGTGAAGAGCGAGAATAATTTCGATAAGTTTGACGAGGTGTTCCTGGAGTACTTCGAGGGACTCGAGCCCAAGAGCGAGGTGCTCAGAAAGCTCCTGGAATGGCTGGACAACGCAAAACGGCCCTCCACACCCATCGACAAAACCGCGGTGGACGAGAAGTGGAAGGGCATGACCCTTGAAAAGCTCATGGAGATGCTGGAGGAGCGCCTTAAGGAGCAGGACGAGCGCCATGACGGCGGCGACAAATGGATAGGAACAGGGGGCACGTCACCCTTCGGCAACAGCGGCTATAATCCCATGGGCATCCGCATCGGCGGCGAGAGCCGCAACAAGCGGGCAATCGCCGTGGCTGGGGACAGGAATTACAGAGATTTCCGCAATGACGAGACGCTGGACCACCGGCAGATGCAGATGGCGTTCAAGAAGCTGCGCCAGCTCTCCGCGAACGACGAGGGACCCAAGGACGAGTTCAAGCTCCAGGAGACCATCGACTCTACCTGCCGCAAGGGCGGGCTGCTGGACATAGTCTACGGCAGACCGAGAAAGAACAGCATAAAGCTTCTTATGCTGTTCGACTGTGGCGGCTCAATGGAGCCCTACGCCAGGATGTGCTCGGACCTGTTCAAGTCCGTTAACAAGGCGAACCACTTCAAGGATTTGAAGTTCTATTATTTCCACAACTGCATATATCAGGAGATATATCTCACCCCCGAGTGTGAGTACACAAAGACCATCAGCGCCGACCAGATACTGAGAAACCTGAAGAGCGAGTACAGGGTCATCTTCGTCGGGGACGCCGCCATGGCGCCCACGGAGCTGTTCAGGACGTACGGCTCAAAGTACCAGAACAACTATGAGCCGGGCATAGTCTGGCTCCAGCGCTTCAAAAAGCGCTATCCCAGAATGGTCTGGCTCAACCCGCTGCCCCCGGAGGAGTGGTCCGGCGGAGGCTACGACACGGAGAGCATCGAGCGCATATCCCGGGAGATACCAATGTATCAGCTGTCCCTCAAGGACATGGAAAAGGCGTTCAAGAGCCTGCTTAAGGCCACGTGACAGTAACAGCGCACCCTTGAAAGGAGCGAATGAATTTGGATAAGCTTTTGAAGAGAAAGGAAGTGCCCGTGGAGAACACGTGGGCACTGGAGGACATATTCCTCACGGAGGAGGATTGGGAGGCGGGAGTCAAAGAGCTCGCGGCTCTCACAGAGGAGATCGGGGCATACAGAGGCCGACTGGGAGAGGGTGGCGAGACACTCCTCGGCTGGTACAGGCTGCAGGAGAGAATAGCCCTTCTCTGCGACAGTGTGCTCAACTATGCCTTCCGCCTGAGCGATACGGACAACGGCAACGGACACTGGCTCAATATGCGGGGCCGAGCCACTACGCTTGCGGTCAATCTGGATACGGCCATGAGCTTCGCGGCCCCGGAGATCATGGGGATACCCGAAGAAAAGCTCCGGGAGTTTTACGAACAGTGTCCCGAACTGCGGACCTACGAGAGGGCGCTGTACTGCCTGCGGAGACTGAGCGACCATATTCTCAGCCCCGCGGAGGAGACGCTTCTCTCCGCCGTCGGGGAGATGGCCCAGAGCCCCGATAATATAGGCAATATGCTCCGCGACGCGGATATGACTTTCCCAAAAGTTTCGGACGGGGAGGGAAAGGAGCACCTGCTCACCCAGGGGACATACGGACTTCTTATGCAGAGCAGCGACAGGACCCTCAGGGAGAACACCTTCCGGACTCTCTATAAGACATACGGCGGAACGAAAAACACCGCCGCCGCCATACTCAATGCCCAGATGAAGCAGCTGAAGTTCTTCAGCGACGCGCGGCGCTACCCGGACGCCCTCTCCGCGGCCCTCACGCCGAACGAGGTACCCGTGGAGGTATATTATAATCTCCTGGGTACGGTGGAGGCGAATATCGGGAAGCTCCACCGATATATGGGACTGCGCAAGAGGATAATGGGGCTGGAGGAGCTCCATATGTACGACGTTTACACGCCCATGATAGCGGACGCGGACGAGAAGCTCACCTATGACCAGGCGGGGGAGCTGATGCTGAAGGCGCTTGCGCCACTCGGGGAGGACTATCTCGCGGTGGTGCGCCGGGCGCTAAAGGAGCGCTGGATAGACGTATATGAGAACGAGGGCAAGACCTCCGGTGCTTATTCCAGCGGCGCGAGACCGCACCCCTATATCCTCCTTAACCACCGGGACGATCTGGACAGCGCTTTCACGCTTGTCCATGAGATGGGGCACGCCATGCACAGCTATCTCTCCATGGAGCATCAGCGGGTGATATATTCCGACTACGTCATCTTCGTGGCTGAGGTGGCGAGCATCTGCAACGAGGTACTGCTGATGCAGTATCTTCTGGGGCAGACAGAGGATAAGCGCCGCCGGGCGTACCTTATAAATCACTTCCTCGAGCAGTTCCGCACAACTCTTTACCGCCAGACCCAATTCGCAAGGTTTGAGCTGGACATGAGCGGGATGTGCGCCCGTGACGAGACGCTCACGGCGGAGAGCCTCAGCGAGAGGTATCTCGAACTGAACAGGTTCTATTACGGCGATGACGTCATCTCAGATGAGGAGATAGCTCTGGAGTGGGCCAGAATACCCCACTTCTTCTATGACTTTTACGTTTTCCAGTATGCCACGGGTTTCTCAGCCGCTATCGCGATAGCGATGAAGATACTCGAGGGCGAGCTGGAAGCTGTCGAGAACTACAAGAAGTTCCTGTCCTCGGGGTGCAGCCGTGACCCAATCTCCCTGCTGCGTATAGCCGGGGTGGACATGGCGTCCCCGGAGCCAGTCCAGTCAGCGCTTGATTATTTTGACCGCCTCCTGGACGAGATGGAGGAGCTTGTATAAAATACCACGCGAAAAAACGCCGTATGAAACATACGGCGTTTTTATTGCTCTTGTAATGACGGAGTTTCTCCTGTATCATGGAAATAGAACGAAAAAAGGGGGCTTTTCTTTGGATACGAAGAGAGTACTTGTCATAAACTGTGGGTCCACGTCCACGAAGCTGGCTATTTTCGAGGACGAGAGGAAAGTGTCGGAGACGACGCTGCGTATGGACTCCGCAAAGACAAAGGATATGTTTTACATAAATGACCAGCTTCCGGAGCGGATGGAGCAGGTGGAGAGCTTCATACGGGAGAGCGGCATGGATATGGGTTCGATAGACATCATCGCTTCCAGAGGCGGACCGTTCCCGCCCACTAAGAGCGGCGCCTACTGGGTGAACCAGCTCATGGCGGATGTGGCGCACTACGCGCCCAATTTTGAACACGCATCGGCGCTGTCCTGCCAGATCGCACGGAAGCTCTCTCTGGAGTATGGGATACCGGCGGTGATGTATGACTCCATCAGTACCGACGAGATGCCGGAGGTGTCAAAGACCACGGGTATAGCGGGGGTGCGGCGCTCCTCCGGCGGACATGTGCTCAATGTCCGCGCCTGCGCGCGGAAAGTTGCCGGGGACATGGGGATAGACTTCAATGAAGGACGCTTCGTAGTGGCGCATCTCGGGGGCGGTATCAGCGTGACCACGGTGGACCGGGGACTTATCACGGACAGCACGTACCACGTCATGACTCCGGAGCGCATGGGGGATATGCTCCACGGCGACGTGGTGGACCTATGCTTCGGTGGGAAGTTTACGGAGAAGGAGCTGCGTAAGTTTTCTCTGGGCAGCGGCGGATTTGTGTCTCATCTGGGCACGAGCGACGCTTTGGAGGTGGAGAACCGCGCCCTTGCCGGGGATGAAAAGGCCATGCTCATGTATGATGTGATGGCGTACCAGCTGGCAAAAGCCGTGGGCGCTATGGTCACGGTGGTGGACAGCGAGCCGGACGCCGTGATATTCACAGGGGCGCTTGCCCGGAGTGACCTGCTCATGGAGAAAACGCTCCGGCGCATAGAGAAACTGAAACTTAACATAGTGAAGATACCAGGTGAGATGGAGATGGAAGCTCTCGCCGGAGGTGCGCTGAGAGTGCTGCGGGGAGAGGAAGAGGCACATGTCTACAACGTGCTGCCGGAGAAGTACCAGGACGAGGCGGCGTTTTACGCCGCGTTTCCGGAGGCAAAGTGATATGGAGCTGCGGGAGCTTAACGAAAATGAATTGGGAGAGGTGCTTGGGGTGCATATGCCCCGGGACTTCCCGGCGGAGGAGCTGCGCCCGGAGTGGACTTTCAGGAATATGCTCTCAACCGGCGCCTGCCGCTTTTACGGCCTGTTCCGCGGGGAGCGTCTTGCGGCCTACGGAGATGTAGTGAAAGGATACGGGAGCGACCTGCTGGATTTCTTCGCCGTGATGCCGGAACTGCGGGGTACCGGTGTGGGTACGGCCGCCCTGAGAGCACTCGCTAAGATGAGCGGCGAGCTGATACTGGAGGTGGAGTCGCCCGGCGCGGCTCCAAACGGAGAGACAGAACTGCTACGCCGCAGGCGCATAGAGTTCTATAAACGCTCCGGCGCCCTGGAAACAGGCGTCTCCGGTCGTGCGCTGGGGGTGGAGTTCCTTATTCTCTATATGGGTGACCGGCGTGAGTTCACCCTGCTGGGGGACGAGCTGAGGGAGATATACAGGACTCTTTATCCAGGGCTTGACGTGGATAAAGAGGTCACATACGGAATATAAAAAACAGCCTGCGGAAAATTCCGCAGGCTGTTTCTGCAAAACGGGAATATTAAAGGAATACGCCTCTGTCGATGCAGATGATCTGGCCTGTGACATAGTGGTTGTCGGGATCAGCAAAGAAGAGGATAGCTCTTGCCTGGTCAACAGGCATTGTGGAACCGCAGGTGGGATCCATGTGCTTGCTGCAGATGCCGCCAAATTCAGCGTCGTAGTTGTTTTTCCACTCTTCATCCTTTGCGAAGCGGGTCTGAGTCAGACCGGGCTGGATGCAGTTGCAGCGGATCTCGGAGCCGGCGTAGTTGATGGCGATGTTTCTTGTGAGACCTTCGACGGCGAACTTGGCGGCTGTGTAGCAGCAGCCGGAGTTTGCGCGCACGCCCGCGCCGGAGGAGACGTTGATGATGGAGCCGGAGCCCTGCTTTGTCATGTACTTGAGAGCCTCGCGGCAGCACTTGAACACGCCGGTGAGGTTGACGGACATGATGCGCTCCCAGAGCTTGTCGGAGACGTTCATCGTGCGTGTGTGGAAGTCACCGATGCCGGCAACATTTGCAACGATGTCGATGGATCCGTATGTGTCGTTAGCGAGTTTGAATACGCGCTCAACATCCTCTGTGGATGCGACGTTTGTCTTTTGGAAAATTGCTGTGCCGCCCTTTGCCACGATGTCAGCGCAGACAGCCTTGCCGAGATCTTCGTTGAAGTCAGCCAGGACGACCTTAGCGCCGTTCTCTGCCAGCAGGCGGGCTGTACCCTCGCCGATGCCGGAGCCTGCGCCGGTAACGATTGCTACTTTGTCTTTAACGCTCATTGTATCTTTCCTCCTAAAATAGTAGTTTATAATCATGAAGTATTTACCAAATACGATTATAAAGACCCATTTCGGGAATGTCAACATAAATGCTGTGAAATATAGGAGCGGAATTAGCATAAATTGATGCGCGGTCTATCTTCAGCAAGGGCATAGTAAAACGATGGATGCGTAAAACGCTGTTCTCAATGCAAAAATTGAACTCAAAATCGGGTTGAATTAAACAGGTGTATTCTTTATTATATGTAATATCGGCAGGGGAGCGCGGGACGCACCGGCAGCTCCCGCCGGATCATGCGCTGCCTGATCCGGAGCAAGTCAACAACACAAAAAGGAGAGGTCAATTCAATGAAAGAAAAGTATTTCATGAACGGCATCTTCAGGGAGACTGAAGAGGGTCCCAAGCCTTTTTACAGCACCTGCAAGAGCTGCGGCGCGAAATTCTTCCCTGCAGAGCTTATCGTCTGCAACCAGTGCAACAGCACGGACCTGGAGCAGGACGACCTGCCCACAGAGGGCATTCTGGAGACATTCACAGTCAACTACCGTCCTGTAAATATGTATAAGGTACCCCATACGATCTGCGTTGTGGATTATCCTCAGGCACGCATCAAGGTCAAGGGCATGCTTGAACTGAGCGATGATTATATCGCCCATATGGAGAAGGGCCACGAGGTCGAGATCGGCTCCAAGGTCGAGCTCTTTATTGACACTCTCTGGGAGGACCCCGAGGAGGACACCCGGTACATAGGCTATAAGTACCGCCTTAAAGAGGAGGATAAATAAATGAGAGACGTAAAGGGTTTGAGAGAAGTATACGTCATCGGCGTAGGTCAGACTAAATTCACAAAGCAGCCCCAGGTTTCCGCCATCGAGCTGAGCCAGACGGCTATGAAGGCTGCTATCGACGACGCGGGCATTGACCCCAGAATTCTCCAGGTGGCATGGGCCGGTCAGATCGAAGAGGCTTCCACAACAGCCCAGTTCGCAGTCAAGGCCTTCGGTATCCACGACATCGAGTGCATCAACGTTGAAAACGCCTGCTCCACCGGCGGCACATCCGTGCGCGGCCTGTGGCGCGACATCGCATACGGTATTTATGACATCGGCATCGCTATCGGCGTCGAGTCCCTGACCAACAGCCCCATCAACGGCAAGCTCGTTCCCCTCGCAAAGGGCGGCTTCCTTGATCTGCTGGGCTTCCCCGCAATGAGCCAGACGGCTATGGGCTCCCAGTGGCTCATGAAGAACCGTGGCGCTACAATGGAAGACCTCGCTATGGCTTCCTACAGAAACCACAAGAACGCTGTGTTCAACCCCTATGCTCACTACCGCAAGGAACTGAGCATCGAGCAGATCATCAACTCTGAGATGATCGCCAGCCCCATCACAACGCTCATGTGCTGCCCCATGAGCGACGGCGCCGCTGCTGTCATCATGTGCACAAAGGAGATCGCGATGCAGTATACAACTAAGCTCGTGAGAATGAACTCCTGCGAGCTGGGTTCCGGCAGATTTGTCCGCTATGAGGACACAGAGGCCTCCTGGAACATCCGTCCCACAGCCCACAGAGCCTATGAAAACGCGGGCGTCGGACCTCTGGAGCTGGGCGTTGTGGAGCTGCACGACGCATACTCCCCCGAGGAGCTGTTCGTTTACGACGAGATGGAGATGTGTGAGCCCGGCGAGTCCGTCAAGCTCAGCCGTTCCGGAGATCTTGATATCGGCGGCCGCTGCCCCGTCAACCCCTCCGGCGGTCTGCTGAGCCTGGGCCATCCTCTGGGCGCTTCCGGCACCCGCGTGGTGGTGGACGTTGTCAAGCAGCTGCGGGGCAACATGGTCGCCCCCGAGATCCAGGTCCGCAACACTAAGGCGGGCATGGCTCAGATGATCGGCGGCAGCGTCGGCAGAGTCGGATGCGAGGCGAACTTTGTATCCATTCTTACGACCTGATTTAAGTACAAAACCGCATAGAACTCAAGGGGGTCGCGCCTTTCGGGGCACGGTCCCCTTTCCAAAAGGAGAATAATATAATGAGCGAAGTCAAGAGAATTTTTGTCATCAACACAGGCTCTACCTCCACAAAGGTGGCGCTTTTCGAGAACGATAAGTGCGTCATCAAGGAGAACCTGCGTGAGCCCGCCGAGCTCACCTCTACCCGACTCGCGCCGGTGGACCAGCTCCCGGAGAGAACAAAGTCGGTAATGGATTTCCTCCGCCGCAATAACATAGACATGAGTACGGTGGATGCCATAGCGGCCCGGGGCGGCATGACAGCATCCTGCCAGGGCGGCGCGTATAATGTGAACAAGCTCATGGTGGACACCCTCAAATATGCCCCCGCCACAAACCACGCCTCCTCGCTCTCTCCGCTTATCGGCGATGAGCTGAGCCGAGAGTACGGCATCCCCTGTATGATATACGACTCTATAAATACAGACGAGATGGACGATATCGCCCGCATTTCCGGACTTCCCGAGATCACCAATGCTCAGGGCTCCCATGTGCTCAATCCCCGGGCCGTGGCGCGCCGCGTCGCGGAGAAGATGGGCATGGAGTATGAGCAGGGTCGCTTCATTGTGGCGCACATGGGCGGAGGTATCAGCGTGACTGCCCATAAATACGGCAAAATAGTGGACTACGCCGATGAATATATCGGGCCTATGAGCCCGGAGCGCTCCGGCATGCTGCCGAATATCGCACTTGTGGCGCTGTGCTATGACAGCGGAATGACAAAGGCCGAGATGCTCAAGCATATTTCCGGCAAAGGCGGCCTGCTGGCGTATCTGGGCACCTCCGACGTGCAGGAGGTGGTGGAGCGCATCAACAATGGCGACGAATATGCCCGCCTTGTGCTGGACGCAATGGCATATCAGATAGGGAAGAAGATCGGCGAGATAGCCGTTGTGTTCTCCGGCGAGGTGGACGCGATAATCTTCACTGGCGGCATTGCCCACAGCGATTATGTTTTGGATCAGATCATTCCGCGGGTAAAGTTCATCGCCCCCGTGGAGCGTGTGCCCGGCGAGATAGAGATGGAGGCCCTCGCGGGCGGTATCCTCCGGGTTCTTGAAGGCAAGGAGGAAGCCAAGGAGTTCGATGTGGTGCCTACGGGCTACGAGTCCGTGGAGGCGTTCTATGCGAATTTGAAAACGAAAGATAAAGAGATCTGAAAAAGGGGTTTACATTCCGCGGGTAAAATGATACAGTAAACCTGTGTCATCAATCATAAGGAGGTTCCGCAATGCTTACCAATGAAGTAATCGAAGTGATGAAAAAACGCTTCACAAGCCGCAAGTTCCTCCCCACGCCTGTGGAGAAGGAGAAGATAGAGGCAATTCTCGATGCTGCGAAGTATGCGCCCAACGGCGGCGGCGCACAGCCCTGGCACTTCACCGTGATCCAGAGCGACGAGGGCAAGGAGCTGCTGCTGAAGGCGGCGGGAACAAATCCTCCTCCAGATTTCCCGGACGGTCCCACATGGCCCTTCCAGGCAGATTTCTGCGGCGCTCCGGTGATAATCATGGTATCCGTAAAGACAGAGGGTGTCCGCTTCCCCACAGTCAGCGCAACATTGGCGGCTGAGAATATAATCATCGCCGCGGCGTCCTTCGGGCTGTCCACACTGTGGTCCTCGGCGTTCAGCTATGACGTCTTCAGGGACAAGGAAGCCTGCAAGGTGAAGGACAAGCTCATTCCCCAGGGCAATACGCTCGTCGCGACGCTGTTCATGGGCTACCCGGAGAAGACGCCTGAGAGCAGACCTCCCCGCAGAGAAGGCGTGGAGACCTGGCTGTAAATCCATATGTGATGCAAAAGCGCGTACAGCCTGTGCGCGCTTTGCTATGTTTTAAGCGGCTTGTCTTTGGAGAAAAAGGATATTATAATCATACGGACAGAAGCAGATAAGAGCTTTTTGAGGTTTCAGATATGAAGAGAGTTTCAGCAGTGCTCCTTATGGCGGCGCTTATCCTCCTTTGGGGCTGTGCCGGCGCGGGAGGGAAAACGCCGCCAGAGCCGCCGGAAATATCAATACCAAGCCCGGATCCGGGACCCGAGCCCGCGCCGCCGTCCGGCGATAGTCCCCAATCGGTAACGGATCCGGTGGAGGAGCTTATCTCCGGAATGACCCTTGAGGAAAAGGTAGGGCAGATGTTCTTTGTCCAGTGCCCGGCGGAAGCGGAGCGGGAAATTGAAGAATACGCCTTTGGCGGCGTGCTGCTGTTTTCCTGGAATGTGGAGGGCATGACGGCTCAGGAACTGACGGACTTCACAGCGTCAATGCAGGCGTCCTCAGGGACCCCGCTTTTCATCGGGACCGACGAGGAGGGCGGCACGGTAACGCGTATAAGCTCGAACCCGAACCTGCGCGGGGAGAAGTTCAAATCGCCCCGTGAGCTATACGCCTCCGGCGGATGGGAAACTGTGGAGAACAGCGCCGGGGAG
The DNA here is from genome assembly GCA_934552825.1 of uncultured Oscillospiraceae bacterium. Lineage (GTDB taxonomy): Bacteria > Bacillota > Clostridia > Oscillospirales > Oscillospiraceae > CAKTEQ01. The sequence goes on from CAKTEQ010000005.1 coordinate 59,179, forward strand.
ATGTCGCAGCTTCTCACAGGTCTCGGCATAAACATAAACTTCGCCCCCGTGTGCGATATATCCACAGCCCCCGGGGACTTCATGTACAGCCGCAGTATAGGGCTCAGCCCTGAGGATACGGCGCTCTTCACGGAGAGCACCGTAGAGATCTTCAGTGCCGCGGGGCTCGGCTCGGTGCTCAAGCACTTCCCCGGGTACGGCAGCAACGGCGATACTCACACAGGCAGAGCCATAGACCAGCGGGATATGGAGACCTTCCGGACATCAGACTTCGTGCCTTTCCGGGGCGGCATCGCTGCGGGCGCGACTATGGTGATGATGAGCCACAATACTGTCGTCTGTATGGACCCCTCGCTGCCGGCGTCCCTGTCCCCGGAGGTAAACCGGGTGCTGCGGGAGGAACTGGGCTTTGACGGCGTCGTGATAACGGACGACCTCACGATGTCCGCCGTGGGAGACATGACAGACAGCGCCACGGCCGCTGTGCTGGCGGTGGCGGCGGGTAATGATATGATATGCTGCGCGGATTATGCTGTGCAGATACCGGCGGTCATCGCCGCCGTAAAGGACGGAACGATAAGCGAAGGGCGGATAGACGAGTCCGTGCACCGGATACTGGCGGCGAAAATCGCCCTTGGAATAATACCTGGAGTAACAGATAATGCAGATTACTGATTTTGAAAAGAAGTTCAGAAACTATACCCCCGGCGTCATGGACATTCGTGGGGAGTACGCGGTGCTGGTGCCCCTCGTGGAGGACAAAGGCGAAACGTGCATACTATATGAGCTGAGGTCAAAGACCATAGATGTGCAGCCCAACGAGGTCTGCTTCCCTGGAGGCAGCTTTGAGCCGGGAGAAGATGCAGTGCAGTGTGCCCTGCGGGAGACCTTTGAGGAGATAGGCGTGCCATCCCGGGGGATAGAGGTGATAGGCGAGCTGGATATGCTCCACCCCGCCAGCGGCCTGCTGCTGCACCCTGTGCTCGGGGTGATAAAGGATTACAGCAGGGATAAGCTGCGTTTCAACCCGGACGAGGTGGGGGATGTTTTCACCATGCCTGTGGGGAAGCTGAGCCAGGAGCCATACATATATCACGGCGGATATATTCAGGAACCGGGGGAGGACTTTCCCTTCGAACGCATGGGGATAACGAAGGACTATAAATGGCGCTCGGTGCGCAGCGACGTAGTGCTCTACGAGGGCGCGCCGTACCCTATATGGGGGCTGACCGCCATGATAACTTACTGGCTGATGAGAAAGATGAGAGAAGCATGAGAGAATTGCTTTATACGTTTACATCCTCCACGGGGGAGGATGAGATAAGGGTGCACGGCTGGCTGCCCGGGAAGATGAAGGGTGTGATCCAGTATCACCACGGTGTGACGAGCCATACCGACCAGAACGAGGAGTTCGCCCGCTGGTTCACGGACCAGGGATACGGCGTTGTGGGGCTGGACTGTCTGGGGCACGGAGAACTGGCGTTCAGGGCGGGCAGACTGGGCTGGTTTGCCCGGGAGAACGGCTGGGAGCACGTAGTAAACGACTTCCGCAGCCTGTATGACCAGATAGAGGAGCGCTTTGCGGGCGTACCACATTTTGTGTACGGTAACAGCATGGGTTCCTTTGTGGCTCGGACGATGATGATATGTTTCCCGGAGATAAGACCTGTGGGGGTGATACTCGCGGCGAGCAGCATGAACCCGGAGGAAATGCTCAGGGGCAGCTATGACCTGGTGGAGACGCTCATCTCCCAGGGCAAGGATCCATTCAAGGGCACGGGGAAGATACAACACTTTGCCTTCGGGACCTATTGCGAGAGGATAGAAGATCCCCAGACGCCCTTCGACTGGGTCTGCCGGGATAACGAGCGCATAAGGTCAAAGCCGGTCGACGAATACTCCATGTTTCTGCTGAGCCCCAGCCTCTTTAAGGATATGACGGACGGGCAAGCGTTCAATTCTGACCCGAAGAATATAGCGAAAATGCGCCCTGACGTGCCTTATTACATAGTTTCGGGGGGCGATGATCCCGCGGGACGCTATGGGGAGGGGCCCACAAAGCTGCGGGATGCCTTCGAGAAAGCTGGCATTGAGGACGTTGAGCTGCATCTGTGGCCGGGAGCGCGCCACGAGCTCTTTATGGACTTGGACGGCGAGCTAATAATGGAGGATATTCTCCGCTGGCTCAACGGTAAGCTCCAATAAGAATTGCCGCCGTGTGAAGTCACACAGCGGCAATTCTTCATATACAGGTGTCATATGCGCAGGGCGGCGAAGAGGGCGGAGTGATTTGCGTCATAGATATTCTTTCCGCCCGCACAGTCGCCGATGGGATAGACGTCGCCGGGATAGACCGTGCGCAGAGCGTCGTACAGGGCGGTGTCCGCGCGGGTGCCGAAGGCTATGACCGCGGTGTCGCAGGGGAGGAGCTCCGCAATACCGTCGCTGCCCCGGACGAGGACGCCCTCGGCGGCGAAGCGTATTACATGCCTTTCGCCCAGACGGCGTACACCGCGGGCCTCAAGGTGGCGGACAAGGTCGGTCCGGGGGATGAAGGGCATGTCCCGGAGAAGTGCCTTCAGGGGGAGCGCGTCTATCAGAGTGACGTCCCTGCCCTCGTCTGCCAGCGCCAGGGCGCATTCGCTGCCGGCGATGCCGCCGCCGCAGACGACCACGCGCTTGCCCACAGGCTTTCTGTGGCGCTCGGCATCCGGGAGGGAGACGACATTGTCACTGTTGACGCCGTCAATGGCAGGGGCGATATATTTTGAGCCTGTGGCGATGACGACGGCGTCCGGGTTCTTTTTGATTATCGTATCCACGGTGACGGGTGAGTTCATATGCACCGTGACCCGGGACGCGCGCAGCGCCTGAATATTCCAGTTCAGGTAGCGGCGCAGGAATATCTTGAAATCCGCGGCAGCAGCATCGGATATAAGACCGCCGAGGCTGTCGGACGCCTCGTAGAGGTGGACGGAGTGCCCCCGTCGGGCGAGCTGCCTGGCGGCCTCCATACCGGCGATGCCGCCGCCCACTACCATGACCCGCTTCTTTCCTCCGGCGGGCACGGAGCGGATGAGAGACTCAAAGCCGAGCTCCGGGTTCACGGAACAGTGAATTGCGTCCCCCGTGGCGGAATTGTCGATGCAGCCCCGGTGACAGCGCAGGCAGGGACGCACGGCGCCGCTTTTGCCCTGTAGGGATTTTTTCACGCCCTCCATATCGGCCAGGTGGTAGCGAGCCATGGCGACGATATCGGCGTATCCCTCGCTCACGATCCGTTCAGCCTCATCAAGAGAGGTGATATTCCCGACCACGGCTACCGGCACAGTGAGGACTTCCTTTGCCCGTTTCGCAAACTCGATATTGAGCATCTCCGGTTTGAGATATGTGGGGAGAGTGAACGCCGCTTCGCGGTTATAAATAATTCCCCGGGAGACGTGGATGATGTCAGCGTATTTCTGGGCGGCCTTCATGAATTCAAGGGAGTCCTCAAACTCAAGCCCGCCGGGAGTCTCCTCCCGGGCGGAGACGCGCACCTCCACGGAGACCTCTTTCCCAAGGGCGTCCCGGACAGCGCGGAGTACCTCCAAGGGGAAACGCATCCTGTTTTCAATGCTGCCACCGTACTCGTCGGTGCGTATGTTGGAGAGGGGCGAGAGAAACTGACCCAGCAGATTATTGTGGGCGCAGTGTATCATGACCATCTTAAACCCGGCTGCGCGGCAGCGGACGGCGCAGTCCACAAAACGGTCACGGACGAAATCCATATCCTCCCGGGTCATTGCACGGGGATTTTTGGTGCAGCCGGACATAGGCACGGCTGAGGGGGCTATGGCCTGGGCGGTTATCATGTCGTCATGAGCACCCCGCCCCGCATGGGAGATTTCAACAGAAAGGAGAGCACCGCCGAATCCGGCGGCCTCGGCGAGACGGCGCATACCGGGCAGGCAGTCGTCGTTTGTGATATCCAGCTCCGCCTTGAAGCAGCCGCCGGTGGCGTGGTCTATTTGGGTGTCGCCTATGGTGACATAGCCCACGCCGGTGTTCGCCTGGTCGAAGATGAAGCTCACCATCTCGTCGGTAACGGCGCCGTCCAGCGTGCACTTGTTGCATACCATGGGCGCGAACGCCAGTCTGTTCTTGAGAGTAAGAGCGCCGACCCGGATCGGGGAGAAAAGGTTGGGGTAAAAAATGTTCTCGTTCATCGCGCACACCTCCGCAATTTTAGTATCATATGCTCCAAGTTTACCACAGAGAAAGTGAAAAGAAAAACAGAATATGCCCGCGGAACGCAAAAAATGTTTTCCAAATACTGTCTTTAATTAAATAAGGTTTGCACTGGGGGCGATTATATTGTAAAATGCCAAAGTATGCTGTTATTTAATTTGGGAAGGTATGGCTATGGATAAGTTTGAAATGTGTGTCCCCTGTATTTTTGGCCTGGAAGGTATCGCTGGGGATGAGCTGCGCCGCATGGGTATGGAGAACGTGCGTGTGGAAAACGGGCGTGTGTTCTTCGAGGGCGGCAGAAACGAGCTTGCCCGGGCTAATATATGCCTCGCGACAGGCGAACGGGTGCTTCTCCTGGTGGGCAAATTCAGGGCAGAGACCTTTGAAGAGCTGTTCCAGGGTACAATGGCGCTGCCCTGGGAGGAATATATACCCCAGGACGCCCAGTTCCCTGTTAAAGGCAGCAATATAGACTCCAAGCTTTTCTCCATGTCCGACTGTCAGAAGATAATCAAGAAGGCAGTCGTAGAGCGCCTGCGGAAAAAGTACAGGAAAACAGGCTGGTTTGATGAGACGGGGGAGAAGTACCAGATACAGTTCGCCATGATGAGTGACATTGCCTACCTCTATCTGGACACCACGGGACCCGGGCTCCATAAGAGGGGATACAGAGCCGTGAGCAATGTGGCGCCCCTGAAGGAGACGCTGGCAGCGGGGATGGTACGCATCGCCCGCTACCGGGGGAGAGAAGCCGTGAGAGACCCGTTCTGCGGCAGCGGCACGATACCTATCGAGGCGGCCTTCGCGGCGCTCAACAGAGCGCCGGGGCTTATGCGCCGTTTTTCCGCAATGGACTGGCGCTGGCTCGGAGAGGACGTCTTCAAAGAGGAAAAGACAAGGGCGCGGGACATGGAATACAGGGGAGATTACGACATCTGGGGCGGCGACATCGACCCAAGATGTGTTGACATAGCTTTGGACAACGCGAAAAAAGCGGGTGTCGGCAATATAATACGCTTTGAGACGGCGGACGCCGCCGGGTATTCCATGCCCGGCACCGTTATAACAAATCCGCCCTACGGCGAGCGTATAATGGAGAAGAAGGACGCGGAGCGCCTTTATAGGCTTTTCGGCAAAGCGCTCTTCAAGATACCTGACTTCAAGGCATATATCCTCTCCTCCCACACGGAGTTTGAGCGCACCTTCGGACGTACTGCCGTGAAAAAGCGCAAGCTTTACAATGGGATGATAAAGTGCGACCTGTTCATGTATTTTTGAAAATAAAGGAGATTTATTATGAAGCACCTGTTTATAATAAATCCCGTGGCGGGCAAGACGGTGAGCCTTGAACACATGGAAAAGCAGATAAAGGAAGCGGCGCGGAAGGAACACATGGACTATGAGATCGTCTTTACCGAGTATCCCGGGCACGCCACAGAGCTGGCGCGCGGCGCCTGCGAGACGGGCGAGGACCTGCGCATATATGCCTGCGGTGGAGACGGAACTCTCAACGAGGTCGTAAACGGCGCCGTTGGGTTTGAAAACGCGGCGGTGACGATGGTGCCCACGGGCACGGGGAACGACTTCGTGAAAATATTCGGCGCGGACCGGGATAAGTTCCGTGACCCCGCCAACTTTGCGGACAGCGAGGTGCGGGCGCTGGATGTGGTCAAGTGCTGCGGAAGATACAGCATAAACGTCTGCTCTGTCGGCTTCGACGCACGTATCGGGACTGAGGTGCATAAGTACACGCGTATCCCTCTGGTGGGCGGCAAGCTGGCTTATAACATATCCGTAGTGGTGAATATCATAAAGGGCATCCACCAGCCAATGCGCATAACGGTGGACGGAGAGAGGGTGTTCCAGGGGCGGCACAGCCTCGTCTGCGTCTGCAACGGACGCTATTACGGCGGCGGCTATATGCCCGTGCCCGAGGCGGAGCCGGACGACGGATACATAGACTGCCTTATCGTGAAAAAAGTCTCAAGGCTGAAGCTGGCGCAGCTCATAGGAAAATATGCGAAGGGACTTTACTCCGATATGCCGGATGTGATAACGAAGGTTACGGCAAAGCGCATCGAGATAGAGCTGGACCGGGAGGACAGCGTGAACCTGGACGGGGAGCTTATAAAGGCGAAGAATATAGTCTTTGAGGTCCCGGAGGAGAAGCTGAACTTTTTCTTCCCGAAGGGTACTTCCTACGTCCATAAGTCCCGGCAGCAGGACGAAGCAATGGCGTGACCGGCGAATATTTTGCGGGAAAACAGGCAGCAGATCCCAAAAACAGAAAAATTCGTCAAAATTTACCCGAAAAAATGGATAAAATCCACTTGCATAATCGGGCAAAGTGGATTATCATATTACTTGAATTAGCACTCTTGAGATTTGAGTGCTAACCAAAGTAGAATAAACTTGTAAAGTTTCTATATCTTAAAGGAGGAAAACCCCAAATGAAGATCATCCCCGTTGAAGACAAAGTTATTCTGAAGATCGAGAAGGCTGAGGAAAAGACTCAGTCCGGTCTCTTCCTCACAGGCGCAAACAAGGAAGATTCCACAATAGGCGAAGTTGTTGCTGTAGGCCCCGGCGGTCTGTGCGGCGGCAAGGAAGTCAAGATGACAGTCGCTGTGGGTCAGAAGGTAGTCGTCACTGAGAGCACACCCATCCGCGTAGGCGGCGAGAACTACGCTGTCGTCACAATGGATCAGATCATCGCGGTTGTTGAATAATCCATATTCCATATAGCAGGTAGGAGGAAACATACTAATGGCAAAAGACATTATTTTCGGTGAAGAAGCCAGACGCGCTCTGGAGCGCGGCGTAAACCAGCTGGCAAATACAGTCAAGATCACAATGGGTCCTAAGGGCCGCAACGTGGTTCTGGGCAAGAGATACGGCTCTCCCCTTATCACTAACGACGGTGTTACCATCGCTAAGGAGATCGAGCTGGAGAACACATTTGAAAACATGGGCGCCGCTCTGGTGAAGGAAGTCGCCACAAAGACGAACGACATCGCCGGCGACGGTACAACAACAGCTACTCTGCTGGCTCAGGCAATGATCCACGAGGGCATGAAGAATATCGCAGCGGGCGCTAACCCCATGGTCCTGAAGAAGGGCATCGCAAAGGCTGTTGAAGTTGCTGTTGACACGATCAAGGGCAACGCACGTCCCGTGAACGGCACTCAGGACATCGCAAGAGTCGGTACTATCTCCTCCGGCGACGAGTTCATCGGCAACCTCATCGCAGAGGCAATGGAGAAGGTTTCCGGCAACGCTGTTATCACAGTTGAAGAGTCCAAGACGGCTGACACATACTCTGAGGTCGTGGAAGGCATGCAGTTCGACCGCGGCTATCTGTCCCCCTACATGGCAACAGATACAGAGAAGATGGAAGCGGTACTTGATAATCCCTACATCCTCATCACAGATCAGAAGATCGGCGTCATCCAGGACGTTCTGGGCATTCTGGAGCAGCTCGTCAAGACAGGCTCCAAGCTCCTCATCATCGCAGAGGACATCGAGGCTGAGGCACTGGCAACACTGGTGCTGAACAAGCTGCGCGGCACATTCAACTGTGTTGCCGTCAAGGCTCCAGGCTACGGCGACAGACGTAAGGAAATGTTGAAGGATATCGCGGCTCTCACAGGCGGCGAGGTCATTTCCTCCGATCTGGGTATGGCTCTGTCCCAGACAACCATCGACCAGCTGGGACGTGCACGCCAGATCAAGGTCAATAAGGAGAGCACAGTTATCATCGACGGTGAAGGCGTTCCCGAGGACATCGAAGAGAGAGTCCTCATGATCAAGAACCTCATGGCAGAGACAACTTCCGACTACGACCGTGAGAAGTACCAGGAGAGACTGGCAAAGCTCACAGGCGGCGTAGGAGTTATCAAGGTCGGCGCTGCGACAGAGTCCGAGATGAAGGAGAAGAAGCTCCGTATCGAGGATGCTCTGAACGCAACACGCGCTGCTGTTGAAGAGGGTATCGTGGCAGGCGGCGGCTCCGCTCTGGTTCCCGCAATCTCTGCAGTCGAGGCACTCATCCCCACGCTGACAGGCGACGAGAAGACAGGTGCTCAGATGATCGCAAAGGCTCTGGCTGAGCCCATCAAGCAGATCGCCGCAAACGCGGGTATCGAGGGCAGCGTAGTTCTGGAGAATATCAAGCAGAACGGCACAGCAGGCTACGGCTTCGATGCTTATAACGAAGTCTACTGCGACATGATCGAGACCGGCATCGTTGACCCCGTTAAGGTAACACGTTCCGCTATCGAGAACGCGGCTTCCATCGCGGCTCTGGTCCTCACAACTGAGGCCCTTGTTGCCGACAAGAAGGAAGAGGCAGTCGCAACTCCCGCAGCCGACCCCAGCATGATGGGCGGCGGCATGTATTGATCTGAAACCTGAGTGAAACCAATATCCCCGTGTCCTTTATAAAGGACACGGGGATTTTTTTGTTCTGGTCATAGCCGGGCTTTTCCTGCGAAAAGTGTGCCGACGCCTGCTTGAGGCGCATCGTTCCGGGACGTTCCTTGCCGACTACTATTTTTACATCCTGCGCCGATTTTAGTGCTCAGCATTTTCTCCATAAGCTCCGCGGGGGCGAAGGATACCCGGGAGATGCCCAGAGCGGTGCCGAAACCCTTGGAGGGGAAAGGATTGTCGCCTGTGGTTATAAAGAGATAGAAAGAAGTATGCTGACGGCTGCACAGGAACAGTGTCTTGACCATCTCCATGTTGAGCTTTTTGTTTATCTCAAAGCAGTTCTCTGTTGTGACTGCCTCATCAGTCTCCACCCCGATGAAAGGGGATGGCAGCATCATTGAGAAAGGCGCATACCTTCTCCTGTAGGTGGGAGCTGAAGCTGGAAGAAGCCTCTTATAGATCTCGCTCATGAAGAACATGTTTTAAACCTCCTTGAAAAAACAACGTAAATAGTGTAGCATGAAAATTATCATCACAAAAGCGGATGCTTGTAATAATTAAAATCACAAAACAAAATGCAAGGAGGGGACGGCATGAAGCTGCTGCCCTACGCCAGAGAGCTGTGCGACAGGTACCAGAGCTTCAAAATGCAGGCGGATGAGCTGAACGGGCTTAAGCCCGGCCTCATACGCATAGGCACATTCTCCAGTGTGGCGACTCACTGGCTGCCCAAGATAATAAGAGAGTTCCAAAAGGACTATCCCAACATCGACTATGAGCTGTTTCTCGGGGACTACACGGAGATAGAGGAGTGGGTGGCAGAGGGACGCGTGGACTGCGGATTTTTGCGGCTGCCCGCAAACGGGGAGTTCGAGACGATATTCCTGGGGCGGGACAAGCTGCTTGCGGTGCTGCCCGAGGGGCACCCACTGAGCCAGATTGAAAAATACCCGTGGCGGCACTTTGCGATGAGCCGTTCATGCTCCTGGAAAAGGGGCAAAGGCTGAGATAGCCGGGATATTCGAGCGCTGCGGCCTCACGCCGAAGGTGCGCTTTACCACCTGGGACGATTACGCGATCGTGTCCATGGTTGAGAGCGGACTTGGTGTGAGAATTCTGACAGCGCTTATTCTACGGCGCATACCCTACAGGATAATCACCCGGGAGCTGGACGTGTCGGCGTACAGGCGCATGGGGACAAGAAAAGCGCGTCCATCGCGGTAAGGCGCTTTCTGGAATACTTACAGCACAGATAAGGAGGGGATTATATGGAACTGAGGACACTTAGAAACTTCCTCGTAGTGGCGCGGGAGGGAAATGTGACCCGTGCAGCGGAGCTGCTGCATATGTCCCAGTCTGCCCTGAGCCGCCAGATAATGGCATTGGAGACGGAGCTTGGGGCAAAGCTCTTTACACGCGGGCGAAGCTCTGTGACGCTGACGAATGAGGGTGAACTGCTCAGCCGCCGGGCCCGGGAGATGCTGGAACTGGCAAACAAGGCGGAGCAGGAGGTGGCCAGCGGCGGCGAGGAGATATCCGGGACCATATCCATCGGAAGCTGTGACAGCCGCGGCAAACACACTCTTGTGGAAATAATGACGAAATTCAGGCAGCTGCACCCGAGAGTCACGTTTAAAATATTCAGTATGCCGGCGGACAGTATCAGGGAAGGTATAGAGCGTGGGCAGCTGGATATCGGACTCATGGTGGAGCCTGTGGGTACGGAGAAGCTGAACTATGTCCGGCTCAAGGAGACCGACACATGGGGTATCCTGATGCCGGAGAGCTGGCAGCTGGCGCGGAAGGAGCGCATAAGGGCGGAGGACCTCATTGGGGTGCCGCTGATGATGCCCCGGCGTGTTCTTCTTAAAAACGAGCTTACAAACTGGTTCGGAGAGCTATACGAGAAGATGGACGTGGTGCTGGACTTTAACATAGGGTTTAATACGGCGGAACTGGTGCGGGGCGGACTTGGCGCCGCAATGATCTTCATACGTGAAATGGAGGAGCACGCGGGACTATGCTGCCGACCGCTGGAGCCCGAGCTGCATTCCGGCAGCATAATCGGCTGGAAGAAAGGGCAGCACCTGGCGCCGGTTATGGAGGAATTTGTAGCTATGGCCAAGAAATGCATATGATGCATTACAATGGATGTATTATCAGTATTTGACATTGCAGATCGGTCGCCTGTATAATTCAATTGTGTCTGCGTGTTTAGCGCGATGACAGAGAATACAGGGGGAAATCAGATGGAGAAAACAACTTTTAGAGCACGGATCAGGCCGTGGATGAGCTTGATCGCGGCGTTTTTGATACTTGCCAGCAGTGTCGGGCTTGGGACGAACGGGTTGTCACTGTTTTATGTACCGGTCACGGAATCGTTGGGTTTCACTCAGACGGCGTTTTCCGTTTATTACGCGATAACTATGTATGTTACGGCTCTGCTCTGCCCGGTAGTTGGTAAGATATTCACGAAGAGGGAAAACCTGATGAAACCCATGATGGCGGGGGCGGCGGCGCTTACGGCGCTATGCTTTTTCCTCTATTCCCGTTGCTCCTCGCTGCCGGCATTCTATGCCGTGAGCACTGTGCGGGGCGTTTGCAACGCGGTACTCAGCAACGTTGCGGCGACGATGGTGGTGAACCATTGGTTTTTTGAGAAGCGGGGGCTTGCGGTATCCATCTGCCTCATGGGCACCAGCGCGGGCGGGCTGCTGTTCACTCAGCTCAGCCGTCTCTTTCTGGAGCATTTTACATGGCGCCAATCATACTGGATGCTGGGCCTTGTCGGTCTGGCACTCAACGTGATAATGCTGCTGCTCATAGAGCCCTCACCTGAGCGCATAGGGCTGCATCCATACGGCTTCAAGCCGGAGAGCAAGGAGGATACCCTGGAGAGAGAAGGCGTGACCTTCGCGGAAGCTGTAAAGACTCCCTCCTTCTGGATGATACTTGTGAGCATTTTTATCGCCAGCATCACGGTGCAGGGGACGCAGCAGGCTGTTACAACGGCACTCCAGTATGACCACAGCCACAGCCAGGCTATCGCGACGACGGTGGTCAGCATATTCATGATACTCCTCTGTGTCGGAAAGATAATAATCGGCAGTATCTATGATAAGAAGGGGTTGCGATCCGGAATAATTTACAGCTGCACACTCCTCGTGCTGTCCTATGCCTGCCTGCTGCTGGCGAAGGATGTTATGTTTGCCTATATTTTCGCCGTGATATTCGGCCTGGGCAACATGATGAGCTCTGTCACTGCTACAACTGCCACCACTGCTACTTTCGGCCTTAAGGAATACGGCGTGATATTCGGCTTTGTAAGCATGTGTTCCAGCTTCGGTAACGCGACGGGGCCGATGATATCCTCGAAGATATATGACATTACGGGTCAGTTTACTCTTGTCTGGGTGGTTTACGCGGGGTTCAATATCATCGCAACGACGCTTATCATCCTGGCAAATTACCTGATGATGAAGAAAGAAAAGAAGATATTATTTTGCCGGAAGGAAATGGTAAAGGCAGAATAAACAGAAGCCCCGGGCGCGATGTTCCGCGTCCGGGGCTTTTGCGCCGGCGTTGACATTCCGTCAGAGGGATAGGTATAATAATAAAAAACAGCGGGAGGTGCAGGAAAGTGGAGCTTGATACTGATATCAGATATCTGAAGGGTGTGGGCGAAAAACGCGCTGCGGCGTTCGGCAGGCTGGGGATAAATAAGCTCAGGGACCTGCTCACCTATTACCCACGGGATTATCAGGACCGGAGCGTTGTCAAGGCTATCCGGGACACGGCGGACGGCGAGACTGTGAGCGTCGCCTGCGCGCCGGTCACGCCGGTGCGTACGACTCGCGTCAGAAAGGGAATGGATATATCCAAGTGCCGCGTTACGGACGGCAGGGATATGATGGATATCACATTTTTCAACCAGAAGTACAAGGCAGAGGCCATAAAGCTCGGTGAAGAATACCTTTTTTATGGAAGAATAGGGAAAAACCTGCTTAAAACGGAGATGACAAACCCGGATTTCTCGTCCAACGATGGTACCGGAGGCAGGATAGTGCCCCAGTATCATCTGACGGCGGGTATAACCGGGAAGATGATGACATCTGCCGTGCGCCAGGCGCTCATCGCGGCGGGAGAGGATCTGGAGGATACGCTCCCGGAGGATATCCGGGAGCGCAACAAGCTGTGCCACCTGCGCTACGCTTATGATAATATCCATTTTCCGGAGTCTATGCAGGCGCTGGAGACGGCGAGAAAGCGTCTCGTTTTCGAGGAGCTGTTCATACTCTCCTGCGGGCTGGACCTGCTGAAGAACAGACGTCAGGGCAGGCTGGGGAAGAAGGTGAACTGCAGTGCCGTAAAGGAGTTTACAAGCGGACTGCCCTACGAGCTCACCAACGCTCAGAAGCGCGCCGTGACGGATATATGCCGGGATATGTCCTCGGGTGAGGTCATGAACCGGCTGGTGCAGGGTGACGTGGGCTCCGGTAAGACGGTAGTCGCGGGGGCTGCCGCGTTCTGCGTGGCGGTGGACGGCGGGCAGACAGCGATGATGGCGCCCACTGAAATACTCGCCCGGCAGCATTATGAGTTTTTCAAGCCGCTGCTGGAGCCCTACGGTATAGAGACGGTGCTCCTGACTGGAGGCATGCGCGCGGCCCGGCGCCGGGAGACACTTGAGAAAATAGGGTCGGGTGAGGCTAAGATGGTCGTGGGAACTCACGCACTTTTCAATGAGGACGTGAGCTATAAGGACCTGGCCCTTGTCATAACAGACGAGCAGCACCGCTTCGGCGTCAATCAGCGGGCGAGTCTCGCAGGGAAAGGGCATGATGTACACCTGCTGGTCATGTCGGCGACCCCAATACCCCGGACCATGGCGCTGATAATCTATGGAGATCTTGACATAACTGTCATTGACGAGCTGCCCCCAGGGCGGCAGAAGGTGGATACCTTCGCTGTCAGGGAGGATAAACGGCAGCGGCTGAATGGCTTCATCCGCAGGCAGGCGGAGGCGGGGCACCAGGTGTTTGTGGTGTGTCCGGCTGTGGAAGAGCACGAGGGGAGTGACCTGAAAAGCGTGGAGCAGCATTACAGGGAACTCAGGCAGGCGCTGCCGGAACTGCGGATAAGCGTGCTTCACGGGCGCATGAATAGCGCGGACAAGGAGCGCATAATGGGAGAGTTCTCCCGGGGCGAGGCGGACGTGCTTCTCTCCACGACCGTTGTGGAGGTGGGAGTTGACGTGCCGAACGCCACGCTGATGGTCGTGGAGGACGCGGACCGATTCGGACTAAGCCAGCTCCATCAGCTCCGTGGGCGAGTGGGCAGAGGCACCGCCAAGAGCTACTGCGTGCTGGTGTCAGACGCCCGGGGTGAAAACGCCCGGGACAGGCTGCGGATCATGTGCAGGACGAACGACGGTTTCGTCATATCCGAGGAGGACCTGCGCCTGCGGGGACCCGGTGATTTTTTCGGCAGCCGTCAGCACGGACTGCCGGAGATGAAGATAGCCAGCCTTTCCGGGGATATGCGCGTGCTTACGGCGGCGCAGGAGGAAGCACGGCGATTCATGGCGAACAGCCGGGAGCTCTCCGGCAAGTATGCAGGGCTCATGGCGCGCATAAGGCTGCTCTTTGAGGCAAACCAGAATATTTTTAATTGACGCAAAAAACCGGCGGATGGGGAAAAGCTCCATCAATCAGCTGAAATGCTGGATAAGGCGTCGAGGAACGAATCCGCGTTCCGCGGGACCATTTCTGCGGGCGGCGGTGTGCCTGATACCGCTGTGGGCATAATGGTTGAGACCCTGACCGAGGGCACAGCCCCCCTGGGCACGCTTAGAGTTGACACCATGAAGGCATGGACATCCTCTGACTATACTTGTGATTTCTCCGTCGGGTATTAACAGACGCTTATAATACTGAGAAGGTATTGCCAGTACCTTTCCATAAATCCTAAAATACAGGAATGGCTTCCGGAAGCGGGTGCCCTTCCTGCGTTGAGAATAAGAAAAATGTAAAACTATTTACAAAAACATTGCTATCCTGGCAGAATGGTGCTAAAATATGTAGCTGATTTAAAATGCAATATTACAGAGGAGAGTTCGTGCATATGAAAAAAATCTTGGTCATCAATCCCGGTTCAACATCCACAAAGCTGGCTATCTATGAGAATATGAAGCTGGTAAACGAGGTCAACCTCAAGCTGGATGAGGAGTTCGCGAGAGCGCACTACATGGTCATGGAGCAGGCTGAGCACCGCACAGAGCTTATTCTGAACTTCATGAAGGATAACGGCTATAAGGTCGAAGACTTTGATATCATTGCAGCACGCGGCGGATGGCTGCCCCCCTGCGGCGGCGGCGTTTATGCCGTGAACCAGCTTATGCTGGACGTGCTCACTTACGCACCTCTCGGTCAGCACGCGTCCTCCCTTGGTGCGGTCATCGGTACAAACCTGGCGCAGGGCAGGATACCCGTGATAATCTGCGACTCTGTTTCCACGGATGAGCTCAGGCCCATGGCTAAGATGACCGGTATGCCAGGCGTGACCCGCGAGCCTGCGTATCATGTGCTCAATACACGCTACGCGGCGAAGGAAGTCGCTGAAAAGAGAGGTATTCCCTTTGAGAAGGGGCGCTTCATCGTGGTACACATGGGCGGAGGCAGCAGCATCCTTGCCTACGAAGACGGCAAGCTCGTTGATTTTGATAACGATGTTGTGACGCCTCAGCGCTCCGGAAGAATGCCCTTCCCCTACAAGGATCTTGTGGCGAAGTGCTTCAGCGGCGAATATACCCAGCAGCAGATAACAAAGATGCTTATGGGTGAAGGCGGCTTCTATCTCTACACAGGCACGCAGGACGCTCTCTCCGTGGAGAAAAAGGCCCTCGCCGGAGACGAGACCTGCCAGAAGCTATATGAGCTTATGGCATACCAGCTCAACAAGTGCATCGGCGAGATGTACGCGGCCCTTGATTACAAGGTAGATGCCCTCATAATCACGGGCGCCCTTGCGAAGAGCCCTCTGCTTATCGAGCCTTTGAAGAAAACATATGAAGGCGTCCTGTCCATGGAGATAATTCCCGGCGAGCGCGAGCTGGAGGCTCTTGCTAAGGCTGCGTGCGACGTGCTCAGCGGCAAGGAGATTGCGAAGGAGTATGACGTTCTCCCGAAAGGCATGAAAACTGTTGAGGAATTTTACGATTTCGTGGCGGCAGAAAAGGCAAAAAAGTAAAATTAGTTGAGTAAATACTGAAGTCCCCCATGCTAAAGCATGGGGGACTTTTCATAATAGTAAACCGAATTGTCAATAATTTAACAAAAAGTTCTTGAAATGATGAAAAGAAGGTGGTATTCTATCAGAAAAGGTGTCTTATAAAGGGCGGCAGGAGTCCGCTCGGCCCCTGACGAGAGGAGAAAAGTAAATATGAGAAAGATTTTAGTCATCAACCCCGGTTCCACTTCCACAAAGATCGCTATTTTTGAGGACATGAACAAGGTGGGGGAAGTCAACCTCAAGATGGATGAGAACTTTGTGAGGACCCACTCCACTGTCATGGAACAGGCGGAGTACCGGACGGAGCTCGTGCGAGATTTTCTTAAGGAGCACGGCTACGCCGTTGAGGATTTTGATATTATCGCTGCCCGCGGCGGGTATCTGCCATCCTGCAAGGGCGGTATCTACGCTGTAAACCAGCTGATGCTGGATGTTTTGAAGTACGCACCCCAGGGACAGCACGCGTCGTCCCTCGCTGCAGTGATAGGCTATCGCCTGTGCGGTGGCAAGAAGCCGGTCATAATTTGCGACTCCATATCTGTTGACGAGATGCTCCCCGTTGCTAAGGTCACGGGTCTGCCTATGATAAAGCGCAAGCCTGTTGCGCACGTGCTCAATTCGAGATACGCGGCACGTGAGGTAGCCGGCAAACTGGGCAAGGATTTTGAAAACAGTAAGTATATAGTCTGCCATATGGGCGGCGGCTGCTCCGTCAACGCCTATGATAACGGCAAGCTGGTGGATACAACAGCGGATATGATGACTCCTCAGCGTGCGGGCAATCTTCCCAACGGAGATCTTGTGGATCTGTGCTTCAGTGGGGAGTACACCCAGGCGAAGCTCCACGCAATGCTTATACCTGAGGGCGGCTTTTACGCATACCTCGGGACACAGGACGCTATGGAAGTGGAGAACAGGGCAAAGACCGGGGACAAGCTGTGCCGGCAGCTATATGAAGCGATGGCTTATCAGATAAATAAGTGCATCGGTTCCATGGTGATGGCGCTAGGCGGAGATGTTGACGCGCTGGTGCTCACAGGCGCTCTCGCACGCAGCGAGCTGCTTGTGGAGCCCATCAAGGCGGCTTGCGGTAAGGTGCTGCATATTGAGATCATACCCGGTGAGCGTGAGCTTGAAGCTCTGGCTGACGGGGCTATTGCCGCTCTCGACGGGACACGTGAAGTGATGGAATACGACGTTATCCCGGAGCGTTTCAGCAATGCGGATGAATTCTATAAGTTCGTGGAGAGCCAGAAGTAAGAGTATAGTGTGTATAGTGTATATGAGTGCCCCGGCGCAGCGCAGCGCCGGGGCACTCATATTTAAAAATACAAACCGTATAATATCGGAAACGCCTTCGGCGGAGAATAAACAGATAGTGATAGCATAATGCACAAAAATATAAAAATTATTTAATATAAATATAATATATTTACAAAAATTGAAGGAGTGGTATAATTCGAATTGAGAAAACGCTTTTCACAATAATACAAAAAGGAGAAAAGCATGAAAAAGCTTATCGCAATACTTCTGGCCTTGGCCGTGATCATGTCTTTTTGTTTGCTTGCCTCCTGCGGCAAGACAGAAGAGAAAAAGACACCGGAGAACAAAAACAATGAGACGACAACTCCTGGCGGAGAAGAGACGGAAATAACAGAAGAAGTTCTTAAGAACTCTAAGAACAATGAGTATGTTAAAGAGAAGCTCACAGCGGGCTGGGACATGAAGATCGCCTGCTCGGCTCAGAACGACGTGTATTTCGTATCCACTCAGCTTATGGGCACAGCAATGGAGGCCTTTGAAAAAAAGGGCTTCAGCTGTAAGTATTATGTGGGCGCAGACCAGAATGTTGCCGATCAGATAAACTCTCTCGAGACGCTTGTCATGGAGAACGCGGTCTGTGGCATCTGTATTCAGACAGGTGATCCGGCGGCACTTCAGGACAGCGTTGAGGCTGCTCAAGAAGCCGGTATAAGTGTCGTTGTGTACGGTATCGAGGTAGAGTATCCTACAATAGTTGCTATGACGGATACATATAGTACCGGCATAGGCGCTGGCGCAATGGCAAGCGCGTGGATCGACGCCAGATATCCGGACGCCGGCGAAGGGGATGTCCATGTTGCCATCCTTGGCGCAATGAATATGCCTCCAGTTATTGCCCTGTTCCAGGGGCTTAAGGATGGCGCGGCTGCCGACCCGAGAATGCATGTTTCCTACGTGGGAGATAATGATGGTGATAAGCTCGAAAATGGTTACACCGGTGCGGAGAATGCTATGATGCTGGATCCTGACGTGCGCGTATTTCTGGTATACCAGATGAGCGCGGGCTTGGGAGTGAATAACTACCTTGAAGCGCAGGGCTATGACCTTGGGGAATTTGGTATTTTCGGTACGTCTGAAGATGATACTACAAAGGAAATACTTGAGAAGGCGGCTAATAATCAGTCTGCTTTCAGAGGCACAATAGTTGCTGGTTCCGGTGTGTCTGACACGATGGTAGCGGCAATGCTGGGTGCGCTTTACGGAGAAGTGGAGATCGGAACGACAATGATAGATCCTATGAAGGCGTGGACGTCCTCTGACTACACTTGCGATTGGTCTCTTGGATAATGCCGTGGCAAATAAAAAGCACTTTTATCATAATCTCTATATTCCTCCATAAGCCTCGAAAACGTTGGGCTTAACAGTGATAAGGAAGTAATTCTAATTTTTAACTGTTGGCTGACAGATTCGGGTGTGCAGGGCAACCGTAAGGCTGCAAAAGCTGTCTGTTTCCGACAGAAACAGACAGCTTTTGATTTGCGTTGAAAGCATCTTGCTGTTTTCTCTCGAGCGGGGCGGTCTTCCCACGGACCGCCCCGCGAAGCCGTTACGGCTCGATGATGTTGAAGGGGTTGGTCCCGGTGATCGGGAACTGGTTCATATTCTCCATCATCAGCGTCAGCAGCTCTGCGCTGCCCTCGACCTTGACGGCCTTTGCAACCGTTTCCTGATTGTTGGTCAGGATCGCAAACAGCGCATTTTTCGGGCAGGTAATAGACACGTCCGCATCATCAGACAATGTATCCGCATAAGCTTGACCTCGATTTCAAAATTTTTGTCACATCGAGACTCACTGGTATAGTAGTGGTGTAGCAGCACTACCTTCAAACCTGAAAAACCTTGATATTACAGGGGATTTTAGAGATTTCTGCAAATAATGCCGTGATATACAGAGCTAAATAGAACATTTCTGAACCGTCTCGGTGAGAACGGACGGTAGAGAAAAGCCACCCTCTATGCAGAAAAAGCGTAAGTAACTGCATAGGGGGCTTTTTATGGGGAAAAAGATAGAGACAAAGAAAGCGGGAGATAATTTGCTGCTGAAACATCCGGCAAAATTCACAAACGGCGGTTTTGATAAAAAATTCACGAACAAAGAATAAGCTCGGTTTTAGCCGTTATTTATGCAAAAAAGTAAAGTGGTTGTACGATGTCAATGGTTGATAGAGAAAAATTAGGCGGATTTAAGAAGAAATTAATATGAAAATAGCTCAATTTTAACGGGAGAGAGGATGAGTAAAAAAATTGACGAAAAAATGGTAAGGATATTTTATTATTTCCATTGATGATTGAAAGGATGGCTATTTGCACCTAAAATACACAAGTATGCGCGGGACACAAACGCCCCGTGCGAGAATTCTAAGGAGGAAATTACAGATGAAAAAGGTACTGGCAATTGTACTGGCTCTTCTGATGGTTCTGTCCTTCGCTTCTCTGGCTGCTTGCGGCGAGAAGCAGGAAGAGACAAAGCCTGCGGATGACCAGCAGACGACAACTACACCTGTTGACGGTGAGGTTACAGAGGAAGTTCTGAAGGCTTCCAAGAACAACGAGTATATCAAGGAAAAGCTGGCTGCCGGATGGGAACTGAAGATCGACTGGTCTCTGCTCCAGGACAACTACTTCACATCCACACAGCTCGCTGCGGCTTCCGAGGATATGTTTGAGGCTGAGGGCTTCGCAAGAGGCACTGTCTACGCTGCTGCTGACGGCAACATCGCAGACCAGATCACACAGCTTGAGAACATCATGACAGTTGGCGAGGCAGTTGGCGTCTGCGTGCAGACTGGCGACCCCAACGCTGTTCAGACAGTTGTTGAGCAGATGCAGGATTTCGGCATCTGCGTTGTCATCTACGGCATCCAGGTCGAGTACGACACAATCGTAGCTATGGCTGACGTTTACAACGCTGGTTGGGGCGCGGCTGTTATGGCTTCCGACTGGGCAAAGGTCCGTTATCCTGACGAGGTCGTCAAGACAGCAGTTCTGGGTTCCCAGATCATGGAGCCTGTTGTTCAGCTGACAAACGGTATGAAGGACGGCGTTGAGGCTGCTGAGAACCTGGAAATGGCATACTTCGGCGACAACGAGGGCTACTCCCTTGAGGATGGCTACAACGGCGCAGAGGCAGCTCTGATGATCGACGGCGACATCAAGGCATTCGTCTGCTACCAGATGTGCGCGGGCCTGGGCGTAAACAACTACCTCGAGGCACAGGGCAAGGACTTCTCCGAGTACGGCATCTTCGCAACATCCGAGGATGACACAACTCCCGACATGCTCGACAAGGCCGGCAGAAACGAAGGTTCCTTCCGCGGCACAATCGCAGCAGGCGGCGGCGTGCCCGACACAACAGTTGCAGCTATGCTGGGCGCTCTCTACGGCGAAATCCCCGTTGGCACAACAATGATCGACCCCATGAAGGCATGGACATCTTCTGATTACACCTGCGACTTCACGATCGGTTACTAATTTATATAGTACTATACAGGAAGCGCGTTCGTTGAGAACGCGCTTCTTTCTTTATATTTTGATGAGAATACGATTGAAATATCCAAAAATAAGCCACTACAAAATATACAAAAGCCTGAGGAGACGACGATTTTGCTGAATTATATTTTAACAGACAAATTTTAAAATAGTGCTGGACCCTCTGCATCACAGAAAAATAAATAAAAATGACGCTTAAAACTCCGCACACAATTGATATAATGCACATAGCAGTGAAAAAAGAAATCAAGCGGAAACCAAAAATAAGCGAGTAAAATGCATAAAGACGGAGCCGAAATGTCGAAAACGTCAAAATAAACCGCAAGAAAATGGACAAAAAGCACAAAATGCAACTATCTGATGGGGGTTGATTTTAGAAAAACGTCTGTGTAGAATAAATGACCGTGGGGAAAGATGTCCCCCGTACAAATTCTTAGGAGGAAATACACAGATGAAAAAGGTACTGGCAATCGTACTGGCATTTCTGATGGTCCTGTCCTTCGCTTCTCTGGCTGCTTGCGGCGAGAAGAAGGAAGAGACAAAGCCCGCAGATGGCCAGCAGACAACAACTACACCCGCTGACGGCGAGATCACAGAGGAAGTCCTGAAGGCTTCCAAACCCAATGAGTATGTTCAGGAAAAGCTGGACGCTGGCTGGGAAATGGACATTGACTGGTCTCTGCACAATGACAACTATTTCGTGCATACACAGCTGGCTGAGGCAGGCATGGCGAAGCTTGCTGAGTACGGCTTCGGCGGCACGATTTTCGCTGCCCCTGACAATAATATTGCAGAGCAGATCTCCCAGATGGAGACTATTTGCACAAAGGGCGAGTCCTGCGGCGTAATCGTTCAGACATCTGATCCCGGCGCATTGGAAACAGTTGTTGGTCAGCTCCAGGAGAGCGGAATTACAGTTGTTATCTATGGTATCGAGTGCGACTATGATACAATCGTGGCTATGGCTGACGTTTACCAGGCTGGTTACGGCGCTGCCGTTATGGCTCACGAGTGGGCAAAGGTCCGCTATCCTGATGAAGTAGTCAAGTGCGCAGTTCTGGGTGCTCAGATCAATGTACCCACAGTTACTCTGTCCCAGGGTATGCTGGACGGCGTTGAAGAGTATGAGAACCTTGAACTCACATACTACGGAGACAACGAAGGCGACTGCCTTGAGAACGGCTACAACGGCGCAGAGGCGGCTCTGATGCTGGATGGCGACGTCAAGATTTTCGTCTGCTACCAGATGAGCGCGGGCCTGGGCGTCAACAACTACCTCGAAGCACAGGCTAAGGACTTCGGCGAGTATGGCATCTTCGGTACATCCGAGGACGATACAACAGCTGAGATGCTTGAGAAGGCAGCCAGCAACCAGTCCGCATTCCGCGGTACGATTTCCGCAGGCGCCGGTGTGCCTGACACAGCTGTCAACACAATGGTTGAGGCTCTTCTGGGCGACGGTGTACCTCTGGGCACACTGAGAGTCGACCCCATGAAGGCGTGGACATCTTCTGACTACACCTGCGACTTCACAATCGGCTACTAATCATATACATTAAAATACAATTATATTGCGGAAAGGCGCACCTGCGGGGGCGCCTTTCCTTTTGCGCATCATGTATTTAGTAGAATTTTAGTAAAGGAACGGGGACAAAAATCGGAGATAAAATATAATGCTAAACACCTCAATAGTGGGTGAAAAGTCAATAGTTTTGCGGAATACGGGCGGTTATCGGATGAAAAACAAAAAAACGACTAAAAATATTACAAAAAGTCAAAATAGAATTATTGATATTGACAAAAGTGCTGGATTTTGATATTCTTCGTCTGTGGGGAGACCCACAAGTATTTTTTAGGAGGAAGTTACACAAATGAAAAAGGTACTGGCAATCATCCTGGCACTGTTGATGGTCCTGTCCTTTGCTTCCCTGGCTGCTTGCGGCGAGAAGCAGAAAGAGACAAAGACACCTGGGACAAACAATGAGCAGACAACAACTACACCTGCTGACGGCGAGATCACAGAGGAAGTCCTGAAGGCTTCCAAGCCCAACGAGTATGTTCAGGAAAAGCTGGACGCTGGCTGGGAAGTTCGTATCGACTGGTCCCTGAGCGATGAGAACTACTTTACTCACACACAGCTGGCTGACGCGGCTATCGCCATGTTCGCCGAGCACGGCTTTGTGGGCACAGTTTATGCGGCTGAGGATAACTCTATCCCCAACCAGATCACACAGCTTGAGAACCTGCTGACAGTTGGAAAGTCCTCCGGCGTCTGCATCCAGACATCTGACCCCGCTGCTATTAAGGACGTTGTACTTTCCATGCAGGATGCTGGCATCACAGTCGTTATCTACGGTATCGAGACAGATTATGACACGATCGTAGCAATGGCTGACGTTTACAACGCTGGTTACGGCGCAGCTGTTATGGCAACTGACTGGGTATCCGTCAGATATCCCGACGCTAAGGACGGCGAGATCCATGTCGCGGTTCTGGGCGGTCAGATGAACGCTGCTGTCGTCGCTCTGTCCCAGGGCATGAAGGACGGCGTCGCTGCTGACAGCCGTTTCACTCTGGGCTATGTGGGCGATGCAGAAGGCGACACACTTGAGCACGGTTATGACGGCGCAACAGCCGCTCTGATGGTAGACCCCGACATCCGCGTATTCGTCGTTTATCAGATGAGCGCAGGTCTGGGCGTCAACAACTACCTCGAGGCACAGGGCTATGACTTCGGCGAGTTCGGTATCTTCGGCACATCCGAGGACGATACGACAGCTGAGATGCTGGAGAAGGCTGCTAATAACCAGTCCTCCTTCCGCGGTACTATCGCAGCCGGCGGCGGTGTTCCCGACACAACAGTTGAGGTTATGCTTGAGGCCCTCATCGGCGACGGTGTACCTCTGGGTACACTGAAGATCGACCCCATGAAGGCATGGACATCCACTGACTACACCTGCGACTTCACAATCGGCTACTAATTAAAGAGTCTGCATATAACGCAGCAAAATGAAATGCGGGACCGTGCTCTCACTGAGAGCACGGTCCTTTTGCATGGAGCGGAGATGTTGTAACAGGTACGGGCGTAATGTATAATACCCGTATAAAAGAAGAGGAGGACGCACAGGGTGAAAGTTTTTGCATATGCCTGCCGCGGGTATGATGAGGCCCCGCTTTTCGAAAAGCACGCCGGGACGCTGGGAATAGAGATAGGGATGACTCCGGATATACTGAAAGAGGAAACGCTGCATTTGGCGGAGGGCTGCCGGTATATCAGCACGGTCACAACGCGCCTGGACGCATCTCTACTTGACGGGCTGAAGGTAATGGGCGTCAGGCTCGTGTCCACGCGGACCATTGGCTATGAGACGATAGATATCGAATATGCCCGGAAGATAGGTATACATATTTCAAACGTGAGCTACGCGCCGGAGAGTGTGGCGGAATATACGCTCATGCTGATGCTCGCCGCCCTGCGCCGGGTCGGCGCCATAATGAAGCGCATGGAGCGTGAGAACTTTTCTCTCAAAGGCGTATGCGGCGAGCTGCTCACGGATAAGACTATCGGCGTGATCGGCACGGGCAGCATAGGCAGCGCGGTCGTTAAGATGCTCAGAGCATTAGGCTGCCGCGTGTATGTGAACAACAGGCACGGCGGCGACGTCTGCGGCGGGGAGTATCTGCCGCTGGACGAGCTTTTGAGCCGTTGCGATCTCGTAACGCTCCATACTCCTATGAACGACGGGAATTTCCATATGCTCGACGCCACGGCAATAGAGAAAATGCCCCGGGGGACGATCGTAGTGAATACCGCCCGGGGAGCGCTTATAGATACGGACGCCCTTATTGCCGGGCTAAACAGCGGGCAT
Organism: uncultured Oscillospiraceae bacterium; assembly: GCA_934552825.1. Classification (GTDB taxonomy): domain Bacteria; phylum Bacillota; class Clostridia; order Oscillospirales; family Oscillospiraceae; genus CAKTEQ01. The sequence goes on from CAKTEQ010000005.1 coordinate 83,814, forward strand.
ATTGCCTGCTGCGCGTTGGACGTGGCGGAGGACAGCTTCAGCCGCAAGTCCGGTGACCGTATGGAGACACTGAGGAATATGGAAAACGTACTCATCACCCCGCACAGAGCGTTTTATACTGAGAACGCCGTGTCAGAGATGATATACAATTCTCTGCTCAGCTGCAGGCTCACAGAGGACGGAGAGAAAAATCCGTGGGAGATAGTGTGAGAAAACAGGACAGGCACAGCCTGTCCTGTTTTTTTGAAAAAATTTAAATTAACTATTGACAACTGAGAGAGCACCTGCTATACTAACAATAGTAATAATCGTTATTGATTAGGAGAAAGCAATGGAAAGAGCAAAGCGTTACAGTAAAAAACGTGAAGCTATTCTCGCATGTATCCGCGGTACAAAGTCGCACCCGGATGCCGAATGGGTCTATGAAAAGCTCAAGGACGAGTTCCCGGACTTGAGCCTCGGTACGGTATACCGGAATATTGCCCGATTCAAGGAGGAGGGAGAGATAATTTCCCTTGGCACCGTGAATGGCGTTGAGCGCTTCGACGGAAACGTGAAGCCCCACGGGCATATGGTGTGCAGGATATGCGCGAGAGTGATAGATATGCCGGACGATGTGGAGATAACCGTGCCGCCTGTGGCGGGGTTCAACGCCGAGCGGTGCGAGGTGTTCATCCATGGTGTCTGCGCTGATTGTGCTCACAACACCGAGAGTGTGTGATATATTTTGTCTGACTTATAATTTTGAAAAGCTTTAGGAGGAAATTAAAATGGCTAAGTGGGTTTGCAGTGTTTGTGGTTACGTTCATGAAGGCGATACAGCTCCCGAGTCCTGCCCTGTTTGCAAGGCTCCCGCGGAGAAGTTTAAGAAGATGGAAGGCGAGATGACATGGGCTTCCGAGCACGTTGTCGGCGTGGCTCAGGGCGCTCCCGAGGACATCATCGCTGATCTGCGTTCCAACTTTGAGGGCGAGTGCAGCGAGGTCGGTATGTACCTGGCTATGGCTCGTGTGGCACACCGTGAGGGTTATCCTGAGATTGGTCTCTACTGGGAGAAGGCTGCATACGAAGAGGCTGAGCACGCTGCAAAGTTTGCGGAGCTCCTGGGCGAGGTCGTAACGGAGAGCACAAAGAAGAACCTGGAAATGCGCGTTGAGGCTGAGTACGGCGCAACAGCGGGCAAGACAGATCTGGCAAAGCGCGCAAAGGCGCTGAACCTGGATGCTATCCACGATACCGTCCACGAAATGGCCCGCGACGAAGCCCGCCACGGCAAGGCACTGAAGGGTCTGCTGGAGCGTTACTTCGGCTAAGAATAAAATATAAAATCAGAGAATTAAAAGAGGAAGCACCAAAAGATGCTTCCTCTTTTAATCATTTGCCATAAGTATAGAGGTTTGGGGTCAGTTCGGCGCAGATTGGACGGTAACGCCGACATATGGATTATCTACGGCGCTGAAATATTCAAAACACTCCCGGCGGGGAAAATCACCGGGGAAATGCCCACTCAAAACTCAGGAAATTTCCGCCTCGCCCGCTTCCTCGGGGAAGGGCATCCTGCCGTGGGTGCGGCGGTAAAGGGGAATGAATGTCATAGGCACGAACAGAAGGGTTATCACGACACCGGCAATATACATGGGTATATAGCTGCCCGTCGTGTCATAGATCGCGCCTATCATAAGAGGGCCAAGGGACATGCCGCCCATAAGGAAGAACGAGGTCATGCCGTAAATACTGCCGTACTCCTTCATGCCGAAGATGTCGGGTATAACGCTGTTGAGAAATACGCTGGAGAGGCGGCTGCCGATGGCAAAAACTAGAACGAAGAGTACTACGACAGTAAAATTGCCGCAGCCGGGCATCATGAGATAGGCGACGATCTGGAGTATGGCCAGCGCGCTCATGACCTTCAGCGTGCCCCGCCTGTCCGCAAGCCAACCGCACAGGGCGGATACGCCCGAACCGAACACGTTGAATACCATGATGAGGTTTGAGGTAGTCACGGAGGACCAGCCGCAGTCGCTCATGAGCATTGGGCCGAGGTACTGCATGACGCCGAAGGATAGTACGTTCGCGAGGAATACGCCCACGCAGAAAAACCAGAAGGAGGGCATCCTGACGACGTCCCTGAAGGCAAAGCCTGTGCCCGCGGGCGCGGGGGCGGGGTTTTCGCCGTGATCGGAGGTGCGGTAGGGTGTGAGTCCCATTTTATCCGGCGCCGGCGTCGCAAGAGGGAGTATGAGCGCCATGAGCAGCAGGTTCACCGCCGCCAGAGCGCCATATGCCTCGCGCCAGCTGAAGGCGTCTATGAAGATACGGCTCAGGTACATGAAGGAAATGCTGCCCACGCAGGGGCCGATAAACAGTATAGACTGGGCTGTGGAGCGCCGGTCCTCAAACCATGAATTTACGATAAGGGTTGCGGGGATGCCGGAGGCAAAGGCGAAAGCGGCGCCGCGGACAATGCTCACAAGATAAAAGACAAGGAGCGACGAAGATACCGCGTAACCGAGTATGCACAGAGCGTGGATAAGCAGGGACAGGAAGAGGATCAGCTTCATTTTGCCTGGGTATTTTGTAAAGACCTTCCCTATGAATGGGGAGAGGATCATAGCCGCCAGGCAGGAAAACGTGTAGTAAAGGGAAAACTGCACCTGCGTAAAGCCAAGATGCTGGGCGACGGGTTCGTAGAAAAGTGTCAGGCCTGTGCCGTTCAGCCCGACGGTGGCGGCGAGGAGCAGGGTAGCGCCGAGCAGATTGCGCCACGGAGTGTATTTTTGGCGAGCAGTCATGGGTACCTCCTGTTGCGGCCCACCTTGCCGGGCGATACCGGCGGCAGGTGTGTTGATTTTCAGCTATGTAATGATTCTACCACCGACTATGGGAGAAAGTCAACATAGGGGTACTCTGCAAAAAAGTAAAGGGGCGGACACTTCGGCGCGTCCGCCCCTGTTTTATGCTGTTCAGGTCTGTTCCAGAATGCTGAAACCAGCCACCTCGCTCACGGGCAGGGAGAAAGTTATGGCTCCGGCTTTAGTGTCGGGACCGGCTTTCTGCAGGATGGCGCGCATTATCTCACCCTTCTGATGGGCGGCTGAGACTATGAGCACCAGCTCCTTCTCCTGGGCTATGGAGATGTTATAGAACTTCGGTGCGCCCGCCGCACCTGTGCCCTTGGCGTGGAGAACGGTACCGCCTCTCGCCCCGGCGGAGCGGGCGGCGTTCATGACGGTATCGGTGCTGCCCTCGTTGCATATTACCACGATAAGTTCATAGGCAAAGTTCAGCTCAGGGGGCTGGGCTGCCGCCTTGTGCTCGCCGTTAAGAAAAGCCAATGTTTTTCCTCCTCCCACACTTTTGACCGGCACGGCTATAACGATCCCGTGCTCCGGTACGCCTATATGCATATAACGCTTCTGGAGCGCTATGAACTCAGCGGTTTTCCCACTGCTCGCCACGGTCATGACCACGCGCTTTTCGTTAGACTCTATGCCCAGCAGGTCGAGCATACTCTGTACGGCGGTGCCCCGTCCGCGCAGGACCACGGTCAGGGGAAGCCCCAACTGGGTGCACAGCGAAGTTATGGTGTCCAAGGCTTCGGGCTTGATTATGGATATCACGTAGTTCATGCGCAATCCACCTCCCAGAGCTCGATGATGTCGAATTCACCGTATTTTTCGGGTGCTCTCTCCGCAAGCTTCGCTTTGCGGCGGTAGAGAAGTCCAACGACCTGGATGGACAGCAGGGGCATCATCGCCACCATCGCCACAATGCCGAAGGCGTCCCGGAGCACATTGCCGCCGAGGGCGATGCTGGCGCCCATGACAAATTGCAGCATGAACGTGGCGGTCATGGGACCGGAGGCGACGCCGCCGGAGTCAAAGGCGATGGCCGTATAGATATCCGGAACGAAGAATGAAAGCCCTAGGGCGATCACGTATCCCGGCGTCAGGAACCACATTATAGATACGCCCGTCACGACACGCAGCATGGATATGCCCATTGCGAGCGCTATGGCTATTGACAGGCTGAGTTTTATAGCCTTTCCCGGGATAGCACCGGCGCTAACATCTTCGATCTGCTTTTCAAGCACGCTGACGGCGGGCTCGGCGGATATTATGAACCAGCCGAGGAGCATTGCCAAGGGAATGAGCAGGAATTTGGCGCTGCCCGCGAGCTGTGCACCGAGTTCTGCGCCAAGAGTCGAGAAGCCCACGTTCACACCTGTGAGGAAAAGGACAAGCCCTACATAGGTATAGGCAAGACCGATAAGCTTTTTAGCAAGGCTGCGGACGCTGAGGTGCAGCAGCGTGGGCTGGAAGATGAGAAATATGGCGACTATGGGCAGCATGGAGACCGCAATCTCCTTGAGATATACGGGAATTGCGGAGAGAAAGGCGCCGCCGATGGCCGTGGTGCTGGAGTAATGGGTGGTGCTGAGGAGCGCCACCGCCTCGCTGTCCCGGTAGAACAGCCCCAGGATCAGCACGGACAGGATCGGACCCACTGAACAGAGGGCGACAAGACCGAAGCTGTCCGCCTCGGCGCGCTCATCGCTGCGGATGTTGGACACGCCCACGCCCATAGCCAGGATGAACGGGACGGTCATGGGACCGGTGGTCACGCCGCCTGAATCGAAGGCTATACTGAGAAAGTCCTTGCTTGTGAAGGATGCCAAGATGAAGATAAGGACGTATGAGCCGATGAGGAGCCAGCGCAGCTTTGCGCCGGTGACGATGCGCAGCATGCACACCGCCATGAAAAAGCCCACACCCACGCCAACCGTCATGAGCAGCACGGTACCGTTAATATGAGGGACCGTCTGGGCGAGCACCTGGAGATCAGGCTCGGCTACGGTAATGGAAAAGCCCAGAAGAAAGCTGACAATCAGAATAAGGGGCAGATTTTTGGTTCTCGTGAGCGCCGTGCCTATCTTATTGCCGATAGGAGTCATGAACTGATCCGCACCGAGGGAAAAAAGCCCCATACCGACCACCAGAAGTATCGCGCCGATGATGAAGCACAGGAGCAGATCCGGCTGCATTGGAGATATGAAAAGGCAGAGCAGCGCCACGATGACCGCTATGGGCAGCACCGAGATGGCGGATTCCTTTATTTTCTCTGCCAAGGCGATGTGGCTGTTACTGAAATTCCTGATAGTATCCCTCCTGCTGTATACTCTAAAGCTTATATGATGAACTAAATTATATCATAGAACAGCCTTCAAAGCAAGGGCAGCAGCGGCGCTATTTCCTGCGGTCGGGTATCAGCCCGGGGATAAGCCCGCATTTCGGGCAGCAACGGGCGTGCCGGGGAAGCGTCGTGCCGCAGTTTTTGCAGAAGCGCTTCGGCTGATCAGTACTGTCGCCGGCGATTTTACTCATTGCAAGACATCCTCTCTTATATATTACAAAATAATATATAATTGTAGTATATTACAAGGGCAACTGTCAATCTATAATTTTATTACAGATTGAGAGGTGCAGACATATGAAGAATGAACCCCTTAAGATAAAGCGCCGGGGCGAGGACGGCAGCAAGGTGATATCTCTCCGCATAAGGGAGGACACGCTGGCACGGCTGGACGCACTGGCGGCGGAGACGAATTATTCCCGCAATGAGCTTATAAACATCATACTCAGACATGGCATAGACAATATCGAGATCGAATGAAAAAATGCTCCCCGGCTTTGAACAGCCGGGGAGCGGTTTCTGATTGTGATTTTGCGTTTTACAGTCTCTCGTAAATCGCGGCGCCGCCGTGACCGATAGCCGCGCACATGGCGACCATGCCGTATCTGGCGTTTCTGCGCTCAAGCTCGGAGAAGGTCTTGCAGGCGAGGAACGCGCCCGTCGCGCCAAGAGGGTGGCCCAGCGCCATAGCGCCGCCGTTGACGTTGATCTTATCCATGCCGATGCCGGTCTCCTTGGAGAAGCGGATGACCACGGGAGCGAAGGCTTCGTTTATCTCGAAGATGTCGATGTCCTTGAGCTGAACACCGGTGCGTTTTGTAACTCTGTTCACAGCGTCGAACACGCCGGGAGCGAGCTGTGCGGGAGTCGCGCAGCCCGCGGCGTAGCCCACAAGGCGGAACAGGGGCTTGAGTCCCAGCTCGTCTGCCTTTTCGCGGGTCATGATGACCACGCAGCCTGTGCCGTCGCTCACCTGGGAGGAGCCGGCAGCCGTGACAACGCCGTTGGGGTCGAAGACTGTCTTGAGCTTTGCGAGACTCTCCATATTTGTGTCGGGGCGGATGCCGCCGTCCTTCGTGACGGTTATCTCGTTGCCCTCGGGGGCTGTGACTGTGACGGGGATTATCTCGCCGTCAAACTTGCCGGCAGCCTGAGCTGCCGCGGCGCGCTGATGGCTCATGACAGCCAGAGCATCGCAATCCTCGCGGGTGATCCCGGCGAGACGCGCGTCGTTCTCGGCGCAGGCGCCGACGTGCATATAGATGTCCTTGTCTACATTGTCCACCAGCCACTGGTAGTCGTGGCGCGTCTCTGGGTTGGGCTGGGGCACGAGGCTCATGCTCTCGATGCCGCCGCCGACTACGATGTCAGCCATGCCGGAGAGGACCTTCGCCGTCGCCAGAGCGATAGCATCAGAACCGGAGGCACAGAAGCGGCTGACGGTGATAGCGGGCACGCACTCGGGAAGCCCGGCGCGGGCGGCGATCATCTTTGTAACGTCGTAGGACTGATAGTCAGTGAGGTTTGTGCAGCCGTAGATGACCTCATCGATATCGTGGGGGTCCAGCTGGGGTATCTTGGCGAGAACGCCCTTGAGCACCTGTCCGCCATATTCAATGGGGTGAACATGAGCGAACTCTCCTTTTTTGCCCTTTGTGACGGCGCTGCGGCCGTAGGCGACGATGACAGCTTCTCTCTTGTTTTCCATTTGTGTACGATCTCCTTAAACAAATATTAAATTTGTGAACTAATGATTTTATATTCTATCAACAAAAAGCCCATGCTGTCTATACCTATATTTCTATGGCGCTATGAAATTTTATAGGGCGGAAGAAGTTGACGGGGGTGTCAGGTTACTTTATAATTGACGTTAAAGATTTGAAACGACGCGGAGGAAGGTTATCTTATGATAAATATCTGGCATGACATAGACCCAAAACGGGTAACGCCCGAGGATTTCATTGCGGTGATAGAGATACCCAAGGGCGGCAAAAAGAAATACGAGCTGGACAAGGAGACGGGTATGATAATCCTGGACCGTGTCCTCTATACCTCCACCCACTACCCTGCAAATTACGGCTTTATCCCCCGTTCCTACGGTGATGACGGGGACCCCCTTGATGTGCTGGTGCTCTGCTCTGAGGCGCTGGACCCCCTTACGCTTGTGCGCTGCTATCCCATCGGGTACATCTCCATGCTTGACGGGGGCAAAAACGATGAGAAGATAATTGCCATTCCATTCTCCGACCCTACGTATAATGATTATAAGGATATCAGTGAGCTGCCGGATCATATCTTTAACGAGATGGCCCATTTCTTCACGGTGTACAAGGCCCTGGAGGGTAAGGACGCCGTAGCGGGCGACGTGAACGGCCGGGAGGCAGCGGTCGATGTCATAAGAAAGGCCCTGGACAGCTACGTTGAGAATTTTTGCAGATGAAAGAGATCGAGAGGAAATTTCTCATATCGGCTCTCCCGGGAAATCTCCCCGAGGGAGAGGAGATAGAGCAGACGTACCTCGGATTTAAACCGGAAAGGCGCATCCGCCGCAGGGGGAAGCGCTTTTTCTATACGGAAAAAGAGGGGCATGGCCTCGTGCGGAAAGAGCGGGAGCGGGAGATAGACGCCGGGGAATACAGGCGCCTTGCCGAGTGGAAAGTGGGAAATACTATTTACAAAACCAGGTATCTGATACCGGTTGGGGAGCACACCTGCGAGCTGGACATATACGGGGGAAAGCTTGCGGGACTGACAGTGGCGGAAGTGGAATTCGAAACAGTTGATCAGGCTGAACGCTTCACACCGCCGTTCTGGTTCGGCGAGGAAATAACCGGGAATAAAAAATACAGTAACTGTTATCTCTCCATGTTTGACATTGTCGAAAAATAGGGGTATATTATAGTAAAGCCTATTTAACAATTTTGGAGGGTAAAATAAAATGGGAAGACTTGACAACAAAGTTTGCATCATCACAGGCGCGAGCTCCGGCATCGGCTACGTTACGGCAAAGCGTTTTGCCGAGGAGGGCGCCATCCTCACTCTGTTCGCGCGCCGCGCGGAGAGACTTGAGGAACTGGCTAAGGAGCTGAAGGACACTTACGGCACAGAGGTGCTCGTAGTGGCAGGCGACGCAAAGAATCTGGAAGACATCCGCAGATGTGTTGACGGTACTGCCGAGAAGTTCGGCCGTATCGACGTACTCATCAACAACGCCGGCCGCAGTGACTACCACAGACCCATCACAAAGGTCACAGACGACTTCTGGGACGAAGTCATGGACGTGGATCTCAAGAGTGTGTTCAGATTTACACGTGAGACTCTGCGCTACATGGAGCCTGCCGGCAAGGGCAGCATCGTGAGCCTGAGCAGCATCGGCGGATACTACGGCAACATGGGCTTTACATATTCCGTAGCAAAGGCCGGCATCATAGCTATGATGAAGAACATCGCCATCCAGTTCACGGGCAAGGGTATCCGCGCAAACAGCGTTGCACCCGGCAACACACTTACAGAGTTCAACACAGAAGAAGAGCTCGCAAAGTTCGACCAGGAGCTGTCCCACATGAGCCTGCGCCACCTGGACGTGGAGGCTCCTCCCTGCGGCGTTCTGGACCAGGCAAACGCCCTGCTCTACCTCGCCTGCGACGAGTCCGCATCCACAACAGGCCAGTGTCTCGTAGTTGACAACGGCGCCTGCCTGTAAGAGTTTAGGAGGGAATAAGGAATGAAAAACGGTCAGGAATATATGGACAGCCTTCGCCAGCTCCACCCCAAGGTATATGCTTTCGGCGAAGAAATTGAGAGCGTTGTAGACAGCCCCCTCACACGTCCCCACGTGAACTGCGCGGCTATGACATACGACCTCGCTTTTGACCCCGAGTTTGAGAACCTCCTCACGACGACCTCTCACCTCACAGGTCACAAGATAAACCGCTTCACAAATATCCACCACAGCACAGATGACCTGGTAAAGAAGGTCAAGGCTCTGCGCATGGTCGCCCAGAGAACGGGCAGCTGCTTCCAGCGCTGCGTTGGCTGGGACGCTATGAACGCCGCATACTCCACCATCTATGAGATGGATAAGGCGAAGGGCACCCACTATTTTGACAATCTGGTGGAGTTCATCAAGATGGTGCAGGACAACGACTTCATGGTCGCCGGCGCCATGACAGACCCCAAGGGAGACAGAAGCCTCCGTCCTTCCCAGCAGGCTGATCCCGATCTGCACGTACATATCGTGGAGAGAAATGACAAGGGCATAGTCGTGCGCGGCGCAAAGGCTCATATGACAGGTATGGTCAACTCCCACTATATGCTCATAATGCCCACAACAGCAATGCGCGAGGATGACGCGGACTATGCGGTCTGCTGCGCTATCCCCGTGGACGCTGAGGGTGTAATCCATATCTTCGGTCGCCAGTCCAACGACGACAGACGCCTCAACGGCTGTGGCATCGACCAGGGCAACGAGAAGTTCGCGCTGGTTGGCGGTGAGGCACTCACAATTCTCAACGACGTGTTCGTTCCCTGGGATCGGGTGTTCATGGCCGGCGAGTGGGAGTATTCCGGCATGCTCGTAGAGCGTTTCGCCTGCTACCATCGTCAGAACTACGGCGGATGCAAGGGCGGCGTTTCCGACGTCGTCATCGGCGCTGCCGCTGCCATGGCTGATTACAACGGCACAGCCAAGGTCTCCCATATCAAGGACAAGATAATTGAGATGGTCCTGCTCACAGAGACTATCTACTCCAGCGCTCTGGCGTGCTCCTATGAGGGCAAGCCCACAGCTTCCGGCGCTTATTATGTTGACCCCCTGCTGGCCAACATCGGCAAGCAGAATACGACCCGCAACATCTACGAGATAGACCGTCTCGCCCACGATATCGCCGGCGGCTTCATCGCGACGCTGCCCTCCGACAGGGATCTCAACCATCCTGTGCTCGGTGAATACGTGAGAAAGTACTTCCGCGGTGTTGCAAGTGAGACAACTGAGGACAGAATCAGAATGGCACGTCTGCTGGAGAACATGACCTCCGGTACGGCTCTCGTCGAGTCCATGCACGGCGCCGGTTCTCCTCAGGCTCAGCGCGTACAGTTTACACGCCAGGGCAATGTTGAGCAGAAGAAGAAGCTGGCGAAGAAGCTCGCCGGCATCGAGGTCAAGGAAGACTGATGAAAATAGGTTACAGGATGTGCGGCAGCTGCAACCCGAAGTTCAGCACCGGAGCTCTTCTTCGCAGGCTCAAGGCGGCGGACAGGAGCAATGAGTACGTGTTCTTTGAAGAGGGCGGCTATGAGAAACTGCTGCTCATAAGCGGCTGCGCGTCTGACTGTACCACGAGACCGCCAGGCGACTGTGAGACGATAGTCGTCGCGGGGGACAGCATCAATAACGTGACGGTGGGCATAGATAACCTGCTAGATGCGCTCCTTGAAATGCTGAGCCCAAAAGAATAATATAAAAGAAAAGCACATCCGGCATGGCTTTCATGCCGGATGTGCTTTTTCCCTTTTCTATGCGGCGCGTCAGCCGTATACGGTTATGTTTTCAAGCTTGCCGCTGTCCTCCACAGCGTTGCCGAAGCAGTAGAGCTTCTGGAGTTTGGGGCAGTCCTTGAGCGCCTCCACGGAGGTCACGTTGTTATGCTCGATGTCCAGCAGCTCCAGGCTGGGCATTCCGACGAAGGCGGTCACATTGCTGAAGGTGTTGTAGGAGAGACGTAGCTCTCTCAGAGCGGTCATGCCAGCCATGCTCGTGCTGGAGGAGATGAAGTTCTCGCTGAGATCTAGAGTCTGCAGAGACTCCAGCTTCAGCAGGGAGGAGATGTCTGTTATCTGATTGTTTTTCATTGACAGGTCGGTGAGCTTTGTGCAGGTGCTCAGAGCGGAGATGTCAAATATCTCGCAGTAGTCTGCCTTGAAAGTCTCCAGAGTAAGTATGGAGCCGACGGAGGTGATGTCCCCCACGGGGCAGCGGGTGACATTGAGATAGGTGAGCTGGGAACCATCAAGAGGGCTGAGATCGGACACGATGTTGTCCTCAAGGTCCAGGTATTTAAGCTTACGCAGGGAGCTGACAGCGTCGATATTCTCAATGGCGTTCTCACGGAGGTCGAGCTTTTCCAGCGTAGTCATTCCGGAGATGACTGTAAGATCGGAGAGGCTGTTTTCCGGGATGATTAGCTCCCGGAGATTCGGCATGTCCACAAGGTAGGCGAGGCTCGCGATGCTGTTGTCCGTGAGGTTGAGGGTCTCAAGGCTTCCGATAGCGGCGATTTTTTCGAGATCCGCAGTGGTCACGGAGCAGTTCTTGAGCCAGAGAGTTTTGAGGTTGTTGAAGACCATAAGGGCGTCATAGTCGATGCGCTCCTGCCCCTCCAGGACCAGGGAGGGGATCTTTTTGAACCAGCGGAGGTCAGAATAATCGGTTATCTGGCCATCCCAATGGGTTATCTTGAGCTGCTCCATGTCCCAGAGCTCGCTGCTGAGTATCTCGGCAGAATCGTTTTTGCCCAAGGTTTTGCGTACTACCTTATCAATAACGGGATCGTTGAAGGTGACCGGCTCCACCACGTTTGCGACTGTATAAGTGCCCTCGACCATGGAGGAGACGATGCCGTTTTCATTGACCGCAACGGCTCTTATGACGGTTGTGCCCTCGGGCAGGGTGATGCCGCCCGCATAGGCGGTGCCGTTTATTGAAGGGTAGTCCCCCGTGTCGTCATAAAAGCAGGCGGAGGTATCGTCATAGGATATCCCAACGGTTATATATTCATTGTACTCACCGTCCTCATAGGAGAGAACAGGGGCGCTGGGGCGTACAGCGTCCACTCCTGCGCGGGCAGTGGGATCCGTGATGCTGTCCAGCAGCGTGGCGGCGTCCAGGAGCTTATCCTGCATGGCGTACACGGAGGACAGGCACAGATAGAGATCAGTGCAGTCGGGGCTGGCGTTGATGCCGTAATAGAGTATCTTCTCCGCCTTTGTGAAGTTGCCTGCCTGGGCGTAGCCGAGTCCGGCAAGGTGGCAGGTCTCGTAGTTGGATATGTCTCTGTCGAAGGCCTTCTCGTACCAGGCGAGGGCAGTCTCCGTGTCCCCCTTTGCGTCGGCTCTGTCGCCGAGACTAAGGTACAGGTCCGCCATGACGTCGTCACAGAAGAAGTATATAACGCCGCAGGCGATAAGCAGCGCCAGCAGCACACAAAGGATTATCTTGAAGGCTCTCATAAGCTCACATTCCTTTTTTATAGAATATATCGTTCCCAAGTATAACACACATCCGCGGAAAGTGGAACCGCCGGAGCCATCCAAATTTATGAAAACTTATATTTTTACAAATTGTTTACTAATTTTCCTCCATAAGATATTATATTATATAGTCATATAATATTCGACATAGGAGTGTGGCTTTCAATGGAGAATACAAAAGTACTTATCATAGAGGACGACGGAAACATTGCAGAGCTTCTGCGCCTGTATCTGGAGAAGGACGGCTATGAGCCTCACATTGCGGCAGACGGCGCCGAAGGACTTGATATGTTCGACAAGGTCGAGCCGGATATTGTCCTGCTGGACATCATGCTGCCGGTCATGGACGGCTGGGAGGTATGCCGCCGCATAAGAGAAAAGAGCAAAACGCCCATTATCATGCTCACGGCGAAGGGCGAACTGAGCGATAGGGTCATGGGGCTGGACAACGGCGCCGACGACTATATAACAAAGCCCTTTGAGATGAAGGAACTCCTCGCCAGAGTGCGCGCCGTGCTGCGCCGCTCTAGGGGTGAAGAGCCTGAAAAGCCGAAAAAGCTGGTGTTTGATAAGCTCGTGGTGGATATAGACTCTTATGAGCTGCTGGTGGACGGCAAGCGGGTCGACGCTCCTCCGAAGGAGCTTGAGCTGCTGTACCGCATGGCGAGCGAGCCGAACAAGGTATTTACGCGCAATCAGCTCCTGGACGAGGTGTGGGGCTTTGACTATTTCGGGGACTCACGGACGGTGGACGTGCACATAAAACGCCTGAGAGAAAAGCTTGAGGGCGTGAGCGACAAGTGGAATATACATACGGTCTGGGGCGTGGGCTATAAATTTGAATTGAAGGAAGACTGATCTTCCCGGAAAGGCGGTGAGGGAAATTGAAGAGTATGTTCATGCGCCTGTTCACCAGCACGCTGATGATACTGGCGGTGAGCTTTATCCTGCTGGGCACGCTTTTCTTTTCCTACTGCACCCGTTATATCGTCACAGAGAAGCACGATGAGCTGACGACCACGGCGCAGGAAGTTGCCCACAGCGCCGTTGCGTATAAGACGGGGGGCGAGTCACTGGCGGAGAACTGGAATTTCCGCATGAGCGTTGACTCACTGGGGCGCGCGTCCGACTGCAGGATATTCGTATGCGATGATGCGGGTAAAGTCAAAATATGCTCCGGCGAGGGCATGATGCGCGCCGATGAGGGAAAAATGATGAATACGGAAGCCGTCTTGCAGGTCATGGAAAACGGCGAATACTTCGGCATGACGAACGAGGGCGCGGCGCCGGGGGACGCGACCTACGTGGTGGGGCTGCTGGTTCAAGGCGAGGGCGAAACGCCTATAGGCATGATATTCGTGTCAACCGTGGCGGCCAATATCATGGCTCTGCGTGTTAAGCTCATGACGGGCTTTATTCTCATTGCCGTTGTCGTGTTTGTCATAGCGTTCTTCGTGATGACCTACATCTCAAAGCGGCAGACACGGCCGATCGACGAGATAGCGGACGCTGCCAACAGTTTTGCCTCCGGCCATCTGGACGCCCGGGTGAAGATAGCCGTGCAGCGGAAGGATGAGCTCGGGCGGCTGGCGGTGTCATTCAACGCCATGGCGGACTCTTTGGAGCAGAGTGAAAAACGCCGGCAGGAATTCGTCTCAAATGTGTCCCATGAGCTGAAAACGCCGATGACAACGATAGGCGGCTTTGTGGACGGCATCCTCGACGGCACGATACCCCAGGAGCAGGAGCGGAAGTATCTCACGATAATTTCCGATGAGATAAAGCGGCTGTCCCGGCTTGTGCGCACGCTCCTTCAGACGTCGCGCCTGCAGGATCAGGTGGAGAAGCAGCCCTGGCACCCCTTCGATATTGTGGACATGGCTGTCGGAACGATGCTCTCCTTTGAGAAGAAGATCGAGGAGAAGCACCTTGAGGTAGATATGAACGTGCCGGAGGAGCCTGTTATGGTGGTGGGCAGCAGTGATTCCATCAATCAAGTGCTCTACAATCTGATGGACAACGCGGTGAAGTTCTCCAATCCCGGAGGCCGCGTCGGGCTCGGCATAAGGGTCAAGGGCGGCAAGGCGAACATAACAGTGAGTAACACCGGTGAGACGATACCGCTGGAACAGCAGAAGCTTATATTTGACCGGTTCCATAAGACCGACGCGTCCCGCAGCAAGGACAAGGACGGCGTGGGATTGGGTCTGTATATCGTGCAGACGATAATCGCAAAGCACGGGGAGGACATAAACGTCATCAGCAACGACGGGCTTACGGAGTTCACGTTCACGATGACCCTCGCCCAGAAAGAGACAGGTAACGGAAGAAAATGACGGATTTTAATACGAACAGCCTGAACCGCCCGGAGTATTACGACAAGCGCAGTTCGGGCGGAGAGATACAGGAACAAGTGCCGGGGGGAGATTACGGCCCGCCCCGGGAGCGGGCTGCCAGACCGGCGCAGGACGTGCGCAGGCCGATGCCGGAGAGCCTGAAGGGGATATTCAAGCCCCGGAAAAAGCACATAGCCCTAAGGGTGCTCGCCGCCGCTCTGGCGGTGGCTGTGGTGCTGGGTGCCGCCGGCACGGGAATGCTCATAGAGCGGAAAAACAATACGGCAGCCAACGGGAACACGGTGCCGGACAGCGACGGGCAGTATACTATATATGAACCCCTTCCCAAAGAGGTGGAGCGCTATGTAACCCCCGAGGATGAAGCGGTCACACTGAATATCGAGGATATCGACCGCAGCGGGGAAGAGCTCGCACTGAACGAGATATACGAGAAGTGCATCCCCTCCGTCGTGGATATCACTGCGGTGAATAATGACAGCGGTTCTCTCGGCACGGGCATCGTCATGGACGAGCGGGGCTTCATTCTCACGAACGCCCATATCGTTGAGGAGGCGCTGCGGATATATGTGACGCTCACGAATGAGCGGACCTATGAGGCGATGCTCGTGGGCATGGACAGCGACATGGACGTTGCGGTGCTGAAGATAGATGCCCCGGAACTGACGGCAGCTCATTTCGGTGACAGTGACCAGCTCATGATAGGCGAAAATGTGGCCGTTATCGGTGACCCGACCATATATACGGAGCTTCGGGGCACACTTACAAACGGTATAGTCTCCGCCCTGAACAGACCCATGGATATGGCGGTGCGCCTTATCCAGACGAACGCCGCCATAAATACAGGCAACTCCGGCGGGCCGGTCATAAACGCGTATGGGCAGGTTATCGGGATAACTGTAATGAAGATGACCTCTTCCCAGAAAAATATAGAGGGTCTCGGCTTTGCGATACCTGTTTCGGCCGTGAAGACAGTGGTCGAGGAGATAATTCGCAAGGGTGAATACGAACATCCGGCGATCGGCATCGTGGGTATGACGGTCTCGGCGGAGCTGAGCGCCGCCTATGATACGCCGAGAGGCGTGCTGGTGGACAGCGTGCTGGACGCGGCGGCTGAGGGCGGCTGCGAACTTTTGCCCGGTGACGTGATAACTACCATAGACGGTCGGGAGATATTGAACATGGACGCTCTGAACGACATGAAGTACAGGCACAGCATCGGAGACGTGATGAGAGTTACGGTGGTGCGCGCCGGCGTTGTGAAAAATGTGGATGTTCCGCTTTTCAGCGACAGCATACTAGATAACAAATGAGCCTGAAGGGAGCCGGAAAACCGGCTCCCTTTTCCCTTTATCTGAGGGGAAAAGTGTGATAAAATATGGAAAAGTCGTAAAAACGGAGGAAAATTACATGGAGTGGCTTGAGATATCAGTGCAGACGGTGCCGGATTGTATCGAACGGCTGACACAGACGATAGAGGATGAGGGTATCACCGGCCTCGTAATAGATGACGAACAGGATTTCGAGAGCTTTCTTGAGAATAACCGCCAGTACTGGGACTATGTGGACGAGGATCTGCGCCGGGAGAAAGAGGGCGTGTGCGCGGTGAAGTTCTATGTGGCGGATGACGACGAGGGCAGAGAACAGCTCGCAAGGGTCAGAGCGGCTGTGGATAGGCTGAGAGAGCAGCTCCCGGCGCAGGAGACCGGCACACTCGAAATGACGGAAAAGACGGTCCGCAATGAGGACTGGGAAAACGAATATAAAAAATACTATAAGCCCATCCCGGTGGGGAAAAAAATACTCATCCTCCCAAGCTGGGAAGAGGAGCCGGAGGGAAACGGCAGACTGGTCCTGCGCCTTGATCCTGGCATCAGCTTCGGCTCCGGCGGGCACGCTACCACGCGCCTGTGCCTTGAATTGATGGAGGACGTTGTGAAAAAGGGCGGCAGCGTGCTGGACCTCGGCAGCGGCAGCGGTATACTCTCTATCGGAGCCATGCTCCTCGGTGCGGGCAAAACCATCGGCTGCGACATCGACTCGTTGGCAGCGGATATCTCCGGGGAAAATGCGGAGCAGAACGGTTTTTCCACTCCGGAATGCCGGTATATATGCGGCAATGTGCTCACGGACGAGGGGCTTAAAGAGGAATTTGCCCGCGAGAAATTTGACCTTGTTCTCGCCAATATCGTGGCGGATGTGATAATCCCCCTGTCCGGCTTCGTGCGCCGGTTCATGGCTGAGGACGGGTATCTCATATGCTCCGGTATAATCGGACCGCGGAGCGACGAGGTGGAGGCTGTACTCAGGAGCAACGGCTTCACGGTGCTGCGCCGCTGCACCGAGGACGACTGGACGGCGTTCCTTCTAAAATGAGGCTATATGAAAATGTCGTAAGGGCGGAATTTATCAGCCGCCCGAACAGGTTCATCGCAATATGCCGGGTTGACGGACGGGAGGAGCGGTGCCACGTGAAGAACACGGGGCGCTGCCGGGAGCTCCTTGTGACAGGCTGCATGGTGATACTGTGCCCCGGCAGCGGCGTGAACCGGAAGACGAAGTTTGATCTGGTAGCGGTATACAAGGGTGATATGCTCGTCAATATGGACAGCCAGGCGCCAAACCGGGTATTCGGGGAGTATGCCGGTGCGGGCAGGTTCATAGGTGACGTGGAGATATATCCGGAGCGGAAATTTGGAAATTCCAGATTTGATTTTTACATGGAAAATGGACCGCGGCGCATTATATGCGAGGTCAAGGGCGTGACATTGGAGGAGAACGGTGTGTGTTCGTTCCCGGACGCGCCCACTCTGAGGGGGCAGAAGCATCTGAGGGAGCTCACGGCCCTCGCAGGGCAGGGCTATGAGTGCCGCGTGGTTTTCATAGTGCAGATGGAAGGCATGAAATACCTTCGCCCCAACAGGGAGAATGACCCGGAGTTTGCGGCATGCCTTGAGGCGGCAGAGCGGGGCGGCGTGAAGATAACCGCCCTGGAGTGCGTTGTAAGCGAGGACTCAATGACAGTACGCCGGGAGCTGCCGGTGAGGGTGAGGGACGAGTGATCCGCCCGCTGGGCAGTTGACAAAAAATGTGCCGTAGAATATACTGGCAAGATAATGAAACAAAGCGAGATACCGCCAAAATTGGGAGGCTATTATGAATGTAACCGAAAAATTTGCCAGCATGGTGTTTGACGACAGGACCATGCGGGAGAGGCTGTCCGCCCAGGTGTATGAAAAGCTGAAGGCTTCCGTGGAGGCAGGCGCGCCTCTGGAGCAGGATGTGGCAAACCATGTCGCCGAGGCTATGAAGCAGTGGGCACTGGAAAAGGGCGTCACCCATTATACCCACTGGTTCCAACCCCTTAACGGCGTCACGGCCGAAAAGCACGACAGCTTCATCCAGCCGGACGGCAGAGGCGGCGTGATAATGGAATTCTCCGGCAAGGAGCTCATAAAGGGCGAGTCGGACGCGTCCAGCTTTCCTTCCGGAGGGCTGCGTTCCACGTTTGAAGCCAGAGGCTATACGGCGTGGGATCCCTCGTCATTTGCCTTCATAAAGGACGACACTCTCTGCATACCCACGGCATTTTGCTCCTACGGCGGGGAGGTGCTGGATCAGAAGACACCGCTGCTGCGCTCCATGGATGCGGTGAATACTCAGGCTATGCGCATCCTGCGCCTTTTCGGCAATACGGAGGTCAGCCGGGTCACTACAGAGGTCGGCTCTGAGCAGGAGTACTTCCTCATAGATAAAAAAATGTATGATAAGCGGGAGGATCTCATCTTCTGTGGCAGGACCCTCTACGGGGCGAAGCCTCCGAAAGGGCAGGAGATGGAGGACCACTATTACGGAGCTATCCGCGCCCGAGTGGCGGACTACATGAAAGATCTCCATGAGCGCCTCTGGGAGCTTGGCATCCTCGCCAAGACAGAGCACAACGAAGTCGCGCCCGCCCAGCATGAGATGGCGCCCATATACAGCACTACGAATATCGCAAACGACCAGAACCAGCTCACCATGGAGCTTATGATAAAGGTCGCCGAAAAGCACGGTCTTGTCTGCCTGCTCCACGAAAAGCCCTTCGCCGGAGTCAACGGCAGCGGCAAGCACAACAACTGGTCCCTCTCCACAGATACGGGCGAAGGGCTCCTGAAGCCCGGTAAGAAACCCGAGAAGAACGTCCGGTTCCTGCTGTTCTTGGCGGCTGTGATAAAGGCAGTGGACGAGTATCAGGACCTTTTGAGAATATCCGTTGCCACGGCGGGCAACGACCACCGGCTCGGCGCCAGCGAGGCGCCGCCTGCGGTGCTGAGCGTGTTCTTGGGCGACGAGCTTGGGGCGATCCTCGAGGCAATAGAGAACGAGCACGAGTACGAGCGCCCGGAGCGGCGTCTTATGGACATCGGCGCCGCGGTCCTGCCGCATCTGCCCATGGATACTACCGACAGAAACAGAACGTCTCCTATGGCGTTTACAGGTAACAAGTTCGAGTTCCGTATGCCCGGCTCAAGCCAGGGGATAGCGGCGTGCAACACTGTTATCAACGCCGCTGTCGCGGAAGCGCTGTGCCAGTTTGCCGATGAGCTGGA
This sequence comes from uncultured Oscillospiraceae bacterium, assembly GCA_934552825.1. Taxonomy (GTDB): domain Bacteria; phylum Bacillota; class Clostridia; order Oscillospirales; family Oscillospiraceae; genus CAKTEQ01. The sequence continues at coordinate 103,201 of CAKTEQ010000005.1, forward strand.
AGGAGCGGAAGACTTTAATACAGCGCTCCAGAAGCTGATTTTTGAGACTATCAAGAAGCACAAGCGGATTATCTTTAACGGCAACGGCTATGATGAGGCGTGGCTCCGGGAAGCGGAGACGCGGGGACTGAGCAATCTGAAGAGCACTCCGGAGGCGCTTGTGCACTATACTGACGAGAAAAACGTCGCCCTCATGGAGAAGCACCACATACTCACCCAGGTGGAGCTCGAATCCCGCCAGGAGATCATGCAGGAGAACTACTGCAAGGTCCTGAATATCGAGGCTTTGACGATGCTGGATATGGCGAAGAAGCAGATAGTTCCCGGTGCGGCAGACTATACGAGATCCCTCGCGGAGAGCATAAAGATCAAAAAGGAACTGGGGCTGCCCTGCGAGGCAGAGGAAAATCTGGCGAAGATAATGTGCGCGCGCCTCGATGAGACGGCGCGCTGCGTGGGCGCTTTGGAGAAAGCGGTAAGCGGCGCTAAGAATAACACTTCCCCCAGAGAGAGCAGCTTCTACTATCATGACAGTGTGCTCACGGCTATGGACGCGCTGCGCACCGCGGCGGACTCCATGGAGGAGAATATGAGCGAGGAATATCTGCGATATCCTACATATAAGGATATCCTCTTCAACATATGATAAAATAAAAAAACAGCCTTGAAGCGTGAGCTTCAAGGCTGTTTTTTTATTTTCTGTTTTTCTTCTTCAGATAGAGGGGATGGGATCGCTCCAACACTCGGGATATCACGTTTTTGAGTCTGTCGCAGCAGACGGTGATCTCCTCCTTCTCCTCCTCGGAGATGCCGGCGAGGAGCTCGCCGAAGTGCTCCGCCGCCATGAGGGAGTACTCGTTAAGAAAAGCGAGTCCGCTGTCCGTTATGGAGACGTATACGTTTTTCTTGTTGCCTGCGTCCTTGGAGCGCTCGACAAGTCCCATCTTCTCCATGATAGGGATAGTCTGGGACATATGCTGCTTTGTCACACAGTGGTGGTCGGCGATCTCGGATATTGTGAGTCTGCCGAAGTGCTGAAGCAGGTAAAGGGTACGAAGCTGGACAAAAGTAAAATTCTCGGGAATTCTGGAGTTGGGCACTACAAATGCCTGAAATACAGGTTCGAGCTCAACGATAGCGTTGGCCGCGATAAAAGTTGTTTTGTCAAGATCCATGGTAACACTCTCCTATTAAAGAAAATTTACCATAAAAATGCCGTTTAGGCAATAGCGGAAATGACAAAAAGCATCTTGCGCCGTATTTTATCCGTTGAGAATATAGCTTGCCAGATTAAGATATCCCGCGAACAGCAGCCAGAGAACGTAGGGTATCTGTAGATATGCCGCGGCCCGGGAGCTCTTTTTGAAGAGAGATATCATTATTATGACGAGTATCAGCAGCGCGATGAGCCAGATGAAGGCGAAAAGACGTTTTTCAAAGACAAAGAAGATTACGGGCCAGAAGAAATTTACCACCAGCTGAGCGGCGTAGACCGTGAGCGCGGTGCCGCGGTCCGGCGTGTCGGCGCGCCATACCAGTGCGGCGGATATGCCCATGAGAATGAAGAGCACCGTCCAGACGACGGGGAACAGCCAGCCCGGGGGCGCCAGCGGCGGGAGCATAAGAGTCTTGTATAGCTCCATTGAATTATTCGTCACAAGCGCCGAGGCGCCTCCCACAGCCAGTGCTATGGCTATCGACAGCACGTAGGGACGGAGCTTCTTCCACATATGTGACCACTCTCCTTTTTGGAGAGTATATGGCAAAAATGGCGGAATTATTCCCTAAGGGCGGATATGTGCGCCGCGGTAATGGCGTCCACGGCGGCAAAGTTTACACAAGGATGGTAAAGCTCTTCAAGGGCGTCGTGTGCGGCCTTCGCGTCCCTAAGCGCATCCGCGGCGGCGTCTGTAAGCTGGCGCAGCTCCCGGCGCATCCGGCGCATAGCGGGAGAAGAGGTATCGCCCATGGCGTCCACCCGGATGCGGCGGTACGCCTTGCCGGGGAACGGGTCGGATGTGGTGGAGGTGACGAAGGCGATGGACAGCTCTGGGACAAGCAGGTGGCGTATGCGCTGGGGGTCATAGTGGCAGGGGCAGACTATTATACGGCAGCCGGCCTTTTCAAAGGCGGCTGCAATGGGGGAGAGAAGGGCGTGGGAGAGCCCAAAATTGTCCAGGAGCTGGAATACCTTGCTGTAGTTTTCGGTGACGGTCTCCCAGAGAGTGATCTCGCCCTTGCAGGTCAGCCCGCCGAGAAAACGCAGGCAACGTTCTCCCGTGCCCTTCGAGCGGTGAGGGACCTCCCTGCGGATCACGCCCCGGGCGCGCTTTTCCGCTTTCTCCAGAAACTGGGGCGTCTCGGCGGCGCTCAGGAGAGCGCTGTGTATCTCCCCTGCCGCGCTTATGAGGTGATAAGCTTTTTTGTATAGCTCTTTGTATTCTAGATTTGCGCGGCTTATGGAACTTTTCTGCTCCCTGGCAGCCGCCATATCGTAGCAGGCGCCGAAGTTGAGATACTGTTCGGTCACAGCGGGAAGAACGGGCTCCAGCACGTGGGGAGCGGTGCCGTCCACGTAGGCGAGGCGGTGATTTTTGAGCACGACCGCGTCGAGGCTGTCAGGATCGCCGGAGCAGTGGATGTATTCCACGCCTCCGGCGGCGGCTCCGGCCATATTTTTCATGAATGTGGATTTCCCACACCCGGGTCCGCCTTTGATTATGTAGAGAAGGTCGTGACTGCGGGGGACGTTCAGGTTGTCGTAGAGGGAGAAAAATCCCTTGGGCGTGTTTGCGCCCAGAAAAAAATGGGCGTTGTTTTCGGTGAACATAGTATTCCTCCAATATACCCTTGTAGCCGAGGGTAAAGTTTCACACCCCAGAATATGCGCTCTGCCGCAAAAATGTAAGCGCCGCAGGCCTGTTTTATATAGGCCGGCGGCGCTTTATGATAGTCAGATCAGGCTTTGCGGCTGCCTTCCACGTTCAGCCCTGTGAGATAACGGCGAGTCATGTCGAGAGCGTGGTTTGCGCTCATAGCACGGACGCGCTCCCGGTCGCCCCGGGCGTTTATAAGGCGGCAGAAGTCCCCGTCAGGCGTCGAAAGAGCGATATATACTGTGCCTACGGGCTTTTCAGGCGTACCGCCGCCAGGACCGGCGATGCCGGTGGTGCTCACGGCGATATCCGCGCCGGTGGCCCGGCGCACGCCCCGGGCCATCTCAAGCGCGGTCTCCTTCGAGACTGCGCCGAAGCGTTCGAGAGTATCCGCGGCAACGCTCAGCAGCCCTGTTTTTACACTGTTATGATAAGCTGTGACGCTGCCGAGGTAAACATCGGAGCAGCCGGCAACGTCAGTTATCTTCTTGGAGATGAGACCGCCGGTGCAGCTCTCCGCCGCCGCCATGGTCAGGCCCCGGCGGCGCAGCGCGTCCACCACGGCATATTCGAGTCCGTCAATATCCACGCCGAACACATGGCTGCCCAGCGTGCGGCAGAGCTCGCCGACCACGGGGGCGAGCATCGCCTCGGCATCGGATACGCTCTTGGCTTTTGCGGTGACACGCAGGCGGATGATCCCGCCCCCGGCGTAGGGAGCGAGGGTGGGATTTTTCATAGAGAGCATCATGGGGCGCAGCTGTTCCTCAATAGAACTCTCACCCCTGCCAAAGAGCATGATATTCCGGGAGAGGATAACGCTGTCCACGAGCTTTTCAAGATAAGGGCGGGCACCGGTGCGCCACATGGTCTCGCACTCTTTGGGCGGACCCGGCAGCATTATTACGACAGTTCCGCCGGACTCAAAGGCGCAGCCGGGAGCTGTTCCGCAGGAGTTTGCCAGTACAGTACAGCCCTCAGGAAGCATAGCCTGCTGGATATTGTTCCGGGGCATGGGGTGCTCCGGATCCAGATAGCGGAAGAATTCCTCAAGCTCACGGACTATATCCTCGTGGAGTATCAGCTTTTTGCCGAACATCTCCGCGATGGTCTGCTTTGTAAGATCGTCGCAGGTGGGGCCGAGCCCGCCAGTGGTTATGATGATATCGGCACGGTCGCGGGCGATGGTGAGAGCGTCTTTCAGACGCTCGGGGTTGTCGCCCACAACGGTGTGGTGATATACGTCGATACCCAGTTCGCTGAGCTGGCGGGAGAGCATCTGGGCGTCTGAATTGACGATATTGCCGAGAAGCAGTTCCGTGCCCACGGCGATTATTTCAGCGGAGCGCTTCATAGCTCTACCGTCACCACCTCAATGTTATCCACAGCTTCGTTCACAAGTGCGTCCACATCCAGCTTTGCCTCGGCGCGGAGCGTCTCTCCCAGGGAGGGCTTTATCTTGGGGTGCTTGGGCGTAAACACAGTGCAGCAGTCCTCATAGGGCAGGATGGATGTATCAAAGGTGCCTATTTTCCGGGAGATGGTAACTATCTCCTCCTTGTCCATGCCAATCACGGGACGGAACACGGGCAGGGTGCATACTGCGCCTGTAACAGCCATCGCCTCCATAGTCTGGCTTGCCACCTGACCCAGGCTCTCACCCGTCACGATGCACTTTGCACCGGCGTTTTCAGCGACCCTTTGGGCTATGCGCATCATGAAGCGGCGCATGATAATGGTGAAGTAATTTTCAGGGCAATTGTCCCTGATCGACTCCTGTATCTTTGTGAACGGGACTATTTGCAAGGACATTCTGCCGCAGTAGGGCACGAGCTCGCGGGCAAGCTCGATCACCTTCTCCTTTGCCCTCTGGGAGGTATAGGGATAGCTGAAGAAGTGCACGGGTGTCACTGCGACGCCGCGCTTTGCGATCATGTAGGTGGAGACAGGGCTGTCTATGCCGCCGGAGAGGAGAGACACAGCCTGGCCGTTGATGCCGACGGGCATACCGCCGGCTCCGGGCTCAGCCTTGCCGTGGATATACGCGCCCTTCTCCCTAATCTCAATGTTGACCACGACCTCCGGATCATGCACGTCCACCTTCACCGCCGGGAAGGCTCTGTTGAGCCGCCCGCCGGCGTACTGGGACAGTTCTATGGAGGTCATGGGGAATTTCTTGTCTGAGCGCTTAGACTCGACCTTGAAGCTCTTCGCCCGGCTCATCTGGTCATGCAGGTAGGACTTTGCTGTTTCCACTATTATGTCTTTGTCCTTTTCGCATACGGCGGCGCGGCTGACGGAGATTATGCCGAAGATTTTTTTCACGGCTTCATAAGCGCCGTCCAGATCGAAGCTGTCGTCGTTGGGGGAGAGGTATATCGTGGACTGGATGGAGTATATTTCGCAGCTCCCGTAACGGCGCATACGCCGGGCGATGTTGCTGACCAGCTTCTGCTCGAAGGTGCGGCGATTGAGCCCCTTAAGAACGATCTCGCCCAGCTTCATGAGCACGACTTCTCTTATATTTGTGTTAATAGCCATTGGAACTACCTCGTACTTTCTTTAATAGCAAATAATTCTACCATAGCAGAACGAAAAATGGAAGGGGAACAAAAACAGAGACGCACTGCCGCAGCAATGCGTCTCTGCCGGTATTCTGAATTACGCCTCCGCCAGTTTTTTCAGCTTTGCGTATTTGTCCTTTGCGTTCTGCTCCGCCGCGGCGAAGAGGGTCTCCGCACGCTTGGGGAACGCCAGTCCCAGGGAATTATAGCGCACTTCCCGCATGAGGAAGGTGCGGTAATCGCTGGTGGGCTCCTTGCTGTCAAGCTGGAAGGGGTTCTTACCGGCCTCCGCGAGTCTGGGATCATAGCGGAACATATGCCAGTACCCGGCCTCAACGGCGAGTTTTGTCTCCAGCATGGAGTTTGCCATGCCGACCTTGATGCCGTGGTTGATGCAGGGAGCGTAGCCGATGACGATGGAGGGGCCGTCGTAGCTCTCCGCCTCTGTGATGGCTCTGAGAGTCTGCTGATAGGAAGCGCCCATGGCCACCTGAGCGACATAGCAGTAGCCATAGCTCATGGCGATAGCCGCCAGGTCCTTCTTCTTTGTCACCTTGCCTGCTGCAGCGAACTGGGCGACCTGACCGGTCTGGGATGCCTTGGACGCCTGACCGCCGGTATTGGAATAGACCTCTGTGTCGAACACGAAGATGTTCACGTTCTCACGGCTGGCAAGGACGTGGTCAAGACCGCCGAAGCCTATATCATAGGCCCAGCCGTCGCCGCCAAAGATCCAGATGGAGGGTTTGACCATGATGTCCGCCTTGTTGAGAAGGCTCCTGAGCTTTGCCTTCAGCTCCTCGTCCCGGACGATATCCAGCTCTTCCGTCAGGTCACGTCTGAGCTTTTCGGCGGGCTCTTTCGCAGCCTCAGAGTCGTTGAAAGCGTCGAGCCATGCGTTTATATGCTTGCGGAGAGAGGAGGAGATGATCTCGCTCTGGAGTATCTCCTGAGCGGTCGCTCTGGCGTCCTCACGGCGGTGGCTGACGCCGAGCATCATGCCATAGCCGAATTCCGCGTTGTCCTCAAAGAGGGAGTTGGCCCAGGCGACGCCTTTGCCCTGCTTGTTCACGGTGTAAGGCGTGGAGGGCTGGCTGCCGCCCCAGATAGAGGTGCAGCCTGTGGCGTTGGCGACCATCATGTGGTCACCGTAGAGCTGGGTTATGAGCTTTGCGTAAGGGGTTTCGCCGCATCCGGCGCAGGCGCCGGAGAACTCCAGAAGGGGCTGCTTGAACTGGGAACCCTTTACCGTGTTGGGGGCGAAGGGCAGTTCCTTTTCGGATACTTCCTTTACGGCATAGTCGAAGCACTCCTGCTCCCCGGTCATGTCAGCCAGGGGCTTCATAACGAGAGCTTTGGTTTTTGCGGGGCAGATGGCGACGCACACGCCGCAGCCGACGCAGTCATAGGGGGAGACGGTGATGGAGAACTTCAGCTCCTCGCAGCCCTTGCCGTTCATAGGTACCATCTTTGTGCCCTCTGGAGCGGCGTCAGCCTCGACCTTGTTAAACACGAAGGGACGTATTGCCGCGTGGGGGCAGACGAAGGCGCACTGGTTGCACTGAATGCAGTTTTCGCCGATCCACATGGGGACATCCACGGCGATGCCGCGCTTTTCGTAGGCGGCGGTGCCCTGAGGCACGACGCCAGTGGCGTAGTCGGTGAACGCGGACACGGGCAGAGAATCGCCGTGCTGAGCGTTCGCGGGGTTCATGATGTTCTTTACATATTTTTCGACTGCGCTGTCTCCAAGCTCCCTGCCGGCAGCGGGAGCGCCGTCCTCGGCGGTTTTCCAGCTTTCGGGGACGTCGATTTTGTGGATGCTGGTGAGACCGGCGTCTATAGCCGCCATGTTCTTCGCAACTATTTCCTCACCCTTGCGGCCGTAAGTCACCTGGACGGCGTCCTTCATGTGCTTTACAGCATCGTCAATGGGGATGATGTTGGCGAGCTTGAAGAAAGCCGCCTGGAGTATCATGTTCGTCTTGCCGCCAAGACCGATCTCCTTTGCGATATCCACGGCGTTGCAGGTGTAGAACTTGATGTTGTTATTGGCGATATGGCGCTTGGCGGAGGCGGGGAGCTTGCTTATGAGCTCCTCGTCGGACCAGGTGCAGTTGAGCAGGAACACGCCGCCGGCGTGGACATCCTGGACCATATCGTATTTCTCAATGTAGGACTGGTTGTGGCAGGCGACGAAGTCCGCGCTGGAGACGTAATATGTGGACTTTATGGGCTTATCGCCGAAGCGGATATGAGAGATGGTCACGCCGCCGGACTTCTTGGAGTCGTACTGGAAGTATGCCTGGACCTTCTTATCCGTATAGTCGCCGATTATCTTGATGGAGTTCTTGTTGGCGCCAACGGTACCGTCGGAGCCGAGACCCCAGAACTTGCAGGCGACGGTGCCCTCCGCCTGAGTATTGGGTTCCTCCGTGATGGGAAGAGAGAGGTTCGTAACGTCGTCCTCGATGCCCACTGTGAAGGGATGCTGGGGAGCGTCCTTCTTGAGGTTGTCAAACACAGCCACAAAAGCACCGGGTGTGGTGTTCTTGGAGGAGAGGCCGTATCTGCCGCCGACGACCTGAATATCACGTCTGTCGGAAGCGCTGACCGCGGCGACAACATCCAGATAAAGAGGCTCGCCAAGAGCTCCGGGCTCCTTTGTGCGGTCCATAACGGCGATCTTTTTGACCGTCTTGGGGAGCGCCTCGATAAGACGGTCAGCGGCGAAGGGGCGGTACAGGCGCACCATGATGACGCCAACCTTTTCGCCCTTGCGGTTGAGGTAATCGGCGACTTCCTGCGCTGTGTCGCAGCCGGAACCCATGAGGATTATGACCCGGTCAGCGTCGGGAGCGCCGTAGTAGTTGAAGAGCTTGTAGTTAGTACCGATCTTCTCGTTGACTTTATCCATGTACTTCTCCACAACGGCGGGGAAGCTGTTATATACGCTGTTGCACGCCTCGCGGTTCTGGAAGAACATATCGGGGTTCTGGGCAGATCCGTGGAGAACAGGGTGCTCAGGATTGAGCGCGTTTGCACGGAACCGGGCTATGGCATCGTGATCCACCATGCTGTTCAGATCGTCATAGTCCCAGATCTCGATCTTCTGCATCTCGTGGGAGGTGCGGAAGCCGTCGAAGAAGTGCAGCACGGGTACGCGTCCCTCGATAGCCGCCATGTGAGCAACGGCGCCCAGGTCCATGACCTCCTGAGGATTGGAGGACGCCATCATCGCGTAGCCGGTGGAACGGCATGCCATAACGTCGGAGTGGTCGCCGAAAATGCTCAGGGCGTGGGTTGCCACAGTTCTCGCGGAGACGTGGATGACATTTGGGAGCTGCTCGGCTGCAATTTTGAACATATTTGGGATCATGAGCAGAAGCCCCTGAGAGGCTGTATATGTAGTCGTCAGAGCGCCTGAAAGGAGTGAACCGTGGACAGCGCCCGCTGCGCCTCCCTCAGACTGCATCTCGGCGATCCTGAGGGGACGTCCGAAAATATTCGTCTGACCGCCGGCAGACCATTTGTCCGCAAGCTCCGCCATGACGGATGAGGGAGTTATGGGATAAATCGCAGCAACTTCCGTAAATGCATATGACACATGAGCGGCGGCAGTGTTGCCGTCCATTGTCTTGAGCGTTCTTATCATGGAAGGTTCCTCCTTAAATAATTCCCGGTTAAGGGTGCAGATTTACTAATTTAATGATACCATCCGCGTATTTTCTTTTCAAGAAGCCCGGCGTTGTCATTTAACATGAATTTTACGTTTTTTTGTGTGCAATGTGGACTATGTGGCGGGGTAAATAGTGCAACTTCGTTAAAGAAAATGCAATTCTAGATTTACGGAATTGCATTTTCTGTCTAAGATTGCATTTGGAACGGTGAAATGTTATCATTATATTAATATTATTATTGCGCCCGGAGTGTGAAGGTGAATGGAAACGGCCGGACGCTTTCAAAGAGTTTTTGGAGGTGGATGCAGTTGGTTACGGAAATACGCTCCATGGGATTGAGCGGCATACGGGGCTACGGCGTCACGATTGAGTGCGCTCTTTCCGGCGGACTGCCTGCGATAGACGTGGTGGGGCTGCCGGACACGGCAGTCCGGGAAGCGCGGGAGCGGGTGCGCTCCGCTATAAAGGCGAACGGGCTGAAGTTCCCTGCCAGCCGCATTACAATAAATCTCGCTCCAGCCTGGGCAAAGAAGGAGGGTACCCTCTATGACCTGCCCATTCTCCTTGCCATACTCACGGCGGCGGGAGACATTAAGCCCATCGAAAAGGGCAGCGCCTTTGTGGGGGAGCTGAGCCTCGGGGGTGAGCTGCGTCCTGTGCGGGGCGCTCTGTCAATGGCGCTGGCGGCGGAGCGGGAGGGGATAAAAAAGCTCTTCCTCCCGGAGGAGAACGCTCCGGAGGCCGCCTTCGCGGAGAATGTGGAGGTATATCCGGTGACGGATGTGGCGCAGCTACTTGCCCATCTCCGGGGCGAGGAGGAGATACCTCCGGCGAGACCGCGCGTATACGAGCCCTGCGAGGAGTTCGGCGTGGACTTCTCCCAGGTCGTCGGACAGGAAAACGTAAAGCGCGCGCTGGAGATAGCAGCCGCGGGAGGGCACAACGTGCTCATGTCGGGCTCTCCCGGCTCGGGAAAGAGTATGCTGGCAAAGCGCATACCGTCTATACTGCCGGCGATGAGCCGGGAGGAGGCGCTGGAGACGACGGAGATACACTCCATCGTAGGGCTGACGGACAGGGATATGCCGATCATAAATATGCGTCCGTTCAGGGCGCCCCATCACACGGTGTCCCCAACCGCCATATCCGGAGGCGGTTCCCGCCCAAAGCCGGGGGAGGCGTCCCTTGCTCACAACGGAGTGCTGTTTCTTGACGAGCTGCCGGAATTCCACAAGGATGCTCTTGAGGTCCTGCGCCAGCCCATGGAGGACGGGCAGATAACCATAAGCCGCGTCGCCGGGGCGGAAACATACCCCTGCCGCTTTATGCTGGTGTGCGCTATGAACCCATGTAAGTGCGGCTGGTACGGGCATCCGTCCGGGCGCTGCACCTGCTCCGAGAATGCCGTAAAGCAGTACAGGTCCAGAATATCCGGGCCCATGCTGGACAGGATAGATATTTTTATCGACGTGCCGAGCGTAGAGTTTTCTGCTCTGTCGCAGCGGCCGGACAGCGAGACCAGCGGCGACATCCGTGCCCGGGTAAACGCCGCGAGAAGGCTGCAGGAGGAGCGTTACGAGGGGACGGGAGTCCACTGTAATGCCCATATGACCGGGGAGCAGATAAAGAAATACTGCGCTCTGGACGACCGGGGCACGGCGCTTATGAAGGGGGCCTTTGACCGCCTGGGGCTGACAGCCCGCAGTTTTGACAAGATACTTAAAGTTGCCCGGACGATAGCGGATATGGATGGCAGCGAGAACATACAGATGCAGCATCTTGCCGAAGCAATACAGTATAAATCCGCGATAAAATAAGAGAAAGGCTCTGCGGCAGCAGCCGCAGAGCCTTTTAAGCGTTCAGGTCAGAATATCAGAAGATCCATGTTGTGTCATCCCAGGAGTTGATGGGGATCATGGGCGTGATGGGCATATAGTTATACTCGCCGTCGATGAGGACTGCCTTGAGGACCTCAGGCAGGCCGCCGTCAGTGGAGCCGCTGGTGACGTTTGTGCCGCGGATGGCGCTCTTGCCGGCGACAGTGTTGTCCATGAGCGTCTTGAGGTCATTGTAGCCGTCGAGGAAAAACACGCCGTACTCTTCCAGGTTGACGTTTTTGGAGACAAGGTAGTTGTCAGCGCCGATGGCGGGAGCTGCGAACTGGGCGCAGAAAATTTTTACGTTGGGGTTGGCTGTCATGGCGGTTTCCATGGTGTCAAAGCCTTCGCTGATATCGATGCACTCGCCGTCCTCGTATACGATCTTCACTCTGGGATCAGAGGAGAGGACTTCCTTTGTGGCGTCGTAAGCTACCTGCAGGTCTGTCACGAATGTAAAGCCGGAGATCGCCACCTCAACAGAGCCGTCAGCCGCGTCGGGATAGACCTCGTCCAGCCAGGCTATGACCTGACGTCCCTGGGAGTTACCATACTCGATCATGTCTACAAAGGAAGCGCCTGCAAGATCGTAATCGGGAGAGCAGCCGTAAGCGACGATATATGTGCCGGACTCCTCAGCTTTCTGGAAGGTGTCTTTCATGACATTTACATCAGAAAGTGTTATTGCTATAGCCGCAACATTGCCGGCTACCACGAAATTTTCGATCTGCTCGATCTGCTTTGAGGTGTCGGTGCCGGAGTCGGCATACTGGAATGTGAAGCCGTACTCATCGCAGAACTTCTGAATGCCCTCCTTGATTCCGGGAATTTTATCCCATGTGCCGTCGAAGGAAATAAAAGCAACGCTTACGTCCATTCCGGCGGCGACCTTTTCGAGGACGTACTCGTGCGCCTTGGAGGCTTTAAGCGTAGCTTTGTCCACCGTGCCGTCGTCAGGGGCGCCGGTTTCAGTGTTTTCAGATTCGGGAGCCTTTGTTTCCTCTTTCTTGTCACCGCACGCCGCGAGAGACGCGAGGGAGAAAACCATCAGCACTGCCAGGATAATTGCCAAAAACTTTTTCATTTAACATTTCCTCCAAAAAAATATTTCGATGTCACATAACTATTGACAAAATCATCATAACACGATATATAATTATCTTGCCTGCGCGGAACGCATTCTTTTGTGCGTAAAACGCAATTTAAAACGCGAAAATATCATATATTATAGTAATAATTGACTAAATATGCGGGCTTATCTGGAGCTTGAGACTGCGTTTTGACGGTTGAAGAGAAGAAAAACGATGGAAGGGAGAGGCTGGAATGACCTCTGAACAGTTGAAACATTTTTTGTCGACCTGTAAATACATGAGTTTTACCATAGCGGCGGATCACCTCTTTCTTCACCCGACGAGTATAAGCCGAAGCGTGAGTACCCTTGAGAAGGAGATCGGCGTAAATCTCTTTGAGCGCAAGCATAGGGGGCTGCGCCTGACAGAGGCGGGAGAGTTCTTCGCGAAAGAGGCGGAGTATATACTCAACGCTATGGAAAACGCGGCGCACCAGGCGCGCAATCTGAACACCCAGACAGGCTCGAAGCTTACGATCAGGCTTGTGCAGAATATGTACATAGCCACGTACGGGCTGTTCAAGGAATTTCTGAAGAAATACCCCAACGCGAACATAGACCTGGGGTTCTATATGCCTGTGGACGGACTGGACGTCTGCCGTCAGCTGGACGACGGGACGATAGACATCTACTTCGGGTACAGTGATAATATCCCGTCCTTCTCGGCTTCCAACTATAATATCAGGAAGGTGCGCACGGATTCCATCGGCATCGTGGTGGGCAAGACCCACCGCTTCCACGGCAGGAAAAGCGTGAGTCTGGCAGATCTCCAGGGGGAGATCGTTTACAGCAGCGACTACCATGATTACGGCATCGCCCGGACGGTGAGCGCCGCTATGGAGAACATGGGATATATGCCCTCAAACTATGCCAGGACGCTCAGCGAGAATGAGCTGCTGCTCCTGGTTTCCACGGGGAAGGGGATATCCTTCATGGTCACAGCCGCCGCCGTGTCAAGCGCGTGGGACTGTGAGGTCATCCCGTTCTCGGATTTTGAGTATAAGAAGAATTTCTATATGATCTGGCTCAATAATAATCCAAACCCGACGCTGCGCTCGTTCCTCGAATGCTCCAGGGAAGTGGAGCTGGACCCATAAGGGAAAAGGCTGCCGGATAAATCACACGGCAGCCTTTTTGTAATTTAGGACAAAAACACTTGATTTAATCCTGATATAATATACAATATATACATAAGAGCTTCCGGCGCTGCCCGGACAGAACTAATCAAAATGAAACGGAGGAGCCGACCATGGCGAGACATCCCCTTTGCCCCGAAGAGAACGCGATAAGCTACAGCAAGTATTGGTATTGGAAGCAGCCGCCTCTTAATCCCCTGTCCCAGGAGCTGCTTGAGTTCCCGGTGAAAGTGGAGCAGGCGCTGCCTTTTGAAAGGCTGAATGACCTGCTGAAACCCGGCTATCTCCCCCGGGAGCACGGCTGGTGCATGCTGCCGGACGGCGGAGGCTACGCCTCGTCGTACATCTGGATGCCGGATGTCACGGTGGAGATGCTGGACTGGTGGTACATATGGCACTTTATAAAGCCTCAGGGAGTCCCGGAGGGCTGCGGCAACCTGCGTTACAAGATATGGTGTCCTCAAGAGCACGTGGACACGGGCTTTTTGGACGAGGATAGCCGCCTCAAGGCGCTGGATGAGAGCCTGCCTCTGCGGGAGCGGCGGTACGGACAGAAGAATTTCATCCTGGAGAGCATGGACGGCGGCGAGGGGGATAACCTTCTTGATCTGCGCGCCGCATGCCACGACCCTGTTGAGTTCGGATTCGACGCGCACATGGTAGCCATGCCCGAGAGCGGCACGATAATCGCAGCGGAATCCTCGGGAAACCTTAATATTTATCAGTTCCGCCCCTACGGCCTGGGAGGCAGAGGTGTGGAGATGCGCGTGCGCATCTATGCCGGGTACGATCTTGTGGGTGGCAAGGCCGTGAGAAACGATATTCCCGTTACGCCTGAAATGCTCATCGGGAACATAAAGCACGTCCTCGTCGAATACCCGAATCTGGCACGTTTTCTTCCCTCTCTCTACGCAGAGGAGGGCTGCAAGCCGATCACCGGTACATACTGAGAATAAAAATATCTCCCACCGTTCAAAACGGTGGGAGATATTGCTCTATATCACATGAATTGGCACAGGGCGATAGGGAGAAAAATTGCGGGCAGGAAATTTGCAACCTTGATTTTTGTTATACCCAGCATATTAAGCCCGAGACCAATTATAAGAAGGCTGCCCGCACAGGTCATTTCAGCGATAATGTAATCACTCAGCAGGGGGGAGAGCAGTCCCGCCAGGAGCACTATCACGCCCTGATATATGAATATGGATACACCGGACAATGCGACCCCAAAGCCCATGGTAGCAGCAAAAACAAGTGAGCTTATACCGTCCAGCAGCGCCTTGGTGAAAAGTGTTTCGTGATTGCCGGTCAGTCCGGACTGGAGAGAACCGACTATCGCCATAGCTCCGACGCAGAAAACGAGGGTGCCCGTGACGAAGCCCTCGCCAACGGAGGCTCCGTCGCCATTTTTGAACCTGCGGCCTATGCGCTCGCCCAAGCTGCTGAGGTGGCGGTCAATGTCGATAAGCTCGCCGATTATACCGCCGAGGGCTGTGGAAATCACCAGAACAAGTGTGTTTTCACCCTTCAGAGCGCCGGATATGCCGATATATATTACGCACAGGGCGATGCCGCTCATGATATGCTTTGTAAGTCTCTCGGGGATGCCCTTTTTGAACAGTGCGCCCATAAGGCTTCCGGCGATTATAGCGAGGGCGTTTACCGCGACACCAAGCATTTTATCACGTCTCCTTCTTAGGAAATACAGGTGGAATTCTATCACTTTAAAGCGGAAGCTTCAATGTGACAACTGAACAAAAAACTCCTCCCGTATCCGTGTCGGGAGGAGTTTTTGCACCATATTGTCAGACTTTTGGTCTGCGGATGAAAGAGCTGAGCAGGAAAAACAGGGCAAGAGCTCCCGCCAGGCACACATAGACCTGGAGGTATCCGCCCGTGGAGGCGTAGATAGCGGCGGCGATATAAGAACCAAAGGAGCCGACTATCATGCGCTCGTTCATGATCGCGTAGTGGGTGGGATAGTATTTATCACCGTAAAAGGACCGGATATGGGCGGAGCATATCGAGGGGATGCCGCCGGCGCCGAGACCGACTATGATGAGCCCCGCGACGAACAGGGGAATACTGCCCGCGACGGACGCGCCGATGAAGCAGGCGACGCCAGCAAGGAGAATTATATTTTCCAGGAGAAGCGTTTTTTTGTAGCCCATGCGGTCGTACATACCGCCGAGGACTATGGAGCCTATGGCGCAGAAAACGTGGTGGATACCAACGCTCGCGCCCGCGAGACGGGCGGATGTGTGAAGCTGCTGGGCCATCTGATTTGCGTGGGCGGAGACGATCACGTTGCTGGAGTAGCCCACTGTAGCCCAGAAGAAGAATATCCAGAAGAACACGCTGCCGAGCATTTTCCCGGTAGGGATATCCGCCCTATGGACGCTTTCACCGCCGGAGGCGGGTTCAGGGGCGGCGGGGAGCAGGGCGGGGTCAGGCTGCTTTATTACAACGGCGCAAATGGCGAGAAGCAGCACAGCCGCGCAGGCGAAAAGCCTGAAGAACATGCGCCAGCCGATGTCTCCCGCGACGACGGAGGCAAGGGAACCGAGGACAAGGGTGCCAACGCCGAGCCCCATCATCATGACGCCGGAGGCAAGACCGGTTTTGTCCGGATACCAGCTGAGGACCGAGGTGAAGATGGGCACGGACAGCATGCCCGTACCGAAGCCGGACAGACCGCTGAAGAGTATGTAAAAGGGGATGATGCTCCCGCGGAGAAAGGTCGAGGATATGATGCCTGCCGCGTTGAGCACAGCGCCCATGCAGATGACCTTCGGACCATTGAACCGGCGCATGAGAAAACCGCTGCAGAGATTGCCCAGTCCGCTGCCTATGGTCCAGATAGTGAACACGAGGGCCACACCGCCGGAGCTCCAGCACGTGTCAGCCTGGATGAGCTCGGAGAAATTCGTCCAGGCGTACAGCATGCCCGAAAGCGCCATGTATACGGCACCGAGTACGAGATATTTTGTTCTGTGAAGCTTTACCATTGAAACACCACCATATTGTTCTGCTGCCATGAAGAGACAGCGCATAGCCGTATTATACCCTGATGTTTACCACCTTGCAACGGGAAAAGCGGAATGAGATATAGAAAGTCCCCGCTCAGAGAGCGGGGACTGGTCCAAATCCTGTTATTCTTCGTCCTTCCCGGGTCCGCCCTGGGCCAGAAGCGCACCGCAGGCCATCTCGATGGCAGCGTAGACAAAGAGGAGCGTGTCTATCCCCTCCCGGCTGTCCGCCAGAGTAACGATGGTCATGAACAGCGCCAGCGCGGGAAACGCGAGGGCAAGAGGGGAGCTTTTTTCATAGACGATGCAGTGGGTGATGACGCACAGGCTGATGACGGTGAGGATTATTGCCAGCAGCTCATAGGAAAACAGGCTGATAGTTGGCTCGATGGCGTTGCTGCGGTAGCAGACTATGAGCCAGAGACAGCCGAAGAACACGGGTATCGCCCCGGCGGCGCTGAGACGGCTGCCCCGGGTGCCCTTGTAGACCCCGGCGGAGAAAACGATGGTGCAGAATGCCGCCGCAATGCCAAAAACGGGGAACAGGAAGTTTGTAAGTATGTCCCTCGTCTGGGTGAAGCGGAGAAAGCAAAGTACGCAGTATATGACAAGTACGGCCGCCCCGAGACAGGAGAGCCCCACCGCGAGGACGTTCTGCCTGAGTTCGATCCGCTCACTGTTTTTCATCATAAATGACATCAGGAATATCAAGACCGCCGCGGCGGCGCACAGGGCGATAAGAGCTGTGCCCCAGGGGTCGGGCGTTATGTGGAGCCCCGCCTCGTCATAGGCGGAGGCGAGCTGGCGGGTGCGGATGAAAAAACCTGCTATTCCGGCTGCAAAAGCCGCCGATGCTGTTGTTATGTTACGTTTCATTTTGTGCCTCCGGTGATGAATTCACCAAGTCTGCCGTCCACGGCCTCCAGATCACGCCTGCCGAGGGCGAACGCCTCTTCCAGAATGTTCAGCTCGCGGGTGGTGCGTGTGACGCCGGTGTCGTAGGAGGGACGCAGGACGAGAGCCTTGCCCTCCTGCTCCAGCTCCTTCACATGGCGTACTTCATAGTTATATTTCTCGTGGCGGGTGCAGAGGACCTGGGATATTTTGGGGTACTTATGCAGCCAGAGCCTGTATACGGCCCGCCCCTTCTGAGGGCCCTTGATGTACCCCTCGGGCTGAGTGAGCACTACGATGACCTTGTCGCAGCCGTCCGCAAATGCCCGGTCCACAGGGATGGGATCCAGGATGCCGCCGTCATAAAACTTCCGCCCCTCCACGTCCACCGGGGGGGAGAAGATAGGCAGAGCGCAGGACGCCGCGAGAATATCATAGCTGCCCCGGGGGATGCGGCTCTTGGGCACGTACACCGATTCGCAGGTGACGGCGTCCGTGAGGACGGTGACGCACTCCGTGGGGGAGCTGATGAAGGTGTCATAATCAAAGGGGTCGATCTCATTGGGCAGCTTATCGAAGATATAATCCATGCCGATGAACGAGCCGCTTTTTATGAAGTTGCCGACGCCCATGTATCGCTTGTCGGCGGCCTCCTCAACGGTGGTGCGCCGGCAGCGCTCTCTCTGCCGGGCAACGTAATTCACGGCGTTGCAGGCCCCGGCGGAGACACCGATGACGTAGTCGGTATATATCTCACGTTCCAGAAGAGCGTCAAGCACGCCTGCGGTGTACGCGCCGCGCATGCCGCCGCCCTCAAGAACAAGACCGATCTTCATGATAATCACTTCCAGTCCAAAAACTATTCCACACTGTATACTATAACAATCCGGGCGGGAAAGCAAGTACACAGAACGCGAGAAATTGTTAGTTATTAATAACCCGCCGGATAAAGGGGATTCTCTTTGGATAAAAAGATGATTGCCTAATGAAAATGCCGCCTGTATAATATAAATACAATATATAAGAAAGGAAGAGGATATATGAGCAGAAAAACAAGACTCATAACCGAAACGGCTCTGCTGCTGGCCCTGAGTATTGCCAGCCAGTTCCTGAAAAACGTATCTGTATACATAACTGGTCCCATAATCAACTGCATTCTCATAATCGCAGTGCTGGAGGTCGGGCTGGCAAGCGGACTTATCATCTCCGTCATTACCCCTGTCACATCCTTCCTCATAACGGGCTCGCCCATAATGAAGGCGCTGCCTCTGGTAATGCCGTCAGTCATGATAGGCAACGCCGTAATAGTTCTTATGGTGTGGCTCATTTACCGCAAGGCGGGCAAGAACCTCATCCTCGCTCTTGGGGCAGGTACAGTGCTCAAGGCAGTGGTCATGGGGCTGCTGATATCTGTGATAATCATACCCATCATGGGGCCGAATACAGCTCTGCCGGAGATGGCGCTGAACACAGCCCGCTTCACATTCTCCGTCACCCAGCTCATCGCCGCGGCAATAGGCAGCGTGCTTGCCTATATCATCTGGATACCTCTGAAAAAAGCGCGCCACAATGTAAAATAAGAGAAAATGCCCTTCCCTCCGGGGAGGGCATTTTTTGAAAAGTTTTCCATTGTCCCAATATTGGGACATGCCGTCTCTTATAATAAAGCCATAAAGAGCAAAGGAGATGGCGAAAATGGAATTTGAGTTTATTTACAGAAACGGTCATGTTGAGGTATACGACGCCCGGAACAGATTTGTCTTCTCCGCAGATACAGAGCAGGAAGCCCGCAGGGAGTGCCGGGAAATGCTGGCAGAGAAGGGGGTGGCGTAAGATGGAACTGAGCCCTTTCATCCTGATAGCGTTCCTTGGAGCGGCGGCGGCGGTGGAGTCCCTTCGTGCCCGCCGTGAGGAGCGGAACAAGCCCCGCAGAGGGCCGGAGCCGACGCCGAACCAGCGCCGGGCGTTCATAAGAGTCTACAATGAGTTTTATAACTGAAGGATCAGAAGCTGTTTTTATAGGACGAGAGCTCCCGCGGATGCCGCGGGAGCTCTCGTATGTTATCTGAAAAATTACTTCGTTGCCCAGTTGCCTGTTGCCATGGCGGTGAGGTAGGCGTTGATGAACCCGTCCAGATCGCCGTCCATAACGGCGTTGATATTGCCGTTTTCAAAACCCGTGCGGTGGTCCTTGACGAGCGTGTAAGGCATGAAAACATAGGAGCGTATCTGGCTGCCCCATTCTATCTTCATCTGCACGCCCTTGATGTCGGATATCTTCTCCAGGTGCTCCCGCTCCTTTATCTCCAGAAGCTTGGACTTCAGCATACGCATCGCCGTTTCACGGTTCTGCATCTGGCTGCGCTCTGTCTGGCAGGCGACGACCAGCCCCGTGGGGATATGGGTGATGCGCACGGCGGACTCGGTCTTATTGACGTGCTGGCCGCCCGCGCCGGAGGAGCGGTAGGTGTCCATTTTCAGATCCTCGGAGCGTATCTCAATGTCAGTGTCGTCGTCGATCTCCGGCGTCACTTCGATAGCCGCGAAGGACGTCTGCCGGCGCCCGGAGGCGTCAAAGGGGGAGATGCGCACGAGACGGTGCACGCCGCTCTCGCTCTTGAGGTAGCCGTAGGCGTTCTCGCCCTCGATGACGATGGTGGCGGACTTTATGCCCGCTTCGTCGCCGTCAAGGTAGTCAACGATCTTATACGTATAGCCGTTTCGCTCGGCCCAGCGGGTGTACATGCGGTAGAGCATCTGGCACCAGTCCTGAGCCTCGGTGCCGCCGGCGCCCGCGTGGAAGGAGAGAATGGCGTTGTTTTTGTCGTACTCGCCGGAGAGCAGCGCCGCAAGACGGCTCTGCTCCAGCGTGTGCTCGAACTTTGCGTATTCGCTCTCCAGCTCGGGCAGCAGGCTCTCGTCGTTCTCCTCGATAGCCATCTCACACAGGGTCATGAGATCCTCGTGCTGACTTGCCAGCTTATTATACTTGTCGCATTTGTTCTTGAGCTGCTTTATCTTCTGGAGGACCTTCTGTGAATTTTCAAGGTCGTTCCAGAAGCCGTCCTGAGCGGACTCCGCCTCAAGCTTTTCCACCTCCGCCTGGGCAGCGTCGATATCCAGTGAGGCGCGCAGATCAACCAGAGTCGGTTTTATATTATTCAGTTTAACCTTATATTCATCAAATTCTATCACGGGAAACACGCTCCTGTCTAACATTATATAAATACAACCAAACTATTATACACGAGCCGCGGCATCCTGTAAAGAAGGAGAATTATCTGCCGAAGGTGAGCTTCAGCCAGTTGAGCGCCAGAGGGAACCACTGTCCGGCGTGGCTGTTGAGGTGTATGGGGGTGAAGGCTGTCTCCTCGTCGCACAGTCCCATGGCGTGGGGACCCTCCGGGAAGATATGAAGCTCGAACTTTACGCCCGCCTCCTTGAGCCGCTGGGCGTAATACAGGCTGTGGCGCACGTCCACCATCTCGTCGGAGAAGGTATGCCAGATGAAGGCGGGGGCATTCTCCCCGGTCACACCGTGGAGAGGGGAGATCTGGGCGAGGACGCTGTCCTCATCGCTGCCGCCCATCAGGTTTTTGAACATCTCCCGGCAGTCCGCGGGGGAGTCGAACGTGGTGGGGGGATAGGCGAGGATAACGGCGTCGGGGCGGATGTCCCGGGCGGAAAGGCCGGTGAGGGAGATGAAGCTGTCCTCGTGGGCCTTGTTAGCCAGCAGCGCCGCCAGATGTGACCCGGCGGAGAAGCCGCTCAATGCGATGCAGTCCGGGTCGATATTGTATTTCCCGGCGTTTGCCCGCACGTATGCCACGGCGCCCGCCAGCTCAAGAAGCTGCTGGGGGTGTTCCGCCGGGAGCAGGCTGTAATCCAGCGTGAAGGCCTGGTAGCCCGCGGCGAGGTACCGCAGTGCCACGGCCTCATATTCCGCCATGGACCGCATGAAATATCCGCCCCCGTGGAGAACGATCACGGCACCCCGCTTTTCCGTGCGCACGCCGGTCTCGGTCCTGCGGCAGTAGCTGTGCAGCACGCCGCCCGTCGTACTCTCCGGCACAAAATCAAAAACATCAGAAAGAGTTATATTTTCACAAAGCATTTGCAGTTCACGCTCCTTTTATTATAATGTTACACTGAAAAGGGCGAAACTGTCAATGCGGCGCAAAAAAATTTGAAATAATGGAATATGTACGTTATAATATAAAGACACGCTCCGGCGTGGAAAGAAAAGATGGAGGTAAATTCCAATGGACAAAGGAACATTTTACATCACGACACCCATATACTACCCCTCCGACAAGCTGCACATCGGGCACGCTTACTGCACCGTTGCAACTGATGTCATTGCGCGCTATAAGCGAATGCAGGGATACGATGTCATGTTCCTCACAGGCACAGACGAGCACGGTCAGAAAATCGAGGAAAAGGCAAAGGCCGCCGGTGTGACGCCCAAGGAATTTGTGGATAACATCGTGGAGGGGCCCAGCGGCATCAAGGCGCTGTGGAAGCTCATGAACATCAGCAACGACCGCTTCATCCGCACGACGGATGAGTATCACGTCAAGTCCGTCCAGCGCATCTTCAAGAAGATGTACGACAACGGTGACATTTATAAGGGCAAGTACGAGGGCCTCTACTGCACGCCCTGCGAGAGCTTCTGGACAGAGAGCCAGCTCGTGGACGGGAAGTGCCCGGACTGCGGCGGCGAGGTGCATCCCGCTCAGGAGGAGGCTTACTTCTTCCGCGCGTCCAAGTACGCGGCCAAGGTGCGTGAGCTGCTGCTCACCCCCGGCTTCCTGGAGCCGGCGAGCCGCGTAAACGAGATGATAAACAACTTTATCGACTGTGAGGGCGGTCTTCAGGATCTGTGCGTGTCCCGTACCAGCTTCACCTGGGGCATCCCCGTGGATTTCGACCCGGGCCACGTTGTGTACGTGTGGCTGGACGCGCTGTTCAATTACGTCACGGCGCTGGGCTACATGAACGACCTGCCCGATGAGGTGGACAAGTACTGGCCCGGCATCAACATCGTGGGCAAGGAGATCGTCCGCTTCCATTCCATCTACTGGCCCGCATTCCTCATGAGCGTGGGTCTGCCCCTGCCGAAGAAGATATTCGGCCACGGCTGGCTCGTCATGGACGGCGGCAAGATGTCCAAGTCAAAGGGCAACGTGGTGGACCCCGTTGTGCTGGCTGAGCGCTACGGCGTGGACGCTCTGCGCTTCTTCCTGCTGCGCACCTTCCCCTTCGGCTCCGACGGCAACTTCTCCAACGAGCTGCTCATCGGCACGATCAATACGGACCTCGCCAACGACCTGGGCAATCTGGTAAGCCGCACTACGGCCATGGTGGAGAAGTATTTTGACGGCCGTCTCCCTGCCGAACGTGAGGACGGCGATATAGACAACGAGCTCAAAGCCCTCGCTATGGAGGTGCCCGCGAAGTACGAGGCGCAGATGGACGCGCTCCAGCCTCAGAACGGCATCGCCGAGGCGTTCCGGCTCATTTCCCGGGCGAACAAGTATATCGACGAGACAATGCCCTGGGCGCTGGCAAAGGACGAGAGCAAGCGCGCCCGTCTGGCGACGGTAATGTATAATCTGCTGGAGTGCATCCGCATCTCCACTGTGCTGCTCACCCCCGTCATCCCCGAATCCTGCGAAAAGATCTTCGCGCAGATCGGCGCCGACGCTGAGAGCCGCACTTGGGACAGCATCTTCGCATGGGGCGGCCTCAACGGGGACGCGCAGATAACAAAGGGTGAGACGCTCTTCCCCAGAATTGACATGGAGAAGGAGCTTGCCGAGCTGGAGCGTCAGCGTCAGGAGGCGCTCAAGGCGGCCCAGCCCGCCCTGGAGCTGGAGCCTTACGAGGCGGATATCGACTTTGAGAAGTTCGCCGCCTGCGACATGCGCGTGGTGAAGGTGAAGGCGTGCGAGAAGGTGAAGAAGAGCGAAAAGCTCCTGAAATTCACTCTGGACGACGGCTCCGGTACTGACCGGCAGATACTTTCCGGCATCGCCAAGTGGTACGCCCCTGAAGACCTGGTGGGCAAGAGCCTTGTCGCGATACTGAACCTGCCTGTCCGCAAGATGATGGGCCTGGAGTCCAACGGCATGATAATTTCCGCCGTCCACAAGGAGAAGGGAGAGGAAAAGCTGAACCTCCTCGTGGTGGATGACAAGATACCCGCGGGGGCAAAGCTCTGCTGATCTGAATAACAAAAAGGGCGGCGGCAAGATTCTTGCCGCCGCTAAGCATAATAAGGAGGAAATAACACGATGTTGTTTGATACCCACGCTCATTATGACGACGAACAGTTCGACGCTGACCGCCGCGAGCTGCTCTCCGGTCTTGGGGACAGGGGAGTCGGCCTCGTGCTGAACCCGGCTTCAAACAGAGCATCTGCGGAGAAAATAATGACCTATCTCCACGATTACCCCTTCCTCTATGCCGCCGTCGGCACCCACCCCCACGACGCGGAGGAGATGAAGGATGAGGACCTCGCCCGCTTCGAGGAGATGGCGCAGGACGATAAGGTGAAGGCCGTCGGGGAAATAGGTCTCGATTATTTCTATGATCTTTCTCCCCGCGATGTGCAGAAAAAACGCCTGCGGGACCAGCTGGCGCTGGCGGAAAACCTGCGCCTGCCCGTCATAATCCACGACAGGGAGGCCCACGAGGACACGCTTAATATTCTCCGGGAGTTCCCCCGGGTCACTGGCGTTGTCCACTGTTATTCCGGCAGCCCGGAGATGGCGCGGATACTGCTGGACATGGGGTACAGCCTGTCCTTCACCGGGGCGATAACCTTCAAGAACGCCCGCCGGGCGCTGGAAACTCTGGCGATAATGCCCCGGGAGAGGATAATGATAGAGACGGACTCGCCCTATCTCGCGCCCGTGCCATACAGGGGCAAGCGCAACGATTCCGGCTATGTGCACCTTGTGGCGGAGCAGATAGCCCGGACGCTGGAGCTGACGGAGCAGGAAGTGGAGCAGCTCACCTGGGACAACGGAAAGAGATTCTTTGGGATAGAATAAAGCAAAGGCTTTTTTGCGCATAAAAAACGGGAGCCGGGGAATTATCCCCGGCTCCCGCCGTGTTAGTCAACTATGAATATTCAGTTCCAGATTACTATATGTAAGTTAGGGCTGGGGAATCAGAGTTGCAACAACATATGCTGTGCCGATTGCGTATTCGTTTACTGTATCAGCAACAACATAAACTTCAACTGCATACTCACCAGGAGTACCGACGCAAACAGGGATATCTGTCCATGTAGCGCCATCAACTACCTTATTGTCCTTGATGAACACAAGCTTGCTTGTGGGGAGCACACTCCACACAGCATTTTTAGTCTGGAGACCGTTATCCACCGTGTAGCCATAAGAGCAAGCGAATTCACTGTCTTCGATGAGTGTTGCCGTAATAACTACGCCATCAGCTGTGCGCTTTGTGATGTGATACAGGCCCTGATCCTCAAATGTGTCGAGCTGACCCTGACCTCCAGCAACTGCAATAACACCCTTGCCATCAGCGGTGGGATATGTAGCAACATAGAGTCCGTTGCCGAGCAGATCAAATCTCGCAGGAGCACCAGTTACGTATACATAGTCGTTGACAGCGAATGCAGTAGCTTCGGAGACAATGTAAACGAGGTCTGCGTAGTTATCGTTGTTCTTATCGATAGCAGCGACACAAGTGTGGTCAGAAGACAGTGCGGGCAGAGTTGCGTAGCCTGTATATACTGTCCACTTGTAGGAGCGAGCATCAGCACCCGTGCGAACGATGAACTTTGTCTGTGCATTTGCAAGGTAGGTTGCCTCGTCGCCCTTTACGAAATACTGATAGGGCTGGATAGCCTTACCTGCTTCGATGACATCTTCTGTTGCACCATTGAATGTAAACAGAGTGTAAGCGCCTGTTGTTTCATCAACTGTATAAGTTACAACATTGTGCGCAAAATTCTCAACAAAGGAATTTGTTACGGTGTATGTAGTGCCTGCGCCAGCCTTGATTTTGTCAGCAGTCAGCACATCTGCGGGGACTGCAAGACCGTTTGTGTTAATGTTGACAGCAGCAACATTTACGACCTTCGTTGTGCCATCCTCGAAAACAAGCTGTGCTCTCAGCGCATTCTCAGAATAGGTGCCGTTTACATATGTGAGAGAGTCATAAATCTGCAGGAAGTTAATCTGAGCGTAGTTAACAGCCTGAGTAAAGTCTGCATATGCAATGTTGCCATACTGGTCGAGATAGAAAGTACCTGTCTGACCATAGAGAATGAAGTTAGCAGTTATAGCAGAATACAGGCATTCTGCGATGTGGTATGCTGTGCCGTTGATTGTCAGTGTGCAAGCTGCAGCGTCGAATGTTGTAACAACACCGGAAACAGTATTTGTCACAACCTGTGCATCAATCCATGTTGCACCGCGCTCACGGTCAGGAGATGTAAATGTCACGATGCTGCCGGCGGTAACAGTACCTGTAACAGTACCAGTATCTTCCTCAATACCAGCCTTTACATGAGAAGAGTAGATAACAATTGTTTCATCTACTTGACCATCAAAATCTGTGTCGAGGGCATACTCGGTATATGCGCCTTTCAGAGCTGTTGCAGTGTGAGGTACGACCATAATAACCTTTGCAACATACTCAGGAATGCAAACGATAGTTACTGTTCTTGTAGCGGGATTTGCATAGAACTCTACAAGATTGCTGTAACCTGTGCAACTAGCCAGTGCACTGGCGTCAGCAGCGGTAACAGTTGCGCCTTCGTGTTTGATCGTGTAACCCTGAGCCTGATACGCAGCTACCATCTCAGAATATGCAGGAGCATCAATAGGTGTGTTGAATACCTGTGTTGCGGGATTTGTATAGAAGTAAAGCTGCTCAGAGGCATAAGCTGTGCCAGCGAAAACAACCTTGCTGTCGAAGCTCTTATTGTTGTTGAAATCTCTATACCAGCGTGTTGCGGGACGGCCATACATATCAAATGTGCTCTCGCTTCTGAGCTTGAAGACCTTATAACCCATGGTGTCATCTGTGATAGTAGCAACTGCAACATACTTAGCAACAACGCCTGCAGTTGCAGACTGTGCATAGAAATAAGCGGATGCCGCATCTGTGTATGTTGCGAGCAGAACATCGTCAGATGTGTCGTCAGTGCCCATTGTATTGTACACATTATAGACATATGTCTTTGCGCCTGCTGTGTAGTTCAGAGCGTTGAAAGCATACAGAGCGACCTGGTCACGTGTAGCTGTTGCGCGAACGTCAACTGTTGTGGGCAGGATG
>CAKTEQ010000006.1 GCA_934552825.1 uncultured Oscillospiraceae bacterium
TCATCATCGTCCCGGACCTGGAACGGATGATTTTTGAAGGGGTGCAGCTCCGACAGCTTGATGTATACGACCTGCTCCACTTCCTGGGAGCGCGGGGCTGCCACAGGCTCGGCCTTGGCCGGGGGCTCGGCTTTGGAGGCCGGAGGCTCGGCTTTCGCCGGGGCTTTGTCCTTGGGGGCCTTTGCTGCCTTTGTGCTGTCAGCCTTGGCAGGAGCCGCCTTGTCCTTGGGGGCTTTGCTCTGCTTCGGTGCTTTGGCCGGGGCCGGAGGCTCCTTTTTGACGGTGTCCTTGGCCGAAGGCTTTGGCTGCTTGTCCTCAACGGCCTTTGCGGCTTTCCCGGACGCCGCCTCTTTCTCGGCCTTGATCTCGTTGATCTTCTCAAACGGGATCACGACATTCTCCGGTGAAGGAATTTCCTTTTTGCCGGGACCGGAGGGACCCTCCGCCATCTCAAACAGAGCGGCGGGACCCTCGTTAGCAGGAGGCTCGGGCTTCACTTCCGATACCTCCGGGACGGGAGTAGCAGGATTTTTCTGCTCCACATCCTTGACAGGCGATACCTGATCCGTTGTACTGGCTGTATTTTCTTTTGCCATTTCGCAACCTCCTTTGTTCTGGCATGAAAAAAGGGCCTAACCTTCGTTAGACCCACGGATAAACGGGACGGCACCATCTCCTTCCTTGCGTTTATATAGCATACGCCGCCCATAGTCTCTCTTGGGCGGCGTATTGATTTCCTATTCAATTTGTGTTATGGTGTAAAAGCATTTGCGGCGACGTTAAAAAACGTAGATTTTATGCGGGTTTCAGAGTTTGTCGTTATCACTATTCGCACCAAAAATGAGAAATCCCGCAATCGTAGAGATTGCGGGATTTTCTTGTATTCATGCGGGTTTGCGGGCTTTTTGCCGCTATAACTTTTTACTACTCGCTTGTAAAGAATATCATATTATAGCAGCTTTTTTGATGCCATTTTGCAAGTGTTTTGCAAACGTTTCTGAGACACTTGTGTTAATTTGCCGCCTGCAAAGCGGCAAACGGGCGGAGAACTGCGGCGCGAACCGCCACAAACACAACGCCCAGCGCCAGCTTCGGCGCGTCCTTTTTGCTGCACACCTCCGTACTGATGGTCACGAAGCCGCAGAAGTAAATTGCGCCATGGCAGAACATGGAGATAAATACATCACCGGGCGCGTACGCACCATACAGAGGGCCGCCTGCCGCTATCATCGCCATGTAATAGAAGAAGCCAGCCATCAGCCCCGAGTAGCTCGCCCAGCTATGGAGCTTTTTCCTGGAAGTCAGCAGGATCAAGGGAACCGCGAAATATTCGACTGTGGAGAATTCCACAGGGAACATCACCACTCCCTTTATGAACGGATACACAACGCAATAACGCAGCAGGTTGAGGAAAAGAAGCACAGCGCACAGCGAAAGAACGACTCTCCTGCGCCTGGATTCCGGGCATTTGCAGAGTTAATATGCCAGAACATTGATACATCCGAAAAACACCAGCGCAACAGCATTCAAACCGTACACGAAGATTCACCTCAATTCAGGAACCAGCCCCAGGTGTGCCAGAACTGGAAGCTTCCAGCGGAGAGAGTACACACGACATATGTCAGGACAATGCAGGCCGCAAACAGATCAGCAACGCCCAGTCCCATGACTACAAGGGGCTTGCTCCCCTTTTTCCGCTTCGGCGCGTCAGTTTCGCCGAACTGCGCAGCCAGCTCTTCCGGAACGCCCAGCTTCACAGCGATCTCTTCTTCCAAATATCCGTCCGCCAGCTTAAAGGCAAAGTGCTGTTCGTATTCCTCCGCCACATCGGCAGCATCCGCAACATTTCTCCTGTGCAGCTCATTCGCAAGACGTGCCATGAATTCATTCTTTGTCATAGCTCTCATCCTCCAATAACGTTCTGACAGACTGCGCAAACTTCAGATATTCCACGCGGTCATTCTGATATGTCTCCCGGCCAAACTCTGTTAGCCTATAATACTTGCGCGGCGGGCCGCCGCTCTCCTCCTGCAGATAGGTCGTGAGCAATCCGTCCGCCTTCAGCTTTCGCAGGATCGGATACACCGTACCGTCTGCAATATCAATGTGCTGAGAGAGAAAATCCGATATCTCATACCCGTAGTGATCTCGCTTATGCAGCAGCGACAGCACACATAGCTCCAGCACACCTTTCTTATACTGCGTGTTCATGTGTATCTCCTTTCGCGTCTCGTCCTTACACTGCTGTATTATATTCAGTAGTATCTAAATATCAATACTAAATTTTAAAATTTTTCAACACTGTATTGCAGCAAAAGAGAGCGCGCATCCCTTACGGAACACACGCTCTCTTTTCATTGCGTTTTATCAGGCCTTTACTTTTTTACCCTTGCCCGCGAAGTGGAACACCAGCCCTATCACAAGGCCCAGCACGGCGGGACATATCCATCCAAGCCCCAGCTTGGCAAGGGGCAGCACTTCTTTTATTGCGTCAAGCACCCCGTCCATCCGGCAGGCGGCTCTCACTCCGGCAGGCAGGGCGCACAGCAGATCATATACCGCACCCACAAGGGTGAAGCCCGTCGTCCAGCAGTACACCGCCCGGTCGTGGTTGAAGAGCTTTCCGAACATCGCCATCAGGATAAGGGTTATGGCAAGAGGATAGAGGAACATCAATACCGGCACGGAATAGTCGATGATCGCGCTGAGTCCCATGTTCGCGAACAAACAGGAAACCGCGCTGAATATCACCGCCCAGATTTTATAGGACGGTCCCTTTTTGAATATGCCGGAGAATGTCTCGGCACAGCTTGTAATAAGCCCGACGGCGGTCTTTAAGCAGGCAAGCGTCACTGTCGCCGCCAGTATAAGCAGTCCGGCTTTTCCCAGATAGTGCTGAGCAATCTCGGCCAGCGCCACACCGCCGTTTTCCGCCACGGAGAGAACTCCGCGGCTGCGGGTACCGACGATCGTCACGAAGAGATATATCACCGCCATGAGAACGCAGCTGAAGATACCTGATTTTACGGTATTTGACGCGACGGCGCCGGGCTCCTCAACGCCCAGCCCACGTATTACCTGCACTACCACGATGCCGAATGCAAGGCTCGCCAGCGCGTCCATTGTGTTATATCCCTCAAGAAAACCCTTGAAGAAGGGCTGCGTCATATAGTCACCCACAGGCTCCACATCAGCTATGGCCACAGAGGGATTTATCAGCGCCACTATTACAAGCACTGCCAAAAACAGCAGGAAGAAGGGATTGAGTATTTTACCCACCCACGTGAGTATTTTCCCCGGAAACAGGGAAAACAGCAGCGCCGCCACGAAGAAGAGGAGCGTGAACGCCAGCAGGTATATTTGCATATTCCCGCTCTAAGGCAGTATGCGCTCCAGGCCCACCGTGAAGGACACTGTCGCGCACCTGGGTATCGCAAAGAATGGTCCGATAGTCAGGTACAGCAGGCACGTAAAGAACATGGCATAGGGTTTTCCCACCTTGCCGCTCAGCTCATATAGCCCGCTGCTTCTGCTTATACCGAGCGCCGCCACGCCCAGCAGAGGCAGTCCCACGCCCGTAATCACGAAGCCGGCTACCGCCTTCCACACATTGCTGCCCGCCATCTGTCCCATGGACACGGGGAATATCAGGTTCCCCGCCCCGAAGAACAAGCCGAACAGCATACTCGCCACAAAGACATACTCCTTGAAGCTCAATTTCCGTTTCATAGGTCAATTCTCCTTTTCTGCGGTCCGAGCCATCGGAGCACTCCGGCTCATTCCAATCATGTACGCTAAACAGGATACCATATATCCGCGCTGTTTTCAAGGCTGACGCGGCCCCCTCAATTTGGAATAGGTTACAAAGAAAACACTCTTTGACATTTAGGAATACATTGATTAAAATATATCTGTATATAGTTTGAAAAAATCCCGGCTAAGGGTAATATTCTGCAAAACACGACGGAAGGAGCAAACAAAATGACAAAGTACCCCCATCTGTTCACTTCTCTTAAGGTCGGCAACCTCACCATGCGCAACCGCATCGAGGCTTCCGCGACCTCTCTGCAGATCTGGGCGCCCGGCGACAGACTGACAAGAGAATCCATCGCTTACTACGAGCGCAAGGCAAAGGGCGGCGCCGCAATGGTCATCATCGGCGAGACCCCTGTGGAGAGAAAGTCCGGCAAATCCCACGTGCATATGCTGCACCTGGACGATCCCGAGATAATCTATAACCTTGGCTACGTTACTGAAGCTATCCATAAGCACGGCGCCATCGCCTCCCTTCAGATAGCTCACGGCGGCGCAGGCTGCGACCCCGCGTTTCTGGAGATTGACCACCCCATCGGCCCCACCGGCGGCGTAAATGCAAACGGCGTCTATATCGAGGAGATGGACGAGAAGATGATCGAGCACATCGTCAACAAGTTCGGCGACGCTGCCCGCACTCTTCAGATAGGCGGCTTTGATATGTGCCAGCTCCACGCCGGCCACAGCTGGCTGCTGGGTCAGTTCCTGTCACCCGGCGTCAATAAGCGTACCGACAAGTTCGGCGGCTCCATCGAGAACCGCCTGCGTATCGTGGAGATGTGCATCGACAACATTCGCCAGAAAACCCACGGTGACTTCCCCATCGAGCTGCGTATCTCCGGCGACGAGTTCTATCCAGACGGCTTCCATCTGGATACCTGCGTGGAATACTGCAAGCTTCTGGACGGCAAGGTCGACCTGTTCAACATCTCCAGCGGTTCCATCTTCGCCCCCGGCGGCGTTGGCATCTGCACCCCCTCCATCTATGAAAAGCGCGTGAGAAACGCATACCTCGCCGAGGAGATCAAGAAGCACGTCAAAACTCCCGTGGTGGCCGTAGGCGCACTCACCCGCCCCGAGGATATGGAAGAGCTCATCGCAAACGGCAAGGCCGACATGGTCTGCTGCGCGAGAGCAACTCTCGCCGACCCCGAATTCCCCAACAAGCTCCGTGATGGCCGCGAGGACGAAATGCGCCCCTGCGTGAGATGCATGTACTGCATGTCCTCCATGATGTCCGGCAACAAGCACATCCACTGCTCCGTTAACCCCACTCTCGGCTACGAGCTCACAAATAGGGAGCCCGCTCCCAAGGCCGAGGAAAAGAAGAAGGTCCTCGTAGTAGGCGGCGGCGTTGCCGGCATTCAGGCGGCCCTCACCAGCGCTGAGCGCGGGCACGAGGTCATCCTCTGCGAGAAGACTGACCGTCTGGGCGGCGTGCTGAATTATACAGAGCACGTCAGCTTTAAGGACGATATTGTAAACTATCTCAACTGGGCGCGCCGCATGGTCGCAAAATCCTCTATCGACCTTCGCCTGAACACAGAGGTCACTCCCGATTATATCCGCAAGGTCGGTCCCGACGCTGTTATCTGTGCTGTTGGCGCGGACATCGTTATTCCGCCCATCCCCGGTGTCGAGAATATCAAGGTCATCGACAGCATCGAGATGCACGAGCAGGCTGAAAAGCTGGGCGACAATATCGTTATCATCGGCGCCGGCATCACCGGTATCGAGGGCGCTATCCACATGAGAATGATGGGCAAGAACGTCCAGATACTCGAGGCCGCCGGTGGTATCCTCAAGGGCATCGAAATGCAGCAGCTCGCCGTGACAATGGAGGAGATGCGCCGCATGGACCTGCTGGATAAGTATCACACCAACACAAAGGTCGTGAAGATCGACGACAATGGCGTCACCGCCGAAACACCCGAGGGTACAGTCGTGTTCCCCGCCGACAACGTCGTCATGTGCACAGGCATGAGAGCCCGCAGGGATCTGGTCGAGAGCCTGCGTCCCGTGTGCCTCAACTTCCGCAATATCGGCGACTGCCTGAAGCCCCGCCGTATGCCCGAAGCTGTCAGCGAAGGTTACTTTGCCGCGCTGGACATCTGATAAACCTCATGTAGAAAAAACGCCCCGGAAGCCTTGCTTCCGGGGCGTTTTTATTTTCAGTTTTCTGCCCATTCCGTCAGGCGGTCGAGAGCGTCCTTCTCTCCGGCAACATAGAGTATATCGCCCTTTTCGAACTCATAATCCGGCCTGATGGTCTCTGTAAGTTCACTGCCGTTTTCAACAGCTATGATATTTACGCCAAATCTGCCGCGCAGGTCAGCCTTAATGACATTCTCTCCCACGATGCTCTCCGGCACCATGAGCTTTGAAATATTCAGCTTCTCGCTCAGTTGGATAAAATCAAGTACACGGCTCGTCTCCAGCCTGTGGGCAAGGCGTACCGCCATATCCCGTTCGGGGAATATGACCTCCGCCCCCAGCTTTGCAAGGATCTCTCCGTGCTCAGCGCTTGACGCCTTTGCCATTACCTTCGGCACACCCAGGCTCGTCAGATGCAGCGTCGTCAGAATCGACGTATCCATCTGCTCGCCTATGCACACCACCGCCACATCACAATTCTGGACACCGGTCTCAGCCAGCGTTTTCTTGTCCAGACTGCGCACAACATATGCATTGTCCGTATAATCCCGCATCTCGCGGACCTTCTCCTCCACCTTATCAATGACGAGGATATCCGCGCCGGACGCCGCCAGCTCCAACGCCAGCGCTCGTCCAAACCTGCCCAGACCTATTATACCGTAGGTCTCTTTTTCTTTCTTGGATCTGCTGAACATATTGTCCTCCTTAACCGATGGCTATATCGCCCTCAGGATAGCTCACCCGTTCTCCCTTGTTAAAATACCACATGGTGGCAATGGTCATCGTTCCGAGCCTGCCTATGTACATTATCAGAATTGAAAGGAGCTTGCTTCCGCTGCTCAGCCCCCCTGTTATTCCGGTAGAGAGTCCCACCGTACCGAAGGCGCTTGTTATCTCGAACAGCACGTCCCTCAGGGGTATATCCGGCTCCAGCAGCGCCATCACAAACGTACCTGTGAACACAATGCTCAGCCCTATGATTGTCATTACCGCGCCCTTGCGGAACGCCGCGCCGGGCATGGAATACCTGAACGCTTTCTCAGATCTGTTCGTCGCCGCCGATTTGACGCCCTGGAGCAGAGCGAAGAACGTGGTGGTTTTTATGCCGCCGCCCGTAGAACCGGGAGATGCGCCTATGAACATGAGCACGATCATCACCATCAGTCCTGCATTCGTGAAACCGCCGAGGGGATATGTACAGAATCCTGCTGTTCTTGCCGTTACGCTCTGGAAAAACGCTCCAAGCCAGGTTATGTTCTCAGTCAGCTTCAGAAGAAGCGTACCCACGATTATCAGTCCGGCGCTCATGGAGAGCACCACCTTCGTGTGCATGGAGAACTTCTTCCAGCGGAAACGTTTGTCCAGCACATCCCGTATGACCAGAAAGCCGATCCCGCCGAAAATTATCAGGGCGCAGGTGACAAGATTGAGCGCCGTGCTGCTCTGATAGGGGGTAAGGTTTGTGCCGCCGCCCAGTATGTCAAATCCCGAGTTGTTGAATGCCGCGACCGAGTGGAAAAGGCTTATCCCAGCCGCTTTAACGGGTGAATGATCCCGGGCAAAAACCGGGAAGCTCAGTACGGCGCCGGCGAGCTCAAACGCCGCCGTTGTGAAGAACACGTTCCGCAGAAAGCGTACGACACCCTTCCCCGAGTCCAGGTTCATTGCCTCGCGGATTATATTCCGTCCCTTGAGATCCACCTTGCGCCCCATGGCGATTATCACGCCCGCGCCAACCGCCGTCACTCCAAGTCCGCCTATCTGTATCAGCACGGCGAGGAAAAACTGCCCCAGCGGTGTAAACGTATCTCCCGCATCCACGGCAATAAGCCCTGTTACGCACACGGCGCTGGTGGAGGTATAGAGAGTGTCCACAAAGTTCACATCTATACCCTCCTTCACGCTGCACGGCAGACTGAGCAGCAACGTCCCCAGAAGTATCATCAGGGCAAAGCCCATGGCGATTATTCTTGCGGGCGACTGTCTCCTAAGTTTATTTATCATAGCTTTCTCAAATCACATGCCCCATACGAGCCAGATGTACGCATAACCCACGAGTACCGCTGTCAGTGTGAACGGCACACCTATGCGCAGGAAATCCCGCAGCGTGACCGTCTCGCCGTTCTTGCGCAGTATGCCGATACCGGCGATGTTCGCCGAGGCGCCGATGGGCGTCAGATTTCCTCCCAGCGTCGCGCCGGTGAGCAGTCCGAAATAGAACACATAAGGCGCCATGCCCGCGCCGCCGTTCATGAGCCCCGCGATGCTCTGGACCACCGGCAGCATCGTCGCTACATACGGGATATTGTCTATGAAGGCAGACAGCACCACAGACGCGAAAACGATAAGCGTATAGAGCAGGAAGGGATTATCGCCCGACACCTTGTAGAAAAGGTCCGCCGCCGCGTCTATGACGCCCGCGGTCTTGATGCCTTCAATGGCTATGAACAGGCCGAAGAGCAGCAGCAGCGTATCTCTGTCCATCTCCCGGAGCACCTGCCCGAACATAGAGCCGGACTTATGCTTCACGCAGTGCCGCACCACGCCTATAATGCAGAGAGCAAGGCAGATCAGTCCGCTGCGCAGATTATAAAGTGTCTCCAGCGCGCCGCCCGAGGGCTGCGGCAGGAAGGACGCGAGGATGAGCAGCACAACTGTGCCTATCATGAGCCAGGAGGGGAAATAGTCCTCAACCTCCGTCTCCACCTGTGCCGATATTGCCTGCTTCTCCTTGCGGAACAGATACATGAGGATAAGCGAGGATGCGATCGCCCCCAACTCCACGCCCCAGAATATGCCGGGCTTGCCGAGCATCCAGAAGAAATCCAGGAAGTTCATATTAGCAAAGCCGCCCAGGAGAATACTCGTCGTGTCTCCCACGAGCGTGGCCGCCCCCTGGAGATTAGAGGAAACAGCTATGGCGATTATCACAGGCACGGGAGATATCTTCAGCTTTTTTGATATGGCGAGCCCCACGGGTGCCACCATAAGCACCGTCGCGACGTTGTCCACAAAAGCGCTTATCACGCCCGCGAAAAGCGCCAGCATAGTGACCGCCCACTTCACATTGGGCACCTTTACTATGAGCACCTCAGCGAGCCGGGCCGGCATTTTGCTCTCTATAAACAGTGTCACCGTTCCCATTGTGCCGGCTATCATCAGCAGGACATTGTAGTCTACTGATTTCAGCGCCATAAGAGGCGTAAAATCATATACGCCGCAGAGCCCCAGCACCACAAACACCGCCGCTCCGGAAAGGGCGATTATGGGCCGGTACTTCTGCAGCGCCAGCATGAGCACATACATGAGCAGGAAAATTATAAGCGCAAGAATCATCGTTTTTCCTCCTGAACATAGGGTTCTTATAAGTCTTATTCGCCTATTATACCACAGCCTGATTTAATGTACAGTGCCGCGTTACTCTAACAGATGTAAAATTCTTGTAAAAAATAACCCCCAAAGCTGTAACTTTGGGGGTTCGTCCTTTAGTGCTCTCCAAAACCGCCTGTCCGCTTTCCAATGGGCATAAAACAAAAATCCCGGAAGCCTGAACGGTTTCCGGGATCTGCATGGCAGCGGGTGAAGGATTCGAACCCTCACAAACGGAGTCAGAGTCCGGTGTGCTACCTTTACACAAACCCGCTAGACAGCATAATTAATTATACTCATCTGACGAAAAATGTCAAGAACAATTTTTGCTTTTTCCTGATTGAATTTCTTCCGCCCTTTTGCACATACTTCCTCTTGGTGATACAAATGACTGCAATTATGGAATATGGCTGCGCATTTGCCTGCGGCGCCCTTGTTTACGGCGCTATGGAGATATGCTTCCGGGGCTTCACCCACTGGAGTATGCTGATCACAGGCGGCGCATGCTTTCTCATCTTCCACATTATCAACCGGCGTCTCTGCCGCGCCCCGCTCCTGCTCCGCTGCGCGATGAGCTGCGTCATAATCACAGCGCTGGAGTTGCTGGCGGGAATACTGGTAAACCGCCTGTTCTCCATGAACGTCTGGGATTACTCTGCCCGCCGGTATAACTTCATGGGCCAGATATGCGCCCTGTTCTCCTTCTTCTGGTTTCTCATGGGCATACCCATGAGCTACGCAAGCTGGGCGATACGGGATGTCTTCTCCGCCGCAGGATGAAATACAAAAAGGAGCGCACAAGTGCGCTCCTTACTCATATGTAAATTACTTAACCAGCTTTGAGATCGTCTTGAATACATCCCCGCCGGCTTTCCTTGTCAGTTCGAAAAGTATCGACTCGCTGGAGGATA
Organism: uncultured Oscillospiraceae bacterium; assembly: GCA_934552825.1. Taxonomy (GTDB): domain Bacteria; phylum Bacillota; class Clostridia; order Oscillospirales; family Oscillospiraceae; genus CAKTEQ01. The sequence continues at coordinate 10,248 of CAKTEQ010000006.1, forward strand.
TTACAGCCCCCTCCTGCTCCGCGCGCTTGAAGGCCACTTCAAGATCATCGTCAAAACGAGAGCTGACGCAGTCCTTCACGAGGACCGCTCTGTAACCCCTGGCAATGAGGTCGATCACCGTCTGCAAAACGCACACATGCGCCTCGATGCCGCATATTATCACTGTTTTTCTTCCTGTCGCTTCCAGTGCTGCCATGAATGCTTCCTCATCCGCGCAGCTGAATGTCATCTTCTCGATGGGACAAAACCCGTCTCCGACCGCTTCCACGACCTCTTCTACGGTTTTCCCGAGGCCCTTGGGATACTGCTCGGAAACGAGCACCGGCATTCCCAGGGCATTTATCCCGTTGATGAGTCTCAGGCTCTTTCTCATAAGCTCCTCCCGGCGCTGCACCGCGGGAAGAATTTTCTCCTGATAGTCCACCGCCAGGAGCACAGAATCCTTCAATTCAACTCTCATTTTTTCTTCTTGACCTCCGGTATAAGGGTGATTTTTCCAAAAATGGGCACGCGCACGAACTCAGCCTCCGACGTGGAGAGCAGCCCGTTCACAGTGAACCCTATAATGCATATGGCAAACGCCATCGCGAGGATCTCCCAGTAATAGTAATCGCCGATCTTCCCCTCCCAGAAGAAGGACAGGACAAATACGATTATGGCGTCTATTATCGTCAGCAGCGTCAGAATAAGTCCCTGGTTCGCACATTTGCGCCCAAAGCGGGAGTTCGGATTGCGCACCAGCGGCCACCAGAACAGGAAGGGTATATAACCCTTTGAGCCGAGAGCACGATTCATCTCCGTGTCCTTATCATACGCCTTATATTTGGGTGCATAGTTCAGAGGATTTGCAAGTATCCCATCTCCATGCTGTTTTTTTACATCTTTCTTTTTAGCCATATTCTTCTCCTTTTCAGGGTACCTGTCTCAACTGCGCCGCTTTTCCGCCGTTTTTATCCCCGGCGGCAATAATAAGCGGGCCCCCGAAGACAGGCTCATTGTAGCACGTGGGCTGCAAAAATGCAAGCAGTGCCGGATACGCAAAGGCCCCGGGCAAACTGCCCAGGGCTCTTTATAAAGCTCAAACTGTTTCAGTTCCAGTGCTCGGCATCTCCGGAACGTGTATAGCCGTGAGTACTGGCAGCCTCCATCACAGCGTAGTATGCCCAGTGATCCTTTGAGATATCCTTGAACTGGGTCAAAGCCCCGCTGTTACGGTCAACATACTCCCGGTCCGCGCTGCGCTCCAGCATACGGCAGACTATCGCCGCCACCTCGGCTCTGGAAATATGCTCCTGAGGGCGGAAGGTCCCGTCCTCATATCCTTTGAGGAATGCCCTGTGGTTCACCGTATCGAGCCATTTTGAAACGTCAGTGTCCCCCAATTGTACCTGCCCCTCCGTGAAATAATCGCTCAACGCCGGGTCCGCTATTTTATCCATCCGGTAATTATAATTGTTGCCGGCCTTACCCGCGGCGCTGCAATAGAGCCAGTATTCATTCTCCTCAAAGGAAATGCCGAATTCCTGGGCTATCTGCTCCTTGACCTGAGAGAGCTTTGTGCTCAAGGGGTAAGAGAACTCCGTGCTCTGCCCACTGGCGCAGCACACATGGATGCTGACATTTTCCTCGGCGAAAGCTGCCCCCGGAAGCACCGCCGCCACCATAAGCAGCACAAGAAAGATGCTGAGCAACCTCTTCTTCATCGTCTTATCCTCCTGCGAATTTAATGTTCATTGTGTCCGTATACGGACACAAGACGGGCTGAGGGAATACTCCCTCAGCCCGTCTTGTATAAATTCACATTATGACGCCTCTTCGCCCCCGGCGAACTGGCTGTTGTAAAGCTCCGCATAGAAGCCGCCTTTTTCCAGCAGCTCTTTGTGATTCCCCTGCTCTACTATGGCACCGTTGTTCATCACCAGGATAACGTCCGCCTCCCTGATGGTAGACAGGCGGTGGGCAATGACAAAGCTGGTGCGTCCCAGCATCAACTCGGACATAGCCTTCTGTATGAGGACCTCCGTGCGGGTATCAACGGAGCTTGTCGCCTCGTCCAGAATGAGTATGCTGGGGTCCGAGAGAAAGGCTCTCGCAATGGTGAGCAGCTGCTTCTGTCCCTGGGAGATGTTCGAAGCGTCGTCTCCCAGCACTGTATCGTAGCCCTCCGGCAATGTCCTGATGAACCTGTCGGCGTATGCCCCTTTTGCCGCCGCCTCAACGAGCTCGTCAGTCACCTCACCCCTGCTTGGGGGCCATCCGTAGGCTATGTTCTCCTTTATCGTGCCGTTGAAGAGCCATGTATCCTGCAGGACCATGCCGATGCAGGTACGAAGGTTCTCCCGTGTCAGCTCTGTTATATCCACGCCGTCTATCGTTATCCTGCCGCCATTGAGCTCATAGAACCGGAGAATAAGATTCACGAGCGTCGTCTTGCCGGCGCCGGTGGGCCCAACGATTGCCACTGTCTTGCCCGGCTCCACGTCCAGATTCAGGTGCTCGATAAGCGGCGTATCCTCCCTGTATCTGAAGCTCACATCTTCGAAACAGACATGCCCCTTCGGATACCTGAGTTTCTTAGGCTCGGCCGCGTCGGGCACCTGCTCCTGAGCGTCCAGCAGTTCAAACACCCGTTCAGCCGACGCCATGGAGGACTGGAGGTTGTTCACCAGAAATCCCACCTGCTGTATTGGCTGGGTGAGCTGCTTTGTATAGGATATGAACGCCGTCACGTCGCCCAGCAGGAGCGTTCCGGCTATAACCTTCAGGGACCCGAACAGACATACCGCCACGTAGTTCAGGTTTCCCACAAAGCGCATCAGGGGCATTATGATGCCGGAAACGAACTGTGCCTTGAAAAACGAGCGGCGCAGCACTTTGTTCTCGTTTTCGAATCGGGCCTGCTCTTCCTGCTCTTTATTGAAGAGCCTGACCACATTGTGCCCCGTGTATATCTCCTCAATATGTCCGTTCAGGCGCCCCGTGCTGCTCCACTGCTCCTTGAAGTATTTGCTGGAGTGCCTGGAAACGACCTTCGTTATAAGCAGACACACAACTACCGTCGCGAGAGATACCAGCGTCAGACTGAGGCTGATGGTAAACATCATCACGATAACAGCGATGACTGTCACCACAGTCGTTATCATCTGGGTAAGCGTCTCCTGAAGAGTGCTGGAGATATTGTCCACGTCGTTTGTGACGCGGCTGAGTATTTCACCTCTGGGGTTGTCATCGTAATATTTCAGCGGCAGACGCTTGAGTTTTTCGTCCACGCGGCGGCGGAGGGAGTATACCGTGTTCTGTGCCACCGTCGTCATTATCCGCTGCTGCAGGTAGTTGAAAAGGAATACCAGCAGGTACAGTCCCAGCAGCACCGCGCCTATGCGCAGCATCCCGCCGTAGTCAAACACCGCTCCTGTGTCTTTGATCCGGGCTTCTATTCCCGCATAAATTATGTTAACTATTCTGCCCAGCACCTTAGGCGCCGCAACAGAGCATATCACGCTGATGACCGTCATGATTATCACGGCGATTATGCGCCCCTTGTATGGTGCCATCATGCCGCATACGCGGCGGAACGTACCACTCAGGTTTTTTGCCCGCTCGCCGCTGCCCATACCATGGCCGGGACCATGCCCCGGACCTCCCCGGCGTGGGGCTGAATTGTTCTTGTGGCCGCTCATTTCTCCACCTCCTCTTCGGAAAGCTGAGACAGAACTATCTCCCTGTAAACCTTGCAGGATCTCATCAGCTCTTTATGGGTGCCGATGCCCGCCATCCTGCCGTCGTCCAGGACGATTATGCTGTCCGCGTTCATGATCGTACTTACACGCTGGGCAACAATTATCACGGCCGCACCCTCAGTCTCCTCCTTAAGAGCCTCACGGAGAGCCGCGTCTGTCTTGAAGTCCAGCGCGGAGAAGCTGTCGTCGAATACATATATGTCAGGCTTGCGCACCAGCGCCCGGGCAATAGCCATACGCTGCTTCTGTCCGCCGGAGAGATTGGAACCGCCCTGGGTGACCTCGCTGTTGAGCCCATCCTCCTTGTCCATTACGAAGCGCTTGCCCTGGGCCACGTCCAGCGCGTGCCACATCTCCTCTTCAGTTGCGTCATCTTTACCGTAGCGCAGGTTTGACGCGATAGTCCCCTCGAAAAGGAATGCTTTCTGGGGCACATAACCCAGTCTGTCACGCAGCTCGCTCTGCCGTACGCTGCGCACATCCACGCCGTTTATAAGCACCTGTCCCTCCGTCACGTCATACAGCCGGGGGATAAGGCTTATGAGCGTCGATTTGCCGCTGCCCGTAGAGCCGATGATAGCGAGCGTTTCACCCTTGTCCACCCTGAAATTGATGCCGCTGAGGATACTCTCCTGGGCGCCGGGGTATTTGAAGCTGACATTTTTGAACTCAAGGGACTCAAATCCCTTGGGAATGCCCGCAGGCTTTTCCGGATCTGTGATGGTGCAGTCCGTATCCAGGACTTCACTTATACGGTGCATGGATGCCATGGCACGGGGCAGCATGATAAAGTTCATGGATGCGATCATGACGGACAGGACCACGTGCATGATATACGTCATGAACGCTGTGAGGTTGCCTATCTGCATGAGTCCCGCGTCAATACGCTTTGCGCCGAACCAGTACACGGCAAGGGTGGACAGGTTCATCACTATTGTCATTACCGGCGCCACAAGGATAATTATCTTCTGCGCCTTCATCTGTGTGTCTGTCAGGTCGTGATTTGCTCTGTCAAAGCGCTTCTCCTCATAGTCGTCACGGACAAAAGTCCGAATGACCCGCACGCCGGAGAGTTTTTCCCTCATTATCTGGTTAAGTCTGTCCAGCTTGCTCTGAACAGACTGGAAGAGGGGCATTGTCTTTATCAGCAGTATGACTATCAGCACCACTATTACCGGCACCGCCACAAGGAGCACCTTCGACAGCGCCACATCCTGGTTCAGGGCCATTATCAGACCGCCTACAAGCATTATCGGCGCGAACATCGTCATTCGCAGGAGCATATAAACCAGATTTTGCACCTGGGTTATATCATTCGTCGTCCTTGTGATAAGTCCGGGAGCGCCGAACTTGCCCATCTCAATATTGGAAAAATTCTCGACCTTACTGAACACATCATAGCGCAGCCGCTCTCCAAAACCGGAGGACGCGTAGGACGCGCAGTAGGAACAGAGTATCGCCGCCACTGCCACTCCCGCAGAAACAGCAAGCATTATAATTCCCATGCGGACAACGTAGCCCGTGTCTCCCGTCTGAACGCCGTTATTGATTATAGACGCGTTCAAATTCGGCAGCTCAAGTTCGGCAATACACTGCAGCACAAGGAGCAGTATCGCTCCAACTGCGTAAAAGCGGTAAGGTTTCAGATATTTAAGTATTCGCTTCATCTGCTCTCCTTTCGAACTGGGCTATATGCTCTTTCATTCTGTCGTTTATCTTGTCAAGGCTTCTTATAAAGCTATCCGCTTCATCTTCGTCCAGCCTGAAGCATGCGTTGATATCCGCAACAGTGTCCCGGTCTATCTGCTGGATGATCTCTCTGCCTTTATCCGTGAGCCAAACTCTCGTGACTCTTGCGTCGCGCTCGTCCTGTGTCCTGCGTATAAATCCGTCGCGCTCCAGATGCTGGAGCGCATTTGTCACGCTTGCCCGGCGAAGGGCCAGATAATCCGCCAACTCCGTCTGGTTTATCCCCTCATGGGCCGCTATGACCTTGATATACATATTTTGAGAACGAAACAGCTCCGAGCGCAGCACAGTATTATAGAATATACGCGCCTGAAGCTGCCGATATCTCATCAGCGCGTTGAATACTCTGTTGGCTGTGGGATCCGCATCATCAAAAACTATGCCGAAATCCTTGGCAAAGGGCATTTTGCCCTCACGAAAGTCATCGCCGCCTTCTCTATGCATTGTTAGCCTCCTAACGTTTAGATTCCTAACTAATTTTAGCGCCGGTTATTTTAATTGTCAAGGACTCGTATGTTAACATTTTTTGAACTGAGCTTAACCAAATCCCAGAACATTTACGCAAAAAGATTGCCGGGAGACGTTTCCGTCTCCCGGCAATCTGTAGGTGATTAAGGTTTTGAAAGAAAATTGGCGTGATTAAGCAGCCTCTGCTTCCTTCTTCTCTGCATCTGTCAGAGTGACCTTCTTTGCCTTCTTAACGATGGATTCCTTCTGATATGTGTCGATTGCGATAGCGATGATCAGAACGAGTCCCTTCGCAACGTACTGGGGATATACGCCCAGCTGCATGAGCTGCATGCCGTTGGAGAGAACTGTCAGGATCAGGATACCGACGACCATGTTGTTGACCTTACCGGAACCGCCGCCGATGGACATACCGCCGAGGAATGCGCCGGCAATGATTGTGAACTCAGTACCAGGACCCATTGCGGAAGAAGCAGAGCCGGAACGTGCGATCAGAACGATCGTACCAAGTGCTACGAAGAAGCCACCGAGAGCATAGACGGACAGCTTAATCTTTGTGTTGTTGATACCCGCAAGAGCAGCAGCGTCGGGGTTACCACCGACAGCGTAGACGTAACGGCCGAAGTATGTCTTGTTCATTACGAACCAGCCGAACAGTACGCACAGGACCATCAGTATGATAGCGAAGGGGATGGGGCCGATGTAGCCCTGACCGATGAACTTGAAGGATGCGGGGAAGTTGATGGATGTTGTAGAGTTGGAGATGATGTAAGAAAGACCTTCAAAGATGTACTGGGAAGCCAGTGTGATGATGAAGGGGAACACCTTCAGCTTAACAACGAGAATACCGTTCCACAGGTTGCAGGCGATACCAAGAACGATACCGACTACCAGAACCAGCGCTACGGGGGAATTGCCGCCTGTGAGCATCTTGCCCATTACGACGCCGATGAGAGACATCTGATAACCTGTTGAAAGGTCCATGCCGCCGCACAGCATGATGAACAGAAGACCAACGCCGACGATGATCGTGTAGGATGCCTGGTTAACAACGTTTCTGATGTTGGAACCAGTCAGGAAAACCTTAGACTGTGTTGCGAAGAAAATGCACAGTACAATGAGAACCAGGTACATGACGTGGCCCTTGCACCAAGTAAGAACTTTTTTCATTAGTCGTTTCTCCTCCTCAGGTCTTTATGACCCATTATTTATGAATAGAAATGTCGGTATAGATTAGAAGTGTGAGGGATCGAAGGTCTCGGCGGGATATCCGGAACCCAGATGCAGGACCAGCTCCTGGCTGAAGTCCTTCTTTTCGATCTCGCCCATGTAACGATGCTCGTACAGAACAGCGATTCTGTCAGACATACCAAGCAGCTCTTCCATATCGGAGGAGATCATGATGATTGCCTTGCCCTCTGCGCACAGCTCGTTCATCAGCTCATAGATCTCGTGCTTTGCGCCAACGTCGATACCGCGGGTGGGCTCATCCATGATGATGATCTCAGCGTCCGCTGCCAGAACCTTGGAGATAACGACCTTCTGCTGGTTACCGCCGGACAGGTTCATAACGAGGTAAGTATCGTTAGGTGCCTTTGTACGGAGTCTCTTGAAGTAGGTGTCGGAAACTTCCTTCTCCTTCTTCTTGCTGACACAGATCTTGCCGGAGACCTTTCTCAGGCAGGAGATAACTGTATTCCATCTGATAGAGAATGCCAGGAACACACCTTCGCGCTTTCTGTCCTCAGACAGGAAGCCGATACCATGCTTCAGAGCATCCTTCGGGCTCTTGATGTGTACCTGCTCGCCGTTTACGAAGATCTTGCCCGCCTGGGTCTTTTCGACACCGTAGGCAACACGCATGATCTCGGAACGGCCTGCGCCCACCAGACCGCCGATGCCCAGAATCTCGCCCTTATGAACCTTCAGGGAGATGTCCTTAACGCCGTTTCCAGAGAGGTGCTTTATCTCCAGAGCGACCTCGCCGGGGGCTGTCTCGCGCTGGGGATATGTTTCTGTCATCTCACGGCCGACCATGAGCTTGATGAGCTCGGGACGTGTCGTATCCGCGACGTCCTTTGTTGTGATGTACTTACCGTCACGGAACACGGAAACTCTGTCGCAGATTTCAAAGATTTCTTCAAGTCTGTGAGAGATGTAGATAATCGTGACGCCCTCAGCCTTCAGCGTTCTGACGATATCCAGCAGGATACCGACTTCAGCAACTGTCAGAGGAGCTGTCGGCTCATCCATGATGAGGATCTTTGCGTCCTTGGAAATTGCCTTTGCGATTTCAACGATCTGCATTCTTGCGCTGGTGAGCTGATAAACAGGTGTTGCGGGATTGATCTCAATGTTGAACCGATTGAAGATGTCCTTTGCAACCTGGTTCATCTTTTTGAAGTTGACCAGCTTACCGTACTTCTTACCCAGGCAGATATTCTCTGCTGCGGTAAGGGCATTGACCAGGTTATACTCCTGATAAATGGCCTCGATACCAAAACCTCTTGATCTTTCAGGAGTCATCTTGTCGAATGTCTCGCCGAAGCAGGTGATGGTACCGCCCTCGGGTGCAATAGCGCCTGTGATAACTCTGATGAGAGTAGATTTACCTGCGCCGTTCTCACCAACCAGAGCGTGGACTTCGCCTGCCTTGAAGTCGACAGAAACTCCGTCCAGAGCGATTACACCGGGGAAGATTTTTGTAATGTTATCGAGAGATAATACTACATTGTTGTTTTCCAATTATCTTTCACCTCTTTCATCCGCCTACACGGATAAATAAAATCACGCCTTGAAGCTCCTTGCCGTATCCGGACAGCGCAGTTGACCTTTCAGCGGCTTGGAACCCTCACTCCCTTACGGGAGACGCCACGTCCGCACTGCTGCGGACGATAAGCTACGTACATAATATATCGCATAACGCCTGTGCATCCTCCCCCCCTGAATCCGTTCAGAAGGCTCGTATCCACGCTGCCGTCATACTCACTGTATTGTAAATCGAACGCCATGAAATCTCAAGGGGCATATTTTTACAATAGGTGCATTATTTTTAGTTTTTTGCGTTTTGACCATATTTTCGGCATTTTGCCAGTGAATGCTTCACTAATATTACACATCCGGTTTCCATAACTTCCTGTCGTGTTTTGTCAAATCAGCTCTGATTTCGTCTATGATTATACTATTTTTTTGACAGGTGTCAAACCAATATTTCTGCATTATGAGGTGTTTTTTGTCAATTATATAGCCAATTATGCATAAATCTTTCTATATTCGCTGGGCGTTATACCAACATTTTTCACAAACAGTTTACTGAAATACTTGGAGTCGCTGTACCCTATGGCAGAGGTTATTTCGTTTATCGTGAGTGTCGTCTCTTTCAGAAGTTTCTTTGCTTCCGTCAGTCTGCATCCTATTAAAAAATCACTAAAATTCTCCCCTGTTTCCTTTTTGAACAGGGTACTGAAATATGAAGAGTTCAGGCTGGTCACCTTTGCTATCTCGTCCAGCTTTATCTGTTCCATATAGTGCTCTTTTATATACGCCTTTGCTATCCTTATTGCCCGGCTCTCTTTTGTATTCTCATCGTAGACCACTCTCTCGATTATGCCCGTTACCCAGGAATTCACCGTGGCGCATATGTGCGCCGGTGTGGGCGCCAGCAGGAGTATGCGCTTGAAGTCGTTCGACATGGTTTCGATGCTGCCTATGAAGATATTCTTATCCCGTAGCGACGCCAGAAGCATATCCGCGATTCTATTGCTCACATCCCAGTACAGCAGGGGATTTATATCCCCGATACTGTCCATTGTGTTGAAAAGGTCCAGCACAACATTGCGCAGTTCCTCAGAATTGAAGGCGACGATGCTGTTCCTTATCCGGCGCTCTATGCCGGTGGTGAAGATGTCCTCCAGCTTTGTATCCGAGAATTTAACTATACCGTAGGGGATTATCTTGTCCGTGCCCAGTGTGAGACGGTAACCCATGGACTCCTCCGCCGTCTGAAGTGACTTTCGGATATTGCGCAGCTCGTCCACCCGCACGCCGAGGGCTATGGTGAGACTGCCGCCCTTCTCCTTTGTAATACGGCTGAGCCTGTCGAAAAGCTGCTCGTAGTCCCCGTGCATATCGCCCTCGTAGTTCAACACGCAGACTATAACGCTGCGCCGGCGGAACCACACATGCTCGATGCACCGCTTGCCGATCTGATCGGAGACGACCATGCCGATGCCGTCGAGAATATTATCAAGCTCGTTTTTCGTTATGCTGGCGTCCTCTGCAAAGTCCGGGCATATTATCATAACCTCGTACGTCCCGGGGCGGAAGTTGAAGAGGAACTCGCCGTTTACCCTGTTTATCGTATTGACGGTGTCGATGCTGCCATTAAGCACGTTGCTGATAAAATGGCGCCGGATAATATCCTTGTTCATTTCAAACAGGCGGCGCTCACGGGCCTCGTTCTGCTCCGCCAGCTCATTCTGCATGCGCTTCCCGCTGACTTTTTTGAGCGTGTCCGTCAGTTTTTTAAGATCCAGCGCACCCACAAGATACTCCGTTATCCCGCACTGCATGGCGCTGTACACAGCTTCAAAGCTTCTCGGCCCCGCGATGATTATGTACTCAGGGAAAACGCCGTTATCCCTGGCGATGCGCACCAGCTCAGGTCCGGAGATACCCCTTATTTTCGCATTCAGGATGACGATATCCGGCACCTCTTCGATGATCTTCTCCAGCGCCTCGTCACCCGTTTCTGCGGTTGCCGCGACTGTTATTCCAAGAGCGTTCCAGTTGATCATCTCCTGGATCATAATGTTCATATTTTTTCTCTCGTTGACCAGTATAGCCTTGAGCATTATTTTCACCTCAATATAAATACAAACGGGGACGGCAAACGCATTCATCCCGATTTAAGCTTCCATCACTCTAACACATTTTTCGACATTTGTCACCTGGAATATAAATATAGCCCACTGTTTTTATGTTTTCCGCTCTTCAGAACCGCCTTTTGGAGAACAATTTTTTCAATATGGAATTTTTTACATTTTGTACTTCTTTTTTCTGCATGCTTATTGTATAATGGCGGCAAAGCTGATAACGCTTCGAAAGGATACCGTAAAATGCTCAAGAAAATAATATCAATTATTGCGGCAGCCGCCGCGCTTGTAACCTCATGCTTTGCTATCACGCCCGACACGATCAGCGTATACGAAAAAATCGACCAGATACAGCTTGTGGAGCTGTCCGGCAGCAACCTCACTATGGTATACTGGGTCGTCGGGGCCGTATGCCTGCTCATGGTGCTTTTCTATATTTGGGACCGCAGGAAAAAGAAAGCCGCGGCTGAATACCTCGATCAACAGAAAAACGAAAATCAGAAATAAAAAAATTACGGTCACGGGTTTTACCCGTGACCGTAATTTTTTTATTTTATAACATTCGTGCCCGTCTTGCCGTCCATGTACGCTCCCTCGCGGGTCTGGCACGTGAAGAGTATCACCTGCCGCTCCCGGGCATATTCGGCAAGCACATTCAGTGCAGCCCTCATACGCTCGTCGTCATAATAGGCAAAAACGTCATCCAATATGACCGGCGCGTTCTTATCCTTATCCAGCACCAGATCACACATCGCAAGACGCACAGCGAGATAGAGCTGGTCCCGGGTCCCTGAGGAAAAATAAGCCATATTCCTCGCGACAGTATCTTTATCCGACAACGCCTGAGCATTGAACTCCCGGTCCAGCATCAGGGTCTTATACCTGCCGCAGGTTAGCTTCTCCATGATCTCCGCCGCCCGCTTATTCAGCAGCGGAGAAAAACGCTCCCGCACCTTTCTGTCCGCGTCACGCAGGACCTCCTCGGCGCCCTGAACAGCGGCGAGGCGCAGCTCAAGCTCCGCTTTCCTCTCCGTAAGCTCCCTGAAGCGAGCGGCCATCTCCGCGGGGTCTCCTATCTCCATCACGGCGCCGTCCCGCATACCCAGCTCCTTTGTGCAGCTCTCCAGCTGGCTTCTTGTCTCCGCCAGCTCCCGTGCCGCCTGTGTCCTCTCGACCTGGGGCTTTTCCAGGGACGCCGGATCAACGACTTCCTCCCCGGCATACTCACCGACGGCTGATACAACGCTCTCCGCCTCTCTTAGCCTCGCTCCGGCGTCGCTCTGCCAGGAGATGTTCTCCAGCATTTCGGCTATATCACCGCGGATATTTTCCTCCCGGAATTCATCCCCAAGAGCGCCTTTTACAGGCATCTCAGCCCTGTTTCTCAGCTCCTTCAGCTGATTATCGAGGCTCTCGAGTTCTTGCTTTTTAGTCTCAAAGCGGTCGGCCGCCGCCTTTTTATCTCTCAGTTTTTCCTCGTAGCGGCGAGCTTTTTCGATTATATCCCCTGGGGTTTCACAGCCTGTCAAGGCGAGTATCTCTTCATAGCGTCCCCGTGCCTTCTTCCGACCGTATATACCCAGAATCGCCAGCACAACACCCGCAGCAGCGGCAGCGCCGCCGGCGGCTATCAGCGCCGCCATACCCGCGGCCACGCCCCATACGGTGGCCCCCGCCCCCAGCACCAGAATCACTATTCCGAGGGCCATCATGCCGGCGCTGCCGCTCTTTTTCAGAAGTGCTGCCGCGTCGGCAGACTCCTGCTGGGCGCGCCGGAACACCTGTTCCGGGTCACGCTCCTCGTAAAGCGCCGCCGCGTCAGCCAGCTCTCCGGCTGCGGCGAGCTCATCGCTCAGCAAGGTCAGGCGGCCCCGCGTCTCCTCTGTTCTCTCATCCAGCTTTTCCGCCTCATCCAGCAGCCGCAGACTCTCCTCCAGTTCTCCCCGCAGAGGTATCCGAAGGTACTTTTCGAACTTACTGTCAGCCTGCTTTTTATTCTCAAGGGCAGTCTCACGGGCAGTAAAGGCATCGAACCTCTTTTTCACGTCCTCGGCTTTATCCATCTGCCTGGCAAGTTGGACGTCCATTTCAAGCTGTGTCTTCGTCTCCGCGAGGCGCCTTATTCTGGAGCGCAGTTCTCCGGACGACCTGTTCATCTCCCGCTGACGCGCCATTCGGCTCTCCAGCTCGCCGAGCTCCACCTTCACCTTCGGCAGCTCACCGGAGCGGGTATAGTTTATACCTCTCTCCCACTCCCTCAGCCGTTCATCCGCCTGAGTATAGGATGCGCCCTCGTCGCCCGTTGTCACAAGATTCTCAATTCGCTTTTCAAGCTCCGGCGCACGACTTACGTCCACGTCACGCTGTCCTATAAAGCAGGTGCGGCGGAAAACGCTCTGCTCCATGCCCAGCAGCCGCAGTCCCGCGCTCTCTGAGGAAATGCTCTTCAGCTCGTCGCCGGTATCTCTGTACACCGCCGCAAATTTCCGCATCGGCGCGGCGGCTGACGCCGTCTCCCTGGTGAGGATGATGTCTTTCCCCTCCGCTTCTATCTCCATGGTGCCCGCCATCTGGGCGCCGCTCCAGGGGCGATAGCGGTTTTTATCCGCAAGGACTCCGCCTTTATCCCGCTGAGTCGTGTCTATGCCATAGAACATCGCCCTTATAAACGCCATCCAGGTGCTTTTACCCGCCTCGTTTGGAGCGGTCACGATATTCAGCCCCGCTTTAAGCTCAAGCTCACTGCCTTCCAGATTCCCGAAGGTCGCCTTCATTTTTTTTATTATCATAACTGAGGCTCCTCTCCGTTCTCCATCGCCGCGAGGCCATAGCGCGCCGCAAGGAGTATAAGCTCTTTCTTGTCCTCCTGGGCAGCGTCGTACATCTCCCGCATATCTCTCAGGAACATGCCCCGCAGGCTGTCCTCCCGCACGAATTCCCACACATCCCTCCGGCGTGTGGTACGGTCTCTGAGCACCAGCTGGAAAAATCTGCCCCCGAGCATATCCTCCAGCATTGTTCTGTCCGTGTCTCCATCCCGCTCTCCTGTCAGCGTAATGCGGACAATGTCCTCGCTCTCCGCGGGTATCTCAGCGGTCCCCTTCAAAAGTGCGGAATAATCAGCGCTCACATCAATATACCGTCGCTTGCATACAGGCACAAAATCCAGCTCTGTCCGTCCCTTTCCGACCACGCCGGCTATAACGCCCTTGTCGCCCAGTTCGTCAAAGCCCCGTCCCTCGATGCAGCCCGGGTAGGCGTAGTCTGTGGCGCCGCGGCGCAGTATGCCGGAAAACCTGTGGATATGCCCCAGCGCCAGATAGTCCAGCCCACTCTCCCCAATGTTCTCGGAGGATATAGGATTATATCCGTCTGTAACGGCGGCGGTGTCCCCATGGAGCACCATGAGATTTATCATATCGTCCTGCTCCGCCCGGAAGTCGTCCAGGATAGAACGGTGGATCGTGGGCCCTGTGAACGCGGCGCCGTACACCCGGCAATTCTTCTCCGGCAGCTCCACGCACTCGATGCGCCCGGAGCTGAATATATGCACGTTCTCCGGCCATACCACGGACCTGTAAGGGCTGCCCGGGGAATAATAATCATGGTTGCCGGGAGCTATGAATATCTCCGCTTCCATGGAGGCAAAAACCTCCCTGAGCATTGTTGTTGTCTCATAAAAGGCGTTGTCGCTGTCGAACAGGTCACCGCTGAGAAGGACTATGTCCGCCCCGCGCTCTTTCGCAAGTTCCGCCATAGCCATTACCGTCTCCCGCTGCTCGTTCCGTCGCTGGCGCGCCTTCTCCGGCGACAGTCCGTCAAAGGGGGAATCAAGGTGAAAATCCGCCCCGTGAATTATATTTACCATCTTGTCTCACTCCTCAACACGCATAGCCTCTGCGGCAACGCACCGCCCCGTCGCGCTCTCTACTGTAAAGAGGGCGCACTCTATCTTACCGGGGCCCTCCGCCTGCACATATCTCTGATGGGGATTTCCGAGGAACCGGGATATGGACAGCTCCTTCTTAATTCCGAGTATAGAATCTCTTGCGCCGGTCATACCCAGGTCTGTTATATACCCTGTACCCTTCTCCATTACGCAGGCGTCAGAGGTCTGGACATGGGTGTGAGTGCCGAAGACAACGCTCGCTCTCCCGTCGAGATAATACCCCATCGCCAGCTTTTCGCTTGTCGCCTCTGCGTGCATATCCGCAACTATCATCTTACAGCCGCATTCCCCGATTATCCGGTCCGCCGCGAAAAAAGGATTATCCGGGCCAAAGTCCATGTCGCACCTGCCGATGAGATTCATCACGCATATGTCGCCTCCCCGGCACGGAAAAACACCCCATCCCCTGCCCGGCACCTGGGGGGCGTAGTTTGCAGGGCGCAGAATATACCCGCAGTCATCCAGGTAGTTTTTTATCTCGCCTCTGCCCCAGGTGTGGTTGCCCAAGGTTATCACATCCGCACCCGCGGCGAATATCTCCTCCGCCTGGTCCGGCGTTATCCCTATGCCAGACGCGTTCTCCCCATTCACCACGGTGAAGTCCACGCCCTTGAGCTTTTTGATGCTCCTCAGCTTTTTGTTAAGAATACCAAGTCCCGCGCCGCCCACGACGTCGCCCACGCAGAGTATATTTATCTCCATGTTTTACCTCACTCCGCCGGGAAGTTCCCGGCACATCGGTTTCAGACAAAGATATTATATTTCATTATGCGCCCCAATTCAACGGCAAAAGAGCGGACGATCTGCAAAATCGTCCGCTCTTTCTGTTAAAATTCAAAATCACTTCGCGTAGTCCACGACTTTCGTCTCTCTGATGACGTGCACCTTTATCTGACCGGGGTACTCCAGTTCCTCCTCGATCTTCTTTGTGATGTCGTGAGTCAGGATGACCATCTGATCCTCGCTGACCTCTTCAGGCTTCACGATTATGCGCACCTCACGCCCCGCCTGAATTGCGTAGGATTTTTCAACGCCGGGGAAGCTGCTTGTTATCTCTTCAAGCTTTTCAAGGCGCTTTATATAGTTCTCGATGTTCTCGCGGCGAGCGCCGGGTCTAGCAGCACTGATAGCGTCTGCCGCCTGAACGATGCAGGCTATAACCGTTTTCGCCTCCACGTCGCCGTGGTGAGCGTGGATTGCGTGGATAACCTCCTCGCTCTCCTTGTACTTCTTCGCAAGCTCCACGCCGATCGCGACATGGGAGCCCTCCATCTCGTGGTCCACCGCCTTGCCCAAGTCGTGCAGGAGGCCTGCGCGTTTGGCTGTGCTGATGTCAACGCCCAGCTCCGCGGCCATGAGTCCGGAGAGGTTCGCGACCTCAATGGAGTGGTTGAGCACATTCTGGCCATAGCTCGTGCGGTAGTGCTGGCGCCCCAGTATCTTGATGAGTTCGGGGTTGAGCCCTCTGACGCCGGTCTCGAGTATGGCGCGTTCGCCCTCGCTCTTTATGACGGCGTCCACTTCCTTGCGCGCCTTTTCCACCATCTCTTCGATACGGGCGGGGTGGATACGCCCGTCCTGGATGAGCTTTTCCAGAGCTATCCGCGCGACTTCTCTGCGCACGGGGTCGAAGCTGGAGAGCGTTATCGCCTCCGGCGTATCATCGATTATGAGATCCACGCCCGTGAGAGTTTCCACGGCGCGGATATTTCTTCCTTCGCGGCCGATTATGCGGCCCTTCATCTCATCGCTCGGCAGGGGGACTACCGAGACGGTGGCTTCGGCGGCGTGGTCCGCCGCGCAGCGCTGAATTGCAAGGGAAATAAGTTCTCTCGCCTTGGTGTCAGCCTCTTCCTTCATACGGCTTTCGATTTCCTTTATTCTGACAGCCGCCTCGTGAGTTACCTCAGACTCCATCTGGCTTATGAGGTAATTCTTGGCTTCCTCAGCGGTAAAGCCTGAAATCTTTTCCAGCATTTCGAGCTGACTTCTTTTTATGACCTCGAGTTCATCTCTTACAGTGTCGGCGGCAGCCAGCTTTTTATTGAGCTGCTCGTCCTTCTTCTCCATGGCTTCGCTCTTGCGCTCCAGATTTTCTTCCTTCTGCTGGAGCCGGCGCTCCTGCTTCTGGATGTCGCTTCTGCGGTCCTTAATCTCTTTCTCAGCCTCGGAACGTGTCTTGTGGGCCTCCTCCTTGGCTTCGAGAAGAATTTCGCGCTTCTTGTTCTCAGCGTTCTTGATAGACTCGTTGATGATGCGCTTTGCTTCTTCCTCGGCGCTGTTGATCTCCCGCTCGGCCACGCGTTTCCTATATGAAACGGCGATCGGGAACATCACAGCGGCACCTATTACAGCGGCAACGATTGCCGTAATGATATACGGTAGCATTGCTTCTGCACACACCTCCTATTAACTTTTCTTAATATATAACCAACTAATTAAAATCAACTAATCAAGTTCATATAAGAAAAAATATAAAATAATGCATACTGAAACAGCGGCTTTCCCCCTGTCGCCTCTCAGCATACATTTTAATTTTAGCCTCCGTTGTTGTCAATGTCAAGGATTTTATGCATTCACATACCCCGGATTATGCATATAGTCCTGTCAAAATCCGTAAACTATCCAAGACATATTATATTAAAAATAAAGCAGAAAGGACGTCAATAAAAATGAACGCAAAAAAGAAGCTGCTCTTCGCGCTGGCTGTCATATTTATCCTTAACCTCTCAGCCATCGCCCTGTCCGCGCTTGTCCCAGAAGCGCAGGCCGCCTCATATAAGCGTGGCTCCACAGGCACCGTCGTGACCCAGATACAGGAAAAGCTGAAGAGCTGGGGCTATTATTTCGGCGAGACTGACGGCATTTACGGCAGTCTCACCGTCAAAGCGGTCACTCTATTCCAGCAGAAAAACGGACTCACCGCCGACGGCATTGCAGGACCCGCTACCCTCAGCGCCATGGGAATAAGCGCCTCCTCAGACTCCTCGTCCTCCTATCAGTCCGGGGACGCCTGGATGCTCGCAAAGCTCATCTCTGCAGAAGCCCGGGGCGAGCCGTACAGCGGTCAGGTCGCTGTGGGCGCGGTTGTCCTCAATCGGGTTGCGCACCCCTCCTTTCCCAACACCCTCTCCGGCGTCATATATCAGAACGGCGCCTTCTCCTGCATGACAGACGGCCAGTGGGAGGAGGATATAGCCGACTCCGCCGTGCGCGCGGCGCAGGAGGCACTCAACGGTTCGGACCCCTCCGGCGGCGCTATATACTATTACAACCCCGTGAAAGCCACAAGCAAGTGGATCTTCTCCCGCCCGGTCATCAAAACCATCGGCAACCACGTTTTCTGCTCCTGATGTTTTTTTGTAATTCCGAAAATTACTCACCTTTGTTTTTCGTTTTTTCGGTGCTGTTTTGTCACTTTATGCAAAACAGCACCTTTCTCAGCTGTTGACTTTGTTTTTTTCAGACATTATAATTGTCGTATATTTCTATGTTATAATGGAGGGAGTAAACCAATGTACAAAATACTGGTTCTCAATACAGGCTCAACATCCACAAAGCTTGCAATCTACCACGACGCTGAGTGTGTTTTCAGTAAGACCCTGCACCTGCATCTGCCCGAGGGCGCGGATCGGACCAATACCGACGACCAGCTCAAATACCGCACCCAGGAGATACTTACCTTCCTGGATGAGAGCAATATGAAGATAACTGACTTCGATATAATCGCCTCCCGCTGCGGTCAGATCCCCCGTCACCCCGCCGAGTGCTACTGGGCAAACCAGCTCATGTGCGACGTACTCCGCTTCCGTCCCATCAGCAATCACGCCTCCAATTACGCCCCCATGATCTCCCTCGAGCTCACCAAGGGCACTAATATACCCGTGGTAGCGCCCCACGCCCCCACCTCCTTCGAGATGTCAGAGATCGCTCAGGTCTCCGGCTGCAAGGCAATACCTCTCAAGTCCGGCTCCCACGTCCTCAACTCCAAGTACGTGGCACGCCTCTCCGCCGAGCGTCTCGGTAAAACATATGAGACCGGCACCTTCATCGTGGCTCACATGGGCGGCGGCTCCTCCGTCACCCTCCACCACAACGGCAAGATGATAGACGTCTATGCCGCGGGCTTTGGTCCCATGAGCGTAGAGCGAGTGGGCTTTCTCCCCGTGCGCGACGTGCTGAACCTGTGCTTCAGCGGCAAATACACAAAGGCCGAACTGAACGCCATGTTCTTCAATAACGGCGGCTTTGCCGCGTACGGCGGCACGAACGACGCGCTGGACATCGAAAAGCGCGCCCTCGCAGGGGACAAGGAATGCACTCTCACATACGAGGCCTCCGCATACCAGGTAGCCAAGTCCGTCGGCGCCCACTACACCGCCATGAAGGGCAAGGTCGATGCCATAATCCTCACCGGCTCCCTCGCCCGCAGCAGCTATCTCACGGACATGATCATGGACTACATAAAGTACCTGAACACGCCCGTTGATATCTATCCCGGCGAGCGCGAGATGGATGCCCTCGCAGGATTTGCCCTGCGCACCCTCAAAGGCGAGGAGCACCCCGTGGAGTTCACTCTGCTCCCCGACGGATACGCCACAGCCGAGGAATTCTACGAGGACTTTGCAAAAGCCGAATGATCCGAATATAGTAATTGCCCGCAGCCGGACAGGCTGCGGGCAATTTCATTTTCTCTTGTCACTTCACCGTGAGAGTTGCGAGCATATCCCGCACCTCGCCGGAATAGGCAGAAGCATAGTCGTCGGCGAGGCATACCTCTATCATAAGGACATCTTCGCCAGCTTCGATCAGATAAAACTTCATCCCGGCAGTGTCCGTGTGATACGCCACCGTCACGGCGGCATACTCATGCTGACCGACCTTTTCTTCCCCGGTAGTCGTTTCAAATTTGCTCTGTATCTCTATGCCGCCGGCTAGGCTCGCCGCGGAATTATCGCTGTAGCGCAGTACCGCCACATAAACCTCGTCCAATGGGCTTCCTCCCTGAACGGCTCTGAAAACATCGCCGTTTTCATTGGACACCGGTGTAAACGAATTCTTGTCATATGCCATCCCATAGCCGAAATCACTGGTCCACTCCACCATGTCCGCAGGGATGTCTATCTGCTCGCCGCCCTCTTCATACACTTTGAGACTGTACTGCGTTCCTTCAGCATCCGTCATGGTGATGAGTGTATTGGACAGCTTCGTGAGATAATACTGCTCCTGGAGCCCGCCCTGGAGTTCAAGGCTCAGCACACCGTCGCTCTCCAGAAGATACCACTTGCCCGAATAGGACAGCTCGCCGTATATGGCGCTGTATTCACCGCTCTCCTCAAAACGGTAAACTCTCTCCGTATCGTCCACCCAGAAGCTGTTTGTGAGGATATATCCGTATTTGTCGCCCACATCTACCCAATTCACAGGCTCCTGCACCTGCTGCATCTTTTTCCCGCAGCCCGCAAAAGAAGCCGCAATAAGCGCTGCCATAAGCGCGCAAATGATCCTCTTCATCATTTTTCCTCCCGGAGATATATATAAACTGAGCGGTCAACGACTCAGTTTATATGAGTATGCTACAAGTTTTGTCCCCTTTTGTCAACATCCGCCGGGGACAGTTAATAAATTTTTAAGAAAGAGGGCGCCGCTATTATTTTCTGCGTCGCCCCCTGTGTTTTTACATATTCTGAACAATGTATCTTGCCACATATACGCCGCTTGCGGAGGCGTGAGAAAGAGAATGTGTCACGCCGCTGCAGTCGCCGATGACGAAGAGCCCGGGGTGTTTTGTCTGGAGGTTTTCGTCTATCTCCACTTCCATGTTATAGAACTTGACCTCGACCCCGTAAAGAAGGGTGTCGTCGTTGGCGGTGCCGGGAGCTATCTTGTCCAGGGCGTAGATCATCTCGATTATACTGTCCATAATTCGCTTGGGGATAACCAGGCTGAGATCGCCCGGCGTCGCCGTGAGGGTGGGTGTTATGAACCCTTCAGCTATGCCGGAGGGCTTGCTTCTCCTCCCCCGGACAAGGTCGCCGAAGCGCTGGATCATAACGCCGCCGCCTAGCATGTTGGACAGGCGCGCGATGCTCTCGCCGTAGCCATTGGAGTCCTTGAAGGGCTCCGAGAAATGCTTGCTCACGAGTAGGGCGAAGTTTGTGTTCTCCGTGTGCTTGGCGGGGTCCTCATAGCTGTGCCCGTTCACGGTGACAATGCCGTTTGTATTCTCTGTTACAACGGCGCCCCGGGGGTTCATGCAGAACGTGCGCACTGCGTCCTGGAATTTTTCCGTGCGGAAAACTATCTTGCTCTCATAGAGCTCGTCCGTCAGTTCGGAAAAGACCTCATAGGGCAGCTCAACTCTCACGCCTATATCCACGCGGTTGGACTTCTTAGGTATATCGAGCTCCTCGCACACTCCCTCGACCCACTTGCTGCCGCTGCGGCCCACGGAGATGATACAGTATTTGCCCTTGTACTCACCGTCATCCGTGATGATGGTATAAATATCGTCCTCCCGGCAAATATGGCGCACGGGGGTGTTGAAGAACATATCCACAGCGCCGCTGAGCTCCTTCATCAGGTTCTCCAGCACTATATAGTTTATATCCGTGCCCAGGTGGCGCACCGAGGCATCCAGCAGGTGAAGATTATTTTCAAGGCAGAGCTTCTTTATCCTTGTGTTTGCAGTGGAATAGAGCTTTGTTCCCTGGCCTCCGTTGAGCACGTTTATCTTGTCCACGTAGTGCATGAGTTCCAGCGCCTTTTTCTTGCCGATGTGCTCATGAAGCGTACCGCCGAACTGGTTTGTGATGTTATACTTGCCGTCGGAAAAAGCGCCCGCACCGCCGAAACCGTTCATTATGGCACAGGTTTTGCAGTTGATGCAGGATTTAATCTTCTCCCCGTCGATAGGGCAGCGGCGCTTTTCCAGAGGCTCACCCGCCTCAAATACCGCGATCTTCAAACTGCTGTCCAGCCTAAGCAGCTCATATGCGGAATATATGCCGCCGGGACCAGCGCCGATTATGACAACATCATAATTCATTTTTGATCTCTCCTTGAATCCTGTATTGCTGTTTGACCAGGGAGGATTATACCACAACTGTCCCCATTGTCAAATGAACAATTCAGTAAACAAATCGCGGAGCCGATTATGCGGCTCCGCGATCTGTTTTTTTATGGTTTTTCTCTCAGATCTGTACCGCCGCGGCATAGGCCGTGCGTGTGCATTTCTGGATATCTCCGGCCTTGATGCAGTCTCCCGCCATAAACACCCGTTCTCCGGGATTGAACAGCGCCATGGCCTCGTCCTGCTTCGCCTTTGATCCAACAGCCAGCACAACGCTGCCGCAGGGCACCTTGTGCTCCGCGCCGTCAGCGTCGATATACATAACACCGTCGGACTCTATCTTCGTAACTTTCGCGTTGAGCGTATAGTCGAAGTTTTTATTATTGTTCACGTACTCCATGAACATCGTGTAGTAGTGTACCCGGGTCGACTCGATAGCCAGCACGTCCGTCATCTCCAGCAGATGTACCCTGTGCCCCTTGTCCGCCAGATAGAGTCCCGTCTCGGAACCGATATCGCCGCCACCGATGACCACTATCTCATGGGCAAGCTCGGGCTCCGCGGCATAGGAGTCCACAGCCGTCACAACGTTCTTCCCGTCAGCGCCGGGTATACCGGGGATTACAGGCTCGGAGCCGACCGCCGCGATGACGTCGTCATATTTCTCCGGTGCCAGCAGCTCAGCCGTAGCGTTTACCCCCAGCTTCACGTCTATCTTCTCGGAACGGTTCACCTGATACACCAGGTAGTCCATATAATCCTTGACCGTCCACTTGAAGGAGGGCGTCCCCGCCTGAATGAGCTGACCTCCCAGCTTATCCGTCTTTTCGTAGAGGTCTACGTGATGCCCCCGCTCGGCCAGCGTGAGAGCTGCGCGCATACCGGCGGCACCGCCGCCGACAACAGCCACGCGCTTTATCTTCTTCACGGGCACGGGCATCTTTTCGATCTTATGCTCCAAACCCCATGTGGGGTTCACGGAGCAGACGCTGGTCCAGATGGAATAGGGGCCTGCCTTGTGGCACTTGTTGCAGCGCAGGCAGGGCACGAGATCCTTCTCTCTTCCCTCGTAGACCTTCTCACCGTAGTCCGGGTTGGATATCCAAGAGCGCGCCATGGATACAAAGTCCACCTTGCCGTCCCTGATGGCAGCTTCACAGTCCTCTGGGTAGAAGCAGCCGCCGATAGTCTCCACCGCCATACCCTCGATATTGGCCGCCTTCACCTTCGCCGCCAGGTCCAGATAAGGAATATGCTCAGGATTGTATCCCGTGGGATGGTTGGGGTCTATCTCTCCCGCGCGGATCTGGATCATATCGAATTTGCCCACGCCAGCTTTTGCGAAGTTGATAGTGTCCTCGATAGTAACGCCCTGCTCCCCTCTGTCCGTGGGATCAACACCGCTCACGGCGACCTCGAGAAGGAAGTCCTTGCCGCATTTTTCCTTTATCTTCTCGCACACCAGCAGCGGGAAGCGGATGCGGTTTTCAAAGCTTCCGCCGAATTCGTCGGTGCGCTTGTTCGTCAGGGGCGACAGGAAGCGGGAAATGAGCATTCCTCTGTACGCCATGTGCATATACGCCATGTCGAAGCCGCAGTCCTGCATTATCTTCGCCTGCTCCGCATAGTCGTCGGCGAGCTTATAGAGCGTACCCGTGTCGATCATCTGTCCGGGAGGCTCGCCGTGAGGTCCCTCTCCCGCGATGCCCGCACTTACATCGAAGCCGTGGGTCCAGAAGGGCACAAGGAATACAGATGCCTTGGACCCGTAAAAATGGATAGCGTCGCAGAGCTGAGAGATATAATTCTGCACAGCCGCATTCTTATAGTCAAAGCCCGGGATGCGGTCATCCGTGGTGGGCATGGCGTTTTCCATGTTGCAGGTCACCAGCGCCGCGCCGTTGCGGGCCTTGTTCTGATAGTGCATGATTATATTCTCTGTGGGATAGTTCTCAGGTCCCTGGATAAAATGTGGGCGGCTGGGGGACGCCAGCATTCTGTTTTTGAAAACCGTATTCCCGATCTTATATGGCTTGAGCAGATTTGGATACTTTGGATTAAAGTTCACGTTCTCAGTCCTCCTTATTCACGATATACAAGTCCCGGCGCTTTACACAATTACAGCGGCAGCACCATCCGGTTTTATGTATATCATGATTATAGAGCCTCGGGGATTTTGTGGCAAATACCGTTTTCGGATATGCACCATCAGGTTTTTTAATAAGTAAGCTTTTATTTATAATTCCAGATCCCCTGCGAAGTCGAAAAGCGCCTTATTCCTGTTGCCGGCGTTCCACAGAGCGCCGTAATAGAGCAGGCAGTGGTCCCCGGGGATATCCACTCTGCTGTGTGAACGGCTGAGGTATTTTTCATAGTCGCTCAGCTGCCATATCATCATGCACTTCTCTTCCTCCAGTATATCGAAAGCCTCTTCAAGATTTGATGCCGAGCAGTATTTGGGCTTGACTTTCAGGCCTGAGAGCACGTATTTATAGTCCTGATCCCTGCTCTCCATCTGCTCGACCTTGATAAAGCGGAAATCCTCCACAGCGGTGCGGAAATCCACCTCACCGTATTTCCGCGAGTGTATGAGAATAAACCGGTCCTTGCTCACCGCGTGATATATAAACGGCGTCGGCAGCTTGTCATACTCGCGCATGTTTATAAAGGCTATGTCCAGCGGCCCCTCCCGGACACCTTCGATACATTTTTCTATACTCATGCGGTTGTAGACTATCCTCACACCGTTCTTCTTTGAAAAGCTCTCCAGCATATTTGTCGCCGTTATGAAATTTTCGTGGAGCGGCACTCTGGAAAAACCAACCTTCAGGGTGTTCTCTCCGCTGGCGTCCTCGGGGTGGGACATTCTGAATTTAATATTGTCCACCTCGCCCAGTATTTTCTTCACAGGTTCCATCATTTCCCTGCCCATGGGCGTAAGGTATATCTTGTTGTTCTCTCTCACGAAGAGCTTTGCGCCGATCTCCTCCTCCAGGGAAGATATCTGATAGCTAAGGGTGGGCTGGGATATGAACAGCATCCTGGACGCCTTCGAAAAGCCGCCCATCTCCCCCACCGCCACAAAAGCGCGCAGCTGTTTTAGTTCCATAGCTGTCCCTCCAAATCCTTTTATTTCCTTTTTTATTCTACCATCATCACCGCACCAGCACAACCGCTCTGAAGGAGTTCTTCGCCGCCGAATGATTTCATTTGCAAAACGTTTGCAAAATAGCACCGTAAAAGCTGCTATTATATGATATTTTTTACTACCGGGTAGCAAAAAGTGATAGTGGCAAAAAGCCCGCAAACCCGCATGAATACAAGAAAAACCCGCAATCTCTACGATTGCGGGTTTTCTTAATTTTGGAGCGGGTAATGGGAGTCGAACCCACCTATCAACCTTGGGAAGGTCGCATTCTACCGATGAATTATACCCGCGCAAAACATATTACCCGTCTATTGTACCACAAAATCTTTTATAATCAAGCTCAAATTTATCTGAATATCCGCGCCGCTTCCATCACATCCTTTATTTAGAAAGGAAGTGCAGCACAAAAATGAAGAAAATCCTATCCATATTCCTCGTTTTTATACTGATGAGCGTCCTTGCGCTCCCCGCCTTCGCGGTCTCCGGCTCACCTGAAGTCAAAGCCGAGTCCGCCGTGCTCATGGAGCGGGAGACCGGGACCGTACTGTTTGAATCCAACCCCCACGAACGCCTCTCTCCCGCCAGCGTGACAAAGGTCATGACGCTTCTTCTCATCGTGGAAGCCATCGACAAAGGCACCCTCTCCCTGGACGAGACCGTGACCGCCAGCACTAAGGCCGCCGGCATGGGCGGCAGCCAGATATACCTGCGTGAAAACGAGCAGATGTCCCTGGAGGATATGCTCAAGAGCGTTGTGGTCTCCTCCGCAAACGACTGCGCCGTGGCTCTGGCTGAGCATCTGTGCGGCAGCGAGGACTCCTTCGTCGCACGAATGAACGAACGTGCGGAAGAGCTGGGCATGGAGGACACCCACTTTTCAAACTGCACCGGGCTCACCACCGAGAACCACTATACCACTGCCTATGATATTGCCCTCATGTCCCGTGAGCTTCTCTCTCACGAGTTCATCAAAAACTACACTACCATATGGATGGACACCGTCCGGGGCGGCGAGTTCGGACTTTCCAACACAAACAAGCTCGTGCGCTACTATGAAGGTACTACCGGACTCAAGACTGGCTTTACTTCCGACGCGCTGTACTGTCTCTCAGCTTCCGCCCAGCGGGACGGCATGGAGCTGATTGCCGTTATCATGAAGGCCCCCACTTCCAGCGACAGGTTCGAGACAGCAAAGAGCCTCCTGTCCTTCGGCTTTGCGAATTACGCTCTCGTCCCCCTGCCCACCGACAGCTATTCTGTGGACGTGAAGCTCGGTTCTTCGGACAGCGTAGCCCTGTCCCCGGATTTCTCCGGAAATATCCTGCTTGAGAAGGACGCCGCGGCGCAGCTTGAGACCTCCGTTGCTCTCGCTGAGGGGGTGAAGGCGCCTGTCGCCGCCGGGGATAAGCTCGGTGAGATAATCGTCACCGCCGCCGGCGAAGAGGTCGCCCGCGTCGCCCTGCTGGCTGAAGAGGACGTACCACGTCTGAGCGTATTTGATATTCTACGGCGCGGACTTGGAATGCTCATATGAAGATTACCGTTGTAATCCAGGGAGTAATACTGTAAAATGATCGGTATAACAAATAACCTATTCACCGGGAGGTACAGTATGCTCGAACTGCATCTGAAAAACATCTCCTGCTCGGTCACTCCCGACGAGCTGGCGGCCTTCGGGCCGGTAATGACGCAAGCCCACGAAAAGCTTATGAGCTGCCCCGATCTGAGCGGCTGGCTGACTCTTCCAAGAGATATGCTGGAAAGCCCTGAACTGCCCAGAATTCTGGACACTGCCCGGCATATCCGGAAAAATTTCGACGTCCTTGTGGTCATCGGCGTCGGCGGCTCATATCTGGGTGCAAGAGCGTTTATAGACATGCTCCGCCCCGCGTCGGACAAAAAGCCGGAAATATTCTTCCTGGGCACGGGCTTCAACCCCGATGAGATATACGACATACTGGAGTCTCTGGAGGACAGGGATTTTTGCATAAATGTTATATCAAAATCCGGCGGCACCATGGAGCCCGCGATAACGCTGCGGATCTTCCGGGAATATATGCTCCGGCGTTTCGGTCCGGAGGGCGCGGCGGCGCGCACCTTCGCCACTACCGATCCTGAAACCGGTGCTCTGCGCCAACTCAGCCGCACAAACGGCTTTGAGACCTTCTCAGTCCCTGGCAACGTGGGCGGACGGTACTCCGTCCTCTCCGCCGTAGGTCTGCTGCCTATGGCTGCCGCGGGCATAGATATTGAAAAAATGCTCCGCGCCGCCGCGGCGACCGCCGAAAGCCTCGGTATACCCGGCATGGATAACCCTGCCTGGCTCTACGCCGCCGCCCGCAACCTTCTCTATAAAAAGGGGAAGAAGATCGAGATACTCGCCTATCCCGACGCGCGCATGCGCTTCGTAGCCGAATGGTGGAAGCAGCTCTTCGGAGAGAGCGAGGGCAAGGACGGCAGGGGCATCTTCCCCGCCAGCGCCCAGTTTCCCGCGGATCTGCACAGCATCGGGCAGTATATCCAGCAGGGTGAGCGGCATATCTTCGAAACAGCCATCGTGTTCCGCGAGCGGGAACACTGCATAAAAATTCCTGCCTGCGGGGATTACGACGGCCTGTCTTTCATGGCGGGCATGGAGATGCACATGGTGGAGCGCGCCAGCGTCGGCGCAACGCTCCTCGCCCACGCGGACGGCAGCGTGCCGAACTGTACCCTTTTTGTGGAGCGGCGGGATGCTCAGGCGGCAGGCGAGCTGATACAGTTTTTTGAGACGGCGTGCGCCCTGTCCGCTTTTGCCCTCGGTGTCAACCCCTTTGACCAGCCCGGGGTGGAGGCATATAAACGGAATGTATCCGCCCTTCTTGGCAGACCAGGGCTTGAGAGCGTCCGCTCAGAGCTCGAAAAGCGAAAAGAATGAAAAAATGCCTGTGGAATTTGATCCGCAGGCATTTTTATTCCGGTCTTATTCCGGATAATAGTTCAATATCATAAACTCTGTCTCTTCGTCCCCATGGTTTATATAGCTGTGGTTTTTCGATGCGTCGAACATGAGCGCGTCCCCGGTGTCAAGTTCGTATGACGCGCCGCCGCTCTTCAGTTCGAGCCGCCCCTTTATCACAAGCACGAACTCCTTCGCCTTGTCGCCGTGCTTGAGGGAATCATTTACGCTGTGGGGCTTCAGGTGTCCATAGAGTATCTCGAAGTTACGCCCCGGCGTGCTCGTAAAATAACAGGCGAGGCTGTAATCCCCGTTTCCGTTTGTCATGACGTCCGCCTCTTCCCGGCGCACCAGCTCCACTTCCTCCTCCTGCTCCTCCATAAGGCGCATATAAGGTACGTTGAGCCCGTTCGCGATTTTCAGAAGCGTATTCACCGTGGGGTTCCCGTTTCCCCGCTCTATCTCGGAGAGCATCGCCTTGCTCACGCCGGAGGCTTTTGCAAGCTGGCTTGATGATATGTCACGTTCAATGCGCAATTTCCTCAAATTTGCCGCGATTATCTGCCCTAAATCCATATATTTCTCCTCATTGACAATTCACCGGAGCGGTTGTACTCTATCAATATATTTGACGTTTGTTCAATATATTTTATCTCCGCTAAGATATATTAACACGATTTGCAGTTTTTTTCAACCACACCGGAGCAAAAACGGAGATGCGCTATGGAAACCACGGAAATCACTAAAAACTGGCGGGATGTCATAAAAGCCGCCTTTCCCCACACAGTGCCTGTACTGACGGGCTACCTCGTCCTCGGCATGACCTACGGCATACTTATGCAGGCCCGGGGCTACGGCCCTCTCTGGTCCACCCTTGTGAGCATAATCACCTACGGCGGCAGCGCCCAGTACGCGGCTATCGTCATGTTCGCGGGGCTTTTTGATCCCGTCGCCACCTTCATCCTCAGCCTGACGGTAAACGCCAGATATCTCTTCTGTAGCGTAGGCATGCTGAACAAATTTGCTGACACAGGGCGCTACCGTCCCTTTTTGTTCTTCTCTCTCTCAGACGAGAGCTTCGCCGTTGGCGCCACCACAGAACCGCCAGCGGGTATGGACAGAGGCAGGTTCTTCTTCTCCGTGTTTTTCATGGACTACCTCTATTGGATAATCGGCACATTCCTCGGCGGGGCGCTGGGCAGTCTGATAACTTTTGATACCACGGGGCTTGATTTCGCCCTCACCGCCATGTACGTCACCATGTTCATAGACCTCATGCGCACCAGGCGGGAGCGGGTCTGCGGCATCATCGGCGCCACCTGCGCCCTGGCGTCCCTGCTCATATTCGGCTCGGAAAATGTCGTCATTCCCGCCCTCATCCTGATCCTTATCATCCTTATTCCCGGAAGGAGGAAGCTCTCATGACGCTCACACCTGCGCAGACTTTGATAACCGCCGCCGCTCTCGCCCTCGGCACAGCCCTTCCCCGGCTGCTGCCGCCCATTCTCTTCCCCGCGGGAAAACCCCATCCGAAGGTCATCGATTCTCTTACGCCGCTTATCCCTCCCGCTATTATAGGGCTGCTCGCTGTCTACAGCCTCAAGGACGTTTCCGTGCTCACTGGCAGTCACGCTCTGCCGGAGCTGATAGCCGTCGCCGCGACCGCCCTTGTCCACCTCTGGAAGAGAAAACTGCTCATATCCATGGCGGTCGGGACCGTCTGCTATATGCTGCTGGTACAGCTCGTTTTTTGACCCGTGCAGACGTTAACAAATATTTTAGAAATGCTTTGTTGAATATCACCCGGATAGATGTTATAATGAATACGCGCAGGATGCTTTTTCGTCCGCGCCCACTAAAATCCGCAAGGAGGTAATTAAAATGGTTAAGGTAATTTTGGGGCTTAAGGGCACCGGCAAGACAAAGCTTATGGCGTCAATGGTGAACGAAGCCGTCAAGACAGAGACCGGCAGCATCATCTGCATTGAGCAGAACCCCACCCTCACCTATGACATAGACCACAGCGCCCGTCTCATCGACGCAAAGAGCTACGATATCGAGGACTTCCACTTCCTCAAGGGCTTCATCAGCGGTCTTTACGCCAACAACTACGACCTCTCCCACGTTTTCGTGGACAGCCTTCACAAGATCGTCCCCTTCACTACAGAGGAGGAGACCGCACAGTTCCTCGCATGGCTGGAGAAATTCAGCGAGGCTCATAATGTCAGTTTCACCATCATGATCTCTCAGGACCCGGCAACTGCTTCTGAAGACATCAAGAAATACTGCTGAGCAAACCATCTTGTAATTCTCAGGGCAGCAAATTCGATTTGCTGCCCTGTTTTTTGTTAAGGAGAAGAAAACTATGATGAACTCAATATCAATCGCATGGACCTGGTTTGTCGGCTTTCTGCCGAAGCTTCTCGTTTGCGCGATAGTCGTCGTCGCGGCGATAATCATAAACCAGCTCCTTCCCAAGCTTATCACGAAGATCTATCACAAGGCCACCGACGATGACGCGGCTCTGAACTATTTCAAAACCACCGCTAAGATAATCGTATGGGTATTCGCCATTCTCATCATTCTTGAGAAATTCGGCTTCCCAATGGCGTCTCTGCTCACTGTAATAGCCGCTGTAGGCGCGGCGTTCGCCCTCGCCATAAAGGACAGCCTGGCTAACCTCGCCTCCGGGCTCGTGCTGCTCTTCACAAAGCCCTTCAAAGCGGGGGATCTCATCGAGGTCGACGGCTTCCTCGGCACGGTCACGGACGTGCAGCTCATCCACACCTTTATTGATACAGTTGACAACAGCCATGTAGCGATCCCCAATTCAAAGATGATGTCCGCCAGTGTCAGCAACATCTCCGGCAACGGCACGCGGCGTCAGGACATCGTTTTCAGCATTGCCTACGACCAGGATATCGACAAGGCAAAGAATGTCCTTGAGACAGTTGCGGCCGCTGACAGCCGCATTATGAAATCTCCCGCGCCCTTCGTTGCCGTGACGAGTCATGACGACAGCGCCGTAAAGATCATGCTCCGGGTCTGGACAACTCACGGGGATTACTGGGCTGTTCAGTATGCCCTGTATGAGAACGTGAAAAAGGCGTTCGACACTAACGGCATCGTCATCCCCTTCCCCCAGATGGACGTACATATGGTATAAGCTCCGGTATAAATCAGAAAGCCTCCGTATGAAGCATACGGAGGCTTATCTTTTTCTTATTCACCTGTCAGCCTGACGACCACCGGCTCGTACCCCATAGCGGGCACGAGCTTTTCCAGCACGTCCGCCGTTCTGATCTTCAGGGAAGATGTATTTATGCAGGGATGACAGCAGAAAAACTCTTCTTTTTTCAGGTCCTCGTCTATTATCAGGTGCACCCTTTTCTCTCCGTCGAACAGCATCCCGAAAATGCTCAGGGAGCCGGGCGTTATATTTAGCTTTTCCTCCATCTCCTCCCCCGCGGCAAAGCTCAGCCGCGCCGTGCCCAACTGTGAGGAGAGCTCCTTCGTCTTGAAGGGCTTGTCCCCCGGCATGCAGAGCAGATAATACTCCGTATGCTGTCTGTTTGTGAGGAACAGGTTCTTGCAGATACTGCCTCCCAGCGCCTGTTCCACCGGGCGGCATAGCTCAATGGTATGCGCCGCCTCATGGTCGCAGCGGCTGAACTCCACCCCGCATTTCTCAAGGAAATCGTAGGTTCGCTCCTCTTTATCTATCCGCTTATCCGCGGGTCTGCCTGAAAAAACTTCCATCATATCATCCTCAGAATGCTGTCCCGAAGCACTGTTACCAGCTCTTTATAGTCCTTCGTGTATTTCCCTGCGCCCTGCACGAGCTCGTCACGTCCGCCGCCCTTTCCGTTGAAGAGCGCGTTTGCAAGGTCGCTCACCTGCCGGCAGCTGAACTGCACCCTTTTCCCACGCCCGGCAATATAGCCCAGGCGCTCTCCCTGGGGGTAGCACACAAAAGCGAGTGTATTCTCTCCCCCGAGGAGCCGGGTAAGGAGCTGCTTTGCCTCTCCCGGCGTGAAGTCACCGCCCACGCATACGACCTTGGCTCCCTCTTTCTCTGCCCCGTCAGCCAGAGCCTCCGCCGCGGTGTAATCCATGAGCCTTCCGGATACAGCGCTCAAACGCATTCCGGTGCTCTTCAGCTCGCTTTTCAGGTTCTTCACGCTGTTTATGAGTTCGTCCTCTCCTGTGCTGAGAACCGTCATGAGCCCTGAGACTGTATCGTGGCAGCGCCGCAGCCGGAGCAGCGCCCGGCGCCCGCAGGCGCACTCGACGCGCATGCCGCCCCTGTGACGCTCCGCCTTGAATATTTTGATCAGTCCCACGGCACCGGTGGACTTAACGTGGGTCCCGCAGCAGGTGCAGGCGTCCCCGTCCGGTATTACTGCCACCCGAAGCATACCGTGGGCCTTCTCCGTTACCTTGCGCATGGGGATATCCCCCAGATCGTCCTCCATTCTGTAAATTATGTCAACCGGTTTATCCTTCCATATCTCCGCGTTGGCATAATCCTCGGCCTCCATAAGCTGCTCGTGGGTCAGCTCTCTGTCCAGGTCAATGGTGATGACCTCCTCGTTCATATGGAATCCCACGTTCTTCGCTCCGAAGAGCTTCCAGAATGAGAAGGACATTATGTGCTCTCCTGTATGCTGCTGGCTGTTGTCCATGCGGTAAAGCGCGTCCAGCTCCACCTGCACCAGATTCCCAGGCTCCAGCGGCTTTTTCAGCCTGTGCCACACCGTGCCCTCTGTCTCAGAGACGTCCATAACCTCTTCGCCGTTAATCGTCCCCTTATCGCAGAGCTGGCCTCCCCCCGTGGGGAAGAGCACGGTCTTGTCCAGGGCCGCGGCATACATCCCGTTTTCCTCCCGGCAGTCTGTCACCAGCGCCTCGCAGGAGGTCATCTCCGGGTATTTCTCATATAATTTCTCCGTCATTTTTATCCCTCTCAAAGGCTGAGAATATGCTTGCCGTACTCTGTCGTACTGAGCTCCTGACCGAGCTGTCCCAGCCGTTCCTTCGTGATGAACCCCGCGCGCCATGCCTGCTCTTCGATACAGCCTATCTGGATCCCCATCTCCTCCTGCTTTTCCTTCACGGAAACGGAAGCGTCCAGCATATTTGCGGCGCTGCCCGCGTCCTTCCAGAGCAGGTCTCTGTCCAGAGTGACGACGCTCAGCTCGCCTCTGTTCATGTATTTCACGTTCACGTCTGTTATCTCGAGCTCACCTCTGGCGGAGGGCTTGAGCTGACGGGCTATTTCCTTCACGCCGTTGTCGTAAAAATAGAGTCCCGGAATGATGTAATTCGACTTCGGCTTTTTGGGCTTTTCCTCTATGGACACCGCCCTGCCGTCTGCGCCGAACTCAACAACGCCGAAGGGGCGGGGGTCCTCCACCCAGTAGCCGAACACGGCGGCCCCCCCTTCCCGCTCCACCTTTTCTCCGGCGGCACGGACATGTGAGCCAAAATTCTCCGACCAGAATATGTTGTCTCCCAGAACAAGGCAGACATTGTCATCCCCGATGAAATCTCCGCCCACGATGAACGCGTCGGCTATGCCCCGGGCCTCATGCTGCACGGCATAGCTGATATTTATGCCGAACTGCTTCCCGTAACCCAGCAGCCCGATAAAATCCTGCTCCTTGTTGGGTGGAATTATAATAAGTATGTCCCTTATCCCCGCCTGGATAAGAACACTTATGGAATAATATATGAGCGGCTTATCATACACCGGCAGCAGGGGCTTCGGGACGGATTTTGTCATTGGATAAAGGCGCGTGCCCTTGCCCGCGGCGAGAATTATACCTTTCATAGCAGCCTCCATATCATTTTTTAATACAGCAGAATTTTACAACACGCCCTTCCTTATGTCAAAGGTAACGGTGTGTATATTTCTCCGCAAATATGGAAAAATATCCTCAGTAAACCAAAAGGAGGTTTCTCTGATGCCTAAGAAAGCAAAGACTACAAAGAAGTCAGCAGACAGCGATTCTGTCAAGAAGGCTGCCGAGAAGGAAGCTGTCGGCACCCGCTGAACTGGGTAATCACCGCGGCTACCATGCCGCGGTGATTACTTTTTGCAGTTTATATCCCGCAATCCTTCTTTTCGCCCAATTCAGCGTATATGGTATTACGTTAACGCTTTTTATATAATCTCCCCCAGCGCAGTATCTGCTCCTCCTTGAAAACGGTGTATTGCCTGATTCTTGACGATATTGTGAATTTTAAGTCATGCTTGTTTCGAAAAAGACAATGATGTTTAATTTTTAACTTATATTGACATTACCCCTGAGTGGTGGTATGTTCGAAACAGGCAATGTGCAAGTTGCTTTATATAAACTTTCATTTCTGTTTTCAGGAGGTATTATTATGGAATACGAACTTAAGAATCGCTATGAGCTGTATATAGGCGGAAAATGGACCCCCGCCTCCGACGGCGGCACATTTGTTGCGAAGAACCCCGCCACGGGAGATATCCTTGCCACCTGCGCCGAGGCGACCGCTCAGGACGTGGACAGAGCTGTTGATGCAGCTTGGGGCGCTTACCCCGCCTGGAAGGCTATGGGCACGGCGGACAGAGCCGCCCTTCTCATGAAAATAGCCGACCGCATCGACGAGAATGCTGAAGCCCTCGCCAGAATTGAGACTATGGACAACGGCAAGCCCATTCGTGAGACACTTGCCATAGACATTCCCTATTCTTCCGACCACTTTCGCTACTACGCCAGCGCGATACGCACAGAGCAGGGCACGGCGACAATTCTAGACGGCAATATGATGAGCCTTGTTCTCAGAGAACCTCTCGGCGTCGTGGGGCAGGTAGTTCCCTGGAACTTCCCCTTCCTCATGGCCGCATGGAAGCTGGCGCCCGCCCTCGCTGCGGGGAACTGTGTCGTTTTTAAACCCTCCTCAGCGACATCCCTGAGCGTGCTGGCTCTGATGGACATCATCGGCGACCTGCTGCCCGCAGGCGTTGTAAATATTGTCACGGGTGCGGGGAGCAAGTCCGGCCAGTATATTCTGGACCATCCCGACCTGCGCAAGCTGGCCTTCACCGGCTCCACCGAAGTCGGCGTGAATGTGGCGAAAGCCGCCGCCGAGAAGCTCATCCCCGCCACCTTGGAGTTGGGCGGCAAGAGCGCCAACATCTACTTTGACGACTGCAAGTGGGATATGGCTCTGGACGGTATACAGCTCGGCATTCTCTTCAACCAGGGGCAGGTATGCTGCGCGGGCTCAAGAGTGTTTGTTCAGGAGGGTATTTATGATAAGTTCGTCGCCGCCGCTGTCGACGCCTTCAGCAAGATAGCAGTCGGCAATCCCCTCTCTCCTGAGACCCAGATGGGTTCTCAGATAAATGAGGCGCAGATCAAAAAGATACTGGGCTATATAGAGCTGGCGAAGGAGGAGGGCGCCACCATCGCCTGCGGCGGTGAGCGCTGCACGGAAGGCGCCTGCGCGAAGGGCTGCTTTATGAAACCCACCCTCATCACTAATGTCACAAACGATATGCGTATCGCCCAGGAGGAGATCTTCGGTCCCGTGGCCGTTGTCATAAAGTTCCGCACCGAGGATGAGGTAATCGCGATGGCAAACGACTCCACCTACGGTCTAGGCGGCGCCGTGTGGACCCGGGACATCAACCGCGCCCTGCGCGTATCCGGCGCGATCGAGACCGGACGCATGTGGGTCAATACATACAACCAGATCCCTGCCGGCGCTCCCTTCGGCGGATATAAGCGCTCCGGCATCGGCCGCGAAAACGATCTGAGCATCCTGGACAGCTACAGCCAGAAGAAGAATATAATGATAAACATGAATGAGACTCCTTCCGGCTTCTACCCCGCAAAATAGCTTCTATTCATCCTTCACCTATAACAGGAGAGGACCCGCACATAAAGTGCGGGTCTTCTCCTGTTTCTCATACAGATATAAATACACGGCGGGGAGTCTGCAGACTCCCCGCCGTTTTGCTTGCCTATAAAATCTCTCAGCCGATGATGCGCAGAGAGCCTGTGGGGCAGATGTCCGCACACTGGTGGCAGTCTTTGCACACGGCGATAGTATCGGGCTTGTTGAACTCGGGCTTTATCACTGTTGTAAAGCCGCGTCCCACAAGGCCCAGAATACCCTGATGGGCGACCTCGTCGCAGGTACGCACGCAGAGGTTGCACAGGATGCACTTGTTCTGGTTGCGTTCGATGGTGACAAGGCGCTCCTCCGTGAAGCCGGGATGATGCTCGCCCGCCAGACGGCTGGGGCAGATATCGTCGCAGTTGGCGCACTTGATGAGCTTGCAGTCCTTGTAATCGTGGCAGCCGCATTCCAGGCAGCGCTTTGCCTCGGCACGGGCCTGCTCCTCGCTGAAGCCGTAGTTGATCTCGCCGAAGTCCTTCTTTCTGTCCTCGGGAGTTCTGTGAGGCATCTTCGCTCTGGGAGCCTTGTCCTTCTGACCGAGGAAGGCCTTCATCGTCTCGTTCACTGTACGCTTGGAGACGAAGGGAGCCTTATACTCGATCTCCATGCCAAGGAGATAGCCATGTACGATCTCAGCAGCCTTGTTCGCCTCGCCGATAGCCGCGATAGCGATGTCAGCGCCCTTGTTTGTAGCGTCGCCCACTGCGAACACGCCCTCCATTGAGGTGCGGAATGTCCGCTCGTCGGCTGCGATAATGCCGCGGGAGTTGAGTTCAACGCCCTCGAAGCCCACGGGATCGACCTTCTGGCCGATAGCCGCGATGACCGTATCAACAGCCAGAATTTCAAACTTACCCTCAACAGGCACAGGTGTACGGCGGCCGGAAGCGTCGGGCTCGCCCAGCTCCATGACCTGGAGCTTGATCTCCTTGACCTTGCCGTTCTCGCCGATGATCTCAGCGGGGTTGGTGAGGAACTTGAACTGGACGCCCTCTTCCATTGCCTCTGTGATCTCGATATCCTCAGCGGGCATCTCCGCTCTTGTGCGGCGGTAGATGATATATACGTTCTTCGCACCCAGGCGGACTGCTGTACGGCAGGCGTCCATAGCGGTGTTGCCGCCGCCTACCACAGCCACGTTGCCGCCGATGGCGGGAGCGTTGCCCAGGCTGACTTCTCTCAGGAAATCAATACCGCCCAGAACGCCCTGAAGATCGTCGCCCTTGCAGCCGACGCCGGAGCTCTTCCATGCGCCGATAGCGATTATCGTCGCGTCGCTGTTTCTCTTAATCTCATCAAAGGCGATATCACGGCCTATCTTGACACCGTTCTTCATTGTAACGCTCAGGGACTCTATCTCGCTGACCTCTCTGTCCAGTACCTTCTTGGGCAGCCGGTACTCGGGGATGCCGTAGCGGAGCATACCGCCCATTTTGGGCATCGCTTCGTAAATCGTCACACTGTGACCCTTGCAGGCGAGGAAGTACGCCGCTGTGAGACCGCCGGGGCCGCCGCCGATAATGGCGACGTTCTTGCCCGTCTTGGGAGCGATCTCAGGACGGTATGTGTTCTCCTTGAGGTCGTTGTCAGCCGCGAAATACTTCAGGTACGCGATGGAGATAGGCTCCTCAACATACTGGCGGCGGCAAGCCGTCTCGCAGGGATGGGGGCAGACTCTGCCTATGGACGCGGGCAGAGGCAGCTTCTCCTTGATTATCTCGACGGCCTTGTGGTCGTCGCCCTCGGCGATAGCCTTGATGTAGCCCTGGCAGTCTGTTCCCGCGGGGCAGTTCAGAGAGCAGGGTCCCACGCAGTCCGCGTCATGGTCGCTCATGAGCAGCTCCATGGCAATTTTGCGTGCTTCTCTTACTCTGGGTGAATTTGTATAGATGACCTGACCGTCGTTAGCTGTGACGGAGCAGGCGCGCATGAGCTTGGGGTTGCCCTCGGCTTCCACCAGGCACACGCCGCAGGCGCCGTAGATCTTCACGCTGGGATGATAGCACAGTGTGGGTATCTCGATGCCGTTATCGTTTGCTATTTTGAGGATGGTGTCACCGGCGTTGCCGATGCACTCAATACCGTTTATCGTTACTTTGATCTTATCCATTGCGCCGTCCCCCTTACTCAACAGTGATGGCATCGAAGCGGCAGAGCGTGATGCACTGGCCGCACTTGATGCACTTGTCCTGATCGATAACGTGAGGCTGCTTTACGCTGCCTGTGATAGCGCCCACGGGGCACTTCCTGGCGCAGAGAGTGCAGCCCTTGCAGGCGTCTGCCTTGATGTCGTACTTCAGGAGGTTCACGCACTCCTTTGCAGGGCACTTTTTCTCGTTGATGTGCGCATCGTACTCGTTGCGGAAATACTTGATTGTCGTAAGCACAGGGTTGGGCGCTGTCTGGCCAAGGCCGCACAGAGCGCCGTCTTTGATGGCGTTGCACAGCTCTTCAAGCAGCTCCACGTCGCCCTCTTTGCCCTCGCCGTCGACTATACGGCTGAGGATCTCCAGCATACGCTTTGTGCCGATACGGCAGTGGACACACTTACCGCAGGACTCCTTGGCTGTGAAGTCCAGGAAGAACTTCGCCATGCCCACCATGCAGGTGCTCTCATCCATGACGACCATACCGCCGGAGCCCATGATGGCGCCTGTTGCGGAGAGCGCCTTATAGTCGATGACCGTGTCCAGAAGCTCCGCGGGAATGCAACCGCCGGAGGGACCGCCCATCTGGACAGCCTTGATCTTCTTGTCGTCTCTGATGCCGCCGCCGATATCAAATATGACGTTGCGCAGAGTCTTGCCCATGGGGATCTCCACGAGGCCGCCGCGCTTTATCTTACCTGTCAGGGCGAAGACCTTCGTGCCCTTGCTGTCGGGCGTGCCCATGGCAGCAAAAGCCTCGCCGCCGTTGTTGATGATCCAGGCAACGTTCGCGAATGTCTCAACATTGTTGATGTTGGAGGGCTTGAGGTTGTAGCCGCACTGCGCGGGGAAGGGGGGCTTCAGACGGGGCATACCGCGCTTGCCCTCAAGGGACTCGATGAGAGCCGTCTCCTCGCCGCAGACGAACGCGCCGGCGCCTGCCTTGATGCGCATGTCGCAGCTGAAGCCTGTGCCCATGATGTTCTCTCCCAGCAGGCCCTTTGCTCTCGCCTGCTCCATGGCGTTCTCCAGACGTACGATAGCCAGAGGATACTCCGCGCGCACATACACGATAGCTTCCTTCGCGCCGATAGCGTATGCGCCGATGAGCATACCCTCGATGAGGCTGTGGGGGTCGCTCTCGATGACGGCTCTGTCCATGAACGCGCCGGGGTCACCCTCGTCAGCGTTGCAGATGAGGTACTTCTCCTCACCAGCGGACTGGCGCGCCGCATTCCACTTGAACCATGTGGGGAAGCCGGCGCCGCCGCGTCCCGCAAGACCGGAGACCTTTATCTCTTCAATGACCTGCTCGGGCGTCATGTGCTTGAGGACCTTCTCAAGAGCCTGATACCCGTCGTCGCCCATATACGCGCCGATGTCTGTGGGGTCAATGACGCCGCAGTGACGCAGAGCTATTCTCGTCTGCTGCTCCAGGAAGGATGCGTCGTCGGCTGTTATCTTCAGCGCGTCGACCTTTGTCAGGTCGCCTGTGCGGGCAGCCTCAACAATAGCCTGCGCGTCCTTCTCCGCCACGTGTACGAGGCGGGCCTTCAGCTCCTTACCCTCGTAAATGTCCACGATGGGCTCCAGCCAGCACATACCGATGCAGCCTGTTACGCCAAGGGTGAACTTGTCCTCGCCGTTCATCAGGTCGGCGATAGCCTTATGTACTTTTCCTGCACCTGCGGCGATACCGCAGCTGCCCTGTCCAACTATAACTCTCATGCCTGCTCCTCCTGTGCTCTCTTGCGGAGATCGTTCAGAATACCGATAGCCTTGTCAGGCGTCAGTGAGCCGAAAGTCTCGTCGTTAATCATCATGACTGGTGAAAGGCTGCAGCAGCCCAGGCACGCCACGTTCTTCAGCGTGAACAGCCCGTCCTCGGTCGTCTCGCCGTTCTTGATGCCCAGCTCTTCACAGATAGCGCTCTCGATGCGCTCGGAGCCGTTGACATGGCAGGCCGTGCCCTGGCAGAGCATTATGAGATACTTGCCCACGGGCGTGAGGCGGAACTGCGTATAGAACGTCGCAACACCCATTACTTTCGCGGGTGTGCTGCCGGTCCTCTCCGCCACATGATAAATGACATCGATGGGAAGATATCCATAGATGTCCTGTGCCTTCTGCAGGATAGTGATAAGGCTCCCGCTGACGTTCTGATACTTCTGCAGAACGTCCTCAAGGAGCGTCAGATCGCTGCCCTTGCTGCAATTACAATTGCACATTGCGTATTCATCCTCCTTAATATGTGTCCGCGCCCTGCGGCGCAATATTACTCCACATGTCCGCCGGGGGCACTACCCCACTCTCAGACTTACACAGTATACGGTAAATCCACTTTAAAATCAATGGAATGTTGCGAAAAAAATAGCTTTATTTATGATAAACCTTTATATTTATTCCCCAACAGTTTACTTAATTGGTTTTTCTAAGGCTTCAACTAAGAGAAATTTCTATTTATCGTCATTTCCTCCCCCCAGAAACCCCAGTTGTTACTGGGGTTTTAGCCGTTCCTTTTTTACTCTTTCCTCTTGTTTCCCCTTTGGGGTAAGAAACAAAGTAAACTTTTTATTCTCCGCCCGAGACCTTATCAAGTAATCTTGCAGAAGTGCTCTTTGTTTCCCTTATTGCGTGGGTGTATATATTCAGCGTAGTATCCGTCTTTGCATAGCTATATTTATATAGCCCACCGTTCTGTATACCATTGCTCATTATGTGTAAATTCAGCACTTTTGGGAATAATGATCCTCTGCTTCTCTGCCCGGAGCTCTTTGTGTCGGCAAAATCATGCTATGAAAATAATCAGCAATTCCCATCTTTAACACTACACCGCATAACCCCATTCCCCTGCACTGCGAAACTCTCTGCGCCGAAAAATTAAATTGTGCTCATTCGAGGCAAGCGGAACCATAGTTACAGCTCTTCAAAAGTGTCCAAGAGTAATTGTCCCATAGCCGTAAATTGCGACGCAAGACGGCAATGAGCATGTTTTTCGATGCTCATTGCCGTCTTACTTCTTGTTAACCTTGTTTGGTGCTGGTGAGTATGGACCCCATTTCAGCAGTTGGGTGGATACTCTTTCATTCAATTTCCGTCCGCTGTATAACAAGTTCCCCCGCCGCCGAAATGTCTTTCGTAAGGGGAGAGGGCGCGTTGTGCCGCAGCTCCTTTGTCATTTCCTCTTCTTCCCGCCGGAAACACCGAAGGCGAGGATTTCCATACTGCGGAGATCCCGCCTCCCTTGCCGGAGCCCACTGCTCGTTGAGGCTTCGGCAGCCCGAACGTATATCCGCGATATTCTCTACTTTGCAGTCCTCGCTTGGGTATGACAACAGCGGGCTTTTCAGACGGATGCCGTTCTACCCCGAAATGCCGGGTTCCGATATCAAGATCGATACCTGCTCTCTAATCCCTCTCGAAAAATGGACTTGTACTGGGGCATATTTGTTGCCCGTCAGTTCCTTTGGTGTTGGAGCAGCAGACCCGCTGATTATTTGGGCCTCTCCTCTAAATGCTAAGAGCTTGCCGATGTTCTGAAATATGCTCTTCACTCTGTGTCTCCCAAATTGATAAACAAGATGCCAGGCTCAGTGGACGTATAATTGATGTATTCGCCCGGCGCACACTACTCCACTTCTGTCAGGAAGGTGTCTCCGCTCACAAAAAACGGATCCAGATCCGTAATGGGCCAAGTGAACCAGTTCTCATCCCAGGGCCGCTTCATAAACAGGCACAACGCCGGAGTTCCCTCCGGGATAGTAAGGGAGAACCACTGAGGCTCGTTAAGCTGAAGCCTCCCCTCATACAACACGGTCTCTGTGATCCATCCTTGCAGGGTACCGTCCGCGGTCAGTTCCGGCTTTCCTGTGCAAAACTGAATATCTGTCTCGTACCAGCGTCCCACCAGCAACAGCTTGTTCTTCCCA
The DNA here is from genome assembly GCA_934552825.1 of uncultured Oscillospiraceae bacterium. GTDB lineage: Bacteria > Bacillota > Clostridia > Oscillospirales > Oscillospiraceae > CAKTEQ01. The sequence continues at coordinate 52,200 of CAKTEQ010000006.1, forward strand.
CCTTCCTCCAGTGTGGTCATGGGGATAGCCTCCAACGGCTCCGCGACCTCCGCAGGCGGGTCTCGCCAGTAGAAGATCAGAGTTTTGTTTGGCTCATTTGCCACAACACTCTCCAGCGTCTCCGGCAGGAAACTGCTCGAGCGCATATAGATTGCGGTGCGGGCTGTTGGCGCATTGTCCAGTTCATAGTATTGCTGGAGATAGAGGGTATTGCGGTCTGTCAAGGTGACATAGTATTCCGCGTTGGAGTCTTCATGAAACAGCTGTGCAGACCAAAGTTCGTTGGGGAGACCGTACATCAGGGGTTCATCCAGTTGTTCTACTAGCAGCGCCATTTCCGTCTGGTATGTTGGAGCGTCCGTATCTAAAAAGTGAGCGCTGTAATAGTCCGCCTGTAATGTATAGCTATATGACATATCTGACCATTGGCGCTCAAAGTTCAGCAGAGATGCCATGTGAACCTCCTTCACGCTGAACTCATCACCCTCCACCTCACCGGAAACCATCCGCCAGACTCCTTCAAGGTCCGCGATACACAGTTCCCCGCCAGGACCCGGCCGTTCTGTCGGTTCAAAATAGAAGCGATCCCCGTAGGGGGTCTCCAGCATCACGGAATTGTCCTTTTCAATACGTCCATCCACGGTCACTATGTCTCCATAGTAATCCCTTCCATTCAACCGTAGAGTGTTATCCGCTCCCAGCCACCAGCTTGCATCCAGCAGGCAGGTATTGTAGCATGAACCCAAAATCTCTCGAAACTGTGCCGTTCCGTCATCGTTGAGGTAGAGATCCGCCCTCCATTTTTCCGTGGGCATGGTGCTGATTTCCGTGCGGTCAAAGAACGAATTATAGGATTCATGCCGCACAGCAGTCCAGTAGATGCCGTCAAATGATATAGACGCCGGCGATGGATCGTCTTTCTCTCCGCCGCTGCCGGAGGGGGGTGCGGCGGTGTCCGGTCGGTTGCCGGAGGGGGGTGCGGCAGTATCCGGTCGGTTGCCGCAGGCGTTCAGGCTGAACGCCAGCACTAGCGCCAGCGCCAGCGTAAGACATCTTTTACCCATAGTGTTATGCCCATGGGTCCTGCGCTGCAGGGATGCGGATTCCGCTCAGAGGACTGGAATACTCCCAAAGAAACCATTCCCCGGTGGAGGGCTTTTGTCGCAGCTTTATGGGGCGGGGAGAATCTGCTCCCGCCGTCTTGATAAACACCCGGCAATACCCCGGTTCGATGTTCTGGGGCTGTGGATCCGGTAGGATGCTCAGCACATAAGGCCTTGGGGGAATATAGCTGTTTTCCGGCGCTGCGCCATCAAAGTAGGCCAGCGGTAGATATTCCTTACCCCTCAGCCGATCTCGCAGAAATTGCGCGTCGTACGGGGTCATGGGTCTGGGTCCTCGCAGCAAATTCATGGCGGCTATACCCGCATCCTTATCTTTTATGTACAGGTTCAATGCACATAGGAAGCCTGCGCAAACCTCCTCCGGTGTTCGGTGGGGCAAAGCCTCAAATTCTGCCATCGTGGTGGGCAGGTTGTTGATCGTTACTTGCATGGCACTTTCCTTTCTCCCGTAATTCACGGTTGCTTAGTAGAATGAAGGTTCCCCGTTCCGTTTTGGTCCGGGGATCCCGGTTATCCGTTATCGATAGGTACGGCTCCAGTTCTCGCTGCTGCCGGACTTGGCGTAGTCATGTCCGTTGGCGGCTTCCATGGCGTACCAGTACGCCCAGTGGCTCTCAGTCATGTCCGAGAAGGTGAGAAGCTCGCTGAGATGGCTGCGGATATAGCTCTGATCCGCGCTGCGCTCCAGCAGACGGCAGGTGACCGCAGTCACCTCGGCACGGGTGATGGGGTTCTCCGGCTTGAATGTTCCGTCCGCATAGCCGGTTACCCATCCGCGTGTGGCCGCGAAGTTTATATACCTGGATGCCCAGTAATTGTTCGGCACGTCTGTAAAGTTCTTACTGCCCTCAGTCAGCTTTTCAAAGCGGCTGGCAATGGCGGCGAACTCCGCGCGGGTCACTGGAGCATCTGGACGGAAGCTGCCGTCAGCGTATCCTGTTATAATGCCAAACTGCTGCATATAGCCGATGTAGTTGGCCGCCCAGTAGCCATTAGGCACATCGGTAAAGGTGTTTGGATATGTCTTATGCTCCTCGATCTGCTCGGTGAGCAGGCGGGCGAACATGGTGGTCACCTCGGCGCGGGTCATATTGCGCTCAGGTCTAAAGGTGCTGTCGGTGTAGCCCACTAGGAAGGCAAAATGATCGATGCGATTCAACTCCGCAGCCTTGCGGTTAACGAAGGTCACGGGTGAGTAGTTCTCTCCGTTAACAGTGACGTGGAAACCTCTGACGGTAAGCTCATAGGTCTCATTGGATATCACATAGCCATTAGGGGCTTCCTTTTCCAGCAGAGTGTAGGTGCCGTTGCTGACATTGGTAAAGCGCACAATGCCGCTGCTGTTGGAGGTGGCCTTGTAGGCTTCCCTGCCCCAGCCGTCCGCCAGCACGAAGGACGCGCCGGCAAGGGCCTTCCCCTGAGTATCGGTCTTGTTGACCGTGATGGTCGTGCCGTAGAAAGTTCCTTCACCGCCATTGGTGTTGTAGGTGTATGTATTGGTGAAGGTGGCGGTATCCACAGGTTCGCGCTCACCGTGATTTCCATCGTCTTCATGGTACAGCAAACTGAATTGATATTTCAATTCTTCCCCTTCGATCATATAGGTCACATGATACTGATTCGGAGAGCATTCCCATCCGCCAGTATCATCCTGCGTCTCCTTGAGCAAGATGTAGTGCTGACCAAAACCGTCAATGCTGTTGATGCTCTTTGGGATATCGAACGTCAGGGTATAGTCCTCGGAGCCTACCCCATTTGTGGTGATCATCGCTGTGTCGATTAGATGATAGGTGTGATTCCCTTCATTGTCCTCATCGCCCGTATCCAGCAGTAGTTCAAAAGTGAAGGTCGCAGCGCCGGGGGAGGCATTGCCGCCCTGAACAACAGTCTTTTCAATGGGGATGGATATCTCGTCCTTCTCTTCAGGCTCGTTGGCGAAGGTGGCGATGGTCTCACCGTTTCTGTGGGGTATAGGAATAAGGTTCACCGGCGAATTTTGAATGATGGGTTTGATGCTGAGAATATTTCCGTCGCCGTCTTGCGTATCGAATACTATCACAGTGTATTTGTTTGAGGTAGCGACATAGCCAAAAGGTGCAGACTCCTCAGAAAGCGTGTACGTGCCGGGGTTGATGTCCATATCAAATGTTGCGATACCGTTTTCATCAGAATAGGCAAACCTGCCCTCGCTGTTTGTGCCCTCCCGTGGGGTCAGCGCGAATCCCGCACCCTTCAGAGGGTTTCCGCTGTCGTCCTCCTTCTTCACAGAGAAGGAAATCCTTTCCGCGATCTTGCTCCAGAGATGGAAGCAGTCCAGCTGCACGGTAAAGATATCTTTGCTGTTGTGGTGCACGATGGCGATATTGACGGTCTGGCCGCTGTAGGCGGATAGATCCACGTTGATCTCCTGCCACTCGTCAGTCGTCGCATAGTCCTCCCCCAGCTGGCTGTAGCTTCTACCGCCGTCTGTCGAAATGAATACGCCGACTTTATCGCCGGGCCACTCCTCGTCCTGCGCAGTCATCATAAAGCTCAGGATATATTCCCTTTCAGCCGCAAGAATTTGCTGCGGCAGGTGCAGCCAGTTGTCGGGAGTCAGTTCCCCTACTTCGTTCTCATAGGAGCGTGAACGGATGCCGCCAACGCCGTGATGGATTTTTTCTGCTTCGTTTTGGTCATAAAAGACTTCCCACTTACGCCCGTCGCCGTCCCTGTCCTCGATGGTCCAACCGGCGGGCAGGTCTGCGCCCTCAAAGCCCTCGGCCCACTCCAAATCATAGCCCTGGAGGGCGTGACCCTCGATTGGATCTGCCGCCAGAGCTATGGTGGGAAGCAGCCCCATCACCATCATGAGGCAAAGCAAGACTCCCAGAAGTCTACTTGCGGTTTTTCGTTTACTCATCTTCATGTTGTACCATCTCCTTCTGTTGAAATTTTGTCGGTCTGTTCAGCAGGGAGTTCGCGTGGTAGGTAAGCCTCTCCTGCCACAATGTTGTCGCGCTCCTGCAATGTTTTCACACAAGCAATGCTCAGATCCAGATCCCTGCAAATCAGGGAATATCAGTCGCACACTGATCCGCCGCAAGCATTACAGCGGCTTATGGCTTCCGGGTCTTGCGCTGCGGCTTTTTCCGGGCAGCCTTCCCGTTTCATCTCACATAAATCCCGGAAGAGTGCGTGAGTTTCCTCAGTCTCCGCCTCCGCGTTTGCTTTGGAAAAGAGGACGGGGCTGTATGCCACGTTCCGCCTCTCTCCTAACAGCGGACGATAAAGTGGAACTCCTCTATGATGGAGCAACCCCAATTGTCTCCACCCTTTTCCGCTTCATGTGCGGTCCCTCCTCTCCGGCAGTTTGCCTATGCGGCTCTGCTATTTTTGTCTCTGCAAGTGCGGCTTCCTCTTTATAGGACGAATGGTTGTCGCGTGCCGCGTGTTGTATTCCCGGCTCTCGACCGCCGGTCTGCTTTACCAGGCGCTCCGGTCCTCCATATCCTCCGCCGCTTCGCTGAGCCACTCCTGCGCCTGCCGAGCTGTCAAGTCGCCTAAGCAGTAGCCGTCAATGAGCTTCAACTCCACCGCCTTCTCCAGCGCTGGCAGCTTTTCCGGGTGATGCTCTTGACATATAAGGTAGACCCGGCACTTCGGCAGCTTTCGACGCACCTCGATGGCGATGTCGCAGCGAGCGGAAACGTCCTTATCCTCCACACTGTCGGAAAAGTCAGTCTCCAGCAGCAGAAGATCCGCCTGCTCCGCCACGCACTGCCACACCACATCATCGCAGTCGTCTGAGAGGATACCCATAGGTTTGCAGCCACCCAGCTCCCGCAGCCAATCCGTCGCCCGGCGAGTCATGGCGGGGGTGATGCAGCAAACCTCTGCTCTCGGCAGGGCGGGGCTCTTTCCGGGGCCGCTGCGCGGTGGTCTCCATTTTCGGAACAGGCTCATACCTCCGCCTCCTGTCCCCGCACCGTCTTGGGCAGCCGCGTTCCGCACTCAGGGCAGTATACCGCTACATCCGTGACCACCACACCGCAGCTGGAACAGCAGCGGTGGCGGGCGCGGTAGGAATCGTAGAGGTTTTTCCCCGGCAGCGCAGCGCCGCAGTCGATACATTCCTTCCGGCTAGCGCCGTTGGCTCTACCGCAGGCCGGACAGACCTTGCGCCCCAGCAGCGTCTCTGGTCCGAAGCCGTATTCCAGCAGCACCACACGGCGCAGGGCTCTTCGGGTCATCAGGTCATAGTCTGTCATTCGGCGGCTCCCTCCTTTCTATCTGTTCCGCCCACCTGCAATCTTGCCCCGCAGACGGGGCAGAAGCAGGCGTCCGGTTCCGGAAGGCGGATGCCGCATTGATGGCAGAACGTTGGGTATTCGTTCTCCCACGGCGCACAATCCAGGCACAGGCCCGCATTGACGTTGAACATAGCAGAGGAGACAAACCTGCCGCATTTGGGGCAATGGTTGAACTTCCACTTGCCCTCCGTGTCCCACGCAAGCTCCAGCGCCGCTTCCTCCGTATCCGCCCGGATGGGCTTAGTCACGCAGCACAGTTCGCCGGAGATGTCACAGTAAAACCGGAAGCTCTTGTTGCCTGCCGAGTCGTTGACGACTCGGTATGTCGCTGTTTTCTTAACCTGCGCCATCCGCATTCCTCCCTTCATTTCCCGTTTTTGCCTTGTAAAAACGCAGTGCGATATGATACAATGAAGTGACTAAAGAGGTGACCTCTCCACCCCTATGCGGCGGTGATCGGTCTTTGGGTTTGCGCAAAGTTCTATCCTAAAGGGATGCCTCTTTAACATTCCTTTGATCATTTTTACTACGCTGCCCCGTGCGGGGGACTCTGTACTCTCCTTATACCATAGATTCTGGATTTTGTCTGTCCCCTAAATCTTTCATTCTGGGTACAACCCGGGAAAATTTTTGAGAAACCCGGAAAATACCGCAAATTTACGAACGTCCGTTCTGTTTTGGAGGTTCTTCCCATGAAAAAGCGTATTCTGCCCCTGTTGCTGTTAGCAGCCCTCCTTCTGGTGCTCTCCGGCTGCGGGGAGAAGACCACACTGGACAAGAAAAAGCCGGTAACGTTAAATTTCTGGCACGTCTACGGCGAGCAGTCTGGCTCGCCCATGGATCTTCTGGTGCGGGAGTTCAACCACACCGTGGGGCTTGAAAAAGGCGTCCGGATACAGGTTACCAACCTTTCCAGCGCGTCCAAAATCGGCGGCTATTTGAAGGAGGCTCAGAATGGCGGCGATCTGCAGGAAATGCCCGACCTCTTTACCTGCCACATTGGCGACGCCACCGCCCTGGGGGTGGACAACCTGGTGGACTGGCACGACTGGTTCAAGGAGGAGGAACTTTCTGACTTCGTCCCCAGCTTTTTGGAGGATGGCACAGTCTCTGACGGGAAACTGCTGCTGTTCCCTATCTCCAAGTCCACCCAGCTTCTGATGTGCAACGGCAGCGGCTTTGCCCGCTTCTCCCAAGCCACCGGTGCAAGCTATGATGACCTTGCAACCTGGGAGGGCTTTTACGACACCGCAGGTAAGTTCTATGACTGGTCCGGCGGCACGCCCTTCTGCGCCCTAGACTATCCCATCCGTGTCGTGGAGCTCTGCGCCATGGAACGCGGCAGTGGGAATTTCTATACCAAGGACGGCTGGTACGACACGAGCAACCCTGTTTTTAAGGAGAGCTGGATGCAGTTCGCTCGTTCTCTCGCCCAGGGGCATGTGGTGGTGTCCGACCTCTACTCCAACACCCAGGTTATGACCGGCAATGTCCTTTCCGGCCTCGGCTCCTCGGCGGCGATTCTCTATTATAACGATACCGTAACCTATCGGGACAACACGCGGGAGCCTATGGATCTCCACATATTGCCCATGCCCATAAGCGCCGGATGCGACGCCCTGATGACCCAGGCGGGGGTGGGTCTGTGCGCCTACAAAACCACCGACCAAAAGGCAGAGGCCGCGACACTATTTGTCCGCTGGCTGACGGAGGCAGAGCGCAATCTGGACTTCGTGGCCCAGACTGGCTATATGCCGGTGCGTAACGGGGCCTTTGACGGCATTGAAAACTACGGCAAGTTCCCGGAACCGGTGGAAAGCTATCAGCAGCTCTTTACCGCACTGAAAACCATGCGTGAGAACTATACTCCTGTGTCCGAGCCCTGCTTTGAGGGCTATTACGGCAAGGTGGCCGCTCTCTATGACGGTCTGCGTCAGATGCAGCAGGAGTTCCCTCAGCGGGCAGCGTCCGGCGAGGATGTGAACATACTGGCGGAGGAGACCTGGGAGCTGCTCTGCTCCATCCGGTGATGAATATGATTTAATGGTTTTTGGAGGATATGGGTCATGACACGATCCACTCTTTCAGAATTTCATAATATCCGGCGCTCCATGCAAAAGCGGCTGGTGCTCTATATGATCACCCTGGCCGTCATTCTGGCAGCGGCGCTGATGGCGGGGCTGTTCTTCTTCAACCAGCTGAGAAACCCCCGGGAGGGGGTAGTCACGTCGCTTAACTTCCGCATGGATGCCTTTTCATCGGATATGGAGTCCCTGTGGCGGAATGTTGCCGTTATGGGCGTCCATCTCTCCGAGGACATGGCCGCCATAGTTGAGGAGCAGACACCGGAACTGTCGGCTCTAGACGGGGACGCGGACGCTGTAGAGCGGCTGGAGGAGGCCATGCTGGAGCCACTGTGCCAGTATATCCGGCAGGTGGACTGCTCCGGCGCGTTCGTGGTGCTGAATACCTCTCTTGGCGGCGATGAATTCCGCGGAGGTCTGTACGTCCAGCGGAGTAATTCCGCCCGTATGACCAGTGATCTGCTGCTCTACCGGGGCATGGCAGACATCGGGCGTCGGCATCATGTAATGCCGCACCGAAAGTGGGCTCAGGAGTTTGAGCTCTCCGAGTTCCCCGGCCTTGCCGAGCATTTGAATACGGCCTCCTCCCCCATTGACCACGACTGCCGGACGACCACGCTGCTGACTCTGCCCGACACCTCGGAACGTGCTATCCTGCTGACCGTGCCCATGTTGGGAGCGGACGGTACAGTGTACGGGCTGTGCGGCTTTGCCATCAATCAGACCTACTTCTCTGCCCACCACATCCAGCCCTCCGGAATCAGCAGCCTTGCCTGTCTTCTGTCAGAGAGGGCGGAGGGGCTGGATACTTCCAAAAGCCTGATCACCTATCCCGCCGATGGTTTTTGCTTTGTACCGGAAGAACTGCTAACGGAAAAAGGAATCCGGGAGGGTCTTACGGTCTACACCGGAACGAATTTCTCCTACGTGGGGATTTCCAAACCATTTCTGGCGGCCAGCGGGGATCTGGAGCCCCATACGCTCACCGTGCTGCTCCCCAAGAGTGACTATAACCAGGTCCTTTTGAGAAACTCCTTGGAGATCGTTGGACTTCTGTTGCTGCTGCTGTTTTTCGGTGTGGTCTGCTGCCTCTACTATACCCGCCGCTACCTGCGCCCCGTCATGCGGGATATCGAGCTTCTCAAAAAAGAGAACTGCGGCGGCGCACAGATGACCTTCGCCGAATTGCAGCCCGTCTCCGCAAAGCTGCGTTTTCACGAACAGACGATTACCGATCTGCAAACGGAAAAACAGAATGTGCAGGCGCAGGCCGACCGCTTCCGCACTCAGAATGAGCAGCTCCTCAGTGAAAAGCAGGCCCTGCAGGGGCAGGTTGAGGATATGCAGAGTCAGGTAAAGGATACGCAGGAGCAACTGGACGATTCCCTGGCGGAACTTCGCCGTTTGACCTATCTGGGAAGAAAAGAGTTGGATTCAGAGGACTATGAAAACTTCCTGACCGGCTACGCCAAGCTGAGTGCAAGGGAGCTCGAGATTTGCGACGCTCTGGTCAGAGGTCTCAGCGCACGCCAGTGCGCTGAGCAGATCGGCTGCGCACCCAGCACCATTGATACCTACCGGAAGCGTATCTACGAAAAAACGAAAATCCACAAAATCCGGCATCTTCAGCTCTGCTATGCATTTATGCGGATGGAACAGGAGGAAGAAACAGAATAGCAGAAAAAACACTGGCGGTTCAATGAGGAACCGCCAGTGTTTTTCTTGCAATCATTCAGATTTCCTGCGCCGAGCTTTCCAAGTATCAGAGGCAGCTGACCGAGATTCAGAAAGGTATTGCCACAAACAGTGCCCCAGATATATCGCAAAGAGATATTTTTTACCTGCTTATTGCAGCATCCTCCTTTGCAATCTAACGATAGAATATACACAAACAGGAAAGCGGTGAAACTATAAACGTGACCCAGCGGCTGCGACAGCTTCTTGACAAGTGCGGATGGCCGGATACAGTCTTGCATGAGAGTACGGTCTTGGGACGTCCACCAGCGACAACCTGTTTTATCGGAACACCCTCCCTCTATCCCTAGCTGGGGGTCATCCGCGGGGTATTCGGCATCTCTCAGTTTTTTACGAAGAGCGATATCGTGGAGCTCACAACGGAACCGAAGGAGTTTGTTGATCGCTGTGTCAATTACTCTTCAACCAGGTTGGCAACCAACTTGACGTCGCTGACCGCCAACGCAAGTTGAAGTTTGTTTTCAAATCCGGTTTTTTGTAGCATGTTTGCCACATGGAACTTGATGGTCGACATCTCGCAGCCCATCTCTGCCGCAATGCGCGTATAGGACAGTCCCCGCAGCAGATGCCGCAGAACCTTCAACTCCGTCTTTGTAAATTCCGTACTTTTTGCCATACCGATCTCGACCGTCGGAGGCGTGTCCGGAAAGATGTGTTCACCTGCCATTGTCTTCCGGACGACATCCATCAGACGCTTCTCGGTAGAGTCCTTGTACCACAGACTGTCAGCTCCGGCCTGCTTTGATTCGTCCAGAACTGCACAGTCGATGAGTGAGGTCACTACAATGATTTTACTCTTCGGGTTCATGGCCTTGATCTGCCGAACGGCAGTCAACCCATTCTCGCCGCGCTCCGTCTGCACATCCATCAAAATCAACTCGACCTGGCTTGTCCTGCATACCTCGACCGCCTGCTTTGCGCTGGGGATGGACGCTACAATCTGATATCCGCCCTCTGCGCGGAAATAGTTTTCCAGCAGACTGCGGATCATGGTCTGGTCTTCAACAATCATCACTCTCATGAGCCGTCCCCTCCTTTTCCAGCAATCTGAGCATGAGTTTGAAGCGAGGAATGCTCTGGATCTCAATGCTTCCTCCCACTTCCTCCACGCGATGACGCAGCATGGAAAGACCACCGCCCTCCGTGATTTCCCCTTTTGGCGCCACGCCGTTGTTGGTCAGAATAACTTCCGTGCGCCTAGATTCGCTCCGGACTCTCACATACAGCTCCGTACCTGCCGCATGGCGGGCGCAGTTGGCCGCACACTCGCGGATCGCCAGCGCAATCAGCGTACGGATCTCCAATGCCTGCGGCTGACTGCCTTGTAACAGGACCCTGACGCCCATTTCCTCCGCCCGTTTTTCGGCGGCTTCCATCGGCTCGAGTTGGACAGTCATTTGATTGGAGCGATAAAGGACCGCAATGGACTGTTCCCACAGCGCCGCACTTGCGCGGATCTCCTCAAGGCTTGCCTGCCGGAGCAGTGCTCGTCTCGCCGCAAGGATGCTGTGCCCGATGTCATCGTGTACGCGCAGCTTCATCGCAAGCGTCTCTTCCTTCCGGATGATCTCCGGCATCTGCTCAAACAACAGACGAAACCGTTCATTCGCCTCTTCCAGCTTCGCATTATCCGCTTTCAGCTGGTCTTGCTCCTGGATGAGTTCCGTAACGTCCGCGGCGGTAATCTGCGTATACTGAGCCCCCGCTTTTGTCGTGATCTGCTCCTGCGTAAAGCGCAGCGCCTTACCGTCCGGAAAGCGGTAGATCTGAAGGCGCATATCCAGACAGTGCACGCCTGAAGGCGGCGAATGCAGTGCGCTCTGCATCTCCGCAAGCGACTGTATGCCACCCTTTCGCATCCAGTTCCCAATGGCGAGCATTCGATGGTTAACGAGTCTCACCACGCCGTTTTTATCGAAGAAGCAGACTGCTATAGGCAGACTATCGAAGCTCTCTTTGATCCTGTCCATACGCCTCTACCCCCTTCATTTTCCCAGCTCCCACATCACATATTGCAGTCCGTCCTCATCCTGCTCCCATTCCAGGCCGGGAAATTGCGCGCTCAATCCGCAGAGCGGCTCCGTCGCTGAAACGCAGATAGCCACCTCCGCCCGCTCACCGACCTCTATGGAAATCAGCAGTGCGCGCAGCGATTCCAGTTCCACCTCCACGACCGCTTCAAACAGGTCATAGGCTTGTGTCGCCTGTTCGACTGTAAGCTGGCCCTCCCCTTTGACGACTGTCCTACAGTCTGCGCCATAGACGCTGATATTCTCGGAAGATTCGTTAAAACACAGCAAAAGCTCCTGTATGCAGATAACGCCGCGCTGCATGCCGACAAAGATCAAATTATTTCTGCGCTTGATGTAGGTACCAATTATGATGACCTGCCCAAGCAGGCGTCTGGCCCTGTCCGGGTCTTCCGTCTTCTGCAGTTCAGCCAGAAGATCCAACAGCATAGCAATCTGCCGGGCGGTCTGCGCCTCCATCATGTCATACAGGCGGTTTTTCTCTGTCAACTTCAGCCATCTCGCGTGCTGTGCATTCTCCGCCGCCAGAACGTCTCCGATATCACGCAGCTCATCCCTCGCCAGCTCCAACTCCTTCCGGATCTGATTAAGCTCTGAAATGTCCTCCTCCCAGAACACCCAGCCGCGGCGCAGTGCGTGGCACTTCAAAAGCGTATCGCCGTCCAGCTGTACCTCGTCCAGCTTCATCTCCCTCAGTTCTCTTTGCGGCAGCGGCTCCCGCATTGCGGTGGATACATACTGCGTGCAAAACTCATCGTCTGTGATCTGTACCGGCAGGCTTGTCGCTTCAAACATCTCGTCATACCCCATATTGGACTGGAGCAGGCCGCACTGAATGCAGCATTCAAAAAAGGCGGCAAAGATCAGGCACTGCGTTACCGTCATGTCTCCCGCCAGCGCCCAAACCCATTGGACCCCGCGCACATACGCTGCGGCATATGTGACCGATAACAGCAGCGGAACGAGCGGCAGCCAGCGGAACCTCCTACTGTGCGGAATTCGGCATTTTCTGAGCATCGTAATTATGGAAACCGCCGCGCACAGGATATCCCAGCCCATCACAAAATAGTAGCCGCATGCATATCGATAATCCAAGTCTGACATCACGCCCGACGGGAACAAAAACACCCGCATATGCAGATCGTTTGTCAGAACGAGCACCAGCAGGAGCACCGCCGGCACATAGAGCAATCTTGTCCATAGCGGCAGGAGGAAATCCTCCGCCGTGCCCAGTGACATGGAGATGAATACGGACAGCGTGGGAATAAACAGTATGGGAACATAGTAGGAATACCATAGCCAGCGCGCAGCATCTAGGTCGTCAATGGAGTATTTGACCGAGCGCAGAAGAATCCATAGCACCATCAGCACCGAAATTGCCAACAGATATCGCCGCACCTGCACTTGCACCATGCGAAAATGGATTGACACCCCCCATGTGCTGAACAGAAGAATATAGATTACAGTTCTCAGATAATTCCAGCCCGGGTGATGAAATATGTTCCGGCTGGCATATCGGAGCCACATGGCAAACGCAATGAACCCCAACGCGGCCAGCGCATATAAAAGGCTCTTTTTTGTCACTTTGCTCATGCCACACGCCTCCCAATTCTACATATTCACATCCATAGTATACCATGAGGTTGGAAAAAGGCAACACGGGTTTGGCCACTTTGCAGAGAGAGCTGAGACGGGATATGACCTTTGCCTAAAAAAATTGCAAACCCTATCCAATCGGCGGGGGCAGAAAGGAGCCATAACGGTTAAAATATAAATGGAACACTCAAGAAAAGAAAGGCGGTGGAAAGCATAGATGCGTAGAATCGTGCTGGATATGAAAGGCGCCCTTCTGGCGGAGGCTGTTATGCACTCGCTTTCGGGATACGACCCGGATTTTCTCGTTTACCGTTCTTCAAAGCCGGAGGAAACGCTTGCTCTGTGCCGGATCTGTCGTGCCAACGTGCTGGTGATGGAGGTCATCCGGCAGGGTATCTGGGCGCTGAGCGAGCGGCTCAAGATCCGCAATGCTGTAAGACGGCTCGGTTGGGACTGCAAGGTTCTGCTCCTGGTAGATGAGAACGCGGACGAACTGCTTGCCGCCGAGGTCCGACAGACGGTGAAGGACCAGCTGGTCGACAATTTTATCTATGCATCAGTATCGCCGACCTACCTTGCAGGTGTGATCGACACACTTTAAATCAGGCGATTTTGATGACATCCCTATTCCTGCGGCGAAAACTCCATGGGTATAAGAAGAGTGAGAAAGGGCGTACATAAAAGTGGGACTAATTAGAGCAGCATTGGGCGCAGCTGGCGGCATGATGGCCGACCAGTGGAAAGAATATTTCTATTGCGAGGCGATGCCCGAAAACGTCATGGCCGTCAAGGGTCAGAAGCGAGTCTCCGGCCGCAGCAGCAACTACAAGGGATCGGAGAACATCATCTCCAATGGGTCTGTCATTTCGGTGGCTGACGGTCAGTGCATGATTATCGTCGACCAGGGCAAGGTCATGGAGATGTGCGCCGAGTGCGGCAACCCTAAGCCTGCCGGCGTCCCGCAGTACAAATGTGACAAATGTGGCTGGAAGCCGGCTGATCCCGCGAATCCGCCGAAATTCTGCCCCGAGTGCGGAGACCCGTTTAACGACGGGGATTTGAAGTGAGCAAAACATTGAAAGCTGCTCTGATTATTGTGCTGGCGGTCGCATTTCTTACACTGGCAGGCGTCTTACTGTACTGGTATTTTATCGAAAGCCGGACTAAGGATGGCGGCAGAATGGAAAATCCGGATGCGTATAGAGCAGGTAAAGAGTTGGTCGAATTCAGCTGGCAGCAGAACCACATGAATTACTACGGCTGCTTTACGCTGCACTTTTATCTGGAGAATGACATGCCTGTGCTGACTGGCCGTTTCCTAAGCATGAAAGACGGTGAGACAAGGGAAAGCGGAAAGGACGCGTTTTCAAACCCGATCCCCTGGCAGCTCACATGGGTACAGTGGTTCGAACTGCAGAATATGCTGGCAGAGTCGGAGCTGCCCGAGTACCAAGAACCTTCTCCCGATACCCGGGATGAAACTGACAGCAAAATCTGCATCGTCTGGCGCACCGTAGACGGAGAGAGCACCGAAATATGCAGCGGCAGGAATGCCGACGCACTGGAGACCTTGGCGCTTCATATTGCGGAAGAAGCCTGCATCGCATCCCAATTTGAGGAGGAACTGCACGAGGTCAGCGAAACAGCATCGCTGGTCGGGATTTATTGGGAACAGAACGCGGCGTCGGAGCGCGACTGCTTTAGCTTCCTTATCGATGAGCGAACGCTGCTGTCCCGACCGGAGAAGCAGATGTATTTCTCTTATCGGTATCAGGGTGGCGACGATACGCCCATTTTCAGAAAGAACACCGCCGTCGAGCCGGAGAAGGCACGGGCCTGTCTCAGCAGCATTGCCAAGGAGCTTCGAATGCTAGATCTTCCGGCCTATCGGCCTGGCGCGCATCCTCAAGACACGGTGGACAGCTGCATCACCGCCACATGGGCGGACGGTGATACGTCGTTTATCAACCGCTATGACGCGCAAGCTGCGCAGGTTGTATACGAGTTGCTGGTGGAATTCGCCGAGGAGACAGATGTATGGGTATTCTCGATGCCCGCGCCGGAGAACAGCTGGAAGTGCACGTCGTGCGGAATGCTGAACGGCAGTAATGTATTTTGCGTAGAGTGCGGAACAAAGCGCGCTGCGAAATAATTAAAAAACAAACAACAAAGAGACGAGGAGGATTTATCATGAAAGGACACAAGTTTTTGAAGGTTACTGGTATTTTGATGATCATTGCCGCTGCATTTTCCATCATTGTGGGTATTTTGGTCGGCGGACTGGGTGCGTTGGCGGCAGGAGTCGGCGCAGCATCCGGCCTAACATTTGCCTACTGGGCAGCGCTGTTTCTAACGCTGGTTGGAGGAATTTGCCAGCTAATTGCCGGGATCAAGGGCATTAAGCACAGCAAGCGCAGCGAAAAAGCAGGTAAGCTCATCGCATGGGGCGTAGTCGTGGCCGTGTTCAGCGTTTTAAGCATCGTGATGAATCTGGTCAACGGCGGCGAGTTTAATGTCATGAGCGTCCTGACAGGTGTGGCCGTTCCAGCTTTGTACATCTACGGCGCGGTACTAAATTCCAAAGCGGACGATGCACAGCACACCGCATAATTTAAAAGGCAGGCACAAAGGAGATCGATACATATATGGGACTGTTCGATAAGAAGTATTGTGATATTTGCGGGGAGAAAATTGGCTTACTTGGCAACCGCAAGCTGGAAAACGGCAATCTCTGCAAAAACTGTGCCAAAAAGCTCTCCCCGTGGTTCTCCGACCGACGCAACAGTACCGTCGAGGAAATCAAGGCGCAGCTTGCCTACAGGGAAGAAAATCAGGAAAAGGTCTCGGCATTCCATACGACCAGAACGCTCGGTACGGACACCAAGGTGCTTCTTGACGAGGACGCGGGGAAGTTCATGGTAACACGAGCCAGAAATCTAGTGGAGGCCAACCCGGATGTTCTGGACTTCGAAGATGTGACCGGCTGCAATCTTGACATTGACGAGAGCCGCTCTGAGCTCAAGTGCGAGGATAAGGACGGCAAGAAGGTCAGCTACAATCCGCCGCGCTATGAATACTCCTATGATTTCTACATAACCATATTTGTCAACAATCCCTACTTTAACGAAATGCGCTTTCAAATCAACTCCAGCTCCGTGGATATCACGTCGCCGCCCTCAATGCGGCCAGGTATGACGGCCCGGTGCAATCCAGAGACTAATGCCGAGTACCGCAATTACAAAAAACTCGGCGGGGAGATCCGACAGGCGCTGACACAGGTCCGCAAAGATGCGCGTGAAAAAATCGAGCGGGCAGCCGCACCCAAAGCGGCAGTCATCTGCTCCTACTGCGGCGCGACTACCACGCCGGATGCAAGCGGCTGCTGTGAATACTGCGGCGGGGCAGTAAATGGCTGACCCATCCATCAAACGACTGCAAAGAAAGAAGGCCTTGAAATAATGAAAAAATATGTAGCTTTGCTCCTAATTGTGGCTGTGCTCCTGACACTTGCCGCCTGCGGCAGTAAGGACGCACTTTCCGGAACATGGTCTGCCGAGCTTGGCGCAGATGGCGTGATCACATGGACGTTCAATGGGAAAGGCAAATGCACCATGGAGAATGCTTATATGAAACAGAACGGTACCTATACCATTGACGGAGACCAACTTACGGTGACGCTGGAGACATGGAGCGAACCGTCTGCTTACACATTCTCTGTGGATGGCAGCAGCCTTACCATGAATGAGAACTCCGGCTACGGGATCAGCGGCACCTTTACAAAAAAATAAGCCGCATAACAGAAACATAATGTGTATCATCTACACGCCGGACTTTAGAAAGGATAAAAGGCTGTGAATAAATTTATCGGCAACATGAAAAATGTTGCATTTGCTGCAAGTCCCCGTGAATTTGATCTTTCCTATCCCACCACGCTTGAAGAAATCATGAAGAAGCTCGAAGCCCACAGAGCAGCATTCCAGATGCCATTCCAAATCAAGGGCGGCGTCCCCGGCCAACGCATCTCGTTTGAAAAGGAACCAAATCTAGACGTCGGTCTCCAGCTTTTCCTTAAGGCCGGCACACACATCCGTATCCAGCCGGTAATTACGGAGGCCAAGATGTCGATCTGCGGCATACGCATTGACAAAAACAGTGCGCTGCGCAAGGGTATCAAAGGGTCGACGGTCGATCTTGCAGCGGAGCGTGGGAGCTACATAGACACTGTGACCGAAACCGTAAAGAAGATTTTGAACGACGAGGAAGTATAGGACTATATCGTACCAGAGGTTATCGCCGACTCGGAGCCGCCCAAGGACTGGATTACCGCATCCCTGCTCTGCCTCTGCTTGGGCGGTCTCGGCGTCCACCTCTATTATGTCGGCAAGAGCAGCACGGGTATTCTCTATGCGCTGACGGCTGACCTGTTCAGTATCGGAATATCTTGTTGACTTTATCAAGATTCTCTGCGCAAGTTCACCGACAAGAACGGGGACTTTATCCAGCGCAAAAAGAAATAATAAAAACAAAATATCTCAGGTATGCACTCTTATTCCCCACGGAATTAAATTTTATTTTCTGGTGATTATCAAATGTGTATCCCTGAATGATTTTGGGAGGAAATCATGAAACAGACGAATACCAGGCTTCTCTGCCTTCTTCTTACAGTGCTGATGCTGTTCAGCCTCACTGCCTGCGGCAAAGATAATGCGGCAGGCTCCAATTTGATTAAGCTCGGCGATTGTGAACTGCTCTACAAGGGTGCGTGCATCATGGAAGATTCAGACGGAAACGACGCGATCGTTTTGACACTGGATTTCACAAACAACGGCAAGGAAAACGCCTCATATCTCTGGAGCGTCGACGAAACAGTTATGCAGGACGGCGTAGAACTGGAGGTTGCATCTGTCATTACCGACTACGATACCTTTGAAACCGTGGTGGACAACCAGTTCGCGGATGTTGCTCCGGGTGAAACGTTGGAGGTGCAGACAGCTTTCGTACTGGAGAACACAACCAGTGAAATCAAGGCCACCTTCGAGGAGTTGTTCGGCAGTAAAAAAGGCACAATCACCGTTGACCCATCCACGCTCAGCCGGGAAACATCCGTCAATATGGGCTCTGAAGCCACGTTTCCAGCCATGACCGGCGACTCACTTCTCGACTGGTGGAACGGCGAATGGTACGGCTGGTGGAAAATGACCGGCTGCTACGGCTACTACGAGAGCATGGAGGGGAAATGGTGGGACGTCTGCGGTCTGGTCGACATTGGCTCTGACTACACAGGTTCCATCACACTCTGGGATGAGGACTACACCAGGACCGAACCCATGGCGCAGGTCTCCGTCAGCCTGAATGAAGCCGGAACCGGCGAGCACGGCACGGTGATGTCCGAGGGCGGCTGGTTTACGGATACGGCGCTGGAGCACGCAGACTGGATCGTTGACCCCGGTCTGCTGGACTATGACAACATGATCTGGATCAGCGGTGACTATGAAGACGGCGATGACGAGTACCACTACGATATCTATCTGCGCCCGTGGGGGCTCTACTGGGATGATGTGGATGAGGCGGGCTGGCCTTACCGCTACAGTGACTGGTATCTGTCACTGATTGACGCGGGCGAGTCCATGCCGGACGCCATCGGAGAAGGAATTGTTCCGACAGAAGGTGCTCCGCTCACCCCGACGGACGCGATTGCATCCGGCGGAACCGGTATTGTGACCGAGGAGCAGGTGCAAAAGGGCTACGTCTGGATGGACGAGGTCAATAAGAATATTTTCGACGCTACTTACGATGATATCGTTGCCTACTTTGGCGTGGGAGGCGAGTTCGTCAAGGAAGAGTACAGCGACCATATGAAGGCGAACTACCGCTACTACAAATGGATTTCTGAGGACGACGCCTCTCATTTCATCTACGTCAATTTCAAAGAAAATGAGTCTGGCGTTTATACGGTAAGCGGATTTAATACCAGCGGCTTCTCCGGCAATGAAGCCTTGGAAAAGTATCTGGACGTCGTGAAAAACGAGACCGCCGAATAGAATAAGGCCGCCGCGAACGCTACAAGGTCAGGGAAAACGCGGAGGGCTTCGACTTCTGCAAGGATGTTTTGAGAGTTATCGGGATATCGAATACCGTCGTGTGATTGGTGGTGTCATGTTCCACGTCCGCACCTATAGGAATATCAGCTGCGACCGGATCAAGTATATCCCGCAGCTCGACGATACTCAGGCGCTCTCCATTGGTGTGCGAAATTTGGACTGCATTTCGCACACCGATGCCAGACATCATCCTCAGCAACAAGACGTTCCAGTAAGGTCGGCTCCCTTGTGATAATTTGTAGATATCCCGGTCCCGCCCCAATTTGGAGCGGGAGAATCCGGTTATTTTGCGAAAAATGGAGGTAACGCTGTGAAACTCAAAGCGCTCCTCACCACGGCATGCCTGTGTATGGGTCTGCTCTGTCTGACCGCCTGCGGCGGTGTCGATGAGCGCACCTATCAGTACCCGGAGACAACGGTCCTTTTTAACGACTTCCACATCAAAAAAACCGTTTACAGTCCGGGGGTCATGAAACTCTATTACCGTGGCGGGCAGCTCAAGGACAATCCCATCCGCTGCTACGATGCGAATTTTGAGGATCTTGGCGATCAGTTTAAACATACGTTCCGAAACGGTGTCCTGACCGTTGAGGCAGATTTTGCCGAAGAGATCAGCGGGCTGACGATTGAGGACATGGCCCACGACGTCGTCTATCGTCTGCGCTATCTGGACTCTCCGCAGTTTGCATGGCTGGCGGATACCCTCTGGTATGACTATGGTTGGATGGAGATGGGCGATGCGGAGCGTTATTACAGTGAGGCAGAATTGAAGGCTCAGGCAGACCTCGCGAACAAAGAACAACAGGAGACGCTCGTTGTCTTTGCTGCTCTGGAAGGGACATGGGTTTCCGAGGACGGCCTGCAGAAATATGTGTTTTCCGTGAACGAAGAAGGAAACCATCTGACCGTAAAGGAATCGTGGTATCACGAGATGGAACAGAATTGGGTCTCTTGGGAAATCCTTGTCAAAAGTGCGTTCCAATCGGAATATTATAACGCAATGGGTGAGGAAGATGATAACTTCATCGAGATCAGGCTGTCCACTGGGGATCCTTCCGCGATGGACAGCTACATTTTATACAATCCGCAGGAGAATACTATTCAGGTGAATGATACCACCTATCGTTGGACTGAGTCCCGGGAATGATGCCTTGCGACGGACCGTAAACACCGAAATCCTCCGCGGGGCAGAGGGGTATGGGAATGAACTATGAAAAAGGAAATATCATACAAGATGGGGACACCACCGGTGTTGCTGCTTTTTCACTGATAACAGGAACATCAGCGTCAGAAACGAGGAACATAGATGGCAACACAAATCACAAATTATCAATGCCCCGCCTGTACGGGGCCGCTCCATTTTGTTGGAGGATCCGGCAGACTGGAGTGCGACTATTGCGGCTCCAGCTTCGATGTGGCCGAAATCGAAGCTCTCTACACAGAAAAGGAAGAGAAAGCGGTCGAAGCCGCACAGAAGGCTGAAGAAAAGGAAACGGCACAGAAAGCAACCGATAAGCAGTCAGCCCCTGCTGACACCGAAAATGATTCTGACTGGGATGCGTCCGGTCTGAGCGAGGACTGGGGCTCAGACGCAACCGACATGAAGGCCTACTGCTGTCCGTCATGCGGCGCGGAACTGTTATGCGACGTTACGACCGCCGCCACGTCCTGCCCATACTGCGGGAATCCGTCGGTGCTTCCGGGGCAGTTCGCCGGTATTTTGAAGCCCGACTTTGTGCTTCCCTTCAAACTAAGCAAGGAGGACGCCATCAAAGCGCTGAAGAAGCACTATCTTAAAAAGCCGCTGCTGCCGTCGACGTTCTCCAAGAACAACCATCTCGAGGGGATCAAAGGCGTATATGTGCCCTTCTGGATGTATGACGGCGAGGCCAGCGGAAGCGCCAGCTTCCATGCAACGCAGGTACATACCTACACCTCTGGAGATTATGAGATTACAGAGACCAACCACTATGATGTGAGCCGCTCCGGTTCGCTTTGTTTTGAAAAAATACCGGTGGACGCATCCAGCAAAATGCCGGACGATTATATGGACTCTATCGAGCCATATGACTATGCAGATCTCAAGCCGTTTTCCACGGCGTATCTGCCCGGATTTCTGGCGGATAAATATGATGTGAGCGTTGAAGACAGCCGGGAGCGGGCCGATAAACGCTGCACGGGCTCACTGGTGTCTGCGCTGGAGAGTACGGTTTCGGGCTATACCACCTGCACGGAAACAAGCCGGGATATCCATTTGAAACGTGGTAAGGTGCATTATGCGCTGCTTCCCGTCTGGATCCTGACTACAAGGTGGGAAGGTAAGAACTTTCTCTTTGCCATGAACGGGCAGACTGGCAAGCTGGTCGGCAATCTTCCGGTCAGCGCAAAGCGGGCAATCGGTCTGTTCGCGGCAATCGCCGCGCCGCTCATCGCCATCAGCGTGACTGCACTGCTGCTTTTGGCGCGCTAGGGAGGGTGTGGAATGAAGAAACGGGGATTCTGCCTCCTGCTGGCGCTGATGGCTACGCTCGCACTCGGTATGAGCTCAGCGGCGGCGGAGCAGACGGGGGCGCAGCTGGATTATGTGACGGACGCGGCCGGACTTCTCAGTGAAAGTGAAAATTCTCGTCTGGAAAAGATGGCTGAAACAGTCTCCCAAAAATACGGTGTTGGTGTTTACGCCGTGACGTTGGAGGATTATCAGGACATCTATCCTGACGACGTCTACAAGGCAACCTATACCATCTACCACCATTTCGCCATGGGCGAGGGACCAAACCGCGACGGAATCATGCTGCTGCTCAGCATAAACGACCGCGACTGGTCGATGTTTTGCTACGGCTCGCGCAGCGAGTATACTTTCAACAAATATGGACAGCAAAAGCTGGAAAAAGTCTTTCTGGATAATTTTGGGGAGAACGACTGGTATGGCGGCTTTGAGGACTACATCAAAGAATGCAGCGTCTATCTGGAAAAGGCCGCCGACGGGAAGCCTGTCCGGGCCAGCGCACTGATTCCATGCCTTGTTGCGGTGGGACTGTCACTGCTTGCTGCAGGGGTTATTGTTGCTGTTATGTGGGAGAAGATGAATTCTGTGGCTGCAAAGGCGACCGCCAACGCCTACATTTCTGAAGGGCTTCAACTGGTGGAGCAAACAGACCATTTTACCCACAAGACGACTTCCAGCCGGAAGATCGAGCGCAACTCTAGCTCCTCCCACGGAGGAAGCAGTTGGAGTGAATCCGGCGGTGGAGGTTCTGGCCGAAGCGGAAAATTCTGAAAGGCTAATAGATGTCAATTCGGAGATGGTAGATTAGCGGCAAAATATAGGCGTTTCAAAGAGGGGCTGGCAAAACTTACTTCCAGATATGGCATATGGCGCTCTGCTGAGTAGATAATAGAAAAGATGTTATTCGGCGTAGATATATGGCTGTTGGAGCTTCTCCATAGCGCAAATCAGATGCCCCAACTTCTTTGCCGAATGAGAGAGCGCAAACGTGGTTGGAGCCTTTCGGGAGCCGTCTTGCGCTAGGAGCGTCAAACCAATCCACAGTATCCATTACATTGTAGCATAGCCCATGGAGAAGAGTTCTAATCTAATAACTACTAATTTATAAAATACAAGGAGCGGCTATGAAAACAACATCTAAACAAGTACTCGCGCTGTTGCTGGCACTGGTTCTGCTGTTGTCCCTTTACGCCTGTGCACAGAAGGCGCCTGACGAATCAAAAATGAGCACCGACGGGGCGGAATTTCCCACAGAGGCCGGCAAATTAACGCCAGAAGAAGCTGCATCTCAGAATGGCGTGAGTGACCGCACATCACGTGACAATGCTGTGGATACACAGCCGGCGCAGTACGCATTTTCTCAGGAGGCTGAGACCACGCTTGGATGGCTGCGCGAAAGGATTAACTTTCCAATGACAATGTTTGGCGCAGCATACCTCGGTTATGTCGGCGGCCTGTTTGATGATGGTTTCGAGGCGGGCTTCCCCGCGTGGCTGCGGGAAACTAATGAGGCGATGCTCCTCAAATACCCATTTATCGGGGAAATCGACGAGAACCACATCATCGGCGGAGCCGGACATCTATACTGCATCGTGCCGGTTGATAAAAATGCAACGGTTGCGATCAACCGTGTGCAGTGGAACGAGAAAACACAGACCGATGAGATCACGGAGGTTCTCTATCGGTCGGAGACCGGCGAACCGGTGTTGCTCTTCGCAAATCTCGACGGCATTGCATATGAGGCCGATACACAGGTCTTTATAACTGACAACAACGGAAACTCCTGTGAATGGTACCCCTCGCTCGACGCAATGAGCTATCTTGCTCCGTGCGTGTCGGAAGACGGCGATTATATTTCGTTTGACTTTACGGAATATGCCTGGTATGACGCCCCGTCTGAATTTGCCGAGTGGCTTGCCGATGGCTGGTTGGGCATGACCGCGCTCGGTCTTGCCGGATCGCAGAGCTCGGGTATGGGCTGGATTACATCAACCATGGCGGGAGAGGGCAGCCGTTATGCCGATTTCTCGCTGCGTTTTTATCCGGACGATGAGACCGGCGGCATGGTCGATCTGGATTGGGCGTACGAAGACAGTACCGACTTTGATGAGATGTGGAGCGGTTTCTGGACGATCCAAACCGTCTTGGATGGGCCGAGCTATGTGACGCTCAGCCTGTCGCTTGTGGGCGGCAAAAACTACGGTGTCACGGACGGTCCGATGTATCTGTGTGAGACCTATCCCCTCCTGATTAGCCCGAGCGGCACGGAACTGCTGATCGGCGCGGGTGAGAGTGGCATTTGCCTGCCGTTTATGTCGAAAAGCACAACAGCATGTGTACTGACACTTGCCGCAGGATAGTAAGCAAACCGAGATCATAGTGTTTGGCAGCAATGCAGCAAAAGCGCAGCAATTTTATCTTTCGCAGATTCAATATGCGGAATGTAAGATTGCTGCGCTTTTGCTGCATTTGGGGCGATCCCACCTTGACAAATTTTATCCCAGAAGGTCATCCTCCAAAGATATACAGATGAGCACAATTTAATTATCTCCTTTTACCCGTTCTCATCGAACGGACTGCCGATGTCAAATCATCGCCACCAGCACGCAGTTTCCCCCAGAGCCCTCAAGCAGAGCGGCCTCAGCATACGCACGGCATCCACGCTGCCGGCAGACTGCGGTCAGCATAAAAATCACCACAAGAAGAAACGAAAACTGCACGCAGAAAAAACTAGAGCTTGTGTCCCCAGCCACAAACAGGATCTCACGTAAGCGCACAAAATAAAATCAAGGAATTCTGTGATTTGTCGCGAAGCAAAACAGAGGACTGATATCCTCCAAAATGCAGTAACCGTTGGTGCAGTCATGTCTCTCATCACCTCTCGGATATACAAGCAGTGGATGCCCAATATGAACACTCACAATACTGCTTAAAGTCATGTAGTCACCTTCGGAGAGGTGCAAGCATGAAACTCTCCGGAGCCTATAATATCTACGAGTTTTTAACTTCCTGCAAGTTGCTGCTGCACCCTAACAGTTGTTTAAAATGAGTAAAGCTTTAATTTATATTTGTCTGCCTGTGATATTGCCTGCAGCGCCCTACTAATATAAAATATACAAGGATGAATACAACTTGATAATGGAGGATATATGGGTACACTCAATGATTTAAAGGTGGGGCACAGCGGAGTCATCGTATCCGTCGGCGGCAGCTCCCCCACCGTAAGGCGCAGGCTCATAGACATGGGGCTTACTCCCGGCACGGAGATAACCGTGCGCAAGGTGGCCCCTTTCGGCGATCCGCTGGAAGTCAGGCTCAGGGGCTATGAGCTCTCCCTGCGAAAAGAATCCGCCGCCCAGATCGTCATACGTGACAAGGGCGGCGCTCACAACAAAAAGCGCAAGGTATACGGTCCTTATCCCGGAGAGCGCCAGCCTTCGCCAGAAATGCTAAGGCTCATGCGTCAGGCCCACATACACGAGCTCGAGCAGCACAAGACAAACTATGACCACAATGAGCACGACCGCCGAGATATGCATATAGCTCTCGTGGGCAACCCTAACTGCGGCAAGACCACCCTCTTCAACGCTCTCACCGGCTCGAACCAGTATGTCGGCAACTGGCCCGGCGTAACGGTCGAAAAGAAGGAAGGGCGCGCCGAGGCAGATGATGGAAAAGTCTTTACCGTAGTGGACCTGCCCGGCATTTATTCTCTCTCGCCCTATTCCCAGGAGGAGATAGTCGCGAGAGACTATATCATAAAAGAACGTCCCGATGCCATAATCAACATCGTGGACGCAACAAATATCGAGCGCAACCTCTATCTTACAATGCAGCTACTGGAGCTGGAGCGGCCCATGGTCCTCGCCCTCAACTTCATGGACGAGGTGGAGAAAGCGGGAGACAAGATAGACTGTGAGCGTCTGTCCCGCGAGCTTGGCATTCCCGTCATCCCTATCTCTGCCCGGAGCGGTGATAATCTGGACGAGCTTCTCACCACGGCTCATCTACAGATGCACGTGGGCTTTAATCTTGAACCGGACGATCTCTACGACGAGTACACCCACGAGATACACCACCGCATCGGCGCGCTGATCCATGACAGGGCTTACGCCGCCGGCATTCCCGCTCACTGGGCCTCCATAAAGCTCATTGAAGGAGACAGGCTGGTCCAGGATAGCCTTGGGCTGGACGAGACAACGCTGGATAAGATCCGGATAATAAAGGCGGAATACGCCTCCGCCGCCAGGGAGATGGGGGACTGCGAAACTATGATAGCAGACAGCAGATACAGCTTTATCGAGAGCGTGGTATCAGTATCCGTAACAAAAAAGCCCTCGGACAAACTCACCGCCACAGAGCGTATAGATAAAGTTGTCACGAGCAAGGTCTTTGCAGTGCCGATCTTTCTTCTGATGATGCTGCTCATGTTCTGGGTCACCTTTGGTCCAATAGGCTCCTGGCTGTCCGAAGGTGTAGGCTGGCTCGTGGGCGATCTGTTCGCCGGCTTTGTGTCGGGACTGCTCTCCTCCGCTCCGGCGTGGCTGAACAGTCTCGTTGTGGACGGCGTCATCGGCGGTGTCGGCGGTGTCCTGTCCTTCCTGCCCCAGATAGCGCTGCTGTTCCTCTTCCTCTCTGTCCTTGAGGACAGCGGATATATGGCGCGCGCTGCATTTATCATGGACCGACTCCTGCGTCATTTCGGTCTCTCCGGAAAGGCCTTCATCCCTATGCTCATGGGCTTCGGATGTACAGTTCCCGCTGTTATGGGCGCACGTACAATGGAGAGCGAAAAGGACAGCCGTATGACCATAATGCTGCTGCCATTTATGAGCTGCTCGGCGAAGCTCCCGGTCTACGGCCTGATAGCCTCTGCATTTTTTGCGGGGAAGGCGGGCTTTGTGGTCTTTGGGCTGTACATATTCGGCCTGCTCCTCGCCATACTCTCAGGAATAATATTCAAACACACTCTCTTCAAAGGTGAACCCGCGCCCTTTGTCATGGAGCTTCCCCCCTACCGCATGCCCAAGGCGAGCAACACGCTCCTGCATATCTGGGAGAAAGTCAGGGGCTTTCTCGTAAAGGCGGGCACTATAATCCTCTCCATGAGTGTCATACTCTGGTTCCTCCAGAGCTTTGACGGGCATCTGAACATGGTCGCTGACAGCGGGGAGAGCATTCTCGGCGCCATCGGCGGCTTCATCGCCCCGGCACTCAAGCCCCTGGGCTTCGGCACCTGGCAGGCAGCCGTGGCGCTCCTCACAGGCATCATCGCCAAGGAAAGCGTCGTGGCGTCCATGGCCATGTTTTACGGCTTCAGCCTTCAGGCGAGCGGTTCCGCCGTTGCGGCAGCGCTCTCAGGCACCTTTGCTTCTCCCGCGGCGGCGCTGGCATTTCTTGTCTTTGTGTTGCTCTACGTCCCCTGCGTCGCGGCATTGAGCACCATGCGCCGGGAGCTCGGCAGCAGAAAGTGGCTTTGGGTGAGCATAGCGTGGCAGCTTCTCTCGGCTTACATTGCCTCCTTTGCCGTGTTTCATATCGCCTCTCTCTTCATCTGATTTTACTCATTACCTGCCCGGTGGAAAACCCGGGCAGGTGCTTTTTTACGTTAAATGTCCCATTTATCGCCCGCTATGTGTGCAAAAATAATGATGAAATAGTCCGAAAAGTGTGCTATTATAATATGTATATTTTCAGTCAGGAGGTCACTATGGACAATGGTTTTTTTGCCCTTATCTCGCGTATGAAAAACATATCCCGGTGGAGCCTTATGCGCAACACCTTTCCGGACAATGTCCAGGAGCACAGCCACACTGTCGCCGTGCTCGCCCATGCCCTCGCCGTCATCCGGCGGGACGTATACTCCGGGGATATTGACCCCAACGCCGTGGCGGTGGCTGCCCTGTACCATGATGCACCCGAAATACTCACGGGTGACCTTCCCACCCCGGTGAAATACCACAACCCGGATATAATGAATGCATACAAGCAGGTGGAGCACGCCGCCAGCGAAAAGCTCTTAAGTCTCCTGCCTGAGGAGATGAAGGCGGCTTTCCGGGATGCTTTGATGCCTCAGGATGAGGAGATCCTCCGTCTTGTCAAGGGTGCGGACAAGCTTTCCGCATATATCAAATGCACCGAGGAGCTCCGCGCCGGGAACAATGAATTCCGTCTAGCTGCCAATCAAACCCACACCGCCCTTGTGGAGATGAAGCTGCCCGAGGTGGACTACTTCCTCCTCAACTTCATGCCGGCATTTGAAGTTACACTGGACGAAATTACATTATAATCATCATAAGGAGAGATAAAAATGCGCGCTATAATCACCGTTTCCAGCATCGACGCCGTGGGCATCATCGCAAAGATATCCACATATTTGGCGGGGAACAACATAAATATTCTGGACATCAACCAGACCATCATGGGTGAATTCTTCACTATGATAATGCTCGTGGACACGAGCGCCGCAGCGATCCCCTTTGCCGAGTTTGTGGACGGCATCGACGCTCTCGCAGACGCGAACAACCTGAAAATACACGTCCAGCGTGAGGACATTTTCAACACCATGCACAGGATCTGAGGAGGTAAAGCAAATGTCCACCATTCTTAATCCCGGCGAAATAATGCAGACCATCAACATGATCGATCAGCAGCACCTGGATATCCGCACCATAACTATGGGCATATCCCTGCGGGACTGCGCGGACCCCGATCCCGCCGCCTGCTGCCGTAAGATCTATGACAAGATAACCCGTTACGCCGAAAACCTCGTCTCCACCGGCAACGCCATCGAAAAGGAGTTCGGCATACCTATTATAAATAAGCGCATTTCCGTGACTCCCCTCTCCCTCGTGACGGAGAGCTGTGACACAAACGATTACGTCCCCTTCGCCGTTGCGCTGGACAACGCCGCCAAGGCGGTGGGCGTGAACTTCATCGGCGGCATGTCCGCCCTGGTGCAGAAGGGCTTCACAAACGGGGAGCGTAAGTTCATCGCCTCCCTGCCCGAGGCTCTCGCCGCCACCGAGTATGTCTGCTCCAGCGTGAACGTCGCCACCACCCGCGCCGGCATCAACATGGACGCCGTAAAGCTCATGGGTCAGGTCGTCAAGCAGACCGCCGCCATCACCCCCGGCGCCATCGGCTGCGCCAAGCTCGTGGTGTTCGCAAACGCTGTGGAGGACAACCCCTTCATGGCCGGCGCCTTCCACGGCGTAGGTGAGGGCGAATGCGTCATCAACGTGGGCGTGTCCGGTCCCGGTGTTGTGCACCACGCCCTCCAGAATGTGAAGGGCGAACCCTTCGACGTGGTGGCAGAGACTATAAAAAAGACCGCCTTTCGCATAACCCGCATGGGCCAGCTTGTAGCTCAGGAGGCCTCCCGCCGGCTTAATGTGCCCTTCGGCATAGTCGATCTCTCCCTCGCCCCCACCCCCGCCATTGGGGACAGTGTGGCGGATATCCTGGAAGAGATGGGGCTCGAGTCCTGCGGTACTCACGGCACCACCGCGGCGCTGGCGCTTCTTAACGACGCTGTGAAAAAGGGCGGCGTCATGGCGTCCAGCCATGTGGGCGGTCTCAGCGGCGCCTTCATCCCCGTGAGCGAGGACGCCGGCATGATAGCCGCAGCCGAGCGGGGCAGTCTGCACCTGGATAAACTTGAAGCTATGACCTGTGTCTGCTCCGTGGGGCTCGACATGATAGCCGTCCCCGGGGACACGACGGCGGAGACCATCTCCGCCATCATCGCGGACGAGGCCGCCATCGGCGTTGCCAACCAGAAGACCACAGCCGTGCGCGTCATTCCCGCACCTGGCAGCAAGGTCGGGGACCGGGTGGACTTCGGCGGACTTCTCGGCACGGCTCCGGTCATGGAGGTGCACCCCTTCTCCAGCAAGGCTTTCATCGACCGGGGTGGACGCATTCCCGCGCCCATAAACAGTCTGAAGAACTGAACCTGTATAACCCCTCCGGACTTAGGCCGCCTGGCCTAAGTCCGGAGGGGTTTCCTGTTGTGCCCCGGAGCGGAATATGATATCATTTATTCAGAATATCATTGGGAGGTATAACTATGAAAATACACAGACGCATACTCGCGCTGCTCATGACCGCGGCGCTCTGCCTCTGCCTCTGCCCCGCCGCCTTTGCCGACTCCCCCGTAACGGTGGCGACCATACTCTTCACCCACGATATGCATTCTCATCTGCTCCCCGCGCAGGACGAGACCGGCACGTCCTACGGCGGCTACGCCCGCCTGCTCAGCGCCATAGAGGTGCAGAAGTCCCTGTATCCGGACGCTCTGCTGGTGGATGGCGGCGACTTCTCCATGGGCTCCCTTTTCCAGACCACATACTCTGCCACAGCTTCGGAGCTGCGCGTAATGGGTGCCCTGGGCTACGACGCAACCACCTTCGGCAATCACGAGTATGACTACCGGGCTTCCGGGCTTGCGAAAATGCTCAATGCCGCCGCTGCCAGCGGCGACCCTCTCCCCGCCATCGTCGAGGCGAACTACCTCCCCCCGGCTGAGGGCGAAGAGGGTTACGGCGAGGACGCCCGGGCAGTATGGGACGCTTTCGAGAACTACGGCGTCGAGGACTATGTCCTCATTCAGCGGGGCGGCATCTGGTACGCAGTGTTCGGCATAATGGGCGAGGACTCCGACGAGTGTGCCCCCATGTCCGGCATGGTACTCCATGACCGATTTGAGGTCGCCCAGACTGTAGTAGACGCCGCCCGCGCCGAATGCTATGAAATCTACGGCGTGCAGCCCCTTGTGGTATGCCTGTCACATTCCGGCACGCAGGATGGCAAGGGCGAGGACTACGACCTCGCCAAAAAGGTCACAGGCATCGACCTCATCGTCTCCGGGCATACCCACACAACGCTCGCCGAGCCGATACAGGTCGGCGGCACATGGATAGTCTCCGCCGGTGAATACTCCAAGAATCTGGGCGTCGTCACCATGGACTACTCCCCGGACGGCACCGTCGCCCTCACGGGGTACAAGCTCATCCCCATTGACGACTCTCTCACCGGCGACGCTCAGATAAACGAGCTCGTGGAGACGTACAAGGAGGAGGTCGAGGCGAATTATCTCAGCCTCTTTGGTCTTGAGTTCGACCAGGTCATAACCCATAACCCGTATCTCTTCGACAGCGTTGACCAGGTTTACGCCACCTCACATGAGTCCACGCTGGGCAACCTCTTCTCTGACGCCTACAAGTGGGCTGCGGAACAGGCGAACGGCGTGAAAGTCGATATCGCCCTCACGGCGTCCGGAGTTATCCGGGAGTCCATTCCCGAGGGTGACGTCACGGTCTCCCAGGTGTTCAACGCCGCTTCCCTCGGCATCGGCGCCGACGAGATCCCCGGTTATCCCCTCGTGGAGGTTTACATAACAGGCGCGGATGTGAAAAATCTGCTTGAGGTGGACGCCTCTGTCTACCCCATCATGAGCGCCGCCCAGATATTCCCCTCCGGCGTGGAGTACTCCTTCAATACAAGCCGCATGATGTTCAACAAGGTGGACTACGCAGCCCTGCGCCTGGAGGACGGCACCACGGCGGAGATCCAGGACGATCAGCTTTACTGCATCGTCACAGGGCTCTACTGCGGTCAGATGCTCGGCGCCGTGGAGAGCAAGTCCTTCGGGCTGCTCTCGGTAACGCCCCGGGACGCGGACGGAAACATAATAGACATGGCAAACCTGGAGGACTACATCATCCACGACAAAAATGGCAAAGAGGTCAAGGAATGGCATGCTATTGCCATGTATCTTGGGAATATGGGCGGTGAAATAGACGAGGAATATTCCCGGACCGACGGCAGAAAGCAGGTTTATAGCAGCCTCAGCCCAGTAAAAATGCTCCGGGGCGCAAACAAGTTCACGTATATCGCCATCGCGGTCATTCTTGTGCTTATACTTGTCATCGTGCTCATAGTACGGTGCATCATTCGCCGGATAAAGCGCCGCAGGAAGAATAAATAAGAACAATAGAATTTGTCTAACCGATTTAAGGGCGCACAGCTATACACCTTTTGATGTACCGTGTGAGCGTCCCTTGCCTCTCCCTTTGGGGGAGGTGGCCGAGCGCAGCGAGGACGGAGAGGGTAAACAATGACCATACCAAAAGACAATGCCCAATTAGAAAATGCCCGTCGGCTTCGCAGGGAGATGACACCCCACGAACGTAAGCTCTGGTATCTTTTTCTGCGCAAATATCCAGTAAAGATTTACAAACAGCGGATTATCGGCAGATTCATCGTGGATTTTTACTGTGCTTCGGCCAGCCTGGTCATTGAATTGGACGGATCTCAACATTATGACCCCCAGGGGCTTGCTTATGATACTGAACGTTCGCAATTCTTGATGGCTCAGGGATATCGACAGGGATTTTCGTGGTGTGTGCACACAAATTGATCTTATTATTCAAAAAAGGCTGCAATACCCTCTCAGTCACCTGCGGTGACAGCTCTCCCAAAGGGAGAGCCAAGGGTCTGTATCCCGTTACATAGCATGTTGGCATGAGAAATGGAGCGTATCTGTACCGATACGCTCCATTAACTGTTTTACGACCGCCCATCAAACAGGGAGAGCCTTTTGTATGCGCGGAAAGCCTCCCCTTGTGTAAAGGGTGGGATTGCCGCCTGGGAGCAAGAACCGCAGGGTTCTGACCCTCTCAGTCAACCTCGCGGTTGATAGCTCCTCCTGTTCGCCAGGGGGAGCCTTTGGCTGCTTCGCTGCCCCGTTCACCAGATGAGCAGCTTTGAAATTCTTAAAAAAGAACAGCTCCCGGGGAAAATCCCCGGGAGCTGTTGATTATTATAACTTATTCAGTTACAATTCCAACCAACTGTGTCAGTTTCGATTACAGAATGACGTTAGTTGTGATGGTGACATAGGCTGTGTTGATCCAGTCAGTTGCGACAACTGTGTTGCCCTGAACAACTGTCTGAGGAGCAATGTAAGCCTTTACAGTGTACTCGTAAGCTTCAGCGGAGCTTGCCAGCAGCGTCTCAAATGTGTAACCATCTGTGGGTACGCCGTCAACGAAGACAACCAGCTTGGAGTCAGCTGTGTAGTGCCATACCTTCTCAGCGCCTGTGTTCTCGTCAGTGATGACTGTGAACAGACCAGCAGCGCCGGGGCCCTTCACGATGTTGCTCGCAACAGCTGTAACCTTACCGTCAGCAGCTGCGCCAGCGGGTGTGTACTCTGTTACCAGGTACAGACCTGTTGCTGTGATGTCTGTGGGATCCTCAACTGTCAGGCCCTTGCCGTCAGCTGTGGGATATGTGACTGTCACAACGCCGGGAGCGATGTAGTTGATTGTGTAGTTCAGGCTTGTGATGTACACGTAGTCGTGAGCAGCTGTGTTAGCGGCGTCGGATACGATGTAAACCAGATCCTGGACGTTGTCACGGTTCTTGTCGATAGCTGTGACTGTTGCGTCAGCAAGCAGTGTGGGCAGCTTCTCGAAGCCTGTGTAAACAGTCCACTTGTAGCCTGTTACAGCGTTGCCTGTACGGACAACGAATGTTGTGTTGTTGTTGGCAACATAGGGGAATGCGGCGCCGATCTCCGCGAACCACTGAGTTGCGCGGATCGTTGCGTTAGCGTCAGCGTCCTTGATCTTTGTCAGTGTGTACACACCTGTTGTCTCGTTAACTGTGTAGTTAAAGCCATCAAATGTGTAGTCTGCAACCAGACCTGTTGCGTCAACGTAGCCGTTGTTAGCTGCGTCTGCGACAACCTGTGCAGCTGTCATGCCATCGATCTTATCAACTGTAACGACCTTTGTTGTGCCGTCTTCGAATACCAGCTGAGCCTCGATGTACTTTGTTACGGATGTGCCGCTGGATGTCTTGCTGTCATAGACTGCAACGTAGTTAGCCTGAGCGTAGCTCACAGCCTGTGTGTAGTCGATGTAAGCAATGTAGCCGTACTGATCCAGATAGAACTGAGCTGTCAGACCAGCAGCGAACTGAGCGTCTGTGCCGTTGTTGAAGGCGCAAGCAGCGATGTTGTATGTTGTGCCGTTGACAATAGCTGTCTGGTTATTGCGGTCATATGTTGTCATGACGCCTGCAACAGATGTGGCGGGCTTAGCCTCGAGGAAGTCTTCGGTGAGTGTCAAAACGACGACTGTGCCGACTGTTACGTTGCCCTCGACGGAGCCTGTGTCCTTTTCGATGAGGTCCTTAACATGGGATGTCCAGACCTTGATTGTCGCTGTCCATGTCTCGAGCTCATTATTCTCGTAGTAGTGACCCTGAATTGTGTACAGAGTGTAAGCGCCCTGGAACGCTGTTGCGGGGTAAGAAGTGATGTTTGTCACAACACCGACATCTTCGTAAACATAGACGATGGTAACTGCGCGTGTTGCGTAGTCAACATAGATCTCTGTACGTGTGCCGTAACCGGACATGTTAACAAAGTTTGTGGGTGTGGATGTCTGAGATGTGTTATAGTCCTTCTCTGTGACTGTGAGACCCATCGCATTGTAGGAAGCGATCATCTCTCTGAATGTCACGTTGTCGATGGGAGTTGTGTAGACCTGAGTTGCCTCATGGACATACAGGTAAACATACTCATCAGCAACTGTGAAAGCACCATTGACGAACTTGCCGTCATAGTGACCGTTCATGTTCCTATCTGTGTACCAGAGTGTTGCGGGACGGCCATACATGTCCGTGTAAGCTTCGCCGACGAGCTTGAATGTCTTGTAGCCCAGGGAAGCGTCGGAGACAGTAGCTGTTGTTACGACAGCACTAGCACCCAGGAGCAGCTTGGCCATGTAAGCCTGAGTTGCGTCTGTGTATGTTGCCTTGAAGCCTGTTGTAGCGTCATAGACATTGTACACGATCTTGGGGTTAGCAGAGTATGTCAGAGCGTTGAAAGCATACAGAGCGACCTGGTCACGTGTAGCTGTTGCGCGAACGTCAACTGTTGTGGGCAGGATG
>CAKTEQ010000007.1 GCA_934552825.1 uncultured Oscillospiraceae bacterium
GCGCTCCGTTCTCTGAAGCGCTTGATTAATATACCAAATCCCCCGCCTCTTGTCAACTACTTTTTTCAAAGTTTTTCCCACAAAGTTTTCCACAATTTGACATGCCCCCGTGTTCTGTTGCTTCTTGTGAAATCCTGCCGCCTATTATATAATTATGGGCGAGGTGATACATATGAAAAACAAGGAGGACGTCCTGCATATCGTCGCCGCTCTTGAGGCCGACTATCCCGACGCGCTGTGTTCTCTCACATATGATAAGGATTACGAGCTGCTATTCGCTGTACGTCTGGCCGCCCAGTGCACCGACGAGCGAGTGAATAAGATAACCCCCGCTTTGTATGCACGTTTTCCCACACTTGAAGCCTTTGCTCAGGCCGGTGTAACCGAAGTTGAAGAATATGTGAAAAGCTGCGGTTTTTATCACGCGAAGGCCAGGGATATCGTCCTGTGCGCCCAGGCTCTCATCCGGGATCACGGCGGTAAAGTGCCCGGTACAATGGAAGAGCTGCTGAAGCTCCCCGGCGTGGGGCGCAAGACTGCAAACCTTATCCTCGGGGACATATATAAACAGCCCGCCATCGTCGCGGACACCCACTGCATTCGCATATCAAACAGGCTGGGACTCGCCGACTCCAAAGACCCTCAAAAAGTTGAAATGCAGCTTTGCCCTCAGATACCGCCGGAGAAATCCAGTGACTTCTGCCACAGGCTTGTTCTTCACGGCAGAGCTGTATGCGGTGCTCGGAAGCCAAGATGCGAGGTATGCAGCCTGCGTCCCTGGTGCGATACGTTTAATTCACATATAGGCTGATATGTCAAGAAGGCTCCCGCCTCCAGGCGGGAGCCTTCTTTGTACCTCAATGCAAATCCATACTCCACTTGCTCTGATTCTCATCGAGCCTGCGAAGCATTTCCGGTCCATCGTCATATATCCAGGCAACCTTGTCACAGATCATCTGATGTTCTTCCTTTGTGCCTTTCCAATCTGAAATTAATCTTTTCAGGCTGTTGTACTCACTGTCCGGCATTTTCATTTCTCTTTCCTCCTTAAAACTTTAAACACATCAGGATATAGCTCCTACCGTTATCTGTCTCATTTCTTTCAACCCTTAACCCCCGCTCACGGGCGAGTTTACATATAACTGCTGCCGCTATATCCCGTTCGCCGATTTCATAAGCCTCGGCACAGACTTCACTAAAAGAGTGAAGCAAAACAGAATACCAGCAGTCATTGTCTTCTCCTAACCAGTCAGGCTTTTTGAAATCCCATATGGATTTTGATTGAAGTTCATCCCTGAATCGCGCGTTTTTTGCGACATATGAAGAAAATGTCCATATACCGGCAACCGCCAGTGCCGCACCGTCGAATATAATGGACCGGAGAGCCCCACAATGATAATTGTCGCTGTCCAAACTACGAACGATAGTAGTCTTAATGTTTTACCGGCCTTGTTCTTCTCTGCTCTTTCCTGGCTTTCATGAAACCTGCGCCGGGCTTCCTGTATTCTGCTTTCATAAGTCATTTAAGAATCCCCTAATCGTCAGATTTACTTAAGTGTACTTTTGCAAAACTCAAAAATGGCACCTGTGCGAGTGAGAAAATTACTTGAATTTATCCAATAATTGCCTTATAATCGCATCATATAGATGTGTACTTTGCAGTTTGCAAAAGTACACATTTTCAAATTCTGCCGTGATCGGTCAGGTTGACCTTTCCCGCTTGACCGCCTTGCTGTAAAACGTTCCAACTGGCATGCTGCAGGCTTTTGCCGCCTGCTTCAGTGTCAGTTTTTTTGATCTCCAAGCCCTGTGGATATTGTGGAAATTCCCCGGCAGCGGAGCTGGAGGTCTGCCAAACCTGACCCCCTTCGCCTTAGCCGCGGCGATGCCCTCCGCCTGCCGCTTCCGGATATACTCCCGCTCATTCTGCGCAACGAATGACAATATCTGCAGCACAATATCCGCGATAAACGTGCCCAGGAGGTCCTTTCCCTGGCGCGTATCCAGCAGTGGCATATCAATGACACAAACATCCACCTCTTTTTCCTTCGTCAGAATTCTCCACCGATCCTGCGCCTCTTCATAATTGCGCCCCAGCCGGTCGATGCTCTGAATTATGAGCAAATCGCCCGGCCTCAGTTTTTTTACGAGCTTCTTATACTGCGGGCGTTCAAAATCTTTACCAGATTTCTTATCGATGAAGATGAACTCGTCCTCCACACCCTTGCCGTGCAGCGCTATAAGCTGGCGGTCTTCATTCTGATCCCTGCTGGACACGCGTATATAGCCACAGGTTTTGCTCCCTATGATTATCACCCCCGCTTCCGCCATGCGGCATTGCCCGCCGGGAGCGTCAGAAGCATGTCCACAGGGCCAGCACGGGACTTCATCTCATCGCGGTAAATTTCAGCTTTTCTCATGCTTTCTCCTCCTGTTCTTTCGGTGCGCTTTATAGTAGCGTGATTGCAAGGCAGTAAATAAAAAGTGCTCTGCACCCGGTAAAATCCCGAATGCAGAGCACTTTTTTGTTACGCTTCCTTTTTACTGGAGGCGCGCTTTATATCTCATTTATCTCTTTTATGAAGTGGCACGCAACATGGTGCCCTGGCAGCGCCTCCTCATAAGGCGGCTGCTCACAGCGGCACTGTTCCTTTGCGTAGGGACAGCGGTTGGCAAAACGGCACCCCGGCTTTGGGTCTATGGGCGACGTCAGCTCTCCCTGCATTATGACGCGTTTTCTCTCCCTGTCCAGCTTCGCCACGGGTATGGCCGAAAGCAGTCCCTTCGTATAGGGGTGGAGCGGTCTTTTGAACAGCTCATCAGAAGCGCATTTTTCCACCATGCAGCCCATGTACATCACCATTATTTCGTCCGAGATGTGCTTAACCACTGAAAGGTCATGGGTAATGAACATATACGCAAGCCCCTTCTCCTCCTGGAGGTCCTGCAGTAGATTCAAAATCTGCGCCTGTATGGAAACATCCAACGCCGAAACAGGCTCATCACACACTATAAAGCTCGGTTCAAGGGCCAGCGCCCGGGCGATGCCTATACGCTGGCGTCTGCCGCCGTCCAGCTCATGGGGATACGCGTATGTAAGACGCCGGGCGAGCCCGACCGTATCCATAAGCTCACCCACTCTTTCGTCCAGTTCCCTCTTGGACCTGCATATGCCGTTAACTTTCAGTGGATCGGCTATCAGCTCCCAGACTGACATTCTCGGGTTAAGTGACGAAAAAGGATCCTGAAAAACCACCTGCATCTCCGCGCGCAGCTCTCTGCGCCGGCGTCCCCTGGCCCCGGTTATGTCTTCCCCGTTGAAAACAACATTTCCTCCGGTCGCGTCAGTAAGCCCCAGGATCGTGCGTCCCAGGGTGCTCTTGCCGCACCCCGATTCGCCGACAACGCCGAGAGTCTTCCCCCTCTCCAGAGTGAAGCTGATGTCGTCCACAGCATGGAGCATCCCGGTCTTTCCTTTAAAATACTTTTTCAGGTTTTTCACCTGAAGAAATTCATTCACTCGCCTCACCTGCCGTCCCTTCATATTTGAAGCACCGCACCAAATGCTCCCCGCCCAGCTCCGTCACGCGGGGGCAGCTGCTTCTGCACCGCTCAGTCGCCTCAGGGCACCGGGGCGCGAACTTACAGCCCGCCGGCAGATCGGTCGGGTCCGGCATCAGCCCCGGAATAGGTCTGAGCCGCCACACGTCTTCATCAATAAGCGGCAGCGATCCGAACAGCCCCAATGTATACGGATGGGCTGTATCATTAAATATCTCCTCTATACTGCCGCTCTCTATTATCTCGCCGGCGTATATCACTGCTACCTTGTCGCAGGTCTCGGCCACAACTCCCAGATCATGCGTTATAAGGAGCATGGATGTGCCCGTTTTCTCCTTCAGCTCCCGCATCATATCCAATACCTGCGCCTGAATGGTAACATCCAGCGCCGTTGTCGGCTCGTCTGCGATCAGCAGCCGCGGAGAGCACGCCAGCGCCATGGCTATTATCACTCTCTGCTTCATGCCCCCGGAGAACTCATGGGGATAATCTCCGCCGCGCACAGCGGGTATCCCAACCAGCTCCAGCATTTTAAGCGCTCTGGCTTTCCGCTCTTCCTTCGTACACTTTTCGTGTATCCCGATGACCTCAGCTATCTGATCCGCGACACCGATCACCGGGTTGAGCGCCGTCATCGGGTCCTGGAATATCATGGCTATCTCATTGCCTCTGACGGCACGCATCTCCGCCTCGCTCAGCTCAAGTAGTTTTCGCCCGTCAAAGGTTATCTCCCCCGAGGCTATCTCCCCCGGCGGGGTCTGGATTATCCTCAATATTGCTTTTGCGATAGTGGTCTTCCCCGCGCCCGTCTCTCCGACAAGGCCCAGGGTCTCCCCCTGCTCCAAAGAAAGGCTCGCGCCGTTTACGGCATGCACGA
Source organism: uncultured Oscillospiraceae bacterium (assembly GCA_934552825.1). Classification (GTDB taxonomy): domain Bacteria; phylum Bacillota; class Clostridia; order Oscillospirales; family Oscillospiraceae; genus CAKTEQ01. The sequence continues at coordinate 4,439 of CAKTEQ010000007.1, forward strand.
CGCCCTCTCCTGTTGTGAACCTGACATACAGGTCCTTAATATCCAGCAGCTTCACGTCGTCACCTCACTTCTTCATCTTGGGGTCCAGCGCGTCCCGCAGACCGTCGCCGAATACATTGAATCCGAACATCGTAAGCACGATCGCTATACCGGGCAGAGTGACCATAGGCCAGAAGGAACGGATATACTGCCGCCCGGCGTTGAGTATCGAGCCCCACTCCGCCACGGGAGGCGCCACACCGAGTCCGATAAAGCTCAGGCCGGAAATAGCAAGGATGTTCGTGCCTACTCTCAACGTGGTATCCACTATTACCGGCGCGAGACTGTTTGGCAGTATATGCCTGAGAATTATCCTCAGGCTGCCCGAGCCCGTCGCTCTCGCCGCCTCCACAAACTCGCTGTCTCTTATGGTGAGTATCTGTGCTCTTATAACTCTTACGCACGGGGCGATACCGCCTATGGAAACAGCTATGGCGGTCTGCCACGTGCCGGTCCCCAGCATCGCGGATACACACACGGCCATGAGCATCGCGGGTATCGCCTGCAGCACGTCCATCACGCGCATTATCACTGTATCGGCTTTTTCCCCGAAAAAGCCCGCTGCCGAACCGATCACAAGTCCCGCCAGCAGAGAAATACACACAGCTCCCACACTCACGAGCAGTGACGTCCTTCCGCCGTAGATAATGCGGCTCAGGAGATCCCTCCCGTAGTTATCCGTCCCCAGCAGGTGTTCCCCGCTGGGCATAGCCAGCTTGTTTGCATAGTCCTCCTCAGTATAGTGATACGGTGTTATGACGTCCGCAAAAATCGTCACGAGCAGCAGCACGACAACTATGACCAGTCCCACCATAGCGAGCTTGTTCCGCCTCAGCCGCTTCCACACGGCGGTGAGTTGGCTCTGCTTTCTGCCCGGATTATCAGCCGCCTTAGTTCCCGCGCTTTTTATCATAGTCTTATTGCTCAACTGCCGCCGCCCCCTTTTCCAGCCCGGTTACCCGGCGGCGCACAGCCCGTCTCTTGGAGGGGGAGATGAGCTGCGCTTTCATTCTCGGATCCACCAGGCAGTAAATTATGTCAACCAGCAGGTTTATGCCGCATACGAACAGCGCTATGATGAACGTCACTCCGATCACCACAGGATAGTCTCTCGCGTCGATACTGGTCACCAGGAGCGATCCCATGCCCTGAATGGTGAATATGCTCTCGATGACAATAGATCCGCCGATTATGATGCTGCACTGATTGCCGATGACTGTTATGACCGGTATCATTGCATTCTTCAGGGCATGGCGCACTGTTATTACCGATTCCTTCAGTCCCTTTGCCCGGGCTGTTGTTATGTAGTCCTGGCGTATGACTTCCAGCATGCTGGACCTGGTCATGCGCGTGGTTATGGCGAGTGACATGAGCGCGTTGCACATGACTGGCATTATGTAGTTTTTCCAGGACGCCAATCCCGACGCCGGCAGCCAGCCAAGCTTCTGTGTGAATATGATTATCGCCATGAGCGCCAGCCAGAAGCCGGGCATGGCAGCAAAGAACGTGGCGAGCGTTGTCACGGAATAGTCAAGAGGTGAATATTGATGGGTCGCCGAGAGCACCCCTATGGGTATACCTATCAGCGCCGTAACAAGTATGCTTATCAGCCCCAGGCGGAGCGTTGTCCACACTCTGCCGCCTATTTCCCTTGTGACAGGCGAGCCGGATTTATAGGAATTGCCCAGGTCAAACCTGGTCAAGATGCCCCAGATATATCTGCCGAGCTGCTCCAGCACGGGTTTGTCAAGTCCAAGCTGTTCCAGCCTGGCGTCATACTCCTCCTGAGTATATCCAGCCTGCATGGTGCTCTGCACTGGGTCGCCGGGCATAGCCCGGCTTATAAAGAACACTACTATGATGACGCCCAGCAGCACGGGTATCACAAGAAGAATTCTCTTAATAAGAAATTTGATCAAACCGCGTTCCTCCTCACTCTCTCAGGAACTTCTCTTCTTTCCCCCGGCGCGGACAACACCGCGCCGGGGAAAAGCGCTTATACAAGCTCCATATATCTCAGGTTGCAGGTAACGTTGTTGAGAATATGGGGATTTTTCACCGTCTCCGTGTTGTAGCACACGCCGATGCCGAACTCAGATGTTGGCAGCATAAGGAAGTTGTCGATAAGATAATTCTGGATACCTTTGCTCGCCGCCACGCGCTCGGACTCAACAAGGGAGGTCTTCAGCGTGTGTATATACTCCTGAAGCTCCGCCTCGTCCGGCATAGCTGTCTCGCCGAAATAATATGTCCCCTCATAGACATACATGCTGAACCACGGCTCCCCGTCAGGTATGCCGTCAAGCTGGCGCATCATTATAATATCGGTGCTGTACGGATCTTCAATGTATGTGCCGATAGCCGTCGCCATGGATGCGCCCTCGATCTCAAGGTTAATGCCAACCTTGGAGAGATACTGCTGGAGTATCTCCGCCTGGGAATATATCTCAGAGAGGTTATAGCACAGGTACTTTAGGGTGATGTCTCCGTCCTTATATCCGGCGTCCTCAAGGATCTGGCGTGCCTTTTCCGGATTATATTCATATGTATGCCCCGCTTCAAAGCCGAGCAGGCCCTCAGCATATGGAGACTTCGCCGTCTTGCCCAATACTCCGAAAGCGGCATCCGTCATCGACTCTGTATCCACAGCATAGCAGATAGCCTCACGCACCGCCTTATCCTTAAGCGCCTCGCACTTGGGCGAGAAGATTATCATAGCCACGGAGTTCGCCCACGCAACGTCGCCGGAGACGTTCTTGATATCCCCGTTAAGCGCTGCTGCCGTGTCGATCTCGGAGGTGTTCAGCGCGATATCGATAGCGCCGCTCTCCAGATCTATCATCATTGTGGTCTGGTCTGTATAGCCGACGGCGTTTATCCTGTCAGCCTGGAATGAGTCCTCCCCCCAGTAGTCATCCCGCTTCTCCATGGATATGGACGCATCCTTAGCGTATTCAACGACCTTATACGGTCCGGAGCCGTTCACGCTGGCGGGATCATACCAGTCCGGACTGTCGCCCAACCCCTCAACGAAGCTCTTGTCGAGGATATATATGTTCAGCTTATTCAGTCCGGGGCCGAAGGTGTTGTCATATACGATGTTTACCGTCATGCCGTCGTCGGACACCGTGCACTTATCGGGGTTCATATTCGCGTACCACTGTCCCGTGGGGCTTTCCACCTTGCGGCGGATGGAATAGACAACGTCCTCGCCGGTCATCTTGTCGCCGTTGGCGAAGAGAATATTGTCCTTCAGCCTGCAGGTGAGTGTCAGATAATCCTCAGACCACTCCCAGGAGTCGAATATCTGGCTGTATATCTCTCCGTTCTCATCGTAGGTGAACATGCAGTCATAAACCAGGTTGTACGTGCCATAGGAATTAGTCTGCGTCTCCAGGGCGGAGCCGTCCAGTGACCCTGCCCAGGCAGTGCCGAAATATCCGATGGTTATCTCCCGGTACGCACCGGTATTCTCCGTGTTCTCGCCGGGTGTTTCGCTCTTTTCCCCGCCGCAGCCCATCAGGCACAGGGAAAGCAGCATCGCAAGCATCAGAATGATCGCCAATGACTTTTTCATATCTCGTCTCCCTTTCATATTTTTATAGTTCAGCCCCTGGTACAATTTGTTTATCTATTCCACAGCGCCAACGAGACGCCGCAGATACGCCATGCGTTCCTCGAGCCCGGCAGCCGCGCTATCGCTGTGCTTTTCATATTTCCGCTCCAGCCTTACATACTTGCTCTCGCACAGACCGTTGTATTTGAGCAGTTCAATCTCTTCAACGCCCATCTTTTTTCTTGCGAACTCAGCCACTGCCATGAGCTCATCCGCGTCGTCGTTGAAGCCAGGTATAACAGGCACTCTCACCCGGACCGGTCTCATCCTTGCTGCCTTTACCGCGTTTTCCAGTATGCGCTCATTCGTTACTCCCGTGCCCCGGCGGTGCCTCTCCGGGTCAATGCACTTCACATCCATATATACCAGATCCGTCTGCTCAAGTATGCGGCTGAATGTGCTCCAATCCGTATAGCCGCAGGTCTCGATGAGGGTACTTATCCCCTCCCGCCGGCAGCTCTCCAGAATGGATACGGCAAATTCAGGCTGCGCCACCGGGTCACCGCCGGACAGTGTCACACCGCCGCCGGAGGTCTCATAGAACCTTCTGTCCCTTACAATCTCCCGGGTCACTTCCTCTGCCGTCATCATTCTTCCCATCAGGCTCCGCGCCCCCGCCCTGCAGGCAGGAACGCAGGCGCCGCAGCCGCTGCACCTCTCCCGGTCCGTCACGACGCGCTCTTCGGATATTTCTATTGCCTTGTTCCCGCAGATCATGACACAGGCTCCGCACAAAGTACACTTGTCGGCAAAATAGAATATTTCCGGTCTGCGCCGCTGGGATTCCGGGTTCTGGCACCAGAAGCAGCGCAGAGGGCAGCCTTTTAGGAATACGGTCGTTCTTATTCCCGGACCGTCGTGGATGGAAAAGCGCTGAATGTTGTACACCATCCCCCCATCCGTCCGGCTTTGTGTCATTCGCCCCACTCCCTTTCCTTCCTGACTTTTCCGGATCAGAGGTTTTCCTCTGTTCTCGAGATAAGCTCGGCCTGGATATTCTCCGTAAGTTCTATAAAGAACGCGCTGTACCCCGCCACTCGGACTATGAGGTCGCCGTGCCGCTCAGGGGCGGCCTGGGCGTCCTCGAGAGTCTCCTTATCCACAATGTTGAACTGAATATGCTTGCCGCCCATGGCGAAATACGTCTCGATGAGTGCCGCGAGCTTTGCTCTGTCTCCGTCATTCTTCAGCGTACCTCCCTGGAACTTCATGTTCAGGAGCGTGTTCGTGTACTTGCTCTGGTCGATCTTTCCGGCAGAATTCAGCACCGCTGTGGGACCGTTCAGGTCCACGCCCTGCCGGGGCGACATGGAGCCGTCCGCCAGGAACTCCCCGGCGAGCCTGCCCGTGGGCAACGCGCCCGTATATTTTCCGGAAGGGCCATGGCGGCTGACCGAATATGCCGCCGGGACATAGTGCGTGCCGAAGCCCGCGTCATAATTCGGATTTTCGTTTATAGAGTCCGCCCACCAGCTGTAGAAATCCGCGGCTATGGAGTCGGCGTAATCATCATCGTTGCCGTACTTCGGTGCTGCCATGAGCGTCTCCCGCACATCCTCATAGCCTTCGAAGTTCGCCTTCAGCGCTTTTATCAATGTCTCCTTGGATACTGTTTTATCCTCGAAAACGCACTTCTTTATTGCGGCGAGAGAGTCTGTCAGGTCGATTATTCCCGTGGCGTTGTGATACTGTATATTATATTTTGCGCCGCCGCCCGCGGAGGTTTTGCCCCTGGCGACACAGTCGTCGATAAGCGCGTCCGTGAAGCCCACGGCGCACATATCGTCCCTGATAGCCCGCTGCACCTTGCAGTATCGGCTCGCCCACTCGGATATGAATACTGTCTGCTTCTTTACGGCGTCGTAAAAGTCATCAAATGTATCGAAGTCCTCGAATCTGCCCGTGTGTGGACCCACCTGCTGCTGCCCCGCGTAATAATCAAAGCCGTCGTAGAGCGCAAGCTCCAGCGCCTTCGGGTTGTTGAGAAACACCGGGTACCCGGGAGCCGTGCGCCCCGCGGGCATCGCCTCCACGCAGCCGCCGATGGCGTAGTCATTCGCGTCCTCAAGAGCTATGCCGTACTTCACCATAGTCCCGATATTGGCACTGTCGCTGAAGAAGGCGGGATAACCCACACCCGTCGCCACGACCCGGAGCGCCTTGTCGAAGAAGTCCCTCGGCATACCCTTGAAGTACCTCACGGAGAGGGTGGGATGGGGCATGGGCAGCTCAAGAGCCGCGTCCAAAAACAGGTACGAAAGCTCATTGACTGCGCTGTTGCCCTGCGCGTCCACACCCCCGAGAGTTATGTTGTGGAACTGCGCCTCGCCGCTGGTGTTGTTCATGAACGCCTTGCTGCTCAGCTGCCGGAAGCCGTTGAATTTGATCCTGAAGCAGTTTATAAGCTCCATAGCCTGCTCCCTCGTGAGCCTGCCGCCGTCCACATCGTTTTTGTAGCATTCGTAGCAATACTGGTCCACGCGACCGGGGGAGACGCCGTCGCCCCTGGATTCGATGTATATGAACGCCTGGGCGAAGTACGTCGCCTGGAGCGCCTCATGGAGCGTCCTCGCCGGGTTTTCCGGCACCCAGTCGCACACCCGCGCCATCTCCAGCAGCTCCTGGCGGCGCTTTTCGTCCTGTTCCTTCTCCGCCAGCGTCCTGCAGTGGTCGGCGCACCGGTGTCCATAGGCGATACCGCCCTGGAGCGCATGCTTCCATCCCTGGAGGTTTTGGGATTTTTTCAAGTCATCATGATCTCTTATCACAAGACTCTTGAGCTCAGCATCGATATCCTCAATGATGCCTTTGTAGCCCTTCTTGACTACCTTAAAGATCCCGGGGCTGTAATACCCTCCCTGCCTTGAGCGTGTGGTGTTCAGGGCGAAGGCGTTGCTGCCGTCCTCCCCCAGCACAGAGAGCTGCTTGAGCTCCTCGTCTGTGAAATAATTAAGGAACTGGTCCTCAATGCTCAGCTTGTTCCAAAAACCCGCTATGCGCAGTATCTCTTTCTGATCCGCCGTATCCTTCGACATTTTCTGAAGTGCCGGCTCATCCTCGGAGGCGTTGAGCAGGAAGCGGGACTCATATTCCGGGTACCATTCGCCCCACATGGAGTGGCTCGTGTAATTGCCGCATATCAGCTGCCCCTCGTCCAGATAGAGTGGGATGTTCTTCAGGATATACTCCGTCATCATTCCCCGGCGTATGGGCGTGGGGTATCCCTCCGATGCGCTCCAGGACTCTGTCGCCAGCTTCGCCCGCTCAAGAGATATCCCCGCGTGCTTTCTGTCCTCCCGCACCTTTTCCCATATGCGGTGCACCCTGTCCAGCGTCTTTTCCATATTTAAGACCTCCATTTCAACTCTGCATGACCGCTCCCTTTTTTGCCGCGCGGCATCAGCTTTTCTTCCTGCTATAAGAATACGATATCACGCATTTGTATGAAATGTCATTTTTTCAGCCCTTTCGTGAAGATAAATCATCCAATATTGACAAAACGTCCTTTATTATTTATTATCATTTCTGATGAAAGGGGTGGATCCCATGACCTTGCAGCAGATAAAAATATTCCTCTGCGCCGCAGACAGCGAGAGCTTTTCCAGCGCTGCCGAAAAGCTGTTTGTCGATCCCTCCTCAGTGAGCAAATGCATGACTTCTCTTGAAAAGGAGTTCGATACGAAGCTTTTCCTCCGGAAGGACAATGTCCTTCAGCTTACAGCCGCCGGCAAGACTCTGCGCCAGCTGGGTCAGCAGCTTCTGGACCAGTACAGCGTACTTAAGGACACCATGTTCACCATGCACTCGGCTCGCTCCGGCAGCGTCAACATCATGGCATCGACATACCTTTCAGCTCTGCTGCTTCCCTACTGCACCGAATTCAGCCGGGAATACAGCGAAATAAAGCTGGAGTTCCCCTTCATACCAAATCACGCGTTCTTTGAGCCCATGACTCTCACGGAGCGGGGCGACTGTGACCTCGGCATCTGCGTGACCTCTCCGGACGGTGAATACCCCGACAGTCTCGAGCGGCTTCCCATCGGAAATGAGGAGTTTTATGTAATGGTCCCGCCAAATCATGACCTTGCCGTCACCGGTGTGAAAAAAATTCACTTCTCAGAATTGGCATCTCTCAGTTTTATGCCCACCAGCAGCGTGATGGACCTGCCCATCTTCTCCACGTCATGGGACAGCATCTTCAGCGCCGTGGCATCCCGCCTTGGAAAGCCTCTGAATTTCATAAAGATAGTCGCCCCGCCGAAGCCGAACGCGGAGCTGTTCATTCTGTCCCGTAAATACCGCGCCGCGTTCTTCGCACCCAAGTCAATGGCAGCGCCCGCTACCTCCAAGGATTTCTGCCCCATAGACATCATCGGCGCCCCCATCGAGTTTCCTGTTGAAATAGTATGGCGGCGTGACTCACAAAACAAAGCGCTGCGGCAGCTTGTGGACTTTGTCCGCCGCCGCATTTCCCAACCGGGCGAAATAAACTGAGCAGACATAAAGATCCCCCGGAAAAGCTGCAGCTTTTCCGGGGGATCATGTTTTTTTATTTTTCCTCTTCCCAGTATCCCTGCTCCATATTCATGAACCAGTAATCCAGTTTCCCCTCTTCTATCTGTATCACGGCACAGGAAAGCCCGTCCCGCCCCGATATGGTCCCAGGGTTCAATATCATAGTTTCTCCACACGTTTCACACCACGCTTTGTGGGTGTGCCCGAAGAGAACACAGTCCGCCCCCCGTGCCTTTCCCCGCAGATCTGCCAGCCCGCTTTTTACGCCGTATGTATGTCCATGGCAGAGAAAAAACACTTTTCCCCCCAGCTGCACCGTGAGTTCACGCCGGCCGGCGAAGGCTCCGTCGCAGTTGCCGGCAACTTTGTATATAGGTATATCCGGATATATCTCCCCCAGCGTCTCGGCGTCTCTGTAATAATCTCCCAGGTGGAAGATCACGTCCGGGGCAATAAATTCAACCGCGCTGCGCATATTCTCCACCGCGCCGTGACTGTCGGAAAAAACGGATATTTTCATAGTAACTTCTCCTTTGAGGGTGAATATAATGTCGTGATGTGAAACATATAATGCTCCGGAGGTATCGAAATGAACAACAACGAACTTATGGCCCTCGCCGCTCAGCTAAAGAACGATCCCAGATTTGCCAAGATCCTCAGCGGCAAAGTGCCCCTCAGCTCACTGATATCTGACCCTCAGACCTGCGCCGCCGTGGAAGACCTTGCCGGTAAGGCGGGCAATACGGACGCCCGCGCCATCGCCGGGGAGCTGCTGGACGGTCCCGAGGGCGAAAAAATACGCGCTATACTTAATACTCTCCAAAATAACGGCTGAATTCCAGGAGGTGCTTTGCCATGGACAACATGGAAAACAAAATCAGCGAGATACTCAACGACCCGAAGAGCATGGAGCAGATCATGTCCATGGCCAAAGCGCTCTCCGGCGGCAGCAGCCCCGAGCCGCCGCCCAGCAGTGAAATGCCCACCCTTGACGGGGATATGCTCGGCAGCATATCCGGTATCCTGAAAAACCTGGATACCTCTTCCGCCGACCATAAGCAGGCGCTTTTGACGGCTCTCGAGCCATACGTGGACCCCGGGCGCATCAAAAAAGCGCGCCATGCTCTGAAGATGCTCTCTCTGGCGAAGGCCGCCAAGACCGTACTGGGCAGCGGAGGTGATAACGCTGTATAACCGCTACATATCGGACTGCGGCAGCCGTCCTTCTCCGCCACCGCCGCCCCGACAGCCCCAGCCATGCCCGCCGCCACCGTGCAAACCTCCTCAGAATCCCCCGCCGAAAAGCGGCGGACTCCTTGATATGTTCAAGAACCTGAAGATAGACCGGAGCGATATGCTGCTGCTCGCCCTTCTTGCTGTCCTCTGTCTGAAAGACGGCGAGGATACAGAAAGTCTCCTTATCCTCGCCGCCGTTTTTCTATTCAGTTCAGGCTGATAGCGCCCTGCCGTCAGGCAGGGTGAATAACTCAGCGGTTACCGTGTCCTTTTCCAGGAGTGTCGTCTCCATATTATATATGGTCTCTCCGGCAACGGTGCGCTCTGCCCGCAGAAGAATACCATCCTCCGCCGACACCCAGAATTTTGTCTCGATGCCGTTTTTCTCCATGGTCGCGTATATGCAGCTCGTGCCGTTCAGCTTTTCGTAACCCGCCCCTGTAATGCAGGTCCGGTCCACGCTGATTATGTCCTCATATGTGTACATCATCATAGCGTCATCGGCGCCGAAATTGCCCGCCGCACCCTCAAAGAGCCGGTCCGGCGCGTCACTGTACCAGATATACACTTTCCCTCCGGCGGTAACTGTGTTCTTTATGGTGCTGTCCGGCTGCCCGATGGCGGCGCAGCTCATCGAGTCCATAACCCACAGATTCCCCGTCACCGTCGTGGCGGCGCCTCTGGACCAGACTGTAACCCGCACCTGAAGATGGTAGTTCTCCGGGCGCTCCAGGACAGCCACGATATCCGGCACTGTCTCCGCTGTGACATCAACTATCTCTCCGCCGTACTCTCCCTCGCCGCTGCTGTGCTGTCCGCCGGTGTTCTCCGTGTCGGGCAGGACGACCTTCGCCGTACTGCGGCTGAGGAATGAAAAATAGAGGATGCCCAGGACAGCCGCCACAAGCAGGATAGCCCCTGCCACCGCTATAACGGTAATGCGCCTCTTATCCATGAACATCCCCCTTTATTTAATATCCGAACTGAGCGGGCGCCTTGTCTGTCACTCCGAAGTGCCAGAGTATCGCGTCCGCTATTCTCTCCGACGCCTTACCGTCCCCGTAGGGGTTTACTGCCCGCGCCATTTTCTGGTACTCGTTCTCATCTGTAAGGAGCTGCGCACCAAGGGAATATATCTCGCCCCTGTCCACGCCCGCTATCTTCACGGTCCCCGCCTCCACGGCTTCGGGCCGCTCTGTCTCCCTGCGCAGCACGAGGACAGGCTTGCCCAGCGCAGGCGCCTCCTCCTGGATGCCGCCGGAATCCGTCATGACCATGAAGCTGCGCGCCATGAGATTGTGCATATCTATCACGTTGAGGGGCTCCGTGAGGGTAACTCCCCGCGCTCCGCCCAGTATCCGCTCCGCGGTGCTCCGCACGACCGGACTCATATGAACAGGATAGATTATCTCCACATCCGGAAAATTCTCCGCGAGGTCCCTTGCCGCGAGCATTATATTCTCCAGCGGCTCTCCGTAGTTCTCCCGCCGGTGGGCCGTCATGAGGACTATCCTCTTGCCGGAGTTCACCGCCCTGTCCAGCTTTTCGTCTTCAAACTTATAGTTCTCCCGCACCGACATGCTCAGCGCGTCGATTACCGTGTTGCCCGTGACGAATATATCGCCCTGCACAGCCTCACGGCGCAGATTTTCACTGTTCGCCTTTGTTGGGGAAAAGTGCAGATCCGCAATGCGTCCCACGAGCTGGCGGTTCATCTCCTCCGGATAGGGGGAGTATTTGTTATATGTCCGCAGCCCGGCCTCAACGTGACCGACCTTCACCCTGTGATAAAATGCTGAGAGTGCCCCGGCAAAAGTTGTGGATGTGTCCCCGTGGACAAGCACTATGTCCGGCTGCGCCTCCTCCAGCACCGCGTCCATCCCAGTTATCGTCCGCGCTGTAATAGAGGACAGGGTCTGACCCTCCTGCATTATATTCAGGTCATACTCAGGCTTAAGGGAGAACACGTCGAGCACACTGTCCAGCATCTGCCGGTGCTGCGCCGTTACACAGCAAATGCTCTCGATCTCCGCCCTGCGGCTCAGCTCCGCCGCGAGAGGCGCCATTTTTATTGCCTCAGGTCTTGTGCCGAAAACGGTCATGACCTTAATCTTCTTCATGCTTCTCTTCCTCCGCCTGCTGTGGCTGGGTCTCCTGCGGTGTCTCCTGCGGTGTCTCCTCCGCCGGCTTCTCTTCCTCTGCGGAAGCCTCCTGCTCCGCGGCCTTTTCCTTTCTGCTCCCGGGCTTGCATCCCGTGAGATAGCCTGTCGCCCCGATGGCGCAGAATATACAGAGGGTTATGAGCAGCAGCATAGCTTTCAGCTCGCCGCTTGTGGTGAGCACCACGGCGCATACGCCGAGTATCGCGCTTATTACATAGAGTATCGCAACAGCCTGCTTCTGGCTCAAGCCCATGTCAATAAGTCTGTGGTGCACATGGCTTCTGTCCGCGTGCATCGGGTTCTGACCCTTCACAGCGCGGCGGATGAAAGCAAACACGGTGTCAAATATGGGCAGCCCCAAAATCAGGAACGGCACCGCGAAGGACACAACAGCGTAAAATTTGAAAAGCCCCTGCACGGAGAGCGTCGCGAGGATAAATCCCAGGAAGGTAGCCCCCGTGTCCCCCATGAATATTTTCGCGGGGTTGATGTTATATGGCAGGAAACCGATGCAGCCCCCCGCCAGCGCCGCCACCACTATGGCGACGTTAGGCTCTGACACCATCACTGCGATAGCCAGCATCGTCAGGGAGCATATGGTGCTCACGCCCACAGCCAGCCCGTCAAGCCCGTCGATAAGGTTCACCGAGTTCGTGATGAGCACTATCCACAACACGGTTATTGGTATGCTCCACCCGCCCAGCACCAGATAAGGCTGGTCACTGAAAACGTTCGGATTGGAAATAGACTCGATGCGCACGCCGTAATACACGGCGATGAGCGCCGCGAGTATCTGTACGATGAATTTGAGCCACGCGGGCAGCGGCATGATATCGTCGATCACGCCCAGCACCACTATAACCGCCGCGCCCATGAGTATGCCCTGCATCTGGCGGTTTATGTCCGCAAAAAGTATCACGCTCACCATAAACCCGAGGAATATGGCAAGTCCACCAAGGCGCGGTATGGGCACCTTGTGCATACGCCGTGAGTCCTTCGGCACGTCCATCGCGCCCACCTTCTGAGCAAAGCTCTTGACCACAGGCGTCAGCACAAATGCCACAGCCATAGCCACCACAAGGCTCAGCAGGGAAAAAACAATGAGTTTAACTTCACTGGTCATTATTAAAGCTCCTTCACTTCGCTATGAAGCCTACCTTTTTATAAACCTTGCTGAGCGTCCTGTTGGCGAGATAGTTCGCTCTCTCCGCACCCTGCTTATAGAGGGACTCCAGATAATCCTTGTTCTTCAGCAGGTCCTCCGTCTTCTCACGGATGGGGCGCAGTATCTCCACGACGGCCTCGCCGACAGCGGGCTTGAAAGCGCCGTAGCCCTGACCGCGGAACTCTTCCTCTATCTCCTCAAAGCTCTTTCCCGTAGCCACGGAATAGATGCTCATGAGGTTATTGACGCCCGCCTTCTCAGGGGCGTATTTAATCTCGCTGCCGCTGTCCGTGACAGCCTTTTTGAACTTGCGCATGATGTCCTCGGGCTTGTCCAGCAGGAGGATGAAGGAGTTGGGGTTTTCTCCGGACTTGCTCATCTTCTTTTCCGGCTCGGTGAGGCTCATTATTCTCGCGCCAGTCTTGGGGATATAAGGCTCTGGCATTTTGAAAACGTCGCCGTAGATGCCGTTGAAGCGGTTTGCCACGTCCCGCGCCAGCTCCACGTGCTGCTTCTGATCCGCGCCCACGGGCACGAGGTCAGTCTGATAAAGGAGAATATCCGCTGCCATGAGCGCGGGATAGGTGAAAAGGCCGGCATTTATATTCTCCGGGTGCCGCGTGCTCTTGTCCTTGAACTGTGTCATACGGCTCAGCTCGCCGAACATTGTATAGCAGCTGAGCACCCAGCTCAGCTCGGCGTGTGCCGGGACATGGCTCTGGATGAACATGACATTTTTCTCCGGATCAAGTCCGCAGGCTATATACTGGGCGTAGAGTTCCAGCGTCCTGCGGCGCAGGGCGGCGGGCTCCTGGCGCACGGTTATGGCGTGCATATCCACAACGCAGTAGATGCAGTTGTATTCATCCTGAAGGTCCACCCAGTTTTTAAGGGCACCGAGGTAATTGCCGAGAGTTATGGCTCCGCTGGGCTGAACGCCGCTGAATATGGTTTTCTTTGTCTGTTCCATTTATCTGACCTCTATTTCCGGCGTGCTGTGTACAGCACATCCATTTTAGCATTTTATACTTTGATATAATACCACAACTCCCCCGGGTAATCAATATCCCTTGACAAGCGGGAGCGCTAAACTTAAAATGTACGGAGAATACTGTTATGCTCGAAGGAACATATTTGGGGGAGGAAAAACACATGGAGCTTGATATGAAGTGGTTCCAGGAGATGGAGAGCCACATTCCCACCGGGGAGGTCCGCACGCGCTTCGCGCCCAGCCCCACCGGATATATGCACGTGGGCAACCTGCGCACCGCTCTCTACACTTACCTTATTGCCCGCCACGCGGGGGGCAAGTTCATCCTGCGCATCGAAGACACCGACCAGGGACGTCTTGTGGAGGGCGCGGTGGACGTTATCTACAAAACCATGAAGGACTGCGGTCTCGACCATGACGAGGGTCCCGATGTGGGTGGTCCCGTCGGCCCCTATGTACAGACGGAACGCCGCCCCTTCTATAAAAAATACGCGGAGCTTCTCGTATCCCGCGGCCACGCCTATTACTGCTTCTGCGAAAAGTGCGAATCCGAGGAGGACTCCGGAGTTTTTGACCGGGATGACGATCCCTGCCGCACCATGTCCCCCGAGGATATGGAGAAGAACCTGGCTGAGGGGCGGCCCTACGTCATCCGCCAGCGCATCCCCCACGAGGGCAGCACAACCTTTCATGATGAGATCTTCGGAGATATCACCGTGGAGAACAAGACGCTGGACGACCAGGTCCTCATCAAGCGGGACGGCCTGCCCACATACAATTTTGCAAACGTTGTGGATGACCACATGATGGGTATAACCCACGTTGTCCGCGGCAGTGAATACCTCTCCTCCGCTCCGAAGTACAACCTCCTCTACGAGGGCTTTGGCTGGGAGATACCAAAGTATGTCCACTGCTCCCCCGTAATGCGGGATCAGTCCAACAAGATGTCCAAACGTCACGGGGACCCCTCTTACGAGGATCTCATTGCCCAGGGATTCCTCACGGACGCCGTTGTCAACTACGTCGCTCTTCTGGGCTGGAGCCCCGGAGGCGAGCAGGAGTTCTTCACCGTGGACGAGCTTGTGAAGGCCTTTGACATAAAGGGCATCTCCAAGTCCCCCGCAATATTCGATATTGAAAAGCTGAGATATTTCAACAGCTCCTATATCCGCGCTCTGTCTCCGGAACAGTTCCACACTCTCGCCCTGCCCTATATAAAGCAGGCGGTAAAGAAGCCGCTGGACACCAGCGCAATTGCGGAGCTGCTCCACCAGCGCTGCGAGGTCCTCAACGACATACCCGCCCAGCTGGACTTCTTCGACGAGCTGCCCGAGTATGACACAGAGCTCTTTGTCCACAAGAAGTCCAAGAGTGACAAGGTGTCCTCTCTCGAGATACTCAACGCTGTGATCCCCCTGTTCCGCTCCATTGAGAACTGGGACGATGAGAGCATCCACGGCGCGCTCGTCTCCCTGGCGGAGAAGCTTGAGGTCAAAAACGCGAAGGTCATGTGGCCAGTGCGTATCGCCGCCGCGGGCAAGGCTGTAACTCCCGGAGGTGCCGTTGAGATATGCCGCATCCTCGGCAAAGAGGAGACTCTCCGCCGCCTTGAATTGGGCGCCGCTAAACTCGCCGAATAATTTTGAGGATAAAAAACCCTTTTCCGCTAAAAATAGCAGCGGAAAGGGGTTTTTTCATGACTGAATTTTTCAAAAATCTCAAAACTCGCACACTTGTACGCATCATAACAGGGGCGGCTGCCGTGATCCTGCTGCTCATCGGCGCTCTTCTTGCTGAGCGGAGCCGCACAAATATGTACAGAGACTATACACAGCAGCGTTACCAGCACGCTTTTTCCGACTTTGTCTCCGCCGTTCAGGAGATGAATACCTCCATGCAGAAATGCACCTTCTCCTCGTCGAAGCCTATGCTGGCATCCACCTGCACGGACGTATACGCGAAGGCGCTATCCGCCACGTCCAATCTCAGCCAGCTGCCTTTGTCGGCACTGAATCTGGAGAACACCGCCGCTTTCATAAACCGCGTCGGCGACTATGCTCTCTATCTCTCCAAGGCGGCGGGCAGAGGCGGCATAACCGAAGAGGAGCGGGAGAATTTGACCTCCCTTCAGGATACCGCCGGAGTCCTTACCCAAAACCTCACGGAGCTGCTGGGTGAGATACAGAACGGCAACATGGACTTTTCGGACATGCTTGACGCCTCCGACGCCATCTCTGCGGAGGATCTGGGTGCAGTAATGTCCTCTCTGAGCTCCATGGAGCAGGAATTCCCTGAGGTCCCCACCCTCATATATGACGGGCCCTTCTCACAGCACATGGAGGACAGCTCTCCCGCCATGCTCGCGGACGCCGCGGAAATGAGCGACGAAGAGCTTCTCAGCAGCGCTGCCGCCTTTTTCTCCCTGCGGGAACAGGCTCTGACGCCCGCAGGCGAGGGGAGCGGCGGGATAAAGACCATCTTTTACAGCGCCAGCGTAGACGGAGGCGAGATGTATATAGAGGTCAGCCGTCTTGGCGGCTTTGTCCTCAACATGTTCAATTCCCGCGCTGTTTATGAAGCAGTCCTCTCCCCCGACGCCGCCGTCGGCAAGGCGCAGCAGCTTCTCATGAAAAACGGCATAAAGAGCATGGACATGACATACTATCAGGTAAAGAACAATATTCTCACAGCCAACTTCGCCTATACCCGGGACGGCATAATATTCTACACTGACCTGATAAAGGTCTCTGTGGCGCTGGATACCGGGCGTGTAGTCGGCTATGAGGCGTCCGGATATATCTCAAACCATACCAGCCGCACTCTTCCTGCAGTCTCAGTGCCTGCAGAAGAAGCTCAGAGTGCCGTTTCTCCAGATCTCAAAGTCCTCTCTCACGCCCTCGCCGTTATACCCACTGACGGGGAAAGCGAGGTTTTTTGCCACGAGTTTAAGTGCGAGGACAAAAACGGCGTCCACTGTCTTATCTACGTCAATGTGGAGACAGGTATCGAAGAGCGTATTCTGATCCTTCTTGAGGATGAGAGCGGCACCCTTACGATTTAAGCTCTTGAAAACTCCGCCCCGTGTGATAGAATAGTTTTGTTCCATGAGAACGAATAAACTCAGGGAGGTACTTCCATGACAGACAGAGAACTTCTCACACTGGCGCACAATGCCATGCAGACGGCATATGTGCCCCACTCTGGCTTTAAGGTCGGCGCGGCTCTCGAATGCAGCGACGGCAAGGTCTACACCGGCTGCAATGTGGAAAACTCCGCCCTCGGCTGCACCATCTGCGCCGAGCGCAATGCTGTAACCTCCGCCGTAGCGGACGGGCACCGGGACTTCGTGCGTATCGCGGTCGTCCCCTCCGGCGGTGATGATTTCTGCACCCCATGCGGCACCTGCCGTCAGGTCCTCGTAGAGTTCGCTCCGGAAATGGAGGTGCTGTGCGCTAAGCCGGACGGGCGCTACGCAAGCTACCGGGCGGACGAACTGCTCCCCCATTATTTCAGGCTGAAACAATAAGATCCTGATCCTATGTTCAAAAGGATTTCCGGTCTTACCCCGTCCGGAGACTACAATTACCCTTCCGTCCTTTGAGGCTCACTAGTAATTCAGATACCTCGGCATATACTGTTAAATGAACGCCGAGGACACGCTTTTAAATACCCTATCCACAAAGTGTATTATCTCATCTTTACCGAACTTGTCGTATCCTTCCACCACTGCGCTGAACAGTCCGTTCGACAAACAAAGGTACAGCAGTTCGATTTCGTCAACAGTCGCTCTTTTAAACTTTCTCCCCCATTCAGTCACACTAATATCATGAGCATAGGCTATCATCCTGCCAACAAGTGCCGCACCGCGCTGATTGAATATCAGTGTGCGGCAAACCTTTTCGTTGTCGTTTATGATGTCATATATGGAGGATACAAGATCTGTTACGTCAACCGCCCGAACATAGTTCTTAATAGATTCCGCGAATTTCTTAAAAATATCATTTTCAATACTCTCAAGGAGCTCATAGCAATCTGAATAATGTTTATAAAACGTGGCTCTGTTTAACTGCGCCCGTTCACATATCTCCTTTACGGTTATCTTATTCATGGGTTTTGTTTCCATGAGTTCCAGAAGAGCATTTTTCAATACCATCTTAGTATATCTGACCCTCGCATCTGTTTTCATTGCCGCCTCCACAAAAAGTTTACAAATTAAATCGACTCTCTTAAGAATTATGTCGACCATCTTTCAGTACAAGTGAATGTGTGCATTGCCCTTTTCTCGCAGAAGATTATACTATACTTGAGTAAGATAATCAACACCTGTCGAAAGAGGGTTCGCTATGTTTAATCACTATCTCATAACTGGAGCCACCGGATTTCTCGGGAGAGCTCTTGTAAACAGTCTTTTAAGCCGTGGCATAAAAGTCACCGCTCTCGTAATGCCCGGTGATCCATTGGCGGCATATCTGTCCGAGCGGGTGCAGATATGCACAGGGGACATAACCTCCCCGGCATCTCTTCGAGAATTCTTCTCCCAGGGGGGCAAGAATTCCTGCTGTGTCCACTGTGCCGGAATGATATCTATTGCTTCCAATCCTGGTAACAGAATTACGAAAATCAACGTGGAAGGCACGGCAAATATCATAGAGTTATGCAAAGAGTATCATATTGGAAAGCTGATATATGTCAGCTCGGTCCATGCCCTTCCCGAAACACCTGCAGGCCAGCCCATTTGCGAGGTTTCTCACCTCTCTCCGGATGCGGTATTCGGAGCTTACGGAAAATCGAAGGCGGCAGCAACACAGCTAATCCTGGACGCCGCTGGCTGTGGACTAAATGCCAGTGTTGTCCATCCCTCTGGTATTATCGGTCCCGGAGACCTCTCCGGAGGAAATATGAGCCAGATGCTCACTGCTTTCTGCCAGGGTTCTCTGCCCGTTGGTGTGCGGGGCGGCTACGACTTCGTGGACGTGCGCGATGTAGCCGAAGGTATCATATCCTGTGCGGAATGCGGACGTGCCGGAGAGTGCTATATCCTCTCTGGTCACTACCTCACCATCCGCCAGCTTCTTACCATAGCGTCGGCATTTTCCGGGTTGCGTTCCCCAAGATACTACATCCCCCTGTCTATTGCAAAGCTCCTTGCTCCAGCAGCGGAAGCATTCAGTCTGCGGCGACAAAAAACTCCGTACTTCACACCCTACTCCATCTCCGTTCTCGGCTCTAATGGGCTCTTCTCCCATAAGAAAGCAGCTGCTGAACTTGGCTATTCCCCAAGGCCTGCGTCAGATACTCTAAAGGACACAATGACATGGCTTTTGGACAGATACCCCCGCACTATCCCCCGCGAGCGTCCTAGGAAGGCAAGACCCTCGAGGCATCCTAGGTCTCAGTCTGCATAAGGCGTAAATATCCCCGGCTGCCGAAAAACGGCAGTCGGGGATATTTTTATGCGCTTCATAAACAGGTAATGGCGTTACTCTTTTCTCTCTGCCCGTCCGATATTTTCACCAGAGGTTTCCTCCTTCTTAGTGATCATAAGGTTCCCTATCAGTTTTCCATTCTTACCGTATTTTGTGTGGAAGAACCCGAATACAGAGAACACAACTGCACCGATAAAGTTGACAAACAGATCCTTCATAGTGTCGATGAGCCCGATGTCTAAATAACCGCCAATCCCCAAATCTTTGCCATTTACAACAACGCTGGTAATATTATCTATCGTCACAGGTATATTCTTACCCTCAGGGTTCAGCGTTACGGAGCGTATAGTGTGAATTACCGTATCCTTCTGCATATCCATGTTAAACAGGTGATCCATGCCGAACTCGAAAAACTCCCACAGCACGCCTATAGTCATGGAAAAGCAGAATGCGACCAGCGCCACAAAGAGGGGCGACAGCTTCATCGAAACGCGCCTGCTGCCGTTGAGCAGCTCAACGAGAGACAGCCCCACCGCCGCCGCGAGGAAGCCTGTGGTCGTGTGGAGCATAACGTCCCAGTTCGTCACATTCACGAAATACTCCCCTATCTCGCCCAATATCTCCGACGCGAAAATGAATATCAGGATTATGACCTCCAGCACATTCGGCACGTCGATCTTGAGTTTGCCCTCCATGAAGGACGGTATCATAAACAGCACAAGCGTCAGCAGGCACAGAAACACGTTATTATAGTCCTTGTCTATAAGTCGGGCTATCATAACGCCTACAACAATAACGCGCAGGACGATGTACACTATGCACAGTCCCTTCTCGTTCTTCCACTTCTGCTGCAGGTCAGCCTTTCTCTTTTCCCGTTTTGTCATTTCAGCCACCGCCATTTCTTATTATAAAGCTATGATACCATGTTTTTATACACCATTACAACCATCATCTTCCTCCGTTTGTAAAATGACAGTTGAATGCCCGCCGACGCTAATGTATACTGTTTATATGGTTCCGCGAATAAAATTCAGAATGGTTGGTCGTATGAAAAAGAACTTATTAGGCTCTGACTCCCTCATGTTTGACAACAGGCGGATATTCGCCCTGGTCATCCCCCTCATGGCAGAGCAGCTTCTTAATGCTGCCATCGGCTTTTTTGACACATTGATGGTCTCCTCCTGCGGCGAGGCGGCAGTCTCCGGCGTCGCCCTCGTGGACACTATCAGTATACTTGTCATAACCGTCTTCACGGCTATCTCCACCGGCGGCACGATAGTAGCCTCTCAATATCTGGGGCGCGGTGAGAAGGATAAGGCAAACGTGGCGGCAAACCAGGTGTTCCTCTCCACTCTCTTCATATCCCTGCTCCTCGCGTTGGCGTGCTGCCTGCTGAGAAAGCCACTGCTTCTCGGCATATTCGGCGCGATAGAAGACGACGTGCTATCATCTGCTCTGAGCTATTTCCTCATGCTGGGCATCTCCTACCCCTTCGTCGCCCAATATAACACCTGCTCCGCCATACTCCGCGCCAACGGCAACAGCCTCACCCCCATGATAGTCTCGGTCATCATGAACCTCATCAACGTAGGTGGCAACGCGCTATGCATCTTCGGTTTCAACATGGGCGCCATGGGTGCCGGTCTCGCCACGCTCGTCAGCCGCATAATAGGCTTTATTATACTTTTCGTGCTCATCCGCCGGCCCAGCTTTGAGGTCGGGCTGAGCACACTTTTCCCCATAAAGCCCGACTTTCCCATAATAAAATCAGTACTCGCGATCGGTATCCCCACAGGTGTTGAAAACGTCATCTTCCACGCGGGCAAGCTCATCGTCCAGCGCTTTGTCACGTCCTACGGCACTATGCACATAGCCGCAAACTCCATCGCCAGCACCATAACGAATGTCCCCGTGATACTCTGCTGCTCCTTCGGCCTTGCTCTTACAACTATCGTCGGACAGTGCATGGGCGCCGGCAAAACCGACCAGGCGCGGTACTACACAAAGCGAATGCTGAGGGACTGCTGGATGCTTCTTATTGTGCTCTGCACAGGGATGTTCTTTCTGCGTTACCCCATAGCCTCCATATACAAGCTGGAGGGGCCCACAATGGAACTCACGGCGGATCTGCTCGCAATCAGCTCTATCGCCTCTCTCCTGTTCTGGACGCCATCGTTTATCCCGACCTATACCCTCCGCGCCGCGGGGGACGTCAAGTTCGTCATGCTCGTGGGCATCATCTCCATGTGGGTGTGCCGCGTCGGGCTCGCCTACGTTTTCGGCACGCTGCTTGGGCTTAAGAGCATCGGCGTGCTCCTGGGCATGTGTGTGGACTGGCTCTGCCGGGGTGTGATATTCATCGTCCGCTTTGCCGGAAACAAGTGGACAATGCGAAAAGTCCTCTCCTGAATTTTTTATCCCGGTGTTTTTCCATTTTTCTTATTGACAAACCGCCTGCAATAAATTATAATAGCTCTCGCACTAATAAATGCGAGAGTGCTGGAACAGGTAGACAGGCACGTTTGAGGGGCGTGTGACAACCGTCGTGTGGGTTCAAGTCCCATCTCTCGCACCATGTCGAATGTTCATAACGACAATGAACATTCCGTAGACAGGAGTAATCGAAAGATTGCTCCTGTTTTCGTTTATCCGGCCTTGCGTGTGATGTACTCGACGGCAACGCCCTGTCGGGTATCTATCGTCACGCTGGACGGCAAAGAAGCAACCTCCGGCATATCCAGTACGCCGATAAAGTTGTAGTGGATGTCAAGCTGCTGCGTCCGGTTTTTCCCTGTGCCCTGGGCGTGATGGACAACGATCTTTTCCACCATCTCATTAAGGACCAGCGGCGTAAGCTCCTGTATGTCCGTATACTTTCGGACAAGCCGTAGAAAGCTGGCAGCGTTCATTCGGCTTTTCTTATCCTTGTCGATCTCCGCCCGCAAAGCGGAGATTTTCTTTTTCAGGACAAGCTGCTCGTCGTCATACCGCTTCGTGAGCATCATAAACCGATCGTCGGACAGCTTTCCGTTGGCGTTGTCCTCGTAGGTCTTGGAGAAAAGCCCGTCCAGCTCGGCACACCGGGCCAGGTTGGCCCGAAGTTCCTCCTCGCGCCGTGCGCTCTCACGCTCGGCCACTTCCAAGGTTTTAGCCATCAGCAGCTTTACAAAGTCCTCCTCCTTGTCCTGCAAGAAGGCCGTCAGCCGTCGAATCTCCAAAAGCATGACCTGTTCCAGCGCATCCACCCGGATATAGTGGGTCTGATTGCATGTACCCCGGTTGCCCCGATAGTTGGAGCAGTTGAAATATTGCAGCTCCGTATGCGGATGGTTGACGTTGAAATGCAGCTTGCGGCCACAATCCGCGCAGTAGAGAAGTCCGGCAAACATGTTCTTTTCCACCTTCTTCGGCTGCCTGCGTTTCGTACCCTCCCGGATACGCTGTACCATCTCCCAGGTCTGACGGTCAATGATGGGCTCATGCACGCCCTCAAAGATCACATGGTTTTCCTCGGGGTTTTCATACCGACGCTTATCCTTGAAGGATTTGGAGTAGGTCTTGAAATTGACTACATCCCCCATGTACTCGCGGGAGGTCAATATCTTGTTCACCGTGTTTGAGCTCCAATGATAGGGGCTTTCGGAAAAAGGCTTTCTCCCCGGCTTCCTGACGCCTTTCATCTTCCAATACTCCGTAGGCTTCAGGATTTCCTCCTGCTCAAAGATAGCGGCAGTCTTGTCGATCCCGTACCCGTCAATGCACATCTGGTAGATACGCCGCACCACGGCAGCAGCTTCCTCGTCAACGATCCAGTATTTGGGGTTGTCGGGGCTTTTCACATAGCCGTAGGGCGGCAGAGAAAGCGGGACACCGGCATTACCGCGCAAACGCTGGGAGCTTCGGATTTTACGGGAAATATCCCGAGCGTACCACTCGTTCATAATGTTGCGGAAGGGTGCAAACTCATTTTCGCCCTCGGCGCTGTCCACGCCGTCATTGACAGCGATAAACCGGACGCCATGCTCGGGAAAAAACTGGTCCGTGTAAAGCCCCACCTGCAAATAGTCGCGGCCCAGCCGGGACATATCCTTGACCATCACGGCACCGATGTACCCGTCCTCGATGGCCTCGATCATTTCGGTAAAGCCGGGGCGATTGAAATTCGTACCGGTATAACCGTCGTCCACAAAGTATTTGGTATTGGGCAGGCCATAATCCTTGGCATATCGTGAAAGCAGCCGCTTTTGGTTGGCTATGGAGTTACTGTCTCCCTGAACATCATCGTCACGGGACAGGCGGCAGTAAAGAGCAGTAATGATGTTTGACTGGCTATTCATTATTCCTCCTTTCACGCCGCCAAACAAATGCTTTTACAAGTATATTGTAGCATGTCTGGCGGCCCGTGTTAAGGATGTCGCGGGTTTGCGGATTATAGCTTATCCGGCTTGTTCCTGCTCTCTGAAAGGATCAGCCGCCGTATCTTGTCCTCAACAGTCTCCTTGTTCGGCGCTTCTCCATAGATGGGCTTTACAGAGTATTTTGTATTCCCGACCTGATACTCGACGGGAAGCTGAACGACCTTCTTGTTTTCCATATCTGACGCTCCTTTCTCATTTCTCGGAGAAACAGCAAAGGGCAGCGTGTGTCCGCAACGCGCTGCCTTTTGGTCTTTCCCCAGCACTTCGGGCCAATCTGGCCCGAAGTCATCCGAGATCGGGATGCCGCGCCGGGGAGGTTTGGGCTGTCCTAAGACAGATGGACCCCGGCGCGGTGATCCCTTTGCTTCTATGTTGTTCTGACGGCCCGGACGGGCGG